>JAZUCC010000028.1:0-52549 GCA_045638965.1 Acutalibacteraceae bacterium | reverse complement strand
TTTAAACATGTTTTTAACCTCCTTGTATTTTAGTAATGCGGCTGCCAAACCATTTCTATTATACTCGGAGGTTAAGCTTTTCCTCTAAATTTTTGTGGCTTGCTATAGCTCGCCACATTTTATTTTTACTAAAGCTTTTTTATCCCCCGGTAGAACCGGGGGTTTTATCTTTGCTGAAGACCAAAAATACGGCGTAGCTGCAAAAATCGCAGTTACGCCCTTTTTTTAACCGTTCATGTCTTCCTTCATGCGCTCGCTTGCATTTTCAAGTCCCTCGGAGACCTTTTCCGCCGCATCGGAAACACCCTCGGAGATGTTCTCGCCGATATCCGATGCCTTTTCGGAGGCATCCTCGAGTCCCTCGGAAAGGTCCTCTCTCATATCTGTCATAGCCTCTGAAATATTGTCACGAAGAGTGCTTGTTGCTTCTTCTGCCTTTGTGGTTTCGGGGGCCTTTGTTGTGGCGGGTACAGTGGTTGAATATGAAGCAGTACCGTCCTTTTTACAAGAGCAAAGGCATAATGCCGAAATAATTGCAATTGCAGTAAGTGAAATTAAAAGCTTTTTCATAAAATCTGTCCTTTCTATTTTGTAAGAGTTCCGTTGTCGGAGTATAAAAGTATGAGAATGTCGGCTTCCTCGCCTGTTACAATATCCTTGTAAATCAGAATATGCTGACCGTCAGTGTCCTCGCACAGAAGCTCATAGGTGTATTTTTCATTGCCGTCCTCTGTGGGAATTACCGCCGCAGAAACCTTTGTGACCCGGCATACGCAATCGACCATAGCCTGCTCGGGAGTTATTACGAAATCGGGAATATCCCTTTTCTTGTGATTCATGAGATAGTCCGAGGTCTCAAGTCCCGTGATTCTGCCGTCGGTAAGATTCACACTTACCTTTATAAGGTCGGGATAACAGATAAAGGAATCCTGCTTGAAGGCAAAATTTATGGTGCATATTCCGTTTGTGACGGCAGTGTAGGTTGATACCATATCAAAAAAGCCCAGCTCACCTAAAAACAAGGAGGCCTTTTCTGTGGCATCTGCCTGTGAAAGCACCGCTTCACCTGCTTCAATTGAAGAGATTATTTCAAGAGGATAGCCGCCCTTTTTCGTTATTGAAATATTGTAGCTGTCTGTTCTGAAGCAGTAGGCGGCAAGCTTACCGTCAGTGTTTTTTTCTTCAACTAAAAATTTTTCTTCAATGCCGAGAATATCAGCGGCAATTTTTTTTGCCTCTTCCTTTGAAATTTCAGCTTCATTTTCAAGAAGAACGGAGGATTTTGAAAGAATATTGTCCGAATAAGGTCCGTCATAAATAAGAGTCGGGTAGTTTTCAAAGGTAAGCTCCGTATCGGAAATGCTGTCAAGGTATGATACCGTGCTTTCACTGCCCGTATCTGTTTTTATAAGCTCATCGGAAATTTCTTCAAAGGTAAAATAATCTGCACATAAAAGGGAAGACATCTGCTCAAACTTCAGTGAGAGGCTTACCGCATAGGAGCAGAGAGTGCGCAGAGTTTCTCTTTCCTCTTCGCTTATCCTTTCTCCGTTTGCCGCTTTTCTGCCGAGATATTCCGTGAATTCACCGACCTGTGAGAGATATTTGTATGTGTTGTAAAGTGATACCTCTCCTGCAGACAGGGAAGCAAGACTTTCCTTTGCTCCTGCGGTGTCTCTCTGAAGTCTGCTTGTAAGGGTGCTCATCATTTCCCCCGAGCCTGCATAAAGGCTTTTTGTGAGGGTGGCTTCAATATTGTCAAAGTATTCCGACAGCTCAAAAAGAGCATTCTGATTGGCAAGGTCAATTTCCCGTTTGTAGGTGTGCGCTTTTACATTTCCCGTAATTCCCCATATTCCGAGGGCAACAACAAGTGCCGTAAGAAAGCTGCCAAGCCGTATTTTTCTGCGTTTTTTCATATATAAATCCTTTCTCGCGGATGATTCAATCGTATTATTGACATAAAAGCTGAATATATTCAAAAAATTGTTTACAGTTTTATTGTTTCAAAGTATAATGTAATATAGGTTAATATCTGATGAATCAGTAAACTTTCAAAAGGGTGAAATCAATTTGGAGATATATCTTGATAATGCTGCCACAACAAGGGTATGCCCAGAAGCGGCTTCAGCATCAATGAATGTGATGACAGAGGTCTATGGCAATCCCTCGGCAGTTCATTCCTTCGGGGTAAAGGCAAAAACAGTGCTTGAAGGCTCAAGAAAAGCACTTGCCGATGCACTGGGTGCAGACCCTGCGGAAATATACTTTTCCCATTCGGGCACACTTGCAAATAATACCGCAATTTTCGGTGCGGTAAATGCACGCAGGAAAATGGGAAACCGTATCGTAACCACAAAACTTGAGCATCCCTCGGTTATGAGGTGTATGGAAGCGCTCCAGGAGCAGGGCTTTCAGGTTGTAATGCTTACTCCCACAAAGGATGGCAGCTTTGACCCCATGGAGCTTATGACTGCAATAAATAAAAACACAATACTTGTATCATGTATGCTTGTAAACAATGAAACGGGTGCAATAAATCCCGTGGAAATGATATCCCGTGCGGTAAAAAGAGTATCAGCTCCCGCGCTTATTCATGTGGATGCAATACAGGGCTTCGGCAAGCTTCCCGTAAAGCCCGCAAAAACGGGAATTGATCTTCTTACCGTAAGCGGTCATAAAATTCACGCTCCCAAGGGTGTGGGCGCACTTTACATAAGAAAGGGGCTTAATATAAAGCCCGTTGTTTTCGGCGGCGGACAGGAAAACAGTCTGTTTTCAGGCACGGAGTCACTTCCGGCAATAGCAGGCTTCGGGGCGGCGGTGAATGCATTGCCCAATCTTTCTTATCAGCTTGAAGAAACAAGAAAACTGCGGGAATATTTCCTGTCACTCATAAAGGATAATTCCCGCATACATATAAACTCCCCGCGGGACGCAATTCCCAATATCGTGAATATGTCCGTAACGGGAATACCCTCGCAGGTACTTATAAATTACCTGTCTGAAAGAGGAATTTATGTTTCTGCAGGCTCTGCCTGTAAAAAAGGACACAGAAGTGAGGTGCTTTCATCGCTTGGTGTTGCGCCGAATCTTATTGATTCTGCAATAAGAATCAGCTTTTCAAGATACACCACCCCAAGGGAAATCGATGCTTTTGTAAATACCCTTAACGAAGCACTCAACAGTATAAGAACAAAATTATAATAGAAGGAAAACGGAAAATGAAGGAAATTATTTTACTTAAAGACGGCGAGCTTGCACTCAAGGGGCTTAACCGCTCCACATTTGAGGATATGCTTATCAAAAATATCAAGGAGAGAATATCCTCTCTCGGTAATTTTACATACAGAAAGGCTCAGTCCACAATAGTTGTCACTCCCGAAAATGAGGACATTGACCTTGATGAGGCAGTTTCCCGTATCGGCAAGGTTTTCGGCACCGTAGGTATTGCCCGTGCCGCAGTCTGCGAAAAGGATATTGAGGTAATAAAAAATACTGCCTATGAATACCTCATGGAGGACCTTATGTTTGCAAAGACCTTCAAGGTAACTGCAAAAAGAGCGGATAAGAACTTCCCGCTGAAGTCCCCTGAAATCTGCGATGAGGTAGGCGGCTTCCTGCTTTCAAAGATAAGAGGTCTTAAGGTAGATGTGCATAACCCCGAGGTTACCGTTGCAGTTGAGGTAAGAGACAACGGTGTATATATCCACGGCAGACAGCTCCCCGGCGCAGGCGGTATGCCTACAGGCACTGCAGGCAGAGCATGTATTCTTATTTCGGGCGGCATTGACTCTCCCGTTGCGGCATATATGATTGCAAAAAGAGGTGTGCGCCTTACTGCGGTTCACTTTGCTTCGCCTCCCTATACCTCGGAGCTTGCAGAAATGAAGGTTCATGAGCTGCTGGGCAAGGTTTCAATGTATTCGGGCAGAATAAATCTCTTTACCGTTCCCTTTACAAGACTTCAGGAGGCAATAAGAGACTACTGTCCCGAGGAAATGTTCACAGTAACCATGAGAAGAATTATGATGAAGCTCTCTTCCCGCATTGCCGAGTGGCAGGGCGCAGATGCTCTTGTTACGGGTGAAAGCCTCGGTCAGGTTGCAAGCCAGACCATCCACGCACTGAAATGCACCGACGAATGTGCAACACTTCCCGTTTTCCGTCCCTGTATCGGTATGGATAAGAACGAGATTGTTGTAATTTCAAGAAAGATTGATGCTTTTGATATATCAATCCGCCCCTATGAGGATTGCTGTACCGTATTTACTCCCCGCCACCCCAGAACCCGTCCCACAGTGGAATATGCACGCGAGGTGGAGGCTATGATCCCCGGGCTTGAAAAAATGATGGACGAAGCATTCGAGGGCGCCGTATTAAAGGTAATTGAAGCATATAAGGCTTAAGGCAAAGAGTATGAAAATTATCTGTACTGATTATGACGGCACTCTGAATCACGGCGGTATTACCGCGGAAAAGCTTGAGGCTATCGGGAAATGGAAGGAAAGGGGCAACCTTTTCTGCGTTGTAAGCGGAAGACAGAAGGAGTTCTTTGAGGAAATAAAGGAAAAGAACATCCCCATAGACTATCTTCTTGCCTGCAACGGTGCCGTAATTGTTGATAAGGATTATAATATTGTTTCCGACATCCGCTGTGACGGAGCCGTTGCCGTGCCTCTTATAGAGTTTTTCTTTTCTCTTGGCGGCTTTTTTGCGGCTATATGTAATGACAGGCACATCAGTGTCGATAACTTTGCCTTTCCCGATGCTGAGGGAATAAGGCTTTCCGAGGTGGGTGAAATCCCGTATTTCAATCAGATAAGCACGGCTTTGCCCGATTTTGAGTCTGCCGCCGCGGTTACTGCACAGATAAAGGAAAAATTCGGAAAATATGTAAATCCTCTGCAGAACGGAACCTGCATTGATATTGTTCCTTTGGGAATGGACAAGGCACAGGGAATATATAAGCTTCTCGGCCTTGCGGGCGGTGAGAAGGCAGATATTATTGCCGTGGGTGACAATGTCAATGACGAGGCTATGATAAAGGAATTTTATTCCTATGCTATGGCAAACGGTGTCGGCTATATAAAAGAGCTTGCCGATGAAATTACGGTAAGCATTGAAGAGCTGATTGAAAAGGAGCTTTTGAGATGATAAGAAAAGAATATTTCGATAATGAAATTTTAAATTATGTTGAATATACCCCCGCCGTAATGAAGGAGGGGCTTCCCATTGTTTTTCAGCTTCACGGAGCCGGGGAGAGGGGTAACACCGCAGAGGAGCTTTCTCTTGTTGATGTTCACGGCTTTTCGGAGTTTTTACAGGATAATGACAGGGAATGCATTTTTGTAATGCCTCAGTGTCCCAAGGAAACCTTCTGGACTGCAAGAGTTGAATCAATTATAAAATTTATTGAAGAAAAAATTGAATTTTATAAGGCGGACAAGACCCGTGTATATCTCACAGGCATCAGTATGGGCGGCTACGGCACATGGCTTACTGCTATGGACAGGCAGGACCTTTTTGCGGCTATTGCTCCCTGCTGCGGCGGAGGCATGCCCTGGAATGCAGATAAAATAACCATGCCTGTATGGATGATTCACGGTGCAGCTGACGAAACCGTAAATGTTTTCTATTCCGATGAAATTGCCGAAAAGCTTGAGGCGGCAGGCAAGGAATATATTTATACCCGTCTTCCCGGTGTGCATCATAACGCATGGGATTATACATATAAAGCAGAGCTTATTGATTGGTTACTGAGCAAAAGGAAATAAAAAATGGTTTATTACGGAATTCTTCTGGCGGCTGTAACAATGTTCAGCTTCCAGTTTTTCTTCAACAGAATATTTGAAAAGGAATACGGCAATTCCTTGCGGGCTATGTTTGTTTTTTCTGCAGGTGCATCCCTTGTGGGACTTCTGGTGCTTCTTGCGATAAACAGCTTCCGCTTTGAATATACGCATTTTTCAATGCTTATGGCATTCTTTGCTGCCCTTGACTCCATAGGCTATACATATTTCAGCCTTAAGGCGCTGGGACGCATAAATCTTTCCCTTTATTCCATGTTTGCAATGCTCGGCGGTATGATTCTTCCGTCGGTTGCGGGCATTGCTTTCTTCAACGAGGAGATTACCCTCGGCAAGGGAATATGCTATGCTCTTCTCATGCTGTCTCTTCTTATGACAGTCAGAAAGGGCGAAAAGAAGTCGGGTTATATTTACTATATCGGTGTTTTCATGCTCAACGGCATGTCGGGTGTGCTTTCCACTATTTTCAGCAATGCACCATACGAAAAGACCTCGGATGCAGGCTATTCAATTCTGATTGCTGCAACAGCCCTTGTTATCTGCCTTGTTTTCCTGCCCTTTGTAAAGGGTGAGGGAAGGAAGCTTTCAAAAAAGGCTCTTTTAAGCATGGGCGGCTACGGTGTGCTTTGCAGAGTGGGAAATTTCCTTCTGCTTATTGCTCTTGCACATCTGCCTGCTTCCGCACAGTATCCCTTTGTTACGGGCGGTGTTATGATAATTTCCACAATTATCTGTTGCTTTACTCCGAACAAGCCCTCAAAAAGAGAAATTGTCGGAATTGCAGTGTCCTTTGCGGCACTTCTCATACTAATGTTTGTGTAAGGTGATATTATGGAAAAGCTTCGCATAGGAATTTTCGGTTTAAGAAGAGGCTCCGATTTTTTAAATGAAATAAGGATAAACGGCGGTGAAGTTGTTGCCGTCTGTGAAAAGGATGAAGAAAAGATAAAAGCGGCGGGTGCTGAAATTGAGGGTGCTGCCGTATATACCGATTTTGATAAATTCCTGAATCACGGGCTTGATGCAGTGCTTCTTTGCAATTTCTTCCCCGAGCATGCGGAATATGCAATAAAGTGTCTTGAAAAAAATATCAATGTTTTAAGCGAATGTATTTCAAACGGCACAATGGCAGAGGGTGTAAGGCTTTGCGAGGCGGCTGAAAAAAGTGAAGCAATTTATATGCTTGCGGAAAACTATCCCTTTATGGATTTCAACCGTGAAATGAAGCGCGTCTATGAGGGCGGCTCTCTCGGTAAGATATATTATGCCGAGGGTGAATACAATCATCCTATGGATTGGTATGATACAAAGGCAGTGCTTTCCGTCCGCCCCTATGAAAAGCATTGGAGGAATTTTCTTCCCCGTTCATATTATATCACTCATTCACTGGCTCCCATTATGGCGGCAACAGGCAGCTTCCCGAAAAGAGTAACTGCCATGCCCGTATATGCGCCGCTTCCCGCGGATTGCCCCAGCGGCTCACATGTTGCTGATGTGGCTGCAATTATTTCAATTCTCAATACCGACGGCTCTGTTTTCAAGGTAACAGGCTGCTCTGCCTTCGGTGCGCACGGTAACTCATACCGTCTTTGCTGTGAAAAGGGACAGATTGAAAATGTCCGCGGCACCGATAAGGTAATGCTTCGTTATAACGCATGGCAGATTCCCGAGGGTAAAAAAGAAGTCAATTTCTATAAGCCTGAAATTTCAGCTGCCGAAAAAAAGCTTATCGGTGACTCGGGTCACGGCGGCGGAGACTTCTTTGTTATAAGAGAATTCTTCAACAGCATAAGAACAAAAACTCCCCATCAGTTTGATGTATATTTTGCCACTGCACTTGCCGGTGTTGCAATTTTATCACACAGAAGCATAATTGAGGGCAGTATCCCCTTTGATGTGCCTGATTTCAGAAAGGCTGAAGACAGAGAAAAATTCAGGAACGATACTCTTTCACCCTTCTGGCTCTCCGACGGCACTGCACCTACATATCCCTGCTGCTCGAATCCCTCCTATGCCCCCACAAAGGAGCAGCTTGAACGGTATAAATAAGACTTCCGGCAATTGGAAGGAAATTTGCAGGTTTTTATATTGAAAAATGAATATAGGTAATGTATAATCATTTTAACTATACAAAAAGGAATTATGTCGATGAGAAAGCTTTCTAAAATTACATCTGTTTTCCTTGCGCTTATTATTTTACTTGTACCCGTCTGCAGTAATTTTGCCGTTACCGCCGAGGCTGCAGGTAAGTGGATATGCACATGGGCAACCAGCATTGTTGACTCCTCAATTTCATTGGCGAGTGTCAGTGTACAGGATATTATTCCCGCAAGAAGTACCGTAAGAATTGAGCTTAAGGTTACAACTGCAGGTGAAAAGCTGCGCTTCAAGTTTTCAAATGAGCACGGAGCTGCTCCCATAACAATCAATGAAGCAACAGTTGCAAAAACCAGGGGTGCAGGTGAGGCTGCCATTGACACCTCCACCGTTGCTGCAATCACCTTCGACGGGGGGCTTGGCAGTGTTACAATCCCCAAGGGGGAAACTATGTGGTCTGACCCCATAGACTATAAAACAGAGGCTCTTGATGCACTCAGTGTCAGCCTTTATTTCGCAAATATGACCTACATCACCTCGGCAGGTCTTGCAAATGCAAGAACCTTTATGGGTGTCCGCTCTGTTTTCGGCGGCGGCTCCTCCGAGTGTTATGCACAGACCGTTTCATCTGCAAGAGAGGTCAATATTTCCGCAAGCACAATCACATATCACACAACCCCCTTCCTTTGTGCAATTGATTCATATTCAACCGATGCAAATGCAGGCACTGCGGTGTTTATCGGTGACTCAACACTTGTAAACAACACCTATTATTATTTCGCACAGAAGCTTGTGAATGCAGGTATTACCAACATCGGTGTCGTAAATGAAGCGGTTGTTGCAAATAAGCTTCTCAGTGACGGCACGGGTATCATCGGGAATCTCTACGGCGATGCAATGATAGACCGTTTTACACGTGATGCCATTGAAATTACGGGTGTAAAATACATTTTTGTAAAAATCGGTCTCAATGACATTCTTCATCAGTTCTCAAAATCCATGGGTGCCGATGTTCCTCATCCCACAACACAGGATATCATAAACGGCTATAAAGATCTTATCGACATGGCACATGACAACGGCATAAAGATTTATTTCTTTACAAAAACTGCATGGAAGGGCTACGAAAGAGCCTTCCTCGGACAGACAGGCGACGTTGTATGGACACAGCAGATGCAGGACATGTGCGATGAGCTTACAAGATGGATAAAGACCAATAAATATGCCGACGGCTATATTGATTGCTCACCGCTTGCAAATCCTGCCGATAAATATGCTCTTTGCCCCTCATTTACATCTGACGGTGCACATCTTACCCCCGTGGCTTCGGTCGCTCTTGCTGACCTTATTCCCGTTTCCTTTGTCGGTGTGAATTCCGAAATAAAGACGGCGGCAAAGATCAACAAGGTTGACCCCTATAAGGAAAAGAAGCAGATTATCTATGACCTTGAGCATCCCGAGGAGAAAACCACGGTAAAGGAAGAATCAACCACAAGAAAAGAGGAATCCACTACAAAGAAAGAGGAGACCACTACAAGAAGAGAGGAAGCAACCACTGTCGTTCCTTCAACAACAGCTCCCGCAACTACCGTTCCTTCTGTTGAATCCACAACCGTACAGCAGTATATCCCTCAGGAAATAGTAACTGTTCCCGTAATTGCCGATCCCCAGGAAACAAAGCCCTTTGAAAATCCCGGAGTAAGTCCCGATTATAATATCACGGACACAATGCCCGAGCAGATCGGTAACGGTGCCCCCCTTGCATTCCTTCTTGTTCTTTTTGCAGTTGTTATAATTGCAGGTGCGGTTCTTTTCCTGACCCTCGGAAGAAAAAAGCAGGAAGAATTCCAATAATATCTTGACGGATAATACTTATTAAAGTAAACTAAAGTCATAGGCTATAGTCTATGACTTTAATTTTTTTATACGGGAGGTCAATCTATGAAAATAACCTTTATGGGCGCGGGCAGCACCGTTTTTGCAAAGAATGTTTTAGGTGATGTTCTGCTTACCCCTTCACTTCGTGAATGTGAAATTGCTCTTTATGATATTGACGGACAGAGACTCGAAGAGTCTTTTATTATGATAAATTCTCTCAACAGAAATATAAACGAGTCCCGTGCGGTTGTCACAAAGCATCTCGGTGTTGAGAACAGAAAGGAAGCCCTGCGCGGTGCAAACTTTGTTGTGAATGCAATTCAGGTAGGTCTCTATGAGCCCTGCACCGTAATTGACTTTGAGGTGCCCAAAAAATATGGACTTCGTCAGACAATCGCTGACTCAAACGGCATCGGCGGTATTTTCAGGGCTCTTCGTACCATTCCCGTGCTTAAGGATTTTGCAGACGATATGGCTGAGGTTTGTCCCAATGCCTACTTCCTTAACTATACAAACCCCATGGCACAGCTTGCAGGCTACATGCAGAGATATACTCCCATTAAGACTGTAGGTCTCTGCCACAGTGTTCAGACTTGCACAAGAGGTCTTCTCAATGACCTCGGCATTCCCTTCACAGAGCCTATCAGAGAAAAAATTGCAGGCATCAACCACATGGGCTGGCTTCTTGAAATTGAGGATGCAGACGGCACAGACCTTTATCCCGAAATCAGAAGGAGAGCTATTGATGTTCTCAACGGCGACCATACCGACAAGTATGACCTTGTAAGATATGAATATATCCGCCGCTTCGGTCACTACTGCACAGAATCAAGTGAGCATAATGCAGAATACAACAACTTCTTCATTAAGGCAAAGTATCCCGAGCTTATCGACCGCTACAACATTCCTCTTGATGAATATCCCCGTCGTTGCGTGAATCAGATTGCCCGTTGGCAGGATGACAGAAAGATTTACCTTACAGACGATGTAAAGCACGAAAGAACCCACGAATACGCATCCTACATCATGGAGGCTATCACCACAGACAAGGCATATAAAATCGGCGGTAATGTTATCAACCACGGTCTTATTCCCAATCTTCCCGCAGAAGCCTGCGTTGAGGTTGCATGTCTTGTAAACAAGTACGGCATTCAGCCCTGCTATCAGGGAAATCTTCCCGAGCAGCTTGCTGCAATGAACAGACTTATGATAAATGTTCAGCTTCTTACAATTGAAGCAGCAGTTACTCTTAAAAAGGATGCTATCTATCAGGCTGCAATGCTTGATCCTCATACCTCCTCTGAGCTTTCAATTGACGAAATTGTAAATCTCTGCGATGACCTTATTGAAGCACACGGCGACTATCTTCCCAAGTATCATTAATTTGGAAAAGATGCGCACAAATCACCGTCTTTGACGCACGACAAAAAGTATGGTTTTTTGCTACTGCTTTATTTTTACATAAGAGATTTACTGCTGTGCCTCACATATAGTGGTAAAATGCTCTGTTTTCGGCGGTTCGGAGTACCTTTGTACGCCTTGCCACCGCCGAAAACAGCAAATACGGCAATTTCTGCCCACTTTTCCGTGCCATGACGGACTTTTCTGCAATTATAAAAAATAAATAAAGGTGATTCCGATGTATAATTTTCCTATTGGTATAATAATCAATTCATTCAGAACTGATATTCCCACAGCGGTTAAAAAGGCTGCCCAGCTTGGTGCAAAGGGTATTCAGGTTTACTCCACAAGAGGTGAAATGGCTCCCGAGAATCTTTCACCCGAAAAAAGAAGGGAATTCCTTAAGCTCGTCAAGGACAACGGTCTTGTTATTTCCGCACTTTGCGGTGACCTTGGCTGCGGCTTCTATCGTCCCGAAATGAATCCCGAGCTTATTGAAAAGTCAAAGAGAATTCTTGACCTTGCAAAGGACCTTGAAACAGATATTGTTACAACCCACATCGGTGTTGTTCCCGAGGACAAGGAGCATCCCCGCTTTAAGATTATGCAGGAGGCATGCGGTGAGCTTGCCCGCTATGCAGACTCCATAAATGCACACTTTGCAGTTGAAACAGGTCCCGAAACCTCACTTGTTCTCAAAAACTTCCTTGACACTCTCGGCTCAACAGGTGTAGGTGTAAACCTTGACCCCGCAAACCTTGTAATGGTTACAGGCGACGACCCCGCAGGTGCTGTTCATAATCTTAAGGATTATATCGTTCACACCCATGCAAAGGATGGTGTAATGCACTACTTCAAGGACCCCGAGTTCATTTACGGCATCAAGCATGACGATGCACTTGTAACTGCTCCCTCCTTTGAAGAGGTTCCCCTCGGTGAAGGCAGTGTGCCCTGGGATAACTACCTTAAGGCTCTCAATGATATCGGCTATAAGGGCTTCCTTACAATCGAAAGAGAAGTCGGCGATGATCCGGCAAGAGATATCGGCATGGCAGTGAAGTTCCTTCAGGAAAAAATGAAATAAAAATTCAGGAGCTGTGAAAGACCAAAGCTTTTACAGCTCCGTTTTTTTTGCAAAAATTTTACTGTTGAAAACAGCCCGCCTTGTATGATAAACTGAAGTTGAATAAGCTTTTCGGGGTGAATTATGTTTTTCAGGAAAACATTATGTGTGCTGACGGCATCCGTTATGCTGCTTTGTATGACGGTAATCGGTGCAGAGGCTGAAGAAGATACTGTACGCACAACGGCTTGTGCAGAGCCTGAATATCATCTTGCCCACAATGTCAGTTGGGACTACAGAGGGGCGAAGGAAACTCTTGAGGAATATGTGAGCATTGATGAATTGAAGAAAATTCTTCTTGATTATATATCATCAGCACAGCAGACGGTTGATATCAGCAGTGCTTCTCTTCCCGTTGAAGCGCAGGATGCACTGCTTACCTATATTTTTTATTGTCTGCCCGAAGCCTTCAATGTTCACAGGATAGTCTATTCCTCGGATAATGAAATATTGCGTGAGCTCAGCTTTTCTTACCGTGATTTTGCAGATACCGCAGAGGAATATGCGGAGTGCTTTTCCGAAATGAAAAAGACTGCCGATGAGCTGCTTGACGGAATTGAAAACAATCCGTCGCTTGACGATGTGACAAAGGCACTGCTTCTTCATGACAGGCTTTGCGTAATAAACGAGTATAAATATAAAAATGTTGAGGGCGGGGACCATACGGCTTATGCCGCACTTGTAAACCGTGCCTCGGTGTGTCAGGGCTATGCCATGGCATATATGTATCTTCTTGACCGTGTGGGCATAGAAAATTATTACTGTGCTTCGGACAAGCTCAATCATGCGTGGAATATCATTTATATAAATGATGAGGCTTATCATGTTGACGTTACATGGGACGATATTTCATGGAGCTCGCATGACGGCGGTGCGGCAGGTGCCTTGGGGCATGAATATTTCCTGCGCTCCACAAAGGGGCTTAAGGAAGAAAAGCACAATGCCTCGGATTTTGATTCATACCCTACGGACACAACATACGATGATTATTACTGGCAATGCTCTGAATCGGAATTTCAGCTTATAGGCAACAGTCTTTACTACATAGACAGTGAAAACGGAAGGCTTATGTGTGCAGATGACGGCAGTGAGCTTGCCGATATTACCGATGTGTGGGAATCAGGCAAAAACGGTCACTGGATAGGAAATTTTGCCCGCCTTTCCTCTGCGGGCAGTGAGCTTCTGTATTCACTTTCCGACGGTATATATAAATATTGTGTGCTGACGGGAAAAAACGAGAAAATCTGTTCACCTTCCTTGTCTGCGGGCTTTTCGGTTTTCGGCTTTACTTATGAGGACGGAAATCTTGTTGTTGAAATAAACAAAGCCCCGCCGTACGGAAATACGACAGAGCTTTACAGTGAAAAAATCGGATATGCGGACATAAATCATATTCTGTATAAAATCGATGCTGATATGTCCGATGCAAAGAGGCTGTATTTTGTAGGTGAGGAATTCGACCCGCAGGGTATAAAAATTTTTCTTTGCTATACCGATAAAACAACGGGACTTATTGACAGTGGCATCATATTTTCAGGCTTCGACAGTGCAGAAGCAGGAGAAAAGACCGTTGTTGCGGAATATGAGGGCTTCATGACGGAATTTACCGTAAATGTGCTGAATGACCGCTATTTTCCCGGTGATGTTGACGGTGACGGAAAAATAACCTCGGCAGATGCACGTCTTGCACTTCGCGCGGCAGTAGGTCTTGATGAGACCGATGCTTCATCGCAGGTATATAAGGCTGCAAACATAATTAGCGGGGATGCCCTTACCTCGGCAGATGCAAGAGTTATTCTGCGTATAGCTGTGGGGCTTGAAAATCTTGAAGACAGAATAGACTGAAAAAATAAGGAGCTGTAAACGTGTTTTACGGCTCCTTTTTTTGCTTTATTTAATTATGGGAGGAAGCAGCTCAAGCACCGTGTCAATGAATACCTGAAGCTGGGGGGTCATTGCCTTGCCCTTGAGATATGCAAGCTGTGACCACTGATTGAACTCACATTCGGGAACGTTGATTTTCTTGAGTGAGCCCTCTTCAATGCTCTTTCTTACCTCAAATACGGGAAGCATGGTAACATAATTTGAGGTTCTTGTAAGACGCATGATTGTGTCTGTATTTGCAATTTCAATTGAGGGAGTTACGAAAAGATTTCTCTTTGCAAGCTCATCATCGAAAAGATATCTGTAGCCTTCGCCCTGGGGCATAAGAATAAGCTTTTCGCCTGTGATTTCCTCAAAGGTGACCTCTTCCTTTTCAGCAAGGGGATTTTCGGGGTTTGTAACGAAAATGATAGGCTCGACTTCTTCACGTACACGCACCCATTCCTTTCTCGGAACCTTGTAGTCGAGCATATAGCACAAATCAAGCTCGTTTGCGCGTACCTTTGCTTCAATTTCTCTTGCAGATCCCACAAAAATACTTAAGTTGATGTGGGGATAACGGCGGTTGAATTCGGGGAAAATAGGAATGAAGCAGGACTTTAAGATTGAGTCAACAAGACCGAAGCGGATTGTTCCCTTCATATCCTCGCTCTGTGTTGCAAAATTCTGCGCCTTTTCAATTGCTTCAATAACACCGTTTGCATACTCAATGAAATTGAGACCGAACTGCGTAAGCTTTATGTTCTTACCGATTCGGTCAAAAAGCGGAACGCCCAGCTCTGTTTCGAGCTGCTGCATCTGTACTGTTACTGCCGACTGTGAATAGCCAAGCACTGTTGCCGCCTTTGTGAAATTGTTGAGCTCTGAAACCTTTAAGAAGGTTTTTAAGTTTCTGATGTCCATTTATATCACCGATTATAAAAAATTATCAAAAAAAATTATCTATTAATTGAATTTATGATATAGCATTTTTCACAACTTGTCAATACTGAATTTCCATAAATAGACAATTTAAGGGTATATTTTGCACAAAATGATATTTTTTATTTGTGCAGTAATGCCTGTATTGTTTGTGATATAATTCTATAATAAATAAAAGTATCACGGAAGGCGTGTTGTAATGAAGAAACTTATTGCAGTAATTCTGTGCATAATTATGGTTGCTTTCTGCTTTTGCTCGTGTATGAAGGGTGAACAGGTGAAATCGGTTGAGGATAAAATCAGCAGTATTACGGAAATTTCGTTGGAAACAGATTTACTTATTGCAGAAATTGAAGAAGCTTACAGCCTGCTTCCCGATGCAGATAAAAATAAGGTCGGAAACTACGGTGCATTTGAAAAAATAAAGGAAAATTATGAATTTCTTGAAAAATTCAACGAGGATGCACAGGCTCTTCTTGTAGTATATGAGAAGATCTTCACCGAATACGGAATATCCGTTGATGAGGTGAAGCCCTTCGCGGAGCTGGAAGAGCGCTACAATTCATGTGATGAGTCAGTAAAAGCCGCCTGCGGTGAAATTTTTGCCAAAATATCTGCAGAAAATGATAAATATATTGAGGTTGAGCAGACTGCTGTCTCTTCAGCTGCAATCTATGTCAGAGGCTTTCTTGCACAGAATCCCGACAAGAAAACCACAATAAGTGATATAGGCTGTATTGCGCAGATAAGTGAAGGAATTACTTATTTCATGTTTGCGCTGACATATACTGATAATGAGGTTACGGATAAGAATGTTTATTCCGTAACGCGTTTTACGGGTACTCCCTCTGATGACACAATTGCAAAATATGCATCAGATCTTTACAGGGATGCTCCCTCATTTGAAAAAACAGATGCTCTTATGAGCAGAAATATTGATATTGATTTACAGGCTGTGCTTGATGCAGTCGCTGAATAAGGAGAAATACAGAAAATGTCTTGCAAGGTTATCGCACACAGAGGTGCAAACAAAAAAGCACCCCAGAATACAATTCCCGCATTTGTGACCGCTATAAATGAAGGCACCGACGGCTTTGAAACCGATGTTCATCTTACGAAAGACGGTGTGCCCGTAATCTGTCACAACTATACAATTGATGCTACCTCTGACGGCAGAGGTGAAATTACATCATATACCCTCGATGAGCTTAAAAAATTTGATTTCGGCTCATATTTTTCCGAGGATTTTAAGGACACTCCTCTTCCTACCCTTGATGAGTTTCTTGAAATCACATCGGCAAGCTCATGTGAAATAATCAACATTGAGCTTAAGTGTCCCAAGGACAGTAATATCGGACGTCTTGTTGAAGAAACCCTTAAGGCGGTGAAAAAATACGGATGTCTTGACAGGGTTATTATTTCAAGCTTCTCTCCCGAGGTGCTTAAAACAGTAAAGGAAATTGATGCAAGATGCAAAACAGCATTCCTGTATCCGATTTCCCATCCTTCCGTGTGCCGTTTTATCGTATATCCCTTCTTCATGGTAAAGAAACTCGGTTGCGATATAATTCACCCCGCATCAATTGTCGTCAATAAGAAAATTGTTGATATCGCACATGCACTTGACATAAAGGTCAATGTATGGACAGTCAACGACAGAAAGACCATAGAAAAGCTTCTTGAATTCGGTGTTGACGGTATTATTACCGATAAGCCTCTTGAAACAAGGGAAATTATCAGGGAATATGAAGAAAAGAAGGCAAGGGAAAATGTTTGACGGAAGGCTTAAGGCTGTAACCTTCAGCTATGACGACGGTGTAACCCAGGACAGAAGACTTATTGAATGCTTCAATAAATACGGGCTTCGCGGTACATTCAATCTGAATTCCGAGCTGCTCGGAACCGAAAATGTGCTGACCTACGGCGAAAAAAGTGTTCAGCACAATAAGATTTTCCCCGAAGAGGTTGCTTCTCTTTATAAAGGGCACGAGGTTGCAGTGCATACCCTTACCCATCCCATGCTGCCCTCACTTTCACAGGAGGAAATAATTTATCAGGTGGAAAAGGACAGGGAAAATCTGTCCGCTCTCTGCGGCTATGAGGTTGTGGGTATGGCATATCCCGGCGGCGGAGTGAATTTTGACCGACGTGTGGCAGACGTTATAAAGGAAAACACAGGTGTTAAATATTCAAGGACCACCGTGCCATCCTTCAGCTTTGAGCTTCAGGACGATCTTTATGTTTTCTCTCCCACCGTGCATCATAAGAATACTGACCGTTGTCTTGAAATGATAGATTCCTTCCTTGCACTTGAAGCAGATACACCGAAGCTTCTCTATATATGGGGACACAGCTACGAGTTTGACTTTTTTGATAACTGGGATTTCCTTGAGGAAATGTGCAGACGCCTTGCAGGGCACAGCGACATTTTCTACGGAACAAACCGCGAATGCTTCGGAATATAAAAAACGAGAGGTAATACGGAAATTATCCGTATTACCTCTTTTTCTGTATTCAGCAATCTGCCTGTTTTTTGTTATTTTGCAAGAGATTCCTGAAGTTCTCTTACGATAACGTTGTATTCATGTATGAGTCTTTCATAGAGATTTCTTAAAAGTCTTATAAGAGTTTGGAAAATGTTTTCTGTTGCGGCTTCAGGCTTCTCACCCTTGCCCATATAGCAGCCGATATTGTAGCTTTCAATTTCATTTCCGAAGAAGTCGGTTGTGAGACCGTCTTCAATCTTCATGCCCTTGCCGATAAGGGGAGAATTGATAGCAAGCTGATATGCTTCAATAAGCTCATCTGTTGAAAAACCGGGATCGGTATTCATTGCAAGGGGATCGCACATAAGAGTAAGGGTGTTGTAATAGCAGTTGTTTGAATATGTGTTGCCTGCTGTGATTTCATCTGTAAGAGTGCAGTTCATGGGAGCACCGCTCTGAGCAGCAAAAATATTGTTTGCAATAAGGGAGTTAGTAAGGTGATAGAACTGAATTTCACCGCTGTTTATAAGAGTGTTGTTATAGAACTTAAAGTTATTTTCACCGTTGCCTGATGCCATAGCACTTCTGCCTTTGTTGTCGTTAACGGAAAGGCAGTATCTTACGGTGTTGTTCTGCTGGGGCTCAGCCTTTGCGTTGTTGCACATGAAGCGCATGTTATCGTGGGAGTAGATATACTGATATGTGCAGTTGTTTGAATCGGAGTCAAAGTCAACGGACATGCCGTCGCCGTAGTTTTTCTGACCTGCGATTTCGCAGTACTGGATTGTACTGTTTTCAGAACCCCAGAACCACATAGCTGCGGTGAAATACTGAATTTCACCGTTTTCGTCAAGCCCCTCACCCTGACAGGTGTTTATTGCACGGCAATTAGTAACAAGAGCACCGTCACAGATACCGACAACTACTGCCTCTGCATCCATTTCGTGGAAGTAACAGCCCTCAATGAGAACTCCTGTGTTATATACGGGGTCCTTTTCTCCGCTCCAGGGATTCTGCTGGTCGTTCCATGAGCCCCATATCATAAAGCCGTTTGCACTGTCATAAACCTCGCAGTTTCTGATGGTCAGGTCATTTACGGGATAGCGGGAATTTGCGGGAAGCCCCTTTACCATAACTGCAGCACGGGCTGCCGCCGCACCGCGGGAAAAATCATCACGGGTTGTTACCTTGCCGTTGGGAAGTCCGTAGAAATAAACATTTTCAATGGTGATTCCGCGGCTTTCTGCATTTATCGTATCAATCCAGATGCCGCCGCCGTTAGGTGCTGTAATCTGAAGATCTGAAATTGTGATGTAAGAGCAGTCAATGAGCTTGAAAACCTCTGTAGCTCCGTTTGTGTAAAGAAGAGGTCTTTCACCCTCACCGTAGGAGGAAATAACAAAGGGAGCATCCTCGGTGCAGGCAAGTGTAAGAGTCACCTCACATTCAAAGGTACAGCCTGCCTTGAAAAGCACGGTGTCACCGCCTTCAAGAGGCTTGGGACAAGCTGCAAAGCCGTCAAGGTCCTTCCATGCCTGCTCGGGGGACATGCCCGAATTACTGTTGTCACCGTTTTCCGAATCGAGATAATAGGTATTTCCCTCACCTGCATTGGCGGCGGGAGCGGCAAATGCGGTTATTGTGAAAACAAGAACAAGTGATAAAAACAAGGATAATACTTTTTTCATTTTCTTATCTCCTTAAATTTGTTAAGTCTAACATAGCACAGAAGAGGCGGTATGTCAATTTCATTGTAATAATTTATTAATAATTCTCCGAAAAGAATTGACGGAAGTTTTACGGTGTGTTATCTTATTAATATAAATAAAAAAGTATGGAGTGGTTCCTATGGCACAGTTAAAAATGTATTGGATCAATGACGGGAAGGATGTAGAGCTTTTCAAGCTTCCCGAGGGATATTCTTTTTCAAATTACAGCTGTGAGGCAGATAAGGCAGCATGGGTAGAATGCTGCAAGAACGGTCTTGTCGGTGACGATACAGCACCCGAATTCTTCGATGACTGCATCTGCGGTGACGAGCATTGTAATCCCTATACCGATGTATTCTTCCTGGACTACAACGGTGAGCATGTCGGTACTATCACTGCTATCAATCAGGATGGTGTCGGTGATATGCACATGGTTGGCATGAAGACCGAATTCAGAGGCAAGGGGCTCGGCAAGTATCTCAACAATATGTGTATCTACAAGCTTGCAAAGGAAGGCGTTCACCATATTTATCTTACAACAGATGAATGGAGAAAGGGCGCAGTAAAGAGCTATCTTACATCAGGCTTCGTTCCCGTTCAGTATGAAATGGGCATGGAGGAGCGCTGGGGCAAGGTGCTTGAGGAGTATAACATCGACAGTGTTGAAATGCTTTATGAGGACTGCAGCTTCTATAAGACAATCTACAGAGAATCCCTTGCAAAGAAAACAAGAATCGGTGTTGTAGGCTCAAGAAGAGGACAGACAATGCTTGACTACTGTAAGACAGGCTTCAATGCAGAAATTGTTGCTATCTGTGACAATGCTCCCGATTTCCTCAACAAGGCAAAGGAAAAGTACGGTGAGGACGGCATCACCTACTATGACAATTACGATGAATTCTTAAAGCATGACATGGACGGTGTTGTTCTTGCAAACTTCGCAAACGAGCACACACCCCTTGCAATAAAGGCTATGAAGGCAGGCAAGCACGTATTGAGTGAGGTTCTTCCCTGTCAGCACCTTAAGGAAGCAGTAGAGCTTATTGAAACTGTTGAGGAAACAGGAATGATTTATGCTTACGCTGAAAACTACTGCTATATGCCCGCACCCCGCGAAATGAGAATCCAGTATAAGAGGGGCAACCTCGGTAAGTTCGAATACGGTGAGGGTGAATATATCCACAACTGTGAGCCCGGCTGGCACGGCTATACAAACTGTGACAGAAATCACTGGAGAAACACAATGAGTGCGTTCTACTACTGCACACATTCTTTAGGCCCGCTTCTTCACATCACAGGTCTTCGTCCCGTAAAGGTATCAGGCTTTGAAATCCCCTTCAACGACAGAATGTACCGCATGGGTGCCTTCGCCGGTGCAATGGCGGTTGAAATGGTAACCCTTGAAAACGGTGCGGTGCTTAAGAGTGTTCACGGTGTAGGTCCTGCAAGAAACTCCGTATGGTACTCGGTTTACGGCTCAAAGGGCAGACTCGAAAGCGCAAGAGAGGATGCTGAAAACGGCGGTGTAGGAAAGCTTTACGGCAACCTTGACAAGAACGAGGGCGACAACACCTTTGAAGCAAAGGAAATCAACACGGACGACTCACTCTCAAAGCTTGCAGAGGAATCAGGTCACGGCGGCTCCGACTTCTATACAATGTACCACTTCGTACAGGCTATAAGAGGCAACCGCAATGCTGAAATTGTTGATGTATATGAGGCTATGGATATGTTCCTTCCCGGTCACTTCGGATATTTAAGTGTCATGAACAACAATCAGAGCTTCGATATTCCCGATCTCCGTGACAAGGCAGAAAGAGATAAGTGGAGAAACGACACTACCTGTACCGTTAAGGAAAAGGCAGGGGATATGTACATTCCCGCATATTCAAAGGGCAATCCCGAAATACCCGACGAGGTATATGAAAAGTTAAGAGAAAAGCTTGAAAACAAAGCTTAAATTATTCGGGGAAAAGGAAAATATTCTTTTTCCCTGATTTTTCAATAAAACTGAAAAGGACGGAAAAGCGATATGAAAAAAATCAGTCTTATTCTTGCATTTGTTTTATTGTTTACTCTTGCGTTACCTGTTTTTTCATCTGCAGGACAGCTGGGCGGTTATGTTATTCCGGAGGCTATTTACGATTCAAGACTTGTTGCAGCAGGGGAAAAGCTGTCAGGATATCTAAATGAGATTACGGGAAAAAGCTTTCCTGTAAGCACCTCGGGAAATGCGGGCATTATTTTCCGTCTTTCATATTCCGATGATATTCCCGATAACGGCTATGTGATTGAAACCGGAGAAAACGAGGTTAAAATTTCGGGCAGCGGCACAAGAGGTGTAATTCACGGTGTTTATGCCTTCCTTGAAAAATACTGCGGCTGCGACTGGTTTACCTCCACGCTTATCAGTATTCCCGAGAACAAAAATCTTACAATTCCTGCCGGGGAGAAAACAGAGTATGCACCTTACTTTGAATATACCGATACCGACTGGGTAAGCCCCCGTGATGTGGTATATTCTCTTGCAAACGGTCTTAACGGCAGTCCCTACAGAATAATTCCCGCAGAGCTCGGCGGTAATGTTACATATATTTCAAACTTTGCCCATACTCTTACCACGGAATTCTGCGCTTCGGCTACATACTTTGACGAATATCCCGAATTCTTTGCTCTTCACAACGGTCTTCGTACTCCCGACCAGCTTTGCCTTACCAATGAAAAGGTGTTTGAGGTAGTGCTCGGTGAAATCAAAATGCTTCTTGAGCAGAAGCATAATCCCGAGGAATCTCTTCAGATAATTTCTCTTACACAGCATGACAACAAGCACATGTGTCAGTGCAGTGACTGCAGAAAAATTGATGAAGAAAATGGCAGCCATTCGGGTACAATGATTAATTTCGTAAACCGTATTGCAAGGGAAATCAAGGCAATGGGATATGACAATGTTGCCATTGATACCTTCGCATATCAATATACAAGACAGGCTCCCGCCAAGGTAGTGCCCGAGGATAATGTGATTGTCCGCCTTTGCACAATTGAGTGCTGCTTCGCACATGCTCTTGACGACAGCAGCTGTACTGAAAATGTGGCTCTTATGAAGGACCTTTCCGACTGGAGCAAAATCTGTGACCGTATTTATGTGTGGGACTATACCACAAACTATGCAAACACTCTCGGTATTTTCCCTGATTTCGGTGTATTACAGAAAAATATTCAGACTTTCTATGAAAATAATGTTGTCGGTCTTTATGAAGAGGGCAACTATTATATGCAGTACAGCGACGGTGAATTCGGTGAGCTGCGCTCCTACCTTCTTTCCAAGCTTATGCAGAATCCTTACATCGACTACAGTGCATATATGAACGAATTCCTTGAAGCCTACTATGGTGCGGGCTGGGAGAATATCCGTCAGTTTATCGACATGACCGTTGAAAAGCCCGTTGAAGCGGGCGAGCATCTTATGATTTATTCTGCTTTGAGTGATACTCTCGGCTTTACTGACGAGGATGTCAGGGCGGCAGATGCTCTTTGGGAAGCTGCAAAGGCAGCGGCCCAAACAGAGCAGCAGAAGAATAACATCATAAGAAGTGAAATCTGCTGGAGAATCTGGAAGGCTTATAACGGCTATGACAGAGACGGACACGAAAAGCTTATTGAGGATGTAAAGGCACACGGAATCACAATGATTCATGAGGGTGACAGCAAGGGTGCTGACGGACTTAATTTCTACGGTGATACCGTTAAAAAATGGGGCGATGAAATTTTATTCCCCATATCAATCGTATTCTACGGCATCTGTGTGGCACTGTCCCTTGCCTGTGCGGTATTTGCACTTAAGGGTAAGCCCAGAAAATATATTTATCTTCTTCTTCCCGTGCTTACAGGTCTTTTCTTTGAAATCTTCGGCTGGCACAGAAGAGCATATATTGCATGGCGCGATGTGAATGAATATTATCTCACTCTTGCGCTTATTGCGGTGCTTTTCGTTGTTGCAGGTCTTATAACAGGCAGAGGACTGAAGAACAGAATTATTTCCGCGCTTGTCTGCGGCGGTGTATGGTTTGTCTGCTACGAGGCATTTGTTACCTTAATAAATAATGTTGCTTTTAAGGGCAACGGTGCATCCCTTGCAATAGGAGCTGCTTTTGCGTTTACAGGCGCATATTCAATAGCCGTTCTTGCTTTTAATCTCAAAAAACTCATAAAGGAAATGAAAAAATGATAGAGAAATATTATCTTTCACCCGAATATTTACATATAGGCTGCGAAAAGCCCGCCGCATATTTTATTCCCTTTGGTGCTGACGAGGACTGCACAAGTGCAAGAGAACAGTCATCCCGCTTCACTCTTCTTAACGGTGAATGGGATTTTAAGTACTATCCCAATATAAGAGAGCTTGATTTTACAAAAGAAGGCTTCCCTTCAAGTGAAAGCTGTCCCGACAAAATGAAGGTACCCTTCAACTGGCAGTTAGTCCTTGATAAGGGCTACGACGTACCCAATTACATCAATCAGGACTATCCCTATCCCGTAGATCCTCCCCACCTTCCCGATGTTATTCCCTGTGCGCTTTACAGAAGAAAGCTTGATTTTACAAAAAAGGCGGATAAGAAATATTTCCTTTCCTTTGAGGGTGTTTCAGCAGGCTTCTATCTGTGGATAAATGGTGAATTCACAGGCTACTCACAGGTAAGCCACGCTGAAAGTAAGTTCAATATTACAGATAAGCTTGTTTCAGGTGAAAACACCGTTGAAGCACTTGTTATCAAGCATACTGACGGCTCATATATGGAGGATCAGGACTTTTTCCGTCTTTCAGGTATCTTCCGTGATGTTTATATTCTCGAAAGAGACGCACAGTATCTTAAGGATATTCACATTTTCAGAAACATTTCCGATGATTTTACAACGGCAGAGCTTGATATAAAGATTGATTTCTGCGGAGAAGCTCAGCTTCAGTGGACTCTTTTTGCTCCCGACGGTGCAGTTGTTTGTGACGGAACAGCAGAGGGTGACTTTAAGATAGGCGTTGACAAGCCTGTTTTATGGAACAGTGAAATTCCGCTTCGTTACCGCCTTGAAATAGTCTGCGGTGAAGAAAAAATCAATTTCCCCGTGGCTCTCGTAAAGGCTGAAATCAAGGATAAGTGCTTCCTTGTAAATGGCAAGAAAATCAAGTTCTACGGCATCAACCGTCACGATTCAAATCCCGAAACAGGCTATGCCGTTACAATGGATGACATGATAAAGGACCTTTACATCTTAAAGGGTGCAAATGTCAATATGATAAGAACCTCTCACTATCCCAACGACCCCCGTTTTGTGGACCTTTGCGAGCAGATGGGCTTTATGCTTGTGGATGAGGCAGACTTTGAAAGCCACGGCATGGGCTATAACTACGGTGACTGGTACTGGGATTACTGGGCACATCTTGCAGATAACCCCGAATGGGAAAAAGCATGCCTTGACAGAGCCGAGCGCCTTTATGAAAGAGACAAGAATTACGGCGCAGTTGTTATGTGGAGTCTCGGTAATGAATCGGGCTGCGGTGAAAGCCACCGTAAAATGGCAAACTGGATAAGAAGCCGTGACAAAAAGGCAATTATTCACTATGAAAATGCCCGTCTTGAATATGAGGGCAGAGTAGGCGGCAGAGATTTCAAGGATATCTCCGATGTTGAAAGCCGTATGTACGCAGAGCTTACCTATCTTGAGGAATTCCTTAATGACGAAAAGCAGACGAAGCCCTTCTATTACTGTGAATATGTTTCCGATAAGTCAACAGGTGACATTCCTCTTCACTGGAAGGACTTTGAGAAATATGATAACTACACAGGCGGCTGTGTATGGGAATATTGCGACCATGCAGTAAATATCGGCACAAAGGAAAATCCGCAGTATCGTTACGGCGGTGACTTCGGTGACTATCCCAACGATAAAATTTATTGCGTTGACGGTCTTGTGTATCCCGACAGAAAGCCCCATCCCGGCTTTTTCGATATGAAGCAGACCTATATCCCCTTTGAGGCCTCCTATGAAAACGGAAAGCTCAATATTTTCAACAAGAGATATTTCAAGGATATAAGTGAATATGATATTCTTGTATATGTTATGTGTGACGGCAGAGTGAATAAGGAAATAAATCTCGGTGCAGGTGAAATTGCTCCCCGTGAAAGTAAGAGCTTTGAGCTTTGCTTCGATGATAATGCAGATAATCTCACTCTTACTGTTGTGCTGAAGCTCAACCGTGACATGTATTATGCCGAAAAAGGCTTCATTGCAGGCTTCATTCAGCTGATTCTTAAGGACAGTGCGGTAAAATATACCGAGGGTGAAAAAGCAGAGCTTGAAGCAGTTGAGGATAAGTTCAATGTATTTATAAGGGCAGGAAAAATTTCCTACATTTTCAGTAAGGTTACAGGTAAGCTTACTTCAATTAAAAACGGTGAAAAGGAATATCTCAATGCTCCCGCAGAATTTACCTTATGGCGTCAGTCCTATAACCATAAGGAAGCGGCTGACCGCGCAAGATATTACCATGCATATCAGAAGACCTACGCAGTAAGTGTTGAAAAGGCGGAAACAGTTAAAATTACCGCGGACCTTTCATTTGCTGCAGCTGCTATGCCCCCTGCTATGAAGGCAAGGGCTGTATATGAATTTTTCGCAGACGGCTCGGTTGAGCTTTCCTTTGAGGGTGATGTTACCCACAACGCACAGCCTCTTCCCCGATTCGGTCTTAAGCTTTCACTCACAAAAGACTTTGAGCAGGTAGAATATTACGGCTACGGTCCCAAGGAAAGCTATTCCGACCGCTATAAGGCTATGCACCTTTCCCGCTTCAATTCAACCGTTACCGATGAATATGAAAACTATGTAAATCCCCGTGAATGCTCTGCTCACTATAAGACAAAGTATGCCGAGGTTGAGACTGCAGGCGGTGAGAAGCTTCGCTTCTGGGATAAAAGCGATGAGGGCTTTTCCTTCAAGGCTATCCATTTCTCTGACGAGCAGATGGCAACCGTCGGTCACCATGATGAGCTTCAGGAGCTTAACGAAACCATAGTAAATATCGACTATAAGCTTCATGCTGAAAATCAGGGACTCAGTTATCTTGAGCCTGAAAGAGCATTTACCGAGAAGCATTTCAGCTTTTCTTACATAATCAAGCCCGAATAAAAGGAGAATAACCATGGATCTTTCAAAGGAGAACAGAAAAAAGCTTGCCCTGTGGATTATAGGGATAATTGCGGTCTGCTCACTTATATTTCTCGGTGTGCAGAATATAGGTACGGTTGCAAATGCCGTAAAATGGGTAATAAAGCTTCTTTCTCCCTTTGTTATCGGCTGCGGAATTGCTCTCGTGCTTGATGTTCCGTTGCAGTTTTTTGAAAGACATCTTTTCACAAAAACAAAAAACAGACTGCTTCTCAATATAAAAAGACCTCTGTGCTTCGCAATATCAATTCTCATTATTCTCGGAATACTGTTCGGTGTTATAATGCTTGTTATTCCCGAGCTTGTCGATGCCGTGAAGGTTATTGTGGGAATTGTCACCGATTTTGTGAATCGTCTTCTGGCTATGAGCGAGGAGGAGCTGCTGGAGCTTCCCTTCGGTGAATATCTTCTTAATACCGACTGGAAAAATCTTCTTACCTCCGCGCAGAACTGGCTTAAGGAGCAGGGCGGAAGCATTGTGAACACAGCATTTACAACAATAGGCTCTGTTGTTACTGCAGTTGTGAATTTCGGTGTGGGCTTTGTTTTTGCGGTGTATATTCTTTTAAGCAAGGATAAGCTTTCATATCAGATAAGACGTCTTATAAATGCATGGCTTCCGAAAAAGGCGGGCGGTGCTCTTCTTCATACCGCTTCGGTTGCAAGTGAAAACTTCCGCAACTTTATTTCGGGACAGACACTTGAAGCTATGATTTTAGGCGGTCTTTGTATGGTGGGCATGCTTATTTTAAGAATACCCTATGCCCCCATGGTGGGTGCGCTTGTGGGTGTGACTGCTCTTATTCCCGTAATCGGCGGCTTTATCGGTGCGGGCATCGGTGCAGTTATGATTCTGACACAAAGCCCCGTCAAGGCGCTTATTTTTGTGATCTTCCTTACACTGCTGCAGCAGCTTGAGGGTAATTTAATTTATCCCCGTGTTATGGGCAGCCGTGTAAATCTTCCCGCAATGTGGATTCTTGCGGCAGTAACACTGGGCGGCAGTGTCGGCGGACCTCTGGGCATGTTTATCAGTGTTCCCATTGCCTCCACTCTTTATGTTCTTTTAAGAGAAGCCACACAGAACCGTGAAAAGAAGCTTGCTGTGGAGTCACAGGCGGAAAAGACGGAAGAAAAACAGGAAAATATTTCACAGGCGGAATAAATAAGACGCTTTAAGCATACTATGATGCAGGGAGTAATCCCTGCATTTTTTCTTTTTCCCTTCTTTGCGACAGACAGGCTTTTACAAAGCATATTACGAACAAAAACGAACAGAATCGAAAAAAAAATTATTTTTTACCGAACAGACTATTTATGTAGAAACTGTTGACAACCACAATATATTGTGGTATATTGGCATCAAGAAACACAAGTCAATTAACAATGTCCCATGAAAGGGACTCGTTTTCGACAAATTACGAACATTTGTATTGACAAACGAAAACAGATGTTGTACAATACAATCACAGAAACAAAACAAATGTTCGATTAAGTCTGAAAGGATGAATATATCATGTCAACAACACTTTCCGTTATCATTTTAATAGAGGTTTTATTCACACTCTTCATTGCATGGGGGCTTATGCACGAGGAACGCTTTGTAGCATTCGAGGATAAAATTATTTTTGCAGTGCTTCGCAGAATAAGAAGCAGCCGTGCAAAGCGCGAATATGCAAGACGTGAAAAGCTTAACGAAAAGGTTTACTACACACCCGTTAAGCCCGCAGCTACAAAGACAGTGTCAAGAGATACTGCCGCATGAACAATATATAAATTCAGATAAGCTTTCATTTTTATTACCTACCTTTTTATATCTCACTTTTTTCAGCATTTTCCCATCTTTCTCATTATCCTTTACAAACGGAAACACCGCCCTTTTCGGGGCGGTGCTTCTGTTTTATAGCGATTAATAGTAGGAGTAGGTCTGTCCGTTCAATACATAATTGAAATTGCGGACATAGTCCGGGGCATCATCACGGCTTAAATATCTTACGCAATATGTGCCGTCGGTGTATTTCACAAGACAGAAATAACCGTCGTCAAAGGTGTATTCATGAAGCTTCATAAGTGAGTCAAGCTCTGAAAGCCTTGTCTTGTCGGTTATCTTGTTTTCTGCAACGGCATCCTCGGGAGCCTTTTCATTTTCGTAGCCGTAAATTTCATCCTTGTTGATAGGATATGCGAAGAAATCGTAAACATAGTTTCTTTCACGGGAGGTATAGTATGAGAAAACCTCAGCAGTATCATATTCACGGAAGGATACGGATTCTATTGTAAGCTCACTCTTAAAGCAGTCTGCATAGTCCATAGACTTAAGAGCTGCAAGGGTGTTTGCCATATCCTCTGTGATGATAACATCATAGGTGTGCTCGTTGCTCATAAAGTTTCCGAGAGAGGTGTAGGGGGAGGTGTAGGTATCCTGATATTTTGATTCCTCGTAATATTCCTGCCCGGGGAAAAGCTCCTCGACGGGGATATCCTCTGTTGTTGCATCCTCTGTTTCGGGAACAACGGGAACTACAGCCTGAGTCATACCCTCCTCGTAGTAGTGCATCTCACCGTCAGGTCTGCCGATAGCATAAACCTCGTTGGTAATACCGAAGCTCAGAACTCCGAGCTGTGCCTTGTCGGATAAGAAATAGCTTTGAGAATTGAGTGTCAGAAGATCAGTGTAAACCGCATCGCGAAGTGTTTTGAACTGTTCTTCGGTAAGCTTAAGCACACGGTTTTCCGTAAGTGAATTGCTTCTTGCGGTTATTTCAGAGCTCTTGTAGCTGAAGGCAAGCTTTGTATAGCTTGCATCATCTATCCAACCGTATTTATTGTATTCTGCCCTCAGGTCAGCCTCGCTGAAGCCGCTGTAGAAGAGGTTGTAAAGCTCGTTTTTATAAGCCTTTGTGTCGGTAAGCTCAAGAAGCTTTGCAATTTCGGCATAGCTTGTAAGGGTAAGCTTTCTTTCCGATTCCTTGCCGTTTTTAAGGTTATAGCGGATAATAATTTCACTTTTGTAGCCGTCATCCTTTTCGGTTTCGGCTACAAGCTTATTGATTTCAATAACCTTATCAATGTCGGCACTTTCCGTCATTTCGGGAAGAAGAGTGTGTCTGTAAGGCTCAAACACACGCATGTAGCTGTCGCTGGACCACATATAGTCAGCATAATTGAGAGAAATCTGTGAATAGGAAATGGGGGCGGAAATCTGCGCAGAGAGAATATCTGCTCTGTCGGGAATATAGTCTGCATAGCCGAAAAGTCCTGTTGCACATACTCCGTAAATTATTGCAATAACCGCCATGTGGGCAACAAACTTATATGATGCCTTGAGAATTTTTATGAAATTTCTCTTTAAGAATATTTCTGCTATAAGGTACAGACCGAATGCCGCAGCAGCACCCACTGCAATAACGACCCATGTTTCGGTCCATTCCATTTCGCTGAGCATTATGGAGGAGCCCACAAGACACAGCTCAAATATTGTAAGGTTGCTTAAAATCTTATTGGTGTTGAGGAAGCCGCAGTTTTCAGCCTTTATTCTTCTGAAAAGCACTGCGCCTGCGAAGCCGAGTCCTATTGCGATTGCAAACCAGGGAAGATGAATAAGAATATTGGGGAAAAACCAGGCTGATTCATCAGCAGTACCTGAAAGAATAACCTGACCGTCCTTAAGTGAGCCTTTTGCAAAGGTACAAAGCTCATCCGTAAAGAAAAGAAGGGGATTAAGGGCTGAGGTTTTTTCAAGAAGACTTTCAGTTGTTGTGGACCAGTAATTATGATAGGTTGCGTCAAAAAGAAGCACATACTCATTTATAGTTGAGCTGGGGAGGAATGCACCGATAATGCGCTCTGTAAGGTAAATTATGATTGTGGGGGCAAACAGAAGTGCCACGGAATAAACAATAGCCTCGGAAACCGTGCCTACACTTGAGAAAACCACTGCCGCAACGGAGAAGCATACAAGGGAGAACACGGAAAATCCGCAGTACATGTGTAACAGCACGAGGGAAAGCTGCCATGAGCCGCCCAGGAATATGAGGTTTACAATATAGGAAAGTACTACGGGGATTATGTTTGCTGCAATAAGAAGAACTGCACCTGCAAAATATTTTGACATGAAAAGGGTAGTTCTCTTAATGCCGAGGCTGTAGAAAACATTTACGGTTTTCTTATCGCAGATAAAGTTGAAAAGTCTTACTGCAACAAGCATTGAAAGAATACCCAAAAGCCCGAAAACAATATATACGGTGTAGGTGTCGCTTTCAGCGAAAACAAGGAATTTATATAAATCCTTTGCTCTTGTGATTTCTCCCGCGGTGTCATTGTTGCCGTAATCAATATTTATAAAGGTGATAAGAGGAAGCACTGCCATCATAAGTGTCTGGAAAAGGCACATAAGCACCGCAGGCACGAATGAGGCGGAAAGACCGCTGAAGAAAGAATATGAGGCTCCCTTTTTCTTACTTAAAGATTTGTGAAAAATCATAATCCACACCCTCCACTTCTTCAAGGAATATTTCTTCCATTGTCATGGGGAACCGTTCAAGATAAACGGGTGCCATATTTTTAATCATAGCCTCCGCCTTCTCGATTTCACCCTTGACGGTAATGGTAATGAGTCTTCCGTCCTTAATGAACTTGCTTAAGGGAATTTCACGGAAATCCTCCTCGCACTTGTCGTCATTTTCGGCAAATGCCATGCGGTATTTTGTATATGTATCGCCTACATCGGACATCTTATGGTCAAGCACCAGCTTTTTACCGTTTATAAGTCCGAAGCGGTCACACATGTCACCAAGGTCATGAAGATTGTGGGAGGAAATAATTACATGAGCGCCTCTTTCCTTTGTGTATTCCACAACCAGATTTTTGATAATCTGTCTTTTCTGCGGGTCAAGTCCGTCAAAGGATTCGTCAAGCAGAAGAAAATCGGGATTTGTAGCCATTGCAAGCACTAATTCTGCCTGACGCTGCATACCCTTTGAGAAGCCGTTCAGGTTTTTTTTCGGGTCAAGACCGAAAACATCGGTAAGACGGCGGAAGGTTTCATAGCTGAAATTGCTGTAATAGCCGTTATAGAAGGCTGCCATTTTGTTCATGCTTGAATATGCCTTGAAATATATATCGTCCGGCACATAGAAAAGGCGTGATTTCTGACGGGCATTGTCATAAATATTTTCACCGTCAAAAAGTATTTCGCCGCTGTCAGCCTTATATACGCCCGCAACGGTTTTAAGAAGAGTTGTTTTACCCGCACCGTTATATCCTATAAGGCCGTAAACAGTTCCGGGCTCAACATTGAAGCTGAGTCTGTCGAGGGCAACATATTTTCCGTAGCATTTAATAAGATTATTGATTTCTATCAAGGAAAATTCCTCCTTTCGCACTCCTATATTAGCAACAAGAAAGCCTTAACACAAGTATGTTAAGACTTTCTTAAAGAAATCGTAAATTAATTGTTAAAAAGGAAACCTTCTATAGTATTAAGATACTCCCGTACAGTGTTGTCAACACTGTTGTAGATTTCGTGCTTGCATTCGGTGAATCGTACAAGCCGTCCCTTTTTTACCATTTTGATGAAAATATCCTCCATTTCGGAGAAAACGGTTGAATCCTCCTCGGGCTGACACAGAAGAATGTCCGCGGTTATCTTTTCATTTCTCTTTTCATCAAGGTTCAGCTTTGAAATTCTTATAGCCTCATTTACCCAACGGTATGAGGGGGCGGCAGTACGCAGAAATTCATTGTCTATCTTCTTTTTGTGATAATAGTCAAAGCGGGCCTTGCTTGTGTCGTGGCTTTCCTCATAGGTTCTTTCGGGACGGAAGCCTTTATAGCCTATAACCTTTTCCTTTTCTTTGCCCAGGCGAATAAACAGCCCTGTCACTACCTTTGCTATTCCCTCGGGAATACCTGCTGTTTTTGCCTTTATCATGGGGGCGGAAAGAATTGCCTTTTCAAACACACCGGGATAGGTCTGTAAATGCTGAACAGATATAGCACCGCCCATGGAATGAGAATAGAGGTACATGGGAAGACAGGGGGCTTTTACCTTTACAACCTTATCTACAAGGCACTGAAGGTCCTCAACATACTGCTCAAAACAGCTGATATGAACAACCTCAGGCTCGGAATTGTGTCTGTGTGAAAGTCCGTGTCCGCGGTGGTCAACAATGAACACGTTGAGATTCATATTCAGGAAATAATAGCACATTTCAAGGAATTTTTCGGCTGATTCCGTAAAGCCGTGGGCAATCACAAGGTTTGCAACGGGATTTTCGGCTTTATAGAAAACATAATGAATCTTATTTCCGTCAGGTGCTTCAAAGAAGCTGTCCTCGGCGTGTGCCTTGAGAAAAGGCTCAACAATATTTTTCATGGATTCTCTGAAATTTGCTTCACTTATAAAATAATCTCTGTTTGCTGGCATAATCACCACTCCGTTTTTTGTCCTTGATTTCATCATAGCACATAAATTTTTGAAGGTAAATATATTTTTTGTTATCTGTTGCATTTTTTTGTGTACTTTGATATTATATGTATAAAAAATAGAGTAAAGCAGGTGTTTTCTGATGCTTCATTACAATGAATTTATTATTAACTTTATGAACAGATACGACTATCCCGCAGAGGCAATCGAAACCTTTACAAGAGTCCTTAAGAGACTTGACGATGAAAAGGAATTCGGCGATAAGATGGATAAGCTCGTTGAAGGCTATATGTACCCCTGGGCAGATAATATGCAGGAATATCTCAACGGTGTTATCGAGCTTTCAAAGGAATATGACGAAAATGAATGTACTCTCGATTTCATTTTCCTTCTTCTTTGCACTCCTATCGTATATGACAGATATAAGGAAAAGGGTATTCCCGAGCAGACCTACTGGGACACAATGGCAGATCTGCGCTGCAAGCTTATTGAATGCATAAAGTGCGAAGAGGTGCCCGGTACCTTCGTTGCAGGCTGGTATAACGGATTTTTCAAGCTTGAGCGTTTTGCCTACGGCAGATTCCAGTTTGAAGAAACTGACTACGGAAACGATTTTGATTTTGTTACAAAGGCAGGTTACCGTCTTACCAAGGGACAGACTATGATAGGCTTCCACATTCCCTCATCAGGTGTGCCTCTTACAGACGAGGTAAGACTTGATGCTTATAAGAAGGCATATCAGCAGTACAAGCACCTTTTCCCCGACGGAATTATGTATTTCTGCTGTGGCAGCTGGCTTCTTTATCCCAGACATAAGGAATTTTTACCCGAAAACTCCAATATTCTTAAGTTTATGAGCGACTTCGAAATCGTATCATGGAACGAATCAGAGGATTTTCACGATGCATGGAGAATTTTCGATAAATATTCAGACCTTCCTGCTGATCAGCTTCCCACAGATACCTCTCTTCGTAAGGCTTATGCAGAATGGCTTAAGGCCGGCAACAAGGGCGGCGGCGGAAACGGCGTAATCGTATTCGACGGTGAAAAAATCTTAAGATAAGGAGCGGCTACTATGAAAACCATTCTTTTTCAGGGTGACTCAATAACAGATGCCGGCAGAAACAGAGATAATGACAACGAATTGGGTATCGGATATCCTCTTCTTGTTTCCGCTGATTTAGGCTTTAAGTATCCCGAGGAATTCAACTTCATCAACAAGGGTATTTCCGGCAACAGAATTGTTGACCTTGATGCAAGAATCAAGCGCGATATCATAAACATCAGACCCGACTATCTTACAATTCTTATCGGTATCAATGATGTATGGCATGAAATAAATGACCGTAACGGCATTGATAACAAGAAATTCTTCAGAGTTTACAGCGCAATCATTGAAGAAATAAAGGCAAGACTTCCCGAGCTTAAAATTTTCATTCTCGAGCCCTTTGTGCTTCGCGCATCGGCTACAGATGATGATTGGGGTGTTTTCCGCAGAGAAACCGAAATGAGAGCCGAAAGCGCAAAGGCAATTGCCGAAAAGTATGGTCTTACATTCATTCCCCTGCAGGAAAAGTTTGACGAGCTTGCAAAGAAGGCAGAGGCTTCATACTGGCTCAGTGACGGTGTTCATCCCACTTCGGCAGGGCACAGAATGATTGCTGATGAGGTTGTAAAGGCTCTTGAGGGTGAAATCAATGGATAATCCTGTTTATAACAGCATAAATATCACAAAAACCGCAGGTACAATTACTGCTCTTTTAGGTGTTGATGCTCCCGAGGGCTTCAATGAGCCTATAGCTCAGGTACTTATTAAAGCAAAAAAGGTTTTTTCGGGCGCAAAGGCAGATAAGGTTATAATGTACAATCCCGATGCGGTGGCTTTGTGGCTTTATCAGAAATATACCCATCTTTTTTCGTCGGTGCTTATGAACAGCTCCATGATGCTTCCCATAGAAAGTGTCATGCCCTCTGTTACTCCCGTGTGCTTTGCTTCAATGTACACAGGGGTTATGCCCGAAACACACGGAATTCAGAGCTACACCAAGCCCGTGCTTAAGATTGACACGGTTTTTGATGCCCTTATAAGGCAGGGTAAAAAGCCTGTCATAGTTTCTACCGAGGGCGACAGCATTTCAAAAATTTTCCTTGAAAGGGAAATGGATTACTATATCTATGAAACCGTAGGGGAATGTAATGAGAAGGCAGCCGAGCTTATAAAGAGCGGAGATTTCGACCTTCTTGTGCTTTATAACGGAAACTATGACTCCACAATGCACAAGCACGGTCCCGAAAGCCAAGCCGCTTTATCGGTGCTTTGGGAAAATTCCCAGACCTTCAACCTGCTTGCAGGTCTTATAGGTGAATACCGCAAAGACGAAAACTGCTGTCTTTTCTATGCACCCGACCACGGCTGTCATGAAATTGACGGAGAGTGCGGATCTCACGGACTTCTTATGGAAGAGGATATGAACATAGTTCATTTCTATGAATTTTTCCCGAAAGCCTTGTAAAACATAAATATATATGTTATTATTTAATGTACCGAAATAAACGGAGGAAAAAATAATGAAGAAAATTCTTTCAACAATCATTGCAATTGTCCTTTGTTGTTGTCTTCTTACTCCTTCAGTTGCTCTTGCAGCACAGACAGATGCTGAAACAGGCTATGAATCTGTAATGGATTATGTTGCAACTGCAAGCGAAGAGGCAGAAGAAGCTCCCGCAGACGATATGCTTGCAATCAAAAAGTTTTTTGTCAAGGTGCTTAACTTCTTAAGCAATCTTTTCATCAATGACATTTTAGGCACAATTCTCAATGTGCTTATTCCCGAATCATCAGCAGTTCTTGACTATGAAGAATTCGACCTTGAGTCTTATGAAGGCTTCTATGCAGGTATGGATGAATTCATTGACGAGCCCGCTGAAAACGGTGCATGGTCTCTCGGCTACGGTAAGGCTTCCGTGCTTCCCGCTGACTTTGGTGAGAAGTCCTATGCAAAGGGTGCTTACCTTCCTTATGTTTTCGGCAACGAAATGTATAAGGATGAGGAAGGAAATTACGAAGACCTTATGGCAAGAGCTATCGTTATGGACGACGGCTCAGGCAGAGGCAAGGTAGTTTTCATCGCTCTTGATGCTATGGGCTTTGCAAATGCTGACGTAAGACTTATCCGTGAGGCTCTCAAGGATGTTGCTGCAGCAAATAACATTGTAAGCATCAATGTTTCCTGCACACACATTCACACAGGTATCGACTCACAGGGTGTATGGACTGACCCCGTTGGTGTTATCTTCAATAACATCACAGGCGGCGAGGTTAAGTACGGTGTTGAACGCTCCTTCATTGATTCTGTAGTTGCAGGCTCAAAGAAGGCTGTTGAAGAAGCACTTGCTGACATGACAACAGGTGATCTTTACTACTCCTCAACTGATATTGAAGACTATGTATGGGACCGTACAGCTCCCATTGAGCTTGATACAAACATGTACAAGCTGGAGTTCCTTCCCGCAGATACATCAAAGACTCCCACAATCGTTGCTACCTTCGGCTGTCATCCCGAATCAGCAAGCTATGACTGGTCCGATGACGGTTCAGGCAGAACTCTTCCCTTTGACCTCAAGTTCTCTGCAGACTTTATCTGGTACACAGAAAAGGTTATGAATGCAGCAGGCTATAACTTCATTTTCATTCAGGGTAACGTTTCCACAGTTACATCAGGCAGAAGCAATTCCAACGACGGTCTTGATACAAATGCTCATTCAACTGCAGTCCGTTACGGCTATGAAATCGGTTATATCCTTCTCGGCATGAGCCTTACAGAGGCTGAAAGAATTGAGCTTACAAAGGCTACAGGCGATAAGCTCGGTGTTGAAGCAAACAAGGACAACGAAGGCTATTCAGTATGGTATGAGGGTCTTGAAACTGTTGAAGCAGTTCAGGTTGAGCCTGTTCTTAATATCAAGAATAAGCAGTTCTTTGTAAGAATTGAAAACAATATCATCACTCTTCTCGGTAAAACATCTGTTGCTGATAACCTCGTTCTTAAGAGCGATGACGGCAAGTTCTACACAGTTTCCGAGGTAGGCTACCTTGAAATCGGCGACGAAATGAAGGTTTACATGTCTCCCGGTGAAACATTTGCAGAGCTTCTCTACGGCGGCAGCGGAGCAGAAGGCTTCCCCCTTCCCACAATCAGAGAATACACAGGTGAAGATATTATCATCATGGACCTCATGAACGATGCTGCAGGCTATGTTGCAAACGAAGCAAATTATGTAATGGCAGGTCTTCAGTACAATGAAGGTACCGGCGAATTTGACAGCGATACATGGTGCCTTATCTCCTACGGTAGGACAGCAGGTACAACCTTCGTTACTCACTTCTACGATGTATTTGACAGCGTAGCAAGATAACTTCAGAAAAAAGCATGAATCGGAATGTGTTTTTCGCACATTCCGATTTTATTATACCCTTAATTGCATTGACATTATTTTCCGATGTAGTATAATAAAATATTATAATACCATAATAGCGTTTTTTTTGAAGAGGCAGATAAAATGAAGAAAAAATTCAGTTCAGGCCTTATAGCATTGCTGACCGTTGTTGTAATGACAGCGGGGCTTGCCGTGCTTATTCTGCAGACAGATTCCCCGAAGCCCTGCGAGCATAAAAAAAGAAGCTGGGAGACACTGACACAGGCAGATACCTTTGTTTGCGGTGAAAAGCAGGGCGTGTGCAAAAAATGCGGTGATGTCATCACTGAAAGAATCAATGCACTTACACAGCTTCCCGCTTTATATCTCGAAGGCTTTGAAGAGGGAATTGAAAAGGATTCACAGGAGATTATGTCTGTTGAATATGTTGACGGGGAAAACAGCTTTACGGGCTTTTCCGCCGTTAAATATCAGGGGCATACCGCAATGGGCTTTGATAAGAAAAACTATACAATAAAGTTTTATGAAGATGAAGCCATTGAAAATAAAATGCGTATTAAATTTGACGACTGGGGAGAATACTACAAATTCTGTCTCAAGGCAAATTATATAGATTTCAGCGGTTCAAGAAATATTGTTTCCGCAAACATCTGGAGAGATGTTGTTTCCTCAAGGGAAAATCTTAATGAAAATTTAGCAGTGCTTGAAACAAAGGGAACGGTTGACGGCTTCCCTGTAGCACTTTTTATAAATGACAGCTACAAGGGGCTTTATACCTTCAACATTGCCAAGGATGAGGAAACCTACGGCATTGCAGATGAGGAAAATGAAGCACTTGTTATCATAAACAGTGCCTTTTCCGAGGCGGCTGATTTCAGAAGTCAGCTTACTGAAACGGACAAGGAAAATGTATTTGAAATTGAATACGTTTATCCTGAAAATGACCTCTGGCCCTTCGATTCAATGGATGCACTCATAGGCTTTGTTATGAATAATGACGGTGCGGACTTCATTGACGGCATCGGAAGATATCTTGATACGGATACGGCAATAGATTATCTTATCACCTGCTATGTACTCGGTCTTTCCGATAACTTTTCAAAGAATATAGTTTTTCTCACCTTTGACAGACAGCAGTGGATTCCGTATCTTTATGACCTTGATACTGCCGCAGGGCTTTATTTTGACGGAAGCGGCTACATGGAAACAAATTTTTCATTACCCGAAATTAAGGAAAATGAAATAATTTCAGGCACGGGAAGTCTTCTGTGGGACAGAATTATTGATAATTTTACATTGCAGTTCTGTCAGCGATATATGGAGCTTCGTGAGGGTATTCTTTCCGACGGGGAGATTATGAGCAGTTTTGAAGAATTTGCCGCATTGATTCCGAAGGAATGCTTCAGCGAGGAAACGGTGCTTTATCCTTCAATTCCCAACAGTGATATCAATCAGCTTCAGCAGATATCTGCTTTTATTTCAGAAAGAGCAGGGCTTCTTGATGAAATTGTATCAGAAATTTATAAGGAGATAGTGGAATGAAAAACACTCTGAAAACTATAATTTCTACAGTTTTATGTTATCTTATGGTGCTTTCTGTTGTTCCCATGGGGGCTTTTACCGCCTCGGCAGCAATAACGGGAAGCGGCACGCAGACAAGCCCCTATCTTGTCTCAACGGCAGCAGATTTTGAAAATGCTCTGTCTTTATATAATGAAGAAGGAGTATATATCAGGCTCAGGGCAAATATTACTCTCGGCAGCACTTATACTCCCGGTAGCTTCAAGGCAGTGCTTGACGGTGATTTTTATAAAATCACCTCTCCTATAAATCTTTTCTATTCAAACAGCGGTACAATAAAAAATCTTTACTTTGAATGCTCAACAAGTGACCTTGCATTTTCAAGCACATACGGTGGCCTTATCTGTGAGCGCAACAGCGGTACCATAAGCGGTGTTATTGCAAAGGGTAGCATCAATTGCTCCTGCTCTCACGGAATATCAGGTGATAACGGCTCTTCAGAAGCAACGAATGTAGGTTTTATCAGCGGCTCCAGCTCGGGCACAATTATAAACTGTGCAGGTATCGGCTCTGTTAAGACATACTGTCCCTATGGCTCAAGAGCAGGCGGTATCACATCCTCGGGAACGGCTATAAATTCCTATGTCGCCGGAACGGTAACTGCATCAGGCTCAAGCAGATACGGTACAAGCAAAAGCCATCCCATTACTCTCGGCACCTCCGACAACTGCTATTATAACAGCACTCTTCTTTCTTCAACCGTGTCAGGCGGCTTCACTACAAGTGAAATGAAGACACAGAGCTTTGTTGATAAGCTTAATGCTTCAACAAACTCAACCGACAGTGTATGGATAAGGGATACATCAAGCAAGAATTCGGGCTATCCCATACTCAAAAGAAGTCTTGATGCACAGATTACCTCTTCAAAGGAAAATATTCTTCTTTCAGGCACGGAAAAAATATATCTTACATGCTCTGACCCCGATGCAAAAATTTATTATAACAAATCTTCAACAATTCCTACAACATCAAGTACCTTATACACCTCATCGGGTATCTCAATAAGCTCAACCACAACTATTACTGCAATTGCATATAAGGACGGGCTTTACAGTATGCCTTACAGGTTCAATTATGCGGCAGTAAGCGGTAACGGTACTGCAGGCTCACCTTATCAGATAAATTCCGAGGCAGCACTCAATGCTATTGCCGAGCTTGGTACTTCTGCATATTACAAGCTTACCCGGAACATTACTCTTGTAGGTGAAATGCCCTGCTTTGATGTCTTTTCAGGTTCATTTGACGGACAGGACTATTCTATAAACAATGTTTATACTACTGAATTAAAGAGCGGTCTGTTCAAAGAAAACTATGGTATAATCAAAAATCTTAAAATCAACATATCAGCTGAAAAGGATTATAATGCTTGCGGCGGTATTGTCAGAAGCAATTACGGTGTTGTATATAATTGCTCGGTGAACGGTAATATGAATGTAGGAGAAATTGCATATAGCTCCTACGGTTTTTCCTCCAGAATGGGCGGTATTGCCGCTGAAAATGAGGGCAGAATAGAAAAATGCTCAATGACAGGCAATATCAATGTGCGTCAGTCAGACTATACGGGTGGTGTGGTCGGATTGAACAAGGGAATTGTGGAATATAGCTCCTTCAACGGTAAAATAGATGTTTATTCTACTACCTTCAACGGCCATCAGGGCTATGTAGGCGGTCTTGTCGGCGGAAATGCTTCCGGTGCCGTAATCAGATATTGCGATGTTGTTTCTACCTCAATTGTCGGTGGCTGCCGTAACTATTCGGGCGTAATAGTAGGTGAATTATACGGCTATAATTCAGGCTCTGTCATTGATTGTACAACATCAGTTTCCTTTATAGATTGGGAATCTAATTATTGTGAGTTCGGTACATGCGCAATAGTACATGGAACAGGTACCACAACAGGCGAAGCAAGACCTGATGTACATACTCACGATTACAAAGCTACTGTTGTTGAACCTACCTGTACAGTCGGAAGGCTTTATAATTTTTCCTGCAGCTGCGGAAATGTAAGCTCTTATGAGGTTCCCTATACAGAGCTTGATCATGATTTCAGCGATTATATATATACACAGGCTATTGCTCCCACCTGTACAGAAAAGGGTGAGTCGAGATGCTACTGCAGCCGTTGTGATTACTATCTCACAAAAGAAATTGCAGCAACAGGGCACAGCTATACATCTGCTGTTACAAAGGAAGCTTCCTGCTCGGAAACAGGCATCAGAACATATACCTGTTCCTCCTGCGGATATTCTTATGAAAACACCATTTCTAAGAAATCCCATACCTATACCAAAACGGTGGTAGCACCTACCTGTGAGGAACAGGGCTATACTGTCTATACCTGCTCTGTATGCTCATATACATACAACTCAGGCTATGTAAATGCAACAGGTCACAATATGGGCGAATGGGAATTCATTGTTGAGCCCGATTGCACAAACGGCGGCTCAAGAAAAAGAGTCTGTCTAACAGACTCCACCCATGTGGAAACAGAAGAGCTTGACGCTCTCGGTCACGATGAAATTGCTCACAGTGCAAAGGCTCCCACATGTACACAGATTGGTTGGGGCAGCTATGTAACCTGCTCAAGATGTGACTATACAACCTACGAGGAAATCCCTGCTCTCGGTCATGATATGCATACCTTCGGAGCAAAAGAGCCTACCTGCGAGGAGGTTGGTTGTGATTCATATTCAGCCTGCTCAAGATGTGACTATATTGTATATGTAGGTGAAATTCCCGAGCTTGGTCATGATAAAATTGTAAATCCCGCAGTTGCTCCCGACTGCGAAAACATAGGCTGGGATGAATATATCAGCTGCTCAAGATGCGATTTCACAACCTATGAGGAAATTCCCGCGCTCGGTCACGATGAAATTTCCCACAGTGCACAAAGAGTAACCTGTGAGGAAATCGGCTGGAATGATTATGTAACCTGCTCAAGATGTGACTATACAACCTATGAAGAAATTGCGGCACTGGGTCACACGGTGTCTGTATGGACTATTACAAAAGCCCCCACCTGCACAGAGGACGGCTTATATACCGCAGCCTGTTCAAGATTGTATACTGAAGCTGTTGAAGGTCCTTATCCCGAATCAGCACATCCTTACAGAAGTAACCTCAATGAAGTATATGAAATTTCTGTTCCCGGTGCAACAAAGCTTCGGATAACCTTCAGTGCGGATACAGAGCTTGAAAATTCATATGATAAGCTTTATTTCTATAATAAAAACGGCGGACAGATAGGTGACTATTATACAGGCGAAGCCCTTTCAGGAAAAACCGTAACGGTATATGCCGATTATGTGAAAATCAATTTCACCACAGACGGCTCTGTAGAGAAATATGGCTTTAAGATTACAAATATTGAGGCAGACTATAACAGCTGCGGTGCAACCATAGAAAAGGTTGTTCCTGCTACAGGTCACACCGAGGTAACACATGAGGCACAAGCACCGGATTGCGAAAATATCGGTTGGAATGCTTATATTACCTGTTCTAAATGCTCATATACCACTTATGAGGAAATTGCGGCTCTCGGTCACGATGAGGTGGTTCATGAGGCAAAGCCCGTAACATGTCTGGACATCGGTTGGAATGAATATGTAACCTGTACAAGATGCGACTATACAACCTATGAGGAAATTCCCGCAAAGGGACATAGTCTTTATCGTGTTGAGGAAAAATTTGCTACCTGTGAGGAAATCGGTTGGGAGCTGCACGCAAGATGCAATGATTGCGATTTCAGTGGCTTTGAGGAAATTCCTGCTCTCGGTCACCTTGAAAATGAATGGCAGACCGTAACTGCACCCACATGCACCAAGGTCGGTCTTGAAAAGAAAATATGCGGAAGAACCATATATGCTGAGTCAACTGCTGAAGGTTCCTATCCAGAATCAACGCACAACTACGGCAGCAATCTTGAAAAAGATTATACCTTCAGTGTGGCAAAGGCAGATGAGCTTGTTCTTACATTCAGCTCTGACACAGAATTTGAAACAAATTATGATATTCTTTATATCTATGACGGCGATGATAACCTCATTGCTTCATATACGGGCAAAAAGCTTGCATCGAAAGAGGTTGTTGTTCCCGGAAATTTTGTAAGACTTCATCTTTCAACAGACAGCTCTGTTACAAAATACGGCTTCCGCATTACAAGCATTAAGATAAGAGATACTCTTTTTGCTTGCGATAAGGTTGAAGAAAGAGAAATTCCCGCAACAGGTCATGCTCTTGTTTTTGTTGAAGCAAAGGCACCCACCTGCGGTGAAATCGGTTGGAATGACTATAACTACTGTGAAAACTGTGACTACACCGAAATGGTGGAAATCCCCGCAATAAATCACGGCAATAAATATACCGTTGATGCAATCGCTCCCACATGTACCGAAGCGGGCTACAGCGAGGGTGTATATTGTCCCGATTGCGAGGCTTTCGTTGAAGGTCATGAAGAGCTTGCCGCAACAAATCATATCAGTAAGTATATAGTTGAAGAGCTTGCCGCAACCTGTACTACAGCAGGCTACACCGCAGGTATTTTCTGTCCCGATTGTGATGCATTCATCGAAGGACATGAAGAAATTGCAGCAATAAACCACACCGGTAAATATGTAGTTGAATCAATTGCCGCAACCTGTACGGCAGTGGGCTACACAGAAGGCATTTTCTGTCCCGACTGCGATATGTTCCTTGAAGGACACGAAGAAATTGCAATTGATGCCGAAGCTCATGGCTGGAACAGCGGAGAAATCACAACAACCGCAACCTGTAAGGTAAGCGGAATTAAGACCTACACATGTCAGCACAACGCATCACACAAGAAGACCGAAAATCTCGGTCTTGACAGTGCAAACCATGTAAACACAACTACAGTTGCAGAGATTGAAGCAACATGCACCACAGTTGGCTATACCGCAGGTGTATATTGTGAAGACTGTGCAAAATATATTTCAGGTCATGAAGAAATTCCGGCAACAAACCATCCCGCAAAATATACAGTTGAAGAGCTTGCCGCAACATGTACTGCAAAGGGCTACACAGAAGGCATTTTCTGTCCCGATTGTGATGCATTCATTGAAGGACATGAAGAAATTGCGATTGATGCTGAAGCACATAAGTGGAACAGCGGTGAAATTACCACTGTTGCAACCTGTATCACAGAGGGCATTAAGATATACACATGTCAGCACAATGAAGAGCATAAGAGGACCGAAAATCTCGGTCTTGACAGTACAAATCATATAAATACAATTGATGTTGCAGAGATTGAAGCAACATGCACCGCAGTGGGCTACACAGAGGGTGTATATTGTGAAGACTGCGCAAAATATATTTCAGGTCATGAAGAAATTCCGGCAACAAACCATCCTGAAAAATATACAGTTGAAGCAATTGCTGCTACCTGTATGGCAGTAGGCTACACAGAAGGCATTTTCTGTCCCGATTGTGTTGCATTCATCGAAGGACATGAGGAAATTGCAATTGATGCTGAAGCACATAAGTGGGATGATGGTGAAATCACCACTGTTGCAACATGTATCACAGAGGGCATTAAGATATACACATGTCAGCACAATGAAGAGCATAAGAGGACCGAAAATTTCGGTCTTGACAGTGCAAATCATGTAAACACAACTACAGTTGCAGAGATTGAAGAAACATGCACCACAGTTGGCTATACCGCAGGTGTATATTGTGATGATTGTGCAAAGTATATTTTAGGACACACTGAAATTTCAGCAACAAACCATCCCGCAAAATATACAGTTGAAGAGCTTGCCGCAACATGTACTACTGCAGGCTACACCGCAGGCATTTTCTGTCCCGATTGTGTTGCATTCATCGAAGGACATGAAGAAATTGCAATTGATGCTGAAGCACATAAGTGGGATGATGGTAAAATTACTGCTGTTGCAACATGTATCACAGAGGGCATTAAGATATACACATGTCAGCACAATGCAGCACACAAGAAGACCGAAAATCTCGGTCTTGACAGTGCAAACCATGTAAACACAACTACAGTTGCAGAGATTGAAGCAACATGCACCGCAGTGGGCTATACCGCAGGTGTATATTGTGAAGACTGTGCAAAATATATTTCAGGTCATGAAGAAATTCCGGCAACAAACCATCCCGCAAAATATACAGTTGAAGCAATTGCCGCAACATGTACTACTGCAGGCTACACCGCTGGTGTATATTGTGACGATTGTGCAAAGTATGTTTCAGGTCATGCTGAAATTGCAATTGATGCCGAAGCACATAAGTGGAACAATGGTGAAATTACTGCTGTTGCAACATGTAAGGTAAGCGGAATCAGGACCTATACATGTCAGCACAATGCAGCACACAAGAAGACCGAAAATCTCGGTGTAAACAGTGGAAAGCATGTAAGAACAAGAGCTGTTGCAGCGATTGGCGCAACATGTACCTCAAAGGGCTACACCGCAGGTGTATATTGTGACGATTGTGCAAAGTATATTTCAGGCCATGCTGAAATTGCAATTAATGCTGATTCACATAAGTGGAACAATGGTGAAATTACTGCTGTTGCAACATGTAAGGTAAGCGGAATTAAGACCTACACATGTCAGCACAACGCAGCACACAAGAAGACCGAAAATCTTGGTGTAAACAGTGGAAATCATGTAAGAACAAGAGCTGTTGCAGCGATTGGCGCAACATGTACCTCAAAGGGCTACACCGCAGGTGTATATTGTGACGATTGTGCAAAGTATATTTCAGGCCATGCTGAAATTGCAATTAATCCTTACGCTCATAAAAATACAACAAAGGTTCCTGCCGTTGCTGCTACAATTCAGTCAGTGGGCTACACCGAGGGTGTGTTCTGTAACGATTGTAAGAAATATGTGAGCGGTCATGCGGAAATTCCGAAGCTTACCCCTGCATTTACAGACAGCAGCGAGGCAAAGGTAAGCGGTAATGATATTGTTGCTGATAACGGAATAAAGGCTGAAAAGCTTCTTACTCAGGCATCAACGGGTTCTGTAATCAAAAAGCTTACAGGTGAGGTGCTTGGAAGCGGTGAAGCGGTAGGCACAGGTATGACGCTGATTTTTGCCGACGGCACAAAGAAGGAAATTGTTGTTTCCGGTGATGCTGACGGTGACGCAAAGATAACCTCTGCCGATGCAAGATTTGCTCTGCGTGCAGCGGTTGGTCTTGATGAATGTGATGAAAAAACCGCATTCTACAAGGCAGCAAACGTTGATATTGCAGATAAGCTGTCTGCGTCCGATGCAAGACTTATTCTCCGAGCCTCTGTAGGACTTGAAGATCCTAAAAAATGGGCTAAATAAAAAATTATCCGTTACGGTGAATAAACCGTAACGGATTTTTTATGTGTATTAAGCTGCGGGGGTAATTTCTCTGTATTTATGTGTTCTTATATATTGCAGAACGGCTTTCAGCCCCTCATAGTTGGGATGAAGACCGTCAGAGCCCATAAGCTCCCGTTTTGCGTGTCCGTCCTCTGCAAGCAGTGCCGAGAAGGTGTCGAGATAGGGAACATTATATTCCTCGGCAATGTCAAGAATCCACGAATTTGCCCTTGAAATAATCTCATTTGTAATGTCACCCCAATACCAATAGTCGGGGGTTATGGGATAAATGGACTGAACCATAAGCTTTGTGTCGGGGCTTATTTCAAGAATGTCGGAAACAAGATCGGAATAGTCCGCCTTGAATTCCTCTTCGTTCATAAAAGAAACACCGTTGATGCCGAGTGCTATTATAAGATACTCGGGCTTATGCTCCTCAACCACCTGTCTTATTGGCTTTTCTGTATTGTCATAGGGGTCAAGAATACAATATGTACTCTGATAGCATAAGGTCATTGTACCCTGCGGGCCTGTCCATATTGAATCGGAGTTTTCCCCGCCGCCGAGCAGCCCCCACGGCCACATCCAGTAGGTAGGGGAGTCACAGATGAAGGTGAGCTTATCTGTATATTCCTGTCCCATATCCTCTGAAGGGGGAAGAATGTTAGGGGAAGAATAGTCAACCGCTGTCAGTTCAGGGTGATTTTTATAGATTTCTTCACCTGTCCTGTCAACCACCCACGGCTCGGTGCTGAGTTCAATTTCTGCCTCGGTAATTGTTTCAATGTTGTCCTCTTCTGCTGTACAGCAGGAAAGAAAAGCAAATGAGAAAGCAAGAAAAAATATAACCGCCTTTTTCATAAGCACCTCTTAAAGGTATCTGTTATTTTTTTTCGGCTCTACCGTAATTGTGCCGTCCTTGTGAAGAGTTGTGAGAGTAACACCGTAGTGGCAATCAGCCTCTTTGAAATTAAGCTTTTCTGTCATGTTATATGTGTTGTAGCCTGTGCACTGTGTATATACAAGGTAAACATCCTCATAAACGGCGCAAAGGTCGTTGATGTGGTCATGTCCTGAGAAAATAGCCTGAAGTGCAGCTTTTTCCTTGCCTGCGGTGAAGAATCCCGAATTGTAATATGATGAGCCGACACTTTCATATTGTGTGCCGTAAAGAAGCTTTGTTTTGCCTGAATTCCTGTAATCATAGTCACCAAAGTGGTCGCAGATCAATTCATATTCCTTAACGGGGATGTGCATGTAGCAGATAGATTTGTTGTCGGGTGTGACCTTTAAGGTTTTCTGCATGTTGTCGGTGTACCAGTCAATCTGATTCTGCTTTACAAAGTCATAGGTATCAGACCATAACTCGCGGGGGACATTGTGAGAAATGTTATATTCTTCAATCATATCTCTGCCCGAGTCAATAAGATAAAGGCTCTTATAATATGAATTATCCTCGTTTACAATGTGAATTGCGGTGTTGCCGAAGCCGAAAAGCTCACTTTTGCCGAAAAGAGTAAGACAATGAGGATAATACTGCATGCCCCTGAGAAGCTGATATTTGTAAAATCCCTTTTCCTCTCTTGTTTCGTGATTGCCGAAGCAATAGCACCAGTAAACACCCAGCTTTTCCATCATATAAGAAAACTGAACGGAGTCAATGTGCTGACAGTCTGAAAGAATACAGTCGCCCGTTACAATAAGAAGGTCGGGCTTTTCGTCTCTTATCTGCCTTACAAGGCGGTCAATTGTCTTGTTGTTAAGCTCTGCTCCGGGTGAGCCTAAATGAAGGTCTGTTGCAGTCATAATCTTAAAATCGGAGTTGTCGATTTTTCCGTTTTTGTCGGTTTTTGCAATATATACCTCATCCTCGGTTGTTTTTATGATTTTAAGACTGCTTCCTACATAGGAAAGGTCGGTATTTGCAGAAAAAAGAAGCTTCGGTCTTTTTCCGCCCGTTACCTTGTGAATCACACGGGATGCACCTAAAATGCCCGCGATTATCTTGTGTCTTATTGTTGCCAGCGGTTTGTAGTAGTTCATAGAAATCTCCTTGAATTCATGTATTAATATAATTATAAGACGATTATCTTAATAAGTCAATTTAAAAACAAAAAAGACGGCTTTTGCCGTCTTAATTTGCTCAGTCGATTTCAACCTGAATCTTCATATCCTTTCTGTTTGCGGCACTGCGCATAACAGTACGGATAGCCTTTGCTATTTTGCCCTGCTTACCGATAACTCTGCCGATGTCATTTTCAGCAACATGAAGATGGAAAACGGTAACGCCGTCTTCATTTACTTCATCAACTGTCACATCAACCTTTTCGGGTTCATCAACAAGACCTTTAGCAATTCCGAGAAGTAAATCTTTCATTTATCTTTGCCTCCGGAACAGGTGTTATCAGTCGATAACGCCGTTCTTCTTAAGAAGAACCTTAACAGTGTCTGTGGGCTGTGCGCCGTTAGCGATCCACTGCTTTGCCTTGTCACCGTCAACCTTGATTGTCTTAGGCTCTGTCATGGGGTTGTAGTAACCGATTTCTTCGATGAATCTGCCGTCACGGGGATATCTTGAATCAGCAACAACGATACGATAGAAGGGAGCTCTCTTTGCGCCCATACGACGAAGACGAATTTTAACTGCCATTTTAATTTCCTCCAAATAAATAAATTTTTTTGTAATATGTTAAACAACTGCCCTGAGGGGCTTGTGTCTAATACCGTGATTAAAAGCCGGGGAAGCCGCCGGGCATTCCGCCGCCCATTCCGCCGAAGCCTCCGGGAGGCATCATACGGCGCATTTTCTTTTTGCTTCCGCCCTTGTTGCCGCCGAACTGCTTGAGCATTTTCTGCATCTGCTTATACTGGGAAAGAAGACGGTTGACATCCTCAACCTGCATACCGCAGCCTGCCGCAATTCTTCTTTTTCTTGAGGGATTGATAATTTCGGGCTTTTCTCTTTCCTTGGGAGTCATGGAAAGGATGATTGCCTTTGTCTTATCCATCGCTCTTTCGTCAATATCTGCATCCTTAAGCTTCTTGCCTACACCGGGAATCATTCCGAGAAGGTCCTTTATTGAACCCATCTTCTTCATTTCCTCCATCTGCATAAGCAGGTCATTAAGGTCAAATTTGTTTTCCTTGAGCTTTCTTTCAAGGTCTAATGCCTTCTTCTCGTCGAGAGTGTGCTCTGCCTTTTCAATAAGAGAAAGCACGTCGCCCATTCCGAGGATTCTCGAAGCCATTCTGTCAGGGTGGAAAACATCGAGGTCATCGAGCTTTTCACCTACACCCACGAATTTGATGGGCTTGCCTGTAACTGCTCTTGCAGAAAGTGCCGCACCGCCTCGGGTGTCACCGTCAAGCTTTGTAAGAACAAGACCGTCGATGCCGAGTGCCTCATTGAAGGTGGAAGCAACATTGAGTGCGTCCTGACCTGTCATTGAGTCAACAACAAGGAGAATTTCGTGGGGCTTTACTTCAGCCTTGATATTCTTGAGCTCCTGCATGAGCTGCTCGTCAATGTGAAGACGGCCTGCAGTATCAAGAAATACGTAGTCATAGCCCTTGTCTTTAGCAAGCTTTACAGCCTCACGGGCAATGATTACGGGATTTTCGGTGCCCATTTCAAAAACGGGAACACCTGCCTGCTCACCGACAATCTGCAGCTGCTTGATAGCAGCGGGTCTGTAAATGTCGCAGGCTGCAAGAAGAGGTCTGTGACCGTCTGCCTTCAGCTTTTTACAGATCTTTGCACTGTGGGTTGTTTTACCTGAACCCTGAAGACCGCACATCATAACAATCGTGGGGGGATGTGAAGCAGAAGCAATTCTTGCCTGTGTTCCGCCCATTAATGCTGTGAGCTCTTCATTAACAATTTTTATAACCATCTGTGCGGGGGTAAGGCTTTCCATTACCTTTGCACCGATTGCCTTTTCGGTTACTCTTGCTGTAAAGTCTCTTGCGACTTTATAGCTTACGTCTGCTTCAAGAAGCGCAAGACGGACCTCTCGCATAGCTTCTTTGACGTCACTTTCATTAAGGGAGCCCTTGCTTTTCAGTTTTTTAAACGCGGAATCGAGTTTATCTGATAAGCCTTCAAAAGCCATAAGGTCACTTCCTTTCGGTTAGAAGCATTTATTCCGCAAGGGATAATGCTATTGATTTTATTCTTACTGACAGGTCATTGATTTCTCTTGAAAGACCTGTGCTTCTGTTTTCAATGCTTATTTTGTTTGCACATTCCATTATTTCTTCAAGACCGCTCTGAACATCCTTGAATCTCTTGACAAGACCGAGACGCTCCTCCATTTCCATGAGCTGTGCCTCTGCTCTTTTTATAGCATCACGCACACCCTGGCGGGTGATTCCCACATTAGCGGCAATTTCCGAAAGAGATAAGTCTTCATTATAATAGAAATCGAGAAATTCGCGCTGTTTGGGAGTGAGCATATCACCGTAAAAATCAAGAAGGATTGTTATATCGAGATTTTTTGCCATTTTTCAGCACCCCTTCCTCTTTTTTATCTGCAACAAAATGCCTGTAAAGTCTTAAACTTTACAGGCGGTATTATATTATAAATAAAGGGTTTTGTCAATAGGGTTTTTCAGCTATTTTTTTATTTCGTCATTTCATACATTTTATTGCTGACAGGAAGACTCAATTTCGATTAATTCAATAGTTGTTTCTTCCCCGAGGAATTGGGTCTCGGCAAGTGCCATGTCGGTGTCGTCGGCATTATCAGTACCTACAAGGCAGGCCACAGGGACATATATTATGATAAGAAATGCACAGAAGAAGCTCATCAAAAGCTTTTTAAGGGGTGTAAGTCCCGTCATGTAACCGCCTCCCACAAGATATATCGGAAAAGTCACTTCCTGTTATTAATTTACCACAATATTTATGTGTCAGTCAATGAAAAATATGGTTACAAATTATTAAACTTTATTTAAATTGATTTCGGGAGAGACTGACGGAAAATGGTCAGCTTTGTTTCAAGTGCGCCGAAACAACGTTTCGGATGCAATTGGGATAAATGTGAGCATTTAACGACTGTCCGACCTTAAGCCCCTCTTGCATAATCCGAAGAACCGAAATTCGAATGGGATACCATTCGAAGCTTATGCTATCAGACTTCCCATGGGGAACTCACCGTAAGGAGAACAAAAAGTGGTCAGTTTGTGATTTTTGGCGGTGGCAAGGCGTACAATGGTACTCCGAACCGCCAAAAATCAAGCACCATTAAGTTGTGATGAGGCAGAAAATAAAAAAATATCTGCCACTTTTGTAGTGGCAGATACCAAAAAATTTTATTTCAGCGTCAAAGAGACAGCTTTTTGTTTTTCTTACAGTTCAGCGAAGTACTTGATAGTTCTTACCATCTGGCTTGTGTAGCTGTTTTCATTGTCATACCATGAAACAACCTGAACTTCGTAAAGATCATCAGCGATCTTAGCAACCATTGTCTGTGTTGCATCGAAGAGTGAGCCGTATCTCATACCGATAACGTCGGATGAAACGATGGGATCCTCATTGTAGCCGTAGGAATCAGAAGCAGCAGCCTTCATAGCAGCGTTGATGCCTTCAACTGTAACGTCTGTGCCCTTAACAACAGCTGTAAGGATTGTTGTGGAGCCTGTAGCAACGGGAACTCTCTGTGCGGAGCCGATAAGCTTGCCGTTGAGCTCGGGGATAACAAGACCGATAGCCTTTGCAGCACCTGTTGAGTTGGGAACGATGTTAGCAGCACCAGCTCTTGCTCTTCTCATGTCGCCCTTTCTGTGAGGACCGTCGAGAATCATCTGGTCGCCTGTGTAAGCGTGGATTGTGCTCATGATACCGCTCTGGATTGCAGCGTAATCGTTAAGAGCCTTAGCCATGGGAGCGAGGCAGTTTGTTGTGCAGGATGCAGCAGAAATGATCTGATCATCAGCTGTAAGAATGTTTTCGTTAACTGAGAAAACAACTGTCTTTGTTTCCTTGTCTGCGGGAGCAGAGATAACAACCTTCTTTGCACCTGCGTTGATGTGAGCCATGCTCTTTTCCTTTGTGCAGTAGAAGCCTGTGCATTCAAGAACTACGTCAACACCGATTTCGCCCCAGGGAAGCTCAGCAGCGTTAGCCATAGCGTAGATTTTAAGAGTCTTGCCGTCAACTGTGATTGTACCTGCTTCGTCATCAGCACTTACAGTGTGAAGACCTTCGCCGATTCTGCCACAGTAACC
>JAZUCC010000027.1:0-14875 GCA_045638965.1 Acutalibacteraceae bacterium | reverse complement strand
CAAAAAACTATTACTATCTTATCCCCCTGGACGAAACACACTACGGTTACTTTCATTTTGAGGGTGATAACGAAGAGCTTGCAGACAGCATTATCAAAAATACTCAGATAGTCATTAATCTTCTTACGGAAGATCAGCTGTGACAGCTATCGCACAAAAAATTTCAGCTCCCGAAAAACGGGAGCTGTTTTTTAGTCGTAGAATTTAATTTTTGTAATATCGTAGCTGTCGTTTTCTACAATAGAAATTGCCTCGTCAATGCTGTCGGTTACCTTGAAAAGCTCGGGAGTCTGGGCTCTTATGAAGCCGTCACGGACATTATCGGAGAACACCTCAAGAAGCTTATCAAAGAAGCCGTTTACATTGAAAATTACAATAGGCTTTGAAAGGCGGGCAAGCTGCTTTAAGGTAAGCACCTCAAAAAATTCCTCATAAGTGCCGATACCGCCGGGAGTAACAATGAATGCATCGGAATTGTCCTCCATATACTGCTTACGCTCACGCATGGTTTCTGTCCACTGAAACTCATCACAGTCATAAATTACATCGTAATCTCTGAAGAAGGTGGGAATAACACCCTTGATGTGACCGCCGCCCTTTCTGAAGCCTCTTGCGGCAGCCCCCATAAGACCTAATTTTCCGCCGCCGAAAACAAGGGAATGTCCCCTTTTTGCCAGCTTTTCTCCGAGAAGCTCTGTTTTTTCAATATAGCTTTTATCAATTTCGGCACCTGAAGCACCGTAAACACATATTACCATAGCACACCTCGTTATACATTTACATTTTTATAAGTGAGAGCCTCAAGAATATGCTCCCTCTTTATTATATCATATCCGTCCATATCCGCAATAGTGCGTGCAACTCTTAAAATTTTATCAAAGGTTCTGCCTGAAAGTCCCAATGCATCATAGCTTCTTTTTACAAGCACCGATGCGCTTTCCTCCATAACGCAATATTTTCTTGTCTGCACAGCAGTCATTTTCGCATTACATGTAACACCCGTACCCTTGAAGCGCTCTCTTTGCACCTGTCTTGCCCGTTCAACTCTTTTTTTGATGTCAGCAGAGGATTCTTCCTGTATTCCTCCGCTGATTTCGGAATAGCTTGCGGCAGGCACATCAATTATAATATCAATTCTGTCAAGAAGCGGACCTGAAATTCTTGACTGATATCTCGCTCTTGCCGACGGTGAGCAGGTGCATTCCTTTACGGAGTGACCGAGATATCCGCAGGGACAGGGATTCATTGCCGCAACAAGCATAATACTGCAGGGATATGTAAGAGTTCCCGCAACACGGGAGATTGTAACCTCACCATCCTCCACAGGCTGACGCATAACCTCCATAGCGGTTCTGTTGAATTCGGGAAGCTCATCGAGGAACAGAACACCGTTATGTGCAAGTGAAAGCTCACCCGGACGGGGAATTGCACCGCCGCCCGAAAGTGCAACGGGAGATACTGTATGGTGGGGTGAACGGAAGGGGCTTGTTTTTACAAGTCCGCCGCGGTTTTTAAGAAAGCCCGCAATGGAATAAAGCTTTGTGGTTTCAAGTGATTCCTCAAAGGTCATGTCGGGTAAAATAGTGGGAATTCTCTTTGCAAGCATGCTCTTACCGGAGCCGGGAGGACCCGACATTAAAATATTATGTCCGCCCGCCGCAGCAATTTCTATTGCTCTTTTGGCTGCGTGCTGTCCCATAACATCGGAAAAATCGGGAAGCATATCATCCGCCTCTTCGCTGAAAACCATTTCCGAATCAGGCTTCATCACTGAAATTGCTTCCATGTTTCCGCTGAAAAAATCAAGAAGCTGCTTCACATTCTTAACGGGGTATATGTCTATGCCCTCAACAACTGCCGCCTCGACGCTGTTCGCTTCAGGGAGAAAAACTCTTTTTATGCCTGCCTCTCGTGCCTCAATAACCATGGGAAGAGCACCGTTCACGGGGCGAAGCTCACCCGACAGGGAAAGCTCACCTAAAAATGCGGCATCACTGAACTCATCACGAAGCTGTCGTGCGGCAATAAGAATGGCCATGAAAATGGGAAGGTCATACACACTTCCCTCTTTTTTGACATCTGCGGGGGCAAGATTCACAACTATATGACTGAAAGGAAAGCCGAAGCCGCAGTTCTTTATGGCAGTCTGTACTCTTTCCTTTGCTTCGGACACTGCTGTGTCGGGAAGACCTACCATGTCAAAACGGAATTTCCCGCCTGCAATATCTGCCTCAACCTCAACCATAAAGGAACGCATTCCGAATATACCCATGCTCATTACCTTTGAAGACATACACTCACCTCCGAACATTTGTTCATATTATACATCACAATAACATCAATGTCAACAAAAATCAGCTTCACAGGACTTCTGCAGAATACATTCATTGCTATACATGGGAAATATAATTTTCTTCAAAAAAAAAGAGGCTGAGCAAACATCGGTTTCAACAGCCCCTAACCATTTACATATAATATGCTAAATCAAACTCAGGATATGCTTCAGCAAATACTGCAATTACAACACCGAATATTGCAGCAAGCACTAAAACAAGGGCTACTGAAATACCCTGAACAATAAGCATAGCCTTGAAGAAGTTGGCTCTTGCCTTAAAAGAATTATCAAAAGCATTTTTAATGCAAAATGCAAGATAAACAATAAAACCGACAGCGGGAATAAAATTAAGAAGAGGATATAAAAGCATCCATTTGAGATAATCGGTAATTTCAGGGATCTTGTCGTTTGCAGGAGGCATATAGCCCATTCCGTAATAGGGCTGTGCGGGATTCTGATAATATCCCCCGTTACCGGCATTGTTGTAATATCCGTTATTTCCGTTATCGGCATAGCCGTAAGCACCTTCCTGGGGATTATAATACTCCTCATTATTATATACTGTGTTTGCCTGTACGGGTGCCTCCTCAAACATAGCGCCGCAGGCTGTGCAATAGCGGGTTCCCTGCTCATTTTCTGTTCCGCAATTTCTGCAAATCATATAGTTACCTCCTTTGATTATATAAGCGATGCCTTCTGGAAGGCTCTCATTAATGATGTAAGAATAAGCATTGCTCTGTCCTCATCAATTTTTCTGAAGGGACCAAGCTTTTTCTTTCCTGTTTTTTCCTGTATGAATTCACGCACACGGGGGAAGGATGTCTCCGTGCCGAATTCAAGAAGAGGATAAATGCGGTCAAGCTCCGTTTTGATGGAATAAAGAAGCTCACCTGCATTGTATTCCTTTTCATCATCATATTCAAGCACACGAAGCAGCAGTTCAAGTGCCGCAACAAAAATATCCTGAGGAGTGGGACTGTATTTTTTACAGTATTCACCCAAAATTGAGGTACAGCCCTCAAGCTTATTTACTCTGTGATAACGCACCTTTGATGAAAAATCAAATTCAGCCTCCATAAGGCTCAGAATCTCAAGAAAACGCGCGGAAAGCTCTTCAATATATCTTTCACCCGTCTCATCCTTAAGGAATGTAAAATGCATTCCGAGGTATCTGCCGTATGCCTTCATGGTGTCATTATAGCCGAGCCTTATTGAACGGTCGAGAACATTCCTGTCAAAGTTCATAAAGCTTCCGAGATCCTTTGAGGGCTTTATATATGTGACCGAGGGATGCCTTAAATAGCCCTCATGGTTATTCTCCGTATTAAGGTCAACAACAACTATTTTCGCAGCACCCAGCTTTATTGCGGAGGCTATGGGAATATTATCATAAAATCCGCCGTCAATATACTGCTGACCGTCAATTTCCATTACGGGAAAAACAGGATAGCAGGCTGCAGAAGCGGCAATCCACTTCCATGCATCGTCTCCGTAAGCCGCCATATCTGCCTTTGTTATTTCAACGGGCACTAAATCAGAATGTCCGTAGCCCTTGAAATTTACAGTCATCAGCGCAAAATCTGTTTCCGAGGAAAAGAATTTTTCCTTTGAAAAGTACCGCTGCAGAGTGTTCATAAAGGGAGTGTTATCCGCACTTTTTGTATTGAGATAATTTTTAAAAAAGGGAATAATATTTTCCTTCTGCGAGAAAATTGTCTCAAAGGATACATCTAAATTGATGCCGTTTTCCATAATATCCCCTGCAGTGACCTCACTCCACATTTTTTCTGCTTCAGCAAAATCATTCTGCACATAAAATGCCGCATTGATTGAGCCGATTGATGTGCCTGTTGCAATATCAAAGCTCTCTCCCAGCTCCTGAAGTGCCTTCCACGCACCAAGCTGATAGGCACCCTTTGACCCGCCACCTGCAAAAACTATGGCTTTTTTCACATTACTCAATCGAATCACCACCAAAAATCACAATTAAGAAGCATTAAATTATGATTTAACAGAATTTTTTCATATCTGCTGTAAGAAGAGATGTTCTCATTACCTTAACGGGGATTACTTCCTTACCGAGATAAGAGGAAATTGCAGCAGACATCTGAATGGGGTTAAGATTGAAGGTGCTGCCCGAGGGAAGCACAACATCAAGTCTTATGTCACCGTTTTCCTCAGAAAGAGAGAAGCTCTTTATATGCTCGGAAACATTAACGGTTTTCATAACCTTTTTCTTACCCTGCTTACCGCTTTTTTCACATGAAAGCTCACCGCTTGTAAGAGCTGAATAAAGCTCTTTTTCCGTTATTTCCGTTTTATCAAAAAGACAATAATATTCACCGAAGGTGATTTCACCGCTTTTATTGAAGGGAGCAACGGCGGCTTCAACCTTAAGTCCCTCGGGAAGACACTTATTGAGTCTTTCCTTTATTTCATCGGGAGACATATCGCCCACAATTCTGATATCCACAGGCTCGCCCTCACTTTCAACTCCGAGTGAAAGAGCAAGCAGGAAGGATATATAGGGATGGGGATTGAAGCCCTCGGTGTACCACAGGGGAATGTCTGCCCGTCTTACGGCACGCTGCATCATACGGAACATATCAAGATGCGATACGAATTTTATCCTGCCTTTTTTGGATAAAAATAATCTTAAATCATACATCGCACTTTCCTCCGTTAAGCTTATTTGCGCTGCAGCCTGCACACTTTATTCTGCAGTGAGGTGTGGTTTCAGCATCGTTTGCCTTACGGCTTTCCTTCATAAGGAATGCCTTGCTTACACCGAAGTCAAGGTGATCCCAGGGGAGCACCTCTTCATAGTCGCGCCTTCTGTTGGCATAGAATTCGGGACTTATGTCAAGCTCCTTAAAGCAATCCATCCATGTATCGAAAAGGAACTTTTCGCTCCAGCCGTCAAACTTACAGCCCTTTTTCCATGCTTTTTCGATAACCGCTGAAAGACGTCTGTCACCGCGGGCAAAAACACCCTCAAGGAAGGAAGTGGGAATATGATGGAAGCTGACATTGATTTTCTTTGAGGGAAGTGTATTTTTAAGATGCTCCTGCTTTTCCTTAAGCTCCTCGGGAGTGCTCTGCGGCTCCCACTGGAAGGGCGTGAAGGGCTTGGGAACAAAGGAGGATGCACTGACACCGACGGTACAGCCCTTACCCTTGGGCTTGTCGGGATTCATATAAAACTCATCAACAACCTTTTTGGCAAGCTGACCGATACCCTCAACATCCTCAAGGGTTTCCGTGGGAAGACCGAGCATGAAGTAAAGCTTCACTGCACTGTAGCCGTTTGAGAAAGCAATTCTTGAGGTTTCAAGAAGCTCTTCTTCTGTTACATTTTTATTGATAACATCACGCATTCTCTGTGTGCCCGCTTCGGGAGCAAAGGTAAGACCGCTTTTTCTTACACCCGTAAGCTTCTTTACAAGCTCATCGGAGAAATTGTCAACACGCAGTGAGGGAAGGGCGATATTTACCTTTTCGTCGCCTGTCCATTCAAGAAGCTTTGTAAGCAGCTCTTCAATTTTTGTGTAGTCGGAGCTTGAAAGGGAGCAAAGGGAAATTTCATCATAGCCCGTATTTTTGCAAAGTGTCTTGCACTGCTCGTTTATTGTATCGGGAGATTTCTCTCTTATGGGGCGGTAAATAAATCCCGCCTGACAGAAGCGGCAGCCTCTTATACAGCCACGGAAAATTTCGTGAGTAACTCTGTCATGCACAACATCAATGTAGGGCACTACAAAGTTTTCGGGATATTCAACCTTATCAAGGTCCTTTATAATTCTCTTTGTAACCTTTTCGGGCGCACCGCACTTCGGTACAATTTCCTTTATTGTACCGTCGTCGTTATATACGATATCGTAAAGAGAGGGTACATATACACCCTCGATTTTTGCCGCATCAATAAGGAATTCTTCCTTTGTTGAGCCCATTTTCTTATGCTTCTTGTAAAGGTCCATTATCTCGGAATTGACCTCTTCACCCTCACCAAGGCTGAAAAGATCGAAAAATTCGGCAATGGGCTCGGGATTGCAGGCACAGGGACCGCCGCCCATAACAATGGGGGCAAGAGAGTGTCTGTCCTTTGCCTTTACGGGAAGACCTGCAAGGTCAAGCATATTGAGAACATTGGTATAGCAAAGCTCATACTGCAGGGTAAAGCCTATAATATCAAAGTCCTTTATGGGGTCTCCGCTTTCAAGCGCATAAAGCGGAATGTTGTTCCTGCGCATCATTTCTTCCATGTCATCCCAGGGGGCAAACACACGCTCACACCATGTGTCCTCTCTGTTGTTGGCAATGGAATAAAGAATTTTTATACCAAGGTGAGACATACCGATTTCATAAGAATCGGGGAAGCAGAATGCGAAACGCACATCAACCTCATCCTTGTTTTTTATAACACTGTTCAGCTCGCCGCCTATGTATCTTGCAGGCTTCTGAACAAGGGGTAATATTCTTTCAAGCTTTCTGTCCATAATAAACCATCCAAATTATATTATATCTATTATAATATAACATCTATCTTCAACAAATGCAATTCATTATTTATCGGTAAGGCTTCCTATAATGCAATAAACACAGAAAATCAGCAGAAACACCTGCACCTTTCCCATGATGCAGCCCATAAAAAACACGGCAAAAAGAAAAATCAGCGAAAGCAGTGACAACCTTTTCATTATGTAATGCACTCTGCTTTCCTCGGTTTTTACACAGAGCATTGCCCTCAATGCCCGCCCGCCGTCAAGAAATTCCATGGGCAGGAAATTTATTGCGCCGAGAATAAAATTTATCGCCGCACATATTTTCATGTTTTCCGAGGGATACATAAAAAACAAAGCTGAAAAAACAACACCTGTAATCATATTGAATACAGGTGCAGACAAGGTGCATAAAGCTGTTTTTTTATAAGAAAGAAGTGCAAGCCCCTCACAGTAAATCTTAACCGCCCCGGGAAGAAGCACTATCTGTGCCTTTTTAAGCCCCGAAAAATGCAGAAATACAAGATGGATAATTTCATGAATAAACGAAAACAAAAAGGACAGAAGCACAGTTTTTCCGCCTGCGAAATTTGCGCAAACAGCAAGGAAGGCTGCAAAAAGAAAGGATATTTTAATTGTCTTGCTGCCGATTTCAATACACATTCACGGCATCTCCGAGAATTATTTCAGGGTCAATTGTCTCACCGTTTTCGTGAAGCTCAAAATGAAGATGGGGTCCCGTAGCAAGACCTGTCTGCCCCACAAGAGCTATCACATCCCCCATAAGCACACTGTCCCCTGCCGTAACAAGCAGCTCACTGCAGTGACAGTAAAGGGTTTCCCTGCCGTCGGCATGCAGAAGCTTTATATACCTACCTGCCATTTCCGCCTCGCCCGCTTCGATTACAACTCCGTCAGTCACTGCATATATGGGGCTTCCCTCCTCTGCGGCAATGTCCCGTCCCGAGTGAAAGCTCTCCCCCGTATAAACAGGATGCTCCCTGTAGCCGTAATCGGAGGTTACCGTCCCCGATACGGGCATGACCGCCGTTGCGGCAGACTGCCGCATTTCGCTCTCTTCAGATACACTGAAGCTGCAGGCTCTTATAATTTTATCATCGGAGGAATTCACAAGTCCCACTGTCTGCAGAACGGGAGCAGCTTCTGTATTCACCTCGGAGGGTGTAAAATATCCGCCCATATCAAGGTCGCTTCCGAAAATTACAGAAAGCTCACTGCGGATGCCGGAGATTGCCCCTGCGTTCATTTTTGTAAATGCAAACAAGGTGAGTATTATCATAATCACTGCCGCCGACTGCACAAGGCACAGCACCGCAAACATATCCTTTTCACCGTGCGCTCTTTTTTTCTTCATTCGTATTATTTTCATAGTCTTCCCCTTCCGTTTTCCTATAAGAAAGAATATGCAAGGGAAGGTCCCGTTATGATTTTATTGCTTCAATAATTTCTTCCACTATCTCCACAATCCTGAATTTTATTTTATATCCGCTTTTTCCCGTTACAAGATCGCCGCCGTTTTCACCGAACACACTGTAAACGCTGTCATCGGTTCTCTTTGTGACTGCAGGCAGGCACAACGGCGGAAACATCACACACCACCAGTTATGTCCAGCGCCCTCACCTAAAATTACCCTCACTGCCTTATAGCTTCCCGCAGGCAGGGTGACATCATCATATTGCCTTGTGGAGAAATATTCGGTTTCAACATAAATATGTGCATTATAGTCAAAGCCGTTTTCCGAAAGCACATTTTCTGCAAGCTCTTCAAGGCTCTCTTTATTTGCAATAACATAATCCGCCGCCTCATCTGCACTTTCGCACAGTGAAAAAGCATCGCCCGTCTTCTCAAGAAGTGCATCACGGACAAGAAGCTTCACCGCCTGATCGGCATCAGAATCGGAATTTGCAAGCACATGAAGACGCAGACATTCATTCTGCACTGCTTCTGCTGCCGCAAAGCCCTCTGATGCAGTAAGTACAATAAGGGATGTCATAAGTATAAAGGATAAAAATACACAATAAAATTTTTCTCTGTCAAAAAGCTTCATAAAAAAAGACCTTCCTTTCACAGGAAAGTCTTGGTAATTTATTTCTTTTTATTCAATGCCCTTTGCTTTTGTTCTGCACACAAAAACATTCTCTGCCTTGCCCTTTAACATATCGGCACATTTTTTTGCAGCCTCACTGCTTTCAAAAAGTCCGTAATAAGCAGAGCCCGAGCCCGACATTGATGAAAACCATGCACCGCACTGTGCCATTGTGCTTTTTATTTCCTCACCCGATTTTACATCGGAAAGTGTCTCAAACATATTAGAAGCATATTTCATGGCTTCCCTGTATTCACCCCTTGCGGCATAGAAAAGGAAGCTGTCATTGTCGGGGTGAGTGATATTTTCGGCTGTATCAAAGCGCTGATATGCATCCTTGGTGGAAACTCTCTCAAAGGGCTTTACTATAAGCACATCGGAAAAAAGCGCGGGAAGCGGTGACATGATTTCACCGATATTCTGACAAAGCTTTGTACCGCCCACATAGCAGAAGGGCACATCTGCACCAACTTCAAGGGCAAGCTTCAGTATATCCCTGTGGGAAAGCTTATCGGGATAGATTAAAGTAAGTGCCTTGAGCACAGCCGCAGCATCTGCACTGCCGCCTGCAAGTCCCGCACCCGAGGGTATAACCTTTCTTATATAGATATCACATTCAGGCTCAAATCCTGCTTTTTCATAAAAAAGCCTTGCTGCCTTGAAGGCGGTATTCCTGTCATCACAGGGAATATATTTTTCCGAGCAACGAAGAGTAAGTCCCTGCTCCCCTGTTTTTACGGTTACGGTGTCATAAAGCCCCACCGACTGCATTACTGTGAAAATGCCGTGATATTTATTGGGGAGAATTCCCGTAAGGTCAAGGGTAAGGTTGATTTTGGCATACGCCCTTAATGTGATTTCCATATTCAGTCCGCCTTTCAGCCACATATTACACGATTATTCTACCATTTTTTTTCAATTATGAAAACTGTTTTTTCTGAAATTATCATAAATTTTTCTTATGTATGAAAAACAGGCATTTTCCACTGAAATGTTGATAACTTTGTTGAAGTAAAGTTATAATGCTTACATTTTTACATTTTTTTCATAATTATCAACAGAGCTTTTCAACACTTTCCACCGAGTTATCAACATTTTTGCCGATTTAATCAACAATCAATCAACCTTATCAACATCGTAAAGCATATAATCTTTACACTTACTATATACATTCAGATGTATATTTTTCCATTTTATGGCAACAAGAATTTCTGTTTATGTACAAAAAAATTCTCCGAAGAATTTTCCTCGGAGAATCTCATTTATTAAGCTTAATTATCTCTTGTTGTCGCGTCTGCCGCCCTTGTTGAAATCTCTTCTGGGCTTTCTGGGTGTATCATCAAGCTCGTTTTCGGGAGTAAGACCTTCAACTGCGATAAGAGCATTTCTTCTGGAAAGATTGAGTCTGCCCTGATCGTCTGTGGGAAGAACCATAACGATGATTTCATCGCCAACATTTACAACGTCTTCAACCTTTTCGGTTCTCTTTACGTCGAGATGGCTGATGTGAACCATGCCTTCTCTGCCGGGAGCGATTTCAACGAATGCGCCGAAGCTCATGAGTCTTGTTACAACACCCTTGTAGATTGCGCCTTCTTCAGGATCGTTAACGATTGTTTCAATGATGCTCAATGCTTTTCTTGCACCGTCAATATCGGTAGAAGAAATGAATACACTACCGTCATCCTCGATGTCGATCTTACAGTCACATTCTGCACAGATCTTCTGGATAACCTTACCCTGCTTACCGATAACATCACCGATCTTTTCGGGATCGATCTTTGTGGAAAGCATCTTGGGAGCATACTTGGAAAGCTCTGCACGGGGTTCAGCGATACAGGGAAGCATAACCTCGTCAAGAATCTTGCATCTTGCATCGTAGGTCTTTTCAAGAGCTTCCTTGATGATAGCGGGAGTAAGACCGTGAACCTTAAGGTCCATCTGAATAGCTGTGATACCTTCCTTTGTACCTGCAACCTTGAAGTCCATGTCGCCGAAGAAGTCTTCAAGACCCTGGATGTCAACCATTGTCATGAAGCGGTCGCCTTCAGTTACAAGACCGCAGGAGATACCTGCAACGGGAGCCTTGATGGGAACGCCTGCTGCCATAAGTGAAAGTGTTGAGCCGCAGATTGATGCCTGTGAGGTTGAGCCGTTTGAGGAAAGAACCTCGGATACAAGTCTTATTGTATAGGGGAAATCTTCAACAGAGGGGATAACGGGAACAAGTGCTCTTTCTGCAAGTGCACCGTGACCGATTTCACGTCTGCCGGGGCCTCTTGAGGGCTTTGTTTCGCCTACTGAATATGAGGGGAAGTTGTAGTGGTGGATATATCTCTTTGATGCTTCCTCATCGATCCCGTCGAGAGCCTGTGCTTCGCCGATTGTACCGAGAGTTGTTACTGTGAGAACCTGTGTCTGTCCTCTTGTGAACATACCTGAGCCGTGAACTCTTGAAAGAAGGTCAATCTGTGCATCGAGAGGACGCATATCGTTGATGCCTCTGCCGTCAACACGCTTATTTTCATCAAGAAGCCAGCGGCGAACGATGTACTTCTGAAGCTTGTACATGCAATCGTCAATCTTTGCGATTTCGTCGGGATAGATTTCATCAAACTTTGCATGAACTGCATCATAGATGGGAAGAAGTCTTTCGTCACGGATTCTCTTATCGTCTGTATCAAGAGCAACCTTAACATCTTCAATTGCAAATTCCTTGATAGCTTCAAACATTTCGTGTGAGGGATCCATTGAGGGAACCTCAATCTTTTCCTTACCGATTTCAGCCTGAATACCCTTGATGAATTCAACAATCTTCTGGTTTTCAGCATGAGCAAACATAATTGCATCATACATAACATCGTTGGGAACCTCGTTAGCACCTGCTTCAATCATAGCAACAAGGTCTGCAGTTGAAGCAACTGTAGCTGCCATTTCGGAGCGTTCTCTCTGCTCGGCTGTGGGGTTGATAACAAACTCACCGTCAACAAGACCAACGGAAACACCTGAAATGGGGCCTGCCCACGGAATAGCGGAAATTGAAAGAGCGATGGAAACACCGATCATAGCGGTGATTTCGGGAAGGCAGTCAGGGTCAACTGACATAACGGTTGCAACAACGCCTACATCGTTTCTCATATCCTTGGGGAAAAGAGGACGGACGGGACGGTCGATAACACGGGAGCAGAGAGTAGCCTTTTCGGAAGCCTTACCTTCTCTTCTCTGATATGAACCGGGAATTCTGCCTACTGAATAGAGCTTTTCCTCAAAGTCAACTGACATGGGGAAGAAATCAACGCCCTCACGGGGCTTGTCTGCCATAGTAGCGGTACAAAGTACTTCTGTTTCACCGTAGCGGATAAGACAGGATCCGCCTGCAAGCTGAGCCATTTTACCTGTTTCAACAACGAGGGGACGACCTGCGAGTGTGGTTTCGAATTTTCTGAATTCGTTGAACATTTTTTGCATCTCCTTATACTGTTTTTTACAATCTGAACCGTGGTTACTGTCAATGTACAATTCACAACCCGCATCGTAAAACGGACTCTGAATTGTACATTTTACATTAACATTTCCCTTTAGGGAACACGGTTTTATTGCCATAAAAAAAGAATTTTCGGGCGACAAAGTTTTCTTCGCCGCCCAGACACTACAATTATTTACGAAGACCGAGCTTAGCAACAACTGCACGATATCTTTCGATGTCGTTCTTCTGAAGATAAGCAAGAAGGTTTCTTCTGTGACCAACCATCTTGAGAAGACCGCGTCTTGAGTGATGGTCCTTCTTGTGCTCCTTAAGATGCTCGTTAAGGTCGTTGATTCTCTTTGTGAGAACAGCGATCTGAACCTCGGGAGAGCCTGTGTCGCCTTCGTGAGTAGCAAATTCAGCCATTATAGCCTGCTTTTCTGCCTGTGTCATGTTTTTCACCTCATATAAAATTTTCTTACCGAATATCCCAGAGAGGGCAAGGTGAAAACCGCCGCTTAAAAGGGCATGCGAAATTAACCCCGTCTCCGAGAAACCGGACAATGTGCATTTTATCACAAGTTTTTCAAATTGTAAAGTATTTTTTTTGAAGAGTTTTCCCTTTATATCATCAATAATACCTGTTTTTCGTTTTCGGCAGTCAGAATACGGCCGAAAAGTGTGGAAGATACACAAAACTTTGTCAAAAAAATCACAATTTTCTACTTGATGAATATAAAATGGTTATTTACATTTTTATAATAAAGTGTTAAAATGTTTTTTGGTGCGAAAGGTGACTTTCACCCGAACAGTGTAATATTATTTAGGAGGATATATTATGGCAAGAATGAAAAAGTCCATGGACGGTAACAATGCAGCCGCATATGTTTCCTACGCTTTTACAGAAGTAGCAGGTATTTATCCTATTACTCCTTCAAGCCCCATGGCAGACTATGTTGACCAGTGGTCCGCACAGGGACTCAAGAACATCTTCGGCACAACTGTTAAGGTTGCTGAAATGCAGTCTGAAGCAGGTGCAGCAGGTACCGTTCACGGTTCACTCGCAGCAGGTGCTCTCACAACAACTTATACAGCTTCACAGGGTCTTCTTCTTATGATCCCCAATATGTATAAGATCGCAGGTGAGCTTCTTCCCTCTGTTTTCCACGTTTCAGCTCGTTGCGTAGCTTCACACGCTCTTAACATCTTCGGTGACCATTCCGACGTTTATGCTTGTCGTCAGACAGGTTTTGCAATGCTTGCAGAAACAAACACACAGGAAGTTATGGACCTTGGTGCAGTAGCACACCTTGCTACAATCAAGTCAAGAGTTCCCTTCCTCAACTTCTTCGACGGCTTCCGTACATCTCACGAAATCCAGAAGATTGAATGCTGGGATTACGAAGACCTCAAGGAAATGTGCGATATGGATGCTGTTGATGCATTCAGAAAGCGCGCTCTTAACCCCGAGCATCCCGTAATGAGAGGCTCACACGAAAACGGCGACATCTTCTTCCAGCACAGAGAAGCATGTAACGAATACTACGATGCAGTTCCCGCTATCGTTGAAGAATATATGGACAAGGTTAATGCTAAGCTCGGCACTAACTACAAGCTCTTCAACTACTACGGTGCAGAGGATGCTGACAGAGTAATCGGTGCTAGGGGTTCCATCTGCGACGTTGCTGAAGAGGTTATTGACTATCTTACAGCTCAGGGCGAAAAGGTTGGTCTTGTTAAGGTTCGTCTTTACAGACCCTTCTCCGCTGAAAAGCTCATAGAAGCTACCCCCGCAACAGCTAAGAAGATTGCTGTTCTTGACAGAACAAAGGAACCCGGCTCTCTCGGCGAGCCCCTTTACCTTGACGTTGTTACTGCTCTTGCTACAAAGGGCGTACAGGCTACCATAATCGGCGGCAGATACGGTCTTGGTTCAAAGGATACTCCTCCCTCAAGCGTATTCGCAGTATTCGAGGAGCTTGCAAAGGATGCTCCCAAGGCTCAGTTCACAATCGGTATCAACGACGACGTTACAAACCTCTCTCTTGAAGAGAAGGAAGCTCCCAACACAGCTGCAGCAGGCACAATCGAGTGTAAGTTCTGGGGTCTCGGCGGCGACGGTACAGTTGGTGCTAACAAGAACTCCATCAAGATCATCGGTGACCATACAGACAAGTACGTTCAGGCTTACTTCCAGTATGACTCAAAGAAGACCGGCGGTATCACAATTTCTCACCTTCGTTTCGGCGACAGCGCTATCAAGTCCCCCTACTACATCAACAAGGCTGACTTCGTAGCTTGCCACAACCCCTCCTACGTTGAAAAAGGCTACAAGATGGTTAACGACGTTAAGCCCGGCGGTGTATTCCTTGTAAACTGCCAGTGGTCAGCTGATGAAATCAGCGCAAAGATGCCTGCAGAGGCAAAGCGTTATATCGCAAAGAATAACGTTCAGCTCTACACTGTT
>JAZUCC010000026.1:0-67399 GCA_045638965.1 Acutalibacteraceae bacterium | reverse complement strand
GTCACACGGTGTGCAGGCGGACTGTGTCGCACGGGCTGACCGCTTAATGCTGCTCGGTTCCCCGCCTGACATGGTTCGCGGCGCTCCGTCGCACAGGACCAACACACCGCATGACAGAAGCAAAATCCAAAAATATTATGTGAATTTTCTGCCGATTTATCATCAGCTCTGATATTATAATATATATTCACGCATTTTGCAAGTGGTTTTTAATATTTTAGGGGACTGTTTTTATACAGCCCCCTATACAGTTACAACCAAACTGAATCAATCAGCCCTACCGAGTATCTTAAAATATATCTTGCATCGCCTGTAGAAATCTTATTGTCCTTGTCAATATCCGCAGCAGCAATCTGCTTTTCATCAAATGCGTCAAGCCCTACAGCGCATCTGAGGGTCATTCTTGCGTCCGATGACGAAACCTTGTTATCGCCGTCAACGTCCCCCGAAATAACAACAGGCTTCTGCGGAATATCGGGCACATCGGGTGCCGGAGGCGTGGGAGTATCGGGCAAAGGCTTATTTTCATCCTCTACAACAACGGTTACCCCTGTTGTTTTACCGCTCATATTGTTAATAAAAACGAGATATGCCCTGCCGGGAGCCTTTGCAGTCACCTGTCCGTTCTTGTATTCAGCCACAGAAGTGTCGTACGTATCAAGATAGTATCCCTCAAGCTTCATTCCCAGAAGCTCAGCCGCGTTAAAGCTCTCGCCCGGCTTCAGGTATTTATACTTCCCCTGCTGCCAGTTAAAAACAACCTGAACATAGCCGTATTTATTCCGAGGCTCATCCTTATTTTCAAATTTTATATGAAAGCTGTGGGAATCCCCTACCAGCTGTGATAATGCATCATCCGTATATTTAATTTCAGCAGTATAAATATTCCCTTTAACAGACTGAGATATTATCCTGCCGTTTACAATACCCATAATGCCGTTGGGCTTCAATGAAGAAACCGCTGTAGCAGGATAACTGAGCCCAGACTCGGTTCTTACATTCCTTGAGTCGGCAAATTCAATTCTTACACTGAGAGTATTCTTATCCGTCGGTATTGCCGATATATTTTTTACACCCAGATCATAGGAATACTGCGCACCGCAGCTTTTACAGGTAAAGTTTGACACGGAATAATACTTTCCGCTTCTTGACGATGTAAGATTTCCGTGAATATTTCCGTATCCCGTTTTCTCGGTATAGCTTTTCTCACAGGTAAGACATTTGTAAAGAATTTCACCCTCGGTTTTACACGTACCCGTTCTTATAACCGTACCGCTGTCATAAAGATGCGTATCAACCACGGGAAGCATCTCGTGCTTCACGCCGCTGCAGATTGAGCATGTAAAAGACATAACGCCCGTGCTTGAGCAGGTAGGCTTCTGTGTAACCGACGAGGAATTCCAGTTATGGGAACAATCCGCCGCAGTTTCAAACTGCCACACCTGAGTAAGATCCCCCACTCTGTATGTATCAAGTATAACATTATGTCCGTCCTTTACGGTAAGAACACAGGATAAATTTGCAGCATTTCTTATAACATAACCGCCTGTAACAAGCTCAAACTTCCAGCGCTGTGTTATATCGCCCGCAGCCGCAGTCAGGATATTGACATTGTTTCCGGGAGAAATTACGTCTGCATAGGGGTTAAGCACACGACCGCCCAGCTTTGTTGTTATAATATAGCCGAGCCCGTCCTTGCTGACTGCCCATTTTTCTTCCGTTGCGCCCGGTGCATAATCCCACACGGAAACATTCTGACGTTCAACATTCTTTCCCTCGTCAACAATAAGATATTTCATTGCGGAGAAATTCAGAATACGATAATCGCCGGCATTGATGTCCTTATAGTTTATGGTGTAAGCCTTAAGATACTGGTCATAGATATATCTTCCGTTGGAAAGCTTATACCAGGTGTGTCCGTGAGCATTGATAAGCTTCTCAACAGCAGTAACGACTTCACCCTTTTTGTATGAATTCACAACAGCGCAGGCTCCGTAGGGCCCCGTATGGTCAACGGCATCATTGTTTTTTATGCTGAAGGTAAGATTCACTCCGCTTACCGTCACACTTGCAGGATTGAAGGCTCCGCAGCCGCTGCAGATATGGTTACTGCCGTATGAGCACTGATGAAGTGAGGTTCCCACAGAATCAGAATGGCAGAAATAGGTGACTGTGTTTATATGATAGGTATAATCCCATCTTATTTTACAGTGATTTTCCGCGCCGTAAAGATTACACTCCGCAACGGTAATATAATCTCCGTTTCTTCCAATAACAACTGCAGAGTGCGTATCATCAAGCATTCTTATGTAGTCACCCACGCCCACATTCTGTCTGTCATATCTTTGCTGCATATTTCTTACAGAAACACCGTGAATATCATAAAACAGCTTCATTGCAAAGCCCATACACTGAATGGCATTGTCAAAGTTATTACAGTCATGTCCTCCGATGCCTACAACACCGTCGTGTGTTGAACAAGGTAAGTCCGTCCATCCGTCGGGATTGTTACATGCAGGATTTCTGCAGGAAGAATAAACTCCCACGTGATTGTGATTACTGTTCGTTTTATGATTCCAGAATTTTCCGTTGGGGAATTTACTTCTCAGAAGCTGAATATTCAACTCAACACTTGCAGCATTTGCAGAAACTGCCAGCTCTCCGCCGTCATATATAGGAATAATGCAACAGATAATTGCAACTGCAAGAATTACAGATATAAGCTTTTTCACACATTACACATCTTTCTGTAAGTTTTTTTGATTAGTTATAATAATATCCGTTTCATTGTAACAAGTCAATAATTTTTGAAAATCACAACATAACAATATTATCTTAAGATTGATTCCGCAAGCCTTTTGCAGTATCATATACCTCGGAGTGATATTATGAACTACAAAAATGTGAAAGAAGGCACATTCATTTCCCGTCCCAACCGCTTTATTGCAGATGTGCTTGTTGACGGAAAGAGCGTGACCGTGCATGTAAAAAACACAGGACGGTGCCGTGAAATTTTAATCCCCGGCTGCCGGGTTTTTCTTGAAAAAGCGAAAAATCCCGAAAGAAAAACTCCCTATGACCTTATAGCCGTCGAAAAAATCACAGAAAACGGCACTATACTTATAAATATGGACTCACAGATTCCCAATGCCGTAGCCGCTGAATTTCTCCCCATGTCAGGGCTTTTTCCCGAGGGCACAGTCTTCAGAAGAGAGGTCACTTACGGAAAATCCCGCTTCGACCTTTGTGCCGAAAATGATACGGGAAAGGCATTCATCGAGGTAAAGGGAGTAACACTGGAAAACGACGGTCTTGCCCTGTTTCCCGATGCTCCCACCGAGCGGGGTGTTAAGCACATAAGAGAGCTTATTGATGCAAAAGCCAAGGGCTTCGATGCCTACATAATGTTCATAATCCAGATGGAAAATGTCCATACCTTCTCCCCCAACCGCCTTATGCATCCCGAATTTGCCGATGCACTTTCCGATGCAAAAAAGGCGGGAGTAAAAATTCTTGCATACACCTGCACCGTCACCCCCGACAGCATAAAGGTGAAAAATCCCGTTAAAATCAGCCTGTAGCATACGCATTTTCGTCAAAATTCTGTTGCATTTTTTGTACAAATATGATAATATATTATGACTATTTATCTTTGAGGTAAAAAATGACAGAAGAAAGATTACTTAAAATAAAGGATGTTTCCTCTGACGGTGAGACCACGGATACCGTTGAAATGGAAACCACATGCCTGTTTTACGGTGATGAAAAAAACTGCACAATAGAGTTTGATGAAATTTTTGCCGAGGACATGAAAAGCCACACGGTGCTTCGTGTAAAGGACGGTAAATGCACCCATCTTTTAAGACGGGGCTCTATAAATACCGAGCTTATCATTGAAAAGGGAGTCCGTCACAACTGTGCCTACTGTACCCCCTACGGTGAGTTTATGGTAGGTATCACGGCAAGTGATTTTCTCTGCGAAAAAAGAGGCTCATTCATAAGAATCAAAATGAACTATACCGTAGATTTCTACGGTGAAATAAATCAGACAAAGGAAATGACGGTGGTTGTGGGTAAGCCCGTCATTCGAAAGGATGAAATAAATGAGTAAACTTGTAAAAACAGCCGAAAAGCAGCTTCAGGACGCAATTGTTGCCGCTATTAAAAAGGCAATTGAAAAAGGCACTCTCCCCGAAGCAGAGCTTCTTCCCATAAAGACAGAAATCCCCGCCGACAGAAAAAACGGCGACTATTCAACAAATGCCGCAATGGCTCACGCAAGAGCATTCCGCCTTCCTCCCGTTAAAATCGCAGGAGCTATCATGGAAAATCTTGACCTTGAGGGCACATATTTTGAAAAGTGCGAAATCGCAGGCGCAGGCTTCATGAATTTCACACTTTCAGGCAAATATTATAAGGACATCATAAGCGATGTACTCACAAAGGGCGACAGCTACGGTCACTCCGATAAGTTTGCAGGCAAGCGCGCTCTTGTAGAATTCGTTTCCGCTAACCCCACAGGCCCCATGCATGTAGGTAATGCACGCGGCGGCGCAATGGGTGACTGCCTTGCAGAGGTGCTTTCATGGGCAGGCTATGAAACCGAAAGAGAATTCTATATCAACGACGGCGGTAATCAGATTGAAAAGTTCGGTCTTTCTCTCGACATCCGCTACCGTCAGCACTTCGGCGACCCCATCGAAATGCCCGAGGATTCATACCACGGCCAGGATATCATCGACCATGTTGTAAGATTTGCCGAAATCCACGGCGACAAGTATATAAATGCAACCGAGGAGGAAAGAAGACAGGCTCTTGTAGGCTATGCACTTCCCCTCAACATTGAAGGACTTGAAAGAGACCTTCTCAAGTACAAAATCAAGTACGATACATGGTTCAAGGAAAGCACACTCCATAATTCAGGTGCGGCTAAAAAGGTTGTTGACCTTCTCACAGAAAAGGGCTACACCTATGAAAGCGAGGGTGCAGTATGGTTCAAGGCTGAGCAGTTCGGCTGCGATAAGGACTTCGTTCTCAAGCGCTCCAACGGCTTTTTCACCTACATTGTTCCCGATATCGCATATCATTATAACAAGCTTCAGGAAAGAAGCTTCGACCTTGCAGTTGATATCCTCGGCGCAGACCACCACGGCTATGTACCCCGTCTCAAGGGTGCTTTACAGGCTCTCGGCTGTGACCCCGAAAGACTTCAGGTTGTTCTCATGCAGATGGTCCGTCTCGTTAAGGACGGCGAGGTTATCAAGGCCTCCAAGCGTTCAGGTAAAGCAATCACCCTCGTTACCCTTCTCGAAGAGGTACCGATTGATGCAGCCCGCTTCTTCTTCAATATGAGAGAAGCAAACTCACACTGCGACTTCGACCTTGACCTTGCAGTTGAGCAAAGCTCACAGAATCCCGTTTACTACTGTCAGTATGCTTATGCCCGTATCTGCTCAATCTTCAGAAAGCAGGAGGAGGCAGGCTTCAATATCGACACCGATATCGCATCAGACCTTCTCACTCATGAAACAGAAAAGGAGCTTATCCGCTTCATCGCATCTCTTACAGGCGAAACAGAAAACGCAGCAAAGCTTCTTGACCCCTCAAAGCTCACCCGTTATGCGGTTGACCTTGCAACCCTCTTCCACAAGTTCTATAATGCATGTCATTGCGACATCGAGGACACAGCCCTCAAGAACGCAAGACTTACCCTTTGCAAGGCTACAGCTACAACTCTTAAGAATGTCCTCGGTCTTCTTAAGGTTGACGCCCCCGAAAAGATGTAAGGGAAAGCTGTGCACAAATCCCCGTATTTAACGCACAACAAAAACTACGGGGCAACTGCCACAAAAGAGAATATATAAAACTTTAATGTTTCTGCCCGCGACAAAAGCTTCAAGGTGCTTGTTTTTCGTCGGTTCGGAATACCATCGTATGCCTTGCCACCGCCGAAAAACATAAATACGGCAATTTCTGCCCACTTTCCCGTGCATCCACATAGCAAACATCAGACTTCATTAAGGTTAGTTCTATCCGACACTATATTTTTTACAACATCTTTTTCCGTTAAATGCCCATATTTCCCCCGTCTGCATCCGCTTATCTGCGGATAATCGGTGCATCCGTACAAAATATGAACATTTTCCGTCAAACGGGTAATTTATTCAAAAACAATATTTTTAATTCCCGAGGTGAGTACTTTGTCAGACAACACAGAAAAAACCGTTTCGCAGAATAAAAAAGCGTACCACGACTATTTTGTGGAGGAAACCTATGAGGCAGGTCTGGAGCTTTACGGAACAGAGGTCAAATCCATCCGTGAGGGCAGAGTAAACCTCAAGGATTCATGGTGCAATATAAACGGCGGTGAAATTTTCGCATACGGTATGCACATCTCCCCTTATGAAAAAGGAAATATATTCAACCGCGACCCCTTGCGTCCCAAACGCCTTCTGATGCACAAAAAGGAAATCAATAAGCTTTTCGGACTTATGAAGCAGCAGGGCTATGCAATTATCCCCTTAAGCGTATATTTCAGAAACGGCAGAGCAAAGCTGAAAATCGGACTCTGCAAGGGTAAAAAGCTCTATGACAAGCGTGAGGACGCAGCGAAAAAAGCAGCCAACCGCGACATAGAACGCTCACTCCGCGCCGACAAGCATCAGTAAAATACACTTGATTCCGACATCGGAATATTGTATAATAGCCTTCCTGAAGAATTGTAACACAATCAATCCTTCTCATCCGACCATGTCGGATATATCACACCTGCGAAGCAGGTATATCACTCTGCCGAAGGCAGAATATCACATTTTGCAACACAAAATATATCACTGCAAATTTGTCCCCGACAAATTTGCCCCATGGGGGCGAAAGGATTTCGACGGGGAATCTGAACCCTGATAAGCGAGCAGAGGTGGGGCACCTCTATAAAAGCTTCACGTTATAAAAATAAATAACAACAATAAAACAGTTTTAGCTGCTGCTTAATTGCAGCTGCCGTCATTCCCGGGAGTACCGCGACCCGGTGCGTGGCGTCATGTAGCGGTGAACGTGAACGGGAAATAGCCTTGTATTCCGTCACGGCTTAAAGGGCTGGTCTTCTTCAGAGGGTGTTGCTTCCCGCCGAAGAAGACGAGATCAAACAAGCAACTACGCTCGTAGAAAGTTGGGGGAATGGTTTTTCGGACAGGGGTTCGACTCCCCTCGCCTCCACCAAAAAAATTTCCGTGTCATTTGGCACGGAATATTTTTTTACCTCTTCACTCTTCACTTTTCACTCTTCACTTATATGTGTAAAGGAAATTTTTTTGGAAAGTAATAAGTTAAAGTGAATAGTGAAAAAGTTTTTTAAATTCATTCTCCTTAAAACAAAGAATTTTTTTATTCAACTCTTTTCTTGCTATCGAGTTAAAAAACGGAGGGTGGTTCGCCTCCACCAAACACAAGTCAGACGAACACCTACTACTTCTTCACAGGCGGCTTCGCCGTGAAAGTGGAACTCTGACAAAAAAGAAAGAACCAAGGTTAGAAATAGCCTTGGTTCTTTTGTTGTATTTATGTTTATTTATATTGAATCTCTCTTGCCCAAATTACAAACGGAACAAAGTGTTTGCAAGTTATCTATTGTTGATTCCCCACCTTTTGACCATGGGATAATATGGTCAATATGCAGTTCAATTGACGGATCTTTTGCAGGAGAAGCCCCACAAAGAACACATTTGAAATTATCTCTTTTCATTATCTGATATCTTAGTGTAATTGAGATATTTCTTTTTGTCGTATGGATATGTTCTTCAGTATTTTTGCGAATGACCTTCGAGTCACTTTCAGATACAGGTTCGCTTTTATCATAAGACTTCAAAACCCCGTCTACTAATTCACCTACTATAATTTCGCAACCACCTTTAGGTTTGTGAATAATCTTACCTGTATATGGAAAGTTAAGACCTAAATATCGATAGGTTTTAGAATCTGTATACTCAAACAAATGAAGATATTTTTCATAGTTAATACCATTATTCAGGCGATTATAGCAGTAATCACTAGGAATAACACTGGTAGGATTGCATCCATGTTTTTCTGTAACTCTACGTATTATTTCTGAACGTGTAAATTCAGTAGTTATTGGAGTATCCTTAAATGTGTCAATTACTTTATCTAAAATGCTAGAAGTGGTTTTCATAATATTACCTTCTTGTTTTATTTTTTTCATTATAACATATCATTACAAAATCCACAACCTAAATAATAAGCAGTTTTTATTCCACACATTCGACAAAATACAGACCTCCTTGTAAAATGGTATTACCAAATACAAGGAGGTCATTTTTATGTTTAATAAGAAACCTAAACTGAAGCTCACGGAATTTGAGTGTGGCCTTTTATGGGGCGGAATGAATGAGTTCCGAAGCAAAGCTTACTCGGACGGTATCCCCACAGAAGCCCGATGATTTTATCATCCGTAAATTTATACTGCCGGGAAACGCAATTTTACATAATACTTTTCTATTCGGTATGATAAGCGCCTCTTGCCCAGAGTATCCATTTTGAGCGGTCAAGGGGATTTACACCGTGACGGGGATTTATATGCTCCGCCCCGTCTGCACATTCGCGGTAGCCGAAAAAGCTTTGTGACAGCACTGCCCTGCCCGATGTCATGGAAGCCAGCCTTTCGGGGAAGCTCATTGATGTGGCAACAGGCACTACCGCCTCAAGGGTCATAAGCCCCGTGCGGACAACGGGAGTGTCATATTCACCGCCCATTTTAATGATTTCGGAAAAAATCTTACCCGCAAAATCCTCGGGAGCACTCACGCGGATTTTAAGAAGAGGCTCAAGTATGGTCGAGCCAGTTTCGGTAAGTCCGTTCATGAAAGCCATAGGAGTGCAGACAAAAAAGTCCAGGGGATGCGTATGAATAGTGTGATGCTCACCGCCTGTGAGAGTACACTTAAAGTCCGTTACCTCCCAGCCGTAAAGCCCCTGCTCCAAAGAGCGGTTGAAGGATGTATGAATGTGGGACTGATAACGGTAGAAGCACTGATTATTGGGAAGTCTGCCGTGGTATGAAACACCGTAGCCGCGTGGCATGGGCTCAATTAAAAATTCAACCACCGCCCAGCAGGGCTTCGGCATGGTATATCTTGCAAGACCTACGCCCTTCGATGAGGGAGTTTCCTTATAAATTACCGTGGGTGCGGAAAATCGTGCATCAAGATTATATCTTTCCTTAAGAAGATTTGAAAGCACCTCAAGCTGAATTTTACCCGTTGTGCTTATGGTGATTTCCTTCTGACCGTTTTCCCATTTTGCATCCATATACGGCTCTTCGTCGGAAAGCTCCTTCAGTGCGGCTGCAAGCACAGGAATCTTCTGAATATCGTCATCCGCAGAGGAGACCCGCACTCGAAGAAATGGATTCACAAGCCTTATTTCTTCATTATGGGAGGGCTTTCCTATATAAAAGCCGTTTTTTGCAGAGGGCAGTCCGCAGACCGCGGCAACATCACCGCTTCGTAGAATTCCTGTATCAGTGCTTTTCGCACCGCAGAATTTCTTTATCTGCACCACCTTTTCCCTTATGGGCTTTTCCGCTTCAGTTTCAACGGCATCGGTCTGTACGGTCAACGGCTTTGAGGGTGAAAACAGCTCAAGCTCGTCACGGTTTGCAATTTCTCCGCCGAAAAGTCGGACATGGGATATCTTACCCAGCGCCTTGTCATGCTCAATCTTAAAGATAATTCCGCACAGCCCCTCGGTTGCCCTAACCGAGGAATCGGGCATATATCCAACCAGAATATCGGCAAGCTCCTTGACACCCGTCGCATATTTCGCACTGCCGCAGACCACGGGAGTAACACGGCAGGCGGCAATTTCTTTTCTTAAAATTTCATCTGCCCTTGCCTTTGAAAGCACACTGTCCTCTAAAAAGGCTTCGGCTGCCTCATCCGAGATATCGGCAAGCGCCACGGTTGCCCTTTCACAGAAAAGCCTTTCATCGCAAAGCCTTACCGAGCAGCTCTCACTGCCCTCATTTTCAATTTCACTGAATAAAATGTGAGGCTTCGGAAAAAGCTCCTCAAGCTCTTTGATAACCGCTTCGCTGTCAGAGCCGATGCTGTCAAGCTTATTGATAAAAACAAGTCTCGGAAGCCCTGCCTTATCAAGAGATTTCAGAATATTTTCCGTATGGGCTCTCATGCCCTGTGCGGCAGAAACAATCACCACCGCATAGTCGAGTGCCGCCAGAGCACGCTCAACCTCACCTGCAAAATCTATATGACCCGGTGTATCAATGATATTTATTGTAGCACCCTGCCACTTCATTGAAGCGGTAGCCGTACGCACGGAAATACCCCTTTGCTTTTCCACACCGAGACTGTCCGTTGCCGCAGTGCCCGAATCAACACTGCCTGCAGTACGGATTGCACCGCCGAGATACAGAAGCTGCTCTGTAAGGGTGGTTTTACCCGAGTCAACATGCGCCAGTATTCCTATGTTATGAAAAATTTCAGCCACAGCCCCTACCTCCCGTAAATTTTTCCCGATTATAGCACATTTTTATGAATTTTTCAACTTAACAAAAAAGACAACCGTTAAACCGTATTTCCCGTAAAAAATCAGGACCACTGCAGTTGACACCTCGCTGTTTAAGTATTATTATTGAATTATAAAGCAAAAGAGGTGTTACACATGAAAAAAGCACTGAAATCCGCAGTTAAGGCAATTTCAATTTTTCTTGCAGGCATACTTGCTCTTCTTGCCCTGTTGTGCGCAATAACCCTGATATGGGGCGGCATACAGATGTCACGGGGGACGGTAAGCGAATCCATGCCCGTCACTCCCCACAGCTTCACTCCCGCAATAAGGCTTATTGTATATACCGACACCCACAATGAAAACGAAAATGTTGCTGATATGATAAACACCGCATATTCTCTTTTTGACACCTCCGAAGCCTATAAAGGTGTTGATGCCTTCATAGGGCTGGGCGATTTTTCAAGCATCGGCACCGAGCCCGACTATGCGGCTTATACTGAAACGCTGAAGTCAAATATCCGTGAAGAAACCGTATATATAAATGTGCTCGGCAATCACGAATTCAAGGCAGATAACTACAATGAGCTTTTCGGGAAATATTTTCCCCACGAGGCCAATGAGGTATTTGAAATCAACGGCTTTTCCCTTATCGCTTTTTCGGGTGAACGCTCCTTAACGGAATGGACCTTTACTCCCAAAAGCCTTATATGGCTTGACGATGCAATAAACGAGGCAGAAAAAACCGCAGGCGACAAGCCCGTTTTCGTATTCCAGCATCCCCACCCCTTCGGCACGGTATATGGCAGTACAATATGGTGCACACCGCAGCTGAATCCCGTTTTCGCAGGACATAATAAGGTAATCAATTTCTCGGGACACTCTCATTTCCCCCTTAATGACCCCAGAAGCATAAATCAGACAACCTACACAAGCATAGGTGTCGGTGCTATGGCCCGCTTTGAGCTTGACAAAAACTATATTGTGGGCCAGCATCCCGAGGGCTATGAGGATGCCGCACAGTTCTGCGTGGTTGAGGCAGACGCTGACGGAAGCGTAAGACTTTGCGGCTATGACCTTCTTTCCGACACCTTCTTCTGTGACTACTACATAGAAAACATCAACGACGAGTCTTCTTATGCATATACCTACAAAAACATGAAGGCTCACGATGAAGCTCCCGTATTCCCTGAAAATGCCGAAGCAAATGCTACAGAAACAGAAAACGGTGACATAAGAATTGAATTCACAAAGGCCGAAGCACCCGAAGGCTTTATCGTTCATGAATATGCGCTGACAATAAAGGACAGCACCGGAAAAACCATATATGAGGATAATATAATCGCTGATTACTATATAGTATCCGACAAAGCCACACAGGGCTTCACGGTGCCTGCAAGCACCCTGCCCGACGGCACATATACCCTGACAGTCACCGCAGAAAGTGCCTACCACAAGCTCTCCGCTCCTGCAACCCTTACCTTCACAACCCCATAAAAAATCAAGGGGGCTGTAAAAACTTTCGTTTTTTACAGCTCCCTTTTTTCAGTCATTATCACCATTTTCCTTTTCATTCTGCGCTACGGTAAAAAGCAGATTTATCAAAAGTATGCCCGCAATCAGAAGAAACAGTGCCTTGGGGGAATTCATTATGCAGATAAACTCGCATATTCCGAAAACGCCCGAGGCTATTGCAAAAACAATTCCCGTATTCCTGCCCTTATCGGGGATTTGCCCGAGAAAAGCAAGCACGGATACAGCAAGTGAAATAATTGCAGCAATCAGAAATATAACCGATAACAGTTTCATAATAATTCTCCTTTCATCTGCCCCCGTTTATATACTAAATAAAGCTACGGGGGATGTAAATTCATTCTGCAAAAGTGTAGGCTTTATATTCACAAGTGTATGAAATTCAGTCACACGCAGTATTCTTTTATAAAATTGTCGTAAAGCTTCAGCGCATCCTGCCTTTTTCTTACGCTGACAGGGATACGTGAACCGTCGGTCAGCTCAATTTCATTTATGCCGAAGCTTTTTATGTAGCCCATATTCACAATAAATCCCTGATGTACCCTTATGAAGCCGTGGGGTGAAAGAATCTCCTGCATTTCTGAAATTTTCCCTACTGCCTCATATTCACCGTCTGCCGTGTGCACGGTAAGATGCCGTCTGTAGCCCTCAACAAAGCTGATTTTATCTATCTGAATCTTGCTTCTGGTACTTTCCCACTTAAGCACAATGCTTGCATTCACATCGCAGTATTGCTTTATTGCACGCCCCAGCACAAGAAAAAACTCATTATTCTCCACGGGCTTTACCATAAAATGAAGCCCCGCGGTTATGAAGGCATCCGAAACATTATCCGCATGTGCCGACACAAAAATAATTATGGTGCGGGGGGACAATGCTCTTATTATCTCCGCCGCTTCAATGCCGTTTATACCGGTCAACTCAACACAAATGAACAATATATCAAAATAACCGCCGTCCCTGAAATATCCGATAAGCTTTTCCGCAGAGGTAAAGCCCGAAGCCTCAAAGCCCTGTGCTCCCGCAAAAAATCTGCAGAGCCTGCTTCTGATTTCCTCCGCAAAAAAGCTGTCCTCATCACAAATACCGATTTTCATAATCCGCCTCCTTCATTAATCCTCACAAACAAAAAAGGGACACCCCCGCACGGAGATGTCCCGGATAAAATCCGACTATTTCGTCAACAGATAAATGCTGACAAAATGACATTCCGCAGGTTATTTTTCACCATAGCATTATCCATGGACTGCACCATAGTATGCACCACATCATTCACCATATCCCATGCTGTATGAAGCTTTGTATTTGTCATTTTGTCACCGCCTTTCTGTAATTTTCCCCATTCTAACAGTATTACTCTTCTTTGTCAAACCTTTTTACCGAAAACTGCAAAAGTGTAGCTTTTAAGTGCAAAAGTGCAAAAAACCAAGGCATAAAACCGTAGATGGTCTTATGCCTTTAATTTTATTTCATTGCTGCGGAGTTGTTGAGAAGCACGGTGGAATAGAGGAAAAGCACTGTGTCGGCGTTTTCAAAATCCACCACACCGCCTAAAGCAGCGGATGCGATATATCTTATATCAATAACCGTAATTTTTGAATATCCCGAGGTCATAAGGGGAGCAATTGAGCTTCCGAAGGAATCACGGAAAAGAATAAGCTCCTTCTTTTCGGCAGCGGCGGGATTTTCAATAACGGAAACTGCAACGGTACCCGAGAGGAATACCTCATAAAGGTCGGCGGTTTCTGCCTTTGTCATATCATAAACGGGCTTTTCAACTGCCTTTCCCGTATCGTAATTTGTAACGGTGCAGCCGTCAATTATGTCACTTGTAAGGTAGATAAGCTCATCGGTAGGCACCTTAAGTCCCGACTGATTGTAATACACCCCGTAGAAGGGCTTATCAAGCTTGTTTTCCTTAAATGTGTCATTAAGCTGTGTACCCATTTCCGCAAGAAGCTTTTGGGCAACATCAACTATGCTTTCCTGCTTCCAGTGAGTGTCTGTGGTGTAGTAATCCTCCGCAGAAAGCAAGGGCATAATGTCGATATACTGTGCAAAGGGAGTCTTCTCGCAAAGGGCAGCGGCAAACTCGTTATAATCAAATGCAAGATAGCCGTTTTCTTCAGCAATAAAGCAGTTCTTATCGGGAACAACACTTAAGAAAACCCGGGCAGAGGTGTCCTTGATATAGGCATCATAAATATAGCTGAACTTGTTTCCCGCATTGTCAATCATGGAATCATTCTGCGGATATTCAAGCTTTGAAAGGTGGGAATCTGCAAGGAAAATCTTATTGTTGTCCATACGGTTGAATACATACCTTGCAGCATAAGCCTTAATGCTTCTGAAAAGGTCACGAAGAGGGAACTGATCGGGAGATGCGTCCTCAAATTCACCCATATATTTTCCAGAAAGTACACTTTCGATGCTGAATCCGGGGAGCTGCTTCAATGCTCTTCTTTCAGCCTCGGAATATTCCGCGGGGGCCTTAAAAAGGAACCATGCGGAAAAGCCGAAAATAAGGACGGCAGATAATACAACAGTAACAATATATCTTAACTTTTCTTTCATACTACCGCCTCCTTAAAATCTGAAATACAAGAACGGATTGAATGAGCCGTCAACAAGGTATGCTGTGCAAAGCACTAAAGTCACAACCGCAAAAACGGGAGCCGCAACACTCATTACCGACTTGCCTGCCTTTGTTTCATCAAGCTTCTTTATAATAAGCTTCGGCACGGGAGTAGCACCCACGGCAGCCACCGCCATAATAAGAGCAAAGCTTCTTAAGTTGTACATCCACTCTGCACCTGCAAGTCCCGCAGTACCTATACCGAACATGCCGCCGATATACTGCATAGCCTCGCCCATGCTTGCCGCATTGAAGATAACAAAGCTTATCACAATGAGAATAAGCACATATATACGGGAAAGCACACGGCTCTTTGCAAGATATTTTCCGAGAAGCATCTTTTCAAGGGTAAGAAGCACGGCAAAGTAAAGTCCCCATACAATGAAGTTCCAGTCGGCACCGTGCCAGAAGCCTGTTAAGAACCATACGGTGAAGATGTTTCTTAAGTGCTTGAGTGTTCCCACACGGTTTCCGCCCATGGGGATATATACATAGTCTCTGAACCACTGTCCGAGAGACATGTGCCATCTTCTCCAGAACTCCGTTACACTCTTTGAAATGTAGGGATAGTTGAAGTTTTCCATGAAGGTAAAGCCGAAAATCTTACCGAGACCTATTGCCATATCACTGTAGCCCGAGAAATCGAAATAGATGTGAAGTGAAAAGGCTACGGCATAAAGCCAGTAGTATAAAACGGTCTTTTCGTCGGTTGCCTTGAAGCCCTCGCAAAGCTCACCTAAAGCATTTGCGATAAGAATCTTCTTTCCGAGTCCCACAGTAAAGCGGATTATACCCTCATAGGTCTTTTTAAGAGTGTGATTTCTTTCACGAAGCTGACTTTCAACATCACTGTAGCGGACAATAGGACCTGCTATCAGCTGGGGGAACATTGAAATATATGCTCCGAGATTCACGGGATTCTTCTGTGCAGGCACATCACCGCGGTAAACATCCACGGTATAGCTTAAAATCTGGAAGGTGTAAAAGCTGATACCGATAGGAAGTGCAATACGCAGAAGCGGTACACCAAGCCCCGTTGCATTATTGAAGTTATCAATAAAGAAGTCAACATATTTGAAGTAGATAAGAAGTCCCAGGTCCACCGCAACGGACAGAAGCATAAAGACCTTTGAAAGCTTCTTACCACGGAATTTTTCAATTAAAAGTCCGAAAATATAACCGACCATAATGGAAATTACCATTATGACAACATAGCGGGGCTCACCCCACGCATAGAAAACAAGTCCCGAAAGTAAAAGGACAGTGTTTTTAAGCACCTTCGGCACTATCGCATATAAAAGCAGTACCGCAGGCAGGAAAAAATATAAAAATGAAATGCTTGAAAATAACATCCGTACTCACCTGTCAAAAAAAGGTGTCTTATACCCATTTATAAGTATAGACACCTTTCCTCAGTTTAATTTTTGTTTTTACAAAAACTTAAGCAGCTGTTGTTTCTTCAACTGTTTCTTCAGCAACTGTTTCGTCAGCAACTGTTTCAGCTTCGGGATCGTATGCTGCGGGGCCGTCAAGCTCGCCTTCCATACCGCCGATTTCGCCTTCAACTTCGCCTTCAACTACTTCATCTTCAGCGATTTCATCTTCAGCTTCGGGCTGCTCGAAGGAAAGAGGAGCCATGATGAAGAATACGAAGTTGCCTTCTGTTTCTACAAGCATTTCTTCTGCAGCTGTGCAGATGTTCCAACGAAGGTTAGCGTTGTCCTTAAGAGTTGTGATGAAAGCATCCTTGTCAGCGTCTGCTTCAAGCTCGAAAACATAGCTTACGAAAGCGATTGTGCTGATCATGGGCATGAAAGCTGTGCAAGCCTTGAAGCCTGTGATGTCAGCATCGAAGCCTGCAAGGTAGCCTGCTTCCATATCCTGAACCATGGGCATGAATGCAACTGTTTCATTTGCTGAAAGAGCTGTAGCGATTGTGTTTGTTGTTGCGTCAGCCTTTGCTGCTTCTGCCTTGAAAGCTTCAACGAATGTTGCTGCAACTGTCATTTCAGCAGCTGCTGCTGTTGTTTCTTCAACTGTTGTTTCTTCGTTTGTACCTGCAGCGCAAGCTACAAGACCGATAACTACTACGAGTGCAAGAACGATAGCGATTACTTTTTTCATTTTGATTTTCTCCTTTTGGAATATGTTGTTTTTTTATTTTGTCAGACAGACTGTCCAGTTTTCAGCCTGTTTGTCAAAGTACAGATTAATAAGGTATGTGCCGTTTTTGTCGGAAAGACTTAAGCTGTAGGTCGTTTCCTCATCTGCTGCGGGCACAACCCACTTACAGAAAAGATTCTCGGAAAACACCGAGCTTTCTCCCTCTGCAAGAAGAACCTCACCGGATTCAGACAGCAGGATTCCATGTGTTAATTCAACAGTGGTATCTCTTTTCAATTCAACAGTCATTTCGCAACTGATTTCAGTTCCCGTTCTTGCAAGCATTATGCCCTCATTTTCAGCCTGTGTGAGAGTGATTTCGCCTGTAAGCTTCTCATTTCCCATATAAACCGAAGGCATTGCACCGCCTGATTTAAGAATGAAGCCTGTTGCTATAATAACTGCAAGAGCTGCCGCCATAGCCACGATTCTTCCGAAAGGAATTATCACAGCCTTCTTTTCCTCGGTAGGTCCGGCGTTCATTATTCTTTCATAAAGCTCATCGGGAGCCTTTATCTTAAGGTACTCCTCTCTGATTTTAATGTCAGACATTGAACCCCTCCTTCTCAAGAATATCTTTCAGCATCTCTCTGCCTCTGGACAGTCTCATTTTCACCGCGGAGGATGAAATTTTAAGTGCCTTTGCCGTCATTTCCACACTGACCCCTTCAAGGTAATGCAGAACAATAACGGTTCTTAATTTCTCCGGAAGCTGCTCTACTGCGTAAAGCACATCCTTTGCTTCTTCGGATACCTCATCGGAAGCCACAAGATTTTCCATTTCCGAAATATCCTCGTGATTTCTCACGGAGTTTTTGCGGTAAATGTCACGGCAACGGTTTATTGTCGACCTGATAAACCATGCTTTTTCATGCTCTTCAGAGGAAAACAGAATGCTTTTCTTCATATATTTCAGAAATACATCCTGCACGGCATCCATAGCATCCTCGGGACTGCGAATCTCCGTAAGGGCGATTCGGTAAAGCATATCTGAATACTTTTCATAAGCCACGCTGATGTCATTTTCCGGCTTCGGAGATCTTCCCACCTGACTGCCTCCTGTCTGTAATACGTTTGAGAAATTCAAAAGGTCACATAAATTTCAAAAATTTTTTCAAAAATTTTTTCACAGTGATATTCATTCCTGCAACAGCTATCTGAAATCAGAAATTACCAATGCCTGATGTCTATTGCCTATTGCCTTACATTTCCAGTATCTTCTTAATGGACCCGTTATCATTTATAATCTCACTGAAAAATTCATGAGCCCATATATTATGCCTCATTCCCTGCATTTTGTCAAAGGCAAAATATATTCTTCCGTTAATTCCGAGCTTTGCGGCTGCCCAGAAGGATGTCATAAGCTCCTGTGACACCTCATAGGGGATGCGGATTTCTCTTCCGCTTCTGCCCTGAAGCTCAATGAAGAAGGTATCATTTTCAAGCCTGCCGAGACTGTTTTCTGCGGGAATAAGCGCACCCCACATTTCAAAAGGCACTGCAATATGCAATTCGCCCGTAAGAATTTCATCCGTGGGATTGTAAACGGAGCATACTATCTCCTTATTTTCAATTGTAAGACTTATTTCGGGCTCAAAGCATCCGATTTCATAAACATCGAAATATTCATTTCCGTCAATGCTCCAGAAAATTTTAACCTGACCCTCTTTTTTATCGGTAAGGTCAATTTCAATAGGAATTATTTCATGTGCCTCTCTTTCAAGGCTTACTGCAATTTCACACTTATCCGCCCTTATACCCTCGGAGCATACAACCTTAATTGTTGTGCCGATGTCCCTGTCAAGGCAGTTATTCACCGCATTTATATAAAGAGTCTCCCTGTCCGAATCGGTCCTCGGAAGTCTTTCAATTGTGGCACAGAAGGAAAGATTTCCCATAGGCATGCTGCCCATGTCATGCTCCCAGCTTCTTATGTAAACCTTTTCAAGGGCTTCCTTTTCCTCATGCACCATGAAGCCGATTTTCTCCGCCGCAGGTGCTTTTATTTTAACAGTATTGATGCTGTGCGCGCTTACGGGAATTTCAAAGGAATTTGCCGAGGACTTCAGTGCGGTGGGATTTTCCTCAAGCAGGTCTGTTTCCATGGCACCGAAAACGGTAAAGCCCGTTTTAAGGCTCACCTTACCCGAAAGCCCCGAATTTTCAAAGCCGCGCACAACGAAGCCTCTGTCTGCGGGAGAAGCGGGTACAGACTTAAGATTTGCAAGGGGGTAGCCCGCCGCCTTGAAGGCAGTGACGGTGAAATTATCGGGGGACCTGAGATAGCCTCTTTCCCCGGGAAGCGGTGTGTTCTCCCCTGCTTTTGTATCACTGAAGCTGAAGAGAGTATCATTGAATTCCTGTGCCTTTTTATATACTCCCGCCTCACGGTATGAGCCCTTATGGGGATAAAGTGAATAGGTAAAGATATGGCTCTTTCTTTCGGGTACCATTTCCTTGTCACCCGTAACCTTACCCATATTGCCGTAAAATGCCGCAGTATGGAAAAGCATCATGTTGAGTGTGGCTGACCCCTCAACACTTGAAGCAGGTGTGCCGTTGTTTATAAGCACACAGCCGTAGTCATCGCAGGCTTCATCGGGTACATCGCTGATTGCTTCAGGAAGCTCAAGCACCGCACCCCTTGAAAGTGAAGCCTCAACGCCCTTTGTGAACATATCGAGAGCATTTTCATCAGCACCTGTCACAAGAAGCACATCTATATTCTTTTTATAAATATTATCATTATCATTAAATCTTACAACTGCAAGCCTGTCCCTTTCAAGAGCCCTTTCAAATTTCACAAGGCTCTTCCTTGAAAGCGATGCAAGAAGCTTGTCCTTATATAAATTTCCGTCATCCGCAAGGCAGACAACAATTCGCGTGTCGGTTGAATATACATCCTCGTTGAAATGGATTATTTTCATACCGCCGTGCTGCTCACAGTCGGGATAAAGCGTTACGGGAACTGCCTTTTTTGAAAAAGCGAAAAGAAGCCTGTCGGCAATTTCACGCTGAATTTTTTCATTTTTTCTGATAATTGCCGTCATGCCCGCATTGAAGGATGCACCGCTGCCCGTTTTTACCGTAACGGTAGGACCTACACCGAACCACTGATTTGCGGGAAGCACTCTGCAGCCCGAAAAGGATGCATACTGATGTGTCTGGAAGGACATATATTTTTTCGAGCGGGTTGAAACATGGGGAGCAAAGCGGTCATCAAAAATAACGCCGCCGCCCTTTATATTCATGGGGAAGGTAACAGAGAAAAGGTCATCCTCTGCCTGATAGTCCTCAACAATTGTCCTGAAATCTACGGTATCGCTGCCCTTATAAAGGGTGATTTCCTGAATAAGCCTTGCAACGACATCAAGCTTTACGGAAACGGTAAGCTTCTGATAAAGCTCGCATTTTTCACTTGTAACATCGGCTTCATATTCACTTGAAAGAAGCTTGTGACCCGTGGTGTAAAGCTCGTGCTGGGTCTCCATTCTGTCATGAATTTCCTTCATTACATAAACGGTGTTTGCGGGTGCGGGAGCAGAAGAATCAATAAGCTCCCTCTTTTCCTTCTTATCATAAAGGGATACGACAGTGCCGCCTCTTACGGGGTCAATTTCAAGGCGGAATTTTCCGTTTTCAATAACGGTATCCCTTCCCTTTATTATCTTATTTTCTTCGCCTGTGATATTTCTGATTCTGAAAACACTGTAGCCCATGGCGGGAAGCTTTTTCGCAATAAAGTATCCCTTTGTGCCCTCAATTACGGTGTCATATTCATTTCCCTTTATATCCTCAAGCACCGTTCTTCCCTCGGGAATAAAGCCCGCGGGAACATTGAACCAACATTTTCCGCCCCTTTCCCATGTAAGAGGATTGAAAACGAAAACGCATTTTTCCCTGTCGCCGACATCCGCACCGCCCGCAATGAAGCGGCATGCCTTTTCAATGATATCGCAAAGAATTGAAGCACATTCGCGGTATTCTATCATTAAATCTATAAAGGAAATTTCATTGTTTGTGCCTGTTATTGAGTCATGGTGCTGTGCACACAGAAGCTGACGCTGTGCCTTGTCTATAGCCTTGTCGGGGTAGCTCATTCCGTGCATGAAGGCAATACTGCAGAATTTTTCCGCAGTAACAAGCAGATTTTCGCAAAGGCGGTTTGCCTGCTTGAAATCGGTTCTTGTAAGAAGCACACCCGAATGATGCTGTGTTATATCTCTTGAGGTGTACATGATTTCACTGTCAGTACCCTCTTTTTTCATTTTTGCCGCACTTGTATTGACCTCCCTTGCGAGGTCGGAAAATACCGAAAATGCTGCATGCGACAATGTATTTTTCATCCAGTCAGTGTTACCCTCACGGGGGTAGGTTTCCATATATGAAAGAATCTGCGAGGAGCTGTCACAGCCCGTAACGCCAAGCCTTGATGCAGCAGCTCTGCCCATGCCCTTATCATGAAGAAGGCTTGTGCCGTCGGGGGAAACATGACGGAAGAGGTTATCCACGCCAAGCATCATTTTGCCCCATTTTATATAGTCACAGCCACCCTTTCTGCACACCTGTGTCATCTGCGAAAAATGTCCGAAAACATCCCCGGGGACATAAACGGTGCTGATTCTTCCCATAACATCACGGTGGTAAAGCTGACCGTATACAAGGTTTCTTACAAATGCCTCACCGGATGAAGTAAGGTCATTGGGCTGATTATAAAAGCAGTCCGATTCCGCTCTGCCCGCCGAAAAGCTGCTTTTCAGCACCTGTCTGTGCTTCGGATAGAGTGAATAGTAGGGATGAAGATAGTCAATTTCGGAAAGGGTTGCCTTGAAATCGGGGTTGGAAATCAGCCTTTCAGTAATCGATTTTGTTATATGAAATGCGCCAAGCGCGTATGTTCTCTGCTCCTGATGATAGGTTGTGTCAAAATGGAAATCGGAATATACATGCTCCTTACCCTCATAGCCGTCATAAGGGGTTGTGCAGAAGAAATATTCCGCCGCTTCCCCGCCCGCTTCAACACTTACGCAGACGGTCTCTTCTTTCCTTGCTGGAATTTCAAAGCGAAGAGGCACAATATCCCCCTTTTTCATTGCGGGTACAAAAAGCTTTCTTCCGTCATAGTCTATTTCATAAGAGAAAATATCGCTTTCAGCATGGCAGAAAACGGGAAAAACCTGATTTTCCGCACCCTTTTCACCCGTATATGCCGCCGTAACGGAGGGTGTTGTAAGAGATATTTTATCATTTCTGAGAATAACGGGGAATACCGAGCAGTTCGACATGGAAATGTCCATGCTGTCAGCAATATAGCCGGGACGGATTTTAAACATTACGAGATTGAGTCCCTTATTGAATTTAACAAGACACTGATGTCCCAGTCCCCACAGACCCTTTACTCTGCCGAAGGGACGAAAATCTGCCTGCTCACCGTTCACAAAAAGTGACGAGCCCGAATTTTCATAGCAGATAACCGCCTCACTGTCCTCTTTGCAATTTATATAGAATGCCGCATAATAAACCGCATTTCTCTGCTGTGTCACATATAATGCGGGATCGCATGCATCCTCCTCGTTGTCAAAGCGCAGGCAGTTCCACTTTATAAAGCCCTTTTTCCAGTAAAGGTATTCATCGCCGTAATACTTATTGCGAAGCTTACCGTCAAGCACGGGCACAACATTTTTTTCACCGCCGTCAGGAAGAAGATAGTCCTCAAGAAGAATTTTTTCCCTTTCGTACATATGCTCGGCTTCAAATGAACCTGTTGTATGAAGCACAAAGGGGCCCACAGTCAGAAAATCAAGGATTCTGTTATCGGGAAAGGGCTTTTCCCATGAGAAAATAAAATCCTCAAGCTGAAACACAGGATACTGTCCTCTGATATTTTCGTATAATGACATAGCTATCACCTCATTTTACACTATACCAAAAGAAATCGGATATGTAAATATACATAAAAAATTAATATATTATATTTAAAAATTTTACTTGAAAATTACAGTCCGCGGTACTATATTATATTTTATAAGAAGGTGATATTTTGGAAAACGGTCTTATCGGTGCCGCCATAGCTTTTATCCTCGGCATCGGAATAAGCTTTTTGAACTTCAGGCTGTCCGATTTCTTCATAAAGAAAATGCCTGACAAATACTCAATGGTCTTTATGCTGCGACAGACTCTCGGTGTACTCTACATAGTGGCTGCTTACTTCCTTGCGCCCTTCACCCCATGGGACAGAACCTATCTTCTCATCGGTGCGGCTCTCGGAATAACAATTCCCATGTTTATTTTCACCGTGAAGCTTCTGCAGACAAATGAAAAAACAAATACAGTAAAGAAGGAGGATGATGACAATGGGTGAACCCTCCGAAGTGCTTGTAAGCCTCGGCGGAATTCTGGACATAACAGGTGAGGTTGTTATGATGTGGATACTTCTCGCAGTCATAACAGTAATTTCTCTGATAATAAAATTCACACTCAGGGAAAGACCCGGAAAATTCCAGAACATAATCGAAACGGGAGTTGAATATCTTGATAATTTCTTCCGCGATCTTTTAGGGGAAAAATCAAGAAAATATTTCACTTTCCTGGGCTCTCTTTTCATTTTCATAATTTTCTCAAACTATTCGGGACTTTTCCCGGGTGTGGGACTTACGGAATACGTAAAGGCTCCCACGGCATCCCTTTCCGTAACCGCGGGACTCGGTGTGCTTACCTTTATTTTCCTGCAGGGAGCAGGACTCAAAAGCGGTGTGAAGCATTATTTCAAGCATTTCATAAGCCCCATATTCATTATGCTTCCCCTTCTGGTGCTTGACGAAATAATCAAGCCCGCCTCCCTTGCCCTTCGTCTTTTCGGTAACGTTTACGGTGAAGAAATGGTAACTCACCAGCTTTATGAAATCTTCCCCATAGGCGTACCCGTAGTAATGATGGTGTTATCACTTTTGTTCTGCGCATTACAGGCAATGGTATATACAATGCTCGTCTCAATTTATCTTGACGAAGCAACAGAATCTGAAGAACATTAAAAATCAAGGAGAAATTCAACATGACAAATTCAGCAATTATCGCACTCGCAGCAGCAATCGCAATCGCAATCAGCACAGTAGCACCCGCTATCGCACAGGGTCTTACAGCAAAATCAGCAATGGAAAGCATCGCACGTCAGCCCGACGCGGCAAAGGATATCCGTTCCACACTCATCATTGCTCTTGCTCTTATGGAAGCTCTTACCATTTACGGTCTTCTTATCGCTTTCATGCTCATTTCAAAAATCTGAGGAAAAATAGATGAATATACAGTTACCTGTTGTTCTCTGGACTGTAATATGCTTCCTTATTCTTATGCTCATTCTGAAAAATCTTCTTTTCAAGCCCGTTTTTCAGGTGCTTGACCGGAGAAAAAAGAAGCTTGCAGAGGCAGAAAAGAAAAAAGAAGCAATCGAAGCCCTTGAAAAGGAGCATGAAATAAGACTTGCCCTTTTTGAAGAAGATGCAAAAATTCAGCATGAGAACTACATAAAAAGCGAGCTTAAGCTCATAAAAATCAAAAGCAGAACCGAGCTTGAGGAGGCAAAAAACGGAAGAGCCGCACGTCTTGTCGAGGCAAGAAAAAATGCCGAAGCAGAAAAAGAAGAAATCAAGAATGCATTCCGTGAATCCTCCGACGAAATCGTAAAGGCTTTTGCAAAAAGGCTTATTGAAAACTGAAGCAGGAATTTTTTATGGAAATACAATACGTTATTATAAACTTTCTCATTCTTGTGGCAATTCTCGTGCTTGCGGGCAGAAAAACCGTAAAGAAGATTTTCGGCACAAGAAGAGATAAAATAATCAGCGACCTTGACAGGGCAGAGGAAATTGAAAAAATGCCCTTACCCGTCTATACAGAGACCGAGCTTCCCCTTGATGATGCTCTTCCCGAGGAAATCATCGAGGAAAGACTTGCTGCGGACAAAAAGCTGGCGGCTCTTCGCTCCTTCGAGGAAAGAGAATGCAGAGAGCTTCGCAACAGCATGCTCACCAAGGCAAAAAAAGAGCTTATGGCTGATTTCACCGAAAGTGTAAGAAAGCTTTTCCTTGAAGAGCCCTGGCTTTCCGCAATCCGTGCAAAGGAAAACGGACTTGTTGACAGAATTTTGGAGCAGATTACCCTTACCCCCGGTGACATGGCATATCTGCGACATCATGATGTGCTTTATGTCACACTCATGTCCGCATATCCCTTAAGTGAGGAAATTGTGGAAAAGGTTGATAAAGCAACAACAGCTCTTCTTGACACCGTAGGCGGAAAAACCTCCTTATGGGTAAGAGAGGATCCCTCCTTCATAGGCGGTCTTCGTCTTCGTATCGGTGACACCGTATATGACGGCACAATCTCCGAGGAGCTTTACCACTTTGAAAGAAGACTCAACCGTAAGCCCCTTGTCACAGCCGATGCGGTAAAGGAAATCACCGAGGATTTCATGAGAACCGCAGCAGACTATCAGCCCGCAATCAACAAATATCAGCTGGGCCGTGTTCTTACCGTATCCGACGGTATATGCTGGATGGACGGTCTTGCCGACATCATGTACGGCGAGGTTATTGAATTTGAATGCGGCGACCGCGGCATGGTGCTTGACATTCAGCCCGACAGAATCGGCTGCGTAATCTTCGGTGAATTTGAAAACATCGAAAGCGGCAGCAAGGTAAGAAGAATCGGCAGAATCGCATCAATGCCCGTAGGCGACGGACTTCTGGGCAGAGTTGTTGACCCCCGAGGCAATCCCATCGACGGCGGCGGACATCTTGATTTCACGGATAAGCGCCCCATTGAGGTTTCAGCCCCCGCAATTCTTGACAGAGAAGCGGTCAACAGTCCTCTTTTCACAGGCATCAAGGCTATTGATGCTCTCGTGCCTATAGGCAAGGGACAGCGTGAGCTTATCATCGGTGACCGTCAGACAGGTAAATCCGCAATTGCGGTTGACACCATTATAAATCAGAAGGGTAAGGACACCATCTGCGTTTATGTTGCAATAGGTCAGAAGGAGTCCATTATCTCCGAAATCAGAGAAACTCTTGAAAAGCACGATGCCCTTGACTATACGGTAATCGTATCCGCCCCCGCTTCGGAATCTGCGGCACTTCAGTATATTGCACCCTTCTCGGGTACAGCAATTGCCGAGCATTTCATGTATGAAGGCAAGGATGTGCTTATCGTATATGATGACCTTTCAAAGCACGCAGTTGCATACCGTGAGCTTTCCCTTCTTCTTCACCGTCCCTCGGGCCGTGAAGCATACCCCGGCGATATTTTCTATCTCCATTCCCGTCTTCTTGAACGCTCTGCACATCTTTCAGAGAAGCTGGGCGGCGGCTCCATTACCGCTCTTCCCATAATTGAAACTCTTGCAGGCGACATTTCTGCATATATCCCCACAAATGTTATTTCAATCACCGACGGACAGATATTCCTTGACAGTGAGCTGTTCAACGAGGGTCAGCGACCCGCTATCAATGTCGGTCTTTCAGTATCCCGTGTAGGCGGCTCGGCACAGACTCCGCTTATGAAGCAGATTGCATCTCCTCTGCGTACAAGACTTGCACAGTACCGTGAGCTTGCAGACTTCACACAGTTCGGTACAGACATTGATGATGTCACAAGAAAAACCCTTGATGCGGGCAGAAAGCTTACCGCCGCATTGAGACAGACAAGATATCATCCCCTTGATAACTGGAAGCAGGCTCTTATTCTCTTTGCAGTTACCGAGGAGCTTACAGGAAATGCAGACCTTGAAGCAAAGGACTATGAAAGCGGGCTTTTCCGATTCTTTGAAACAGAAAAAACCGACCTCTGCCTCTTCCTTAAGAGCGGCAGAAAAATGTCCGACTCCGACAAGGAAAGCGTCCGCATTGCCGTAAAGGAATACACAGAAAGGTTCAATAATGGCTACATTACAAGAGCTTAAAAAGAAGCTGAAGGGCATACAGTCCACGGAAAAGCTTACAAAAGCAATGAAAACCGTATCTGCCGCAAAGCACTCGTCGATTTCAAGGCATTACTCGGATTATTCCGTATATTCCAAGGCTTGTATGTCCCTTTATGAAAAATATGAATCAGCACTTAACGGCTATTTCCCGAAGGCAGACAAAAATGCCCCTGCCGCTGTTTTTCTCTTTCTTTCCAACAAGGGAATGTGCGGCGGCTTCAACACCGAGGCATTCAGCTTCTTCCTTGATGAAGTTAAAGGAATGCCTGCGGATACACTCATTTTCCCCTGCAGTAAAAAAGCCGTTTACTATCTCACAGAAAAAGGGATTTCCTTTGAAAAATCCTTCATCTTTTCCGATCTTCCCACACAGGATGAGGCTGAAGCCTTCCTTCATGAGCTGATTTCCATGAGAGAGCAGGGAAAAATCTCCGATGTGTATATGATTTATCCACGCTATGTGAATGTTATGAAGCAGACGCCCGTTTCACAGAAGCTTTTCAGTGTAACGGACAGTGCTTCACAGCAAAGCGATGAGGAAAATCTTCTTTTCATCCCCGATAAGGAAACAGTTATGGAAAATATCGCACAGAAGGTAATTTTTGCCACGGTATATTCCGTAATTCTTGAAACCGCTCTCGGTGCACAGGCGGCAACACTCACAACTATGCGCTCGGCATACGATGCCGCTTCACAGTATTCCTCACAGCTTGAAATACAGATAAACAGAAAGCGCCAGAGTGAGGTAACCGCAGATGTTATCGAAGCCCGAAGCACACATGCATAATTCAGAATGCTGAATTATGCAATGATACCGACAACTGCATTGTCGGTGAAATCCGTCACAGACGGATGAAATCCGGACTGTGTCCGGACGATATATTTGTTGCACAAATATTACGGAAGACGCATCCGCGTCTTGCTCCGCTTCGCTCTTTTACGACCAACGGGAGTAACAAGGCTCTGCCGAAGGCAGGTTCTTATAAAATGCTGACCGCAGGTCCCGACATATCTGCGGATGCAGATATATCATTCATCATATTACAAAGCAATATATCATACACCGCAAGGTGTATATCATTATCATAATTTATCGACCCGATAAATTATGATTTATAGAGGAGAATAGGTATGTATGCAATTACATTCGATATCGGTACGACCGGTGTCAAGACCTGTGTATTTGAAATTTCTGATACAATAAAGCTGCTCGGCAGTGCTTCCGAGGGTTATAAGCTTTATGTTTTCCCCGACGGCGGTGCGGAGCAGGAGCCTGATGAATGGTGGGCTGCAATGTGCAGCACATCAAAGAAGGCAATTGCCGAGGCGGGCATTGATGCTTCTCTTATAGATGGTATTTCATTCTGCTCGCAGATGCAGGGCCTTGTGCTTGTTGATAAAGACGGTGTTCCCGTGCGCAGAGCCTTCAGCTATATGGACCAGCGTGCCCGTGAGGAGCTTAAAAAGGGTATTGCCCACGGCTTCCAGATTGCAGGTGCGAATGTGCCCAAGCTTCTTAAATCGATTATGATTACAGGTGCGGTTGCGGCTTCCGTAAAGGACCCTGTATGGAAATATAACTGGGTGAAGAATCATGAGCCCGAGAATTTCAAGAGAGTACATAAGTGGCTTGACGTAAAGGAAGCACTTATCTGCCGTATGACAGGCCGTTGCGTTATGACCCGTGACTCTGCCTTCGGCGCACTTCTTTACGACCTTCGTAAGGGTCACGAGTGCTGGAGTGAAAGCCTTTGCAAGACGCTCGGTGTTGATGTAAAGCATCTTCCCGAAATTATCAATTCCACCGATGTTGTAGGTCCTCTTCGTGAAAAGCAGGCTCTGGAGCTTGGTCTTAAGCCCGGCATTGCGGTTTACGGCGGCGGCGGTGACGCTTCTCTTATCGGTGTAGGAGCCGGTGCTGTAGGTCTTGGTGATACTCATGTTTACTGCGGTACATCAGGCTGGGTTTCAACTGTTGTTGACAAGTCCATTGTTGACGCATCTGCAATGATTGCTGCGGTTATCGGTGCCGTACCCGGAATGTTCAACTATTTCGGTGAGCTTGAAACAGCAGGCAAATGTCTTGAATGGGTGAAGGATCACCTTGCGCTTGACGAAATCAACATCTACCTTAATAAGGAAGACGTTGCCGACAGCTACGAAACAGAATACACTAACCTTTATGACTATATGTCAGACGTAATAAGCAAGGTTCCTGCAGGCTCGGGCGGTGTGATTTTCACTCCCTGGCTTCACGGTAACCGTTGTCCCTTTGAGGATCCCAATTCAAGAGGTATGTTCTTCAACATAAGCCTTGAAACAGGCAAGAGTGAGCTTATCCGCTCCGTTATCGAGGGTGTGTGCTTCCATCTGCGTTGGTTTATGGAGGCTGAAGAAAAGAAGGTTAAGGCATCGGATACTATCCGCTTTGTAGGCGGCGGTGCTTTATCATACATGACCTGTCAGATTTTAGCCGATGTGCTGGGCAAGACCATTGAGGTTGTTGACAAGCCCCAGAATGTAGGTGCTGTCGGTGCGGCGGTTACAATTGCCGTAGGCTCGGGTCTTATTTCCGATTTCTCACAGGCCAAAAAGCTTATTCCCGCAGTAAAGACATATACTCCCGATGTGAAGAACAGGGATGTATATGACAAGCAGTATAAGGTATTCAAAAACCTTTATAAAGCAAACAAAGAAAACTTTGCCGCACTCAACGGCTGAAAGGAATAAATAATGGAAAAAATTCAGGTTCTCGAGCTTTTATACAATCACATTTCCGATACAATGGCACAGTGCGGCTTCAATCCCGAATATAAAGAGGGTATGAGAAAGACAGGCTGTCCCGCTTACGAAAGAGGCGAGGCTGTTGTAATGGATTTTTCAGGTGAAAAGGGTGTTTCCCGTTTCGTTTTCAACGATGACAGAATTCATCTGCTCTTTGCGGGCAACGATGCTCCCCGTGACGATGACTCCGCATTCACAAAGGATACAACATATCTTTTCGTTCTTGATGAATACAACGAGCGTGATGTAAAGAGCATCGGCGGTGAAGTAAATGAATATATGAACGACACCTTTGTTGTCAAGCAGAAGGCGGCAGTAAAGTCAAAGAATATTTCCACTGTTTCCCGTACTGCTGCAAGAAGCGGCGCTCTTTCCTATGACCCCGTTACTCTTGCAACAAAGCTTGCAGGTGTTTACCCCGGGCTTAAGGAAGAAATTGCAAGAAATATTGAGGATTACGGTGAATTCCTTTGTGAGGATTTCTTTGTAAAGCATGCAAATGCCTGCATTGAAAGAACAATCCGTGAGAATAATCCCAAGGAAATGAAGAGACTTTTCAATATTCTCTGCGAAATTTATGAGGACGGCACAAACGAGGTCCAGAGCCTTATTGCCGTTACTGCTTTAGGCTTTATTGAAAATGATCCCACTCTTACACAGAGAATTCTTCCTTACCTTGCAGACAGCATGGTTGAGCCTGTTTTTGCGGTTTCAAAGAGACTCGGCTCAAGCAAGTCAGCAAGAATGAGACTTCTTAATCCTCCCAAGTACAAGCCCAAGAAGCAGAAGAAGTCAGGCGGACTTTTAAGTCAGCTTATGGGCGGCGGCAGCAATCCCGGAATGCCTATGTAATAAGGCAATAGGCAATAGGCAATAGGCGATAGTTCAGGGTGTCAGCCATACGGCTGATACCCTCTTTTTTTGCGCTCGTGCGGCAGCACGGAGAAAAAGTTTTGGTTAAGCTTTTTCAAAAGCTTACGGTGTCAGGAGGCAGAGCCTTTGCCGCACACCGTAGTGTGCGGAATCCTACGCTTCAACAGCGCAGGAGGATTATAAGGAACCCTCGCCGGGGGGGGGCTTATGTGCGAAGCACAAAAATATGGTCCCATCGTAAGCATTGTCACTTTACTTCCCTTGGGGCGGTTGCGATGCTCTGTGTTTCCTCATCTCATCAGCAAGGCTTAATCTTCCCCCGTAAGCTCCTTGCTTCTTTGCCCCGCCCGCAATAAACGCAGACAAAATTTTTTCTTATAAAGAATTGCAGAAGATTTTCAGGGGAGGGAAGACCCTTCCCCTACAAGGGGAATGAAAAGTTCATAAAAATTTCAACAAAAAATCAAAGCATTAAGTTGAAAAATTGTTCAATATGTAATATAATTGTATTATAAGAAATGGAGGTGTTCCCCATGGGAAAATATCTTTTGGTTAATGCAGACGACTTCGGTATGTGTAAAAGTGCAAACGAGGCGGTTTTTGATCTGTTCCGTGACGGCAGACTGAAATCCGCAACAATTATGATGCCTTGTCCTACGGCAAAGGATGCCGTTGACTTTTCTATAGAAAATCCGCAGTATGCCATTGGTGTTCATCTTACAATGACCGCCGAATGGAAGGACTACCGCTGGAAACCCTTAACGGATGGTAAAAGCCTTGTGGACAGTGAGGGCTACATGTGGCGCAGTGCCAAGGATGTGGGTAAAAACGGCAAGTATGATGAGCTTGAAAAGGAGATGCGCGCGCAGATAGATTTAGCGCATGAGTGGGGCATGAAGCCCTCGCATGTGGATAATCACATGGGCTCCCTTTACGGTCACCTTACAGGCAGATTCTCACTTCTTAAAATGACTCTTCGTGTGTGCGGTGAATACGGCTATGCCTACAGAATGTTCCTTGAGCACGATAAGCGTATATGTCCGAGAGGCGTACCTTATTTTGCTTATGCTGCCTGTACTAAAATTTCAAAGCGCTGGGGAAAGCAGTTCGGTGTTATTATGCCCGATTATCTTCTTTTCCCCGACTGGGGTGTAATGCCAAAGGACAGCTACGAAAGCTACAGAAAGCGCATTCTTGAGATATGGACAGATATTCCCGAGGGAATCACCGAAACCTTTATCCATCCCGCCTATGAAACCGATGAACTGAAGTCCATTACAGGCAACTGGTGGCAGAGAGTGTGGGAATATCAGCTGATGAAGGACCCCGAAACAGAAAAGTATCTCAATGCCCACGGGGTAGAGCTTATTTCATATCGCGATATCGTCAAAATGAAATCAAAATAAATCATAATTTACAGAAATAAATAAATCTTTGCCTTGTAGGGGACGTCGCCTACAGCCTGTAAAGGCAAATTGCGTTGATAAGTTATGATTTATGGAAGGAGAAAGGTTATGAAAAGAAACAATACAATTGACCGATTCAGGGGAATCGTTATATTCTCCATGATTATTTTTCAGTTTATGGCGAATTTTGCAGGTCTTGGAGGGGCTTCCACAATTAGTCATCACGCGCCCAATGAGGATGCTTACTATATGCTTCCGAACCTTGCTGTGGCTGATATTGTAGCTCCCATGTTCATTCTTGCAATCGGTCTTACATATCTTCCGTCACTTAAAAGACGAATAGAAAAGGACGGCAGGAAGACGGCTATAATTCATTTTGTTAAGAGAAATCTTATGCTTATCGGTATCGGTGTTACCATGGACGGTATCAACGATATTCTTGACGGCAAGATGGAGGGACTTAATCTCACCTTTGTTATCGGTACTGCAGTTGTGCTTGTGCTATCCCTTGCGAATCTTATTCTTAAAGCCGTGAAGCTGAAGAAGCTTTCAAAGCCTGTAGGTAAGTTCCTTTCATGGTTTGTTACTGCCTTCGGTGTTTACGGTGTGGGTGTTGCTCTTGTGAATGCAATTCTTCTTGTGACAGGTAAAACAGGTGACAGCTTCGGTCACTGGGTTGTTTTACATCACATCGGCTTTGCAGGTCTTGTGGCTCTTCCCTTTGCACTTATTGAAGGTAAATTTGCAAATCTTATAAGATTTGCAGGCGGCTTCGGAATTTTAGGTCTTTTCGGACTTTTCCACGCAGGCAACCTTGCAAACGACCATTTCGCATCTAACCGTGAGCTTGTTGACGGTGTTGCAGACGGCGGCTTCATCGGCGGCTTCAGCTGGGGTGCAATGCTTATTCTCTTCCTTGCTTTCTCCGAGCTTTATATGAACAACAAGAAGCATTTCTTTATTGCCACAGGCATTTATGCTATTCCCGTTGCAGCGGTTGTAGCAGGTATTTTTGCCACTCTTCCCGAGGGTGCCACATGGGTCGGAGCAAATTCCACCTTTATGGCAATCAACAAGGGCAGTGTCAGCCCCTCATTCGTGCTTGTTACAGTGTTCATCGCGCTTCTTGCATTCATTATTGTAGAGCTTTTCTCCTTCTATAAGCTCTCCTTTGACCCATTTATGTGGTGGGGCAGAAATCCCATTCTCATGTATTGCCTTGAGTTCGGCTTTGTAGGTGTTGTTACCGTTATCGGCGGTGATTTCTTCAAGACTGCCGCTGCTCCCGTGGCAATTATAATTGTTGCGGCAATGGCTCTTATCCTTACTGCGATTGCTTATATCTGCAACAAGAAGAAGATACTTATCAAGATTTAATGTAATGTTTAATACTATATGGAGGATGGGGCTTCGGCTCCGTCCTTTTTTTTGCGCGGCTTTGTCGGGGATGCAGACCTTTGACCTCTGATGTCTAATGCCTGTTGCCTTTTTGTGCTTCGCACGCTCCCTTATGCGGGACGTCTGGGAAGCCGTCCCCTACACAAAATATCTCTGTGTTTTTTGCGGGACGCCGTGGGCGTCGTCCCCTACAATGGTGCTTCGCACGCTCCCTTTTGCGGGACGTCAAGGATGCCGTCCCCTACACAAAATATCTCTGTGTTTTTTGCGGGACGCCGTGGGCGTCGTCCCCTACAATGGTGCTTCGCACGCTCCCTTATGCGGGACGTCTGGGAAGCCGTCCCCTACAATTGAGGTAAGAAGTAAAAGGTAATAGTGAAGAGGTGGAAAGCCTACTGCCTATTGCCTAATGCCTAATCCCTAATCCCTAATCCCTAATGCCTATTGCCTAATCCCTGATCCCTGCAATACATTTTTCTATTGTAATTTGCATTAACAAGTAATATAATATAAAATAGATAAGTTTCTGAAAGGCGGAGATAGTATGAACGATATAAATAAGCTTTATTCTCTGTGGCGAGAAAAGGTAACAGAGGAAGAGGTTCTTAAGGAGCTTGAGGCTGTTGAAGGAAATGAGGCGGAGATCCTTGATCGCTTCTGGCAGAATCTTGCTTTCGGTACGGGCGGTCTTCGCGGTGTTATCGGTGCAGGTACAAACAGAATGAATGTTTACACCGTTTCACAGGCTACACAGGGTCTTGCCGATTACCTCAACGAGGCATTCAAGGAGCCCTCTGTTGCAGTAGGCTACGATTCAAGAATCAATTCCGATAAGTTTGCCCGTGCGGCTGCCTCTGTTCTTGCTGCAAACGGCATAAAGGTATATATTTTCAAGGAGCTTATGCCAACCCCCATTGTAGCTTATGCAGTAAAGGAGCTTTCCTGCTCTTCAGGTATTGTTATCACTGCAAGCCACAACCCCTCAAAATATAACGGTTACAAGTGTTATGATGAAAGAGGCTATCAGATGACTGATGAAGCCGCTGAAAGAACACTTCAGTATATAAATAATTGCGACATCTTCGAGGATGTAAAGACTATGGACTTCGATGAGGCTGTAGCCGGGGGTAAGATTGAATATATTGAGGACAGCTTCCTTGATAAATATTTTGAGCTTGTACTCTCAAGAAGCATCAATCCCGAAATTGCGAAGAACACTGACCTTTCAGTAATTTATACACCCCTTAACGGTACAGGCAACAAGCCCGTAAGAAGAATTCTTTCCATGATGGGCATTAAGGATGTGACCGTAGTTCCCGTTCAGGAAAATCCCGACGGTCGTTTCCCCACCTGCTCATTCCCCAATCCCGAAATCCGTGAAGCCTTCAACGAGGCACTGAAGCTTGCAGAAAACAAGAAGGCTGACCTTCTTCTTGCAACAGACCCCGACTGCGACAGAGTCGGTATTGCAGTGCTTACAGACGGTGAATATAAGCTTCTTACAGGTAATGATGTGGGCTGTATGCTTGTTGACTACATTCTTTCCGAAAAGAAGGCAAAGGGTACACTTGCCGATAAGCCCGTTATTGTCAAGTCAATTGTTTCAACCGACCTTTCAACCATGGTTGCTGAAAGCTACGGCGCAGAAATGAAGAATGTGCTTACAGGCTTCAAATATATCGGAGAATTGATGACCGAGCTTCAGGAAAAGGGCGAGTCTGACCGCTTTGAGCTTGGCTTTGAGGAAAGCTACGGCTATCTTTCAGGCATGCACACAAAGGATAAGGATGCTGTAAACGCATCAATGCTTATCTGCGAAATGGCAGCATTTTACAAGGCGCAGGGCAAGACTCTCTGCGATGTTATGGCAGCCCTTCACAAGCGCTTCGGCTATTGGAACAATGCTCTGTTCAATTTCGGCTTCGAGGGTGCAGACGGCATGAAGACAATGCTTGCCATGATGAACGGACTTCGTACATCTGCTCCCGCGGCTCTCGGCGGTAAGGCTGTCGCAGAGGTCCAGGACTACAAGACAGGTGAAGCAACTGATGTGAAGACAGGCAATAAGACTGTGCTTGACTATCCCTCTTCAAATGTTATTATCCTTATTCTTGAAAACAGAGATAAGGTTATTATCCGTCCCTCGGGTACAGAGCCCAAGATAAAGATTTATACCATGGTGCAGGGCGAAAATGAAGCTGCAGCCAAGGAACAGACAGAAATTTATAAGAAGGACATTATGAGTGTTCTCGGAATAGGTGAATGATATGAATAAGAATTTTGCAAAAATTGTAGCAATCGGACTTGCGATTTTAATGGCAGGCAGCGTATGCACTGCTGCTCTCGTAGCCTTTTTATAAGGGCAAGAAGCGCAAAAGCTATCCTGCTTGACGCATTATTATTAAATAATTGATAAGTGCCACATCGGAAGTGCTTCTGATGTGGCAGATTTTTTTACACGCATCGGGTAACGGATGCTTTGTTTTCGTCGGTTCGCAGTACCAATGTACGGCTTGCCACCGACGAAAACAACAATCAGGACACCTTTTGTCTTCTTGCCGGTGAGTGCCTCTGAGATAGTGTCTGCGTTGAAGTGCGAACGGCTCACCGCCTTATCGCATTTCAGTTTTTTTGGTGTTTTGCTGAAAATGAAAATGGTCGGGCAGAGATAATTGCCCGTATTTCACACCATAGCATCCGTTTCCCTGAAACGGCGCTTTGCCATAAAATACAGACAATTCTCAACTGCTCCGACCTCGGATTTGATAAGTATGAGAAAAAATATAATTTATTTATAGTTTTTAATAAAGTGCTTATAGAAGCTGATGCCCTCGGGGATGGTGCATGCATCGAGGTTTTCATTGGGCAGGTGGACGGCTCCTACCTGCTCATTGGTTACCTTGAAGGGAGCAAAGCGGAGATTACAGGGGCAGATTTCTCTGAAATTTCTTACATCCGTGCCGCCTGAAGGAAGAGTATAGGGTACAACGGGGCAGTCGGGGAAGATGTCCTCAATGCACTTTTTTGTGTATGCGTATGCGGGCACGGAGATGTCTGCAGGCTCATAATAGCAGCTCTGCTCACCCTTTTCAACCGTAATGCCGTACTGCCTTGCAAGCTCGGTGAAGGCTTCAATATCCTTTATGAAATCCTCATGGGATACGGGCTGGAAATATGCGGTTGCGGTGCATTTTCTCTCGATGCTGCTGCCCTCGATTTTTGTGAAATTACAGGTAGTGCTGATAAGTCCCTTTGCAAGGGGATTTATTTTTTCCATCACCTTTTTTATGACGCCGCTGAAAAGAGCTGTATTTGAAAATACAAGCTTCAACGGGAAGCTGAGGTGGGGAGCGATTGCACCGAACATATCTGTAACCTGCTTATTGAGGCGCACTGTGAAGAGGTCACTGCTTCCTACAGCTTCAATGAATGCAGTCATGGTTTCAACGGGATTTTTCTTTCTTGCCTTGAGAAGGCTCTGGAATTTACTGTCGGCACTTGCTGTGCAGATATATGTGAAGCGCCCTTTTTCATGGACACCGACCATGGCGCATTTGCCGTTCATAAGTCCCTCAACGGGAGGCTCGGTAATTGCACCGCCCTCGTCGAGAGCGATTTCAAAATCGATGCCCTGCTGTTTGAAATATTTCACTGCCTCGGGGATGCCGTCACCGAAGATTTCCTCGTTATGGGAAGAGCCGAGCCACAGGTTGCACTCGGGAACAAAGCCCTCGGAAAGCAGCTCCTCGGTAGCCTGGAAGAAGGCAAAAACTGCTGTCTTGGTGTCAAAAATTCCTCTGCCCCAGAGCTTGCCGTCATGCTCCTCGCATGCGAAGGGGGGATATTTCCAGTCACCCTCGGCTTCAACAACATCATGGTGGGACATTATCATGATGTTTCTTTTAGTATCTTTACCTGCGATTTTATAAATCCAGCAGTCCTCGGAGAAATACATGATCTGAGCTTTTTCGTGAGTGAGGGGGAAAAGCTCCTTCATGACCTCTCTGAGCTTCATGAATTCATCGGGAGTGAAGCTGTTTTTTACTGATATTGTTTTACATTCAATTATTTTGCGAAGACGGGGAATGTAGAAATCGTTGTTATACTTTGCCATATTATTCACCCTTATTGTCCTTTCTTGTAACGGAAAGCATTTATCTTTATATACCCGACAATTATATACCTGCAGTAGGCTTTAGTCAAGCCTGCGGTAAGGCAGCAGGTATCAGGCATCAGACAGTAGTGTAAAATTTATTTTTGTGTTCAACGGAAATATTATCACACCTTCTTTTACCGGGCGGGATGTCGAGGACGCCGTTCCCTACAGGCGGGACGCCGTGGGCGTCGTCCCCTACAGATGTAAAACATATTTTTTTTATGCCGGGGTAAAGAAAAAGGCTCTCCGCGCGGTGCGAAGAGCTTTTTTTGTGTAATTAACCTACGAGTGTGAAATCGGGGTTGAAGAAGATGTAGGAGTTATCTGTGAAGCTGTTGGGGAGATTTATTTCAAAGAATTCCATTTCAATTTTCATGTCACAGCTGTATTTTGCAGCAACGGGGGTAAGGGTGCCTGCATCAACATAATATGTAACGGTAATTGAGGGTGCGACTGTACCTTCAATGTACTTCATATAATCACCGAATTCGGTTTTAAGCTCGGCTTTTACAGGATGGATAAAGGTGCCGAAAAAGTCCTTGTAATAGATTTTGTCAAGCACTGAGGTATATGATTTTTCATCCTTGAGATTATATGTGGAATCTTTGACGGTAAGTGTGATTTTATAAAGTGTGTTGTAGGTTTTTGCCTTAGCCTGCTTTGTGCTGAAGGTCTTATCCTTTACCTTGAAGGTATCGGGAAGAGCCTTTGCAAAATCAACTGTACTTACGGTCTCAATGGTTTTTGATGCAACATCGCTGTCCTTAAGGTCACTTACGAAGCTCTGACCCTGTGAATAGAAATTATTCTTTGTAAGATATCTGTTTTCTTCAACACCGTTATATGCAGTGGATTTTTTGGTTGTGGGATTTGCCATCCATGCAAAGAATTCCCATTCATTCTTAAGCTCGGGGAATTCCTCGGAAATCTGCTCTGCAATTTTTGTAAAGCGCACAACACCGTTGTCGGTGGTTTTGAGTGTGTTTACAATATTGTTGAAGGCGGGGAGGGTAGCAGTGCAATCTTTATATGCGCACTTTGTTTCCCCTGTCATACTGATTGTGTTGAAAACATGGTTTTCGGGATGCTTGGTTTCCTCGGGAAGCTTCTTGAGCTTTACAAGACCTACTGCGGTGCGGAGAATTTCTCTTGCATCGGCGGATTCAATTTTTCCGCTGGAGTCCATATCTGCAAGTCTGAATTTTGCTTCGGTAAGTGTTTCAAGACCTACAGAGGCACGAAGAGCGGTTCTTGCATCACCCGAGTCGGGCTTGCCGCTGCCGTCGATATCACCCATTATGAGTGCCGAAGCACTCATAACGAGGGATGATAAGCAGATTAATGCGGCAAGAATTATGCTTAAAATTGAATGTTTTTTCATTTAATCAATCTTTCGTTACGAAATTTTCGATTGTGTTTTCAAATACGAAAGCACTTGTGTTGTGGGTTGTGATAACGGGACGCATCTTACCCTTGATGGAGATACCGATTTTGAATACCATGTTTACACTGCTGTCGATTGTGTCATACAGGTCATAGATTGCAAGGATGGGCTCATAGGTATCTTCAAGGAAGTAGTATGTTATTACTGCATCGGTGTCGATGGCTTCAACGGTCATATCCATTGACATTTCATAGCCGTCGCCTTTCTGTGTTTCACTTTCAACAAACTTGCTGCCTGTGAAATCGTAGCCTGTAACCTGATCTCTGATATCAAAGTCATAGATTCTCATAAGGGCGGTTTCTTCAATATTGTTCTTTACAACATTGTAGAGGTTTTCGTTCTTTATATTGAGTGTTACCTTGATAACATTCTGATTGATTTTAAGGCTTCTGTACTTGTTGAAGTTTGTGAAGGAGGTTGAGCTTTCTGCATAAGAGGGAGTGAAATCAGCAAGAATTTCATTGCCGTAGAGGTGTGAAAGTCTTTCAATTGTGATTGACTCAAGGTCATCTGCTGTAAGAGTTGAAATATCATTTTCGGAAATATACATGCTCTTTACGGTTGTTACTCTTACAGGTGTGTATTCAGGCTCACTCTTGCCTATTTCTTCCTTGTACATATCCTCAATCATTGAGGTGTAGATACCGAAGTCAAAGCTCTTATAGCTTGAGTCTGTGTAGGACTTTGTAAAGTATCTTACTGTGTTGTACTTGAAGCGGTTGTTCTGCTTATAGCTTGCAGTAAGAAGGTTGAAGTTTGCAATCTTGCCTGCTGTGGTAGTATCGGTTGCATCACCGCAGCGGTCGCAGAAGAAGGTGTGAGCTGCTGAAGTCCAGCCCTTGACTGTCATGCTGTGTCCGAATGCCTCATGAATTACGTCACCGCAATCCTCTCTTGCACAGGTTATGCTTGTAGTACAGGTCTGCTCACCTGTGGGGATATGTCCCTTTTCGGGGATTATTACTGTCTTACCGTCAAGATCTTCACCGCAGACAGCACAGGAGCCGTGGTAAACCATCTTACCTTCTGTGGTACAGGTTGCCCATTCGGAGTTTTCAGCATCAGGCATAGCCTCGTGACCGGTTGCTTCCATAATGATTTCGGTTTCTGTTTTATTGCAGTATTTACACCTTAAGTCGATTGTTGTGTTTATTGTACAGGGGAATTCGGGGAATACCTCGGAACCGGGAATGTCAACCATTTCGTGGTTTTCGATTTCGTACATAAACTTACCGCAGAGCCTACAGCTGTAAACATCCACACAGGGAGTGCTGCCGCTGCCTGTTACACGCACGGGCTCGCCTGCCTTACATGCTGCAAGGGAAAGAAGCTGTGTTGTTTTTTCATGACAGGTGATACATTCGCCCTCTCGTGAGCCTGCTACAAGACAGGTTGAAGGAGTGGGAGTGCCCCAATTGTAGGTATGTCCGAGAGCATCTTTATAGTCGTCTCTGAAGGATGCATTACAGGTTGTACAGATTGATTCGGAATAGCCCTGTGAGGTACATGTTGCTTTATATTCTACCTTATCTGAATGTGTGTGACCCTTGGGCTCTTCCTTTTCCACATAGTGGTCGGGGGAAATGTAGCTGCATCTTCTGCACTTCATTATTTCATAGCCGTTTGTGATACAGTCGGGCTCGATATAATCAATTTCAAGTGCATGAATTGCGGTACCTGTTTCGGCAACCTCGTTGCAGACGATACAGATTTTGTCACCTGTGTAGCCGTCTTCCTCTTCGGTTTCCTCTATTACAGTTTCAGGGTCAAGCACGGCTTCACCGTGACCTGTTGCATCAATCTTTTCCGGTTCAATTGTGATAGTGTCGCATACGGAGCATTTTTCACCTGCAGTGTTACCGTCTGTGGTACAGGTGGGCGGTGTTGCGGGAATTTCAACGGGTGTGTGACCCAAAGCATCAACTGCTTCTGCTTCAACGATAGTTTCATCGCAGGCAGAGCATGCTACCCATTCTGTAAGACCTGTTTCGGTACAGGTGGGGGCTACTGCGGGAATTGTAACCTCGGTATGTGAAGCGGGAATTGTTTCCTGCTCAACGACAACAGTGTTACATGCAGTACACTTCTTACCCTCTGTAAGACCCGGTACGGAACATGTTTTGTTCTTTGCAGGGAGGGTTATTACCTGTGAATGCACAGGCTCACCCTCTGTTTTATTACAGAGCTTACATGTTCTGGGAGCGGTGCAGGTAGCATCCTTCCAATCGTGGTTGTCTGTTACGGGAATTGTCTTGTTTTCTGTATTTGTTATTGCATTACAGTTTGTGCAGTATGTTACAAGTGTGTAGGAGCCTGTATTCTTACATGTAGCGGGAACTACATTTTCATTTCTTGTGGCAGTTGAGTGACCTGCCTTGTTGCCTGTTGTTGTGCCGCAGTTTTTGCAGGTTTTGGGAGCGGTGCAGGTAGCATCCTTCCAGCTGTGGTTACCTGTTGCGGGAGTTGTCTTGTTTTCTGTTTTTACTGTAGCCTTACAGCTTGTGCAGTATGTTACAAGTGTGTAGGAGCCTGCCTTATTACAGGTAGCAGCTACAACATTTTCATTTCTTGTGGCAGTTGTGTGATTTGCCTTGTTGCCTGTTGTTGTGTTGCAGACAGTACAGGTCTTGGGAGCGGTGCAGGTAGCATCCTTCCAGCTGTGGTTACCTGTTGCGGGAGTTGTTTTCTTTTCTGACTTTATTGTAGCATTACAGGTTGTACAGTATGTTACAAGGTTATATGAGCCTGCCTTATTGCAGGTAGCTGCAACAACATCTGTGTTTTTTGTTGCCTGCTTGTGACCTGTTTTTGCTATTGCCTTGGTGTATGCTTCCCCGCAGGAGCAGGTGAAGGTTTCCACACCGTCAGCAGTACAGGTAGCCTTGGTTGTTACCTTTGATGTGTAGGAGTGGGTGTGAAGGGGCTTGAGGGGTTCAAGACCAACGGCGGCACGAAGAACTGCTCGTGCGTCGGATGATTCGATTTTTCCGTTGCCGTCTGTGTCGGCAAGGATGAACTGTTCGTCTGTGAGATTGTCAAGACCGACGGCAGCACGAAGAACGGTTCTTGCGTCGGATGATTCAAGCTTTCCGTTGCCGTCAAGGTCGCCCATTTCGGCTGCGAGGGAAATGTTTAACGGAATAACGCTTAAGAGCATTACTACGCAAAGAATCACGGATATAATTCTTTTTTTCATAGGTTTACCTCCGTTGTTCCGCATTTTTTCGGAACGGTATTTATGGGCATACGCCCACTTATGAACAATTATATAACAAAAATAAATATATAGCAATATAAAAAGGGGAAAATAGGATACAAAAATAAGCGGAAGTTTTTTACAGGTTTTGAGGGAATAGGCAATAGGCAGTAGGCAATAGGCAATAGGGAATAGGGAGTAGGGAATAGGGAATAGGGAGTAGGGAATAGGGAATAGGGAGTAGGGAATAGGGAATAGGGAATAGGGAATAGGGAATAGGGTTACGGCTTCACTGCTACTTCCTATTATAACTGTAGGGGACGACATGATTGCCGTCCCCTGCAGTTGAGGTAAGAGGTAATAGTGAAGAGGTGTGAGGCTCCGACCTCCGAATTCCGACCTCCGACCTCCGAATTCCGACCTCCGCCCTCCGAATTCCGACCTCCGCCCTCCGAATTCCGACCTCCGAATTCCCTAATGCCTAATGCCTATTGCCTAATGCCTGATACATATCGCTGAGTCTGCAAGAAGTGTCAGGGCGGTGTTTTCGTGGGTTATGAGGATTGCGGTTTTGCCTGTAATTTCCTCTTTTATGAGACCTGCTACGGATTTCAGTGTTTCCTCGTCAAGCTCTCTTAATGGCTCGTCAAGGAAATAGAGGTCACCGCCGTATGTGAGGGCCCGGGCTATTGCAAGCCTTCTTTTCATGCCTCCGCTTAAATTTTTTGCCTTTTTGTCCTTATCGGCAAGAAGACCGCAACGCTCGAGGAAATATTCCGCTCTTTTTCTGTCGGGGGCAACGCACAGTATATTTTCAAGCACGGATTTGCTTTCAATGAGTCTGTTTTCCTGAAAAACGAATGTGCTTTTTACCTTTTTGCTGAAGCTTATCTCGCCGCTGTCCGCAGCTTCAAGCCCTGCAATTATTCTCATAAGCGTGGTTTTACCCGCACCCGATTCACCTGTCAGGGCAACACATTCACCTTCCTTTATAGTGAATGAAATGTTATCAAGCACCTTTTTTTCGTCGAAGGATTTTGAGATGCTTTTTACTGTTATCATGCCGTCGCCTCCTTTATCTGAAGCAGGAATTATGAATTAAGAATTCCGGGACCTGCGGTCATCATTTTAAGTGCTTCGCACTTTAGAAAACCCCCGGCGAGGGTTTTCTAAAAACTTTCCTGCGCTATCAAAGCGTAGGGGATTCCGCACACTGCGGTGTGCGGCAAAGGCTCCGCCTCTTGACACCGTAAGCTTTTGAAAAAGCTTAACCAAAACTTTTTTCCGTGCTCCCGCACGAAAGCTCCGAATTCCGAATTCAACTATGCTTGCTGTTTTTTCATTGAAAGCAGTCTTCCTATGATTTTTTCGAGTATTACGCTTAAGACGATAACCGTTATTGTCCATGCGAAAAGGGCGGGTGTTTCCAGGTAGATTTTTGCATCGGATATGCCTGCACCTATGGTGTTTTTCGGACTGCAGATGACCTCTGCCGCAATGCCCGCCTTCCATGCAAGTCCCATTGTTGTGGTGGCTGCCGCGGAGAAATAGGGCATTGCCGAGGGGATATAGATATTGCTTATCTTCTTTTTTCGGCTCATATTGAATACTTCTGCCATTTCAAGAAGCTTTTTGTCGGGCGAGGAAAGTCCCTCTTCCACATTTGCCCATATCACGGGGGCAGTTATCAGCGCACAGGTGAAAACGGGTACTGCTCCCGATTTCATAAGCACAAGCGCAAGCACTATAAAGGATGCCACGGGGGTAGCCTTTACTATGTGGAGCATCGGTTGAAAGAATGCCTTCATCACACTGCTTATGTGTGTGAGGGTGCCGAGGATACATCCGAAAAATATGCCCGCCGACCAGCCTGCAAGCACCTTGAAAAGTGAGCTTAAGCATGAAATGTAAAATTCCTTTTCTGTAACAAGCTCCGAAAAGGCTTCACCCACGGCAAGGGGTGAGGGGATGAGCAGCTCCATTTTTACAATTTCACTTGCAATGTACCAAAGGCTTATCCATGCCGCAAGGGCAACAGGGGTTTTTAAGTACCCTGCTACCTTGCCTTTTGTTTTTTTGTCGGTTTTCATTACTTAACTATGCAGTAGAAGCCTTCAGCAGGCACTGCACCGCCTGTTGACTGGGGAGCGGATGCGTGTAACACTGTAAGATATGCCTCTACGCTTGTCTTCATTCCTTCACCTGTCATGCATGTGATGTTGCAGTTGGGGATAGCCTTTGAAGCTACTGTTGCACCTGCAATGTCAAATTCCTCAATAATTACGCCTGCTGCCATGGGATCTGCATTTACTGCGCTTACGGAAGCCTCATAGTCAGCAAGGAATGCCTTTACTGCTTCGGGGTTATTTTCTGCAAATTCCTTTCTTACTGCAATACAGCCCATTGTAAGCTCGCCGCCGCCGAGAGCCTTCCATTCCTTTGTAAGGTCAACTGCTACTGCAAAGTCGGGGCTCTGTGCCTTCATCTGTGTTACGAAGGGCTCGGGGAGAAGAATTACCTCATAGCCGCCTGATTTTGCTCTTGAGATTACCTCGGCATGCTCGCTTGCATATTCAACATATACATCGGTGTCAATTGTAAGTCCGTTTTCTGTAAGAAGGTAGTTGAGAACATATTCTGTTGTTGTGCCCTGACCTGCGGAAAGGATTGTTTTACCCTTGAGGTCTGCAATTGTTGAAATTGTGCTGTCGTTGCTCATAAGGTAGATAACACCGAGGGTGTTTACTGCAAGAATCTGCACTGCGCCCTCTGTTTTCTTGTTGAGAACTGCGGCAACATTTGTGGGAAGAGCTGCTATATCAAGCTCCTTGTTGATAAGACCTGCCTGAAGCACGTCGGGTGCGCCTGCAAGAGTGAGATTATACTCTGCAGCTGCAGTGCCGTTCTTGTCGTTATCAAGAAGCATTGCGGCGCCCATGCCTGTGGGGCCCTTGAGAAGTCCGATGTTGATTTCAGCCTTGGGGGCTGCGGTGGTGGTTTCTTCTGCAGCTGTGGTTTCCTCAACGGTAGCACCGCAAGAGGTGAACACAAGCGCAAGGCACATAAGTGCCGTTAATACTGATAATACTTTTTTCATTTTGTTTACTTCCTTTCGGTTATTGTTATCACCCTTCCGTTTTTTGTGAGAAAGCCCTCTGCTGTCAGCTCGTCGAAGGCTCTGTAAAGAGAGGTTCTTCCGACGGACAGCACCGATGAAAGCTTCTGCACGGAAACGGGCAGTGAGAATGTACATGAATTCTGTTTTTCCGATGCATCAATAAGGTAGCTTCTTAAGGCTTCCTTTACATCGGGGGCGGAAATGCTTTCAATTTTTTCATTGAGAAAGCAGATTTTCCTGCTTAAAAGTGACAGATATTTTTCAAGCATATCGGGATAGGCGGAGAAAAGGGACATCAGCTGCTGCTTTTCTATGAAAAGGACACGCATGCTCTCCTTTGCGGTGACGGTGGTGGGGAAGGACCCGGTTTCACCGAAAAGACAGGACATTCCCGAAATTTTACCCGCAGTAAGACTGCTCATATAAAGAGTTCCTCTGCCCGTGCTTTTTGACACCTCTGCAGTGCCCTTGAGGATTACTGCAAGGGATCTCGGTGTGTTTTCGGGGGAGAAGATTTTATCGCCCCTCATATAGGAAATTATACTGTATTTACCTGAGGACAGAAGCTCCTCATAAAGGGCTTCGGGGGAATTTTCAAAGAGTATGCAGTTTTTCAGCGCAGCTATGTCATTTTTTTTCATGTTGCACCGCCTTTTTTGTGTGAAAAATATTAAAAACTGTTCCTTTTGGAACATTATAACAGTAAAAATTAGTGTTGTCAATACTGTGCGGCAGGGCGGAAATGGGACAGAAAATTTTTTGTCGGCAGGTAATTTATAGTATTTGTAAAAAGTTCTTGAATTAGTAAATAAAATAATGTATAATCTATACATAAAATGCCCTTTTATACAGAAAACGGAGGTAACTCAATGAAAAACAAAACCGTTAAAAAATTAATCTGTATGCTTCTGTGCGCACTCATGGTCCTTTCAACACCCCTCGGTGTAATGGCTGTTGAGCTTAACAGTGCTCCTGTTATTTATGTCGGTGACATTTCCGACAATGCACTTTATGCATATCCTAATTCTGCAAATACATCAACGGTGTTTGATATGTCCTCTTCCGCATTCATCGGAAGCACTGTGAAAATGATTTCAGGCTTTGCTCTTTATGCAACAGGCTTCGGAATTGCGGATATAAATGCTGCTGCAACCACTCTTTCCGCAGGTATCAAGGAAATTATGGATCCCATTCTCTGCAATGAAAAGGGTACATCAAAAAATTCCGCAATAAGTGCATGGGACTACAGCGAGCCCATTTCCGCTTACAAGGATGATGTTATCTACACTGAAAATGTTCAGGCATTCGCAAGAGCTGCTGCAGGCTATGTAAGTGAGGATGAAATTTTCTTCTTCTCTTATGACTGGAGACTTGATCCCACTGCAAATGCAGATGAGCTTATGTATTTCATTGACCATGTAAAGGAAGAGACAGGCAAGAGCAAGGTTGCAATTCTTGCAACAGGCAACGGCGGTATTGTTGTCAACTCTTATCTTTATGAATATGAGGGACATGCTCAGGACAGCCTTTCATCTGTAGTTTTATACAACACCTCAATTTACGGTAATGCTCTTGTCGGCGACATCATGCGCGGCAGAATCACAAGAAAGGTTGAGGATGCAAGCGGTATTGTTGATGCTTACAATGAAATTTCAGGTGTAAACAGAGGTACTGCGATTTTCAACTTCGTAAAGGGCGACTCAATGGGCTTTATTGATGATATGTCCGCAAATCTTCTCGGCAGCGACTCGGTTTCACTTCTTATCGGTAAGCTTTTCACTCTTCTTGTTACAAGCATTCTTGAATCAGAGGAGGTTGACAAGTCCTCGGGTAATGCTTACAATAAGTTTATAGACAAGTCAGCAAAGGGCATTTACAATGATTTCTTAAAGTCATACTTAAGAAATATTCCCGGTATATGGGCACTTGTTCCCGAAAAGGATTTCTACGATGCATATGATTTCATGTTCGATGATGCTTTGGCCGGCGGCGAGCTTTATTCAAAGCTCAATGCATACAGAAAGGTTCAGGACAATACCTCAAGGACACTTGAAACTGCAAAGAACAACGGCATCAATGTATGTGTTGTTTCCACCTACGGCTATCAGCTTCTTCCCGTTACTGTAAGCCTTAACGATGTATCAAACGGCATTGAATCCGTAAAGTATTCCGCAATCGGTGCAAAAACTGCTGACAGCGGTGAGGAAGTTGACAATTTCGCTAACTGCGAAAATGAAAAGCACAATCACATTTCTCCCGAAGAGGATATTGATGCTGCTTATTGTCTTCTTCCCGAAAACACATGGTTCATAAAGAATGTTCCTCACGGTGATATCACTATAGAGGGTAAGGAAGAGGGTGACAGACCCGTTGCAACCTTCCTTGTATGGCTTATCTTCGGCTTCACACAGAGAAATGTCAAGGAAAATACAAGCTATCCTCAGTATATGGAATATTCCCGCTATACAAAGACAATTATCTCAAATGCAACATCAGGCGATGATGCAAACGAGGGCGGCTACGGTGATATCGACTATGACAGCGATGTTGACTCCGCTGACGCAAGAGCAGTGCTTCGTATTGCAGTAGGTCTTGATGAAGCAAGCAAGGAAACAAGAATTGTTGCGGATGTTGACGGAAGCGGTAAGGTTGAAGCAGCCGATGCAAGACTTGTTTTAAGATATGCGGTAGGTCTTGATCTGATATTCCCCGCACAGAAATAAAGACAAAAAAATTACTCCCCTGAATCGAGAAGATTCGGGGGAGTTTTTTTGTTATATGGAGCAGGGAATTCGGAATTATGAATTATGAATTGCGGGATCTGCGGTTGGCATTTTTTTTGAATCAGGAATCAGGAAAAAATTCGGGGACCTGCGGTCAGAATTTTAAGTACTTCGCGCGCTGCTTGCGGCGGGACGCCGTGGACACCATACCTACAGTTGAAGTAATAAGTAATAGTGAAGAAGTAAACCTAATGCCTAATGCCTAATGCCTATTGCCTCATTCCGTGAACATGTGTGCTTCTACTGCGGCGCACAGGGCATGATATACGGGAAGGGTCAGCTCCTGCACCTCATAGGTTTCTGTTGTGGGAAGCTTTATTGTTACATCTGAAAGGGCGGAAAGACGGCTTTCCTTTGCACCTGTTATGGCAACTGCTTTTATGCCTGCTGCCTTTGCCGCCTTTACTGCGTTTACAATGTTGAGTGAATTGCCCGAGGTGGAAAGTGCTATGAGAACATCATGCTCGCTTTTTGCGTATGCATAAACCTGCTGTGCATATATGAGTGCGGGGTCAATGTCGTTTGCAAATGCGGAAATAACACCCGACTGGCTCACAAGGGAAATGCAACGGATGCCCTTCTGAAGCTTCATTGCAATATCTGCACCATCCTCGATGCCCTCAAAGAGTGCCTTTTCATTTTCGGGGAGGGGGCGTCTGAGAAGAAATCCCTTCATAAGCTCACCTGTGATATGCTCACTGTCGGCAGCCGAGCCGCCGTTTCCGCAGCAGTATATGAATGCATTTTCTTCTGCGCATTTTTCAATAAGCGCGTAAGCCCTTGCTATTTCATCACGGTTTCCCGCAAGGCGGGGATAGTCACTGTATAACTTATTGAATATTGTTTCGGGTGTGTTCATTTTTCTTCCTCCTGAATTGTTACTTTATAAAGGGGTTGATGCAGTTGTGCTTCGCACTTTAGAAAACCCCCGGCGAGGGGCAAATTCGTGTGTCGCTGCCTGTGGAAGATTCCCCCACAGTGTGGGGGAAATGTCACGAAGTGACAAAGGGGGACGGGCCCGTCAGGCATGAAGGCACGCGGAGTTGGTGAAGAAACAAGGAGTATTGCGACCGCTCCAAGGGAAGCAAGACGACTATGTTTCTGAAGGATAAAAACCTTCCTGCGCTAAAAGAAGCGTAGGAGATTCCGCACTCTGCGGAGTGCGGCAAAGGCTCCGCCTCTTGACACCGTGACCTTTTTCAAAAGGTCAACGAAAACTTCAATTCGGCACTGCCGTGCCGAGTCGCCTTTATTAGCTTTTCAGAAGGCAAGGCCTAATGCGGCGAAGTCGCCTATACTGTCACCGAGTGACGCGGGCAATATCTTACAGACCTTGTGCGACCATGAGAGTGCTTCTTTTTTTATTATATCATTAACAGTGTCGTCAAAAAGCTCCTGTGAGCGTGTATAGACACTGCCTATTACAATGGCTTCGGGGTTCAATATATCAATTAAAATTGAAAGACCCATGCCGAGCTTTTCGGCACATGCGGTATAAATTTCCTTTGCAAGTGTATCACCGCTCTTTGCGGCAATTGCAATTGTTTTTGCAGAAATTTCATTTTCACCGAAAAGACAGCTTTCTCTGCCTTCCTTTTTTGCCTTATCAAGCATCATTGCGCCAAGACGGGCAATGCCACCGCCCGAGCAGAAGCCCTCGAAAGAGCCCTTCTTTCCGTAGCCCTCGGGACCGTCTTCTGCAAGGCGGATGTGTCCGACCTCACCTGCCATGTCGCTTGTACCCGAATAGAGCTTACCGTCGAGGATGAGACCTGCGCCCATGCCTGTGCCGAAGGTGAGGAAAATCATATTTTCCGTACCCTTGCCCGAGCCGAATTTCCATTCAGCCACCGCACATGCATTTGCATCATTCTGCAGATTGGGTCTTATTCCGAAATGCTCAGAGAATATGTCGCATATCGGTACATTGTCCCAGTCGGGAAGATTTGGCGGGCAGTTTATTGTGCCCTTTTTACTGTTAAGCGGACCGCCGCAGCTGATACCGATACCGCGAAGCTCTTTTTTCGGGTCGGTGATGCCGTTTCGGGAAAGTATTTCGTCTGCCGTAGAAAGCATTTCTTCTATAATCGATTTCCAACCGCGGGAAACGTTGGTAGGAAATGCGATTTTGTCGATTATGAGATTTTCAGGGCTTTCGGGCATTTCACCCATGCCGAGAATTACGGCACATTTTGTACCCCCGATGTCAAAGCCTAATGTGTACAAAAAAACACATCCTTTTGTAAATCATAATTTAGCAGTCATTTGCTGTTACGGTTTGTAGGGGAGGACGCCCACGGCGTCCCGTTCGGTAGATAATAAAATTACAGAATTTGTGCCCCGAAGAGGCACATTTGCATAATCCACGGGAATTTGTATAAATATTGTATTTTGTGCAAGGCGGGGCGTCAAGGATGCCGTCCCCTACACAATGCCTGCGACTTGTTATATCTTGAGGGGGAGAATGCCGCCCACATCTGTTATTCTGTCCCTTGTAAGCTCGAGGATTTCTACACCGTGGCAGTGGCAGAAGTCCTTTATTTTCTCACCGTCGCTATGGGTGGAAAGTGAGCCTGTGACCGCAAGGGTATTTTTATCAATTTTTCCCGTACTGCCGCCGAAAAAGCCGTAGTGGGTGTCGGAAAGGTAAATATCCCCCTTTGATATCACAAGGGTATCAATGTCCGTGTCTTCGAGGGCGGCGGCGATTGAGGGGTCTTCCGTGATTACCGCTTTTTCAGTAACGAAGCACACCGAGCATTTTGTGTAGCCCTGATTTGTGGGGATACAGCATTTGCCCGAGGCTTTCAGTTCATTTATAAGGTCGGTGTCTGCGGTTTTTTCGTTGCATATAAAATAGCTGTCACCAGCTGCAACATTGAGCTTTACATCAAATGGATATTTTTCTCCGAGGGGACTGCAATAAGCCACCGTGAAGCCCTCGTTTATAAGAATATCCTTATTGATTGCGGGGTCGAGAAATATTTTATTTTCTCCCGTGTGGCACATTAAAATGTCCTGATGGCGGGCGACCTCGGGGGAAAGTGTGCCGTTTTCAAGGGACAGTGCTTTAATGCCAAGGCTACGCAGTGCCGTAATTATTTCAGGGTAATTTCCCACGGCTGCAAGGCTTATTTTTCTGTCGGGGAGATTGGGATGCTTTACAAATTCCATTATGCTTCGGTGAATTTTTTCCAGGGCTTTATTGCAATGAAGCAGCATGCTGTACCGAGCACGGCAACTGCAACCCATGCAATAAGCACGGTATTCCAGCCGAAGCTGTCACTTACTGCACCGAAGCCGTAGGTTGCCGCCGCAGAGCCTACATAGGTAAGTGAATTTATAATGCCCGACATGGTGGAAACCGCATTATACTTTTCAAAGCGGGCGGGCACAATGCAGATAAGGAAGTAGTTTACACCGTGCATAAGTCCCGTGATGAGGGATGCAAGAAGCAATGTGACATACTGATTCTGCTTATAAACCGGAAGAAGAAGCATACAGCCTGCAAGACCCATAGCAAAGGTGATTGCGCCTGCCTTTACCTCGTCTTTTACGAATTTACCGTTGATTACACCTACTGCCTTAAGGCTTATGACACCGAAAACGGGGATAAGCACGGACTTTAATATGGCACTGCCGCTTTCAAGGTTGAAGGTGTTTATAATGAATGTGGGCACCCAGTCGGTGATGCCGTCACGAAGCGCGCCCTGTGCGATAATTGCAAGGGCAATAAGCACGAAGCCCGAAAGAAGAAGGCTTTTTGCGCTTAATGTGCTTTGCTTTCTGTCGGCTTTTTTGTCAGCCTTGTTATTGAAAAGGTCCTTACCCTGTGAAGCCTTGCGGAAGCCTGCTACCCAGATAAGGGCAATGATACCGCTGACTGCTGCAGAGGAAAAGAAAACTGCCTTCCAGTCAAAATATCTTATCCATATTGCAGATGAGGTTATATAAAGAAGAATTGTACCCGATATGCCTGCAATGTTTACATTCGTGCATACCTTGTTATATGTTCCGTGGTCCATTGTAGCCGCCATGATTCTTACAAGGGGAGGCCAGAGCATTGACTGTGCGAAGCCGTTGATGAACCATATTATACTGCGCAGTGTGAAATCGTCGGCAATGGGCATGGCAAGATTCATTGCCGTTGTGAGAGTAAGTCCGCAGAGAATGATGTTCTGCGGCTTGAATTTGTCGCCCAATATGCCGCTTATAATCTGACCGATACCGTAGGAGATAAGGGAAAGTGTGGCGGCAAGGGAAGCGTCGGCATTGGATATGCCTTCACTTATGATGATGTCAGCCATGACGATGGAATAATTCTTTCTCGTCATGTAGCTTGCAAAATAAATAAGCGGACAAAGAAGACTTAATATTTTTACGGTATTGCTCTTCTTTTCCGCCGTGAGTGAGTTTGTCATAAATCAAGACCCTTTTAATGTAGGGGACGTCGCCCACGGCGTCCCGTTTGTGGATAATAAAATTACAGATGTTATGCCCCGTGGAGGCGCATAATATATCCTGTGGAATAATTATATGATTTTCCGCTTTTGTTTTTGCGGGACGCCGTGGGCGACGTCCCCTACAAACGATTATCTGAATTTGTGAGATACACAGCGCAGCGGAGCAAGGCGTAAGCCTTCCGAAACATTTTCCGAAGGAAAATATATCACACCGTGCAAGGCACGGTATATCACTGCGAAGCAATATCACTCATTCCGCAGGAATGAATATCACTGCAAATAAAACGAGCTGTCGTTTTATTTGCCGGTGGACCCGAAGCCGCCCGCACCGCGTGTGGTGTCGGAAAGCTCGTCGCACTCTATGAATTCTGCCTTTAAGAAGGGGGCAATTACCAGTTGTGCCACTCTTTCGCCCTTTTCAACTGTCTGTGCAGTGGCGGACTGATTGTATAAGGCTACCATGATTTCGCCGCGGTAGTCCGCATCAACAACGCCTACCTTATTTGCAGGTGCAAGCCCTTTTTTTGTAGCAAGACCGCTTCGGGCATAGATAAAGCCGCCGAAGCCCTCGGGAATTTCAGCCGCAAGTCCTGTGTGGATAAGCTTTGTTTCTCCGGGAGCAATGGTTACTGTATTTTCCTCACAGGCATAGAGGTCTGCGCCTGCGCTGTAAACCGAGCCGTAGGTGGGGACTACGGCTTCGGGATTTAATTTTTTGATTCTGACTTCCATAATTACTTTACAAATTCGTCGTAGATAGCGTTGATTGTTTTCTGATAATCCTTTTCTTCTACTGCAACGATGATGTTGATTTCACTTGAGCCCTGGTCAATCATTCTTACATTGACCTTTGCATCAGCGAGTGCTGTGAATACTCTTGCTGCGGTGCCCTCTGTGTTTACCATACCGCGGCCGACAACTGCGATAAGGCAAAGACCCTCAACAAGTGTGATTGAATCGGGGTTACACTTCTTAACGATGTCAGCAGTGATTGAGCCCTTGTGTGAGCCTAAAGCATCAGCGGAAACAAGCACGCTCATGGTGTCGATGCCTGAAGGAAGATGCTCGAAGGATACGCCGTGGTTTTCAAGCACCTCGAGTACCTTTCTGCCGAAGCCCAGCTCTGCATTCATCATATCCTTTTCAACATGGATAGCTGTGATACCCTTTCTGCCTGCAATACCTGTGATAACGGTGGGAACGATATTGCTTGAAGCCTTATGTACAATCATTGTACCGGGGGCCTCGGGGCAGTTTGTGTTTCTGATGTTTATCGGGATTCTTGCCTTTCTTACGGGGAAGATTGCTTCGTCGTGAAGCACTGTAGCACCCATGTATGAAAGCTCACGAAGCTCTCTGTAGGTAATTTCGGGAATGGGCTGAGGATTTTCGATGCAACGGGGGTCAGCCATAAGCATACCTGAAACGTCAGTCCAGTTTTCGTAGATGTCCGCATTGCAAGCTCTTGCTACAATGGAGCCTGTAACGTCGGAGCCGCCGCGGGAGAAGGTTTTGATCATACCGTTGGGAGAAGCACCGTAGAAGCCGGGAATAACTGCATATTCATGATAGGAGAGAAGACGACCAAGCTCCTTGTCTGTCTTTTCCATATCGAGCATGCCCTTTTCATCGAAGAAGATACCCTCTTCTGCATCAATGAACTGGAAGCCCAGGTATGCAGCAAGAATCTTTGAGTTGAGGAACTCACCGCGGGAAGCGATATAGTCCTGGCTTGCGTGGTGAAGAATAGCAACCTTGATGCCCTTGAGGTCTTCTTCAAGTGAGAAGTCGATGCCAAGGTCACGGATGATGCCGTTATATCTTTCTGTAATCTTGTCGAAGGTTTCGTCAATGCTCTTCTTGTCCTTTACAAGACGGAAGCAGTTGAGAAGCATATCTGTAACCTTTACGTCGTGTGTGTCTCTTTTGCCGGGAGCGGATGCGACAACGTATCTTCTGCTGTCGTCACTCTTGATAATTTGAGCTACCTTGCGGAACTGATTTGCATCGGCAAGGGAAGAACCGCCGAATTTTACTACTTTAAGCATATTTGCACCCCATATAATGTATATAATTTTTTACGGTATTATATTATATTAGAAAATATCCTGTTTTGCAATAGATAAATTAATTTTATTTATGAGTAACAGGCAGTAGGCAATAGGGATTAGGGAGTAGGGATTAGGGATTAGGGAGTAGGGATTAGGGAGTAGGGATTAGGGAGTAGGCAATAGGCAATAGGCAATAGGGATTAGGCTTTCTGCCTCTTCACTATTACCTCTTACCTCAATTGTAGGGGACGGCATCCTTGACGTCCCGCATCGGGAGCGTGCGAAGCACAAAAAGGGCAGAGGACGAAGATGTCTTCAGCAAGGCAATGGGCAGTAGGCAATAGGGATTAGGCAGTAGGCAGTAGGGATTAGGCAGTATGCATCTCCGAACTCCGAACTCTCTTGTGCTTCGCACTTTAGAAAACCCCCGGCGAGGGTTTTCTAAAAACTTTCCTGCGCTATTGAAGCACAGGGGATTCCGCACACTGCGGTGTGCGGCAAAGGCTCCGCCTCTTGACACCGTAAGCTTTTGAAAAAGCTTAACCAAAACTTTTTCTCCGTGCTCCCGCACGAGAGCGCAAAAAAAGGGTATCAGCCGTGTGGCTGACACCCTGAACTATTGCCTATTGCCTACTGCCTACTGCCTATTGCCTATTGCCTGAAAAAATCAGGTTTTAGCGTCTGCGTCGGGGATTTCTGTGAGCTTTAAGAAGTCAATCTTTTCCATTCTTGTTCTGGGAAGTGCATCAAGAACCTTGATTTCACGGGGAACTGCGAAGGAGTCGAGTGTTGCGCAGGTATCCATGATGATCTTCTTGTATTCGTCAAGCTTTGCGGGGTCTGCATCGGGAGTGAGAACGATGTGAAGACGAACGATGGGCTTCTTGTCCTCGTCGTAGCCCTGTGCTGCGCAGCATTCAAGAAGGAAGGGAAGGGGCTCGAGGAGGTTTTCGATGTCTGCGGGGAATACATTGTAGCCTGAAATGATGATAACTCTCTTCTTTCTTGCTACGAATGTGATGTAACGGTCCTCGTCCATCTTACCGAGGTCGCCTGTAAGCACCCACTGTCTGCCGTCCTTATCTGTGTAGAGGCCTTCACCCATTCTGCCGTCGGGCATAAGGTAGCCCTTCATGAGGGTGTTACCTGTGAATGCGATTTCGCCTACTGTTCCGAAGGGAACCTCGTTCTGCTCATCGTCGAAGATGCAAGCATGAACTGTCTTGAGGGGAGCGCCTACTGTGCCGGGCTTTGTAAGCCAGGGCATATTGATGCAGTCAACTGCGCCTACCTCTGTAAGACCGTAGCCGGGCATAAGAGTACATGTTGAGCCGCACTCTGCCATAACCTCGTTATACTGTCTTAAGAAGTCTGTGGGAACATAGTCGCCGCCTGCGAAAGCATAGCCTACGCTCTTTAAGTGATCACCCTTGAATTCGGGGTGGTTGATAAGCTTTCTGTGCATGTTGGGAACACCGATGATTTCATAGCACTCGTTTCTCTTGAGAATTTCAATGAATTCGTCAGCATCGAACTTTGCCATGGGGATGGACTTATTACCTGAGTACATTGCGCAGAGAAGTCCGCCGCAAAGACCGTATGCATGGAAGAAGGGAAGAGCAAGGGGCTTGGAGTACTTACCGGGACGGTGATTTTCAGTAGCTTCAACGGGAACGAGTGCGTTCTTTGTAACTGCGTTGAGTGCGGTTGAGGAAAGCATGATTGTTCTGCTTACACCTGTTGTGCCGCCGCCGTTCATGTAAACTGCAACCATGTCGCCGCTTCTGTAAAGTCCTTCTGTAACCTGACCCTCATACTTCTTGAGGATGTCGCCGTAGAACTTATATTCGAACTTGCCCTCGGCTGCCTTCATAAGCTCTTCATCGGGACGGATGAAGCCCTTCATGGCAACGGGAGCTGCATATACCTTGGGAGATGTAACGATGATGTCTCTGCCGCTTTCAAAAAGTGCCTGAAGAGCGCCTGCGTGACCGGGTACGAACATATCGTAAAGCATAACACCCTTTGACTTTGTGTATTCAACGGAGGTCTTCATTGCATCGGGTGTGAAGAGGGGATGAATAAGGTTTGCGATACAACCGATTTTGTTGAGTGCGAAAAGCATAACGATTTCTTCGATTGTGTTGGGAGTGAAGAGTGAATATGCATCACCGGGCTGCATGCCGAGCTCTTCCTTGAAATATACTGCAAATGCTTCAACATCATTGAAGAATTCGCTCTTCATGTGGTCTGTGAACTTGAACTGGAACATAGCATAGTCTTCCTTATAGGGGAAAAGACAAGCCTTGAGATATTCATACATGTTCATGTCTGCATAATCGGGTACTACATCCTGGGATGTAAGCATAGGTTTCTTTAACATAACAAGCCTCCGTAAATTGTTGTAATTTTTCGAACATTAGAAATATTAATATGAGATATTAAATTTGTCAATGAACAGATTTTTGCAAATTATCGACAAACCGACAAATAACCGACAAACTGTTGTTTTGGGGCATAAAAATAACGGTATCTGCCGCCACTTTCGGGACAGATACCGCTGAAAAAGTCTTATTGATCCTGTTTATCAGGTTTTTGCATCATCGGGCTTTGCTTCGGTAAGCTTTAAGAAGTCAACCTTTTCGAGACGTGTTCTGGGAAGTGCATCAATAACACGGATATCTCTGGGTACAGAGAACTGGTCGAGTGTTGCGCACATTTCTGTGATTGTCTTCTTGTATTCCTCAAGCTTGCTTTCGTCAGCCGAGGGAGACAGAACAATGTAAAGTCTTACGATAGGCTTCTTTTCCTCATCGTAGCCCTGAACTGCACAGCATTCTGTAAGGAAGGGAAGAGGCTCAAGGAGATTTTCAATATCAGCAGGGAATACGTTGTAGCCTGAAATGATAATAACTCTCTTCTTTCTTGCAACGAAGGTGATAAAGCCGTCCTCGTCAATCTTACCGAGGTCGCCTGTAAGCACCCACTGTCTGCCGTCCTTATCAGTGTAAAGACCCTCACCGAGTCTGCCGTCGGGCATAAGGTAGCCCTTCATAAGGGTGTTGCCTGTGAATGCGATTTCACCTACTGTGCCGTAGGGAAGCTCATTCTGCTCTTCATCGAAGATAGCGGCACGGATAGTCTTCATATACTTACCTACTGTGCCGGGTTTTGTCTGCCAGGGGGGATTGATGCAGTCTACTGCGCCTGCCTCTGTAAGACCGTAGCCGGGCATAAGTGTAGCCTCGGAGCCCCACTTTGCCATAATCTTGTTGAATCTGTCAAGGAAATCAAGGGGCACATAGTCACCGCCTGCGAAGGCATAACGGAGATACTTGAGATGCTCACCCTCGAAGCCGGGATAGTCAAGGAGCTTTCTGAACATATTGGGTACACCGATAACCTCGTAGCACTTGTTAGCCTTGAAGTTTGTGATGTATTCATCGGGCTCAAAGCGTGCCATAAGAACTGCCTTCCAGCCTGAAACAAGAGTTGTAAGAAGACCGCCGCAAAGACCGTATGCGTGGAAGAAGGGAAGTGCGAGAACCTTGCAAAGTTCACCGGGCTGATACTGGGGAGCAGGAGTAGCAACGCCGAGAGCGTTGATTGTTACTGCATTGAGCGCTGTTGAGGAAAGCATAATGAATCTGCTTACACCTGTTGTGCCGCCGCCGTTCATATAAACAGCAGTGTAGTCACCGCTTCTGTAGAGTCCCTCTGTCTGCTGACCCTCATACTTTTTAAGAATGTCTCCGAAGAACTTTACCTGAAGTCCGTGTGCGTTTGCAATTGCCATAAACTTTTCATCGGGACGGATATAAGCCTTCTTGGGAGCAGGGGCTGCATAAAGAAGAGGAGATGTGATGATTATATCGAGACCTTCAATGGTCTTAAGGATTTCTGCGTGCTGATGAAGGAACATTTCGTAAAGGAGAATACCCTTTGACTTTGTGTATGTAACTGATGCTTTCATAGCTTCAGGCGGAAACAGAGGATGAACGAGGTTTGCAATACAGCCGATTTTGTTAAGTGCATAAAGACATACAACCTCTTCAACGGAGTTGGGCATAAACAGTGAGTAGGCGTCGCCTGCCTTCATGCCGAGCTCTTCCCTGAAGTATACTGCCATAGCATCAACATCGTTGTAAAATTCACTTCTCATTATGTCGCGAAGCTTGAACTGAAGAATGGGGTAGTCCTCTCTGATACCGATAGTACATGCCTTAAGGTATTCATAAAGGTTCATATTACCGTAATCGGGTAATATCTCAGCCATTGTAAGCTGGGGTAATTTGATCATAATCTGCCTCCTGAAAGCATAATAATTTTTTGCGGAAATTTGCCGAACCGGGGCAATTTTATATTAAAGACATGCTTCTGTCAACGGACAGATTCTACCAATTTATAGGTAAGCCGACAAATACCCTACATTTTGTCGGTTAGTGTAAAAAAGTTTACAATTTGTATTTATTGAGTCTATATATCAGGCATCAGAAATCTGTTTTTTTAAACAATACCTATTCGCTGAATCAGTTATGGTATGGATCAATTTCTGAAGGAATGCAACAGATCAAAAAGGACTTTTCAATGACTTCTGAACAGCTATGAAGCAGCTCTTGAACAGATTTATTGCAACTTTTTCTGAAAATGTTTTTAACTATCTGAATTTTTGCGTTTATAACAACCGGTTTTGCCGGTTGCCGTGTTATACTACAGATACAGCGAAAAGGAAGAACACCGAAAACCTGAAGACGGAAAGAAGTGAATAAAACTAAAAGTCAAAGGAGCCAAAATCGTGCGACCGCAGACAACTATTGAAAATGTCCCGGCAATATTCCTGAAACACTATCCCACATACAAAAAAGGAACGCTGAACGTGTCAGAGTTCGCAAGGGTGTGTGATATGAGCCGAACAACAATTTATAAATATATCGAGCTGCTTGAGAAATGAACAAAGGGAACGGTCGAGCCGTTCCCTTAAAGCTTTATAAATTTATTTACAGAAGCTGAGCCACTCAAAAAATGAAGCAAAGAAGTGCTCAAGTATGCGGACAAGTCTTATAAGGAAGTCAAAGAAGCCTTTCTCACAGCCGTCCGTGGAGGGCTCTTCTTCGGGAGGCTCCTCGGAAACGGGAGCTTCCTCTACAATTACGTAGATACTGAAATGGTCTGTTTCAAATACCATGTGGCTGCCCTGTCTGAAAGCCTGCATATCGGTAAGGGTTCCGTCATCATTCACACGGTAAACCTTGTAATTGCCGTCCTTCTCCCAGTCAAGAGGAAGCTTGACCTTAACGGAACCGTCAGGCTGAACATGAACACCGTCATGATTCTTGAGGTTGATGTCAAACACCTTGAGAACCTCTGTTTCCGCATCGGAGGCTTCATTTACGATTTCCTCAACAAGGACAAAGTTATCTCCGCCCTTTTCAAATTCATCAACATCAAAATTAAGGTCGGGATTTTCGGGAGCTATTATTTCAACATCGCCGTCTTCGGTTGATTCGAGGGGTTCTGTTTCAAGTTCATCGCAGTGGATACATTTACGGAAGCGGATCATATTATCATAATCGTAAGTCCACTCGTCGTTGAAGAAATGTGTTAATTCGTAGGTTAAACCATTTTCTGCTGCATAAGCTTCGGCTGTAGAGCCCTTATGGCAATAGATGGTATAGGGATTATTAATAACCACCGCTGATGAGAAAATCTCTTCAAATTGTGCATTCATTTCCTCATCAGGATTTGGTGTCTTAAGGTAATCTTTTAAGAAATCTATGTGCTCTTGTTTAATAGCCCTTTCGCAGAAAAAAACATCTTCCGAAATTTCTGCATCCATAGAACGAATATAAATCTGTTCCAGACCAATGACATTGTACAATGCCAATTTATCTAACAATAAAACTGATTCAGGAATAGTTATGCTCTTTAAACCGCTTGAAAAAGAAAAAGCAGTTTCTCCGATTACCTCTAAGCCGTCAGGTAAATATAATTCTTTCAAGTACGAAGTACATAAAAAAGCGCAAACATCTATTTTTTTAGTGGTGCTGCAAACAGAATATTTTTCAGTCGGCTTGCCGTTAGGATAAAGAACCAAAATTTCCTTATCTTTGCTATAAAGCACACCGGCTTCATCAACACAGAAGTACTGATTATTTTCGTCAACATATATTTCTTCCAGACTATAACCTTGTACAAATGCACCCGGACGGATAAATTGTAATTCTTTTCCTATTTTTACGCTTTTAAGCGAATTGCAACCGGCAAAACTGTGCTCGCCTATGCAAACTACATTTTCACCGATAAGCAATTCGGTTGCTGATATGCAATTGTTAAAAGCAGAGTCACATATCTTAATTACACTATCGGGAATTTGTATTGTCTGTAAATTTTTACAATAACTAAAAGCAGAGGCACGTATCTCAACTACACTATCGGGAAATTGTATTGCCTGTAAATTTTCACAATCGCTGAAGGTTTGTTCTTCAATAATTTCTATACCTTCAGGCAATGTTATTCCTTTGAGATTTGTGCATCCATAGAAGGAACTCTCTCCTAATCTTCTTATTTTGCTGCTTAAGCTGACCTGAGACAAATTTTCACAGAAGCCAAATGCGTATGAACCAATTTCCAGAACAGAATCCGGCATTGAAACGGCTGTTATTTCAGAGTCAGCAAAAGCTCTGCCTTCAATTACAACAACCGGAAAGCCTGAAATTTTATCGGGAATGATCACCTCGCCGCTGTTATCTGAATCGCAGCTGACTAAAATCGCTTTATTTCCTGTAATCCTGTATGTTATGCCGTCAACAATCTCAGTTACTACATCTTCACCTGAAATATCTTTTATTAAATCTTCATTGCCGTCATAAAACAATATATCTGACCACTCATCATCTGAGCCTGTATACTCGAAATTTATATCGTTTGAGGTATAGTTTTTAAATGCTCCGCTACCAATTGTTTCTACACCGCTACCTATAACAACATTTTCTAAGCTATCGCAATAACCAAAAGCGTATGCTCCTATATAAGATACGGTATCAGGTAAGCGAATTTCAGTCAATAAACGACAAGCATTGAACGCAGATTGCCCGATTTTCTTTACACCGTCAGGAATAGAAACAGATTTTAAGCTTGTGCATTCAGCAAATGAAATTTCCCCTATTTCTTCAACACTGCCCGAAATAGATACTGTTTCTAATTTCTGAGATCCGATAAATGCAGCATTACCTATTTTGGTTACACCTTCCCGGATTTCTACTGATGTTAATTCGACTTCAGTTTTTTCCCAGGGCAGAGTGATTTGATATGACCAGCTGCCGCTATCATCACAGCTGCCATAATCTTCCATCTTTCCTTCACCGCTGATTATAAGCTTTCCGTCATCATAAAGAGTCCATGTAACATTGTTCCTCGGCGCACCACATTCACCTGTATCAACAATTGCACTTTCTGCATTTGCAGTCACAGCCATAGCCGCACATAAAACAGCCATTACAATAACAAGCATCAGATTTTTAATCATTTTTTTGCTCATTTTCCTTTTCCTCCTATGCTTATGAAATAAAATTTTGCTTACTGAATAAGCATATCATCGTTTCTGCTTAAAATCAACACATTGTTCATTTTTTCGACTGTCCGAGAAATAAAATTTTCAATAAAAAACTGACCGCGTCCCTTCGTAAAAAAGTGCGATTCCGGGAAGCGGGCATAATTTTATATTCGGCTGCGGGTGTCTCTCCCACACTTATTCGCTATTCCTTATTACTTTTTCACGTGCTCCAAAATCCCGACCAAAGTAAGCAAGAGTGAAAAGTGAAGAGTGAAAAGTGAAGAGTGAAAAGTGAAGAGTGAAAAGTGAAAAGTGAAGAGTGAAAAAGTAAAATCCCGAATGCTTTCGCATTCGGGATTTTGGAGCTGATAACCGGATTTGAACCGGTGACCTCATCCTTACCAAGGATGCACTCTACCTACTGAGCTATATCAGCAAACTTATGATAAAGAAAAAAGCAAGAGCGATTTATTCACTTTTCACTCTTACTTCTTACTTCAATTAGTGGCGACCCAGAACGGGCTCGAACCGTCGACCTCTAGCGTGACAGGCTAGCGCTCTAACCAACTGAGCTACTGGGCCACAACATCGTTAATTATACACGGAAAATCGCAATTGTCAATACTTTTTTTCAAAAATTGCAAAAATGTGTGGAAAGGGAAGGGGAATTATGAATTCGGAATTGAGGGACATGCGGTTGGTTTTATAAGTGCTTCGCACGTTCCTTTATGCGGGACGCCGTGGGCGTCGTCCCCTACAATGGTGCTTCGCAGGTTCCTTTATGCGGGACGTCTGGGAAGCCGTCCCCTACAATGGTGCTTCGCATGCTCCCTTAATGCGGGACGTCTGGGAAGCCGTCCCCTACAATTGGTGCTTCGCATGCTCCCTTAATGCGGGACGTCTGGGAAGCCGTCCCCTACAGTTGAGGGAAGAGGTAAGAGTGAAGAGTGAAGAGGTGTGAGGCTCCGACCTCCGACCGCCGAATTTCCTAATCCCTAATCCCTATTGCCTATTGCCTACTGCCTTGCCGAAGGCTTTGCCGTTTATCCTGAGTATTAACCGTTTATTACATTATCTGTTGCTTTTCTTCGGGGATAGTGATAAACTGAAATCATAAGGCGGGAGCCTTTATTTCAGCATATATGGAGGTATATGGAAATGAAACGGAGCAAGTCCTTTAAGAAGGCGGTTTCAATTATTCTTGTAGTGCTGATGATGTTCACGGTAATGTCATCGGGAGTAAGTGCCTTTGCGGCTACTGAAAGGCTTTACACAATTGAGGATACATATTATACTGCATCCCCCGATGAGGTTGTTGCAGCTGCGCAGCTTTTGCCCCTTGATGAATATCTGGTGGAGCAGTTCAGCACCTGTCCCGGATCGGTTTTTGTGGATGACTACAAGATTCCCACAGGGAATATAAATGAGCTTGCGAGCCTTATTTATGATAACTGCCCCGAGCTTTTCCATGTTGCAAGCCTGCAGTATTATCCTGTAAACGGCTACATTTACACCCTTATTCCTACATACAGCTGTACCCCCGAGGAATATGCCGAAAAGATTGATGCCTGTGAAAAGAGTGCCGATAAGCTTCTTGAGGGCATTAAGGGCAATGACAGCCTCGCTGAAGTTGAAAAGGCTCTTCTTCTTCATGACAGAATTGCAGAGCTTTGCGAATATGACTATGAAAATTACCTGAACGGTGAAATTCCTCAGGAAAGCTACAATATGTACGGCACACTTGTGAATCAGACTGCCGTTTGTCAGGGCTATGCCGAGACATATTTATATCTTCTCCGTCAGGTCGGCATTGACAGCTACATCTGTGAATCCGATGCACTTAACCATGCATGGAATATTGTTGAGATTGACGGTGAGGAATATCATGTTGACATAACATGGGATGACCCCACATGGGACATCACGGGCAGAGTTGAGCATGATAATTTCCTTCGTTCAAGTGAGGGCATATATGCAACGGGACATGAGGCTACGGACTACATAACAACTCCCGTTTCAACCACCTATGACGATTATTTCTGGCAGAATTCACAGGCAGCCTTTCAGCTTCTTGATGATGAAATTTATTATATTGACTCTGAAGATGCATATATCAGAAGATATTCCGATAACTCTGATGTAAAGAATGTTTCCGACACATGGATGACAAGTGCCACATCCTACTATCCCGGCTGCTTTGCAAGGCTTGACACCGACGGTGAAAGACTTCTTTACACAAGCAGTAAGGCAGTTTTCGCACTTGATGCTGAAACAGGGGACACCGAGGAAATCTGGCGCCCCGAGGGTGAAACCGAGTATCACAGAATCTACGGCTTCAGGTATGAGGACAATTATCTTATCTGCGACCTTAACAAAACTCCCAATTTTGCGGCTGATACAAAGACCTTATATCAGCAGAAGAAGCTTTATCCCGAGGTTGAAATTGTGGATTCAGGCGTGTGCGGTGAAAATGCAACATGGACACTTGACGCTGAAGGTACTCTTACCGTTTCCGGTACGGGTGAATTTGATGACAATATATATAACTACATGGGTTATTATGCCTACAGACAAGATATAAAGACTGTAGTGATTGAGAATGGAATTGAAAGAATCGGTTATGAAGCATTCTATCAGTGTAAGGCTCTAACAGCTATTACAATTCCGGAAAGTGTTACAAGTATTGATGAACGGGCATTTCTTTATTGTGAATCCCTTACAAGCATCACAATTCCGGAAGGTGTTACAAGTATCGGTGTCAATGCATTTGCCATGTGCAAATCCCTCATAAGCATAAATGTTGACGAGGATAACACAGCTTACAGCAGTGATGCAGACGGAGTGCTTTTCAATAAGGACAAAACAGTTCTTGTATGCTATCCTTGCGGCAAGACAGAAGAGGAATATACAATTCCCGCTACCGTGACTGCTGTAGGCGACAATGCATTTGTTACTTGCGAATCTCTTACAAGCATCACAATTCCGGAAGGTGTTACAAGCATCGGTGAATATGCATTCCTTTATTGTGAATCCCTTACAAGCATCACAATTCCGGAAGGTGTTACAAGCCTTGCTGAAGGCGTATTCACTTGTTGCGAATCTCTTGAAAGTATCGCAATTCCGGAAAGTGTTACAAGTATTGATATATATGCATTCGATCGTTGCACATCTTTAACAAGCATCACAATTCCGGAAAGCGTTACAAGTATTGATATGTATGCATTCTCTTGTTGTGAATCTCTTACAAGCGTAACAATTTCCGAAAGTGTTACAAGCCTTGCTGAAGGTATATTCTATGCTTGCACAGCTCTTAAAAGCGTTACAATTCCCGAAAGTGTTACAAGTATCGGCGTAGGGACATTTACTCTTTGCGAATCTCTTACAAGCATCACAATTCCGGAAAGTGTTACAAGTATCGGTAAATATGCATTCTATTATTGCACAAGTCTTACGGATGTTTATTACGGCGGTAGTGAAGCACAGTGGAATGAAATTGCAGTCGGTGAGAACAACGAAAGCTTAACAAATGCAACAATACATTTTGTCCCTGAAGCAGATATCGTGGATTCAGGCGTGTGCGGTGATGATCTTACATGGACACTTGATGCTGAAGGTACACTTACCGTTTCAGGCACAGGGGATATGTATGACTTTGATTGGAGCGGCCCCTGGGGTGAAAATTCAGAAATAAAATCCGTTGTGATTTCTGACGGTGCCACAAGCATAGGTGAGAATGCATTCAGCTATTGCACGGGTATTACAAGTGTATCAATTCCCGCTTCGGTAAGTTCAATCGGCTTCAACGCATTCAGCAACTGTTCAGCTCTTACAAGCGTTGTGATTCCTGACGGTGTAACCGACATCGGTGAATGTGCATTCCGGTATTGTGAAGCTCTTGCTGATATAGAGCTTCCCGGGTCAGTAACAGCTATAGGTGAGAATGCTTTCGCTTATTGCACAGCTCTTGAAGGCATTACAATCCCCGCATCGGTTTCATATATCGGCGCAGGAGCATTCTATTGCGCTGAAAGCCTTACAAGCATAACAGTTGATGAGGATAATACGGCTTACTGCAGTGACGCAGACGGCGTTCTCTTTAATAAGGACAAAACAGTTCTGGTATGCTATCCTTGCGGCAAGACAGAAGAGGAATATACAATTCCCGCTACAGTGACTTCTGTAGGTGACTATGCATTTTCTGGTTCCGTGGCACTTAAAAATATAACCATGTCCGATGTGATGACAACCATCGGTGAGGGTGCATTTGAGCTTTGCCACGGTCTTACAAATGTTGAAATTCCCGAGGGTGTTACATATCTCGGTATGTTTTCCTTCGGTGCCTGCTCAAATCTCAAGACCGTACACATTCCTGTTTCTGTAACAGTTATCGACAGATATGCATTTGATTCCAGCAAAAAGCTTACTGATGTTTATTACGGCGGCAGTGAAACACAGTGGAATGAGATTGCTATCGGTACATCAAATAATCCGCTTATAAATGCTACAATTCATTTTACATGCAAGCATTCATATTCTGCGGTTGTAACTCCTCCCACATGTACTGCACAGGGCTACACAACCTACACCTGTGCATGCGGTGACATCTATATTGCAGATTATACGGACGCAACAGACCATAGCTACAGCGCTGTTGTGACTCCTCCCACATGTGTTGAACAGGGGTACACAACATACACCTGCGCTTGCGGCGACAGCTATGTTGCTGATTATACCGGTACGGTTGATCACAGCTATACCGGAGTAATTACAGCTCCCGCAACACATACCGAAGAGGGTATAAGGACCTTTACATGTGATGTATGCGGAGACACATACACAGAAGCGATTGCAAAGACTCCCGCTCATTCATATTCTGCGGTTGTGACCGCTCCCACCTGTATTGAGCAGGGCTTCACCACCTATACTTGCGTATGCGGCAGTGTATATATGGATAATTTCACTGATGCTGTTCCCCATGCGGATGCTGACGGTGATTCATTCTGCGATTACTGCGGTGAGGACCTGACTGTTGATCCCTCCGAGAATTGCTCCTGCATGTGCCACAAGGACGGCTTCATGGGCTTTATCTGGAAGATCGTTAAGTTCTTCTGGAAGATTTTCGGCATGAATCCCGTTTGTGAATGCGGAAAAGCACATTATTAAGGCAATAGGGAATAGGGAATAGGGAATAGGGAATAGGGAATAGGGAGTAGGTAGTAGGCATCAGGCATCAGGCAGTAGCTTTACTTATTCACTATTACCTCTTACCTCTTACTTCAACTGTAGGGGGGGATGGCATTCTTGACATCCCATGCCGACAATTGAATAT
>JAZUCC010000025.1:0-24300 GCA_045638965.1 Acutalibacteraceae bacterium | reverse complement strand
GCGAAGCGGTGAAAACAAAGCACTGTTATACCTTTACAGGGTATCAATTTTCAATTTCTTATAAAAATTCAGTTGTGGCTGTTACCATTTTTTTATTTTTTGTGCGTCAAACAGGTTGGCTTTTGCGCCGCTTGCGTTGATGAATTATGATTTATTCACTGATAAGTGCGTCAACGATTCTGAGAATTTTATCAAGGTCCTCTTCAGTTGCCTTTGCAGACATATCAAAAAGAAGCTTTCTTTTTCTGAAAAGCTCATTGCGATTTTCATCGACGGAGTCCTCTTCCCCTGTAAGAAGGCTTAAGGGCACACTGAAATAGGCTGCAATTTTTTCAAGTGTGGTAACGGAAAGCTTTTTTGTTCTGCCCATTTTAAGCTCGGTAAACACGGAGCTTCTCACACCGATACCTGAAGCAAGAACAGAAAGCCTTATCCCGTTTTCGTCGCAAAGCTGTTTTATTATGTCGTAAGTTTCCATAGCCCTATCTTTCCCCTCACGCGGCAAAAAATTAAAATACCGCTTGACAAATACAGAATTCTGTACTATTATATAATCATATTACAGAGTTCTGTACAATATTCCTCGTTTAATATAAGTATAATACATTTTTCTGTACTTGTCAAATATTTTTTCGCAAAAAACAGAAATTTGTCGAAGCTTTTTCCACTGAAGCAGAAAGAAATCTGCATAAGCCGGATTTCTTATACAGATAAGAATATATCACAAGCGAGGTACAATGAAAGGGACTCTGAAATATAAGTTTCAGGGAGGCATAACATGCGAGCAAATATTGATTCATTCATTAAATGTCCTTTTTTTCAGCAGCTTGAAAAAAACCTGCTGTGCTGTGAGGGCTTCGTTGACAACACCTGTATGACCACGAAATTTGTTGACAGAAATGCCACACTTCAGTACATAGCGGACAATTGCACAAAAATTGACGGCGGCAGATGTCCTATGGCAATGAATCTGTTCTCAAAATACCGTGCTATTGAAGAGGCACAGGAAAAAGCAGAACGGGAATGGCGGGAAACGGTTGCAAGAGTAAACGGCTTCAGGCAGTCACCCTACACGGGAAAAAATGCATAAAAAGAAAACCGACAGTATTGAACTGTCGGTTTTTCTCAGCATAAAACTATGCGTATGTTCTTTTTCAGAGTGACACCATCAAGCGAGACCGAGTTTTCTGAAAACACCCATAATAGTCTCGATAAAGGACTTAATTAATTCGCCCATAAAGCTGAAATCAAAGCCTGACATTCCGTTCACCCCTTGAATTAAAAAATAGAATCAATTACTCTTCTTCAGCAGTGCCGAAGTCAACCTCGAAACCAAGTCTTGCGAAAAGGTTGGCGAATGCATCGAAAAGAGCACCGAGGAACTTGAGAAGAGCAGTAAAATCAAAGCTTGACATTATTCTTTCACCTCTTGAAGTAAGATAAGTGCGATATTGACTTATTTTGTAAGATCGAGAATACCGCCGAGTAATGTACCTATACCGCCGACTGTTGTGTCGCCGCCGAGGAACTCTGCAAGAGCGGAGAAAAAGTCAACAAAGAAACCAATAAAAGCATTGATGAAATCTTCCATTGTATATGCTCCTTTCTGAAATTAAAACAAAAGCTGCAGAAATTATTCAGCTGCTTCAGTTGTAGTTTCTTCATCAGCAAAAAGCTTGATGTTGAATCTTGCAAGGAAAGCTGCAAAAGCATCAAGAAGCTTCTTGAAAAGAGCATTCCATGTATCCTTTGATGTTGAGAAATCGATAAACATTATGTTACACCTCGTTTATAAAAAATTGAAATATGCAGAAAAAAAATTATTCAGCGTCTGCCGCACCGTCTTCAGGCATAACGAGAATTCCGAGCCATGCAAAGAAATTCTTTATAGCAGTAAGGATTGCATCAAAAACCTTGAGAGCATCATTTTCTGTGAAACCAAAGATAGGACCGTACATTAGTGGCACCTCACTTTCAAAATTATCTATTTAGTTACGATTATAATAACATAAGACAAATTACAATACAAGACATTTTAAATGTTTAGATAAATTTATTTGCAATTTTTACACAAATAACACATTTATGTCACAATTCAGTTTATAAATATTTTACAAAATGCGGAAAATCGCAATTGATTTTCCGCATTGGAATTAAAGCACCTTTGAAAGGAAATCCTTAAGAGCAGGACACTTGGGATTTCCGAAGAATTCCTCGGGTGTTCCCTCTTCTGCAATCTTGCCCTGATCTATGAAAATAACTCTTGTTCCGACTTCTCTTGCAAAGCCCATTTCGTGAGTAACAATTACCATAGTCATACCTTCCTCGGCAAGCTCCTTCATAAGCTGAAGAACCTCACCTACCATTTCGGGGTCAAGTGCGGAGGTAGGCTCGTCGAAAAGAATTACCCTGGGATTCATTGCAAGGGCACGTGCAATTGCAACACGCTGCTTCTGACCGCCTGAAAGGGTTGAGGGATAAGCTTCAGCCTTTTCCTCAAGACCGACACGGCGAAGAAGCTTCAGTGCATTTTCACGGCACTGCTCCTTAAGCTCCTTGGCAGTTTTCGGACCTGTATATGCAGGGTCCTTCTTAAGAGCCTTGAGCTTTTTCTTACCGAGGCTATATGGAGCGAGCATTACATTTTCGAGAACATTTTTATTGTTGAAGAGATTGAACTGCTGGAAAACCATGCCGATTTTTTCACGGTGGCGGTTGATATCAACGTGGATATTTGCAATATCCTCACCCTCAAAGAAAATTGAGCCGCCTGTGGGATCCTCCATACAGTTGAGGCATCTTAAGAAGGTACTTTTACCGCTGCCCGAGGCACCGATAATAACGACCTTTTCACCCTCTTCTATGGTGGTGGTAATGCCCTTTAATACTTCGTTTTTTCCGAAGCTTTTATGAAGATTAACGACGTCTATCACTCTTAGCCAACCACCTTTCCATAATTTTGAGCAGAATCGTAATGAATACAACGAGAACTATGTAAATAACCGACAGAACGATATAGGGCACGGTGTATTCGTAGGAGCTTGTACCAATCTGCTTGAAGGCATAAACAAGGTCAAGCGCACCTGCATAGCCGATAATCGAGGTTTCCTTGATAAGGGCAATAAATTCGTTGCCGAGAGTGGGCAGAATGTTCTTTATAGCCTGGGGAACAACGATTTTCAGCATACTTGCAGAGTAGGAAAAGCCCACTGCACGTGCCGCCTCAAGCTGACCGGGGTCAACGGAGTTGATACCGCCGCGCATGATTTCAGATACATAAGCACCTGAATTAAGACCGAAGATGATAATACTTGCATTGAGGGCAGTTACCTTGATACCCAGCGAGGGGAAAAGCACGAAGTAGCCGAGAAGAAGCTGTACCATAACGGGAGTGCCTCTGAAGAGAGCTACGTAAAGAGTACAGATTTTATCGAGAATAAGGGGAATTCTCTGAAGCACCCACATTACTGCATAGAACACATAATAAAGTGTTACCACTCTTAAAGCAGGCTTTTTGGGGAATTTATCGAGAAATCTGTCATACATATTCTGCACCTTGTAGGGCAGAACGGGATATTTGGGCATAACATTGATAACGGCAATTATCGTACCTATAAGCATACCGATAATAAGACCGAGAATAGCAACCTCCACCGTGTTGCCGAGACCGTCTATAACCTGCTTATAGCCGCCCTTATCGATGAAATTCACAAGGAATTTATCCCATTTTACTGAAAAATTATTAAGCATAATGAGACCTTTCTAAAAAACCAAACCCCGTCTTTCGGCGGGGTAGGTATCCGTAATCTTTTTTTATCAGCCGTTTACGCCTGCAACAAGGCTGTTTGCGGGAGCTTCGTCAATAACAACGTAAGCGATGTTACCGTTGAGGATATCCTGAACTGCGAATGCACCTGATGTGTAGCCTGTACCTTCAAGGTTTGCGAAGCCTTCAAAGCCCCAGTCTGCATCGCCGTCGATGTAGTAAGCACCTGTTGTGCCTGTCTGGTAGCCGATCTTTGTGCCTTCGGGAAGAGCCTTGAGAACTGCTTCACATTCTTCAACTGTTGTGCAAGCATCAAATGCTGTGTCAGCTGCAGCAGCAATAATCTTCTGGGAAGCATTGTAGTAAGCATCTGTGAAATCAAGGATTTCCTTTCTTGTCTCGGTGATTGTAAGACCTGATGCACCGATATCGCAGGTGCCTTCTGCAACTGCTGTACATACGGAGTCAAATTCCATATCGTTGATAGCAAGATTCTTACCGATTTCCTGTGCAAAGAGAGCCATAAGCTCGATTTCTACACCGTAGTACTTGTCGCCTTCAACATACTCGAAGGGAGGGAATGCTGCGTTTGTAGCAATAACGATCTGATTTTCCTTTGCGCCTGCTGCTGTATCAGCAATAACAACGCCTTCGGGAGTGCCGTCGCCGAAATACTTGTTCATGATAGCTTCGTAAGTACCGTCACCCTTAACCTTAGCAAGGAAAGCGTTGAGCTGACCGAGGAGCTCTGCGTTGCCCTTCTTTACTGCGAAGCCGTATTCTTCACTTGTAAGAGCGATGTCGATAACCTTGAGAATCTCTGTTGTTGCAGCTGTGGTTTCTTCACCGTTTGCTGCTGTGGTTTCTTCTGTTGTTCCGCCGCAGGCTGCAAATGCACCTACAACGAGAACGAGTGTTAAAAGTACTGCAATAATCTTTTTCATAATATTTTCCTCCAATTCTGTGTAACGATATTGCGTGGTAAGAATATACCACCATATTCATAAAAATGCAAGTGTTTTTGTATAAATATCTGAACTTTGTGTATTTTTACCTTGTTTTTACGAATATTTATACATCAATTATGCACTTTGACCCACATATATGTAATATTTATTCACAATATACTGTATTCATTCACATTTTATGCATAATTGCAGGTTTTTTATACCATTCATTAATTGGTGTAATATAGGGCTGCGCCAATTCGGAATTATGAATTCGGAATCCGGAGAATTCGCTTGCAGGAGAGAGGGGCTCCCTTACCGATAAAAAACATTTGTAATTTCAGTTTACAAAATATATTGCCTGTGTTTATTGCGGGACGTCAGGGATGCCGTCCCCTACAAACAATGGGCACATTTCTGCATCAGGGGAATTTTTTAGGAATTCTGCATTCCGTATTTATATAATAATTATACATTATATATAGCAGTAAAAAAACAAAAGCACGGACCTTAAGTCCGTGCGTCTGTTTGTTAAGTCTTAACTTAAGCAGCAGTTGTTTCTTCAACAGCTTCAGTTGTTTCTTCAACAGCTTCAGTTGTTTCTTCAGCAGCAGCCTCAGTTGTTTCTTCAGCAGCAGCTTCTGTTGTTTCGTCAGCAACAGTTTCGCCTTCAACAGTTGTTTCTTCAGCTGTTTCGCCTTCAACAGTTGTTTCTTCAACAGCAACAGTTGTTTCTTCTGTAGCAGCAGTTGTTTCTTCTGTTGTTGTGTTGCCGCAAGCAGCGAATACGCAAGCAACGAGAGCGAGAGTTAAGAGAACAGCGAATAACTTTTTCATAGTTAATTCCTCCAAAATTAATATACTTTTTTTGTGCATTGTTTCTCAACGCAAGCAGTAATATACCACCCAATGTAAAAAAAAGCAAGGGTTTTGTAATAATTGTTACTAAGATTATGAAAAATTAACCAAATTGATTAGCACCATTAAATTAATTTATATAAATTGCCAACGAATGGTTACAAAAGGGTGACAAAGGGATAAATCAGAAGGTCAGAATTCGAAATTCACAGTATTATTCCGTGAGGCAGACATGTACCTTTTTTTGATTTTCTGTTTAAAATTCAAAAAGGGCTCAACCCGTCAGGATGATACCCTTTCTTTGTTTTCTTATATTCTACGCAAACAGGCGCTTATGGTCAATTTCTTCTTTTTTTGTGCTTCGCACTTTAGAACCCCCCCCGGCGGGACAAATTCGTGTGCCGCTTCCTGCGGAAGATGAAGGCACACGGAGTTGGTGAAGAAGCAAGGAGTATTGCGACGCGCACCAAGCGAGCAAGACGACTATGCTTCTGAGGGGCCATTCCTGCATCTTTCCTGCGCTATTGAATCGTAAGAGATTCCGCACACTGCGGTGTGCGGCAAGGCTGTGCCTCTTGACACCGTAAGCTTTTGAAAAAGCTTAATCAAAACTTTTTATCCGCACTCCCGTGCGACATCTCCGACCTGATGCCTATTGCCTGATGCTCATTTCAGCTCCAGCGTAGCATTGTATTCATCAACACCGTAATTTCCGATGCAGTCTTTTACAAGAGCTTTAACATCGAGGGGCTTGCCGCCGAGCTTTACCTTTTTCTTTACGATAAAGAGCACGGGTGCAAAACGGGAAAGGATACCCATAATTGCCTTATATTCGGGTGTGCCCTCGGTCCAGGGAGCATTTCCCACAAAAATATTTCTTACAATTTCAAGCATGAAGCCCTTAAGAGGACGGCTGCTGACTGTTTTGTCACATTTTACAAGAAGCATGCGGCAGACCTTACCGACAGAGGCATTGTCAATCCATCTGCCGACCTTCGGTAAAATTTTATTCAGCGTATCATTTGACTTCGCACCGAATTTACCTATAAGCCTTGCGGGGTCATTCTTCATGCAGTCAAGATATGTATTTATCATCATATCAAACTGTCGTCTGAAATATTCGTCATTTGTAAGTCCGCCCTTGTCCCAGTTGAAATCGGGGACGGGTACTGATTTTACATCAACCGTTTTTTCGTCCTTTATCTCCACAAGTCGCATAACGGCGGGACAGCCTATGAGAGAGCTTGTGCAGACATCCCAGAATTTATTTCCCTTTTCAGTAGTCTTGCACTTTATGCTCTGGTTGTGCATGTGTCCCGTAAAGCCGAGATGCACACCGCCGTCGGCAAACATGGTGGTAGCCTCGTCCCAGCGGGGCATAACCGCATCGCCGACCATGGCAAAAACAGGACATGCGGGGATAAGCGGATAGTGATTCATTACAAACATCATATCGCCCGCTTCTCTGCCCTTTCGCATTTCCTCCTCTATCCACTTTATCTGTGCGGGAGTGTAGGTATGGCGGTTATTTTCGTCACCGTCATTATTGAGTGCGAAAAGTCTTACACCGTCGGCAAGCTGTGCGATATAGGAAAGCCCCTCCCTGTCAACGGAAATTGCCTCAGAAAAGCCGAATTCATAGTAAAGGTCGAAAAGCTCGGATCTTTTTGTGCCTTCGGGTGCAAGTCTTCCTGTTTCGTCAAAGGCAAAGGGATGCTCGTTACAGTCGTGACCTGCAGTGATTACACAGACGCGCTTACCTGCCGCCTTAAGCTTTTTAAGAAGCTCAATGAATTCATGGTGACTGCGCTTCTCACCGTTGAAGCTCAGGTCTCCTGCCACAAGGACTGTATCTGCCTCATCGGAATTGCAAAGAAAATCAACTGCCGCCTTATTAATTTCAGAGGTTTCAGCAAAGCACTTCTGCTCAAACTGCATGAATTCCTCATACTTTTCTCCCCTGCAGCCGAGTGACGGTGCGAAATAGTGCGTGTCTGTAATAAGCCAGAACTTAAAGGGCTTCATAATCATACTCCTCTATCAATCTGAAATTTTCAGGCTTTCTTTCCTTGGGAACGGGATTTTCTTCCTTTTCGCCAACTGCTATTGCTATATTGAAAACAAAATCCTCGGGGATATCAAGAATCCTTTTCCATTTATTGCCCTCTTCAGCCTTAAGAAGAGAGCCTACACTTGCTATTATACATGAGCCAAGTCCCATTCCCTCGGCGGCAATTGCGATATTCTCAACGGCAATTCCGCAGTTCATGGCATCCTCGGTGGGACAATATATCAGGAAAAATGCGGGTGCGCCCTGATAAACGGGATTTACATCACATTTCGTATAGGCGGGAGTGCCTCTTCCTACCTTTTCCCAGAAATCGCGGTCAAGAGCCTCAAGCGCTCTTTTATCCGCAATTACTCTTACGTGGCAGGGCTGTGAGTTTCTTCCGCTGGGTGCCCACATGGCACACTGAAGCAGCTTTTCAATAACCTCCCTTGAAAGCGGGTTTTCCTTATATCCGCGGATGGTTCTTCTGCCCAGAATTGCCTCGGTTACGGGGTTATTCACATTTATGCTCATCGGTTATTTGCCACCCTTTCATAAATATCCTTTACCGCCGCGGTGTCGCGCACGGACTGATATGCATTGCACATTATATTGATTTTTGACTGAAGCGGCTCCTCACTTACAATACGGAGACACTCATCACGAAGGTCGGAGAAAATTATCGCCTCTGCAAGAATATTCACCTTATACACAAGGTAAACCGAATCACCGTACTGGAAAATTTTAACCGTATTTTCCGTCTGTGCCTTTATGGTATCATAGAAAACGGCGGGAAATTCGTTGTCGTTTCTGTCAATTACCTGTGTTTCAAAGCTTCTTTCCGAAAGCGGGAAGCTCTTTACTATTGTATTATAGGCATTGTCTATACCGTATGAGGTTGTCACCTGCCCTGCGGCGGTGTTATATGCGGAATTGAGAAGATTTATATCCTCGGAGGAAAGCTCACTTTCATTGCCGTAAACATCAATATTTATAAGAGGTGTACGCACATAGCGGAAGGCTACAAAATTTTCCTGCAGAATTCCGCGAAGCACCGCATCGGAGATTTCGTCTGTGCCGCCCTTGTCATAGAAGGCTGTACGCAGCTTTTCAATATATGCCTCGTAGGTCTTTATTTTGAGGAAGGTCTGCTTTGAAACACCTATTCCCTCGTAATATTTTCCGAACATATTCCAAAGCACATTTGCCGTGTCGGATATATTCACCTTTTCGTCATCGGTAAGGGAAAGTCCGTAGGCGGTAAAGGTGGAATTGACTGCCACATAGCGGATGCACATGTATGTTGCCTGTGTGATTCTTCCCTCACGTGTGCCCAGTGCCTCGGCAGTATTCCATGTGCTGTCAAGGAAATAGCTGAAAATTTCACTGTCGATGGGAGTGCCGTTTACCGTGATGGGATATACCTGCTCCTGCCGGGTATTACATGAAGCCAGCGAAAGGCTTATTATTAAAATTGAAAGAAGGGCTGAAAGAATTTTTTTCATCGGGGTCTCCATTAAGATAATATGTAATTATTATATGTTAAAATATTTTACATTTCAATGTTTTTTTGTAAACTTGACCTTAAGTGGCATTTATGATAGAATTATTTCCGCAAGAAATTAATGAAAGTGAGTTTACGATTTGGAAAAAGCAATTATTTCAACGCTGAAATCAATGAGCGCCGTTGTATATGTAATAATTTTTCTGCTTGTTTTTTCTCTTCCCGTAATTTATATATATCAGGCATTTCAGCCTCCCGTTTTTGTGTTTGATTCCGTAGCAATTGAGGCTGATTTTCAGGGGGATGAAAATATCCCTTCTGCCGAAGCCGCGGGATGGGATAAAATAGAGTTTTCCGTTATTGCCGATGCGGGTACATTTTCACCCTACAGCTTTTATATTGAGGAATTTGCCCTTTCATCGGAAGCTCTTTCCGACAATGCAGACAATGTTTCAGTCACAATAGATGAGCCTGTTTACTGCACAAAGGATATAAAGGACCCGTTTACACTGACCTTATATGTAAAGAATGCGGCAGATATAAATGAATTTATAAAGGGTGTATCCTTCAAGGCGGTCACATACGAAAAATCCTTCGGTGAGTTTTCATTGAAATTTGTTGACGGGAAGGTTAAATTATTCTCATAAAATTACGGAGCGGAAAAACCGCTCCGTTTTTTTGTTGCACTAAATTTATTTTCATTTTGCAGGGAACGGATTCCCGGACGTCCGCATACCCGACATAAAAAATTTGTGCAATCTTTTTCGGATGATCAAACCAAATGCAGGGGACGCCGTGGGCGTCGTCCCCTACAAATGTAATTGTTCTACGGCGATTTTGCAAGCCTTTTTGCACTACGGGACATCAAGGATGCTGTCTCCTGCAGATTATATTACCTATACTGTAAATATAAACTCTGTTTCCCATGCGGGGATGCCTTTGTAGTGGCGCATATATATTTTATAATCGGGGTTGAGCTCAAGCACCTTAAGGGGCAGGGTGAAATAATCCTCACTGCGGTGGTAGCAGGATATAAACATAACAGGTCGGTATTTTTTTATGGTGTCCGAAGCACCGAAGAGGGCTTTAAGCTCGTTACCCTCCACATCAAATTTTATCACAAGCTGTCTGTTTTCAGGCAGCTCCTCTTTTTTTATAAGGGTATCAATTGTCACCGCCTCGGCTTCAAGCTTACCCGATGTGCTTTCATGGGCTCCTCTGCCCTTATTATTGTCAAGATAAACCATGCCGTCGGTGTCGGACACAAGGGCATTATAATATGATATATTATTTATATATGCGGTGTTTTCCCGAAGCTTTCTGAAATTTCTCTTATCGGGCTCCACCGCGATTATTTTTCCGGGGTGATGCCTTTCATAAAATGCGGTGGCAGTGTCACCGTTATAAGCACCCAGGTCCAGGAAGGTGCAATCTGAATTTATGCATGCAATACCGTCGCCCGGATATTCACATGAAAACAAAGCGGAAATTTCACCTGTCAGCTTGAAATGCACCAATCTGTCGAAGGTTTCAAGGCTCTTTTCATCGGAAAGCTTCTCACGCACTGCAAGCAATTCTTTTTTATGGGCATTGAAAAATTCAGCATTGAAAACATTATCTCCGAAGACGGGGACATCGGGAGCAAGAATTTCATTTATTTCAGAGATTTTCCGTACAAAGGAAAGCACATCCTCTCTTGCAGAGCCGAAGCACATAAGCACAAGCATATCGGGGTAACGCTGACGCAGGGCTTCAAAGGTCTCTACCCTGTAGCCGCGGAAAAAGCGGTCGCGGACAAAGGCGGCACTTGAAAAAATACCGCTGATTTTTATATTTTCCCTGTCGCAGATATCAATAATACGGTCCGCACCGTTACCTGTACCGTAAAGCACAACAGGGCGGGATTCGGATTTTAAGCGGGTCCAGATATCGCATATGAGGTCTGAGGAATTATTCACTGTCATATATTCCTTTTTGTTTTTTATTTTATTTTAACATATCGGCAAGGGAACAGGCAATATGGATTTTCGGACAAAAAAAAGGGGTTTCCTTGCGGAAACCCTTTTTTAATTATACATAATTTTATAAAAAAATTACTTACTAAAATTATTCAGCCTTGGGGAAGTTAGCGGGGAAGTTTTCAGCCTTTTCGTAACCGGGAGTTTCAACAACACCAGCCATAGCAGCTTCAATACCAGCGATAAGTTCCTTGATGAACTCGATGATTGAGTTAAGGAGAGCTCTGAAATCCATTATGTGCACCTCTTTTCAAAATTTAGTAAAGTAAAAATTTAAGTCATTCTTCAACTTATGCGAAGAAAGTGTTGTACCATTCCTTCATGGATTCAACAAGTGCGATGATCTGTTCTGCCCAATACTGGAACCAATCAAAGAAGCCGTTTTCTAACATTTCGTTGCACCTCGCTTCATTATAATATAGTAAAAAATTAAATAATCCGAATTAATTATTCGGGCTTTACGAATTCAAGGTCGTTCTTGAAGCCGTTGATGAACTTTGTCATGTTAGCTACTGCTGACTTGATGAAAGCAACGATATCATCAATAATCTTAGTGATCTTTGCGAAATCCATTATGTTGCACCTCTCTTTAATTTAAGATAAAAATTTTTAAGTAAAAAACTTATTCAGCTTCGCCACCGAAGTTGATTTCAAGCCAATCCATAGCTTCCATGAGTGTCTTGATGAGCTCCTTGAGCCATGCGCCAAGGTATTCAGCGATTGCACCAAACTTTTCCATTATTCCTGACCTCACTTTCATTGTTAAATTATAAAATACTCCGAGGAATATTTTTACGATATTATAATATCAAACGGGAAATTAAATTTCAAGCATTTTTTGGGATAATTCACATTGTTTACACTTATAACAAAATGTTGCAAACATTGAAGCATAAATGCATTACAATATCCCGACACTTAATGCACTTTTGTCGGATAAATATTCACTTTTATTCTAAAAATGCAGTCAATTGTGAACAAACTATTTCAGAATTTTAGAAATTTACACAAATTATCTTCAAGAACAAGCACATTTACCACACCCGATTCATTGGTTCCCGCATCAATTGCAATAAGCCCGTTTCCGTAAAAAATATCGGTATCTCCGTGTTTTCTGCGGCTGTCGAAGCGGTTTGCCCAGAAGACGGGCATGTGACCGCAGACAAGGGTTTTATCCGCTAAAGGCTGCCGTCCGTCGTACCTTTCGGTCCACCTAAGCCACCGTGCCTTCTGCCATGCCGCATCGTCATAAAGCTTCAGCTGTGATGAAGAAAAACAGTTGTCAGGCATCCAGCCGTGAACAAAAACATAGCTTTCGGTTTCAAAGAAATTTATTGTACCTTCAATAAACGAGCTGATGCGCTCAAGGGTTCTTGTTTTCCCCGAAAAATCAACGGTATCATCAGAAGGATCTATGCAATATTTTCCGAAGAAATTTTCTATTGTGGAAAGAGTTCCGTTTATATAGTTGTGTGGCTGCATTTTACCGCTTCTGAAAAGAGCCAGAAGCAGCTCCTCGTGATTACCCGTAAGAAGCACCCTGTTTTCAATTCCCTCAAGAAATTTCAGCATTTCACGGTTTTCTCTTCCGCGGTCAAAATAGTCACCGAGCCCTATGAGAATATGATTTTTATTTTCTCTGTCAAAGCCTGCCTTTTCAAGAGCATTCTTAAGCAGAGTAAGGTGTCCGTGAGCATCGGATATCACAAATAATTTAACTCTTTTTTTCATAATATACCGCTCCTTTCTGAAAATGCGGGAGCTTAAGTCCGCATTTTCATTTATCTGCCCGCCTTGAAGTTATACACAGGCTTTATAACCTTTTCAATTTCAACCGTGGGGGAAATAAGTGACATAATTTCATCGGCAGGCTTATATGCCATGGGAGATTCGTCAAGTGTACCCTGACTTACGCAGCTTGTGTAGATGCCCAGCATTTCCCTACGGAAATCATCAACGGAAAAAAGCTCCTTTACTGAGGACCTGCGATAGAGTCTGCCCGCGCCGTGGGGTGCTGAAAAATTCCAGTCGGCATTGCCCTTGCCTACGGCAATAAGACAGCCGTCACGCATATTCATGGGGATAAGCACCCTTTCGCCCTTATGAGCAGAAATTGCACCCTTTCTTACAATAAAGCTGTCGTCGATGTAATTATGAACGGTATCAAAGCGCTCCCCCGCTTCGGTTCCGATAAAGCCTGTGATTTTATCGGCTATCATCTGACGGTTAAGGCGGGCAAACTCCTGACACACTCTTACATCGTGGAGATAATTTTCCATTTCTGCACCCGTAAGGAAGCAAAGCTGCGGCGGAATTTTCGTAAGGTGAGAAAACTCACGGGATATCTCCTTCAGTGTATCGGGAATTTCATGAGGCCTACCGCTTTTCATAAGGCTCTCATAAGCCTCTGCCTTTTTTTCCTCGGCAGCAGCTTTGCACATTTCAACTGCAAGACTCTGATAAATGCATGCCACCTGATGACCTGCATTTCTTGAGCCTGTGTGAATAACAAGATAGTAGCCGCCCTCGTCATCCTTATCAATTTCAATAAAATGATTACCTGAGCCCAGGGTACCTGCACTTCTGTACAGCTTATCGGTATTATGAAGCTTATCAAAGCATTTAAGCCCTCTGAGTATATCTTCCTCTGTATAATTCTTATGCACTGAATTTCCTGCAGGGATATTTTTTCTTATGAAATCATCAAGGCGGGAAAATTCGGGACAGTGCTTTCCCAGCGGCACCGTAAGCATTCCGCAGCCGATATCAACACCGATGATATTCGGAATAATTTTATCGCCTACGGTGCTTGTAAAGCCTACAACACAGCCCTTGCCGCTATGCACATCGGGCATTATGCGGACTCTCGCACCCTCAAAGGGCGGTGTTTTTATTATTTCATATATCTGATTCATTGCTCCCGGCTCAATATTTTCCGTAAAAATTTTAAGGTCACAGCTCATACTGCGTCTCCTTTCTTATTTATATCGGTGGTTTACCACAGGTCCTCAGGAAAATCATCATCTGAAAAGCTCTTGCTTCTTGCATAATCAAACATGGAGCGGGAGCTGTTGAGATAGGAATAAACATAAACATCGTCCTTATATGATTTTGATTCAACCCCAAGCTCACTGAAGGAAAGCTTATTGTGGTCGAGCTCCCGGCTTCTGAATGCCATTTCAAAGGTGGTTTTTGCAACAGGGCGGTTAAGCCTTTTTATGTAAGCCTCGCCCTGCTTCAGATTTTCGAGACGGTTAAGTGAAAGCACAGGAGTATCGAAATAGGTAATTTTTTCGGGATTCAGAACCGAGTCCAGTGTTTTTATTCTTCTTGTGCCGCATTCATCGGCAAATTCCCTTTTTGTGCGAAGGCTTTGTGAGCCGAGGAAAATTTCCACATTACAGTTTGCTCTTATTGTACCTGCATCGTCTGCACCGTAGCTTGACGAAAGCTGCTCATAGGTCTGAATATACAAGCTGAAAATAATCCGCCTTGAAAGGCTTGTTGCAATTTTATTTGCAAAACCGTTTATTACGGGGATATTGGCAAATTCATCGAGCAGAAAGAACATTTCATTGTCGAGCCTGCCGCCGTTATTCTCTGCCGTTGTAAGCATCTGCTTATACACCCAGTCGATAAAAAGTCCTGCGATGAAGTAGTCACTTTTTTCATAGTCACGGGTTACAAGATATATGACAAAGGGCTGATTTTTACACTCATCAAGGTTTATGTTACTGTTGTTTGCAAGTGCATATATCTTAGGCGAAAACCACCCCTGCATAATATTGTCAAAGGTTCCGAGATAGCCTCGGGTAGTGACAGGGGCATTCTCAAAAAAGCTTCTCATGTGTCTTATGGATTCATCTGTAGAGAACTTATGGGAAAGCTTTGAAAGATTAAGCAGCGGTACATTTCCGTTTATTCCCTTAAGAACACCCTCACGGATGATTTCATAGTAGTGCTGCATATTCATGAAATTCATATTTTCTCTTGTAAAGCCGCTTCTGCTGTCAAGGGCATCCTCAAGCATAAGGAAAATCATACCCTTAAGCACCTCCAATGCTCCGAGCTGCCAGCAACGGTCCCTTGAATTCTGCACCGCATCGGCACCTATTGCGGAAACAAGCTGACTTACAAGGTCATCAACCTCGGCTTCGATGTCGCCTGTTACGGAATCGGCTGCCTTCAATGCATCCGCTTCATCGGCATAAGCCTTTCCGTAAAAGCTGAAAAAGCCCTCATCCTCGTCATACTCGGAAGGCTTTCCCGTCATGCTGTAAAGAGAAAGCTCCTTCAATCCGTCGTGGAATTGAATGTCATTTTTCACATCTGCAATTTTCATCCATACATCATATATCTCAAGCAGAGGATTCCATGTGTGTGAGTGCTTTGAATCCTTGAAATTGAGGGTGAAAATTTTATAGCCCCGTTTTCTTAAAACCTCTGCCGTATTCTCCGATATTTCGCCCTTGGGGTCGGTTATCATAAAGCTGGGCTTATTCTTCTTTGCAGAAAGCGTGTAAACAGAATTTATCACATGTCCCCAGGTCTTTCCCACCTGCGTTGTGCCTACAACAAGGGTGTGGGCAGAATCCTGGAAGGCGGTTTCAAGAACACCTTGGGCATTTCTTGAAACGGCAAAGGGCATACCCCATATTTCGTGATTTCCGATGTCATTGTAGTCGAACACGGAAAGACCGTATTCATTCACATATTCCTCAACGGACAGCGCATCGTTGTTGGGGAAATAGCTTCTTATATATTCCTTCTCGCATCTTTTTGCAAGAGATTTGGCATTGAATACCTCATTCATTTTTTATCACCCTGAATCCTGTATAATTTTTGTCCGAAGAAAGCATTGCAAGGGCATTTCTGTGTGATTTCTCATTGAAGCTCATTATAAGCTCCGCCTTTTCGTTGAAGCTGAAGCTGTCAGACATGAGAAGTCCTGCAAGCCCCGTGTTTATCGTAGGATCTCTTCTTACATCGGTAATAAAGGCTTTTATAAGACCTGCAATATCTTCAAGCTCCGAAATTACGGCATCCGTGCTCACGGGCTTATTATCTGAAAAAAGCTGACTGTAGCCGGGATCATTTCTGCCTGTTCTTCTGCAAAGAGCCGATAAAAGCACCGCTGAATCACGGTCGCCCCATAAAACACAGTACATAAGCTCCCTGAAGGCTCTGTCGGTATCCTTATCACAGCCGATCCCCAGAGCATGAAAAAGTGCCGCCTGCCTTGTGATAATGACATTGCCGCAGGCTGAAAGCCTTTCAAGCTGAAAGCATCTGAAGCGGGAGCTGTAGGGATGATGGAAATATTCATACTTCATTGCCGCCTTTATCTGATTCACGGTTCTTATGTCGGCAAGCTGATAGTTGAAGGCTTCAGCGGCTGCCGTATCCTCAAGAATCCTGCCCTTTATTTCATAAAGCTCAATATTCATCTTATCCTCATCGGACAGAAATTCATCGGATGCCAGTGCCTGATAGTCAGATACAAGTCCCACATTCATCATGACACCTAAAATAGCATCGGTAAAGCTGCAGGTAAGCTCACGGGGCATATCAAATGCCTCCCCGATAAACTCAATAAGACTTGCACTGTCAGCGTCGGAGGCTGTGCTGTTATGGGAGCTTACAAGCGCCGCCGTAAGCCCCATAAGATAAAACACACGCATATTGTCGTAAGCATCATTGAGAAGATTTCTGTTACTCATCGCTTATCACCCCGTCTATAAGTCCGTATTCCGCGGCTTTTCCGGCAGAGAGATAAAAATCTCTGTCAGTATCCCTTTCTATCTGCTGCAGACTCTTACCTGTCATACGGGCAAGAAGAGTGTTCAGTCGGCTTTTCTCCGAAGCAATTCTGTCTGCCTGAATGCTTATGTCGGATGCCTGAGAGAAGGGTATTGCGCCCAGAGCCTGATGAATCATTATTGTGCTGTTTTCAAGAGCATAGCGCTTGCCCTTGGTGCCTGCCGCAAGAAGAAAGGCTCCCATGCTTGCTGCCTCACCCACGCAGAGGGTGGATATATCACATTTTATGTGCTTCATGGTATCGTATATGGCAAGCCCGTCAATTACACTGCCGCCGGGGGAATTTATATAGATTCTGATTTCAGCCGAAGGATTTTTTGCTTCAAGAAACAAAAGCTGTGCTATGACAACCTCGGCAGCATTACGGTCAATTTCACCGAACAGCATTATTATGCGTTCTGATAAAAGAGTGGAAAAAATATCCTGCTGAATAATTCCCGCTATGCTCCTTTCAGAATAGGTTGGTATGGTTAACATAAGACTGCCTCCTTTTATTGTTTTATATAAAATTTACATGTCGGAAATATCGTAGTCGCAGCCGCATTCATATTCACCGAAGGAGGGAGCATCGTAGCTGCAGCCGCATTCATATGCACCGAAGCTGGGAGCATCGTAGCCGAAGCCGCATTCATAATTTGCAAAGTCGTGAGCGCTGGGACAGAAGAAGGGGTCATAGGAAGAGGAAGATAAATAGCTGTTATCTGATAAATAGTCGTAATACATAATAAATTTCTCCTTTATTCTTTTAAACAACCCTTTATTTTTCGGTAAGCCTGTGTTATAATTGTAATGTTTAACAGGATATTACCGTGCCGGCATTTGTTTGTGTTGTCTGACTTAATTATACACTCACCATTTGCCACGGTCTATAGCATACATATGGCATTTTGCGCCACAAAGTGTAGCATTTTTTTACCACACTTCGTGGCATAAAAACAAAAGGATGAGAATATATGGCAATCAAGCGAATAAGCGAAGCAGACCTTATTGATGATGAATCAAGAAAAGAGGAATATGAACTCCGGGAAGCTGAATATAACAGGGCGGTAAAGCACAATCTCCGTTCCTTTTTAAGCACAAAAAATTACAGGATTACGGGAGACGGCACATTTGAAAGAAAGGAAAATGATGCCATTGTTTATAACTCGAAGCAGGACCTTTGCACTGAGCTGATAAACTACCTCTGGGAAAGCTCCAGAGAATATATGCTGAAGCAGCCTGCCGATAAGCTGACAAAGCTCCTTTCAGATGCGAAGCCGAAATCACTGGACCCTTATTTTGTAAGCATAATCTGCCGTGCATTTTCATTTCCCCCTGAGTATGTTTATTCAAAAAATAAAATATCTCCCGAGCGTGCACAGGAGATAATGCATACACCAAAGCTTGCAATAAAGCCGTTTGCGCCCTTATCAAGGCTTACACACAGCTCATATTACGGACTCTTTTACGGCTACACCTATGAGCATCATCCCGACCGCACCGATAAGCTGCTGAAATTCACCTTATCAATATACGAAAAAGAGGATATGACCACAGAGGCTGAATATGTTTTCTACGATAAAAATAACAGGGCTCGGATTTTCAGAGGTGTTCCCTTTTATATTGCCGACAGGGAGCTTATAAGCATTGAAATGACCTCTGACAACAACACAAAGTATCAGCATCTTCAGTTCAACGGCCGTCCCTACGGCGAAACCTTTACATATAAAAGCGGAATATGCACCAGAAGCTCATCCGCCTCACGCGAGAATGAGCCTGACGCAAAAAGCTTTATACTCACAAGCCGTGAGTTGCCCCGTGAGCTTGAAAGCACCATAATTCCGGGGCTTCTTAAAATGAGCGGTGAAAGCTTTTACATTACCGCTTCCGCCCTTAAAAAAATTGAGGCTGAAAATAAGGCTGCGGCAGAGCTTCACAGAGACTATCCCCGTCTGTTTCAGCTTGTTGACGAGAATGTATATTGTATAAAGGAATATGCACTTCTTTCAGGTATTGTCAGTGAAAAAATTATTGAAAATAATATTTCGGCATTTGAATGTCTGACAATAATGAAGGCGGCGTCACTTGCACCGGATAAAATAATTTACCGAGATTCCGATGCAGACTTCCATTTCTTCAGTCAGTTAAAAAAATGCAACCAAAACTACAGAAAAGCAAAAGGAGAATAATAAATAATGAAGCTTGGTATAGTAGGATTACCCAATGTAGGAAAAAGTACACTTTTCAACGCACTTACAAATGCAGGTGCACAGGCTGCAAACTATGCATTCTGCACAATTGAGCCCAATGTGGGTGTGGTTTCCGTGCCTGATTACAGAATTGATAAATTAGCCGAGATGTACTCCCCCGACAAGATTACTCCCGCAACAATTGAGTTTGTTGACATTGCAGGTCTTGTAAAGGGCGCATCAAAGGGTGAGGGTCTGGGAAACAAGTTCCTTTCACACATCCGTGAGGTTGACGCAATCATTCATGTTGTCCGTTGCTTTGAAAATGACGACATTATGCATGTTGACGGCGAAATTGACCCCGTAAGAGATATTGAAACCATCAACCTTGAGCTTATTTTGTCCGACACTGAAATTCTTCAGAGAAGAATTGACCGTGACACAAAGGCTATGAAGGGAGACAAGACTCTTGCAGGTGATGTGCAGTTCTTTAATTATCTTAAGGAGCAGCTTGACAATGCAGTAAATGCCCGTGCGGTTGAAATGACCGACGACCAGAGAGAATTAATGGCATCCGTAGCCCTTCTTTCTTCAAAGCCCGTAATTTATGCATGCAACATGAGTGAAGAGGATTTCTCGGGTGATATCAACGCAAACAAGTATTTCAACAAGGTAAAGGAAATTGCCGCAGCAGAGGGCAGTGAGGTGCTTCCCATCTGCGCAGAGCTTGAAGCACAGATTGCAGAGCTTGAGGGCGAGGAAAAGGAAATGTTTCTTTCCGAAATCGGCGTTGACAAGGGCGGTCTTGACAGACTTATACAGAAGAGCTACGACCTTTTAGGTCTTATGTCATACCTTACCGCAGGTAAGCCCGAAGTAAGAGCATGGACTATCACAAAGGGCACAAAGGCACCCCAGGCTGCAGGTAAGATTCACTCCGACTTTGAAAGAGGCTTCATCCGTGCAGAGGTCATTTCCTTTGACGACCTTATGGAGCACGGCTCAATGGCTGCCGCAAAGGAAAAGGGTCTTGTAAGAAGTGAAGGAAAGGAATATGTGATGCAGGACGGTGACATCGTTCTCTTCAGATTCAATGTGTAATATGGAAAATATCGGTATCGGCAGAGTATCCCCGAAGGATACCGAGGAATTTATTGAGGTGACCGTCACATTCGAGGGCGGCGAGGTGACCAAAGCTGAATTCACCTGCAGCGAGGATGAAACGCTCATTGACTGCGGTGAGACAATCTGCCGTATGATTAAGTATCACACCGCAGAGGACATTATGCAGGTCACAAACAACGTTGTTTTTTACAACACAAAAAACGACATCCCCCGCAGCAAATTGTACCTTGGTGCAATGGCAGTAATGGCGGCAAAAAAAGCCGTTGCCGACTGGGGCAGAAAGCACGGAATGAAATTCGATAATCCCACGGGATGCAGCTGTTATTGATAAATAATTTGAAGCAAATTATTTATCAGTGATATTTTTTGCTTCGCAAAAAGTTATATTGCTCCGCAGTGATATTAATGCTGCGCATTAGTGATATATTTTCCTACGGAAAATGTTTCGGGAGGGTTTTCACCCTCCCGTTTTATTTGTATCTTCTTGTAGGGGACGTCGCCCACAAGCGGTAAATATATTTTTGATGCTCTACGGTGATTTGTGCAGTTTTTGTTTTGTCTTCATGCGGGACGCCGTGGTTAAGGAAAATAACATATTCGGGCACCGACCGATTTGGCCGATGCCCGATTTTTTTATTTATGGTACAATTTTTTAGTTTGACTTCTTGGCTCACAGGTCATTCTTACACCAAGCTTCTTGAAGCTCTGCACATCAACAGATGCCAGCATTACAGAGGAATGTGCCTCAAGTCCGCAAAGCTTCGGAAGCTGCTCAAGAGCCTTCTTTGCAATGGGGTTTGTGGCGGCGCAGATTGAAAGGGCAATAAGCACCTCATCCACATGAAGTCGGGGGTTGATGCTTCCCATTGAATCGGTCTTCAGCTTCTGTATAGGCTCAATAATTGAGGGAGACAAAAGCAGCACATCATCGGGAATATCAGCAAGAGCCTTTATAAGGTTAATGAGCATTGCGGAGGATGCACCGAGCAGCGCGGAGGTTTTGCCTGTAATTATTCTGCCGTCGGGAAGCTCAACTGCAGCGGCGGGGTCACCTGTTGCTTCAGCCTTATTCAGTGCCGCTTCCACTGCCTTTCTGTCTGCAGTGGAAATACCAAGCTGATTCATAAGCATTTCAATTCTGTGAACAACCATGGGGTCACCGATACCCTGACGGGCAAGGCAGGCAGCCTCAAAGTAGCGGCGGATAACCTCCTGCTTTGATGCGTCGCACACGGCTTCATCATCAAAAATGCAGTTGCCGACCATATTTACACCCATATCTGTGGGGGATTTATAGATACATTCGCCTGAAATTTTAGTGAGAATTGCGTTAAGCACGGGGAAGATTTCAACGTCGCGGTTATAGTTTACAGCCTTTTCGCCGTAAGCCTCAAGGTGGAAGGGGTCAATCATATTGACGTCATTAAGGTCTGCGGTGGCAGCCTCATAAGCAACATTTACCGCATGCTTAAGGGGAAGATTCCAGATGGGGAAGGTTTCAAACTTTGCATAGCCCGCAGTCATGCCGCGCTTCTGCTCATGGTAAAGCTGTGAAAGGCAGACTGCCATTTTGCCCGAGCCGGGACCGGGAGCGGTAACAACAACAAGTGAACGCTGAGTTTCAATAAAATCGTTTCTGCCAAATCCGTCATCACTTACAATAAGAGGAATATTTGCGGGATAATCGGGGATAAGATAGTGACGGTAAACCTTCATGCCAAGGCTTTCAAGTCTCTTCTGGAAGCTTATTGCCGCAGGCTGCTCTGCAAACTGGGTGATGCAGACACTGCCCACAAAGATTCCGATTTCCCTGAAGGCATCAATAAGGCGCAGACAGTCGGAATCGTATGTAATGCCGAGGTCTCCCCTTCTCTTATTCTTTTCAATTGCGTCAGCAGAAATAACAATAACCATTTCTGCCTGCTCGCGAAGCTCGTAAAGCATTCTTATCTTACTGTCGGGCTGAAAGCCGGGCAACACGCGCGAAGCGTGGAAATCGTCGAAAAGCTTTCCGCCGAATTCAAGATAAAGCTTACCGCCGAACTGTGCGATTCGCTCTTTAATGCACTCTGATTGCATGCTCAGATACTTGTCATTATCAAAACCTGTTCTTGCCAAAATATCCACCTCAAAATAAATTAACAAACATACTATTTATTATATCACTAAAAAAAATAAAGTCTATAGAAAAAAGAGAAAATAAGGGAGAGAAATGGGGAAAAAGAGAGAATTTTGCGATTCAGGTGTCTTGCTGAGTGCTTCGCACGCTCCCTGCTGCGGGGCGCCGTGGGCGACGCCCCCTACAATTGAGGTAAGAAGTAATAGTGAATAGTGAAGAGGTGGAAAGCCTACTGCCTATTGCCTACTGCCTACTGCCTATTGCCTACTGCCTACTGCCTATTGCCTACTGCCTATTGCCTATTGCCTATTGCCTATTGCCTTGCCGAAGGCTTTTCCGAACTTTTTTGTGCTTCGCACGTTCCTTGTTGCGGGACGTCTGGGAAGCCGTCCCCTACAATTGAGGTAAGAAGTAAAAGGTAATAGTGAAGCGGTGGAAAGCCTATTGCCTACTGCCTATTGCCTATTGCCTACTGCCTATTGCCTATTGCCTAATCCCTAATGCCTAATCCCTAATGCCTAATCCCTAATCCCTAATCCCTAATCCCTATTCCCTAATGCCTATTGCCTATTGCCTAATCCCTAATGCCTATTGCCTAATGCCTAATCCCTAATCCCTAATCCCTAATCCCTAATCCCTATTCCCTAATCCCTATTCCCTAATCCCTATTCCCTAATGCCTACTGCCTTAATCCTTCCACTGCTCAATATACTTTGCAACGCTGCGGCTCATTTCTCTTGCAAAGTCACTGTTATATTTTCTGTTGCAGAATGCCTTCATCCAGTCCTCATAGGATTTTTCCTTTGCCTTTATGCCGAAAAGCTCCTCAAGCTCGTCCTTTTCCATTACACGGTAGGTGTCACGGTGGACAATGTGCTTCATGTCGGCTCTTTCGGGCTTTGTCCGTCTTATCTGACTTTCCTCGGGATAGCCGAAAACAAGCATAGCCACGGGGAATACATATTCGGGAAGCTGAAGCATTTCACGGTGAAGCTCGCAATTTTCCATAATGTCCCCGATGTAGCATGAGCCGATGCCGAAGCTTTCAGCGGCACACACCGCATTCTGGGCGGCAATTACCGCATCATTCACCGCAAGCATAAGATCACCCTCACGGGGCTTACGGGGCTCACAGCCCGCATATATAAAAGCATCGTACCATTTTCTGAAATCGGCACAGAAAATGAGAGTGAATTCTGAATCCGCAATAAAGGGCTGATTATCGCAGGTTACGGAGAGCCTTGTAAGAAGGTCTTTGTCGCGGATATCAAGAATTGTGTAAAGCTGCTGATTGCCCGCTGTGGGGGCATTCACAGCACAAAGAAGAATTTCCTCCTTGATTTTTTCATCAATTTCAATATTACGGAATACCCTTACGGATTTTCTGTTTTTAAGGCTACGAGTAATTTCGTTCATAATATTCTCCTGTAAAATATCGGTGTATTATAATTTGCTGGGGACGGCATCCCTACAGTTGAGGTAAGAAGTAATAGTGAATAGTGAAGAGGTATATTTCTCCGAATTCCGACCTCTGACATCCGACCTTTTTTGTGCTTCGCACATGTCCCATATCATTTCAGAGCGAAGCGGAGCAAGACACGGAGTGTCTTCCGACATTATTCATTATTCATTATTCATTAATTCCGTATGCGGGACCTGCGCGAAGCACCATTGTAGGGGACGACGCCCACGGCATCCCGCCCGTAGATAATAAAAAACAGATGTTATGTCCCGTGGAGGCACATTTGCCATTCTACATACATGCGATATAAATTTTCATTGCCCCGCTCGCGGGACGTCAGGGATGCCGTCCCCTACACAAAATATCTCTGTGCTTTATGCGGGACGTCAAGGATGCCGTCCCCTACACTAATGCCTAATGCCTATTCCCTATTCCCTACTGCCTATTCCCTATTCCCTATTCC
>JAZUCC010000024.1:0-14495 GCA_045638965.1 Acutalibacteraceae bacterium | reverse complement strand
TTTTGCTTCTGTCATGCGGTGTGTTGGTCCTGTGCGACGGAGCGCCGCGAACCATGTCAGGCGGGGAACCGAGCAGCATTAAGCGGTCAGCCCGTGCGACACAGTCCGCCTGCACACCGTGTGACAGAGGCAAAATTTTTTTGTTTCAGAAGAAACAAAAAGAGTGATGCGCGTTTGTAGTTATAGTGCTTCGCACTTAAGAAAAACCCCGGCGAGGGTTTTCTTAAAATCTTTCCTGCGCTTTTGAAGCGTAAGGGATTCCGCACACTGCGGTGTGCGGCAAAAGGCTCCGCCTCTTAACACCGTGACCTTTTGAAAAAGGTCAACGAAAACTTCAGTCCGCGCTACCGCGCGACTGACTCAACGAAAGAAGGTGTTTATCATTTACAGGGTTTTATACAGAAAATGGAGGCCGAAGGTTTTTTCCGATGTTATCGGTCAGCCCCAGGTCACAACTACAATTGCATCGCAGGTCAAGGAAAACAGACTTTCCCATGCCTATCTTTTTACAGGCTCGAGAGGTACGGGTAAAACTACCTGTGCGAAAATTTTCTCAAAGGCTGTAAACTGTCTTAATCCCGTAAACGGTGACCCCTGTAATGAATGCGAAATCTGCCGCGGTATTGATTCGGGCAGTGTGCTTGATATTGTTGAGATAGATGCTGCAAGTAACCGCGGTATTGAGGATATAAGAATTTTACGTGACGAGGTGAATTTCACTCCCTCACAGGCAAAGTACCGTGTTTATATCATAGACGAGGTTCACATGCTGACAATTGAAGCCTTCAATGCGCTTCTCAAGACTCTTGAAGAGCCTCCCGAGCATGTGAAATTCATTCTTGCTACCACTGAAGTCCACAAGCTTCCCGCTACAATTCTTTCGAGATGTCAGCGCTTTGATTTCAGAAGAATTGAGCCGCAGTTTATTGCCGAAAGACTGAAATATGTTGCCCGTGAGGAGGGCGCAGAGCTTTCCCATGATGCGGCAATGCTTATTGCCCGTATTGCAGACGGCGGCATGCGTGATGCTCTGTCGCTTCTTGACCGCTGCATAAGTGTATCGGAAAGTGTAGATGTTGACACCGTGTCCTCCTCTGCAGGACTTATGGGCAGAGAGCATATATATTCACTTGTCCGTGCAATTGCGGCAAGTGACACTGCAAAATGTCTTATGATACTTGATGAGCTTCACAAGGGCTCTTGCGATACCGAAAGACTTGTAACGGAGCTTATTGACCGTTTCAGAGGCTTTCTTATAGTAAAAACCGTGGGCAGTCCCGAAAATCTTCTTGTCTGCACCGAGGAGGAGCTTGCTGAAATAAAGGAAATTGCTTCTCTTTTCACAAAGGAAACCGTGCTTTATGCACTCAACATCCTGACTGCGGCGGCAGATGCAATGAGAAGAACGCAGAACAGACGAATTGAGGCTGAAATGGCTCTTATCCGTCTTACCCGCCCCGAAACAGACGAATCAGCGGCGGCACTTTCCGTGAGAATCGCACAGCTTGAAAAGGAAATTGAGCTGCTCAAACGAAACGGAGTTTCCGTTGTGAGAGAAACAGCCGTGAGACCGGAAGTGCAGGTGCCTTCCGTGCAGAATGTGGTTACGGAGCCTGTCTCTGAATTCAATGACGATGTTCCTCCTCCCTTTGAGCCCGATTTACCCTTTGCAGAGGATGATATACCTCCGCCCTTTGACGAGGATGATGCACCTCCTCCTTTTGAGGTGGATGATATTCCGCCACCCTTTGAAATGGCGGGAGGGGAGACCTCTCACCTGCGGGAGGAATTGCCTTTTGAGGCAGATGCACCCGTGAAGAAATCGACTCTCGGTGAGTTCAAGGGCTTCGGTGAAGAGGGGAGCTCTATGGGCTTTGCACAGATGTTTGCCGCAGGCGGCGATGATGACAGCAAGGATGACGGCTTTGATTTTGATGCCTTTATGAAGAAGCATGAGGGTAATCACAAAAAGGCAGAGCCTGAAAATATACCCGCTCCCGCTTATGAGGAGCCTGATCTTAACAAATACGATGCTTCCTTTGAGGAGAGTCTTCCCGCAAGCACGGGCAAGGACAGCATTGATAACCGTACATGGGGTAAGATTGTGCTTGAAACAGAGAAGCTTTTCCCCCCGCTTATCGGTCAGCTTACAGGCTCCAGTGCGAGAATTGAGGGCGGCACCATCTATATAAAGCTTGGTGAAAAGAATCTTAAAATATTTGTAAATGAACAGATGATGGGCAATTTCGTCGGCAAGGCTGCCGAAATGCTCCTCGGAAAATCTTATAAGATAAAAATTGAATAAGGAGAAATCACAATGAAGGCAAGAATCCCTAATCAGAATAATATGTCCAGAAATGCTATGCTGGAGAAAATCCAGAAGATGCAGGAGGATATGGCAACAAAGCAGGCTGAGGTTGAAGCAGCAGAATTCACCGCTTCAGCAGGCGGCGGTGCAGTTGAAGTAAAGGTCAGCGGCAGACACGAGGTGCTTGGAATTACAATCAAGCCCGAGGTTGTTGACCCCGATGATGTTGAAATGCTTGAAGACCTTCTTATCGCTTCTCTTAATGAGGCTATAAGAAAGGCTAATGATACAATGGAAAGAGAAATGAGTGCTTTCTCTTCGGGACTTAATATTCCCGGACTTGGATTTTAAGGAAAAACATGCATAAATTACCGTCTTTGACGCATGGTTTTTTAACGAAAAACAGCCACCTTATAAATTTTTCCTGACGAAGAAATCAGTACCCCGGGAAAAAGTTTTTTAAGTGCTTGTTTTTCGGCGGTTCGGAGTACCATTGTACGCCTTGCCACCGCCGAAAAACACAAATACGGCAATTTCTCCCTGTTTTTCGTGCGGTATTTTTACAGCGAGCAGACCTTGTGTGGTTAGTTTTCTTGCACACATAAGGTTTATTAAGATATGTTTCCGATAAAATCCCCATATTTCACCCGTCTGCATCCGCTTTTCTGCGGAAAATCGGCGCATACGGATAAAATCTGTGAATTTTTCGTCAAACGGGGATTTTTGTCATTATTTTGGAGATTTATGGATAGTGCAGTTTCTTTTGATAAATTAATTGAACAGTTCAGGCGGATGCCGGGCATTGGTGCGAAGACTGCTTTGCGCCTTGCTTTTCATGTGCTTTCTTTATCAAAGGAGGAGGCCTATGAGCTTGCAGATGTCATAAAAGAGGCACGGGATAAGATTCACCGTTGCCCCGTGTGTGCAAATCTTACTGATGAGGATTTGTGTCCCGTCTGTAAAAATCCTGCAAGAAAGCAGTCGCTTATCTGCGTTGTTGAAAATGTAGAGGCACTTATGGCAATTGAAAACACCAATGAATACAAGGGTGTTTATCATGTGCTTCACGGTGTTATTTCCCCCCTTGATGATGTAAGTCCCGACGACATTACGGTGAAGGAGCTTATCTCCCGCGTGGGTCAGGGAAATATAGACGAGGTTATTATGGCAACGGGCTCTTCCGTTGAGGGTGAGCTTACCGCTATGTATATTTCAAAGCTTCTCAAGCCCTTAGGTGTGAATGTCACAAGGCTTGCATACGGTCTTCCCGTGGGAAGTGACCTGCAGTATGCTGACAGCGTGACGCTTATGCGTGCCATCGAAGGAAGAAGAACTTTATGATTCATAATTCAGCATCGCTGAATTATGAAATGATATCGACAACTGTGTTGTCGATGATATCCGTCTTCGACGGATGAAATCCGAACGGAGTCCGGATGATATATTTGTTTTACAAATATTGAGAAAGACGCCTTCGCGTCTTGTTCCGCTTCGCTCTGTCAATTAAAATGCCAACCGCAGGTTCCGACATGTCTGCCGATGGCAGATATATCATTTATCATATTGCGGAGCAATATATCATACACCGCAAGGTGTATATCATTATCATAATTCGTTCCTAAATTATGATACACGGAGGAATAATTATGTCCAAGGGTTCAAAGGGTATGGTAATGAGGGTCACAGGACCTGTCGTTGACATACTTTTCAAAGAGGGTGAAATACCCGATATATTCCACGCAGTAACCATAGAAAACGGCGGTCAGACCTTTGTTCTTGAGGTTTCACAGCATCTGGGAGGCGGCACGGTACGATGCATTTCAATGCATTCCACCGACGGTCTTTCAAGAGGTCTTGATGCCGTTGATACAGGCGAGCCCATAAGCGTACCCGTAGGCGAGCAGACGCTGGGCAGAATGGTAAATGTTCTGGGCTCCCCCATTGATCAGAAGGATAAGATAGAAACACCTGAAAAATGGTCAATCCACCACCCCGCTCCCAGCTTTGCCGATATTGTGGCATCCGACGAAATACTTGAAACAGGCATCAAGGTTATAGACCTTATGACCCCCTATGTAAAGGGCGGCAAAATCGGTCTCTTCGGCGGTGCGGGTGTAGGTAAAACCGTTCTTATCATGGAGCTTATCCGTAATGTTGCCTTCGAGCATGACGGCTTTTCTGTTTTTGCAGGTGTCGGCGAGCGATCCCGTGAGGGTAACGACCTTTACAACGAAATGATGCAGTCGGGAGTTTTAGATAAAACCGCTCTCGTTTTCGGTCAGATGAACGAAACTGCAGGTGCCCGTCTTCGTGTGCCCCTTGTAGGGCTTACGATGGCTGAATATTTCAGAGAAAACTCCCACAAGGATGTTCTTTTCTTCATAGATAACATTTTCCGATTCTCACAGGCAGGCAGCGAGGTTTCCGCTCTTTTAGGCAGAATGCCCTCCGCCGTAGGCTATCAGCCTACCCTTGCTTCGGAAATGGGTAAATTACAGGAAAGAATCGTTTCCACAGGTAACGGCTCAATAACCTCGGTACAGGCAGTTTATGTGCCTGCCGATGACCTTACCGACCCCGCACCCGCAACAACCTTCTCACATCTTGACGCAACAACCGTTCTTTCAAGAAAAATTGTTGAGCTCGGTATCTACCCCGCAGTTGATCCCCTTGAATCCTCTTCAAGAATTCTTCTCCCCGACTTTGTAGGCGACAGACACTACAAGGCAGCAAAGGAAACACAGAGAGTTCTTCAGAAATACAGAGAGCTTCAGGATATTATTGCAATTTTGGGTATGGAGGATCTTTCCCCCGAGGACAGAGTTACAGTCAAGCGCGCAAGACGTGTTCAGCGTTTCTTAAGCCAGCCCCTTCACGTTGCCGAAGCCTTCACAGGCATAAAGGGTGTTTATGTTCCCGTTGAAAAGACAATTGAGAGCATGGAGTGCATCCTCGGCGGCGAATGTGACAACATCCCCGAGCAGTATTTCCTCAACATCGGCACAATCAGCGACCTTAAGGCGTAAAATATAATTTTCAGGTAAGCTTATGTTAACATTAAAAATTCTTTCTCCCGGCGGTGCGGCGACAGATGTTGTCTGTGACAGCATCACACTTACCGTCAGGGACAATTCACAGAGTAAGGGCGGAGGCTCTTACGGAATACGCACGGGGCATGCTCCCGCTCTTATTGCCACCGATAAGGGGAATATTACGGCAAAAAAGGACGGACAGACAGTTTTATCGGACTTTTTCGATGAGGGCATGGCTACCATTGACAACAATGTTGTCACAGTGATAACACTTTCCCGTAAGAAGGCGTAAATGGGGAAAACAGAAGAAAGAGAGAAAATAAATATGCTGAAACGCTTTTTAAGCTACTACAAGCCGCACAAAAAAATGCTTATTCTTGACATGGGTGCTTCCCTTCTCATTTCCGTAATCGGTATGGTATATCCCATTGTTACCAATAAGATGCTCAATATCTACATTCCCGAAAAAATGTACACCACCATTGTCATTGCAGGTGTTATAGTGCTTGCCCTTTATGTGCTTCGCATGGGACTCCGATATTTCGTTGACTACTACGGTCATGTAATCGGCGTAAAAATGCAGTCAAGCATGAGAAAGGATCTGTTCCGCCATCTGCAGAAGCTTCCCTTCAGCTTTTATGACAACAACGAAACAGGTAAGATTATGACAAGAATCACAAGTGACCTGTTTGAGGTGTGCGAGCTTGCACATCACGGTCCTGAAAATCTTCTTATAAGCTCCGTGATGATTGTGCTTTCCTTCGGCTATCTTCTTTCAATTGACTGGATTCTTACACTCATTATTTTCCTTTGCGTGCCCGTGCTGGTGCTTGTGACCTTCTATTGCCGACGCGCTATGAAATCTGCATTTGATGACAGAAGAAAGAGCAATGCCATAATAAATGCCGCAGTTGAAAGCAGTATTACGGGAATCAGGGTTACAAAGGCATACACAAACTCTGAAAGAGAGGTTGAAAAATTCACTGTAGGCGACGATTCCTTTGTGAATTCCTCGGGCAGAGCATATTCCGCAATGGCACGCTTCCATTCATCCACAACCTTTGTTACGGATGTATTCAATGTATTCATTCTCATAGCAGGCGGACTTTTTCTTTATTCGGGAAGAATTTCCTTCGGCGACTACTCAACCTTTATCGTTTCCGTAAACCTTTTCATCAGCCCCGTTAACACACTCATAAGCTTTATGGAGCAGTTCCAGAACGGTGTCAGCGGCTTTAAGAGATTCGTTGAGGTTATGGACGAAGAGCCCGAGGCAGAAAAAACCGATGCAAAAGAGCTTTCTTCTGTCAGAGGTGAAATCGAATTCCGCGATGTCACATATTCCTATGCAAACAGCAAGGAGGTTCTTAAAAATGTTTCCATGCACCTTCCCAAGGGCAGAAAGCTTGCGCTTGTAGGTCCCTCGGGCGGCGGTAAAACAACCCTGTGCCACCTTCTCCCCAATTTCTACAGAATTGAAGACGGCAACGGTGCAATTCTCATTGACGGTACAGACATCAGGGATATTTCCCTTTCGTCCCTGAGAAAAAATATAGGTATAGTCCAGCAGGATGTGTTCCTTTTTGTAGGCTCAATCCGTGATAATATTCTCTACGGCAGACCCGATGCCACCGAGGAGGAAATGATTGAAGCAGCAAAGAAAGCAAACATCCATGACTATGTCATGACACTTGAAAATGGCTACGACACCGAAATCGGCGAAAGAGGTGTAAGACTTTCGGGCGGTCAGAAGCAGCGACTCAGTATCGCAAGAGTTTTCCTCAAGGACCCCGCAATTCTTATCCTCGACGAAGCTACAAGTGCCCTTGATAACACCACCGAGGTGCTTATTCAGGAGGCTCTCGACGAGCTTTGCAAGGGCAGAACAACACTTGTTGTTGCCCACCGCCTTTCCACAATAAGAAATGCCGATGAAATTGCAGTTGTAATCGACGGTGAAATCAAGGAAAGAGGTACACATGAGGAGCTGATTCAGCTCGGCGGTACATATAAGGACCTTTACGCTCTTCAGTTCCGTGACAACGATTTTATTGAATAACAAAGGAGACTCCCCCGCAATGTCAGTAGCAAATACCCTGAAGAAACGCCGTATCTATCTTATAACAGGTGTAATCGCAATGCTTTTTTCAGGCGTGCTTTACGCCTGGTCAATTCTCAAGGTTCCCTTCAGCGAAAATTTTGAATGGAGCAGTGAAGCACTTGCCCTTAATTTCACAATCACAATGACCTTCTTCTGCCTCGGTGCTTTCTTCGGCAGCCTTATAAACAAAAAGGCAGGCGTCAGAATAAGCCTTCTTATTGCAGCCGTGCTTGTAGGTGCAGGCTTCATAAGCACAGGTCTTTTAGGTAAGGAACAGCTGACACTTCTTTATATCTGCTACGGAACTCTTGCAGCAACAGGCATCGGTATATGCTATAATGTGACTGTTTCCACCGTAAACAGCTGGTTTCCCGACAAAAAGGGCTTAAGCTCAGGACTTCTTATGATGGGATTTGGTGTCAGCACCCTTCTTTTAGGAAATCTCATCAGCACTCTTTTTGCTGAACCCGCAATAGGTGTCGGCAGAACATATATGATATTAGGTATTTCAATTGCGGCTGTGCTTACGGTTGCTTCATTTATCCTCAAAGCCCCCTCGGCAGACACTCCCCTCCCCGCACCAAAGACTGTAAAAGCAGCGGGTAAGGAAAGCTTTGAAGCAAAGGATTTCACAACCGCTCAGATGCTTAAAAGCTTCACCTTTATAAGAGCCTTCATCTGCATGACCTTCATCACCGCAGTAGGTAACTCCGTGATAAGCTTCGCCCGTGACCTTATGCTTTCGGTTGACGCTTCGGTAAGCCTTGCGACCACCCTTGTAGGTGTGCTTTCAGTATTCAACGGCATAGGCAGAATCGTAACCGGCGCGCTTTTTGATAAGGCAGGCAGAAAAATTACAATGATTTCCGCAAACATACTCACTATTGTTGCGGCGGGAATCACTCTCGTTGCAGTAAGCATAAGCTCTCTTCCCCTGTGCATTATCGGTCTTTGCCTTACAGGTCTTTCCTACGGCTCAAGCCCCACAGTGACATCAGCCTTCACCATGGAATTCTACGGCAAGAAGCACTTCGCAACAAACTACAGTATTATGAATTTCAACCTGATAATTGCTTCCTTCTTCGCAACATTTTCAAGCACACTGCTTGGTTCAACAGGCTCATATACAGCGCCTTTTATAATGCTTTTAGCACTTTCCGTGCTGGCACTGGGACTCAACTTCAGCATTAAAAAGCCCTGATAAAACCTGAACTCTTAGCAATAACCTCCAATAACCGTCACGCACGGCAGTGCGGATTGAAGTTTTCGTTGACCTTTTTCAAAAGGTCACGGTGTCAAGAGGCGGAGCCTTTGCCGTACTCCGCAGAGTGCGGAATCCTTAATCGTCAGAAAAATGCAGGAAGAGTTTGAGAAACCCTCGTCGGGGGTTTCTCAAGTGCGAAGCACCAATAAATATCAACATCTTCCTTTCGGGGAGGATGTTTTTTTGCAGGCGATGTCCGTCCCCTACGTAAGTATAATTATAATGTTTAAAAAGGAAAAACCCGGCACGAGACCGGGTTTTTCCTTTTTGGGGAAGAGAAAATAAATAAAAGGAATAATCAATTCACATGCAGTAATCACTGCAGAATGATAATATCATAAGGTGTTTACAGAATAAGTATATAATTGTGAACAATTTATTAACAATATCTGAATATTATCAAAAAACTTCAAAAAAATTATGACCAACTGCAAAAAAATACAGCCTACAGACCGAGCCTGTAAGCTGTAATATTATCAGTTTTCCTTGGGCTGTGACTGCTGCTTTAAGTAAGCATTGATAAAGCCGTCAATTTCGCCGTCCATAACAGCATTGATGTTACCGTTTTCAAAGCCTGTTCTGTGGTCCTTTGCAAGTGTATAAGGCATGAAAACATAGGAACGGATCTGTGAGCCCCAGCCGATTTCCTTCTGAACGCCCTTGATGTCTTCAATTCTTTCAAGATGCTCTCTTTCCTTGATTTCAATAAGCTTGGACTTGAGCATTCTCATACAGACTTCTCTGTTCTGGTGCTGGCTTCTTTCAACCTGACAGGAAACAACAATGCCTGTGGGATTGTGGATAAGACGAACAGCCGATGAGGTCTTGTTAACCTTCTGTCCGCCCGCACCCGATGCACGGTAAACCTCCATGGTGATGTCTTCTTCTCTGATTTCAACCTCAATTGTATCATCAATTTCGGGCATAACTTCAAGAGAAGCGAAGGAAGTGTGTCTTCTGCCTGATGAGTCGAAGGGAGAAACACGGACAAGTCTGTGAACACCCATTTCACTCTTGAGGTAGCCGTATGCATTGTCACCCTCAATAACAACAACTGCAGATTTAAGACCTGCCTCGTCGCCGTCAAGGAAGTCAACGGTTGTGAACTTGAAGCCGTGCTTTGTTGCCCACTGACCGTACATTCTGAAAAGCATCTGACACCAGTCCTGTGCCTCGGTGCCGCCTGCACCTGCGTGGAAGGTGAGAATTGCATTATTGTTATCATACTGACCTGAAAGAAGAGTTTCAAGAGTCATGTTTTCAATGGTTTCCTTAACTCTGTCAACACCCTCGGTGCATTCATCGAGCATGCTTTCGTCTTCTTCCTCGTTGCTCATTTCAATAAGGGTAAGAGTATCATCAAAATCAGCCACAAGATCCTCATATTTCTTTACCTTATTCTTAAGGCCTGCAAGCTTCTGAAGCACCTTATTGGAGTTTGCAACATCATTCCAGAAGGCCTCATTTGCAGTTTCAGCATCAAGAGCAGCAATTTCTTCCTTGAGTGCATCAATAGCAAGAGCTTCCTTAAGCTCATTAAGGGGAGTTTCCTGCTCAAGAAGAGCAAGTCTTAATTCTTCGTACTGAAGCATATATTTCACCTCATAAAATCATTTCATACCAATTCGATTATACATTATACAGAAATAAAGGGTTGTTGTCAAATCATTTGAAATAAATAATTGACCAAGAATATTAAGTTTTTTATTGAATTTTTAAGTTTAATTGTATAGAATAGTAGCATATAAAGATTTTTCAGCATACACGGAGAGAGAAAATATATGAAATTTACAGGATGCACCTGTGTTTATTGTAACAACACCTTTATTGAAACCGACGATGTGGTTGTCTGCCCTGTCTGCGGCTCACCCCATCACAGAAGCTGCTGGACAGAAAACGGCAGCTGCACAAACCGCAGTCTGCACTTAACGGACTTTGCCTGGACATTCCCCGAGGAGCTGAAGCCCAAGGAAGAGAAAAAGCCAACCGCCCCCGAGGTAATTGAAACAGACTATACCTTCAAAAACGGTGAAAATGCTGTAGTCTGTCCCCACTGCAAATCCCTCAATTACGGCAATGATGCCTATTGTATGCGTTGCAGAAAGCCGCTTTTTGCAGAGGATGAGTATAAGGACATCGCACCTGTGCAGGAGCCCGTGCAGAATGAAGAAAGCAGCATACCCTTTCAGGGCAACGGCTTTGACTATTTTCAGCAGTTCGGCGGTGTGCGCCCCGATATTATGATTGACTCCATTCCCGTAATTGAATACGCAGATTACATCGGCGAGAAAAAATCAGGCAGATATATAAGACGCTTCCTTAACATGGAGCGCTTCGGCAGAAAGCTCTCTGTTTCATTATGTGCCTTTGTTTTCGGACCTATATGGTTTTTCTACAGAAAGCTTTTCAAGGAAGGCATTTTATATGTGCTTGCACTTCTGCTGCTTTCAGGCATTATGACCTGGGGCGGAACAACTGATTACGCAAAGGCAATCTATACCGAAATGGCATCAATGTATGATGAGGTTGCAGCAGGTGAAATTTCAGCGGCAGAAATGGAAGAATTTCTTCTCGAAAAGGAAGAGGAGCTTCGTAAGCAGGGCATTTCACAGCAGGATAAAATAAAGGAAGCTGTTTACACCGTCGCAGAGGTCGCAAGCCTTATGCTTACACTTGCAATGTCCTTCCTTGCCGACTATCTCTATAAATGTAAGACTAAAAAGGATATCCTTGCCATCCGCGAGGAATGCTCCGACATGATGACATACCGCAGAACGCTTCACGAAAGGGGCGGCACATCCACAGGCGGCGCAGTGCTCGGTATTCTTGCAGTTTTCGTGATATCTGCAATAAAGCTTATTCCCGGCTATTACTATATGTTCAGTCATATACTCTGATAGAAAAAGACTGTCAAAATTTCTCAAAAAATTATAAAGCACATTCATTCGGAATCCCCAAAAGGGATTCCGAAATTTTCAGGAGATAAATATGTCATTAAGAAAAAACGATGTAATTGAGCTTGAAATAACAGGCTTCTCATCAGAGGGAAGCGGTGTGGGTCACCACGACGGTCAGGCTGTTTTCGTGCAGGGTGCGGCTACAGGCGACACCGTGCAGTGTCTTATAATCAAGGCAAAGAAAAACTATGCTATAGGAAAGCTTCAGCATATTCTCAAGGCAAGCCCCGACAGAATTATACCCGACTGCCCCGTATTTCCCCGTTGCGGCGGCTGTCAGTACCGCCATATTTCCTACGAAGCGGAAGCTGCAATAAAAACACAGAAGGTGCGTGATGCATTCAAAAGAATCGGGCATCTTGAAATTGTACCCGAAGACGCAGTAGGTGCCGAAAGCACCGACCGCTACAGAAATAAGGCACAGTATCCCGTTGAAACAGCAAACGGCAGACTGCTCACAGGCTTCTATGCTCCCTTTTCTCACAGAGTAATCGACTGCAAAAGCTGTATGCTGCAGCCCGCAGAATTTTCGGATATTCTGAAAATTGTTGCAAAATGGAGCGAAAAATATAAAATCCCCTCATATAACGAGGAAACCCGCAAGGGTCTTTTAAGACATATCTACATAAGAAAGGCTTTCTCCACAGGGGAAATTATGGTCTGCCTTGTAATAAACGGCGATAAAATTTTCAAGTCCGAGGAGCTTATTTCCGCACTTACAAAAGCAAATGCCAATATAAAGACAGTGCTTCTCAATTTCAACACCGAGGACACAAATGTCATTATGGGTAAAAAGTGCAAAACCCTTTACGGCAAGGGATATATTGAAGATATTCTCTGCGGTAAGCGATTCCGCATCTCTCCCCTTTCCTTCTATCAGGTAAACCACGCACAGGCACAGCGCCTTTATGAAAAGGCGGCGGAATTTGCCATAGGCGAAAACACAAAAACACTTGTGGACCTTTACTGCGGCACAGGTACAATCGGTCTTACCATGGCAGATAAGGTAGATTCTCTTATCGGTGTTGAAATCGTCCCCGAGGCAATTGAAGACGCAAAAATCAACGCAAAAATAAATAATGCAGACAATGCCCGCTTTATCTGCGGTGATGCCGCTGAAGCCGCAAAAATCCTTAAAGACGAGGGAATTTCCCCCGACACAGTAATTTTAGACCCGCCAAGAAAGGGCTGCGACGAGGCACTGCTGCACACCGTATGTGAAATGAATCCCGAAAGAATCGTATATGTCTCCTGCGACCCCGCAACCCTCGCCCGTGACCTGCAGATTCTCGAAACTTCAGGCTACGAAATTATTAAAGCAATTCCCTATGACCTTTTTCCCCGCACAGTTCACATAGAAACCGTAGCCCTCCTCATCCGCAAATAAGTTCAGTCCCAAAAATACTATACACGGAAATACTGTCGGCACGGGAGTGCCGGAGAAAAAGTTTTGCTTGAGCTTTTTCAAAAGCTCATAGGGTTTTTCAAGGGACAAAGTCCCTTGAATCGCTGTCGCAAGGACAGCGAAATCCTGATGCTTAAATAGCGCAGGAGGGAAGAAAAACAGTTCAGTGAACTGTTTTTCGTTGGGAACCCTCGCCGGGGGGGCCAAGTGCGAAGCACAAAACCATTAATGACGGTATTGATCAAACAAAAAGCACCCGACACAGTCAGGTGCTTCTTTTTATGCAAATAACTTATTCACTTTTACCTTTTTCATATCCACCATGCAGCGGCGCAGTCCTCTGTAATAAGACAGTTCTTAAGAGTACCGACAGCCTTTGAAAGACCCTCATTCTGGCTCATAAGAGAATCCTCATGCTCAATGGAAAGTGCCCAGTCGTAGCCCACAAGACGGAGGTTGGAAATAATATCCTTCCAGTAAAGCTCGTCGTTGCCGTAGCCGACACTGCGGAAAATCCATGAGCGGTTGATTTCGTCACTGTAAAGCTTTGTATCAAGCACACCTGTTCTTGCGGTGTTGTACTTGTCGATTCTTGTGTCCTTTGCGTGAACATGGAAAATAGCATCGCCGAGAGCTCGGATAACAGCAACAGGCTCCATACCCTGCCAGATAAGGTGGCTGGGATCGAAGTTTGCACCGATTTCGGGACCTACAGCCTCACGAAGGCGAAGAAGTGTTTCTGTATTGTAAACACAGAAGCCGGGGTGCATTTCAAGAGCAATCTTGTTAACACCGTGAGCCTTTGCGAATTCAACAAGATTCTTCCAATAGGGAATAAGAACCTCATTCCACTGCCAGTCGAGAATATCAAGGAAATCGTTGGGCCAGGGGCAGGTTACCCAGTTAGGATATTTTGCACCCTCATGGTCACCGGGACAGCCCGAGAAGGTGTTTATCTGATGAAGACCAAGCTTTTCAGCAAGAAGAATTGCATTTCTTATTGCCTTGTCACCTGCAGCAGCCTCTTCCTTATTGGGATGCACGGGATTTGCATGACATGAAAGAGCGGAAATTTCAACATTATACTTCTTTATAAGAGCCTGAAAATCCTCAAATGCCTTTTCGTCATTAAGTAAAACCTCGGGGTCTGCATGAGCATTTCCCGGATATCCGCCGACACCGATTTCAACCATTTCAATGCCGAGGGATGTAAAATATTTAAGAGCCTCTTCAAGTGAGAGATTACTTAAAAGTGTAGTAAAAACACCAAGCTTCATTGTGTTTCCTCCGAATTATATATTTTCAGGGGACGGGTATCCGTCCCCTACAGAGCGTAGCGGGAAAGCCGTCAGGCTTCCGAAACATTTGCCGAAGGCAAATATATCATACCGTGAGAATCACGGTATATCACTGCCGTAAGGCAATATC
>JAZUCC010000023.1:0-28277 GCA_045638965.1 Acutalibacteraceae bacterium | reverse complement strand
TAAATCATAATTTATCTGTGGAAAGGCACACAAACCGACGTCTTTGACGCACGGTCAGAAATAATGGGGGTTGTGCCACGAATGAACATTTATTAAACTTCTTTTATTATTGCCACGCAAATGGTTTTAGTGTGCTTGTTTTTCGGCGGTTCGGAGTACCGTTGTACGCCTTGCCGCCGCCGAAAAACCCAAACCCGCCGATTTCTGTCCCTTTCCGCCTGCGGTGACTTCAGTGTGTGCAGACTTCAGATAGTTAGTTTTATTCCCACACAAAAGGGAAATATCACATATTTCCGCAAAATCCACACATTTGCCCTGTCTGCATCTGCTTATCTGCGGATAATCAGTGCATACAAGACAAATCTGTGAATTTTTCGTCAAACGGGAAATTTCAAAAAGAGCCTCGGTCGGGAGTGAAGAGAAATGTTCGTATTTTGTGGCAGAGCGCCGTTTTGGAAAAACGGATGCTATGGTGCGGAATACGGGCATTTATCGGATGTCCGACCTGCTGAATTTAAGATAAAAACCAAAAAAACTGAAATGCGATAAGGCGGTGAGCCGTTCGCAGCTTTCATTGCAGTAAATCTCATGGTGCACGTAGCAGCAAGAGGACAAAAGGCTGCCGGTTTGTTGTTTTCACCGCTGGCAAGCCGTACGGTGGTACTGCGAAGCGGTGAAAACAAAGCACTGTTATACCTTTACAGGGTATCAATTTTCAATTTCTTATAAAAATTCAGTTGTGGCTGTTACCTTTTTTTATTTTTTGTGCGTCAAACAGGTTGGCTTTTGCGTCGCTTGCGTTGATAAGTTATGATTTATCGTTCCGGACCGCACTTTTTGTGCGGTTGATTATTTTTTTATTATATGGTATTATAAATACATACTTTACGGGAGTGAGATTATGGCTGGAAATAAAATTGACAGAAAAACACTGAAATATTATGCGAGAATGGCGTCAGAGGCTTATGTAAACGATCCCGTTTATGTATTTGCCTGTAAAAATGAGAATATAAGAAAGCGCTTTATTTATCATTGGCTTTTAATTCGCCTTAATTCATCAAGAAAAAAGGATATCTTCTATTTTGATGAGGAAAAAAGAGGGCTTCTTATTCTCCGCGAGGCGCACTATGACTATACAATGTTCCAGTTTATGAAGTGTATCAACTGGCCCTTCCTTGTGCTGTATTTCCCTCTTACAATAAAGTGCCTTATGGCATATTCACACCTTGATAACAAGGATATTTTTGATGAAAATACCTATATCGTTTCCCCTGTTTTTGTGGGTAAGGAGTATCAGGGCAAGGGTGTTGCCACAAAGCTTCTTAAAATGGGTATTGAGGACATGAAAGCCCGCGGCTGTAAAATAGGTCTTGAAACACAGAATCCCGATAACGTAGGCTTCTATGAAAAGCTGGGCTTTAAGGTTGCAAGGGAAGAATACTATAAGCTTGAAAAAATCCATAACTACTATATGATTACAGAGTAAAAAAAGAAGCACGGAGTGTATCCGTGCTTTTTTGTTATTTCTTAAGCTGATGTGCCATTTTTTTGCCAAGCTCTCTTATTTCTATAACTATGTCGCTGTCGGGTGCATAGTAGCACTCTCTCTTTTTAAGGAACTTATATTCACCCTGACGAAGAGCCATGATAACAAGACCTCCCACAAATGCACTGCCTATGATAATAAAGAACAGGGGAAGACGGCAGGTGAGGAAATCACCTGAACGCAGGGGAAGAGTGAAGCTCATGAATATTTCACCGCGTCGGAAAAGCTCGGCATAGGTGATATCAACACCGCCGTAGGTGTATTCACCTGTTGTGTAGTTGGGAAGTGAGCCGTCTGTATAAGCGGTGTTCACAATACCTGTAAGTGCGGTTATTACGGCACCTACTGCAGAGCCTGCCATGAAGCCCGGGATATATGTAAGGGGGCTTCTCATTGCAAGAGGCATAGAGGGAGCAACGGTAAGCTTGATGTTTTCAAAGAATGCGTTAATGGGTCCCGTGGTTGCAAGGTTGAAATCGTTTGTATCGGTAATGCCGCCCTTTTTGAATATCTTGCAGCAAAGCACACCGAAGAATGCAGTCCAGCCCACTGTAATGAAGCATACGGAGTAAATTGTGATAAGTCTTGCATCACCTGTAGCAAAAAATGAAGCGGTTGCAACGGAAAATGCGGAAAGGGAGAAAGGACCGATAAGGTCTGCACCGACCATAAGTCCCATAATGAGAGCGGTTATTATAATATTTGTGTCTGCCATACCTGTGAGCATTTCTCCGAGCCTTTCAGCCATAATGCCGAAGGGAAGCTCAATGCCGTATTTTATAAGCACAAAGGTGGTTGCGGCACTTGCAACAGGAATAATAAGCACAAGCACAATAAGGTCAACACCCTCAATGATCTCAATGCCCTTTAAGGTGTCGGGAATGAGCTTTATTTTCTTTTTAAGGCTTGAAAGAAGAGTATCAAGCCGTCTTCCGATAATTTCCTTAAGATTACTCCAGAGGGCATATAAAAGCTTTATAAGAAGGGACAGAATAACCGCAAGAATGAGATATCCCATGTAGCCTATTGCGGTTGAATGGGAATATCCCGCAGGGGTTGAGAAAAATGTGGGATACATGTTGACCGCATCTGCAGTGGGAGAAGCAAAGTGGCAGAAATAAATTGAAAGCGCAAGTGAGGGGGCAATTGCGGGAATGCCTGCAATAAGGTATGAAAGCACCAGTGCCAATGCCACAAAGAAGAAGTCCGTTGCCCAGAAAAGAATAAACCATAAGGTAGGCTCATTTTCTGCGCCCGTAAGACCGAAAATGTGATATGTGCCGAAAAGATTCTGAATTACAAAGAAAAAGCCTGCACCGAGGGCTCCGAAAAGCTGAACGATGAACATAATTGCCGTGGTGCGGTAGATTTTTTCTTTCGTGTCGAGATATAATTTTTTAATCATAATTACCCCTCAATATATAATTGATACAATAATTATATATAAAGTAAAGGATTAATGCAATAAAAAAATCCGTCAGAGATATACCCCTGACGGAAAATCTGATTCTTATGGTAATGGCAAGCCGGGTAATTGTGCTTCGCACTAAGGTAAGCCCGGCGAGGGTTACCTTAACCCTTCTTCGCTATTGATGCAAAGGAGTTTCGCTGTCTGCGGACAGCGATTCAAGGGGCTTTGCCCCTTAAAATACCCCATGCACTTTCGGGAAAGGTCAACGAAGGCTTCAATCCGGCACTGCCGTGCCGAGCGCATCAGGCGACCTTCTGCATAAATCTTAAATTTTATGCAATTGTGGGCTTGAGCGCATCCTTTGAGTTAAGTCTTTCAGGATTTCTGTAAATTTCGGGAAGCTCTCCGTTAAGAACGCATTCCTTTGTAACCGTGATTTTCTCAATTGTTGCATCCGAGGGGGCAGTGTACATAATGGGAAGAAGAACCTTTTCCATTATTGCACGGAGTCCTCGAGCGCCTGTCTTCTTTTCAAGAGCAGATTTTGCAATCTCACGGAATGCTTCATCGGTGAATTCAAGCTCGATGTTGTCAATGTCGAAAAGTCCCTTATACTGCTTGAACAGTGAGTTTTTAGGCTCCTTAAGAATCTTTACGAGTGCTTCCTCGTCAAGATTGCGAAGTGCTGTAAGCACGGGAAGACGGCCTACAAGCTCGGGAATAAGACCGAATTTGCAAAGATCCTGGGGAATAACCTTTGACATGATTGCATCTGCATCCATTTCAGATTTAAGTACAATTTCACTGCCAAATCCCAGAACTGTGTTTGCAGTTCTCTTTTCAACTATCTTTTCAATTCCGTCAAAGGCACCGCCGCAGATGAAAAGAATGTTTGTTGTGTCTATCTGTAAAAATTCCTGCTGGGGATGCTTTCTTCCGCCCTGTGGAGGAACATTTGCAACCGTACCCTCAAGAATTTTGAGAAGTGCCTGCTGAACACCCTCACCGCTTACATCACGGGTGATTGATGTATTTTCGCTCTTTCTTGCAATCTTGTCGATTTCGTCAACATAGATAATTCCGCGCTCTGCCTTTTCAATGTCAAAGTCAGCCGCCTGAATAAGTCTTAAAAGAATATTTTCAACGTCCTCACCGACATAGCCTGCCTCTGTAAGAGTTGTGGCATCGGCAATTGCAAAGGGAACATCAAGAGTTTTTGCAAGTGTCTGTGCAAGGAAGGTTTTACCTACACCCGTAGGACCTAAAAGAAGCACATTTGACTTGTTTATCTCAACATCTGTCTTTGCTTTTCTGTATATTCTCTTATAATGATTATAAACCGCAACGGAAAGGGCAATTTTTGCCTGATCCTGTCCGATTACATATTCGTCAAGCTTTGCCTTGAGCTCCTCGGGCTTGGGAAGAATACGGGGAGAGCCTGCCTTCTTCTTGGAATTCTTTCTCTGATTTGTGTCCCCCGAGGAAATAATGCTTACGCAGTTTTCAATACATTCGTCGCAGATGAATGCATCAGGTCCCTGAATGAGCATTGAAACCTGATCCTGTGTTCTTCCGCAGAACGAACAGCGAAGCTTATCCTTGGGATCGTCATATTTAGCCAATGGAATTTCCTCCCGATTTATCTGTTGTAAAGGACCTTGTCGATAAGACCGTATTCGAGAGCCTCTTCGGCACTCATGAAGTTGTCACGGTCTGTGTCGCGTTCAATAACCTCAATGGGCTTGCCTGTTTCTTTTGCTAAAATTTCATTGAGCTTCTGACGGGTCTTAAGAATGTGGTCAGCAGCAATCTTGATGTCGGATGCCTGACCTCTTGCACCGCCGAGCGGCTGATGAATCATGATTTCTGCGTTGGGAAGAGCATATCTCTTTCCGGGAGCGCCTGCTGCAAGAAGGAATGCACCCATTGATGCTGCCATGCCCATGCAGATTGTTGAAACATCGCACTTGATGTAGTTCATAGTGTCGAAAATTGCAAAGCCTGCGGAAACTGAACCGCCGGGGGAGTTGATGTAAAGGGAAATATCCTTTTCGGGGTCCTGACCCTCAAGGAAAAGAAGCTGTGCTACAACAAGGCTTGCCGTAACATCGTTTACCTCTTCGGAGAGAACTATGATTCTGTCGTTAAGAAGTCTTGAATAAATGTCATAAGCTCTTTCACCGCGGTTTGTCTGCTCAATAACGGTGGGAACAAGAGACATGTAGGGATTTGTTAACATAGTAAATCCTCCTTATATTTTTATAAAACGGTCGGAAGAAACAACCCCGACCGTTTACTTTTATGCGTTGAAGAATTTTACGGGGAAGTCAGAGAGCGGAAAATTTTTCCGTTCTCCCGCTATTATTGACGGGAATGTGACTTCTTATTCTGCTGATTCTTCCTTTTCTTCTTCAGCCTTCTTCTTTGTTGTCTTCTTTGCAGCGGGCTTCTTTGCAGTCTTCTTCTTTGCTGCGCCTTCTGCTACTGCATTGGAGATAACAACCTCGTCAGCCTTTCTTGCCTTGAGCTCCTTCTTTACTGTGTCAGCCATAACAGCCTTCTTGACTGTTTCAATGTCAACACCGTACTTTTCGGACATTGTCTTGAATTCTGCTTCAACATCCTCATCGGAAACCTCAATGCCTTCAAGCTCTGCAATCTTTTCGAGTGCAAGCTCAACCTTAACATCAAGCTCTGCTCTTTCCTTGTAGGAATCCTTGAGAGAGTCAACGCTCATGCCGAGGTAGCCGAGATACTGCTCAAAGGGAATGCCCTGGCTTTCAACTCTGTACTTGAATTCGTTTACCATGCCTTCAACGGAACGAGTAATCATAACCTCGGGGATTTCGTCTGTTACAAGTTCAGCAAGCTTGTTGTAAACTTCGTTCTTGAAGGAGTTTTCGGAAGACTTTTCCTTCTGCTCCTCAAGGTTCTTTCTGATGTCAGCCTTATATTCGTCAAGTGTATCGAATTCGGAAACATCCTTAACGAAATCGTCGTCAGCAACGGGAAGCTCCTTTGCCTTGATAGCATGAAGCTTGATTTTGAATACTGCGGGCTTGCCTGCAAGAGGCTCGGAGTATTCTTCGGGGAATGTAACGTTTACGTCGAATTCTTCACCGATGCTGTGACCGATGATCTGCTCTTCAAAGCCGGGGATGAATGAGCCTGAGCCGATTTCGAGCTCATATTCTTCAGCCTTGCCGCCGTCGAATGCTTCACCATCTACAAAGCCTTCAAAGTCGATAACTGCGATGTTGCCGTTTTCAACAGCCTTGTCTTCAACGGAGATGATTCTTGCGTTCTGCTGAAGCTTGAGAGTGATTTCTGCTTCAACCTCTTCGTCTGTAACCTCTGTAGCGGGCTTAACAGCAGTGATACCCTTGTAGCCTTCAATTGTGATTTCGGGCTTGACTGTTACCTTGCATGTAAGCTCAACGCCTTCCTTACCGATCTTCTTGATGTCGAAGTCGAAGGGATTGTCAATGGGAGTGATGCCTGCTTCGTTGAGAGCTGCTTCGTAAACCTCGGGGAATGCGATGTCAAGAGCATCATCATAGAATACGCCTGCGCCGTAAACCTTTTCGATCATGTTACGGGGAGCCTTGCCCTTTCTGAAACCGGGAAGTGCAATATTGCCCTTTTCCTTGTTGTATGCCTTCTGCACAGCCTTTTCAAAGGTTTCTGCGTCAATGGAAAGTGCAACGGAAAATTCGTTCTTGCCTGTCTTTTCTGCTGAAATTAACATTTTATTAGTCCTCCTGACTATATTTGCCTCGCGGCAGTCAATTATTAACCACAATATTATAACAGATTAATTTTTAAATTTCCACTGTTTTTACAAAAAAACTTTATAATAATATATTTAAAGCATAACTTTTTTTGGGCAGAATGCGAGAAAATCCGCAGAGATGAGAGAAAAAGTTATTCCGTCATACTCATATTTTCCGTATCTGCCTGTTTTGTCACCGTGAATGTGACCGAAATAGCAACGCCTTATACCGTATTTTTTCAGTACCTCCAGAAGCTCCTTACACACACCCGATTCATAAACCACGGGGTAGTGCATGAACGCCACAGGCTCCTTGCCTGTTTTAAGTGCCTGTTCAATCGACATTGAAAGCCTGCCTGCTTCACGGGCTATTACCTTTTCCGCATTATCCGCCTTGTCGTCAAAGAACCATCCGCGGCTGCCGCACACGGCAATATCCTCGGCAACATAGGTGTTATTGAAAAGGAAATTAAGTGTCGTAAGGTTATGCTCCTTTGTGAATTCATTCATTTTCTTCATTGTTGCCCACCAGTAATCGTGGTTGCCCTTACCGATTATTTTTGTACCGGGAAGAGAGTCAATGAACTTAAGGTCCTCAAGTGCTTCATTCATTGACATTGCCCAGGAAATGTCTCCCGGGAGTATGACTGTATCACCGGGAGAAACAAGGCTTTCCCAGTTTGCTTTCAGACGGGCAGTGTAGTCCTGCCAGCCCCTGAATATATCCATAGGCTTTTCACTGCCTAAGGAAAGATGGGGATCTGCAATTACGAATACGGACATAGGTCTTCCTTTTTTACAAAAATTTCCGTGACTTTTGTAAAAGAAAAATGAAACACTTTTACTGAAAGCGCTTTCTTTTCCTCCAAAAAAAGTCCCATGGGATTACGAATACGGGAGAGTTGTAAAATGAACAAAAAGTGTAATGAAAACAAAAATATCAGCTGTGATGCGAAGAACTGTGTTTATCATACCACAGACTGCGGCTGCACAGCTGAATCTATTAAGGTAAGCAATAAGAATGCCTGCTCATGCACAGATACCTGCTGTGCTACCTTCGTGATGAAGGACTGCACAACGGGCTGTAAGTAAAAGGCGTCTTATTCAAGACCGAGCATTGCATAGACAATGCCCTTCATGTCTGTCTTTTCGCAGACATCGGTAAAGCGGGGAGTGCTGCCCTTAAGCTCTGTAAGTCTTTCGGGAGCCTTCACGCCTGATGCTTCAACAAGGCTTTCAAGCATTGCGAATTCATCGTCGGTATCAACTGATTTTCCGATACCCTCAAGCACTGCGGGAGTAAACTTATAGGGAGATGCAGTTGAAACGATAACTGTGGGTGTGGTGTCACCTGTCTTTTCACGGTATGCATTGTAAACATTGATTGCAACACCTGTATGGGGGTCAGCAAGATAGTTATATGCACTGAAGGTGTCACCGATTGTCTTCTTTGTTTCGTTGTCATCGCAGCATCCGCCTGCAAATACTGCCTGAATCCTTGAAAGCATATCTGCGGGTACTGTATATTCACCCTTTTCGGAAAGTGCGCCGAAAAGGTCTCTGATTTGGGCACTGCCGCCTTCACTCAAATGGTAAAGAAGTCTTTCAAGGTTACTTGAAACGAGAATATCCATTGAGGGGGATACGGTGGTGTGGAAGGTTCTTAAACGGTTGTATTTACCTGTTTCGATGAACTCGGTAAGCACATTGTTTGCATTTGATGCGCAGATAAGGCGGTTTACGGGAAGTCCCATTTCCATTGCATAATAAGCAGCAAGAATGTTGCCGAAGTTACCTGTGGGAACTGTGAAATTCACCTTTTCGCCGTTTTTTATCTGACCTGATGCTATCATGTCAGCATAAGCGGAGAAATAGTAAACAATCTGGGGAACAAGTCTGCCCCAGTTGATGGAGTTTGCAGATGAGAAGGTCATATTGTTCTCACCCAGCTTATTCTTTACGTCTTCGCTTGTGAAAATGGTCTTTACGCCTGTCTGTGCATCGTCAAAGTTGCCTCTGATAGCACATACACCTACGTTTTCACCCTGCTGGGTTGTCATCTGAAGCTTCTGCATTGCGCTTACGCCGTCGCTGGGATAGAAAACAAGAATCTTTGTACCCTTTACATCCTTGAAGCCCTCAAGTGCAGCCTTGCCTGTGTCACCTGATGTTGCAACAAGAATAACTGTTTCCTTTCCGCCTGACATTCTTTCTGCAGAGCCTGTAAGAAGGTAGGGAAGAAGCTGTAATGCCATATCCTTGAAGGCGCAGGTGGGACCGTGCCATAATTCAAGAATATTCACATTATCGTGAAGATTAACAAGGGGAGCAACCTTTTCATGTGTAAAGCCTGTGCCGTAAGCACCGTCGGTGTCGGCTTCAAGCTCTTCCTTTGAAAAGTCGGTAAGGTATAAGGAGAGGACTTTTCTTGCCCGCTCAATATATGACATAGGAACAAGAGACTCAATAAAATCAGCTGTTACCTTCGGAATATCGGTGGGCACGAAGAGACCGCCCTCTGCTGAAATGCCGTTTGCAATGGCAAAGCTTGAGGACACTGAAAGTGTGTCGTTACGGGTAGATGTGTAATTCATAACATAACCTCCGTGCGGTAATTTTTTTGCATATTATTTTAGCAAATTTTTCCCCCGTTGTAAAGCATTATTTTATATATAATATATTCCTTGCAATATTTTTTAATTTATGGTATTATTATTTATTACGGAGGCTGATATAAAATGACTGATTATATGAAAAATCTTATTTCGCAGGTTTCTGAACACGCAGAGCTTCGCTCACAGACATCCCGCACAAGAAGAGTTTCCATTGTTTCGGGCTCACTTGTGGGAAACATGTCCTCGGTATCAAAGGGCATCGGTGCGCGTGTATATAAGGACGGTGTATGGGGCTTTGCCTCGGAAAGCCTTTGCAACGAGGAAAGTGCCCGCAAGGTGCTTGAAAGCGCAAAGGAAAATGCACTGCTTCTTCATTCGGGCTGTCCGAGAAACAAGGGAGCACTCGTCAATGCACAGAAAACGGAATACATTGAGGAAAGAGCCTTTGTTGATGTTCCTCAGAAAACTCTCGTTGACTTTGCAAAAGAGGTTGACGCATATATAGAAAAGACCTATCCCGACCTTGCATCCCGCCATGTGGGACTTTCAACGGGTACAATAGAAAAGACCCTCTGCACATCCGAGGGCAGCTTTGCATATCAGCTTTTCCCCAGAACCTATATGATAGTTTCTTTGTCCTGTGAAGCCGCAGACGGCTCAAATATTGAGCTTTTTGATGTACTCGGCGGCGGTGAAGGATATTTCTGTGACCACTACAGTGACCCCAAGCTTCTTTTTTCGCAGGTGGATTCCCTGTACGGGGAGCTTATGAAGAAAAAGGAGGGTATCTTCCCCGATGCGGGTGAAGCCCTTTGCATAATCGACTCTTCAATCTGCGGCATGGTAGCCCACGAGGCAGTAGGTCACACCGTAGAATCAGATCTTGTGCTTGCAGGAAGCGTTGCCGCAACAAATCTCGGAAAAGAGGTTGCCTCCCCCCTTGTAAGCCTTACGGACTTTGCGCACACCGCATTCGGTAAGCGCGCTCCTCTTCCCGTATATGTTGACGATGAGGGAACGGTCTGTGAGGATGCCGTAATCATTGAAAACGGTATTCTCAAGGGATATATGAATAACCTTGAAAGTGCAATGCATTTCGGAGTAAAGCCCGCAGGCAATGCCCGTGCTTATGCCTTCTCCGATGAGCCGCTCATAAGAATGAGAAATACCGCTATCCACCCCGGTAAGGACAAATTGGAGGATATGATTTCTTCAATCGACAAGGGCTATTATCTTACCCGTACACAGAACGGTCAGGCAGACACCACAGGTGAATTCATGTTCGGAATCACCATGGGCTATGAAATCGTGAACGGCAAATTGGGACGCGCTCTTCGTGACACCACAATTTCGGGTGTTGCCTTCAATATGCTCAAGACAGTTGACATGCTTTCGGATAATGTTGAATGGGATTTCGCAGGCTACTGCGGTAAGAAGCAGCCCATGGCAGTTTCAATGGGCGGCCCCTCAATCAGATGTAAGGTCAATATAGGAGGCAGATAAGATGGAAAAACTTAAAAAAGCAGCTGAATATATACTTTCATCCCTTAAAAATGAAGGGGCTGACCATGCACAGGTCAGTGTTTCCGAGGGCAGAGTAGAGGAATTCAATGTTGATGCGGGTGAGTTTTCACTTATAAGAAGCGTTTTCAATTCAGGTGCATCAATGAAGGTTATCAAGGACAGAAGAAAGGGTACTGCCGCTGTTAATCAGCTTGATAAGGAAGCCATTGACAATGCGGTTGCCGAATGTATGGCGGCAGCCAACACAGGTGTGGAGGACGATGCTCTTTCAATTGCCGAAAAGGAAGAAAACTGCGATTTTGTGTCAGGTGCACTTACTCCCGATAAGCAGGCATTTTTCAGAAGCCTTATGAAATTCACTGACGATGTAAAGGAGCAGTTTCCCGAAATTATGCTTGAGCAGGTAATAGCCTCATATTCCTACGGAAAGCATGTTTTTTCAAATACAAACGGTGTTCTTTTCACTGAAGAGGACGGCTCATATTCAGTAAGCATCATGTATTCCGCACACCGTGATGATAATGTGACCTCCTTCAACTGCGTGGCTGTTGATTTTCTTGACCCCAATCAGGACATACTTGAAGCAGCAGACGTGAAAACCATGTTCATCCGTGCTGTGAATGAGCTTGACAGTCAGCCCTTTTCGGGCAAATTCACGGGGACCGCGGTGTTTTCTCCCGCCTGTCTTTGCGAATTTGTTTCCAATATTGCGGAATCCTTCGCAGGTGACCTTTCTCTTATAGAAGGTACATCTCCGTGGAAGGACAGCCTCGGAAAAAAGGTTGCCCATGAGAATTTCACTCTTTCGGTAATTCCCGAAGCCGATGAAATTGTCTGCGGAGAAAAAATCACCTCCGACGGCTATAAATCAAAGAATTTTGACATCATAAAGGACGGTATTCTTCAATCCTACTGCCTTTCCGAATATGCGGCAAGAAAAACGGGACTTACCCGTGCGCCCTCAACAAGCGGCTGCATTAAGGTAGAAGAGGGTGAAAGAAGCCTTGATGAAATAATTGCGGATATATCCGACGGCATTCTTGTGTGCCGCTTCTCGGGCGGTGAGCCCGCAGGCAACGGTGATTTTTCAGGTGTTGCCAAAAACAGCTTCCTGATTTCGGACGGTAAAATCGCGGGTGCGCTTACAGAAACCATGATAAGCGGAAATATGGCTGAAATGCTTAAGTCCCTTAAGGGAATTTCCCGTGAAAGCGTCAACTACGGAGCCTGTATAATGCCCTATGCCGCATTTGACGGTATCACAGTTTCGGGCGCAAATTAAAAAATTATCCCGGAGTTTATAATAATGAGTAACAGTAAAAACATTTTCAATATGGTGCCCTTAAGAGGAGTGAGTCTTTTCCCCGGAATGACTCTTCATTTTGATGTGGGTCGTCCCTCTTCTCTTCACGCACTGCGCAATGCAAACGGTCAGGAGGTATTCTTCATAGCACAGAAGGATATCACCGTTGAAAAGCCCGATGCCGATGACCTTTATCCCGTAGGTGTTGTGGGTGTTGTCCGTCAGATTGTGCGTCTGCCCGAGGGCCCTGCCGCAATGAGAGTTGTGGTTGAAGGAAAATACAGAGCCACAATTGATGAATTTGTATCAAAGAAGCTTTATTACAGAGTAAAGCTTACCCCCTTTGAGGAGGATGTCACCCCTCCGCCCCAGTTCCGTGACAAGCAGCCTCTTCTTGAAGCCGCTTCACTTTTCAGCCTTAAAAATCACTTTGATGAATATTCGGAGTTTATAAGAAATCTTACTCCCGAAATGTATCAGAAGATTTTTGATGCAAAGGACCTCGGAAAGCTCTGTGACTTTATTGCAGGCAATATAATGCTTCCCATTGAGGACAAGCAGGCTGTGCTTGCAATTGCCAATATCTATGAAAGAGCCGAAGCACTTACCTGTATTCTTGCAAAGGAAACCGAAATCTTAAGGGTTGACAGTGAGATTCAGGAAAAGGTTCAGGAGCAGATGGACAAGAATCAGCGCGAATATTACCTGCGCGAGGAAATGAAGGCCATTACCGAGGAGCTGGGCGAGCTTGACGGTGACGATTCCTCGGCACTTGCCGCAAGAATCAGAGAAAGCCTTATGCCCGATGCCCACAAGGAAAAGCTTCTTTCCGAAAACGACAGACTCAGAAGAATGTCTCCCTCGTCTGCCGACGGAAATGTTCTTCGTTCATACATAGAAAAGTGCCTTGAAATTCCGTGGGGAAAGGTAACAAAGGAAAATACATCACTGCAGAAAGCAAAAAGAGTTCTTGAAAGAGACCACTTCGGTCTGCGCGATGTCAAGGACAGAATTACGGAGATGCTTGCATCCCTTATCGTATCCCCCGACATAAAGGGACAGATTATCTGCCTTGCAGGACCTCCCGGTGTAGGTAAAACAAGTGTAGCAAGAAGCATTGCACAGGCTACGGGCAGAAAATATGTAAGAATATCCCTGGGCGGTGTCAAGGATGAGGCAGAAATCCGCGGTCACAGAAAAACATATATCGGCGCAATGCCCGGCAGAATTATAAATGCACTCATTGAAGCGGACAGTATGAACTGCCTTGTGCTTCTTGATGAAATTGATAAGCTTGGCGGCGATTTCAAGGGCGACCCCGCATCCGCACTTCTTGAGGTGCTTGACGGTGAGCAGAATTTCTCCTTCCGTGACCATTACATTGAGCTTCCCGTAGATTTGAGTAAGGTGCTTTTCCTCACAACCGCAAACGACAAGCATCAGATTCCCGATGCACTTCGTGACAGAATGGAAATCATTGACCTTGCAAGCTATACCTACGAGGAAAAATTCCACATTGCAAAGAAGCACCTTGTTCCCAAGCAGATGAAGGAGCATGGGCTTACAAAGGATAATATAAAAATTTCCGATGCCGCTCTCAAGGCTGTAATTGACGGCTATACAAGAGAAGCAGGTGTCAGAATTCTTGAAAGAAAAATTGCAGCACTCATGCGCAAGGAAACAGTAAGACTTGCCGACGGTAACGAGGAAAAGCTTGAAATTACCGATAAGAATATTGAAGAATTTCTCGGTGTCAGAAAATACCGCCCCGAGGAAGAGGTGCTTGAGGACAACACAGGTGTTGTAAACGGTCTTGCATGGACAAGTGTGGGCGGTGAGCTTCTCAAGGCAGAGGCAGTTGTGCTTCAGGGCACAGGTAAAATTGAATACACAGGCTCCCTCGGTGATGTCATGAAGGAATCTGTAAGGACTGCCGTAAGCTATGTAAGAAGCCGTGCGGATAAGTTCGGAATAAATCCCGATTTCTATAAGGAAAATGATATACATGTACATTTCCCCGAGGGCGCAGTGCCCAAGGACGGTCCCAGTGCAGGTGTTACCGTTACAACTGCTCTTGTTTCCGCGCTTACAGGCAGAGCAGTAAAGGGAAGTGTTGCAATGACAGGTGAGGTTACCCTTACAGGCAGAGTGCTTCCCATAGGCGGTCTTCGTGAAAAGTCAATGGCAGCCTACAGAGAGGGCATTTCAACGGTTGTCATTCCGTGGGGCAACACCCCCGACCTTGAGGAAGTTGACGCGGCAGTAAAGAAAAAGCTTAAGTTTATCCCCGTGAAGAATGTGGATGAGGTAATTGAAATTGCACTTTACCCCGAAATCCGTCACGAAAAGGAAATCAAGACTAAAAAGGACACTGCAGAGCTTTCTCATGTAAGAAAAAATTCCCGTACTGAAATTTCCTGTAAAAACTCCTGAAAGGAGAAGAATATGAACATAAATAATGTAAAATTTGAAGCATCCTTCGGTACATCGGCACAGCTTCGCGCCTCGGATATGCCCGAAATCGTATTTTCGGGGAAATCAAATGTAGGTAAGTCTTCACTTATCAATAAATTTTTCAACAGAAAAAATCTTGCCCGTGTGTCGGGGGTTCCCGGTAAAACCACAACAATTAATTTCTTTACTGTTGACGGCATAAGAATGGCGGACCTTCCGGGTTACGGCTATGCAAAGCGTGCCGATAACGAAAGAAGACGCTGGGGCGAGCTTATGGAGGCTTATTTTGCTTCCGAAAGAGATATCCGCCTTGTAGTACAGCTGCTTGACATGCGCCACGAGCCCACCGAGGACGACAAGACAATGCTGGGCTTCCTTGATGAAGCAGGCTTCCCCTTTGTGTGTGTGCTTACAAAGTGCGATAAGCTCAACAAGACCGAGCGCGAGAATAGAAGAAAGGCATTCGCAGAGAATCCCTTCCTTGCTCCCGCAGTAGCGGTTATTGAAGCCTCCGCGCAGAACGGTGAGGGCATGGCAGAGCTTAAGGAAATTATCGAAAGGGCAGTCGAGGAGGGCTTTATTGCGGCAGAAGAGCCCGTTGAAGAAGAAATTCCCGTTGCTCCCGCTCCCGTAAAGGTAACCGCAACCGTAAGAAAAAAATCATAAAAGCAAAAAATTACTATCCGTAAGGAAATTGCACAAGTCCGGTAAATGCGTATACAAAAACACCCCTATGGTAGAATAAAATACCATAGGGGAAAATTTTTTATGCTTGTTTAATCGGCTCGGGGCTGAAAAAACAGATGCTTTCAACAGACGGGCCGTAAAAACTCATTTCAGCTTACTGTTGTTACCATGTCGAGAAGATTGATTGCATTACCTTCAAAAGCACTTGTTGCAGAGACGCAGACAGCATAATTATCTACAATTCTCACGCAGAGATATGATTCAAATGTAGCTGCGGCGTTTGTCATTGTTACCTTAAGTGTTGAATATGTCTGACCTGCGATAACCTTCTGTCCGTAGGTGTCTTCATATGTAACCGTAAGCTCGGGAGTGCTCTGGAGATAGTTCTTTGAAGCATCCAGATATTCTTCTGCTGTATATGATGAGAAAATGGGGAGCTTTTCAAAGGAGAAATAGATGAATTCTCCTGTTGACTGTGACATGAAGTAGCCGCCGCAATCAACGGTTGCAGTTTCGCTCTGTGCATAAACTGAAGCATCCGCATCTGCAAATCCCTCGGGCAGCACAAACTTGAGGTCAGCCCATTCGTTTATATATGCTGTGCCGTCAAATGAACCCTTGGTGTAAGAAGTGCTTGTGCTTGCAGCAGTTGTCTCTTCAGCGGTTGTCTCTTCAACTGTTGTTTCTTCAGCAGTTGTTGCCTCTGCAGTGGTCTCTTCTGCTGTTGCTTCTGTTGTGTTTTCTTCAATAGTAAAGGCGGGTACGGTTGTAATAACAATATTATTGTCATTATTATCATTATTGTTACCGTAGCCCATGTTCTGAAAAGCCTTTTCAGCTCCTGCACCGATAGCTGCAAGAACAATTAAAGCAACTGCAACAATAGCAATAATCATGCCGGTCTTTTTCTTCTTCGGTGCCTGCTGGGGAGCAACGGGAGGCTGCTGATACTGTGCTTGCTGATACTGAGGCTGCTGATACTGTTCCTGCTGGTACTGTGCCTGCTGATACTGCTCCTGCTGATACTGGGGCTGTACCGGTGTGCCGTCAGCCATTACAAATTCAGTGCCGCCGCAATACTGACAGAAGTTATTCTGCATGGGGGACGGATAACCGCAATTCTTACAGATTTTATCCATAATGTTAGTCTCCTCTTTTCTGATGCATTCAAGCTGCATCATAATATCTTACTGTTTAATTTTAGTTTATTTTTACTTGTTAGTCAACAGAAAAATACGGCAAAAGCAAAGAGGTAATGCAGATATTGTGCATTACCTCCTGTTTGTTGGTTTACCGTATGATTACGGCAGACCGATTATTTGATTTTTTCAAATATAGCCTTCTTATCAACAAGACCAACGGAAGCACGGACAATTTCTCTTGCGTCGGCAGATGTAACCTTGTTGTCGGGATCAAGGTCAGCTGCTGCTTCCTGATAATCTGCGATAGAATCAAGACCTACTGCTCTTCTGAGAGCTGCTCTTGCGTCGGAGGAGGTTGTTTTACCGTCACAGTCAACGTCACCGGGGACAACAATTGTCTTTTCCTCTATGACATTACCTGCATTGTCCTTAACAACAACCTTCATACCTGTTGCAACAAGCTCATCGGCCTTAACCTCTTTGTTGTCTGCAGTAAGGATTACAGTGTTGTCAGAGAGATTTTCAAGCATAACGCTTACCTTGTTATCGTCAAGAGCAAGAACAGCGCCGCTTTCTGACATCTTGAATTCCTCTGCCTCTTCCTTTACTTCAACGCCGGGAAGCTTTGCAATAGCAACCCTTTCTGTGTATGTACAGTTCTGACATTTACCTGTCTTTACACCTTCTTCAAGTACGGTAGGCTCCTTGGTTACTGTCCATGTGAGCTTATGACCGCCAAGTGAAGAGATTGCGGTTGTAAATGAGGAGCTGCAGTTTGCACACTTGTTTGTGCGCACACCGTTTGTTGTGCAGGTTGCGGGAGTGGTTATTGTCTGCTTGTAGTTGTGACCTGTTGCAGCTATTGTCTCTGTTCTGCTGTCACCGCAAGCGGAGCATTTAGTTGTCTTGAGACCGGGTGTTGTACAGGAGGCTTTTGTTGTTATTTCAGTAGCGTACTTATGACCGCCTGCAGATGCAATTTTTTCTGTGTAGCTGTGCTTACATTCAGAGCAGGTGAATGTCTTGACACCGTCTGTTGTGCATGTAGCTGCTGTTGTTATTTTTGCTTCATACTTGTGACCGCCAAGTGAGGGAATTGCCTCTGTGTAGCTGTGCTTACAATTTAAGCAGGTGAAGGTCTTTACGCCGTTTGCAGTACAGGTTGCAGGAGTGGTAATCACTGATGTGTAGCTGTGGCTGCCTATTGCGGGCAGTATGCGTACATCTGTTGCACCGCATTCACACTGATATGTCACGCTACCCTGGGTTACACAGCCGGGCTCTGTTCTTTCTGTTTCTGTTGTGTAGCTGTGGGTGTGAATCTGACTGTCATCCAACACCGCAAAGTCATGCTCGTGAGCTATTGCATATTTGTGTGCGGTTGAATTCAATGCTGCACATATTGTTACAGGGTTAAAGAATGAGCTTGTTGTGAAATCAACTTCATCGGTGGGCATATAGAACATTGAGAAATCAAGAACCTTGAAGTCAATTTCTTCAGAGCTGATTGATGTGTTAAGTCCGAGGCCGTTAATTGTAGCATCGGGATTTACAATAACAATCTTCTGAACAGCACTGCCGTTGAATGCAAGACTGTCAATAATTTTAACATCAGCAGAAAGTGTAACTGTACCCTTCTTTCCCTGGGGACAGAAAATAACCTTTGTTCCGTCTTTATTGTAGAGAATACCGTCAATGCTTGAGAAATACGGATTGTCTTCATCTACAATAATGCTTTCAAGGGTACTGCAGCCCATAAATGTGAAGGGGTTCATTATGCTTACGGAAGCGGGAATGTAAATGCTTGTAAGCTTTGTTCCGCCGAATACACGCATGCCGAGCTTTTCAAGGCCCTCGGGAAGTAAAATTTCCGTAATGGCTGTGCCTGAGAATGCGAAATCATCAATTGCCTTAAGTCCCTTTGAAAGTGTAATGCTTTCAAGATTTGAACAGCCTGAAAATGCAGAGGGTGAAAGAACCTCAACGCTGTCGGGCATTGTAACTGATGTAATGTTATATTCATTGAAGAACGCATGGGATGCAATGGATTTTGTTCCGTCCTTTATCGTAATTGCAGTGGGAGCGGTTACTGTTCCCCTGTGCTCATAAAGAACATTGTCAAGATAAATAATACCGTCAGACTGTGCATTATGCCAGGGAGTAGAATCGAAATCAGCAAGGCCGAGATTTACACCCTTTTCGGGCATATCAACCTCTGTAAGGGGAGTGCTTACGAATGAACGGTACATAATGTCTGTTACCGATGCGGGAAGAGTAAGGCTTTCAAGACCTGTACCGTTGAAGGCGCCGTCCCCGATAATTTCAAGCCCGTCGGGAATTTCAATCCTTCTGAGATTCTTACAGTTTACGAAAGCATACGCGTCGATAATTCTTAAGGATGAGGGGAAGATTACCTCGGTAATGCCCGTGTTGTTTGCAAATGCATCGGCGGCAATTATTTCTACACCCTCACGGATTACAACCTTACCTGTTACGGTTCTGTCAGCAGAAATAAGAATGTTACCCATATAGGTAATGCCGTTTACCTTATTTGCCGCATCCTTACAGAAGGCTGTGTCTGTCAGTGAGCTGTCAAAGCTCTGAAGACCGTCGGGAAGAGTAATTTTTGCAATTGCGGGACAATTATAGAATGCCTGGTAATTTATGTGAGTTATATTATCACCAAGTACAACCTCATAAAGATTTTCGCAGCTGTTAAAGCAGTTGTTGGGGATAACTCTTACATTACAGTCAATAACTGCCTTTTTAAGGCTCATACAGCCGTAGAATGCATCGGGGTATATTTCACAAAGGCTTGCGGGAGCTATAAATTCCTCAATTCCGCTGTAAGCAAATGCACTGCGGGCAATTGTTTCTACGCCCTCGCTGACATTAACCTGCTTAAGGGATGTACAGTCGCAGAACATTGAAGCGGGAACAGTTGTAAGGCTTGCGGGAATTGTTATGGCTTCAAGTGCCGTACAGCCCCAAAATACACCTGAATCTGCTTCATAGAGCTTGTCGGAAAGCTGAATTCCATTAAGGCTTGTGCAATCTGCGAAGCTGCGGTCACCGAAGCGCTCAACAGCAGAAAGGTCAATGCTTTCAAGAGATGTACATGAAGCAAAGCTCATATCACCGATTGATTTTACACTTGCGGGAAGCTCAACGCTTACAAGTGAAGTACAGTCTGCAAATGCAGCATAAACAATTTCTGTAACATTGGGGGAGATGCTGATGCTTTCAAGAGCGGAGCCCTCAAATGCCTTTTCATCAATTGCGGTAACGGAGTCGGGCATTGTGTAGGAGCCTGTCTTTTCAGGATCAACCCACAATATTTTTGTCATATCTGCGGAATATGTAACACCGTCAACGGTTATGAAATGCTCGGAGCCGTCGGGAATTACAACGATAATGTCCGCATAAAGTGAATTGAATTTTTCCGAGCCCATAAAAATGCTGATGTCACAAACGCTGTCAGGCACAATAAATGTGTCACCCTTCTGCGGGGGATATGCCACAACCTTAGTCATATCCTTTGAATACATAACACCGTCAACACTGCAGAAGAGCTTGTTGTCCCCGGAAACAGTAATCTCCTTAAGGGTGTAAGGAATCATGTTGACATCAAATGCGGTGATACCGCTGCCCAGTGTAAGGCTTTCAACGCCGTAGGTATCGCAAAGCCAGTCCTCGGAAAGATATTTCACACTGTCGGGAATAATAAGTGTATTTACATTGACATATCCGAGATATGCAATGCCGACTACGGGTAAACCGTCTATTTCTGCGGGAATTTCAAGTGTGTCACAATCGCTGCCGAGATATTTTGTGATAACAACGCCGCCGTCAATAATATCATAGCGGTAGGGCGCTGAAAGGTCATCATATACCTCATATTCAATTGTCGCCTCCGTGCCCATGAAGCTTACTGTTACTTCACCCTTGCCTATAGGAAGCGGCAGCATTAAATACCTATCTGTTTCCACGGTGTAATATAAATTCTTATAACGGTAACTGTTTTCGGTATAGAAGCCTGACATGTTCGGACGAAGCACCAGCTTTGTTCCGTCATCAAGCTCAATGTTGAGATATGCATTATTTCCGATATCGAAGTAATTTACTCCGGGCTCGTAATCGTAGGTACGTGCTGATGATAAGGGAAGCATTACCTTCTGTGCAGATATGCTCTTAACGGGGCTTTCAATAATGTTTACGGTAGCATCTGCTTCAAAGCCCAGTGCCGAAACCCTTACTGTGTTTGCACCGAGGGTAAAGTGATTTTCGTGCTGATTATCAAAAATATCAAGAGAATATTCTTTGCCGTTGTAGGTGATTTCACCGTTTGCCGCAGTCTGCACGGTGCCGTCCTTGAAGGTAACGGTATATTCAAAGGCATCATAGTCAAGATTATATCTGAAATAGCCTTCAACGGGCTCGTGTATCACTGTTGTTGTTTCCCATGAGGGGTATGTTGAGTCGGCTTCCCATGTGGGATATGGGGTGGGAGGCATTGTAGTAGGAATTGCAGTCGGCTCTTCTTCGAAGGTGGTCATGGGACCTGTTGTGGAAACAGGTGTCGTAGGCGCTTCATAATTTGTGCTTATCTGTGCAGGATCATAGAAGGTGCCTTCCTCCTCTGTCATTCCCACAGGCTCCTCTGCAAGCGAGTAGTCATAGCTGCCCTCTACATAGTAGCCGTATGCATTTTCAACAATATAAATGGGCTCTATTGTAATGTCTGCTACGGGGCATTCTTCAACAATAAGTCTGTAGGTTCCCTTGTATCCGCCGACATTGAACTGTCTTTCGTTTACACCGAGGGTAAGAGGAGCATTATACTGTGAAAAGCCTGAAAATGTATAGTATGTGTTGTTGTAATTTACATAACCGTATGTGGATTCAACCACAGCTCCGTCAGAAAAGGTTACCGTAAATTCCTCATCGGGAAGATAGTAATGGTAATATTCCTCCTCTTCTCCTGTTTCGGGATTGTAGCGGGAAGCCTTTTCAGCATTGAAGCCTTCTATAAGGTAAACATCCTTTACGCTGACGCTTTCAATGGGAGAGGGCTCAACATTGACGACAACGGTTCCCTTGTAGCCGAGAAGCTCAAAGGAAATTTCATTTCTGCCCTTATGAAGAGGCGTTTCATACTGATTGATGCCGATGCTGTACCAGCTGTCATTATAACAGAATTCACCCCAATTGTTGGAACGATAAACCTCGCCGTCCTTCATGGTTACGGTGTAGCTGAAATGAACATCGTCATAGTAGAAGAAATCCTCTTCTTTACCTATTTCCCAGCGGCCGTTTGAAAATTCCTGCAGGGTGAGAGGCTCTATTTCAATGCTTTCAATGGGAGTGTCAATAACCTCTATTATTGCGGTGGTGTCAAATCCGAGTACATTAAGGGGAATTTCATTTGTTCCGTACTTCAGAGGATTGAACCACTGGTCGAAATCCAGAGAGTACCAGTTGTCGTTATAGTAGAAGCCGTGAACTTCGTTGATTTCTGTTTTGTCCTTCATTTTGATGCTGAAGCTGAAGCTTGGCAGATAATAATAGAAAAAACTCTCCCAATTACCTGTTTCATCGTTATATCTCTCGGACTGGTAACCTGAAGTATTTTCAATTACGGTGATTTTTTCTATTACAACGCTTTCAACGGGAGTTTCATTGACATTGATAACTGCGGTGCCGTCATAACCGAGAAGATTGAATTCAAATTCGTTTCTGCCGGGGAGAAGTCTGTTTTCATAAGACTGGGTATAGTTGATATTGTGATATTCACCGTTATACTCAATATTTCCGTTAACGGACTGGAGGACAGCTCCGTCCTTCATTGTCACGGTAAAATCAAAATTGGGGAGATCGTAATAAAAATATTCATTATATCTTTCGCCGGTTTCCTCGTCTTCATACCAGCTCCTGTTACCCATGAAGTTTTCAATAATGTTGATTTCTTTTATCTCAATACTTTCAATGGGAGTGTCGTTTACATTAATTGTTACTGTGCTGGTGTAGCCGAGGAAATTGAATTCAATTTCATTTCTTCCGGGCTGCAGGCGTGTTTCATAACTCTGGTCATATGGGATACCGTAGAAAACTCCGTTATATTCAATATTGCCGTCAACGGAATTGAGTGTGGTGCCGTCCTTCATTATGACGGTAAAGTCAAATGTGGGAACATAGTACTGGAAATATTTATTATATATTTCACCTGTATCCCCATTCTCGTGCCAGATCCAGCTGCCGTTGCAGCCTTCAATGAGATTTATTTCATCAACAATAATATCTTCAACGGGAGTTTCATTGACATTGATAACTGCGGTGCCGTCATAACCGAGAAGATAGAATTCAATTTCGTTTCTTCCGGGCTGCAGGCGTGTTTCATAATTCTGGTCATAGGGGATACTGTAGAAATTTCCGTTATATTCAACATATCCGTCAACGGAATAAAGCACGGTGCCGTCCTTCATTGTCACGGTAAAATCAAAATTGGGGAGATTGTAATAAAAATATTCATTATATCTTTCGCCGGTTTCCCAGTCCTCGGTCCGGGACCAGCCGCCGTTGAAGTTTTCAATGAGATTTATTTCATCAACAATAATATCTTCAACGGGAGAGGCGCTTAAGTTTACAATAAGCGTGCCTGTGTAACCGAGAAAATTGAATTCAATTTCGTTTCTTCCGGGCTGCAGGCGTGTTTCATAATTCTGGTCATAGGGTATACCGTAGGAAATTCCGTTATATTCAATATTGCCGTCAACGGAATGAAGCACGGTGCCGTCCTTCATTGTCACGGTAAAATCAAAATTGGGGAGATTGTAATAAAAATATTCATTATATCTTTCGCCGGTTTCCTCGTCTTCAGACCAGCTGAACCAGCCGTTGGTGTTTTCGATTAATGTAATTTCATTAACTGTTATACTTTCGACAGGGCTTTCAACAACATTGACCTCAAAACTGTCATGTGCGACAGTATTCCCCATAAATGAATACAAATAAAAATCAACAGTATAGCTATTACCTGCTTTCCATTGATTCTCAAATGACTGAGAAAAACCAAATGATTCATAAACATTGTAGTTGAGATCACTTATGATTGTATCATAATTACCCTCAATACTACTACCATCTGTAAAATGGACTATAAAGTACGGTTCAGCATCCCATACGCTATAATGAAAATATTCTTCGTATTCAGAATCAGTTATCCATTCCCTATTGATATAGCCATTGTAATTTTCAATAAGATCCTTTGTTGCATAAGCCTCAAATGACTCTATATCGTTCATGGTAGCAGCCGATGCGATAATCGATATACTGCTTAAAATAATTGTAAGTGCAAGAAGTAATGAAATTATTTTTTTGGTTGCTTTCATTGTTGAACTCCTTTCTTATGAATGAAGGGTGCATCTGTCAGGAACAGCATCCGTGGCAAAATATCCGTTTGCCATGGTCGGGCAGTTCATTGTGAAGCCGCCGCCGCTTTCCTTACAGTAAACCTTCATTTCAGCGGTTTTACATTCGGGATAAGTCTTGTTTTTGTCAAAGCTTATATGCTCCGAAAGGTCGCTGAAAATTTCGGTACAGTAATTTTCAATATATTTACCGTGCCACACACTTATACAGTATTCAGGCGAGAAGCAGACAAACCAGTTGCCCGCGTAGTCCGTTCCCGTACCTGTTTTACCGCCGAGCCTTATTCCCTCAATATGTGCATCTGCCGCCGTGCCGCCTGTTTCAAGGGGAGAGCGCAGAAGCTCGTTCATTATAAAGGCGGTGGATTCCGAAATAAGAGCCTTTGCCGAGGGAGCTGCAGTGTAGATTATGTTGCCCTCGTTGTCGCTTATTTCAAGCACACTGTAGGGCTTTGTATAATTTCCGCCTGTTGCAAAAATCTGATAGTAGCCTGCCATATCGACAGGGGAGACACCGTCCTGAAGATAACCGAGGCCTATGCTGTGAAGCACTTCCTCGTCACCGTTCAGTGCCGCCTGCTGCCTCTCGAAGCTCACATCAATGCCGAATTTCTCTGAAAGGAAATCCATGCAATAGGGAACTCCTGTTTCAGAAAGACACCTTATTGCGCTGGTGTTCAGCGAAAGCTTTATGCAATCACGGATTGAGGTTTCTTCATTTGTATATCTGCCGTTACCGTTGACGGGCCAGTCCTCATATTCCCCGTACTCATTCATTGTCTGCTTGACGGGTGAGTCCGTAAAGGTGCTTGCCCAGTTTATCGTGCCCTTTTCAATGGCGGGCGCATATACACTCAAGGGCTTGAATGCGGAGTAGGGCTGAGCTTTTTCAGTGGTGTGGTTTATCTCATCCCCGCCGCCTGAAAATGCACACAGTATTTTTCCGTCGATTGAGGTAATTACCGCGGCAAAGGGTACATTTTTAAGTCTGCTTTCCTTGTACACCTCTGCACAGTCCTGCTGAAGACCTGCATCAAGGCTTGTTTTTACGTTTATTGTGCCTGCCTTATCAGGGATGATAGCCTCAAGCTCCTCTAACACAATATCGATATATGCCGTGTTTTCCGTCTGTCCCGTGTCCTCTTCGGAATTATAGAAAACATTGCCGTCTGCATCAGTTAATATTATTTTTCTGACCGGCGTTTTTCCGTCGGAGCAGCCGCCCAGGAAAAGTGCTGAAATCAGCAGCAGAATCGAAAATAACAGGAATAGCTTTTTAGTTTTCATCTGTCAACCTCCCGACATATTCAAGAATATCCTCGGGTAACTGTGTTTTGGGCTGATCGTCAATCATTTTACCGAGGTCGCTTAATCTGTCATTGAAGCCTTCAACAGTCTTTACCGCATTTATAAGCTCTTTCTGGCAGACCTTTATACTGTATTCGTCATTGTTTTTTGAATAAAGATATATGCCGTTAATCAGCATGTAGCAATATTCCTCTATTGTGCTATAAGAAAAAACAGCAAGAGAGGAAGCCTTTTTCTTATATTCAATAACCTTTTCAAAATCGCCCTGTGAATAGGCAATCTGTGCTTTTTTGTTATAAGCTATTGCCGCATATTCGTTATGCTTAAGCACCTTGTCTGCAAGAGCTTCTGTTTCCGCGGAGTTGTCTGCCGTTTCAAGTATCCTTATCTGTGCCATGGTATCAAGGGGATATATTTTTGCAGCAAGCTCATATTGTCTGAAATATGAGAGGCTCTGTGATACACCGATATATAAAAGCAAAGCACTGAGCACTGTGGCTGTAAGCCCTGTCACCGCAGCGGATGTCTTTATTTCCTTTTCACGGCCGTCGGTATAGTCAAGAAGCAGGAGGAAAAGCATAAAGAATGCAATATACTGCAGGTCAAAGTCAAAACAGCAATGAGCGGTTATTGTAAGAAGCAGTAACCTCTTTCGGAGTGTTGCTCCCTTTCTGAGGAATGCCTTTATTATTGCCGCCGCAAATAATATAACGGGGATAATACCCACATCAAGCATCAGCTGTAAAAAGTCATTGTGTACAGATTTTACCGAATAAACACCTGTCTGAATTGCAGGCTCCATAAAGTAATATCCCAGATATCCCGTGCCGAAGGGGTGTCGCAGTATCAAGGGAAGTGCATCAAGGTAATAAAGGAATCTGCCCACGAAGGTGCTTTCCTTGAGTGATACCGTCAGGAATCTGCCTATGGTATCAAAGTCTCCTGATATTACCGCATAAAGCACTGCCGACAGGGTGAGTGCGGCTGCAATTGAAATGAATGCAATTTTATATTTTTTGTTCTTTGCGAATAAAACAAGTGCTGCAACAGCTACCGCCGTGAGAATAAACACCGTACGGCTGCCCGAATATAAAATACCTGCTACAAAAGAAACAAGGTATATGAAGTCAGTTTTTTCAAGTTTTTCCTTTGTTGCGGTTATTATGAATGCCGCAAGCAGAAAAAGTGCAAAGGTATTGGAATACTGAAAGAAGCCCGCAAGACGTTCCGATACGGAAAACCATTGAGTAAGTATCGGAATCTGCATTAAAATCGCCGAGCTTATTGCCATTACGCAGGCAACGGGAGGCACTGCCTTCAGATAATCCTCTGCCTGTTTTTCCTTCTGCATGAGAATCAGCAGATATAACGGCACGGGAAGAATTCTTGCAAAGCCGATTATTGCCGCACCCGCATCAACTGCATAAAAGATGCTGATGAAATATCCTGCAGTAATTGCAAGCACCGCAGCGGAGCAAAGGTTGAAATAAAGCCTGATGCTTTTTTCTTTAACGGAAATCACCGCAAGGTATATAAGCATTATAATTCCCGCCGCACATGCCATGAATTCGTGAAATAAGCCGCAAGCACAAAGTCCTGTTATCAGCAATGCAGTCGGAAAATCTGTCTTTTTCAGCAGTGTCACCGTCTTACCTCCCGTATATTATAATAAATATTTATAATTAATTTAATAATATCACATCGCTCTGATTAATTCAACTTAATAATAACAATTTGTATAGAAAAAAATGATTTTCTGTTAATATTTTGTACTTTTAAACTATCATAAAAAAAGACACATCACTGCGGAAATTTCCGTAATGATGTGTCCTTGTTTTTATTGAATTTCAGCATTACTTCACAGTAATTTCCCAACCCTCAAGACTGCCGCTTATGCAGTCGATATTGCATGTGCCGTCTGTAAAGGTAACACGGGCGAGAATGTCGGGAAGGCAAAGAGGGAAGCTTATGTTTTTATCAATGGGGCTGAAGGTCAGCTTTTTGTCTGCATAGTCCACAGCAAGACCTGATGCAGCGAGAAGAAGTGACCATGCTGACATGGGGCGGGTATAGTGGTGACCGCATTCCCAATGGTCCCAGAAATGACCGAAGCGAAGCTGATTGTCGCTTATGGACTGAATCTCCTCGTCGGCAATTGCCCTTTGCCCTACGCTGAGTGCAAGGGCGGCAAAGGCATAGCCGATACCAGTCCATACTGCAATGGTCTGACAGTTGTTGTAGGTATCAAGAGTTGTTTTTCTGCCCTCGGGCACCGTAGCATTAAGAAGTCCCTGCTCATCATCAAAATTATGCTCAAAAATGAATTCAAGCACACGGCGGACTCTCTCATCGGGGAGATTGCCGTCAAGCCCCGTCATTCTCAGGAACCATTCACCGTCAAGCTGATCCGTCATAAGAGACTCGTCGGTTTCACCGTTATTCTGCCACAGATTGTAATATTCACCGTTCCAGAGCTTTTCCTCAAGGGCTTTTTTGCCTTTTTCCAGAATATTCTGCCATTTGTCGGAGTATTCCTTATCTCCCACTCTGTCAGCCATAATTATGCCTGCCTTAAGAGCCGCCAGCCACAGCACGGAAATATATACGGGTGTGCCCGAAAAATTCCACGCATCGTAGGTGTTGCGTCTTGTACCGTAATCGGGAAGCCCGTCTTTGTTTGTGTCAAGTGCTTCAGTGGATGCCATAGCCTTTTTCACGTTTTCCCACAAAGCGGTGAGATATTCTCTGTCTCCAGTGAAAAGATAGTCACGAAGCACCATAAGCACAAACTGCATGTTCATGTCAACACGGTCAAAACCGTCGTCAACGTGTTCAAGGTCGGGAGCGAAGCAGTGATGCACTCTTCCGTCTTCACGCTGGAATCCGGCACCCATTTTCATCTGCTTTTTCTGCAGGTCGGGGAAGAGTGACAGCAGACCGAATGATGCGTGATAAGTGATGTCGGTGGTGTGGAAACCGCAGTAACCGAGTCCTTCCCACAGACCGAATTTTCCGTCTTTCAGATACCATGAGCTTTTTATAATTGTTGCAAGATGAGAGCTCCATGATTCGGGATAAACACCGGGCA
>JAZUCC010000022.1:0-15124 GCA_045638965.1 Acutalibacteraceae bacterium | reverse complement strand
TCTTGCTTGTACAGAATGCAAGCAGCGCAATTACAACACAATGAAAAACAAGAAGAATTCACCCGATCGTCTGGAGATGAACAAGTACTGCAGATTCTGCAGAAAGCACACTCTCCACAGAGAAACCAAGTAATATAAAGCGACGTTTCAGGAGTGTTCCCCGCGGAGCGCTCGTATCGTTATGCTTTAGAAAGGAAGAAATTACTATGGCTGAAAAGAACATCGACAAGGAAGCTCTTAAGGCTGAAAAGGAAGCTCAGAAGGCTGCCGAAAAGGCTAAAAAAGAGAGAATCAAGCAGAGCAAGCCTAAGAAGGAAGGCACTGTTGTAACACGTGGTACAGCTGCTGTCAAGAAGTTCTGTAAGGATTTTGTCGGTACCTGTAAGAAGGTTTCATGGCCTACAGGCAAGCAGGTTCTTAAGAATGCGGGTGTAGTTCTTGCAACTATCGCAGTTTTTGCTGTTGCAGTTTTTGCTGTTGACTGGGTTCTTACAGAGGTATTTGATCTCAGTAAGGAAGCAGCAGTAGCTCTCGGTGAACAGTTTGCAATTGAAACAACAACTTCAGCTGATGAAACAACAACCGCTGCAGACGAAACAACAGCTGCAGAGGAAACAACTGCTGAAGGTGAAACCGCAGAAGAAACAACTGCTGAAGGCGAAACCACAGAAGAAGCAACTGAAGAGACAACTGCTGAAGAGGTTTCTGAAGAAGAAACAACTACAGAAGCTTAAATTCAGGCTGTTACTTCAGGAGGTTTTACTATGGATAAGCAACCTAAAGACTATAAATGGTTTGCGGTTGAAACCGCTACAGGTTATGACAGGAAGGTTTGCGACAACATAATTACTGTTGCAAACAACCGTGATATGCGTGATCAGATTCTTGCTGCTTGTCTGCCTTATGAAATAAAGCAGAAAAAGAAGGCAAAGAAGAAGAGATCCGCAGCAAAGCAGACTCAAAATGTGTTCATTTTCAAAGAGGATGAATACACAAAGGATGAGTATGTTCTTGATGTCGAAGAGCCCGAGAAGGAAGACGAAGAAGAGTATGAAATTGAAGAAGTAAGAAACCTTCTTTACACAAACTACGTATTCGTTAAGCTTGCACGCTTCGATATCCCCAATGAAGGTGTCAAGATTTCAAATGAAGCATGGCATCTTATCCGCGGAATCAGAGGATTCAGACGCTTCCTCGGTCCCGACAGTAAGCCCATTCCCCTTACAGACGATGAAGTAAAGCAGTTCCATATTGAGGACTATGTAAACGAAAGCGGCGAAAATGCGGACAACCCCGCAGCTCCCGTCAAGTTCCAGATAGACCTCGAGGAAGGCGAAGAAGTAATCGTTGTCGGCGGTGCATTTGACGGCACCATCGGTGAGGTTGAAAGCATTGATGCAGACAACGCAACCGTAAAGATCCGCTATTTCCACATGGGCCGTATGGCTGCTATGGAATTTCCCGCAGATCAGGTCAAGAAACTTTAATTTATTTTTTGGTAATCGGACCCTATGCGGTCTTGTTATAGTGTCCCCACGGGATGCTGTGGGAGGTGTGAATATATACACACCGCCACTACCACATTTTTTATGGAGGTGCAGTTATGGCACAGAAAGTTACAGGCTTTATTAAGCTTCAGATCCCTGCAGGTAAGGCAACTCCCTCTCCCCCTGTAGGTCCCGCTCTTGGTCAGCACGGTGTAAACATTATGCAGTTTACAAAGGAATTCAATGAAAGAACAAAGAATGACATGGGTCTTATCATCCCCGTTGTTATCACAGTTTATGCTGACCGTTCATTCACATTCATCACAAAGACTCCTCCCGCTGCAGTTCTTATCAAGAAGGCTGCCGGTATTGAAAGCGGTTCCGGTGTCCCCAACAAGACAAAGGTTGCTTCTCTTACTCAGGAGCAGCTCAGAAAAATCGCAGAACAGAAGATGCCCGACCTTAACGCTGCTTCAGTAGAAGCTGCTATGAGCATGATCGCAGGTACAGCTCGCAGCATGGGCGTTACTGTTGTTGATTGATCGGCGGAGGTAGAAAATAATGAAACACGGTAAGAAGTATATTGAAAGCGCAAAGCTCGTAGACAAGACAAAGCTCTACGAAGCAAATGATGCGCTCGCACTTGCAGTTGAAACTGCAAAGGCAAAGTTTGTCGAAACAGTAGAAGTTCACGTACGTCTCGGTGTTGACTCACGTCATGCTGACCAGCAGGTCAGAGGCGCTGTTGTTCTTCCCAACGGTACAGGTAAGAGCGTTAAGGTTTGCGTATTCGCAAAGGGCGACGAAGCAAAGGCTGCTGAAGAAGCAGGCGCTGAAATCGTTGGTGCAGAAGAGCTCGTTGCAAAGATCCAGGGCGAAGGCTTCATGGATTTCGACGTATGTATCGCTGCTCCCAACATGATGGGTCTTGTAGGTCGTCTTGGTAAGGTTCTCGGTCCTCGTGGTCTTATGCCCTCTCCCAAGGCCGGTACTGTTACTCCCGACGTTGCTAAGGCTGTTGCTGAAGCAAAGGCCGGTAAGATCGAGTACAGACTTGACAAGACAAACATCATCCACTGCCCCATCGGTAAGGCTTCCTTCGGTGCAGAAAAGCTCTATGAAAACTATGCTACTCTCCTTGATGCTATTGTTAAGGCTAAGCCCGCAGCAGCTAAGGGTCAGTACATCCGTTCCTGCGTTGTTACATCAACAATGGGCGTAGGCATCAAGATCAACCCCAACAAGGTTCTTGCAAGTGCTGAATAATTAAAAAAATATCTTGACAAAGGTATTTTGTTGTGATAAAATACCTTTGTTGCTGTTCTAAAGACAGCAGGTGCATTAATTTGCGTAAGGTTTTACCGCCTGCCGAGGAATGGATATAGAAACTCAAGGTTTTTATGCCCTTTCGCGGTTTTCGGCGGAAGGGCTATATTTATTAATTTCATAAGGCAGGTGAAACAATTTGCCAAGCGTAAAGGTTTTAGAAGAAAAGAAGGCTCAGGTCGCTGCTCTCAAGGAGAAGTTCGAAGGCGCGGTTGCTGGTGTTGTTGTTGATTATAAGGGTATTTCCGTTGCTGACGACACAAAGCTCCGTAAGGAACTCAGAGAAGCAGGTGTTGACTACTCAGTAGCAAAGAACACTCTTATCCGTCTCGCTATCGACGGTACTGCTCTTGCAGCAATGGATGATATCCTCAACGGTACAACAGCTGTTGCTACAAGTAAGGAAGATTACGTTGCAGCTGCAAGAATCCTTTCCAAGTTCGCTGAAAAGAACGATAACTTCAAGATCAAGGCAGGTTTCCTTGATGGTGAGCTTATCTCTCTTGAAAAGGTTGACTCTCTTGCAAAGCTTCCCTCAAAGGAACAGCTTCTTGCAACAGTATGTATGGCATTCCAGGCTCCTATGGCTTCCTTTGCACGTGTAATTCAGGCTATAGTTGACAAAGACGGTGAGGCTGCTCCCGCAGAAGCTCCCGCAGAAGAAGCTGCTCCCGCAGCTGAAGAAGCAGCAGAATAATTGCTGTAAATTAAATTAAAAATTAACTAAATTTATTTATTTGGAGGAAAATTAAAATGGCATCCGAAAAGATTATTGCTATTGTTGACGCTGTTGCTGAACTTTCAGTTCTTGAACTCAGCGAACTCGTTAAAGAAGTAGAAGAAAGATTTGGCGTAAGCGCTGCTGCTGCAGTTGCTGTTGCTGCTCCCGTTGCTGGTGAAGCTGCTGCTGCTGAAGAAAAGACAGAATTTGACGTTGTACTCGAGTCCTTCGATGCAGCTGCAAAGATCAAGGTTATCAAGGTTGTTAGAGAACTTACAGGTCTCGGTCTTGCTGAAGCTAAGGCTGCTGTTGAAGCTGCTCCCAAGGCTCTCAAGGAAGGCATCTCCAAGGATGACGCTGAAGCTGCAAAGGCTAAGCTTGAAGAAGCTGGCGCAAAGGTTTCAATCAAATAAGTTATCTGAAAAGAATACTTATCCGCACTTGTCCATTCGGACAAGTGCGGTTTTTTTCATAATTAACGGGTATTAAAATAATGAAATCGGTATCTGTTTCTTCGGAGTCCCGTGTTTGCGGAAAGAAAACGGCACCGTTGACTTTTGGTGTGTTTTTTGATATAAGAAAAATATAAGCAGGCTGAAAGGAGATTATTATGGATAATACTTTTGTTGAAGAAAATGTCAGCTATGATAATCTGAATAGCGCAATACCGAAAAAGAAAATTATTCTGTTTTCTGTTCTTGCGGCGGGAGTGCCTTGTATTATTCAGAATCTGTTAACTCCCCTGATATATGAAATAATTTCAGAAAATATAAACATTTCCTCTTCTGCGATGGCAGGGGTGGGGACGCTTATAGGCTTTCTGGCGGCTGCAGTAAGGCTTGTCCTTCTTATATGGGGCGGTTATAATATCACCCGCAGTAAAGATGGAACAGTGAGATTTGTCGGAATATTTATGTTTTCCGTTACTATAGCATCTTCCGTGATGAGTTTATTTGATTTTGTTGAGAGGATACCTCTTGCTGCAGAAGCTATTGCATATATTATGCTCGCTTTAAATATTTTGGCAGATATTCTCGGTGCAGTTATAAATATTAAGCTTTTCAGTATTTTTGAATACAGAACCGAAAACCGGTATGTCACAGGTGCAGAAGCTTCTCTTTTCAGAAAAAGGATGCTGATTCTTCTTGTTTTAATATATGCTATCAGCTTTGTCTCAAGCGGTATTGTGCCTTATTTTACAGCTGCATTAGGAACTACGATGGAAGATATTCAGATAATACTGTATGTTATAAGCATAGGCGGTTTTTTATTAGGAATACTCACGCTGTATCTCATTTACAGGCTTTCTCTCAGTGTCAGAAATGAAAAAGCCGATGCCATAGGCTTAGGCAGTGCATATTATATCGGCGGGGTTTTTACTGCTCCTGTAACCTTTCTTGTAACAGGACTTTTGCAGGGGCTGATAGCATCGGAAATCAGTAATAGCATTGCGATCATACAGGGTTTTATCACGCTGGGATTTAGCCTTATTACAGGTATTGCGTCTGTTGTGATTATGTTTAAGACTCTGAAAATTTTCTTCCCTGTAAGAGAAAAACCTACCTACGAGCCTGAGGACCGAGCAGAACGGATTTTCAGAAATCTTATAGAATTGAAAAAGAATACGGAAATAGAAAATTAAATAAAAAAATACGGACATCAGAGAGGAGCTTTCTTTGATGTCCGTTTATTTGTTGTTGTGTATTTATCAGCCGAGATATTTGATAGCGGCGAGAGCGGCGGTTGCGCCGTCTGCGGTTGCGGTGGTAATCTGTCTGATTTCCTTGCTGCGGCAGTCACCTGCAACGAAAACACCCTCAAGGTTTGTTCTGCAGTTTTCAGCAGCATCCACATAGCCGTAAGCATTAAGGGTTATATTTTCCTTAATGAAATCTGTTGCAGGAATAAGTCCTATTGCAACAAAGCAGCCGTCACAGGGGATGGTCTGTTCTTCGCCGCTGTCGGTATTTTTAATGATAATACCTTCAAGAGTATTTTCACCTGTAAAGCCTGCTACAACACTTGAGCATATTATTTCCACATTGCTTTTTGCACGAAGGATATTCTGAAGAGCTTCTTCACCTGTAAGAGTGGGCAGATTCTGAATAACAGTTACCTTTTCAGATGTAGCGGAAAGGAGAATTGCCTCCTGTAATGCGGAGTTTCCGCCGCCTATTACAGTGACCTTCTGACCGGCATAGAATGCACCGTCACATACTGCGCAGAAGGAAATACCGTTTCCGAGATACTTTTCTTCACCCTCAATTCCGAGATGTCTGTGTGCTGCACCTGTTGCTATAATTACTGCTTTTGCGGTGAATGTGCCGTTTTCTGTGATGACCTCTTTAATGTCACCGCCCTTTATTCCGATAACGGTTTCCATTTCAAATTCAGTGCCGAGGTTGATTGCATGCTCAACCATCTTATCTGCAAGCTCTGCGCCTGAAAGCTCACCGAATCCGGGGTAATTTTCAATTTTCGGGGAGAATGTAACCTGACCTCCGAAAACACCTTTTTCGATAACAAGAACGCTTTTTTCGGCGCGTCTTGCGTATATTGCGGCAGTAAGTCCTGCAGGACCTGCGCCGATTATTATAATGTCGTACATAGGGTAACCTTTCTTTGCTGTAAATTAGTCTGTAACTGTTGATGCAACCATTTCCTTACGTCTATGGGCAAGGTCATGATACATCTGTGCGCGCTTTTCTTTTGTGAGGGGCCATAAGAACTTGGGAATAATGCCTAATGCGCCTGAAATTGTGGGAACTGCAGAGCAAAGTGCAAAGAGCCAGAATTTTGTTCTGTCGCTTTGTGTGCCGATTTTAATACCCTGAACATAGCCGATTTTCTTAAGAATAAGGCTTCTTACGGAATTCATAAGAGAGCTTTGTATTTTAAGCACAAGACTCTTTGCAACAGAGGTTGTAGCTTCCATGCGGTAGCCGTTCTTCCATTCGCAGAAGTCCATAGCCTCGTTCCACAAATCTGCATTTACAACCTTGTTTACGCCGAATGCCCATTTATAGAACCATTCTCTGACACCGACGGCTACTACCATAGGAATCATTTTTGTGTAATTCTTATTGAACATGCCGAACAGGAAATAGCCCAGTGACAGGATATCTCCGTAAATATCAGCACCTACCCACAGTGCCTTTGAGGAGAATCTCTTTCTTAAGAATGGTATAAAGCCGTAGGAAATACTACCGTTGAGTGATGAGGGGATATTTGCGATGGTTATAAGCGAATATGAGCCGAAAACATCAATAAAGTAGTTGCTTTCACTTGTGCTTACAGAGAAGCCTCCGAGGAAGTCGGAAAGACACATGAGAAGCACGGGATAGTTTGTTACAATCGCCTTGAGTCCTTCAATTACGTTGGGGCGTTCAAGTGACTGGGGTACTCGTTCCTTTGAATTGAAGAAATAGAAAAGTGTAAGTATTGATGAAACAACGGAGCAGCCTGCACCGAAGGTCACAAATGCGGTGGAGAGCTTCATACCGATTTTCTCATTTATAATAAGGTCATAAAGCACACCGAAAATGTATCGGGGCATATCCTCACCGAGATATCCCGAGAAAAGCTCCGCAAGAGTAATAAGCCGCACACGTTCATTGGGATTCGGCGTCGTGGTGGACATGTATCCGCCCTTGGCAAGATTGATTGCCGTGGTTGCCGTTTCCTGAATAATCGTAAAGGCAAAGTAGAAAATAAGCTTCGGTATGTGGGTGCCGGAAGAGCCGGGGAAAATAAATGGGATAATCCAGTAAAGAGCACCGAGAAGTGTAAGGGGTACCTGAAGCCCCAGAAGATAAGGGCGGAATTTACCGAGTCTTGTTCTTGTGTTGTCAACAAGGGAGCCTAAAAGTATATCGTTTATGGTATCCCACGCGCTCGTAAAGAGATTTACAACCGCATTGACGGTAAAATCAACCTTAACAACGTCCCAGATATATCTTTCCTGAAAGCTGTTTATGTTGAAGGTGTTGGAAACATCATTCAATACATAGGCTACAGATTCTTTTACACCGACATAGTTGAAGTTTTCATAGATATTTATATCTTTTTCGGGGATGCTTATATTCTGTTTGTTTTCCATGTAAATCCCCCTTATTCTGTAACGGTGACTTCACATTTTGCAACTATGAGACCCTGTGAGGAAATTGCGCTGATAGTTGCATTTCCCGTGCCTGTTGCTGTGAGGTTACCATTTTCGTCTGTTTTTACCACAGCGGAGTCGGAGGAGTGCCAGATAATGGTTTTGATTGTTGCATCATCGGGGCTTACCTCGGCACTCAATGAGTAAGTATCGCCTTTCTTTAGCTCAAGCGCTGTGTCGCTGATTCTGACCGATTCAACCGCATTTACGATATAAACGGTGCAAGTGTCGGAAAATTCACGGTCGAGATAGTGAAGTGTAACACGGACCGTAACAGGATTTGCGTAAAGCATCTTCGGAGTAATCTGACCGTTTTCATCCACAGAGAGATATTTATCGTAGGTAGTGAATTCAAGGGAGTATTCATCCTCGGAAAGTCCCTCTTCAACATAAGGAATGACGGTGAGTGTATCGTAGTCGTCAAGTCCCATGGTGATTATGTCTTCCTCAATGTCAATTCCCGCATAGGAGAAGGAATAATTTTCGGAAAACTCAAGTGTCATGGCAAGATCGGATGCTGCTATATCGGCAAGGGAGTTCTGAAAGGCTATGTGGGATGAATAATTGTAGCTTCTGCTTACCGTAAATGAAAGAAGCTCACCTGAAACTGCATCTGCAGTAAGGATATAGCTACAGATAACGGGGATGAATTTTTCGTTGATTGTTGAAAAAACACCTGTATTTTCTGTTGTGAACATTTTTATCGCTGTTGTGTCATCATTCAGGAAATACATGTTGTTGAAAACGGAATCATAAGTAAGTGTAAGGGTAAAAATGTTGTTCTCGTTGATTTCTGATACTGCCTGTGTGGGAGTGCTTCCCGGAAGCAGTGAAAGCAGAGCACTTGCATCCTCGCCGTATTTTATTGCTTCGTTGTCATAGTAGGAAACAAACTTATCACAGAAGGAGCCCTTTGCGAAATTGAGAATGTCGGAAAGCTCTGCATTTGAGCATTCAATTGTTTCAATGTAGGCACTGTTTGTTTTTTCATATTTCAGAATACCGCTTTTTACTGCGGCTGAAAACAGCTTTGACATAAGAGTCAGTGAATCCTCTTCATTTTTAGGGGTTGAAGCAATTGTGTATTTTGTTTCATTGAAAAAAGAGGGATCAACAGTATCCTGGGGCTGAACGGAGCGGGCGGTGATAACAATTGCAACGCTTGAAAGAACGATTACCAGAACGGGGAAAATTATTGTAATGATAAGAATGCTTCTGATATTCAGCTTTTTTTCAGTCAGCTTCATTTCTTTTTCCCCCTTTTCTTTTTGCTTTTTGCTTCCTCTTTCTTTTCCTCTGCAATAATAGGTATGGGAAGCTCATCAAGGGTTATTTCGCCTTTTTTAAGCTTATTTTTTATTTCAATTCGTTGCTTGTCGGCATCGGAAAGAGTAATCTGCGGTTCTGCAGCGGTGAGCATAATGCTTGAAATAAGAACTCCGAGAAGCATTGCAAGACCCAGAAGCCCGCCGAAAAGAGGCGTGATGCTGATATGCTCAATTGTTCCCGAAAGATTGACTGCAATAACGGAAAGCACAAAGCCTGAAAGCTGTGCAAGCATTCCTATGCCTGTGAAAATCACAGAAACAATTGCCGATTTTCTGATGTTTACAAAGGAGAAAATCCATGCGCAGATGCACAAGATTATGCACAGAGCGGTAACAACAAGAAGTATCAGTGAGCATACCGTAAGCAGGAAAATGCTTTTGCCCACACCGATATTTCCGAGTGCCGGGAAAATCTGCCAGATTGAGTCGCTTATCATATTGTAAATGCCGAGAGCACCTACTGAAATATCATAGCTCCACCAAGGGAAGCTGAAGCTTATATTGTAGTGCGGAAGCAGAAGAGCGGCAACGGATAAAACAAGGAAAATCAGGCGCAGAAGTGATGCCTTTCCCTGAAGAAACGCAGCCTTGAGCTTTGCAAGCAGATATCTTGCTGACGCAAATTCAAGCTCGGTTTTCTTTGCATCACGGGCAAGGTCTTCCTCCTGTGTGTAATACATTATATGAACTCCGCATTTTTTACAGTTCGGACTGAGGTCGAAACGGGGGATCTCGGTACCGCATTTTGGACACTTCAAAAAATCACCGCCTGAAAAATTTTAATTAATTATATTTTAATAAAAAATAACACGATTTTCAATCTGCAAACAGGTAGAAAAACAAAGGAATCTTTTGGTTATTATATATATAAAAGAATATTTGACAAGCGGGCGGGTGCGTGATATTGTAATATATAAAGTATCTACAGGAGACAGAATATGAGCAGTCATTTTTTTGCATTGTTTTCAAGAATGAAATATATTGACCGTTGGTCGCTTATGAGAAATACGGATTCGGAGTCCCTTTCCCAGCACAGCCTTGATGTTGCGGCCATAGCACATGCCCTTTCCGTGATAGGAAATAAGCGGTTGGGGAAAAATTACGATACGGGAAAAATTGCACTTATCGGTATGTATCACGATATGCCCGAGATTATTACGGGTGATATGCCCACTCCCGTGAAATATCACAATAAGGAAATCCGCGAGGCCTTCGGCAGCATTGAAAAGGCGGCACAGCAGTCACTTCTGAATTCTCTTCCCGAGGATTTAAGGGACGAATACAGGGATTTTATCATTCCTGATGAGAGCACTGAAGAATATCGTCTTGTGAAGGCGGCAGATAAAATTTCCGCACTTCTTAAGTGTATGCTTGAGGAAAGAAACGGAAATTCTGAATTTATAAAAGCACGTCAGGCAACGGAAGGGTCTCTTCACGCAATGAATTGTGAGGAAGCGGAAATTTTTCTTAACGAATATGTTGAAAGCTTTTCTCTTGTGCTTGATACCGTACTTGAAACGGAGGAATAATGATGAATACAAAGGAAATTTTAGTGAAAATCTGCGAAAGCTCCTATGAGGCAGTGGCAGGCAGTGAAACTCACAATGCCATAACCCAGGCTATGAAGCCTTATTGTGAGGAAATTGTTGTTGATAATCTGGGAAGCATTATATGTCACATAAACAAAGAGGGTAAAAAGCATGTTGTTTTAAGTGCGCACAGTGATAAAATTGCTCTTGTTGTAACTGCAATCGACAAGGAAACGGGCATGCTCAGAACCGCAAAATCGGGCGGTATTGATATGCGTACCCTTGCGGCATCAAGAGTAAAGGTAATCGGTAAAAAAATCATAAAGGGCTGTGTTACAAGCACACCTCCTCACCTTGCAAAGGGTAACAGAACCAATGCGCCCGATGTTGGTGACCTTTATATTGACTGCGGACTTTCCTATGATGAAATTTCTGAAATTGTAAGTGTGGGTGACAGGGTTGAATATGATTCTCCCGTAACTGCGCTTTTAGGTACAAGGCTTACAGGTGCATATATGGACAATTCTGCAGGCTGTACCGCAGTTATAAAAGCATGTGAGAAGCTTAAGGAAAATTCGGGCGGGAACAGAATTTCCGCAATTTTCACAACAAGAGAAGAAACAGGCAAGGGCGGAGCAATTGCATCCTTCAATGCACTTCAGCCTGATTTTGCATTTATCACCGATGTCTCCTTCGGTGCAGCACCGGGTATCCCCGAGGAAATGTCTTCTCCTCTCGGCAGCGGCGGAATGATATGTATTTCTCCCATTCTTCAGAGGGAGATGTCATCATATCTCATTGATATTGCAGAGAAAAATGACACAGCATACACAACAGAGGTTATGGGTACACGCACAATGACAGACAGTGATGTTGTTGTCAATGCGGGCTGCGGCATAAAAACAGGTCTTGTAAGCATACCGCTTCTCAATATGCACACACCTGTTGAAACACTTGATATAAAGGATGTTGATGCGGTAGCGGACATTCTTTGCAATGCGGCAAGGGAGGCAGAATAATGTTTACTTTACTTAAAGAGCTTTGTGAGCTGAACGGTACCTCGGGCAGAGAGTATAAAATCAGGGAATATATTATTTCACGGCTTGGAGATATTCCTTATACCGTTGATAACCTCGGAAATGTTATTGTTGAGCTTAAGGGCAAGGAAAGAGCAAAAAACAAGGTTATGATAGCCGCCCATATGGATGAGGTAGGCTTTATTGCAACTTATGTAACAAATAGCGGACTTATAAAATTTGACACCGTCGGCGGAATACTTCCTGCTGTAATGTCGGGTAGAAAGGTAGTTTTTGAAAACGGCACCGAGGGTGTTATAGGCAGTAAGCCCGTGCATTTAAGCAGTGAAAGTGAAAAGAATACTCTGCTTACCGAGGATAAGCTGCTTATTGATATCGGTGCGGCAAGCAAAGCAGAGGCAATGAAATATGTTATGCCCGGTGATACTGCGGTTTTCAGAAGTGACTACACTGAAATGGGCAATAAAATTGTCTCAAAGGCACTTGATGACCGTACAGGCTGCGCAATTATGCTCAAGATGATTGAAGAGGGTGTGAAATACGACACTGTTTTTGCCTTTACCGTACAGGAGGAGGCAGGTCTTCGCGGTGCAGGCTGTGCCGCAAACCGTATATGCCCCGACTATTCAATCGTGCTTGAGGCTACAACTGCTTCCGATATTGCAGGTGTTGCAGAGGATTCAAGAGTATGTGTACAGGGTGAGGGCGCAGTGCTTTCATTTATGGATAACTCCACTATTTATGATAAGAATGTGTTCAATACTGCACTCAGCCTTGCAAAGGAAAAGGGTATAGCGGTACAGGTCAAGTCTGCTGTGGCAGGCGGAAATGACTCGGGAATTATTCACAAAAGCGGCTACGGTGTAAAGGCTGCGGCAATAAGCGGTCCCTGCAGATATATCCATTCACAGTCAAACATGCTTGATAAAAACGATATTACAGCCTGCCTTGAGCTTGCAAAGGCGCTTTCACAGACCCTTTGCAATGCTTAATTTCAGAAAGGCACAGCCCCACGAAAAAGAGCTTATAAAAACCCTGACCGGAAGCACACCGGAAGGGGTTATCTGTTTTGCATTTCTTATGAGTGCGGGGGCGGATTTTCATGAAAGCTTTCTTCTGGGTGAAGAAAATAATGAGATAAAAAGCATAATTTTTGATACGGGAGACGAATATTTTCTCGTTTACGGTGAGGAATTCCCCGGACTTTTTACCCGTTGTGAAAAAAATATAATGATATATGAAAAAAGAGAAGCCCCTAAGGGCAGTGCAGAGGCAGTCGAGGGCAGAAGTATTCAGGAAATATATAAGCTTATGAGCGGAAAAAATACTCTTTCCTTTGACGATGAAAGACGGTATGTGTTAAGGCTTCGTGCGGTAAATGCGGGGCTTGCGGCTGTTTTCGGGATTAAAAAAGAGGGTAAATTGGTTTCTTGTACCTCGGTATCCTCAATGAATGAGAATTACGGGCTTATTGCCGATGTATATACAGAATCACAGGAGCGGGGCAAGGGCTTTGCCGCTGATTGCCTCATGGCGGGAGTAAATTTTATACTTGAAAAAGGGAAGCTTCCCCTTCTTCTGTGCGACGGGGAAATGTGTCCCTACTATGAAAAAGCAGGATTTACGGTATATGGGAAAATGTGAGCTTTGTCCGAGAAAATGCTCGGTTGACAGACAATTGAACAGGGGATTTTGCCGTGCGGGAAATGAAATTACCCTTGGCAGGGCGGACCTTCATTTCTGGGAGGAGCCGTGTATTTCAGGCTACGGCGGCTCGGGTACGGTCTTTTTTTCAGGCTGTAACATGGGCTGTATTTTCTGTCAGAATATGGAGCTATCGAGAGGAAGAATCGGTAAAGAGGTAACTGTGGACAGGCTTCGTGAGATTTTTTATGAGCTGATTGACAAGGGTGCGGACAATATAAATCTTGTAACTCCCACACATTTCATCCCCGAAATTGCAAAGGCTTTATCGGCAGAAAAATTGCCTGTCCCCGTGGTTTATAATACCTCTTCCTATGAAGAGGTTGAGTCCCTTAAAATGCTCGACGGGCTTATAGATATTTACCTTCCCGACCTTAAATACAAGTCGTCTGCTCTGGCGAAATCACTTTCAGCAGCACCCGATTACTATGAAAAAGCCGTTCCCGCCATTGAGGAAATGATAAGGCAGGCAGGGGCGTGCATCTTTGATGATGAGGACATGCTTCAGCGCGGCATAATAATAAGGCATCTCGTTTTACCGGGATACCTTGAGAATACTTATGATATTACAGATACCTTTGCGGAGAAATTTAAGGGAAGAGCCATGTTTTCTCTTATGAGCCAATACACTCCGCCGAAAAAGAAGCTTCCCTTTGAAAGCCTCAACAGAAGGCTTACCGAGGAGGAATATGAAAAAGCAGTGGATTATATGTATCTTTCGGGTATTGAAGACGGCTTTTTGCAGGAATTGTCCTCGGCGAAGGAAGAATACACACCGGAATTCAATTTATACGGCGTGTAAAACATAATTTGTGCGGGCTTTAGCCCCACAAATTATGATAATGATATACACCTGCGGTGTATGATATATTGTTTCGTAATATGATGAATGATATATCTGCCGTTGGCAGATATGTCGGAACCTGCGGTTGGCATTTTAAATAACAGAGCGAAGCGGAACAAGACGCTTCTGCGTCCTCCTTCATATTTGTGAAACAAATATATCATCCGAACTTTGTTCGGATATCATCCGTCAAAGACGGATATCATCGGCAACGATGTTGTCGATATCATTATCATAATTTATCGTATGATAAACTATGATTTGTTCCAAAAAAATATCCCTGAATCCTCGGATTCAGGGAATCTTTTTTTGTTAGTTTGCGTATACGCTGACCTTTTTACGGTCCTTGCCAAGACGTTCAAACTTTACTTTTCCGTCGATGAGAGCGAAGAGTGTATCGTCAGAGCCCTTACCTACATTGTTGCCGGGGTGGATGTGTGTTCCACGCTGACGAACGATGATGGTACCTGCATTAACGAACTGACCGTCGCTTCTCTTTGTGCCGAGTCTCTTGGATTCGGAATCACGACCGTTACGGGTTGAACCCATACCTTTTTTATGAGCGAAAAGCTGAATGTTTATCTTAAGCATTACTTACACCTCCGTTGTTACTGTAACATAATCGGGATACTCTGCAGAAAGTCCTTCAAGATGAAGAAGAAGTCCTTTTACAATGTCCCGTGCGGCTTTGCCGCTTGCTTCGAACTGTAAAAATCCGTCTTTAACCTTTGCCTCACCCTTTTCACCGAGGATTTCGGTTATGGTGTTTACGGCCATTATTGCTGCTGAAGAAACTGCTGCACAGACAATGTCTGCACCTTCTTCTGCGAAGCCTGAATGCCCCTTGATGGTAAAGGATACGGAATTTTCACGGATACAAAATGATGCTTTGACCATTATGCGTTGATAGCTGCGATTTCTACCTTTGTGTAGGGCTGTCTGTGACCGAGCTTTCTCTTCTCGTTCTTCTTTGCCTTGTAGGTCATAAC
>JAZUCC010000021.1:0-63173 GCA_045638965.1 Acutalibacteraceae bacterium | reverse complement strand
TTTATATTACTTGGTTTCTCTGTGGAGAGTGTGCTTTCTGCAGAATCTGCAGTACTTGTTCATCTCCAGACGATCGGGTGAATTCTTCTTGTTTTTCATTGTGTTGTAATTGCGCTGCTTGCATTCTGTACAAGCAAGAGTGATCTTTACTCTCATAACGGCACCTCCATTTAATGTTAGCCTCCCTCTGACTGACGGGAATTCAGCCGTCTTTTTTCAGGGCATAAAAAAAGAACCCTTTCAGAGGTATAAATACTATACCATAAGGGTTCTTATAAGTCAAGTATTTTTTTTGCACAAATGTAGGCTGCCAAACAGCTGAACTTTTATTTAAACATATCAGTTTTCGGCTGCCTGCTTCTTCAGAAGACGCTGCTGCTTTGCCTTGAAGGACAGAAGCTCCTTCATCTGCTGATCGGGAGTGACATAATCACCTATACTGAGAAGCTTTTTATTATAAAGACCTCTGAAGCTTGAGCCGCCTGTTGCAAGAAGCTTGTTCTTCTTTGCAAACTGAAGCAGTGCCTCACTGTCTTTTTCCTCTGCTGAAGGATGCCATACCTCAATTCCGTCAAGTCCTGCCTTCATGAAGCGGGAAATAAGAACTGAAACCGAAGCCATGTCCCCGTATTCAAGGGGATGAGCAAGCACGGCAATACCGTTTGCCATGTGTATTGCTTCAATAACCTCCTCAACACTCTTGAACTTCGGCTGTACAAGAATGCTCTTTTCACTGTCCGCAGTAAAAAGATCGTTATAGACATCTCCGTAAAAGGAATCTGCCGCTCCCACCTCCATGAGAGCATGCATGAAGTGCTGCGGGAACAATGCGGTTGCACCTGTGGCACACCTCTTGATAAGCTCGGGAGATACAGGATAATTTTTTGCAAGCTTCAGACACATCATTGTAGTTGCTCTGCCGCGGACAAGGGAATTGTGCTTACAAAGTCCTTCAAGTCTGGCGGGTTGTTCGGGAAGATAACATAATATATGTATGCATTTTCCTGTTTCTTCATCGCAGGCAGAAAGCTCGACACCTGATATTACGGAAACACCGTTTCTTTCTCCTACTATTTTTGCTCTTTCGATACCTGCTATGGTATCCTGATCGGTAATCGCAATTTTTTCGATGCCCTTACTTTTGGCAAGCGCAATTATTTCTTCAATACCCATGGAACCGTTGGATAAACGGGTATGGCAATGCAAATCTCCGCTCAAACAATAAAACCCCCTTGATTTCTTTTTCCGCTATGATCTGAAAGCTTACAAAAATGGCCGAATTTGTATAAATATTACCAAAATTTGAACTTTTGCAAAAAAACAGACTATTTTGGTTAAGTATATACTATGATTATATACCTTTTCCTCTTTCATTTCAAGAGTTTTTGTGTTATTATGTCAATAAATAAAATTTATTGAGGTGCATATTTTTATGGATAAGATACTTCTGGGGCTTTCGGGCGGTGTTGATTCTGCTGTCTGTGCCGCCTTGCTTATTGAAAAAGGCTATGACGTAACAGGCTGTTTTCTGATGCTTACTCAAGGCTCATGCGAGAACAGCGAGGAAGCGGAGAATGCCCGTCTTATTGCAAAGCATCTCGGAATAAAGCTCATTACTGCAGATTACAGGGAGCATTTCAGAAAAAATGTCACCGAATATTTTATAAATGAATATCTTTCGGGAAAAACACCGAATCCCTGTATAAGGTGTAATCCAACAACAAAAATATATTCACTGCAGAACGAAGCTCAAAAGCTCGGCATCGGGCTTACTGCAACAGGACATTATGCGCTTACACAGTTCGATGAAGAAACAGACTCGGTTGTTCTGAAAGCCGCTCCCTCAAAAAAGGATCAGAGCTATTTCCTCGGTCGTCTCTCCCCTTCTCAGATTGAAAGGCTGATTTTTCCTCTGGGAAATTTTTCCTCCAAGGACGAGGTAAGAGAATATGCACTGAAGCTTGAGCTTCCCAATGCAAAGAAGGCAGACAGTCAGGAAATATGCTTTATTCCCGACAACAATTACCAGAAATTCATCTGCGACAATTCCTCTTTTAAGGCTTTACAGGGAAATTTTCTTGATAATGACGGTAAAATAATCGGTACACATACGGGAATAATTAATTATACAGTAGGACAGCGCAAGGGACTTGGTGCCTTCGGTGAGCCGAGATATGTAAAAAGCATAAATGCAAAGGACAACACCGTTACTCTGTGCAAGGCGGATGAGCGCTTTGAAAAAACCGTTACCGCTGAGGATATTTCATGGGCGGTAAAAAATCCTCCCGCTGATACCTTTGAGGCAAAAATAAAAATCAGAAGCACGGCAAAAGCAGAAAATGCACTCATAAAAATCGAAAACGGTATTCTTAAAGCGGAATTTGAAAATAAAATTCTTGCACCCACGCCCGGTCAGTCTGCAGTTATTTACAAGGACGATATTGTCCTCGGCAGTGCAATCATAACCGCTCCTTAATAATCAGTTACAAATATTTTACAAGTGTTGACTTTTATTTACCGTTTATCTATAATTATATTACTTTCGGCTATTAATTTACATAATATATAAAGGGGTTCACTAAAATGAAAAAAAGAATACTGAATTTACTGTCAGCAATGGCAGTAATTACAACATTGCTTATTGCAGGTGCATTTTCCGCAAATGCTCTCCTTGTCGGAGATGTTGCTGATAATGACGGTAAGCTTACCTCCTCTGATGCAAGACTTGTTCTCCGTGCCGCAGTAGGACTTGAGACACTCAGCGATGAGCTTGTTGACATCGGCGACACAGACGGCGACGGTGTACTTAAATCCTCCGATGCAAGATCCGTTCTTCGTATGAGTGTAGGTCTTGACGAAACAAAGCACTACTACAAAAAAGAGGTTATTCTTGCTCCCGATTGCACAAACAAGGGCACAATGAAGCTTACCTGCACAGAATGTGATGACATTCAGGAAAAAGAGCTTGATGCTCTCGGTCACGATTTTGCTGCTCCCGAGATTCTCACAGCAGTTACCTGCGAAACAGCAGGTCTTGAAAAATACACCTGTCAGCGTGCAGAGTGCGGTCACACCGAAGAAAGAACCGTAGCAGCAGGTCACACACCCGACATTCCCGCAGCAACCTGTACACAGGCACAGACCTGCACAAGAGGCAATCATGTTATGGCGGCAGCTCTTAATCACAACGGTGTAACATGGGGCAACTGCTCAATCTGCAAAAGCTTCGTAACAACAAAGTATGCTGCTGAAGCAGAAACCATCAAGACAAAATTCAACGAAGCAAAAACCGCTTTCGATGCTGCTTATGCAATTACAAGCTACAACTTCCTTCTCAGCGGCAACAAGCTTTCCTGGAATGTAGTAACCTATCCTCCCCAGGCTGCAGCAAATTACAACAAGGCTCTTGCTGCTTACACAGCTGCTATTGCTGCCTGCAAGGATATTCCTGAATTTGCAACAATCAAGGCTCTTTTAGAAAAAAATAAGACAAACCTTGAAAAGGCTATTGCACAGCTCAATGTTATTATCGCCGCTGACTTCATTGATATCACAAACAGCGATGAATATTTAATGCCTCTTGAAGAGGTCAACGACTTCAATTCAGACAGCACAAATAACAACAACAAAAAGATTGCAAAGGCAATCAAATGGTAAAAGAATTTCCCCGATATCAGTATCGGGGATTTTTCATGCATAAAATGAAGGAAAGAGCAATTTTACTCTTTCCTTATTTTTATTATTCGCCGAGATATGCCTTCTTGACCTCTTCGTTTGAAAGAAGCTCCTCACCCTTACCCGAAATTGTGATATCACCTGTTTCGAGAACATAGGCTCTGTCTGAAATAGAGAGGGCTTTTTTCGCATTCTGCTCAACAAGAAGAACAGTTGCGCCCATTTTGTGATAGTCCTTGATGATTTCAAAAACCTGATCAACAAGAAGAGGTGAAAGACCCATTGAAGGCTCATCAAGCATAAGAAGCTTAGGGTGGCTCATCATAGCTCTGCCCATTGCAAGCATCTGCTGTTCACCGCCTGAAAGAGTACCTGCAATCTGATTTTTTCTTTCACCAAGACGAGGGAAGCGTGTGCAGATTTCCTCAATATCTTCCTTTATCTTTTTCTTATCCTTCTGTGTGTATGCACCCATAACAAGGTTTTCATAAACAGTAAGCTCCTGAAAAACTCTTCTTCCCTCGGGAACCTGACTCATGCCCATGGAAATAAGCTTGTGACCGGGAATTTTGTTTATAACCTTTCCGTCATAGGTAATTGTTCCGTCTTTAACGGGGATAAGTCCCATAATACTCTGCATGGTTGTGGTTTTACCCGCACCGTTGGCACCGATAAGAGAAACGATTTCGCCTTCGTTGACCTCAAAGCTGATGCCCTTGATGGCTCTTATTACGCCGTAGTTTACCTGCAGATTCTTTACTTCAAGTAATGCCATAGCCGCTCCTCCTTATTCACCGATATATGCCTTGATAACCTCGGGGTCATTGAGTGCTTCCTGGGCTGTACCCTGTGCAAGCACCGTACCGAAGTTAAGAACAGTAACTTCATCGCAAAGTCCTGAAACGAACTTCATGTCATGCTCAATAAGAAGAATTGTCATGTCAAAATCATCACGGATTTTTCTTACAATTCTCATAAGATCCTCTGTTTCATAGGGATTCATACCCGCTGCAGGCTCATCAAGAAGCAGAAGAGTGGGATTTGTTGCAAGCGCACGGGCAATTTCGAGCTTTCTCTGCTTACCGTAAGGAAGGTTACATGCAAGATTGTTTCTTTCCTCTTCAAGGTCAACAATACGGAGAATCTCCTTTGCTCTTTCACGCATTCTCTCCTCGGTCTTATAATGACCGGGAAGACGGAAAAGGCTTACAAAGGGATTGCACTTGAATTCGGGCTGATTATGAAGACCTACAAGGACGTTTCTGATAACGCTCATATTATTGAAAAGTGTTATATTCTGGAAGGTACGGGCAATACCCTTACGGTTGATCTGCTCCTGAGTTTTACCCTTAAGCTCCTCTCCGTTAAGGTAAAAGGTACCTGTTGTAGGCTGATAAACACCTGTAAGAAGATTGAAAACAGTGGTTTTACCTGCACCGTTAGGACCTACAAGTCCGTAAAGCTGCTTTTTCCTGATTTCAAGATTCACACTCTGTACAGCCTTGAGTCCGCCGAAGGAAATGCCGAGGTCTTCGGTCTTAAGTACGATTTCTGACATCTCATTTACCTCCTTTTACAGGCTTATCGGGTGTATATTCATTTCCCTGCTGAATGTCGGTTGAAAGCACCTCATCCATGGAAATCTTTGTGGGAATCTTATCCCAGTGTGCTTCATCGTCAAGAATATCGCCGGGCTTTCTTTTCTTTGCGGTCATCTTTGATATAAGTCCCCTTATTGAAAGCTTCTCTTTTACGGCTGCAAGCGCGGGAGCATTATTGAAAATAACAATACCGATAAGAATGAGAGCATAGATAAGGAACTTGAGAGCAGCAAGGTCACCGGGAAGCTCCTTCTGAAGAATATAGTTTATAAGTGTTATTGCAGTTGCTGCGATAATTGAGCCGTTGATAGAGCCCATACCGCCGAGAACAACCATAACAAGAATTTCAATTGAATAGTTATAGGAGAAGAAGGTGTACATAACGGGAGTTGCATAATGTCCGTAGAAAACACCTGCAACACCTGCAAAGAATGCGGCAATAACGAAAACAAAAAGCTTGTAGTAGGTAACATTGATACCCATTGCCTTTGCAGCAATTTCATTATCACGGATAGCTGTGATTGCACGACCGTGCTTACTTCTAACAAGATTCTGCACGAAGAAAAGAACCGCAAGCACTGTAATAAAAACAACAATGAACAAGGGAGTGTCCTTCTTTGTGAACTTGACAGCACCTGTTGTAAGACCCATTGCCTTACCGAACCAGGGAAGATTCTTGAAGATAGTTCTTACAATTTCACCGAATGCAAGAGTAACGATAGCAAGATAGTCACCCTTGAGACGAAGAGCAGGAAGACCTACAAGGAAGCCGAAGAAGGCTGCAAGAAGACCGCCGCAGAGCATGCTGATAAGAAGGCAGATGATTTTGCTTTCAATAACGGTTGACAGCTGAATGGAAATAAAGGTACCGAGATATGCACCCACACACATAAAGCCTGCATGACCGAGAGAAAGCTCACCGAGGAAGCCTACAACAAGATTGAGCGACACAGCAAGAATAACGCTGTATCCAACCTGAACAAGCAGGTTCATATATGAGCTTTTGAGCTCACCCATGTTGAACATTACAACAAACACACCGAGAGCAAGAGCAACAACAATGTAATTTACGGTGTTTTTAAGCTTGAAATCGTCGGATTTTAATATACTTTTAATCATAAATTACACCTTCTCTCTTCTCTTCTTACCAAGAAGACCGATAGGTCTTACAAGAAGAATAACGATAAGCAGTCCGAATTCAACTGCAGTGGTATAGGGTGAAAGAACAGGAATACTCAAGCATACCTTTTCGATAACACCTAAAAGCACACCGCCTATCATAGCACCGGGGATTGAGCCGATACCGCCGATAACCGCAGCAGTGAAAGCCTTGATACCGGGCATTGAACCGAGAGTCGGCTCAACAGATGGAATCTGCATAAGGTAGAAAAGGCTGGCAGCAGCAGCAAGTGCAGAGCCTATAGCAAAAGTAATGGAAATAATCTTATTTACATTGATACCCATAAGCATTGCAGCACCCTTATCCTCGGAAACTGCAACCATTGCACGGCCTGTTCTTGTTTTCTTTACAAAAACAGTGAGAGCCGCCATGATAACCGCACCGACAACAAGAGTAACAATTGAGGATACGCTTATTTTTGCGCCTAAAAGCTCAACCGCACCGAGAGATGCAATTGATACCTGCTTGGGAGCGGCACCGAATACAAGCTGTGAAATACTCTGAAGAAGATAGCTTACACCGATTGCAGTAATAAGAACAGCAAGAGGTGAAGCACCGCGCAGAGGCTTATAGGCAAGCTTTTCAACAAGCACACCCATTATAACACAGATAATAACAGAAGCAATGATAGCAAGTGCAATATGTCCCTGACCCATAAGAGTCACAAAAAGAGCATAAGCACCTACCATGATAATGTCACCATGAGCAAAGTTAAGCATCTTGGCAATACCGTAAACCATGGTATAGCCGAGAGCTATAAGAGCATATATGGCACCGAGACTGAGCCCGTCAAATAAAATACTCATAAATTTTTCTCCTTCGATTCAGGGGAATTTCCGCAATACGGAACAAAAAAAGTCACATAAAAGTTCTGAAAAAGAATACCGATAAAGGCAGTTATATGCCCAAGGGCATTTTCCCTCAGGCATATAACAAATTTTTACTTTAATCAGTTGAGTTCAACAATGATGGGTTCCTTTACGCATGCGCCTGAAGCATCCCATACCATGCCGCCTGTAACACCTGCATAGGAGAAGTCAGCGGATGTGAATGTTGCTGTAAGAGCCTTGCCGAGTTCAGCAGGATCAACATTTACATTGTCAACATTGAGAGCCTTCATAGCTTCGAAGATAGCATAAACTGCATCGTAGCCGTCAGCTGCAAACTGGTCGGGCTTTACGCCGTACTTTGTTTCATAAGCAGAAACGAAAGCTGAAACCTTTGCATCAGCACTGTTTACATCGAAGGGAGTAAGGTAGCTGATCTTGTTTGTAACTGTATCGTCGATCTGTGCAGCAACACCGTCAAGACCGTCGCAGCCGAAAAGGAATGCATCGCAGCCCTTTGCTACACAAGCCTTAGCGATAAGACCTGCTTCTGTGTAGTAGATGGGAAGGAAGATAACATCGCAATCCTTGAGAGCTTCAACCTGTGTTGAGAAGTCACGGTTGTTTTCTGCATCGAAGGACTGTTCAATGTATGTAACATTGAGTTCAGCCATCTTTGTCTTGAATGCTTCATAGATACCTGAAGAGTAAGCATCGGATGAGTCATAGATAGCACCGATGTTTTCGTATTCAGCAGCAAGCTTTTCAGCGGACATAATGCCGTTGTCGGGGTCACCGAAGCAAACTCTGAAGCAGCTGTTGCTTGCGTTGATTACGTTGTCAGCAGAAGCTGAGGGTGTGAGAGCGAAAACGCCGTCCTCATCAGCTCTTGTTGCAAAGGATTCAGCAGAACCTGATGTAACAGAACCGAGAGAAACCTGCATGCCTGCTTCATAAAGAGCATCGTAGCCTGTTGAAGCGTCAGCAGCTGTTGCCTTGTCGTCCTTCATGTCGAACTTGAAGTTAACACCGTTAAGACCGCCTGCAGCGTTGATTTCTTCAACAGCAAGCTGTGCACCCTGCTGTACGGAAATACCGTAGGAAGCAGCGTCACCTGTGAGGGGACCTGTTGCACCGATTACATATTCGGTGTTGTCTGCAGTGTAGTCGCCTTCCATTGTAAGGTCATAAGCGATATCTGCAGCTGTTGTTTCTTCAGAACCTGCAGTTGTTTCTTCTGTTGTTGTACCGCCGCAAGCAGCGAAGCAGAGAACCATAGCAAGGCTGAGAAGAAGAGCCATTACTTTTGTGAACTTTTTCATTTCTTTTTTCCTCCGTTTAGGATATTGTACGCGTGCACTTCAGTGCACTGCAACATTAGAATAATAGTACAAGCACTGCCAAAAGTCAACAACTTAACAATCTTTATTCCTTATAAATCAATTCGGATTTTTGAATTTTTCGATTAGTTTTATTAATTGATAGTGTCTTCTTTGGGTTGACAACAGCCACAATGGGTGAATATAATAGGTATATATAATATAAGGAAAGAGGAAGTACAGTCATGTCAGCAAAAATTATTGACGGCAAGAAAATCTCCGAAGAGCTGCGCCTTGCCACTGCCGAAGCAGTAAAAAACAGAAAAGAGGGTATCCGCGCTCCCGGTCTTGCAGTTATTATTGTGGGCAACAACCCCGCATCAAGAATATATGTCAACAACAAAAAAAAGGCCTGTGAAATCTGCGGCTTCAACTCCTATGAGTACGCAATAGATGAAAATGCCGACGAAAAGGAGCTTCTTGACCTTATTGAAAAGCTCAACCGCGATGATGAAATCGACGGTATTCTCTGTCAGCTTCCCCTTCCCCGTCACATGGATGAGAACAAGGTGATTGATGCAATTGCTCCCGAAAAGGATGTTGACGGCTTTTCACCCGTAAACACAGGCAATCTTCTTGCCGGTAAGCCCTGCTTTGCACCCTGCACTCCCACAGGTGTTGTTGAAATGCTGAAGCACGACGGAATTGAAATTGCAGGCAAGCACTGTGTAATTGTTGGAAGAAGCAACATTGTAGGCAAGCCCGCCGCTCTTCTGATGCTTCAGGAAAATGCAACCGTTACCATCTGCCATTCAAGAACAAAAAATCTTGCAGAAGAGGTAAAAAGAGCAGACATCGTTATTGCGGCTATCGGTAAAGCAGGCTTTATCACTGCAGACATGGTAAAGGAAGGAGCTGTTGTGGTTGATGTGGGAATCAACCGTCTTGAAAGCGGCAAGGTTACAGGCGATGTTGATTTTGAAGCAGTCAGCAAAAAGGCTTCATATATCACTCCCGTTCCCGGCGGCGTAGGTCCCATGACAATTACCATGCTCATGAAAAACACGCTTGCAAGCTGGAACAGAAAATTCAATAATTAAAACAAAGCCCGTGAAAATCCGCCGATTACAAGCGATTTTTTCACGGGCAGTTAAATTTAACGGGGAGACTGATTTCAGTCTCCCCTGATTTTTGCTTATCAGTTAAAAATTTTAGCAATTACATCATAATAGAAATCGCTGTAGCCCTTTGCACCGAAGATGCCGTAGGTAATGTCATTAATACCCTTGAGACCTGCATTGAGAGCCTTGTCAATGAATGCGGGCTCTTCTTCGGGAGCATAAACACCAACTTCAACAAGCTTTGCTTCAACCTCTGCAAGAACAGCATCATCCTTTTCAGGATTGTTTACAGTTACTGCAGCCATAGCATCAGCCTTAGCAAAAGCTGCTTCTACATCAGCTGTGGGAACATAGCCTGTTTCCTCGCAATATCTCTGAAGGTCTTCCTTATACCACTTGAGAGGCTTAAGGTTTCTTGCGGCGTTGAACTGAGGATAGTAGTATTCACCCTCGGGATCAGCACAGTCATCAACAGTTGTTACATGACCTGTTGCAAGGTTGAGAGCAAGAGAAAGAGCGGTGTTGTTATATTCAAGCTCGTGCTTCTGACCGTAGAAATACCAGCTGGAATCCTTATAGTAAGCTGTTGAAATATCAATTGAGCCGTCGGGAGAAAGCTCTCTGCCTTCTGTATCCTCAAACTTTTCGTTGTATGCAACATAAGATGTACCGGGAGCGGTAGAGTCAATGTTGATAATTTCGTCAGAGTTTGTGATGGGACCCTGCTTCATAAAGCCGAAGAGGCTGTAGTCAGCAGTACATGCACCGAAGGGAAGACCGTAGCCTGCGATGAAGGAGAACTTTACACCCTCTGCCTGAAGAGCAGGAATTGTTTCGGTGTGAAGTCTTGCCTTTGCCTCATAGAATGCGTCAACCTCAGCTCTTACAACATCGGAGCGGATAAAGCCTGTAGCCATAACCTCTTCATATCTTGCAAGAGGAGCCATGTTTGCAAGTGAGGGAGTAGGTCCGAAAAGGTCTGTTGCAAGACCCTTGAGTGCCATATCAATAAAGTCACGGAGAACCTGCTTGGGGAATATACGGAGCACAAGGTTTATAGCATAGCCCCAGGGCTCACCGACAAGGTCAGCAATAAGACCGTTATAGAAAAGATCTGCTGAGTGAGGCTCACAGTATGTCTGTGTAAGCATATCAGCGATGATTTCTGTACCGTCCCATGCACCAACGATACCGACAACTCTCTTTACGTGGCTGTCAGCTCTTGTGGGATAAGCATCAAGATAAGCAGTTGTAACGGAAGCACCCATGCTCATGGGAACAAGAACAACCTCTGTTGCACCTACTGTGTTTGTTGCAAGAATTGTTTCGATGAAGTCATGAAGACCTTCAACATTCTTTGATGTGTATGAGAATGCGCTGTAGTTGAAAACATAAAGATATTCTTCGTATCTTTCGCCGAACTTTTCCTTTGCGATATCCTCGCAGGGAATAGCGGAGAAGAAGCGTTCTCTTGCTTCACTTCTCATTTCACCGTTTTCACCCTCTGCCCAGGGATATTCAGCAACAGACATTGCATATCTGGGAGTTACAACTCTGGGGTGCGGGTTACCCTCTTCGTCAACAAGGTTGAACTTGAAAAGGTTATGGATGATTGTTTCAACATCCTCCTGCTTGATAACTGTGTTTCTTGTGAAAGCAGAAACAAGAAGGTCAAGAACAACACTGATGATAGCAGAAATTGTGGAAGAATCAGAGAAAGCCTCGTCAAAGGCATTGAAAAGGTTCCATCTTGTCTGATGCTTACCTTCAGCGATAAGAGGAGCATAAACCTCATAATCCTGAAGTGATTCGCCGTACTGATCAACATAGCTCTGATCAAAGCGATAGGAAAAGCTCTGTCCGATACCTGTTACGAAAACGATAAGAGCGTTTTCTCCATCCTTGAATGCATCTTCCATTGTGTTTACCTCTGTAGCTGTTGCAGCAGGAGCAGCTTCCTTTGCGGAAACGGGAATTACGGCAACAGTAAGGAGCATGGTAAATGCAAGAACAAAAGCAATAATTTTCTTCATTTTCATTTCCCTCCGGATATTATTTCTAATATATACTAACACTATTTGTTTTTTATTTCAATCGGGTTTTTGATTTTCGGCTTTTTCACCAAAATCCTCCGGCTATTTTAAAGCATAGTGCCGATTAATATGTTTGACACCTCATTATTATTGAAAAGCTTTTGCTTTTAGGGTAAAATAAGTCCGTAAAAAAACACAGGAGGTATTTTATTATGGCAGCAGTAACATCTGTACTCGCAAACATTTTCCACCTTGTATTTTCCTTTGTCATTTATCTTCCCCAGATTCTCTTACCTCTCCCCGCAATGATAAATGAAGCATCCTTCTTCGAAGACTGGTCCGCTCAGCAGGAATACACACATGAATATTCCGTTGTTCTTGAAAAGGAAGAGGACGAGGATTTCGTAATTCTCAACCTTGCAGACATTCAGGTATCCGACGACGACAACTTCTACAGAGACTATGCATATGCAAAGTCAATGATCAGACAGCTTGTTGCAGAACAGTCTCCCGACCTTATCACCCTTACAGGTGACAATGCATGGGATACTGTAGCATATCTTACTCTTGTTGATTTCATCGACTCTCTCGGCATTCCCTGGGCACCTGTTATGGGTAACCACGACGGTCAGGGCTGCATGAATGAGTTCTGGTGCGCATACCTCTTCTACAAGGCAGAAAACTGCGTATGGAAGTTCGGTCCCAAGGACATGGGCTACGGCAACTACATCATAAACATAAAGCAGGGTGACGAAATCATTCACACTCTCTTCATGATGGATACACACAACAGTGTTGATTACATTGACGAAAACGGCAACCACATCGCAGGCTATGACCATCTCTGGGAAAACCAGTTCACATGGTATGAATGGGCAGTAAAGGGCATTGCAGCCAAGGAAGGCAGGACTGTTGAAAGCTCAATATTCATGCACATCCCCGTATATGAGGTAAAGACAGTATGGTACAACAATTTTGCAGGCTATACATGTGCTTCCTGTGATAAGTCCTTCACCGCAGCACAGCTTAAGAACAACAGCTGTCCCGATTGCGGTAAGGAAGCAAAGCTTTCCTATGACAAGGAAAATAACCTTTGGGTCGGCGAATATGCTGACAAGGCAACAGGTGTTATTCATGAGACACCCTGCCCCGGTGCAGTGGACAATCACTTCACTGACCTCATGCTCAAGCTCGGCAGCACTAAGAACGTAATGTTCGGTCATGACCATGTTTGCAATGCTTCCATCAACTATGAAGGCATTCAGCTTACCTACAGCCTTAAGCTCGGCTACGGCTGCTACTATGAAAATGGTCTCATGGGCGGAACAACCCTTACAATCGGCTCTGACGGCGCTGCACAGTATGCACATCACTTCTTCGGTTAATTGAACAACAAAAAATTGGAGTATCCGGTAAAATCGGATACTCCTTTTCATTTTCTGTTGTTAAAGTTTCTTTCGTGGAAAACGCCCTCTGAAAAGCCCTGTATTTCCTTGTTACCGTCAGCTTTTTCAAGTCGGTACTGCGCCCACACGCAAAACTGCTCTTCCTTTTCAATGCCTACAAAGTGTCTTCCCAGCTTCTTTGCGGCAACCGCGGTTGTCCCTGAGCCTGCAAAGGGATCTAGCACCATATCATTTTCATTCGTGCTTGCAAGAATTATTTTTGCCATAAGCTTTTCGGGCTTCTGTGTGGGATGCGCCGTATTTTCTGGCATTGACCAGAAGGGTATTGTAATATCATCCCAGAAATTTGAGGGACATGTGTCACGGTAATTGCCGTCTTCACTTTCTGTCCAGTCCTTTGGGCTTCCGTCCACACGGTAGGGGGCAAGCACCCTTCTTCTTATTTTAACTGCGTCAAGATTAAAAGTATATTTGTCGGAATTTGTGGCAAACCAGATGTCCTCCATCCCGTTTTTCCAGTTTTTTGACGCTCCCCTGCCCTTTTCCCTCTGCCAGGTGATACGGTTTCTCACCGTGAAGAATTCTCCGAGAACCCTGCCTATGATTATTCCCGTTTCCCAATCACAGCAGACATAGATTGAGCCGTTTTCCCGAAGCAGCGGCTTTACTGCGGCAAGCCATTTTCTTGTATAGTCCTCATATTGCTCTGCCTTTTTCTTTGAAAATGTATTTCCGTTATATGATTTTGTCAGATTATAAGGCGGGTCGGCAATTATAAGGTCAACACTTTTTTCAGGCAGATATTCAAGCACCCTGAAGGTATCCCCGAGAATTACGGAATCGGCAATATCATTTATATCGGTGACCCTTTTTCTGACAATACGGCACCGCTCAAGATAATGCCTTCCCTCATCCACGGATATATCAATTGTTCTGTTTCTTTCTGCTTTTTTCTCTGCCATAGCCCGCTCCGTTTAGTATGATAAATAATATTTTAAAGAATAACCGCCTTAAAGTCAAGTTTTACGCAAACAAAAATATGCTTCACAGAAAAATCTGTAAAGCATATAATTTTTATTTTGTAAAAAATGAGCGGACCGCCTGCACTGCTCTCATAATGGGAGTAAGCAGTAAAACACAGATTTTGTCGGTAAAGACAAAAACTGAATCATCACCCGTAAGCTCTGAATATGTCACAAGCCTTGTTTCATAGGCACTGACATCCGCCTCGTTAAAATCAAATATTCTGACACTTCTGTCTGCTCCGAGACCGTATGAACGGAAGCCTGTTCCTGCATTATAGCCCATTGTGATTCCGTCTGCATTTGTGCCTGCAAAGCTGTTCACATGGTCATGAGCAAAGAAAGCTCCTATAATGTCGCCGCATTCAAGCCATGCCTCATACTGACCTGTGATATTATCCGCATTTTCACTGCAGGGCGCTTCACCGAGAAAGCCCGTAACACCGTCAATAAGTCTGTACCACTTTTTATCAAGACCTGAATAAATTGCCAGTTCATCGGTAGCATCAGATTCCTCAAGAAGAGTATAAATCTCCTTTACGGGGGTGTGCTGAAAAAGAATTGAAGGAACAGTCTCACCGCCGTTTTCAGCCTTAAGCACGGCAGACGTTTTTTTGTACCATTCAACCTGCTCGGGCTTCACGCCTGAATATCCGCCTGTTTCTGCTTTGTTATGTGTGTTCATCATATAAATGTTCAGGACAACCCCGTCACCGTCCGAAGACATGACAGGCACGGAATATGTAAAGCCGTCGGTACCGTTTTTTGCGGCATAGCAGCATGAAAATGCGGAATACACCGCATACTGCTCCTCTGCGGTAAATTCATCCTCATTATCAAGATCATGATTTCCGAGAGTCATCAGAAACGGAACATTTCTCTCTTCAAGAGGCTTCAGGATATTCTCTATTGAGCGGGTCATATCCTTTTCATTTACAATAAAGTAATATTCCGAAAGCTGATCGCCCACAATAACAACAAGGTCAGGCTGCAGCTCATCAACAGCCTTACTGATAAATTCAACTGTTTTTCTGCTTGCCCATTTTCCGAAATCCTGCGTATCGTTTATCTGCATGATTCTGAATGTGCCGTCAGCATTGAATTCAAGCCGCTTTTCCTTCTCTTCAGCGGCAAATGCAGGCACAAAAAGTGCAAAAGCAAGCACAAGCGAAAGAAGAATGCTTATTGATTTTTTCATATTTCTTTTACTTTATGCCGTACTGCTTAAGACCTGACCACTTTGAGCCCCATGAATTTGCCCAGCTTTCGCAATAGAGCTTGTAGTAGGAAACATTGTTCTTCTTTCTGTAACCTGCAAAGAAATTGCACCATATTGCAGATGGAAGAGCTACAACAAACCAGTAAAGAGGTCCTAAAAGAAGGCACTGGATTGTGTGTCCGTATTCATGGATTTTAGTATTGTTTGTCCAGCCCTCGGCTTTGCCGTCTGCAATAAAAATAAACAGACCGAGAGAAAGCCCGCCCCAGTTTCCGGGGATGTAGGTAATGTAGGAATTCATGAATTTTTCAGTGCGGTATTTCTTTTTGAGAATAAGGTAAATTATACCGCTGATTGCGTTTACGGGAAGACCCCATGTGAACTGCACAAGATAGAAAAGGAATCTTTCAAAGCCCTTTGTTGCTATAGATTTGTCCTTTACATTTTTTATTCTTGCTCTAACCATATTTATCACTCTCCGTTTTTTCATTATATAATAAAAAATTATGCCCCGCAATAGAAAATGACAAAAATCTGCCTTGCACACTGCCTAAAAAAGCATTGATTTTTCAGGCAAAATAATTTACAATAAAATTAAATTAAAATCATTCTAAAATCAGGAGGTGCTGATTTGCAATATTTTGTTTCATTCATTGAGGGAATAATCACCTTTATTTCCCCCTGCCTTCTGCCTATGCTTCCCATCTATCTTTCCTATTTTGCGGGCGGCGGGGAGCGCAGTACAAGAAAAACTCTTCTCGGAGCCTCGGGCTTTGTGCTTGGCTTTACAGCGGTCTTCACGGCGCTCGGTGCGCTTGCAGGCACACTCGGAGGGCTTCTTATCCGCTATTCAACCGCAGTCAACATCATTTTAGGATTTATCGTTGTTGTTTTCGGGCTTAACTACATCGGCATTTTCCGACTTCCCATATTTTCGGGCATGAAAAACAAGGCAATTAAAACCGAAATGGGATTTTTCTCCGCATTTCTTTTCGGTGTTGTTTTTTCGGTTGGCTGGACACCCTGTGTAGGTGCATTTTTAGGCTCGGCACTGGCAATGGCATCGGGAGAAGGAAATACCGTAAAGGGAATTATAATGCTTCTGATTTATTCACTGGGGCTCGGCATCCCCTTTCTTTTAAGCGCGGTGCTTATTGATAAGCTGAAAACAGCCTTCGCCTTCATAAAGAAGAATTATAAAATAATCAACACCGTCTGCGGCATCTTCCTTGTTATTACAGGTATTCTTATGATGCTGGGACTTATGAATAAATTTCTTACTATATTGAGTTAAGGAGACGGAATATGAAAAATAAATCTCTCATAATTGTCGCTGTTGCTTTTGCGGCAGTAATGATACTTGCCGTTGCACTCTATCCGAAGCTTGCCGAAAAGGCAAACGAAGCAACAACCGAAGCGGCAGAAATTACAGAAAGCACGGAAACTGCGGAAAGCACAGCAAAGGCAGAATATCCGAAATATGCGGACATCAAAGTTTTCGCCACAAACGGAAATGCAGTCAGCCTTTCTGACCTTGAGGGCAAGCCCATGATTATTAATTTCTGGGCAACATGGTGCGGATATTGTATTCATGAAATGCCTGCCTTTGAAGAAGCCTATAAGGAATACGGTGATGAAATTCAGTTTCTTATTGTAAACACCAATGATGATATTTCAGATGCAAAGAAATTTATCGCCGAAAAGGGCTACACCTTCCCCTGCTACTATGACCTTGAATACAACGCATATATGACCTATGGTCTTTCAAGTCTGCCCCGCACCGTTGCAATTGATGCTGACGGTAATATCCGATATAACCGTGCAGGACTGATAACCGCAGAAAAACTTCAGAGTATTATCGATACAATTAAATAATCACAACAAGTCAGGACCTCCGGCTAAGCCGGAGGCTTGATTAAGCCCTAAAAGGGCATCTTACGGACAATACCCCTTAAGGGGTGCTGAATGATTTGCCGACCGCATTTCTTTTTCAGCTACCCCTCAAGGGGTGCTTTTTATGCTTTCTTGTTCTCGCTACCCGTAAACGGGTCTATGTATTCTTTTATGCTCATTTGGTCTGCTATCTGATCTTCAGCAAGTTGATTCTTTATATACTCTGCTACTTGCTTTTTATTTCTTCCTACTGTGTCCACAAAATAGCCTCTTGCCCAGAAATGTCTGTTTCCATACTTATATTTCAAATTCGCATGTCTGTCAAATATCATCAAACTGCTTTTTCCTTTCAGATATCCCATTATTTGCGATACACTATACTTCGGCGGAATACTTATCAACATATGCACATGATCTGGGCACAGTTCTGCTTCTATTATTTCTATCCCTTTTTGTTGACACAACTGTCTCAGTATCTTTCCTATATCTACCTTTATTTCTTTGTATATTGCAAGCCTTCTATATTTTGGTGCAAATACAATATGATATTGACATCTCCAACTTGTATATTATAAACTATTTATGTCTTTTTCTTTCACGTTAAAGACCTCCTTGATATTTTAGTTGTGTGGTCGGCAAACCACTTCTACTATATCAAGGTGCTTTTTTTCTTGTCTACTTTTTTCCTCGCTATAAGCTCTCCTTTTCCCCTGGCATAGCCAGGGGTTGACTTTGTTACAAACAATTGAAGCGGGAGACAAAAAATCTCCCGCTTTTTTGGTTAAAAGGTATATATTACCAGATTACTCTTGTTTCGATTTCCTCTGTTACAAGCTTAATGAAATCAGAAACGCTCTGAACGCCCTGGTCACCGTGACCGCGCTTTCTTACGGAAACAGTAAAGTCCTCTGCCTCCTTGTCGCCGATAACAAGCATATAAGGAATCTTTTCAAGCTGTGCCTCACGAAGCTTGTAGCCAAGCTTTTCGCTTCTTGTGTCGATATCAACCTTTACGATACCTGCTTCTTCAAGAGCCTTCTTCACTGCATATGCTGCATCCTGATGACGGTCAGCAATGGGAAGAATACGAACCTGCTCGGGAGCAAGCCATACGGGGAATGCACCTGCATACTTTTCGATAAGAAGAGCAAGTGTTCTTTCGTAGCAGCCGATTGAGGTTCTGTGAATGATGTAGGGATTCTTCTTTGTACCGTCTGCTGCAACATATTCCATGCCGAACTTTTCTGCAAGCATCTGGTCAATCTGAATTGTGATAAGAGTATCCTCCTTGCCGTGAACATTCTTGATCTGAATGTCAAGCTTGGGACCGTAGAATGCGGCTTCACCGATACCGATTTTGTAGTTGATGCCGAGGTTATCAAGGATTTCCTTCATCATACCCTGTGCCTCATCCCACTGCTCAACTGTACCGATATACTTTTCCTTATCATCGGGATCCCACTGTGAGAAGCGGTAGGAAACATCCTCATAAAGACCGAGAGTTTTGAGCATGAAGGTTGTAAGCTCAAGACAGCTCTTGAATTCGTCTGCCAGCTGCTCGGGAGTACACATGAGGTGGCCCTCGGAGATTGTGAACTGACGCACACGGATAAGACCGTGCATTTCGCCTGATGCCTCATTTCTGAAAAGAGTTGAGGTTTCAGCAAGACGCATAGGAAGATCACGGTAAGAGCGTGCACGGTTGAGGTATGCCTGATACTGGAAGGGACATGTCATGGGACGAAGTGCAAACACTTCATCGTCCTTTTCTTCTTCACCCATAACGAACATGCCGTCCTTATAGTGATCCCAGTGACCTGAAATTTTATAAAGGTCGCTCTTTGCCATAAGAGGAGTTTTTGTTCTTACCCAACCTCTTGTTCTTTCCTCGTCTTCAACAAAGCGCTGAAGAGTCTGAATGATATCGCAGCCCTTGGGAAGAAGGATGGGAAGCCCCTGACCGATTGTGTCAACTGTTGTGAAAAGCTCTAATTCACGACCGAGCTTGTTGTGGTCGCGGCGCTTTGCTTCCTCAAGTGCTTCAAGGTAAGCATCAAGGTCTGCCTGCTTTGTGAAGGCTGTACCGTAAATTCTCTGAAGCATCTTGTTCTTTTCGTCGCCTCTCCAATATGCACCTGTACAGGAGGTAAGCTTGAATGCCTTTACTCTTGAGGTGTCGGGGATGTGAGGACCTGCGCAAAGCTCTGTGAATTCACCCTGCTTGTAGAAGCTGATGTTTTCACCCTTGTCTGCATGCTCCTTTATAAGCTCAACCTTGTAGATTTCGCCCTGCTCCTCATAGAACTTTATAGCTTCATCGGGAGTCATCTCGAACTGAGTAAGCTCAAGACCTTCCTTTACAATCTTCTTCATTTCAGCTTCAATCTTTTCAAGCTCCTCGGGAGAAAATGCCTTGGGAACATCGAAATCGTAGTAGAAGCCCTTGTCAATTGCAGGACCTATAGCAAGCTTTGCATCAGGATAGAGCCTTTTTACTGCCTGTGCGAGTATGTGTGAAGCGGTGTGGCGGAATGCCTTCTTGCCGTCTTCATCATCAAATGTGAGAAATTCTACCTCACAGTCGCTTTCAATTTTTGTGCGAAGGTCGCACACTGCACCGTCAATCTTACAAACACATACTGCCTTGTAAAGACCTGCACCGATGCTCTTTGCAATTTCAGCAGCAGTAATGCCGCTTTCAAACTGCTTAACGTCATCTCTTAACTTTACATTTACCATAATTATCACCCTTTTGTATAATATTTAACATAGAGCAAAACGAAGTTTTGCGGAATAAGCCGTTTACGGCTTCCTCAACATTTGCCGAAGGCAAATATATCACCCGTTTCAAAGAAACGGATATCACTGCCCGAAAGGGCAATATCACTTTTTGCGAAGCAAAAAATATCACTGTTTTTTTGCCTGCAAAAAAAAACAAAAAAGCTTCATCCCAAAAAAACAGGATGAAGCTGATACGCTCCACGGTTCCACCCGTATTGACAGAAAATTTCTGCCCACTCGAAAGCCTTTAACGGGGCTTATGCGACAGACCTTTATCGGTCTGTACTCGGGAGTGGTAGCAATATGAAAACCTACAAATAAATCACTTTCAGCCGTGGTGATTCTCTCTGGAAAATGCCTGCTTTCTGCTTCTCCGTCAACGCTTTATATATTTAATAACATTATTATATAACTTCCTTAAAAAAAGTCAAGTTATTTTCAGAACACATATTCAAAGAAGCCTACACCTGTGTAGCCCTCTTCCTTGAGGTCAAAATATCTGTCGGAATTACAGTAAATTCCGTAAAGATTACTGATATAGCCTGCAAGAATACCGCCCAGCTTTCTGAAGAAGCCTATCTTTTCAGGCTGGTAGTCGTCATCCTTTGTAAGTGTGAAGCTTACATGCTTTTCGTTTGTTTCAAGATTATAGCTTGTTACGGTAAGACCCTCGGGTGAGAAATCAAGGATATTGTAGTAGCTGTCGGTAAGCTTATCCATGCCCACTGCAATAAGGTCACTGTAAACAACATCCTCTTCGCCCTCTTCATCGGGTCTGTCAACAGAGGTTGAAACAAAATAAACAGTACCCTTTGCATTATTTATTGTCTTGCCGTCTTCAACAGTATCAACACTTTTTCCGTTGTAAACAACATCGGAAACACTGTAGTGGTGGGAATGTCCCATAAGCACAAGATCGATATTGAATTCGTCAAACAAGGGGGAGAAAAGAATTCTTAAAAGATTACATTCGGTTTCTCTGTGAGGAATTGAGCCGCCGTAAAGGTCATGGTGCATCATAATAACACGCCATTTTGCATCGGGGTGAGCCTTTACTGCTTCCTTGACTGTTGCTCTGTGTGCCTGGGCGCTTGCATTGTTGGTATCAAGACAGATAAAAAGAGCTCCGCCCATTTCAAAATAGTAGTTACCTGACTGGTAGCTGCTCATGGGGCCGTACATTTCATTGGGAAGATTGCTGAAATACTTATAGTCAAAGCTGTGACGGTCGTGATTACCCATAATTGTTGCAAAGGTAAGCTCACGTGAGGTCTTTGAGAAGGTAAGTCCCTCATATTCAACTCTCTGTCCTTCAGTTGCCATATCACCGCCTGAAAGAATGAGATTCACATCAAACTGATTCTTTGCGGTTGAAAGAAGGTCTGCAAATGCAAAGGATGTATTTTTAAGGCTTTCACTATCCTCGGGGTTGTCATAAATGTGAACATCGGACATATAAAGAGCACTGAATACATTGTCCTTTGTATCAAAGGAGTAAACACGGCTTCTTTCCTCACCTGACACGCAGGTGTAGTAGTATGTCTTATTGGGCTCGAGACCTGTTACTGTTACCTTTGCAGACTTGTCACCCTGATATGTTGTGATGATTTCACCTGTGAAAACCTCAGCATCCTCCATATACTCTTTTTCGCTGATTTCAACGGCACAATAGGTTACATCCGCTGACATATACCAGGAAAAGTTTCTTTCACTGTTTGTTTTACCGGGGTTTACAGTGATACCTCTTTTTGCTTCCTCGGTATCAAGCCACTGACCTTCAAGGTCGAGGGGATATAAGGTATTATTTGCCTCATTGATTTTTCCGTCACCGGGAATATCAACCTCGTCGGCAGCGGGAAGAGATAAAACAGTTGTTTCCTCTTCAGCAGTGGCTTCTGTTGCTACAGCAGGAAGCATTACGGCGAAAAGCATCATGATTGCCAAAAGCACGCTTAATATTTTTTTCATTCCGGTTTCTCCTTTTTTGTGTTGCTCAATTAAAATATTGTTTCAAAGAAATCAACATTGAAACCGTCCTCTGTAAGGTCAGAGTATCTGCCGATGTTGTTGAATATTGCATAGATTGTACCGATTACACCTAAAATCTTGCCGATGATAACTCTTAAGGGGCTGATTGCAACACCTGTGAAATCATCATCCTTTGTAAGAGTGAAGCTGACATATGCCTCGTCCTCGCCTCTTTCATAGGTGGAAACAGTAATAGCATCTGCAGAGAAATCAATGATGTTATAAAGTCTGTCGGAATAGTCTTCCATACCGATTGAAACAAGAGTGCTGTAGGGAATGCCTCCCTCTTCCCCTCTTGCACGGGCAACGGAAGCGGATACCATATAAACAGTACCCTCTGCGTTGTTGATAGTACCGCCGTTTTTAACAACCTTCACACCCTTGCCGTTGTAGATAACATCGGAGATGCTGTAGTGATGTGAATGACCTGTAAGCACAAGGTCGATATTGAATTCATCGAAAATGGGAGAAAGAATAAGTCTTAAAAGATTGTTTTCACTTTCTCTGCTTTCAATTGTACCGCCGTACATATCGTGGTGCATAAGAACAACACGCCACTTGAGGTCGGGATTTTCATTCACTGCATTTTCAATGAAACTGCGGTGATCTGTTGAGCTTGCATTGTTTGAGTCAATCACAAGGAAGAGAACCTCACCCTTGGTGAAATAGTAGTTACCGCCCTGGGGAGAGCTTATCTGTCCCTCTTGCTCATTGGGAAGATTCATAAAGTATTTATATGCAATACCCTTGCGGTCGTGGTTACCGATAGCAGTTGCAATTGCAAGTGAACGGGAAGCGGGTGAGAAGGTAAAGCCCTTATATTCCTCTAAAAGTCCGTCTGTTGCCTGATCACCTGCTGAAAGAAGAAGGCTTACATCAAACTTTTCAGTAACCTCACCGAGAAGGTCTGCAAAATCGTAAGCAGTAGCCTTTGTGGAATTTGTCTCCTCATCAAGAGTGATGTGAATGTCGGACATATAAAGTGCGCTGAAGCTGTCATCGTCGGTTGTGAAGGAATAGACATCACTTGCATTGCCCTCTGTCACACAGGTGTAGTAATAGGTTGTATTTTCTTCAAGACCTGTTACTGTTACCTTTGCAACATTGCTGCCGTGACGGTCATTTATTGCTTCACCTCTTACGATTTCGGCATCTGCCATGTCGGGGCTTGTGCTGATTTTTACATAGCATGCGGTTTCAAAGCTTTTCATGTACCATGAAAAATTTCTTTCGCTTTCATTTTTACCGGGCTGCACAATAATACCTCTCTGTGCCTCCTCGGTGTTTTCCCAGTATGAATCCCATACTGATGAAGCGGACGCGGGTACAAGTGCTGTAAATATCATAAGGATACTGAGCACTACACTTAAAAGCTTTACTGATTTTTTCATTTTTTATTTCCTCCTTAATAAGTTATAAGCTCATTGAAAACCTTTATTGCGTAATTATCGGACATACCTGAAATATAGTCGATAATTGCGCCCTTATATATATCCTCAGTCTCAAGACAGCCGTAAATTTTTCTGTTTTTGCATTTTACGGTTTTCTCTGTCATATTCGAGAACATATCAAGCTCTGTTTCACAGAATTTACCGATCCAGTCGGCAAACGCACCCATAAGCTCGGGGTATATTTCAGCCCGCTTATAAAGCTCCTTTACCGTGTCCTCACCCTTATATGCATCAAGAAGAACAAGAAAAATCTGCTCTATTACAAGACGTGCATATTTTGTAAAGGTATCAAGACGGGGATTGCGGTAGATATATTCGTAGTTGAATTTCTTTATTTCCTTTAACTGCTCATGGAAGGTTTCACTTAAGCAGATTCCCTTTTCGGGAGAAGAATTCCTGCATACGTCATATATCATATTATGTATTATAACGGTGGTGTTTATAGCCATTTTATCATAAGCCTTTGCCATATCGGAAAGCGTATCGATGTTCTCCTTTGTAAGAAAACGAAGACGGATGGCATCCTCAATATCACGGCCGACATAAGCAATTTTATCGGAAAGCTTCACAACACAGCCCTCCCATGTATAGGGCTGATACTGACCCACACTCACAAAATCATTGAGGTCAATATATTCCTTACGGGGCTTGAGTCCGTTATCGTCAACCTCACCGCAGTGGGAGATTATACCGTCACGCACAGCGTATGTAAGATTGAGATTTCTTGAAACTTTGTAGTCATCCTCCAAAAGCTCGATATTATCCACAAAATGAAGACCGTTTCTTTCATGGAAGAAGCCTCTGCCGAGATATTTTTTTGAAATTGCATCAAGCTCTCTTTCACCCTGATGTCCGAAGGGTGCGTGACCAAGGTCATGTCCCATGGCAATTGCCCTTGTAAGGTCGGTGTTGAGCCCAAGCTCCTTTGCTATTGTGGTGCTTACGGATTCCACATGAGAGACATGCTCCATGCGTGTGCAGATATGGTCATTTTCAATATTGAAAAACACCTGCGTTTTATGCTTAAGACGTCTGTAGGCAAGCGAATGCAGAATTCTTGTGTAGTCTCTTTCAAACTGATCCCTGCAATCGTTTTCCTTGTTGTAGATAGGCTCGAGCCGGGCTGTCAGCTTGTCGAAATCAGGATTATGGGGAAATGCACCATGCTCTCTGAAGATTCCGCCTGTGGAAAAAGCCACCGTAATCAACTCCTTATTTAAGCTTTCTTATTATCCTTGTTACAAGACCGATAAGGTGCTTTGCCTTATCAAGAAGGTGGGTATATGAGAAGAACAGGAGTTTGTTTCCCACCATGATATATTCGCCCACAAATTCAATTTCATCGGAGCCGAAGCTCTTTTTGAAGGCTAAAATTCCTTCAAATTCACCGTTGGGCTTTGCCTTTCCGAGAGTACCATCCTCTGCAAGAGGTGTTTTATCAAGAAGCACATAGCCCAGGTCATGAAGCTCACTGCCCTTTTCAATGCTGTGGCAGATTCTTCTGAAATTGAAATAATGGCTTGCACGAAGATTATTTCTTAAAAGATTTCTTGAGCCGCCGAAGATACACGAGGACATGTTGCCGTAGTGAAGGGTCATGCCGCCCGAAACGGGGATAAGCTCTCTTTCGTCACTTTCGGTTTCTCTTTGTCTTTCAAGAAAATGCTCTGTCTGCTTGTCGATTGAGTCAATTTCCTCTGTAATGCCCCTCTTTTTCTTTTCGGGAGCAGTCTCAAGAGCAACAAGCAGCTCTTCCCTTCTCTTAAGTCTTTCCTCCTGCAATGCCTTGTCCTTATTCTTATCGTAGTAAACAAGCATTATATCAAAGCCGTCTTTTCCGAAAACACGAAGAAGGTGCTTACAGTAATCTCCGTCACGCTCAAGAAAATTATTTCTTTCCGAGGTGTCGGACATAACACTTAAGAAATCATCTAAAACCCGGGGATTCTTTTCAACATCCTCAATTGTATATACCTTGTGTGTAAGTCCTCGTGCTTCACCCACACGCACGGAATATCTTACACCCTTTTCAAAGGTCTTGAGAAGCTTTTCCGGAGTGTATCTTTCACCCTCGTCACTTACAAGACGGGTCATAAGCTGAAGCGGTGATTTATAGAGTGTTTTTGAAGCATCGGGATTAAGCCCGAAGCCGTTTTCCGTAAAAAGCTTATGTGCCGCCTTACCCTCTTCCATATCAACACCGTTTATGCGGTTGGGAATAAGCGGATCATAGAAAAGTGCGGTAATGTGATTAGCCTTAAGCTGCTTTTTCATAAATGCAGAAAACTCTCTGAAAAGCTCGTCATTCTTATGGTCACAGCATGCACCCGAGGGAATGTACCATATTTTTCCCGCGCCGGGGAAATTTCTTTCAAGAACCAATGCGGTCAGCACCATTTCACCGTTTTCGGTCTTACCCGAGAAGAAATAGGGCTTCCATGCAGTTTTTACCTGTGCCCATTTTTCGGAGTGCAGATAATTTCCGCCGTGGGACAGCACAAATTCCTCAAATGCGGTTAAATCTGTTTCTTTACCAAATATATAACTCATAATTTTTCCTTTACATTCTGTAATCGCCGAATTCCGGATTATATAACATCAGAATCAGTTATTAAAATATGACATAACGGCTTCATGGTCGCTGTAGTGCACCTTTTCGCCCTTGATTTTCTGAATTGTTTCGTGACCCTTGCCGAGAATGAGAACTATATCGTCCTTCTTTGCAACAGAAAGTGCATAATGGACGGCCTCGGTGCGGTCAACGATAATTTTATATTCTCCGCCCTCTTTTTCAACAAAGCCTGCAATTTCCTTTGCAATCATTGCGGGGTCCTCAAAATTTGGGTCGTCGGTGGTAATGATGCTTAAATCTGCTTTTTTACCGCAGACAAGACCCATTTCCTGACGGCGGAGCTGTGCGCGGTCGCCAACGGAGCCGTAAACACAGATAATTCTGCCGTGGGGATATTCCTTAACGGTATCAATTACCGAGTTAAAGCTCTGCCCGTTGTGGGCATAGTCTATAATAACCGCAAAATCTGCGGGGACATTCATAAGCTCATTTCTGCCCTTTACTCTTGCCTTTTCAAGAGCGGGGACAATTTTTTCGTTTTCTATGCCGTATTCCTTGCAGACGGCAATTGCAGCAAGTGCATTATATACACTGTAAAAGCCCGGCATTGCGATTTTACAATCAAGCTCGCCCTCTGCAGATTTACACCTGAAGCCAACACCAAAGAAATCCTCGGTACGGAGATTTCTCATGTCCGTTGCAGAGAAATCAGCCTCACCGTCAACGGAAAACTGTTTATATGAGCAGGAAATTTCCTTTATTATTTCCTCACTGAACAAATCGTCCTTATTGAAAATTGCGGTCCTGCATTTTCTGAAGAGCTGCTTTTTCCAGTAGCTGTATTCCTCGAAGCTGTCATGCTCCGCACCGCCTATATGGTCGGGAGAAAGATTTGTGAAGACCCCCACAGAAAAGCGGACATCATCAACACGGTGTGTTTTAAGTCCTATGGAGGAAACCTCAATACAGCAGGTCTTACAGCCCGCATCAGCCATTGCTCTTAAAATTCTCTGAATCTCATAGGATTCGGGAGTTGTGTTTACGGTGGGAATGAAATTTCCGTCATAATAAGCACCGACAGTGCCTACAACACCGCTTTTTATTCCGCATTCATTAAGGCAGGTTGAAAGCATGTGAGTGACAGTGGTTTTTCCCTTTGTACCCGTAACACCGATAACATCAATATCCTGCGAAGGATGGCAGAAGAAATTTGCACTTATCCGCGAAAGTGTTGCTCTTGTGTTTTCAACAAATATACATAAGGCGTCTGCGGGAAGCCCCACCTCTTTTTCAAGCAGAAAAACTCTTGAGCCTGCAAGATATGCACTGTGGGCATAATCATGACCGTCGGTGAATGCGCCGGGAAGTGCAACAAAAATCTTTCCCTCCCCTGCATTTCTTGAAGAATATACAATATCCTCAATTTCGCAGTCCATGAAATTTTTACAGGTGTAATTCACATTTTCAAAAATTACGGATAAAAGCATTTTTTAATTCCTCTTTACAACTTTTCCGTCAGCTGAAGGATAATTGCATTTGAAATAAGCATTCCCTCGGGGGTGAGAACAAAATTACCGTTTTTCTCTTCACCCAGGCCGTGACGGATGTAATTTTTAATATGAAGCATAAATTCGTCGCTTCTGTTTTCAAGGGAAATTCCCTTACAGGTGCGAAGCGAAAGCATAAGCGCCTCCTCCTCGTCGCCGCCCTCCCCGTCATAAGCTGCTCTTTCACCCTTTATAAAGGCATCAAGGTCAGCGGGGAAATAGAATCTCTTATTATCATAGAAGGAATGTGCCGACGGACCGAAGCCGATATAGGGCACTCCCTCCCAATATTTCATATTGTGCCGCGAATAAAAGCCCTCTTTACAGAAATTGGAAATTTCATAGTGTAAAAAGCCCTTTTCTCTTAAATACTGCGACATAAAAAGATACATATCTGCTGTTTCATCCTCTGTGGGAAGAGAAAGCTTATGCAGATTTTTATGGTAATATGTCCCCTCTTCAATTTTCAGCATATATGCACTTATATGGGGAACATCAAGACTCAATGCAAAATCAAGTGTTGCCTTAAGACTTTCCTTTGTGGATGAAGGCACACCCACCATAACATCAAGAGAGATATTTTCAATACCCGCCTGTCTTGCAAGGCTTACCGCCGCTTCCACATCTGATGCCGTACCCCGTCTTCCGAGGCTTTTCCGCTCTCCGTTGTCAGAGGACTGCATACCGAGAGAAATTCTGTTGACACCTGCATCCTTACAGGCTGCAAGAAATCCCTCAAGCCCCTCCGAGGAAGGGTTGCATTCAAGGGTAATTTCACTGTTTTTGTCAACATCAAAGCACTCTCTTACTGTATCGAGAAGCCTTTTTATCTGCGAAGCGGAAAGAAGCGAGGGTGTACCGCCGCCGAAATATACGGTATCAACGGCAATTTTTTCATCCCTCTTTACAAACTCCCCTGTTCTTTCAAAAGTTCTCATTTCATGGCACAGGGCATTCACATATTCATCGCTGCAGCCCTTTGCCGCAAGAGAATAGAAATCACAGTAGGGACATTTGCTCCTGCAGAAGGGTATATGAAAATAAAGTCCTGCCTTAGTCCTGTCCATCGAGCTTAAGAATTGCCATGAAGGCTTCCTGAGGCACCTCAACAGTACCGAACTGACGCATTCTCTTTTTACCCTCCTTCTGTTTTTCAAGAAGCTTTTTCTTACGGGTAATGTCACCGCCGTAGCACTTTGCAAGAACGTCCTTTCTCATAGCCTTGATGGTCTCACGGGCTATGACCTTGCCGCCTATAGCAATCTGCACGGGGATTTCAAACATCTGTCTCGGAATGTGATCCTTGAGCTTTTCCGCAATCTTACGGGCTCTGGGATATGCTTTTTCGGCATGGATAATATATGAAAGTGCGTCTATGATGTCGCCGTTGAGAAGAACATCAAGCTTTACAAGGTTTGATCTTTCGTAGCCTATAAGCTCATAGTCAAAGGAGGCATAGCCGCGGGTTCTTGTTTTAAGCGCATCAAAGAAGTCATAGATAATTTCGTTCACGGGAAGAACATAGTGGATATCAACACGGTCGCCTGTTATATAGTCCATATTCTTGAATATACCGCGCCTGTCCTGACAAAGATCCATGATTGTGCCGACATATTCACTGGGAGCATAGATGTGTGCATCTGCAATAGGCTCTTCAACGAAATCAATTATTGCGGGGTCGGGATAGTTTGTGGGGTTATCAATATCCACAACTGATTTGTCGGAAAGGTGGATTTTATATACAACACTGGGAACGGTTGAAACGATATCAAGGTCATATTCTCTTTCAAGACGCTCCTGAATAATTTCAAGATGCAAAAGACCGAGGAAGCCGCAACGGAAGCCGAAGCCCAAAGCACCCGAGGTTTCGGGCTCAAAGGAAAGTGCGGCATCGTTAAGCTGAAGCTTTTCAAGTGCCTCACGAAGAGATTCGTAATCGGCACCGTCTGCAGGGTAAATACCGCAGAATACCATGGGGTTTACCTTCTTGTAGCCGGGAAGCGGCTCGCTTGCGGGAATATCCGCTCTTGTTACGGTATCACCTACTCGTGCATCGACAACACTCTTGATTGAAGCGGTGATATAGCCTACCTCACCGGATTTCAGCTCACTTGTGCTTTCAAGGGAGGTAGCACCCATTCTGCCCACTTCAACAACTGTAAACTGTGCACCTGTTGCCATCATCTTCATGGTGTCACCGGGACGAAGAACGCCGTCAACAACACGCACATATACGATAACACCCTTGTAGTTGTCATAAACAGAGTCGAAAACAAGAGCCTTGAAGGGAGCCTCATCGTCACCCTCGGGACAGGGAATGTATTCAACGATTTTTTCAAGCACCTCGGCTACATTTTCACCTGTTTTTGCGGATACACGGGGTGCTATGGAGCAGTCAAGCCCGATAATGTCCTCAACGTCCGCACAGACTCTGTCGGGGTCTGCGGCAGGAAGGTCGATTTTATTCACAACAGGCACAAGCTCAAGATCATGGTCAAGAGCAAGGTATGTATTGGCAAGGGTCTGTGCCTCAACACCCTGTGTTGCGTCAACAATAAGAATTGCACCCTCGCAGGCTGCAAGTGAACGGGAAACCTCGTAGTTGAAGTCAACATGACCGGGAGTGTCAATAAGGTTGAGCTCATAGGTCTTTCCGTCATTTGCCTTATAGTTGAGAGTTACGGCACGCGCCTTTATGGTGATGCCTCTCTCCTTTTCAATATCCATGTTGTCGAGAATCTGCTGCTGCATATCTCTCTTCTGAACAGTTTCCGTAAGCTCAAGAAGACGGTCGGCAAGGGTTGACTTACCGTGGTCAATGTGAGCTATAATTGAAAAATTTCTGATGTGTTCCTTTTTAATTTTCATAAACCTTACCTTTTTAATATTCTGTAGAGCGAAGCGGAACAAGCCGCCTTGCGGCTTCCAAGCTTCTTCACTATTACTTCTTACTTTTTACCTTCAAGGCTCACAATGTATCATTATGGGCCTTGAAGCCCTGACCGAGAACCTCGCTTGATTCGGTGATTATTATAAAGGGCTTGCTGTCATATGCAGCAACAATGTTTCTTACCTTTGAAACCTCATGGATTCGGACAACACACATAAGCATTTTTCTGTCCTGTCCCGTATAGCCGCCCTGTGCGGGAAGAATGGAAACACCTCTGCCGCATAAGGCTATAATATCCTTTGTTACCTGCTCGTAGTAATCTGTCATAATGAACATAAGCTTTGAATGGCTTCTTCCCGCGACAACATAATCTACCGCAAGGGATGAAAGGAATATAATAATAATCGAATAAAGCACACTTTCAACACTCTTATATACGATACCCGAAAGCACAACGACCACGAAATCGCAGATAAGAATAAGCTTGCCTACCGAAAAGTGCGGAAATTTAAGTCTTAAAAGACGGGCGAGAATGTCAAGTCCTCCTGTGGTTGCACCGCCGAGAAAAACAATTCCCAATCCCGCACCCGCTATAATGCCGCCGAAGATTGCCCCTACAAGCTTTTCGTCTCCGTGGAAAAACAGATTATATTTTTCCGCAAAATAGCTTACAAGGTCTATGAAGACCGACATCAGTGCAGTGGAAAAAACCGTGCGTGCAATGAAGCGGAAGCCGAATTTCCTCCATGCAAGAATGAAAAGCGGAATATTCGTAACAAACACAAATGTACCTGTTGAAATAAACGGCACAAGATAGTTGACAAGAATACCGAGTCCCGTAACACCGCCTGCCGCAAACTTAAGGGGTGTTACAAAAAGAGACACCGCAAGCGCATACATGAATGTACCGAGCACACACATTAAAATTTCAATAACGGATGCTCTTGCGGATTTTGCTTTTAATCCGCTGACAACAGAATTATCCATTTTTATCCTCCGTACAAGCAAAAGAGAAAATAAATGAAAGCCGATTGAAATCCTTTTTCAGATATAAATATCCGACAAGGGCTTCAAAGCCTGTGGACTTATGATACTGTGCTTCAGACTTGTTTTTCGGGGTGTGTCCCGCATGGGCATTTCTGCCTCTTTTGAATACCGCAATTTCATCCTCGGTAAGATAAGGCATTATGACATCGGTAAGGTCTGCCTGAAAATCGGCATTCACCAGCCTTACCGTATCCTTATGCAGATCCTTCACGCGGGCCTCTCCGCGGCTTAAAATATAATTCCTTATAAAAACCTCATACACCGCATCGCCTATAAAGGCAAGGGACAGCCCGCTCAATGCACGGTAATCCACATCGGGAAAGAGATTTTCGGGCATGTTGAAATTAAGGCACATACTGGAACTCCAGATCATAAATAATTACGGTGTCGCCCTCCTGAACACCGCGGTTACGAAGCTCATCGAAAATACCGCTGTTTTCAAGAACACGCTGAAGATACTGAAGTGACTCATAGTCATCCATATCCGTTTTGTTAAGAATTTTGAGAAGCCACTCTGCTTCGATGTAATAGTCACCGCCCATTTCAGTGATCTTAAAGCCCTGATCCTTCTTCTTTTCAAGCATTTCAAGGGGAATTCCCTCGCTTTCAAAGCGGCGGATGGGGGGAAGCTCATTGAGTTTTGCAGCAACCGCATTTATAAGCTCCTGTGTACCCTCCTGAATGGGAGCAATAATTTCAAAATACTGAAGACCGAGACCCTCAATGTAATTTCTGAAGCTCTCAAGCTGCTCGTCCGTTGCAAGGTCAATTTTGTTTGCCGCAACAATCTGGGGGCATTTTGTAAGCTCGGGATTGAAGACCTCAAGCTCCTTGTTGATTATGTTGAAGTCCTCAATGGGGTCTCTGCCCTCACTGCCCGAAACATCAACAATGTGAACAAGCATACGGCAGCGTTCAACATGACGAAGGAAGCGGTGTCCGAGACCTACGCCCTCACCTGCGCCCTCAATAAGTCCGGGGATGTCCGCCATAACAAATGAGCTTTCAGGTCCCATTCTTACAACACCGAGCACGGGAGTAAGAGTTGTGAAATGATAGTTCGCAATAACAGGCTTTGCTTCACTTACCACGGAAATAAGTGTGGATTTACCTACATTGGGAAAGCCTAAAAGACCGACATCAGCAAGAAGCTTCAATTCAAGAATTACTTCCCATTCCTCTCCGGGGTAGCCGTCACGGGCAAAACGGGGTGCCTGACGGGTGGGTGTTGCAAAGTGCTGATTGCCCCAGCCGCCTCTGCCGCCCTTTGCGCAGACAAAGGGCTCATCACCCGACATATCCGCAAGAACCGCTCCGCTTTCTGCTTCCTTTATGATAGTTCCTCTGGGAACACGGATGGTAAGGCTCTTGCCGTTTTTACCTGTTCTTTTGCCTGTCTGTCCGTTTGCACCGTTTTCTGCAGTATATTTTCTCTTGTAACGGAAATCGGCAAGTGTTGCAAGGTGGTCGTCGGCTACAAATATGATGTCGCCGCCCTTGCCGCCGTCGCCGCCGTCGGGTCCGCCCGAAGCAACATATTTTTCTCTGTGGAAGGCTACGGCACCGTTACCGCCATTACCTGCCTTTATTCTTATTTTCGCTGAATCTACGAACATAATGCTTTATCTCCTGACATAATTATACATAGTATATATTACCACATAAAATAATAAATATAAATAGTTATTTTTAAAAATATTAAAAATTTTTTGCAAAAAAAAACAGGTATCCGCCCTGTGGCAGATACCTTATGTATTACTCTTCTTTGCCTTTCAACAGCTCTTTTATTTCCTTAAGCTCCTTTTCGGTGTTATCAAGCTTTTTCTCAAGCTTATTCATCCGTCCGAAAATCACAAACGAAAAAACAAGAAAGGCAACTGCAAGACCTGTTGCGGAGCTTGCGGCAATCGCAGTTTCACCTGCAAAAGCGAAAACAAGCCAGCCGACGAAAACAAAGACAACAATCAATATATATTCCATGCCGATTCCTCCCTTGCCTTCATAATATCACAGCATTGCTTTTATTGCAATATTTTTCTGTAAAGACCAAAGGCCGATTTCCATAGGAAATCAGCCTCTTTTCGTTCTTTACACTTAAGTAAAATTAAACAGCTCTTTCAACCTTACCGGAACGCATGCAACGTGTGCAAGCATATACTCTGCAAGGAGAACCGTTAACGATAGCCTTAACTCTCTTTACGTTGGGCTTCCAGGTTCTGTTTGATCTTCTGTGAGAGTGAGAAACCTGAATACCGAATTTAACGTCCTTACCGCAAAAATCACATTTTGCCATGGAGCGCACCTCCCTTTTATTTTCCGGGGTAACCCCTAATATCTTAATCAGCATCGTACATAATAACAGATATCTGAAGAAAATGCAAGTGTTTTTTAAACTTTTTTTATTATTGATTTTTTATGCCAGCTCATGAATGAAGAGACCGCTTAAAAGCTTGGGCTCAAACCATGTGGATTTCGGGGGCATGACACGTGAGCTGTCCGCAATTGACATAAGCTCCGTAAGGGATGTGGGATACATTGAAAAGGCTATCTCCATATCCTCCTCGCAACGCTTTTCAAGCTCCTTAAGACCTCTTATACCGCCGACGAAGTCAATTCTCTTATCGGTACGGGGATCGTTGATTCCGAAAATTCCGGAAATTACATATTTCTGCAAAACGGAAACATCAAGGCTGTCCAGCGCATCTGCTTCGTCACAAAGACCGTCCTTAAGAGTAAGCTTATACCATTTTTTATCACAATAGAAGCCAAAGGTATGACGGGCATCGGGATGCACCGCTTCATTTTTTTCCTCAATGGTGAAAATTTCACCAAGCTTTGCAAGCAGCTCCTCGGTTGTGTTGCCGTTTTTATCCTTTATAAGGCGGTTATAGTCCATAATTTTCAATTCTTCGGCACGAAAAGCCACGCTGAGGAAGAAATTGAACTCCTCTTCACCTGTAAAGCCCGGATTTTCCTCTCTTCTTTTAAGTGCCACCTTTACTGCAGAAGCGGCTCTGTGGTGTCCGTCGGCAATATAAAGATTTTCAACATCAGTGAATGCGTTTTCAACGATTCTGCAGTCTGCTTCGTCGGAAATTACCCATACAATGTTTCTTACATCACCCTCGGAAATAAAATCATACTCAGGCTCAAGTGCCGTATAACGGTCGATTATACCGTCAATTTCACCATTTCTTCTGTAGGCAAGGAAAATCGGACCCGTGTTGGCATTGCAGGTGTCAACGTGACGGATTCTGTCCTCTTCCTTGTCCGCACGGGTAAATTCATGCTTTTTTATAATATCATTAATATAGTCATCAGCCGCCGCACAGCCTACAAGACCTGTCTGGCAGACATCACCCATTATCTGTCTGTATATATAGAAGCAGGGGGTGCTTTCTCTGAAGCAGATACCGTTAAGGGTAAGTGCTTCAAGATTTTCAGCCGCCTTTTTATAAACCTCATCACTGTAAAGATAAGTGTCCTCGGGAAGATCAACCTCTGCCTTGTCAACATGAATAAAGGAATAAGGATTACCCTGCACCTTCTCACGTGCCTCTTCGGAATTCATAACATCATAAGGAAGAGCCGCAACTGAAGAAGCAAATTCCTTTTTCGGCCTTACTGCTCTGAAGGGTCTGAAAACTGACATATAAACACGAACCTTTCTTATTTTACATTAGTTGCCTTGTGGAAATATAGTTTATCATTTCCGGAAAAATATATAACATCCCTTACATCCCTTGTGCAAACAAAATATGTACTTTCATTGCACACGGGAATTACAAGAGATTCCGCGGAAAGCTTGCTTTCTATTGAAGAATAAACCGAATGATAGCCCTTTTCGTCGGAGGAATAAAGCTTTGCTATAAGCTCCTCCATGCCAAGACCGTTATAGCCTGTGATATTGTAGGGGGAATATGCCGTAAAGCTTCCGAAATATTCATAGGCAGAATCGGTTTCACTGCTGTAGGAATAAAGCGCTACCTGATATTCACCTGAATTCACAGCGGAAGAAAGCTGCACAGCGGTAACGGATTTTACACTGAAATTCACATTGATACCGAGAATTCTCTGCCACTCCTGCATAACTCTTCTTACGGTATCCTCATCCTCTTTTGTGCATAAAACGGAAATGTCGATTTTTGACATTTCAAGCTTTTCAAGTCCGTTTTTAAGATATACCGTTGACTTTTCCTCACTGTAGGGCTCGGGGTGCGAGGAAACATCCTCAGCTGCATTGAGAGGCACAATTCCCTGTGCGGCTTCCCTTTTAAGATTCTCTGCAACCGCAACGGTGTCGGTAGCCGCCATAAGTGCTTTTCTTATATTTTCCTCGCCCATAACGGTATCGGAAAGATTCATTATAAAGCCCTTGACCGTATTGGGATTTTCCGTCACGGTCATTTTCTTGCTGACTGAAAGCTTGCTGTAGGTATCAGCAGAAATAACTGCACCCGAATAATCATCTGTTTCAAGCACCTCAAGAAGCCTTGCTTCATCATTTACAACATAAAGCCATACATAATCAGGCACGGCAACGGACTCTCCGATATAGTCGGCTGCCTTATTGATTCTGTAGGAGCTTTCATCAAATCGGGAAAGATAGAAGGGGCCGTTTGAAAGCGCAAAGGCAATAAGCGTGCCGTAACGGCCGTTACAGCCCTTGAAGAAGGTTTCATTACAGGGCATGCACACAGGCTCTGTAAGCACCTCGGGGAAATTACTCTGAGGAGTTGAAAGGGTTATTTCAAGTGTATATCTGTCAATTACCCGAACTCCAAGCTCTCCGATTTGCTTTTTACCCTCGAGAATTTCGGGGGCATTTTCAATATTATAAAGCATATAGGAAAGATGGGCACCCGTAGCGGGGTCAACCGCTCTTCTCAATGCAAACTGAAAGTCATAGGCTGTTACACTGAGATCAAAATTTTCGGGGAGCTTTTCTCCAAGCTTCTCCTTTGCATTTGATGTAAGATGCCATACTGCATCCTCCCGCAGCTTAAAGGTATATGTAAGACCGTCGGGAGATACCGACCAGCTTTTTGCAACACCGTTTACAATTTCACCGTTTTCATCTTTACGGAGAAGTCCTTCAAAGCAGTTGCGCACAACAATTGTTGCGGTGGGATCTGACACAATCTGCGGGTCGAATGAGCCTGCAGAGGCTTCAACTGCAAAGAAAAGCACCACGGGGTCTGATGAGCCGCAGGCAGTAAGACCGCCGACAAAAACAAAAAGACACAGAATGAGTGCAATGATTCTTTTCATATTTTATCTCCTTTCTCCGTAAGTACTTTTATTTTAGCAGATGTTCTGTGTTTTTTCCATATCTTTTATAAAGATTTTTTATATATTATTTACATTTATTTTTTTATTACATTATGATAAAATAATTTTAACATTAACATAAAGGACCTCTGATATGGAATTTGCAATACTTGTTCTTCTTGCAGCAGCCGTCTTGCTGCTTATTATAATCGCCGTTAAGGTTTTCAGCATGAAGGGCGGCGCCTCTGCCGTAACGGATGAAAAAATTGACAACTTAAGAGCACTTACACAAGAAAGCTTCTCCTCACTGCGAAGAGACACCGCCAATTCAAATGAAGCGGTAAGAAGCACCGTTTCCGAGCAGCTTTCAATTGTTGCGGGAAAAATGGATAAAATTTCCGAAAAAACCGCAGACGGACAGTTAAGCACCGTGCGCGCCCTTTCGGATATGCGTGAAAGACTTGATCAGGCGGGCAGACAGCAGACTCTTGCCGTAACGGAAGCAGTATCAAGGCTTCAGCTTTCAAACGAGCAGAAGCTTGAGCAGATGAGACTTACCGTTGACGAAAAGCTTACGGAAACTCTTTCAACAAGGCTCGATTCATCCTTCCGCTCCGTTTCCGAGCAGCTTTCAAATGTTTACAAATCCCTTGGTGAAATGAAGGAGCTTTCCTCAGGTGTTTCTGCCCTCAACCGTGTTTTTTCCAACGTAAAAATCCGCGGCAACTGGGCAGAATGTCAGCTTGAAGGAATTCTTGACAGAATAATTCCCGGCATGTACATAAAGAACTATCGCTCCGATGAAAGCCGTGATGTGGTGGAATTTGCGGTAATGATTCCTGATTCAGACTCTGATAGAATAACCTATCTGCCCATTGACTCAAAATTCCCCATGGAGGATTATTTAAGACTCTGTGATGCCGCAGATGTCTGCGATGCCGAGGGGATAAGGCTTGCGAAAAAAGCCCTTGAAGCACGGGTGCTTGCCGAGGCAAAGGAAATTTCAAAATACATAAATACCCCTCACACCACCCCCTTTGCAGTTCTTTATCTTGCAACCGATTCCCTTTATGCCGAGGTTATCTCCTCAAAGGAAAACCTTGCAGACAGGCTTCATAACGACTATCACATAATGGTTGCGGGTCCCTCTACAATCACTGCACTTCTTTCCTCCCTTGCACTGGGCTTCCGCACGGTAGCACTCAACAGAAAGGCAGGCGAGGTAATGGATCTGCTGAGTGCCGCAAAGACACAGTATGACAAATTCGGGCTTGCTCTTGAAAAGGCAAAAAGGAAAATTGACGAGGCTTCCTCAAGCATTGATGAAGCACAGAAGCGCAATTCCATTATTGTAAAAAAATTAAAAGGTGTTGAAATTATCGGCACGGAAAATGCTGATATGATGCTCGGCACCGAAGAATAAGGAGAGATATAAATGATTAAATTAGGTCTTGCAGGTACATGGCATGTTCATTTCGGCGGCTATGTAAGAGAATTTTTATCCCGGAAAGATGTTGAAATCACTGCATTATGGGATCCTGATGAAGCAGTTGCAAAGGAAAAAGCCGCAGAGCTCGGCTGTAAATACACAACCGATCTTGATGAGTTTTACGCAATGGACTTTGATGCCGTACAGGTATGTGCCGCAACAAACATTCACAAGGATGTTCTTATAAAAGCCGCAAAGGCAGGTAAGCACATTTTCACAGAAAAGGTTCTTACCGCTGCATATGACGATGCACTTGAGGTAAGGTCTGCAGTTGAAGAAGCAGGTGTAAAATTCTGCATTTCCTTCCCCTGGAGAACAAGAGCAGACTTTTTATGGATAAAGAATGCACTTGAAAAGGACATTATCGGCCAGGTAACATATATGCGAATGAGAAATGCCCATGACGGTGTAAGCCGCGGCTGGCTTCCTCCCTCATTCCTTGACCCCGTGCCTACCTGCGGCGGTGCTATGATGGACCTTGGCGCACACGGAATGTATCTTCTCAACTGGCTTATGGGTGAGCCCGTAAAATGCACAAGTGTTTTCACAAACTGCCTTTGTGACAGTGTTGAAGACAACTGTGTAAGTGTTTTCAGCTATGCAAACGGTGCTATCGGTGTAAGTGAAACAGGCTTCGTAACGGGCAGAAATCCCTTTGAGCTTGAAATTGCAGGCACAAACGGTACAATTCTTGCAGGCGGCATTTTCGACAGACTTGCATACAACAACGGTGACGGGTGGCATTATCCCGATCCCGGCAAGGGCAGCAAATCCGCAATAAATTCCTTCTGCGATGCAATAAACGGTGAGGGCGAGCCTCTTTTCGGAATTGACGATGCGGTAGCTCTTACAAAGACAATGGAAATGGCATACAAAAACATAATCTGATTTAAAAGCATAACAGGGACGGAATTTCCGTCCCTGTATTTTTTTGCCCTGCTTGACCATTTTACAGTAAAGCCTGCATTCACACAAAACGGACAGAGAACTGTTACATTCTCTGTCCGCTTTTTATATTCAGTTAAAAAGATTTCTGAAGAATTCCACAATGCTTCTGAAGAAAGCCTTGAGCTTATCAAAGAAGGTTTCCTTGGGCTGCTCTTCTTCGGGTTCTTCGGGCTGTTCCATACCGATATCTGCACGCTCTGTTGCATATACGGTGTAGTTACGGTCGATATTCTTGATTCTGTAAACACCGTCAACATCTCTTTCGAACTGTGTTGCATTTACAGTTGCGAAGTGAGGCTGTGTGAGAAGGAATTCAAGAGTGTCGCCCTCTCTGCAGATAACATTGATGTTTTCATAGGTCTCTCCGCCGATGATGTAAGAGGAGGAGGACTTGAGGAACATTACAACATATGTCTGTACGCTATCCTCAATAAGGCTCTCATCAACAGTTGTTGTAACTGTGATTGTACCTGATGCATAGCCGTCGGATACAGCTGTGATTACTGCTGTACCCTCTTCTTCACCATATACAACGAAGCCGCTCTGGTCAACTGTTGCAACAGCGGGGTTGCTTGATGTCCAGATAATGCTCTGATTTGTAGCATTTGAGGGCATGATTGTTGCATAAAGCTGAATTGCGTCACCGGGACGTCTTATTGTGGAAACACCTGCAGCAGAAACAAGGATGTATTCTGTTATAACGGGAGCAACCTGAACAACACAATATGCCTTGTACTTTTCATCCTTTGACTGAACACGGATAATTGCGCTACCTGCACTCTTTGCGGTAATCTTACCGTTTGAGTCGATTGTAGCAACGCTTTCATTCTGTGAGATCCAGTCAACGTCATCATTGCTTGCAGTTGTGGGGAAGATAACTGCGGAAACATAAGCTGTTTCGTCAATATCAAGGAACAACGCACTCTTGTCGATACGAAGCCCCTGAAGCTTTGCAATTGCTTCAAACTGTGCAACATAGGTAATATCCTTTGTTGCTTCGCTGATTTCGGGAGTCCAGCCGATAAATCTGAAATCATACTTGTCTGTTGAAGCTCTCACAGGCTCATTACCCTTATATTCGGGCATTTCACCGTACTTGAGAGAAAGTGTGTACATTTCAGCGATATATCCGTCGATATCCCACTTGATAATGTAAACCCTGTCAACCTTATCAAACTGTGCGGTATAGGTGATGTCACCTGTTACAGCTGTGATTTCCTTATCCCAACCGATGAATTCATAAGAATATCTTTCGTCGGAGGACTTGACGGGTGTGCCGCTGAAGGAGGGCACTGCACCGTGGTACCAGTAGCTGATTCTTGTGGTATCGCCTGCTACCCATGTAACCTCATAAAGAGCAAATTCCCACTGTGCGGTAAGAGTTGCATTACCGTATGCACCTGTAAGAGAATAGCCTGCATCGTAAACCTGTGACTTAACCCAGCTTCCGTTACCTGCAGAAACCTTCCAGCCCTTGAAGGTTGCACCGTCTCTTACGGGTGTGGGAAGAACTGCGGTTAATTTAATATTATAAGGGAAGTTTTCAATAGCACTACCGTCAGGTGCGGTACCGCCGTTGGCTTCAAAGCGGAGATAATACTGAATGGGTGAATATAATGCTTTGAAGGAAAGGTTTTCAGCGGGCATTACAGAAGGAATTTTGTCTGCATTTTCCCATACTGCAGCATAACCTGCCTTTGAAATAGGTGTAAATGCAATAACAGTGTCACCATATCTGAATTCAACTGTCTGTTCAACATCACCGCTTATCCATGTGATGGTATAAACCTTTGCTGTCCATACGGGCTCAACGGTTACATTACCGAAGGTACCTGTAAGAAGCTTATCAACTGCAAGTGTTTCACCTGCAAGCCAGCTGCCTTCGCCGCTGCGTACAAGCCATGCTGTAAGCTCATAGCCTTCCTTTGAATCCTTATAGTTTTCCTTTGCCAAAGAAAGAATTGTAGCAGTGCTGTTTGTTGTATAAGTCTTTGCTTCGGTGTAGTCACCGTCAACAATTGTGAATGTGTAGGAATTGATTTCAAAGATTGCCGTAAATTCAACATTACCCCACTTGCCTGTGTAGGTTGCTGCCTTATAAACATTCTCTTTATCTGTCCAGTTACCTGCTTCATCCTTGAGAGCCCAGCCCATGAAGGTGTAGCCGTCCTTTGTTACCGCGGGAAGTCTGATTGCGGATAAGGTGTAGGAAATTGTGGTGTCACCTGTATATGTGCCGCCATTGAGGTTAAGCACTGCGGTATAGGTCTGGTTGCTTTCGGTAAACTGTGCTTCATATCTGTAGGTGCTGCCTGCAACAACTGCAGTAATTTCGGGAGACCACTTGCTGAAGGTATATTTCTTACCGTTTGCATCAGCCTTTACGGGAACGCCGACATAGGAGGGTGTTTCGCCGCCGCCCCACTTTGTATCATATTCTGTACCGTCAATAACCCAGATAACAGTTGCGGGATTGGTAACCTCTGTGAATACTGCCTTATAGGAAGCATTTCCGGTTACCAATGTGGATGTATCAAGCATTTCACCTGTTGCAACATTTCTCCAGCCTACGAAACGGAAGAACTTTCCTGTTACTTCCTTTTCGGGGTTTGCACCGCCGTTATATGCGGGATGTGTGTCGTAAGCATAGCTGCCTGCGGAAAGCACTGTTGAGCCATCCTCATCATACCATGTAACGGTATAGAAATTGAGTGTTTCAGTGTACTGTGCTGTGTATGTTACATTACCTGTTGCGGGAACAATTGCGGGAGACCAGCCTGCGAAGGTATATGTGTACTGTGCATCAGCAGGCTTTGAGGTATTGATGCCTGCGGGAGCAACGGGTGTGCCGTTGTATTCTACTACAGTTGTCCTTTCCTCTGCGGGAGTCTTCCATGTGATTGTGAAGGTCTTTATCTTCCACTTTGCGGTAAGAACAACATCACCGAAATAACCCTTTGCAAGAGTACCGGCAAGAGGAGCATCGGATGTCCAGTTACCTGTTGTTGATGTTACCTCCCAACCTACAAAGTCATAGCCTGTCTTTGAGGTTACGGGAAGAGCTACTGAATCCTCAACATTATAGGTCATACCTGAAACTGCGCTGCCGCCGTCAGTGATAAATGTAATGTTATAGCCTATTTTTTCCATTACGGGAGCAAATGTAACATTACCGTAGCCGCTGCCTGCGAAGGTATCGCCGACTGCATATTCACCTTCAACCCATACACCGTCTTCAACGGACTTTACAATCCAGTGCTTGAAAATGTAGCCGTCTGCAGCGAAGTCGGGAAGAGTGATGGAATCCTTGATTGTGTAGGTGCCTGTTTTAATAACATTGTTATTGAGGTCAACTACATAGTAGTTATACTCGATAGCTGTAAGATCAGCAGCAACCTCAATGTTACCGTACTTACCGGTAAAGGAGCTTTCAAGCTTGTCGCCGTAGCTCCAGTTGCTTTCGCCGATTACACGGGTTACATACCAATGGTTGAATTCATAACCGGGCTGTGTATAGGGAGCAAGATTTGAAACTGTCTGCGCTACGGTGTACTGTCTTACGCCGTTTGAGGAGTCTGCAGGGAAGGTGATTGAATAAACCTTTGCGGTCCACATTGCACGGAGAGTAACATTACCGAACTTGCCTGTAAGTGTGGTATCAGTTGTATATATCTCATCCTTTGTCCAGTTGCCGCCTGCGGTAACTACCTTCCAGCCTGCGAAGGTGTAGCCGTCTCTTACGGGCTCACCGAGCTTTACGCTGTTGATATCATAGCTTTGTGTGGAAATATCTGTTGTGCCGTTAAGAATACCGTTGTCGGGATTATAGGTAATTGTATATGATCTTTCGGCCCAAACAGCTTCAAAGGTAGCGTTACCGTACATGTTGCTGTACTTTTTGCCTGCTTCGTAAATGTTACCCTTTATCCAGCTGCCGTCTTCATCAACAACACGCCAGCCTTCAAGCTTATAACCGTCTCTTGTTGCTGTGGGAAGCTCTATTGCCCCGTCAACGAAATAGTAGATGGTGCTTACGGATGCTGTACCGCCTGCACCGTCAAAGGTTGCAGTGTACTTAACAGGATCGGACCATACGGGCTTGATTGTTACGGAGCCGATTCTCTGCATGGGAAGAGTGATTACTCTGTCATAGTAGCCGGGGTCAATTGTTCCGGGGAAGGTTTCACCCACAATCCATCTCTTCTGATGGCTGTTATCAGTTGCGGAAACTACCTGCCAGCCGAGGAAGCGGTAACCGTTTCTTGTGGGATAACCGGGAATCTGAAGAGCCTTATCGTAGAAATAATCGTAGCTTAAATCACCTGTGTAAACCTCGCCGATGCTTTCATCAATCTGAACTGTAACATTATAAGTTACAGCATCAAGAACACGACGGAGAGTTACATCACCGTAAAGTGTACCCTTTTCGACTTTTCCTGTGTATGCAGTTGACTTGCTCCAGTTACCTGTTGTTGAAACGACCTCCCAATTCTTGAACACATAACCATCCTTTGAATGGCTTTCAAGAGTAAAATCGTTTGCATAGTCATAGGTCTGTGTTGCAATGAAATTGTCATTTTCATCAACGTATGTAATTGTATAGATTACGGGAGTATATTCTGTATTGAAGGTTACATTACCATAGGATTTTGCGGGGAAACTGCTTCCGCCCACGAAGCTTACGGTATCATCATTCCATGTGCCTACTTTGTTGGAAACAGTGTATTTTGCGGGAGTTGTGTAATGTGTGGGAGGTGTAACAGAATCGGGGAAGAAAAATTCACCCGCGATATCATAGGTCATAAGATATGTGGATGAACCGCCTGCACTGCCGCTGCCGAGATTGAAGGTTGCAGTAAAGTTCTTGGGAGTCCAGTTTGCCATAAGAGTAATATTACCTGTTTTTCCTGTTACCTTATCGGTATCGGAATAGGAATACTGTGTGCTCCATGCATTTGTATCTGTATCTGTTGCAACAGGCTTATAGTCAACAACTGTCCAGCCTGTAAAATCATAAGCAGGATTTGTGGGTGCTGTAAGAGCTGCAGTATCCGTTATCTTATAGCTTGTAAGGCAGTTGCTGTGGTCAGTAGGTGCCACATCTGAAAAGATAGCAGGATTTTCAACGTATGATATAGTGTACTTGCTGATTTCCCATGTGGGAGCAAGGAAAAGAGTGCCGCCGCTTGAAGAAATGCCTGAAGCGGAGATATCTGAATAAAGAAGAGCTCCGCCGGGATGTATTTTACCTGTCCAGCCTGTGTGCTTGTAGCCGTTGCGGAGATATTTTCCGGCAGCAGGAACAGCTGAGGGCTTGGATGTATTTGAGGAGTCTCCGTAATATGCATCATTTGTTGCATTATACTGAACAAGGAATCTTCGGAAGGTCGCATAAGAGAAAATATCAATACCGTTTTCAGCAGTATTTTCAGCATCTGTAACGATAAGTGAATAGAACACAGCGGATCTTGTCTCTGTTTTGCCCTGTCCTGCAGATACCGAAGTATGGTCTGTGCCGGTTACTGCGTCGGGAGTAAGAACGCCGCCTGCGGCCTGCTTATAAGCACCTCTTACGATGTAGCCTATATTGTTGGAGGTTGAGCTGTTATCACCCTTTTCAACTGAATAATCAAGCTTTGCACCGTAGATATAAGGAGCATTCTTTGCTTCAGTTGTATAGATACAGCTTGTGTACTGTGTATTTGATTTTGAGGAGTCTGTACCCGTCTTTGTCTGAACAGAGCTGTTGAGACTGAAGATGTAAAGATAGGGACTGTTACATCTGATTGCGGAAATTCGTGCAGTACCGCCTTCAGATGCCTTTGATGCAGACTGGAAAATACCGTTATTCTGCTCATTAGGATTCTTGGGAATATTGATTGATCCGCCATAGATTTCAGCAGAATTACATGCGTTTACATTAAGAGCATAACAGATAACGTCAGCCCATGTGCCTCGTCTTGCGCGGGCTGCACCTGTTGCCTCAATCTTACCGCCATACATTCTGAAAATTGCAGATGAGCCGTTGACTGTAACAGTATAGCAGTTGACATTGGCACTCTTGGTACCGGAAGTACCGCCACCGTTGGAATTCAGACAGTTTGAATGAGCATAAAGAGTGAAGTTGTTTTTTGATGAGTTTGCATCACCGACAATAAGTGTACCCTCGCTGTATATAAGCGATGAGGATGTATAGTGATCCGTGCTGTCTCTCGAATCGTCAGTAAGCTCTGTGGAAACCTTCATGGTTGCAGCTGTTGAGGACGAGTTGATAATCTGCATTGTAGCGCCTGAACGGATGATGAACATACCGTTTGTGAAAACGTCAACACCATTAACAACAAGACCTTTGTTTGCTGAAGGAAGCTGTATATCATTCTGTGCGCTGCTGTAGTCACCCGACTTTGAGTTACTCATTGTCAGAGAGAAGCCGGAAAAGTCAAAAATCACATTTGCAGTTTTGAGCTCCGTAAAGCTTGCAATTTCTCCGGTAAGCGTAATATTAGCGCCAAGCTTTATCGTGGTGATAACATCAGCGCCAGCATTGTTCGCCGCAGCAATAGCAGCATTCAGATCCGAAACAGCAGAAGATGCCGAAATTGTGTATGTATCTCCTACTGTAGCCGCATCGGCGTTAACCTTTGCGTCGGGCACGATAATACCGACCGAAATTGTTGTAAACAACATAATCACGGTGAGAAGCATTGAAAGTGCCTTCGTTGTCATTCCGATTTTTTTCATTATTGTCTCTCCTTTTCATGTCCCCGCATCTGTTTTCACGGGCACTAAAGATAGAATGATACTTATACATTTTTGATTTTACCATAATGAAAATAAAATTTCAATTATTATTATATTATTCGAACATAGAAATAAATGGGGAATATTTAGTAAAAATAACTATAAAACCGACTGCAATTCAGCTTCACTGTTTCCGATGAAGCCTTTTTGCGTCGGTCATTTCAGCTTAATACATACCGTTTGCAGCCATGTAGTCGTAAATTATTTTGCCGTGGGTCTGCTCTTCCTTCTGGATATGATTCAGGAAATTTCTCACATTCTGATCACGGAATTCAAAGGCGGCAGTATCATAGAGATGGGACACCTGCTTTTCCCCGGACAGTAAATCTGTGCACAAATACATGTCGGCAGTTTTTTCGGGACATAAAATCGCCTTGTATTTTGCCGTAAACACGGGCAGAGGCTTCTCGGCATTGTTGATGGGAGGAACGGTTCCCATGCCGATCTGTTCAAGGGAATTGAGATGTCCCGTCTCCTCGTCGGCAAGTCCCTGAAACAGACTTTTAAGCTGCTCATCATTAGCACAGGATGAGTGTCTTTTATACTTTTCAATGCAAAGCTTTTCATGGCTTTTAAGCTCCTCAAGCCAGGTTCTTTCCTTTTCTGTAAAATCCATTGTTTTTTGTGCTCCTTTCAATATTCGGTTCACATATATTGTGTATCACATTGGACAATTTATACAAATTTCCGCTGTTTTTTAAAAGTATTTTATCTGACATTTTCCGACAGAAAAAAAGTTTCAATTATGTAAATATTTGTAACCGAAAAGGTATGGACAAACGGATTTTTTTGTAGTATTATGCGTGTGCCGACAAAAAATGTTGCACAATCATTTTTGCACTTTTTTGTGCAGAACGGAGATAAATTTTATGAAACGCTTTCTTAAGTCCAACAGGTGGGAAATCATTTCCGCTGCTCTTATTTCGGGAGTTTTTACCGCTTCCGTGGTAGTGGCACTGACTGTTTCGGCTATCTGATCAAAGCAAAAAAAACAAGAAGAACAGAAGGCTCATGCTTTCTGTTCTTTCTGTTTTTAAACGCATCTTCTGTCTCTTTTAGTTGACATTGTTTTCTTTTAATGATAATATTATTATGAATAATATTTTTTGTATGAGGTACTAATCATGAATACAATTTCAGTATCAGGCAAAAGACTCATTGATGAAAACGGCAGAGAAAGAATTTTCAACGGCATCAACTTTGTTTATAAGGGTGTCGATGTGGATGAAGACGGCGTAATAAGATACAAAACAGACCTTACCGATGAAAGACTTGAGGCTCTTAAGAAGAAAGGCATCAACATAATAAGACTCGGTCTTACATGGGCAGGCATTGAGCCTGAGCAGGGCAAGTACAACACAGAATATCTTGACGGCTACAAGGAAGTACTGAAGCTTTGTCAGAAGCACGAAATCTATGTTTATGTTGACTGGCATCAGGACCTTTTCAGTGCATATTGCTCCGCACCCGGAGACGGTGCTCCCAAGTGGGCATGCATCTATACAAAAAAGCGTCAGGACCCTATGTTTATCTGGGCTGAAGGCTATTTCTTCCACAAGGACATTCATCAGTCCTTTGATGCATTCTGGGAAAACCGCGAGGTAAACGGCAAGGGCATGCGTGACAGCTTCTGTGACATGCTTACATTCACCGTAGATTACCTTAAGGAATTTGACTGCATCATCGGCTATGACGTATTCAACGAGCCCTTCCCCGGCACTCCCGGCGGAAAAATGTTCCGTGACCTTGTAAAAAACGGTGTGGGAACTCTTCTTTTCAACAAGCGTGTTGACCGAAAGAAGCTCGTAAAGGATGCTCTTTCAAAGGAAGTTATGGAAATGCTTTCCGTTGCCGATGATCACAAGGTTTACAGAGCAATTCTCGGAGAAACCAAGGAACAGATGTATGAATTTGACACAAAGAGATACTATCCCTTCCTTGTTGCAGCAGCCGAGGCTATCAGAAAGGCTGATAAGACAGGCATCATTTTCTCTGAAAACTGCTATTTCTCAAACATGGGTATTCCCTGCTCTGTTCCGAGAATTGTATATAAGGACGGCACAAGAGAGGAAAATCACATTTTCTCTCCCCACGGCTATGACCTTACCGTTGACACACCCCTCACAAACAACGCAAGCCCCTACAGAATCGACTATATCTTCAATGAGCATCAGAGAACACAGGAAAGAATGGATGTTCCCGTGCTTGTAGGTGAATGGGGCGGCATGGTCCCCGGAAGTGAGGAGTATCCCGCACTTGAGCATCTTATTGAAAAGTTCGACAACAACAAGTGGAGCCATACCTACTGGCACTATTTCATCGACTTTGAAAACAGTGAAATCATGAATATTCTTTCCCGTCCTCTTCCCGTTGCGGTTGCAGGTACAATAAAGAAGTATTCATACGACAGAAAGAATAAGGAATTCACCCTTACATATTCAGGCTCAAGCACAATAAAGGCTCCCACCCTTATTTACCTTCCTTCAGAGCCTAAAAAGGTATATTCAACAAAGGGCTGGAAATATAAGGACAACATCCTTTCAGTATATGCAGGCAAGGGCGAATGCATTGTAAAGGTCGAATTATAATGCACCTTTATCTTCTGATAATTTCCCTTTTTGCGGCAATAATCACCGTATATGATAAAATTGCCGCAAAGAAGCTCCCCCGCCATCGTGTGCCCGAAAAAACACTTATGCTCACAGGCTTTCTTGGCGGAGCGGCAGCAGAATATGTCACTATGAGAATAATAAGACATAAAACACGGCACAGAAAATTCATGCTGGGACTTCCCGTTATGATAGTCCTTCATGCAGCAATTATCGCAGCTTACCACTTTTATTTTTAGGAGAAACCAATGTTAGAAGTTAAAAATATAGGCTTTACCGTTGAAAACGAAAACGGCAGCGGCAGCCTTGAAATAATCGAGGATGTTTCCTTTACTCTTGAAGACGGAAAATTCCTCGTTATTACAGGTCCCAACGGCGGCGGCAAATCAACACTTGCCCGCCTTATTATGGGCATTGAAAAGCCCACAAGGGGACAGATCTTATATAACGGAACGGATATCACCAATCTTTCCATCACCGAAAGAGCAAAGCTGGGTATAGGCTATGCCTTCCAGCAGCCTCCCCGCTTCAAGGGGCTTACCGTAAGAAAGCTTCTGTCTCTTGCACACGGAAGCGATCTTCCCGAGAATGAGTGCTGCTCATACCTTACAAAGGTAGGTCTTTGCTCAATGGATTACCTTAATCGAGAGGTGGATGCTTCCCTTTCGGGCGGTGAGGTAAAAAGAATTGAAATTGCAACCCTCATGGCAAGAGAATTGGGTCTTGCTATTTATGACGAGCCCGAGGCAGGCATTGACCTTTGGAGCTTCTCCATGCTCGTGCAGTCATTCAGGGATATTGCGGCAGAAAGAAACGAAAGTGTAATGATAATTTCCCATCAGGAAAGAATCATGCAGCTTGCAGACGATATTCTCGTAATTGCAGACGGAAAAATCCGTTCATTCGGCACAAAGGAAGAAATTCTCCCCACACTTCTGGGCGAATTTGACAGCAAATGCTCTCTGAGAGGTGACAACAATGCTTAACATCACAGACAAGAACCTGCTGGACAAGATTTCCGATTTTTCATCAATTCCCGTAGGTGCATCATACAATATAAGAAAAAACGGTGCAGGCATTGAAAGAAGCACCAATGAAAAGGTTCAGATTACAAACAAAAAGGACAACCCCGGCATTGATATCACGGTTCTTCCCGACACAAAGGGCGAGAAGATATATATTCCCGTAATCATTACCGAGGAGGGTGTTTCGGACAAGGTATATAACGATTTTTATATCGGAGAAAATGCCGATATCACAATAATCGCAGGCTGCGGAATTCATAATTCAGGCTGTAATGAAAGCCGTCACGAGGGTATTCACCGCTTCTTTATCGGTAAAAATGCCCGTGTGGTTTACATTGAAAAGCACTATGGCGAGGGCGAAGGCACAGGCGAAAAAATCCTGAATCCCGAAACCGCTGTATATATGGAAGAAAATTCCGTTTGCGAAATGGAATCCGTACAGATAAAGGGCGTTGACTCCACAAAGAGAAACACCGTTGCAAAGCTTGGCAAAAACGCAAAGTTCATTGTAACAGAGCGTCTTATGACCCACGGCAGGCAGTATGCCGACTCCGACATGACAATTGAGCTCAACGGCGAGGGCGCATCCGCACAGATTATCTCCCGCTCCGTTGCTAAAGACGACTCAAAGCAGATTTTCTATCCCAAGGCCGTTGGCAACGCACCCTGCTCCGCTCATGTACAGTGCGACTCAATTATCATGGACAATGCAGGCATCCGCTCAATCCCCGAAATTGCAGCTAACCACGCAGAAGCGGCTATCATTCATGAGGCAGCTATAGGAAGAATCAACAACGAGCAGCTTCTGAAGCTTATGACCTTCGGCATGACTCCCGAGGAAGCCGAGGAAATTATCATTCAGGGCTTCTTAAACTGAATTTTCACGGCACCTTCCCCAGGGATGGTGCCCGAATATTATAAGGAGACAACTATGCGACTTGATAAGTATCTTAAGGTATCCCGTCTTGTAAAAAGAAGAACGGTTGCAAATGAGCTTTGCGATGCAAAGCATGTTGAGGTAAACGGCAAGGTAGCCCGTGCCTCATACGAAATCAAGGTAGGCGACATCATTGATATACAGATGGGCTCAAACCACATAAAGGCACAGGTGGAAACAGTCACCGAGCACGCAACAAAGGAAAGCGCAACAACAATGTATAAGCTCATTTAAGCCTTGTCTGTCATTTTTTTTGCAAAGGGGAAGAAGAATGAGAAGCAGATATCACAGACAACGATTTCCAGCAGGAGCTTTTATAATAATTCTTGTCGTATCGGTAATTGTCAGTGCCGTATCGGGAGCGGGAGGAGCATTTTTCATGTTCAATCTGCTTTACAGCACTCCCGAGGAAGCCACAACACAGGAATTTGTTATAGAAGAAACTACCGCAGCACCCATTCCCGAAACAACACAGGAGGAGCCTGTTTTTGTACCTGAAGAAACCACAGAAGAGGTTACCTTCATACCTGAAATTCAGGAAACCACACAGCCGACAACAACAAAGGAGCCTGAAGCCACAGCCGCTGCCGCTCTTTCAAAGGGTGATATATATGCCGAGGCGGTACACAGCGTTGTGACTATCACATCCTCGTGGAAGCAGTATTATTCCTCTATTCTCGGCTCATACTACCGCCCCGCCACAATGTCAGGCACGGGCTTCTGCGTTTCCGAAAACGGCTATATTGTCACAAATTACCATGTTATTGAAAGTGCCGAGGAAATTACGGTAACGGACTACAACGGTAATGAATATCCCGCAGAGCTTGTAGGCGGCGAGCCGGCGAACGATTTTGCGGTCATTAAAATTGATGCAGGTCTTACTGCCGCAAAAACGGGAAGCTCCGCATCCCTTAAGGTCGGCGATGATATTCTTATAATCGGCAATGCTCTCGGTGAGCTTTCTTATACCTTCACCGACGGTATTGTCAGCCATTTAGACCGCGAGCTTACCTTTGACAACGGCATAACGGTGAACATGTTCCAGACAAATGCCGCCATTAACAAGGGAAATTCCGGCGGACCCGTTTATGACATGAACGGTGAGGTTGTAGGTATTGCCAGTGCAAAAATTTCAGCGGAAAACATTGAAGGCCTCGGATTTTTCGTTCCTATTGACGATGTCAAGGATATGATGTATGACATTATTATTCACGGATATGTTACGGGCAAGCCCTCACTCGGGATCACCGTACAGTCCGTCACCTCCTCAATGTCAATAAAATATTCTATTCCCACGGGCTGTTATGTTGTTGCCCTTGACAAGACCTCTCCGTGCTTTGAGGCAGGCATTCGTTCAGGCGATGTTATCACAAAGCTGGGAAATAAGAGTATTTCATCGGCAGAGGACATTCAGGCATTTCTTTCAGAAAAAAATGCAGGCGACAGAATAAATATCACCTGGTATTCACAGGGAGAAACAAAAACAGAAAGCATATCCATCGGCGAATATAAGCCCTCTGATCCCCGCACGGAATATTCAAATGTATATGATTTCTGAAAACACACAAAAAAAACAGGTGCCCGTCAGTTAAGACAGGCACCTGAAATTTTTAATTTTAATTATTCCTGAACGGGAGCCTCAACGGGGCAAGCGTCTGCACAAGCACCGCATTCGATGCAAGCGTCTTCGTCGATAACATAGATATCGCCTTCAGAGATAGCTTCTACAGGGCATTCTGCTGCACAAGCGCCGCAAGCGATACAAGCGTCAGTAATTTTGTATGACATAGTTTTTTTCCTCCTTCTGAGTTTTTCTTAATTGTATCACATAATAAGAAAATTTCAATATGTTTTTTAAATTTTTTCGTTTACAAAAAAGTGTATTATTCGATATCCTTAAGAGCCGCAATTTCCTCACGGTTAAGTCTTATCTGGGCATCCCTGATAATCTTTATATCCTTGCGGTTGTACTTGCCGGGTGCAGCATCGGGATTACGGTCAAGACGGACCTTGAGCATACCCGTAAGAAGGTTATTGTCCACAACCTCACCCTTACCGTCAACGGTTTCAACAATAGCACCCACCTTGGGAGTGATTTTAAGAAGATAGTCATAAGCAGACTGCTCATATTTGAGACAGCACATAAGTCTTCCGCAGGTACCGCTTATTTTTACAGGATTGAGAGAAAGTCCCTGCTCCTTTGCCATTTTGATTGAAACAGGCTGGAAATCGTGCAAAAATTCCTTGCAGCAGAAGCCTCTTCCGCAGATACCAAGCCCGCCTAAAAGCTTTGCCTCGTCTCTTACACCAATCTGGCGAAGCTCTATTCTTACCTTGAATACGGATGCAAGGCACTTTACAAGCTCACGGAAGTCAACTCTTTCGGGAGCGGTATAGAAGAAAAGCACCTTTGAGCCGTCAAAGGTATATTCAACATCAAGCAGGTGCATATCAAGACCGAACTGCTTGATTTTTTCCTCGCAGATGCCGAATGCCTTCTTTTCCTTGGCCCTGTTCTTTTCCATATTACTGATATCTTCTGCTGTAGCAACTCTTAAAATGCTTTTGAGCGGCTTTACAAGAACGTCTTCCTCGACCTCCTTGTTTGCTACAGCACATTCACCGCATTCAACACCGCGGACGGTTTCTACGATAACAAACTGTCCCTCTTCAACGGTTTTGCCTGCAGGGTCAAAGTAATATACTTTTTTTGTATTTCTGAATCTGACACCGATAATTTCTGCCATATCTATAATAAAGGGAAAAAACCCTTACCTTTCTTTTATTTTCGTTCCTTCAATACCGAAGCCGTACCCGCTGAAAACCTTGAAATAAGCAGGTTTTCGTTGGCATTATGCCCGGCCTCATCTATTATTTTATCCAAAACTTCCTTAATTTGCAATAGGGAAGATATTTTATAGCTTCTTGAAAGGGAATATGCCGCCATATCGCTTCCCGAAAGAGGTACAGTCCCGCTGCCCTCTGCCATGGCATCTCTTATTATGAGAATGAGCCGCTGGGCAACGCTTAGCATCATTTTTCTGTTTTTGTGCATAGGAGCGCAGGCAAGCATCACACCGAATTCATCCTCATTGCAAAGAGCAAAGGCTATATTTTCCGCAACAGACATAACCTTTTCGTCTGTCTTGCGGCTTTTTGATGAAAGTGTATCTCCCAGAGGATATTCCGTAAGACGGGAGATTACCGTTGTGAGAAGACCTTCTCTTACATCGCAGCAGAAAATAAACATGGTGTCCTCGGGAGGCTCTTCAATTGACTTGAGAAGAGCATTCTGCACCACCGACTGCATATCGTCGCATTCGGGGAAAATAAAGACCTTGTTAAGCCCCTCGGTTGGAGAAGAGGAAAGTCTCGCAAGACAGCTTTCTCTTACTGTTTTAACAGAAAGAAGCTTCTTGCCGTCCTCAGGGACAATCTTAAATACATCGGGATGAAGCCCCGCACGTACACGAAGACAAGCACTGCATTTCATACAGGGCTCACCTTTTCCCTGCGCTTCGGTGCAAAGCACTGCCGATGCCAGCTCAAGAGCGCATTTTTCCCGCAGAGCCTCACTGCCGCCCGAAAGCATAATACTGCAGGGAAGCCTTCCGAGCCTTACTGCGGAATTCACCGCTTTTATGGTATTTTCGGGTATTTCCTTATCCGTAAAAATCATATCGTCACATCTTTATGAATCTGTCAACATCAACAACAAAAACCGTTGCTCCGCCTACGGTTATTTCAACGGGAAGTGATGTAAAAAACTGGTCGGCATGACTGCCCGCACCCGTGCTCACCATCTGTGTGCGCTTACTGCAGCACTGCTCCATAACCTTAAGGCATGAATCAACCTGCTCTTCCTCAACACCGATAAGAAGCGTTACATTACCCGCACTTAAAAAACCGCCTGTTGTGGAAAGCTTTGTGGACATAAATCCTGCCTTGTTAAGATTTACAATAAGCTTTGATGAATCCTCTTTGTTTACGATAGCAATAATAAGCTTCATAGCTGCACCAGCCTTTCATAATATTGACAGAAATTTCTGTTTTCAGTTTTTTATGTGTGAATTTTCCAGTATATCAATATTGCGGTCAATAACCTTTTTTCCGCGCCATGAGAATGCACGGCCTTCAATTTCCGTTTCCTTTGTCACAACGGGAATTGCAGTTTCGATAAATTCCCTTATGGGAGTTGTTTTTGCATTTTTATTGTGAGGGCATACCTTCTGACAGATATCACAGCCCCAGGCACAGCCTGTTTTTCCAATCTGTGCGGCAATTTCCGCAGGAAGCTCGCCTTTTTTCTGTGAAAGAAATGAAAGGCACTTATCCTTTATTATTTCCCTGCCCGTAATGGCATTGACGGGGCAGGCATTCATACATTCCATACAGCCGTCACAAAGGGATTTTTTACCCTTATAAGGCTCAAAATACATGTCGGTCACAATTTCACCGAGAAAAACCCATGAGCCGTATTCACTGTTGATGAAAAGATTGTTTATCCCCATAACACCAAGCCCCGCATTGACGGCACAACGGACCTCGGGAAGCGGAGAATTGTCAACAAATGCCTCAAATCGGGCATCGGGAAATTTTTTGCGCAGATTTTCCGCTATCTCTTCAATAATTTTCCCTGTAATTATATGATAGTCGGCACTTACCGCATATCTTGAAATGTTTGATTTTTCATATATCTCCTCACCGAGATAGTAAGGAAAAAGCACTGATATTACGGTTACGGCATTTTCGGGTATTCTCGACAAGGCCCTGCAGGGGATGAGAGAATCCCTTACATCACTGAAAAGACTGAAGCCGTAGGGCAGCCCCATGAATAAGCTATCCATTTTTACACCTGCGTGAGGGCAATCATGACAGGCATTGTAAGAATTGAAGCAAAGCTTACAAAGGCAACTGTTTTTGATGCAACACCCGTATCCCTATCATATTTTGCGGCAAACATTACCGTATTATTCGCACTGGGAGCAGAGGCCTGTATCATGCAGGCAGTGAACAATGCACCTGTAAGAAGACCCGTTGCTTTCATTATAATATAGAAAACTGCAGGCACTGCAATGATTTTTATAAGAGCAACAAGATACTGCTCCTTGTTTCTGAATATTGTCTTAAGCCCCGCATTTGACATGTAAGTACCGAGCATAAGCATTGCAAGAGGGGTATTCATTGAGCCGATAAAGGAAATGGGAGACATTACGATTTCGGGCATTTTCACCTTGGCGAGGAAGAAAGGAAGACCTATGCAGACTGCAATTACACCGGGATTCAGGAAAAGCTTTTTCGGATTGAACTTTTCCGTACCCTTTTTGCCTCTGTTCATCTGCCATACACCATGGGTGAAGGTGAAGACCTGAAAAACAATTACACCTGCCGAGCAATAGAAAACACCCTCACTGCCGAGCACCGCCTCTGCAAGGGGAAGAGCCATATAGCCCATGTTACCGTAAACACAGGCAAACTTGAACACGGCATTATTGTCGTTACCCTTTTTTCTGAAGAAGGGCTCTGCAATAGCAATGCCGAGAATATGAGTCACCGCACCGCCGAGGGCTGCCAGAAGAAAGCCCTTTGAGGTTTCGGGAGTAAATTCTGTTGTAAGAAATGAATTTATGATAACACAGGGGGTGATTATATAAAACAGAAGGTCATTTGCCGCTCTTGCGGTTTTTTCCGTAAATATCCCCTTTTTATCAGCAATAAAGCCCACGGCAACAATAAGGTAAAGAATTACGACCTGCTGCGCCGCTATCATACAATTCTGGAAAAACAACGAAAAGTCCACTTTATTCAGTCTCCGTTACGTTTTCTGAAATTTCAGCTGCTTCCTTTTCCTCTGCTCTTGTAAAAATTGAAGCAAGAGCATAAAGTCCGCCGCCGAGAGTATAAAGCTCAAAAGGACAGTAAGAAACTGCCTTTTCGGGAGCAAAAAGCGCAACCAGTAAGGCGGGAATGCCTGTACACAGACAGAAGCCCGCAGTAATTATGCCTGTTGCGAAGAAAAACCAGAGAGAGCTCTTTCTTCCTATGCCTGTAAGCACTCTTGCATTTTCAAAAAGGAATATCATTAAAAATGCGGCTGAAAAAATTGCAAGGAAGAGCTGGGATATCTTTATATAGCTTACGGTTACCGAGAAAAAGCCAAGAGTCTCGGCAAATGCCCATATAACGGGGAAAAGCATGGGAATTGCAAGCTTTCCCGTAAGTGAGCCGCTTCTGATGTACATAAAAAGGGATGCAAGCACGGCAAATGCACCGAGCACGGCAAAAACTGCTGAAATCATCCCTGTGTTTCCGCCGACTGCAGCCTTCATTGATGAAAGCCCGCCGCCCGCCTGAAGCATTGCCTTTATTCCGCGAAGTCCGTCATACAAAAGCACAAAGGCGAAGAAAGCACCCGCAACAAGATAAAGCACGGGGGGCTTTTTCTTTACATCCCCTGCGGGAAGTGTCTTTGTAATGTAGCAGGCAGCGCAAATAAAAATAACCGAGCCTACCGCAAGAATGAACATAAGCGGTACAGTTATATTATTTTCCGTAAAAAAGCCTGTTGCACCGTCGGTAAGAGCAAAGGACTGATAAAGTCTTACCGCTAAAAGAAGTACGAAAAGAATTGCGGACACAAGCTTTATGTTTTTAAGTGTGAAAAGCTGATTATCTTTAAGCTTCATTTGTTTTTACCCTTTCTTCCGCATTATCTGTCAATAAGAGAAGTGTAATCCTGATGTCGGGAAATACTCTTATAAGCGGGACGCATAATTTTGGAGCAGGTTGCAACCTCTTCAAGACGGTGTGCACACCAGCCTGCCACACGGGCTACTGCAAACATGGGAGTGTAAAGGTCCTCGGGAATACCGAGAGTTCTGTAAACAAGACCCGAATAAAGGTCAACATTTGCACATATCTGCTTCTGAATACCCTTTTCCTCACAGAATACAGTGGGAGCAAGTCTTTCAATGCAGTCAAGCAGCTGCCATTCCTTAAGAAGACCGTTTTCCTCGGCAAGCTCTCTTGCATTCTGCTTGAGAAGAACTGCACGGGGATCGGAAAGAGTATAGATTGCATGACCCATACCGTAGATAAGACCTGAATTGTCATTGACTTCTTTTCTTACAATTCTGCGGAGATATGCTTCAATTTCATCCTCATCGGTAATATCCCTTACATTTTCATGGATGTTATCAACCATCTGTGTAACCTTGATATTGGCACCGCCGTGACGGAAGCCCTTAAGAGAGCCGATACCCGCACCGATTGCAGAATATGTATCAGTACCTGTTGATGAAATACAACGGGTTGTGAAGGTTGAGTTGTTACCGCCGCCGTGGTCAGCATGAATCATAAGACAGAGGTCAAGAAGCTTTGCTTCCTTTTCCGTAAATGTCTTATTTGAGCGGATTGAACGAAGAACAACCTCCGCTGTCTTCTGCTCGGGCTTCACCTGATGAATATACATGCTCTTCTTATAGAAAAATCTTCTCTTTACCTGATATGCATAGGACATGATAGCGGGAAGCTGTGCAATAAGCTGAATGCACTGACGAAGGACATTGTCAACTGAAATGTCATCAGGGTTGTCATCATAAGCATATAAAGCGGTAACAGAGGAAGCCATTTTATTCATGATATTGGGTGAGGGTGCTCTCATGATAACATCCTCTACAAAGTCGAAGGGCAGCTCACGGTTTGCGGAAAGCAGACCGCAGAAGCCGTCAAGCTCCTCCTTTGTGGGGAGAGAGCCGAAAATAAGAAGGAAAACAAGCTCCTCAAAGCCGAAGCGGTCATCCGCCTTACATCCGCCGACAAAATCATAAAGGTCAATACCTCTGTATATAAGACGACCTGCCTTGGGTACTCTTTCACCGTCGTCAATATAGTAACCCTCAACATTACAGATTTTTGTAAGGCCTGCCATAACACCCGTGCCGTCGGAATTACGAAGGCCCATCTTTACGGGGAAGCGACTGTAGTCGCCCTTGGGAATTGAATTATTTTCGTTGAATTTATCTGTTAAATGGGAAAAAACATGTGCATCGCCTAAAAACTGTGACTTATCCATGTATGCTCCCCCTTTCTGCCGTAATAAATAGTTTCTTCAGTAAATAAATATTATACTATATGGTTTTTTATAAGTCAATAAAATACATTTTCAATTGCGGTGATACCATGAATTTTTTTCAGAGCCTTGTTCTGCCATTTACATTATCCTTTGTGATTCTTTATGCTGTCTTAAAGAGGCTTCCTGTTTTTGAAATTTTTATCGAGGGGGCAAAAAAAGCCCTGGGGCAGACTGCAGAGCTTCTCCCCTGCCTTACTGCCCTTTGTGTTATGGTGACAGTCCTTGATGCATCGGGAGTTATTTCCCTTCTGTGTGACCTTTTCGGACCTGCCCTTTCCCGTCTGGGTATCCCCCGTGAGGTCTTGCCGCTGTGTCTTATTTCACCTCTTTCGGGAAGCGGAAGCATTGCTGTGCTTCAGGAAATTTTTTCGGAGTTTTCTCCCGATTCCTACATAGGACGCACCGCCAGTGTAATAGCGGGAGCCAGTGAAACAACCTTTTATGCAGTAGCCGTTTATTACGGCAGTGTGGGTATTACAAAAACAAGACACACCATTCCCTGTGCACTCATAGCCGACATGACAACCTATGTCGCCGCCGCCTTTTTCTGCAGATTTTTTTAAAAGCAAAAAACGGGAGATTTATCTCCCGTAATTTTTTTATTCTGCTGCTTTCTGTGCAGTGTCTCTTGCACTTGTTTTGCCTTCGGGAGTAATTTCTCCTGCCTTCTGAAGAGAAATTTTTGTAAGGAAGGGACCTACAAGCTCATAGATAAGCACGGAGAAAAGTGTAATATTTGCAACAATTGCACCGGGCTCACCGAGAGCCTCTGCCTTTATTGCCATGCCGAGCGCAACACCTGCCTGGGGGAAAAGTGTGATACCGAGATATTTTACGATATTGGGATTACAGTTTGTAGCCCTTGCGCTTATTGATGCACCGAAATATTTACCGAGACAGCGGGTAACGATATATACAATACCGATAAGCACTATCATGTAATCCTTGAAAACGGCAAGCTCAAGCTCTGCGCCCGAAATTACGAAGAAAAGGATATATAAAGGAGCAGTCCAGCGGTCGAGTCTGTCCATAAGTTCCTCGGAAAAGTCACAGATGTTGCAGAATATTGTGCCGAGCATCATGCAGGAAAGAAGTGAGGAGAATGCAATATGAATTCCGCCTACATGGAATTCAAGCATTGAAAGAGCAACAGTGAAAAGCACGAAGGTTACGGACATTGCAAGTCTTTTTGAGCGGGAATGGAAGAATCTTTCGCAGAAGGTGAAAAGAAGACCCATGACACCGCCTAAAAGAAGCGAAAGCACTACCTCTAAAACAGGCTCAACAATTACGGAAACAATATCCGCATTTCCGAGATGAATTGCCTTTGCAACACCGAAGGAAATTGCAAAAAGAACAAGACCTACTGCGTCGTCAAGAGCAACAACGGGAAGAAGAATGCTTGTAACGGGACCCTTTGCCTTATACTGGCGGACAACCATAAGAGTTGCGGCGGGAGCGGTAGCGGATGCAACTGCACCAAGTATAATTGCGGCAGGGAGGGGGAATTTTTCAGGAATAAGGAAGTGGACACCTATTAATGCGGCATCAACAAGAAGAGTTGCCGCAACAGCCTGGAAAATACCTATAGCGGTTGCCTGCTTTCCTATCTGCTTAAGCTGACTCATACGGAATTCATTACCGATTGAAAAAGCAATGAAACCCAGTGCCACATCGGAGATTATTCCGAAGGAATCTATATTTTCCATACTTGTAAAGCCGAGTCCCTCAATACCGATTGAGCCTAAAAGATAGGGACCGATAAGAATACCTGCAACAAGATATGCGGTAACAGCGGGAAGCTGAATCTTTTTAGCAACACGGGATAACATAAGTCCTGCAAAAAGTGCAACGGACAAAGCAAGTATGGTTTCCATATTTTTTCTCCTGTTTTATTATTTTTGAAGCCAATTGATTGTATTCCTTACACAATAAAATGTCAAGTATTTTGTAAAAATTACATAATTATTTTGTGGTATAATATTTTCAACATACTTTTATGAGATATCTGCCCGCAAAAAGGTAGTATAAGGGTGAAAGGACGGTGGAAATAAATGGACGACAATATGATTATCGGGCTGTTCAATGAGCGCTCACAGCAGGCAATCATAAAGCTTTCGGAAAAATACGGAAATATTTCACAAAGAGTGGCAATGAATATTCTCGGAAACCGCGAGGATGCCGAGGAATGCGTAAACGATGCTTATCTTGCACTGTGGAACAATATTCCGCCCGAAAATCCCTCTCCCCTTGTGACATACCTTCTGAAGGTGGTGCGCAATACTGCACTAAAAAGGTACCGTAAAAACATTTCACTGAAAAGAAACTCCTACTACGACATTGCTCTTGAAGAGCTTGAAAACGTGCTTTTTGCTGATAATTCGCCTGAAAATGAGCTTATCACAAAAGAAATCATCAAAAAGATAAACGAATTTCTTAAAAATGAAGAAAGCACAAGCCGTATAATGTTCGTGCGGCGGTATTTTTACGGTGATTCCGTCAAGGAAATTGCCGCTCTTACGGGAAATACAGCCCATTTTGTATCCGTGCGCCTTTCAAGAACAAGAGAAGCTTTAAGAAAATATCTTATGAAAGAAGGCTTAATATGAATAAAGAAAATATATGCAAAATAGTGGACGGCATTGATGACCGATTCATTGAAGAGGCATCGCATATCAGAAAGAAAAGAAATAACATATATAAATTTGCAGGACTTGCCGCATGTCTGGCAGTTGCAGTACTTGCAGGTGCGGCTATAAGTCAGAGCGACTTTGTCTCTCCCCCGCCTGTCAGCACGGATATGGCAACAAATTTATCGGGCGGCGGCGACAAAAATGTTGCTGAAAACGCCCCCGATCCCGAAATTGTGACCAATCCTGCCATATATTACGAGGAAATCAACACTGAGGCACTCGGAGAGGTTGAAATGGCTATTGCTCCGAAATGGGACGACCGCATCACCTCCGACAAATATGCGGAGCTTGTTCTCACCGACAAGCCCTATACATCACAGAGAACAGAAATTTCCGCAGACTATATCGGAGAATTTATCACAGCTTCTGAAATGTCGGGCTATGATATTTACGAGGATAAGACCTATACAATAAATGCAAAGGTATATGAAATCAGTAATATCAGCACAGACTGTGCCGTGGCTGTAAAAATCGGTGACGAGGAATGCTTCAATGTATATGTGAATGTATGGTATGAGCCTGCAAGTCTTGGTGAATTCATTGCTGACCTTGACCTTAAGAATATCGTTTCCTTCGGCAAGGCTTACATTGATATTTACGAACACACAGAGCTTACAACCTCACATACCGAAATTATTTATGCAGACTTTGATGACAATGTGATATGGAATCTTCTTTCCGATGCTCTTGATGCAGAAAATGTCGAATATAATCATCCCTATGAAAGAATCGGTGTCGAAACCAACATTGAGCTGTTGGGATATAAAAATATTTCATTCTGCATAACTCCCGACGGCTATATAATCACAAACATTCTGAGCACGCAGAAATGCTTCTTTGTCGGATCGGATAAATTCGAGGAATTAGACAGATACCTTAAAGAGAATGTTGCCTCAAAGCAGCACAGCTATGTCAATGAAATAAATCGTGACGGTACAATTCCCGGCAAGGGTGATGAGGGTGAATCAACTCCCCCTTATAATCCCGATGCGCCCGTAATGATTTCTCCCGGCTATAACCCCGAAACAGATTCTGCACCACCTGTAAGTGCAGGCTCTTCAGGCGCAGCATTACCGACGGACTTCATTGTTGAGGAAACAACGTTAATCAACTGAATTTGAGGTACATCTCATACGGGATGTACCTTTTTTATGCGCAGAAATTATATTTTTCTCTGTGCAGAACACAGAAAAATTGCTATCTGCCTTCTGCATCAGCCTTATACAACAGAAAAACCCTCCGCAGGATTTCTCCTGCGGAGGGCCTTTTTTGTTATGAGGATTTATTCCTTGTTAAATCTTATTTGAAAAGATTTGCGAAGAAATCAGCTATCTTCTGGAAGAATTCAGCAATCTTCTGGAAGAATCTGATAAATCCGTTGGGAGCGAGCTCGTCACCATCAATGATGTCGGAGTAATCACTGTTATCAAGAAGATACTTGAGAGATTCTCTGATCTGGTTGATGAACTTAAGGTCGCTGTCTTCGAACATCTTGTTGAGGAATGTGTAGTCACCGTTGAAGGTATCATACCAGTCCTTAACACCGTTAGCAGCTTCGTTAGCAGCCTTGAAGATGTTATATACAGTGTACATAATCTCGTAGATGCCGTCTTCACTTGCAGCCATCTGTGCGAAGTTTTCAAGAAGAGCGGAT
>JAZUCC010000020.1:0-86907 GCA_045638965.1 Acutalibacteraceae bacterium | reverse complement strand
TGTAAGGAAGAGTTCTGCTGCGATGGAAACGATGATAGTAAGAACATCGCCTTCATAGCCTTCAACATTGAGTCTGTAAGCGTTGAGACCGTTAACAGACTCAAACATTTCAAGATTTCCGACATAGAGGTTCTTAATGATATCAACCATTTCAGCCTTGAGAGCAATACCTTTTTCACCTGCAAAGGCAAGAAGAGCTTCTGTGCTGAGGTCTGTAATATCAATGGGAAGTGCATCACCGATAAGAGTTTCAATTGAAATATCTTTACCAACGATGGGAGCAACCTTTGAAATGAGCTCATTTACAGGGATAAGAAGGTTGTTTACTGAGCTCTTAACACCGTCTGCATTGATGAAATAGATAAGATTGGGAAGAAGGTTGAATACTTCTTCTACAGGGTTAGCGCAAATCTTGTCAACAAGTGCAAGTGCACCTTCAAGGATAGCTTCAACAGCATTGGAGGTCTTGTATTCAAGCTCTTCAGCTGTGGGAAGAACTACGCCGAGTGCTTCAAGTACGGGAACAAGAGCACGGTCATAGCCTTCAATACCTGTGATTGTGATAATGTTGTTGTACTTATATGTGCCGTCTTCGTTCTTCTCTGAACCTGTGAAGAGTTCAAGATTATCACCGAAGAATACGAATGAAAGAACGCTGTCAACAGAAGCAAGTACTTCCTTGATAGCAGCTGTGAATGCAGCCTTCTTATCTTTTGCTTCGTCAATGCCGAAGGGCTTTGCTACTACATACTTGCCTGTTTCTGCATCAATTTCACACATATCGAACCATGAACCGATATCTGTATCAAGAACTGCATCAATGTGTGTGAAGAGAGATGTGTTAACACCTGCAAGAAGATTAACGATAGCTTCAACAACAGTGTTGAGGATTTCGTCTGTATAAACGTTATCTGTAAGGAGACCTTCAATAATACCTGCAAGATCCTCTGCGCCCATATCCTTGAGGAGATCGGGAAGGAACATTTCGAGAACGCCGTCAAGCTCTGCATAGAATGCATCAGCTGTTTCCTTTGTCCAGTCAGTTGTATATGCAAGATATGCAATTGAAGGAGCGGGAAGAGTTACAGTAAAGTCATCTGCTGAGTCAAACATATAACCCCAGTTGGGTTCTGTGTATTCAACTTCAACACCTGCAATAATGTCAGTGATTACGGGATAAATATTTGCAAGCTTTTCATTTTCGGTCTTTTCAGCAATAAAGCCGAAGAGAATGTCACCGTTTGTTGTGTCGTCATCAACGGGATAGCTGAGACATTCAAGAAGAGCAGTAACAAATATAGTCATTACGTCTGCAGCTTCTACTGCGGGGCTGTAAACTGTGCCTACAGATGTTTCTTCAGCTTCAAGACCTGAGCAAAGTCCCTTGATACCTATCTTAACAAGACCGCTTTCATAGAGGTTTGTGCCAAGATATGTATCAGCAAGCTTGATAATTTCTGTGAATGTAAGATTGAAGAGATCAATATTGTACCACTTATAGTCTATATCGTTATTCTGATAAATACCGGTAAGAGCATAAGTAAGAATTACATTGATATCAAGAGTGCCGTAGTTAAGGAACTCAGATACAACAAGTGAAAGAACACCATTGAGATCAACATCAATAAGAGGTCTTACAGTATCAACGAGTACCCATACAGGCATAAGGAGATTGCGAAGGAATACGGAAAGTCCGTTTGATTCAATGTAGTAGAAGAGATCGGGGATAATTTCAATAAGCTGAGTGAGCATATCATCAGAATCAACAAGAGCATAGAACCAGTCAAGAGTTGCTGTAAGAGTATTGACAAGGCTGCCCATTGCGTCTGCATTGAATTCATCCTGTGAGGGAAGATTTTCTACACCAAGCACTGAAAGAAGAGTGCCGAGTGTTGAAGCGTAGCTTTCATAGCCCTTAAGACTGATTACATTATTGAAAGCAGCAATATCACCGCCTGCAAAGAGGAAATCAACAAGAACGGAAGCACCGCCGAGAAGACGGGCAAGGATATTTACAAATGTATAACCGTCGCCGTCTGTAAGAGTCTGTCTGCCGTCAAGAACCCATGTGATAGTACCGTCTTCATTTACGATACCGTCAACACCGAAGTTATTTACATAATTTCTGTGACCTACGGGAATGATTTCAGCATCATCTGCCCAGGTTTCTGCAGGGAAGAGATAGCCGAAGGCTGTGAACCAGCTGTCAAGCTCAATGCCTACCTGTGTGCCTACAATATCTGCAATGATAGCACTGGGGCTGTCACCGAGACCGCCGAGCATTTTAACAAGAGCTGTAATGTTAGCATTTGTGAAGAGACCGTCAAGCTTACCCTTGATAAGAGCGCCGATGCTTTCTGCACCAAGGTCAACGTTTGCAATTGCGAGTATTTCTTCAACGATAGCATCAAGATTTTCAGCAAGATAATCTGCTCTATCTTCTGTCCAGTCATTGCCATAGTTGAGATAAATTATATCTGCGCCTAATGCACCATCAATTCCGCCGTAGTTATATTCACCTTCAAGCCATGTCATTTCTTCAAGGTCATATTCTACAGAATTGAGAAGCTCAATAATAGCAGCGAGTGCACCTCTGGGGTCAGAAGTAAACTTGCCGACAACAGTTTCAAGGACACCTGCTAACATGGGATTCATTTCGGAATCGCCGAGAAGAGATGTAAGAAGGCTGTTGCCGTTTTCATCGGGAACGAGAGCAGATACTGCATAGTCAAGAAGCCAGTACATAAGGTCGCCCTTATTGGCTACAAGATTTACGCTGCCGTCTGCACGTGTTGTCCAATCAGAGCTAAAAATAATATCCTGCTGTCTGATGGGAGGAAGAGCTACGCCGAGGCTTTTTGTTGCAAACTTGAGAATTTCATTGAAGTCTGAAATTTCGAAGCCGAGCATATCGTAGAGATTGATTTCGTCAGCAAGTGCAAGGTCAACGGGGAATTCAATTACGCCTGCAAGTTGACCTTCAAGAAGGCTGAGAATTGAGTTACCGAGACCGCTACCGGCATAAACGTCAAGCTCAAAGATGTTAAGATTCATATGAATATTCAGGCCATTGATAATTTCCTGAACAGTATCCATTGAAAGGAAGTAAACGAGATTGGGAAGAATCTCAAGAACCTGATCAATGGGGCTTGCAAGAATTTCTTCTACTCTGCCGAGAAGTGTGCCGATAAGAGCATCAGCTATATCATAGCCTGTTGCATCTGACTTAACAGAGGGAATCTTATCAATGCCAAGAGCCTGGAAGAGAGGAGTAAAGATTGTGCTCCATGCATTAAGAGGATCGATAGTGATCTTAAGACCGCCACGAATAAAGGTGTTGTTAGCATTAACAATAAGAGCTGTAACCTTATTTGAATAAACAACAGCTGCGTTGGAGGATTCACCTTCAAAGGGCTTATCAGCAAGAACAGCCTGAAGAAGAGGAAGAATGGAGTCGAGGATACAAGCCATTACTTCGATGAATGAATCTTCATCATATACGCCCCACTCAAATTCCATTACCTTTGTTTCGTCAACAAGCTCTGTTTCGGGGTCATCTTCACATACAAGTGCTGTCCAGTCTCTGCCTGCAGCCTTGAGAGCTTCGTAAATGGGAGTACCGATACCGTAAAGCACGGGATTTGACATCATAAGAGATTCAGCGAGTGTTGCAGGGAAAATGTAAAGTCCGATATCCTTGAAAACTTCCATGAAGTTTTTCTGATCGCCTTCGGGGTTGTTGGGAGCCTTATTTGTATCAAGGTAAAGAGCAATCTTACCCGAAACAAGACCACCGTCAATAAGACCGCTGAGGTCAAGCCAGGGAATACCGTTTGCATCAAGCTCAGCACCGTCCATTGTACCGAGAGCACCAATAAGCTCTGCTTCAATAAGCTCACAAATCATGGGGAAAAGAGCACCAACAAGGGTGTTCATCATCTTATCATTGTAGAGCATTGTTTCGAGCATCTGGTTCACATAGGTGCCGATGTCTGTATATTCTTCTGTATCAGCATCAACAAGACCTACGATAGCACCGAAGTCGCGGGATGTGATAAAGCTATCAAGACGAGCGATGGTGTTAACCATTTTGTCTTCTGTAACAACATAGTTATCTTCTGCACCGTCACGAGCAATATCATTGGGATAGCCCATTTCAACACCGTCAGCATTTACCTGGCTGCCTGCATAACGGATAGCATAGTTGCCGTTTGCATCAGCATAGGTGAAGCTTTCGTCGAAGTGGGACTTACCGTCTGTTGTTGAGAATGCATGGTATCTGTCAAGAAGAGTCTGAACCATTGCATACTTGTTTGTGTAGTCAGCGGAGAGCCACTTGTTCTGTCCTTCGCCGCCGCCGTTTACATAATTGTAAAGGTCATAGTCGAAGTATGTAAGAGTTGACTTAATGGAAGCAAAGTTGTTAAAGTTAACAACTGTTGTATCCTTATATGCATAAACTGCATCAAGCTGTGCTTCAGTTCTTGCAATAAGAACAGTCTTTGCAGCTTCCTTACCTGTAGTCTTTACTGACTCAACAAGAGTCTGAAGGAGGTAATCGGCGTCTTCATACTTAACAGTGAAGATCTTGTCAGCAATTGTGTATCCCCACTTGCCACCGATTGAGTTATATGTATCACGGAGCTCTGTAATCTTTGTATCGAGATTTGCATGAAGATCAACGAGAGCATCGTTATCAAGTGTATCAATCTGAGTTGTGTAAATAAGGGGAAGGAAATAGTTATACTGTGTCTGGAAATCAGCCTTAAGACCACGAACCTCATAAACCTCTGCAAGGATACCCTTGAAGCGAGCCCATTCGGTTTCGTAAGCTGTTGTCCAGTAGGTTCTGTAGTAAGACTTACTTGTGTAGGAAGCGATGATATCATCGAATGCCTTAACCTTCTGGTCAAGAGCGATAACTTCAGCATCTGTGGGAGTTTCAATGTCTTCCTTATTGAGGACATTGATATATTCCTCAAATGTAGCTACCATAGCTTCAACAGTTTCTTCGAGCTTCTGCTCTGTCATAATGTCGAAAAGAACTGCATTGTAGCTTTCAGCAGTAGCCTTGAGAGCCATAGCTGATTCATACTGCTGTGCATAAGCACCTTCACCAACGATGTAGTTGATGATTTCAGCATCCATTGAATAAACAACATTGTAAGCTGTGCTTGTCTTTGCATAAAGAGCTGACATTTCAGCATAGCTTTCAACATTATATTCAGAGCCTATAAGAGTATTGAGTATGTCAATATTATACTTACCTGCAACAACTCTGTATGCAAAGTAAGCATCTTCCATGAACTGATGGATAGCTGCAGCATTGAGTCCGAAGTGATTGAGAACCGCATCATCGAACTTTTCTATCATTGCAGTGTACATATTGTCAGTTGTAAGGTAAAGAGAATTGATATCCTCAAGAGGAAGTGCAAGCATATCCTCACGGGTCATTGCAAGGAGCTCTTCATTGAAATACTTTTCATAAGTAAGAAGATTCTTTCTTATGGTATTGTCCTTGACAATCTTTCGTGTGGGCTTGCTGGCTAAATGGTTCCAGTATGTTGTAGTGATTTTAGGAGTGTAATAGGTTGTGGTTGTTTCATCACAGCCTGAACCTGTTGTTTCATTTCTTGTTGTAACCGATGAAACAGTTGCAGAAGCGGTGTGACCGTGAGTATAGGTATATGTAACACCTGTAATTACGGTTGCAGGAATATCCTCAATCTTTGAGAATCTCATAAGGTACTTTGTAAGATCAAGCTGAATGATTGAGGTCTTTACAATGTTGCTTGCAGTAGCACCGTCAACATACATACTTGCGAAACTTGCCAGAGGATATGACCCTGTCACATCTGCACCCTGTGAATAAGAGTTTGTTGTTTCATTCAGTGTTGTTGACTTTGTTCCCCTACCCTCGTAGCTGTAAACAGCTGTGCCATCGGGATTGAGAACATTCTTAACAAGCTGTCTTGCTGCAACAGCATTTGTATAGCTTGCTGAGAATTCTGCATCAAACATATCGTAAAGAGCCTTTGATGAGTTACCTTTGCTGGTATTCTCAGTTCCTTCACGATAAATGTTTACTGCATAATCAAAAATGGCTTCTGCCGCCTCAAGAACAGTACCGTTGTCACCTGTATAGTTCCAGGTGTCGCCTGAACTGCTGAGTGAAAAGCCACCTTCAGTAGCAGTATTGATGAGATCGATAACTTCAGCCTTTGTGTACTTTGATTCTTCAGCCGCATAAGCTGTGTATGCGCCGTCGATACCAACGTAACAAGCTGAAAAAATCATCAGCACTGCCAGGAACGTACTAAGTATTTTCTTTGTTAACTTAGCTTTCGTTTCCATGAATAATCTCTCCTTTTCTTTGTTTTTACCGTCAAATTTCCGTCAAGCTGTGTTCACAAATCCGTCACACTCACCCGTACAGAAAACTCGTCGGCGAATAAAATATAGGGACAATAGTCCAATTATTCTATTGAATTTTACCAATATTCGATAAACTAAAAATAAACTTTAAGGGGCATTATATGAACAGTTTGTAAACAAGTTTGTAAAGTTTATTTTTTGTTAATAATCTTATGCTACTATGAGCATGGATATTTATACGGGGGAGAAAACATTTATGTTCCAGATTCTTTTAGCAGAGGATAATCTCAATTCTGCAAAGCTTATGAAGATAATTCTCAATCAGGCGGGCTACAAGGTTATTTCAGTTACAAACGGCATTGATGCCCTTGATGTTATGGATACAAAGCACATTGATCTTATTGTACTTGATGTTATGATGCCCAAAATGGATGGCTATGAATTCACAAGACAATTAAGACATGCAGGCAACACAACCCCCATTCTTATGGTAACTGCAAAATATCAGAATGAGGACAAGTGGGAGGGCTTCATAGCGGGCACTGATGATTATATGGTCAAGCCCGTAAACGAAACCGAGCTTATACTCCGTATCAAGGCACTGCTTCGCCGTTCACAGATTATAAGTGAGCATAAGCTTATCATAGGTAATGTTACACTTGATTACGATTCCCTTTCCGTAAGTAAAAACGGGGAATTTCAGGTGCTTCCGCAGAAGGAATTCTATTTATTATATACATTATTATCATCCCCCGAAAAGGTGTTCACACGTCTTCAGCTTATGGACAGCATCTGGGGCATGAATTCCGAATCGGTGGATACCACTGTCAATGTTCACATAAACCGTCTGCGCAAGCGCTTTGACGGCTGGAAAGAGTTTTCCATTGTTGCCATAAGAGGTGTGGGCTATATGGGAGTGATAAACATTGAAAAAGGCAGATAAATACAACTTGCTTCGCCATATAAAAATAGTTATTCTTACGGGAATGCTTCTGTTGCTTATTTCATGTACCGCTTACTTTATAAGTCTCCGCACACTCGGGCTTATAAACCTTACGGGGCTTATTGACGACAGAAACCGTTTTCTTATTTACCTTGCTATCCTGTTCATCTGCTTTATTCTTGCAGGTGCATTGGTTGATTCTCTTATAAGGCACATTATTACTAAAAAACAGAAAAATCTTATTGATGCAATGAAAAGAGTTGCCGACGGTGAGCTTACAACAAGACTCGAAAACGGCAAAAAGCTTACCGACACAGGCTATCTTACAGTAAACACCTTCAATGATATGGCAAGAATGCTTCAGGAAAGCAATGTGATGAACAGAGATTTTGCAGGAAACCTGACCCACGAAATAAAAGCACCGATAGGCAATATCAACGGCTTTGCAAAGGTAATAAAAAACACCATGCTTTCTGAAGAGGAAAAGAATGAGTATCTTGATATCATAATTGAGGAATCAGAGCGTTTACGGAGCCTTTCAGACAACATTCTTCTGCTTTCAGGTCCTACACGACACGAAAAAGCTGAAAGCATGGAAGAATATAATCTTACAGAGCAGCTGCGGCAGGTAATTGCATCATTATATCTGCAGCTGGAGGCAAAAAAGCTTCAGGTAATATTTCAGGGAGAGGAGATTGACTTTTGCGGAAGCATCGACATGATGTCGCAGGTGTGGATAAATCTTCTTGATAATGCAATAAGATTTTCACCGGAAGGGGAAAGTCTTACTTTAAGCACAAAAAAAATTGACGATACTCTGTATGTAAGCATCAGCAATTACGGATGCAGCCTCAATGAAGAGGAATTATATAATATATTTGACAGATTTTACACAAAAAGCTCGTCAATCGCCCAAAAGGGCAACGGTTTGGGACTTTCCATTGCAAAAAAAATCATTTCCATGCACAAGGGTGATATTACCGCCCAAAAGGGAGAAAACAGTCTGTTTACAATAACAGTTACCCTGCCCGCGGAAAAATAAGCAGCATTTTTCACGATTTCACAAAAAGCCTGCCCGTGTGGTCGGTATATGCCTCTCCGTCGGGCAGAAGCTTTCCCACGGTTGTGAATGAAAAGCCTTCCTTTTTAAGGCTTCTTATTATTTCGGGCAGAGCCCTTACAGTATTCTCCTTTCCTATATGAAACAGTATAATTGAGCCGTTTGTTGCCTTCGAGGTAACACGGCTTATTATTTTTTCTACCGATAAATCCCGCCAGTCTATACTGTCAACATCCCACTGCACCGCTGTCATTCCGAGACTTTCGGCAGCCTCAATCGTCTTATTGTCATAAGACCCCGAGGGAGCGCGGTAAAGCAGGGCTTTTATGCCTGTCAGAGAATAAAGCAGCTCATTACAGTCATTCATATCGCTCAATATTTCCTCATAGGTCTGTTTTACGGGGTCATTATGCTTCATTGAGTGATTGCCGATTTCGTGTCCCTGATTATATATCCTTCTGACCGCTTCAGGATGCTTTTCGGCAAACTCGCCCACAAAAAAGAAGGTACAGGAAATTCCCTCGTCGGTTAACAGCTGAATAATTTCGTCAAGACCTTCGGTTCCCCACGCACAGTTGAATGTAATGGCAAGCTCCTTTACAGAAGTATCCACACTATACACGGGAAGTCTTCTTATCTCTGCCGAAGCAGTGGTTGTAATGGTATGCCATACACTAAAAACCATGACCGCTATCCACATAAGTATAATTATAATAAGAGAAATGTCCCGTTTTTTTGTTGTATCTGCTTTCATGTCATCTGCTCCCCTGTGTTTTATCCTATAAAAATAATATTCGCGCGACTTCATTATTATTCTTTTGTCAGTTTTCATAATTTCAGAACAATTAATTTGTAAAACGGAGCATAAGAATAAAGTTGTGTTGGAAGGTCTTATATGATAGAATAAAAACAAATACATCAGGAGGTGTACTATGCTTTATAAGAAAAACAGTGAAATTTCTCTTAAAAAAGAATTATTTGAAAATCCCACATCAGAATTCCGCGGAACTCCCTTCTGGGCTCTCAACTCATATCTTACAAAGGATGAGCTTTGCCGTCAGATAGATGTTTTCAAGGAAATGGGGCTCGGCGGCTTCCATCTTCATGTAAGAACAGGTCTTGAAAACAAATATCTCAGCGAAGAATATATGGAGCTTATAAAGGATACCGTTGAAAAGGCAAAAAATGAAGAAATGCTGGCATGGCTTTATGACGAGGACCGCTGGCCTTCAGGTGCCGCAGGCGGCTTTGTAACAAAGGATGAAAAATACAGAGGCAGATGCCTTCTTTTCACTCCCTTCAGAGAGGCTGAAGCATTTTTCTCAAACGATTCCCGCTCCGAGGGCGGCAGAAGCGGCAACGGTAAGCTTCTTACCTGCTATGATATTGTTCTTGACAGTGATGGCTTCCTTTCCTCATACAGAAGAATTGACGAAAACGAAGAGGCAAAGGGAACAAAATGGTATGCCTTCCTCGAGGTACACTCTCCCTCAAGCTGGTACAACGGTCAGGCTTATGCAGATACACTGAACCGCGAGGCTATTGAAAAATTCATTGAGGTCACTCATGAAAAATACAAGGCAAAGGTGGGGGATGAATTTGATAAAACCGTTCCCGCTATCTTCACCGACGAGCCTCAGTTCACAAGAAAAACCGTTCTCAACAATTCATTTGATAAGATGGATATCACAATGCCCTGGACCGACAAGGTACCCGAGCTTTACATAAAGGCTTACGGAGCTGATATTTTTGATACTCTCCCCGAGGTTTTCTGGGATCTGCCCGCATCTGCACCTTCTATTCACCGCTACAGATATCATGACTTCATTGCAGAGCTTTTTGCTTCCTCCTTTGCCGACACAGTAGGTGAATGGTGTAAGGAAAACGGCATTGCTCTTACAGGTCACATGATGGAGGAGCCCTCTTTGGAATCACAGACAGCCGCTCTCGGTGAAGCAATGCGATCATACAGAAGCTTCCGGCTTCCCGGTATTGACATGCTTTGCAATTCCCATGAATTCACAACGGCAAAGCAGGCACAGTCTGCCGTTCATCAGTACGGCTACGAGGGTATGCTTTCCGAGCTTTACGGTGTAACGGGCTGGGACTGCGATTTCAGAACCTACAAGCATCAGGGTGACTGGCAGGCTTGTCTCGGTGTTACCATCCGAGTTCCTCATCTTTCATGGTATGCAATGAAGGGCGAAGCAAAGCGTGACTACCCTGCTTCAATTCATTATCAGTCTCCCTGGTATAAGAAATATAATCTTATAGAGGACCACTTCGCACGAGTAAACACAGCACTTACAAGAGGTAAGCCGGTTGTAAAGGTCGGTGTTATTCATCCTGTTGAAAGCTTCTGGCTTCATTGGGGACCCAACGATAAATCCGCGGTTTTCCGTGATAATCTTGATGACCGCTTCTTTGAGGTTACAAGATGGCTTCTTGAAGGAAGCATTGACTTCAACTTTATTTCCGAATCTCTTCTTCCTACCCTTTGCAAAAAGGGCAGTGCTCCTCTTAAGGTAGGTCAGATGGAATATGATGCAATTATTGTTCCCGGCTGTGAAACCTTAAGAAGCACTACAATTGAAAGACTTCAGCAGTTCCGTGAAAACGGCGGTAAGCTTATTTTCATGGGCGATGCTCCCACACTTGTTGATGCTCTTCCCTGTGATTGCGCAAAGGCACTTTTCGACAAGAGTGAAAAAATTGACTTCTCCCGCGCATCTCTTCTCACCGCACTTGAGGATTCAAGAACTCTTACAATAAGATATGCCAACGGCAGACTTACCGATAACTACATGTACCAGCTCCGTCAGGATACAGACTGCAGATGGCTCTTTATCTGCTGTTCGGCAGAGCCTGATAACAAGCATATCGACAACGGCAGGGATATTCAGATTATTCTGAATGGTACATATACTCCCGAAATCTACAACACCGAAAACGGTGAGATTTCACCCATAAAGGCCCAATACAGAGAAGGCAGAACAATTATCCGTTACCGCATTTTCGGTTATGAATCCCTTCTTCTTAAGCTTACCGACGGAAAAACAGATTGCGAAAAAGCACAGCACATCCCCGAAAAGGCAGGCGAGGTGCTTGGCGGTCTTTATGACTTTGAGCTTTCCGAGCCCAATGTTCTCGTTCTTGATATGGCACAGTGGAAGCTGGACGACGACAAGGAATATTGCAAGAAGGAAGAAATTCTTCGTCTTGATAACCTTGTAAGAGAGCGTCTCGGCATAAGAGAAAGAGGCGGACATGTTGTTCAGCCCTGGGTACTCGGTCAGCTTCCGAAAAATAACAGGGTAACACTTAAATTCACCTTCAACAGTGAAATCGACTATGAAAATGCAGTTCTTAACCTTGAGGATGCAGATATTGCCGAGGTTATTTTCAACGGTAAGCCCGTTACACAAAGACTTGAGGGCTTCTATGTTGATATTTCAATCGGAAAATTACTGCTGGGAAATATTGAAAAGGGTGAAAATACTCTTGAAATAACTCTTCCCTTCGGTGAAACCGCTAACCTTGAAAATGTGTTCATCACAGGTGACTTCGGTGTCAGAGTAACAGGCTCCGAGGCAACTGTCACCGCTCTTCCCGAAAAGCTTGCCTTCGGCTCGCTTCTCACACAGGGTCTTCCCTTCTACGGCGGTGCGGTTACATATAAGATGAATGCAACCGCCGAAAACGGCAGTCTCACTGTTACTGCAAGTGACTACATGGGCGCTCTTATTGAGGTATCTGTTGACAATGAGGTAAAGGGCAACATCATCTATCCTCCCTATACTCTTGAAATCAGGGATATTCCCGACGGTGAGCATGAAATCGGCATAAAGCTTTACACACACCGCTACAATTCCTTCGGCCCCATCCACCTTGTAAATGTCAAGGAATCATGGCACGGTCCCGGCGCATGGAGAAGTGAGGGAATCAACTGGAGCTACGAATATGTTCTTCGTACAACAGGTATTCTTAAAACTCCCGGAATAAAATAAATTACCTCACAACACAATAAGACAAATTTTTTGGAAGAACTCCGCTATTATAAAGGCGGAGTTCTTTTTTTGGAGTGATAATATGACTACCGTACTTTCGGACAAGTCCCTTACAATTTATCTTAAGGGTGAAATTGACCACCACACGGCGGGCTCAATTCGGACAAGGGCTGACAATGAAATCATAAAAGCCTCTCCCGATGAGCTTATTCTTGATTTTTCCGATGTGACCTTTATGGACTCCTCGGGAGTAGGGCTTGTAATCGGAAGATACAAGCTTGCGATGTCCAACAACTGCCGCACGGTGGTAACGGGGCTCAATAACAGAGATAAAAAAATACTGATGCTTTCAGGGCTTCAGAATAAAGTGGAATTCAGGTGACAGCTATGGCAAAGCCAATTAACGATTTCAGAATGAATATATCGGCAAAATCCGTAAACGAGGGCTTCTTACGGGCGGTGATATCAGCCTTTACCGCTCTTTGCGACCCCACAATAGAGGAAATCAATGACATAAAAACTGCGGTAAGTGAGGCAGTTACAAATGCAATTGTTCACGGCTACCGCGAGAAACAGGGAAGAATTTACATAGATGCCGCTATTTTCAGCGACAACACGGTAAGAATAAGAATCCGTGACAAGGGAGAGGGCATCGAGGATGTAAAAAAGGCAATGGAGCCGCTTTTTACCACCGCAGGCGATGACCGCTCGGGACTGGGCTTTACCGTTATGGAAAGCTTCTGCGACAAGGTAAGAGTAAAATCAGTAAAGGATAAGGGCACCACTGTCACACTCACAAAAAAAATTACGGGAAAGTGTGAATAATGCCATATTCTTCAGAAAATCCGCTTGTAACCGAAAATCTCGGGCTTGTGCATGCCTGTGCAAACCGCTTCAGAGGCTCGGGAGTGGAATACGATGACCTTTTTCAGGCAGGCTGTGTGGGTCTTATAAAGGCTGCCGCGGGCTTTGACCCCTCACTGGGCTTTCGCTTTTCAACCTATGCAGTCCCCGCAATTTTAGGTGAAATCAAAAGAATATTCCGTGACGGCGGTGCAGTAAAAATAGGCAGAAGCGCAAAGGAAAAGGCAAGAAGTCTTTTTGCCATCAAGGAAGAGCTTTCCGTAAGCCTCGGACGTGAGCCTACCATTACGGAAATTGCAGACAAGGCAGAGCTTGAAATAAGTGAAGCCGCTTCCCTGCTGTGCGCATGTCTTCCCGTAATCTCTCTTACTGCAGAGGAGGATGAGGGTCAGACCGACATCCCCGTTGACTCGGAGGAGGAAAGGCTTTCCTCCCACATAGACCTTATGAATTCACTGAAAAATCTTGATAAGGATGAAAGGCTTCTTATTGAATACCGATATTTCAGAGGACTTACCCAGACGGTCACTGCAAAAAACATGGGACTTTCACAGGTACAGGTGTCCCGCAAGGAAAAGGCAATTCTTCTGAAGCTGCGAAAAATGCTTTCTTGACAACAGTCCATAATTATGTTACCCTTTCTTTTCGGTAGTACAAAAAAGAAGGATACATAATAATGAAAAAAAATCAGCTTAAGGGCATACTGATGCTGTTTCTTACAGCCTTTATATGGGGCTCGTCCTTTGTGTCCCAGTCATTGGGAATGGAAACAGTAGAGGCATTCACATTCAACGGAATAAGAACTCTTTTCGGTGCGGCAACGCTTCTGCCCGTAATTATAGGCATGGATATTGCCCGCATGAAAAAATCGGGAAAGCCCGATAAGGCAAAGGTAAAAGCAGACACAAAAAAGCTTCTCATCGGCGGCACTGCCATGGGTATTGCTCTTTGTATTGCAAGTAACCTTCAGCAGTTTGCCTTTGCATACCCCGACCACTCCCCCGGAAAAATCGCATTTATCACCGCATTTTACATGTTCTTTGTGCCGCTTTTCGGACTTTTATTGAAAAAACGCATTTCTCCCGTCACATGGGTGTGCGTTGTACTCGGCACTGTCGGACTTTATTTCCTTTGTGTACGCGGTGTCGGCTTTTCCGCAATTACCGCAAGCGACCTGTTTTCTCTTGCCTGCGCGGTTTTCTATGCAGTGCAGATTCTTATAGTTGAAAAGGTTGCCGAGAACTCCGACCCCGTAAAGCTCTCATTCATTCAGTTCACGGTTTCGGGTGTTCTCACCTGCATTCTCATGCTTCTTACAGAAAATCCCACAATTGATGGCATCCGTGAAAGCATTTTCCCCCTTCTTTATTCAGGCATTATGAGCTGCGGACTTGCTTATACCTTCCAGGTTGTAGGTCAGAAATATACAGAATCTACCGTGGCATCACTCATCATGTGCCTTGAATCGGTTTTCGGAGTGCTTTGCAGTGCGGTAATGCTTAAGGTAATGCTTACAGGCAATGAAATCATCGGTTGTGTAATAATGCTTGCAGCAATTGTAATTTCACAGTTTTCCGATAAAATCGAAGAAATACTCCGAAAAAGAAAAGCATAAAAATCAGGACACTTACCTTACGGCAGGTGTCCTGTAATTTTTTTATATATCAGAAATGTCTTATAAGAGAAATGACCTTACCGAGAATTATGATTTCATCGGAAATTATGGGAGCATATTCATCGTTTTCGGGCTGCAGACGAAAATGACCGTTTTCCTTATAGAATCTCTTTACGGTAGCCTCATCCTCTAAAAGTGCAACAACAATATCACCGTTATTGGCTACGGGAGTTTTTTCGGCAATAATTATATCACCGCTTAAAATTCCGCATTTTATCATACTGTCGCCCCTTACCTTAAGAGCAAACATAGGCTTACCCGAGGCATCGTTTCCCGCATAGGGTACATAGCCCTCAATTGCTTCTACTGCGAGAATGGGCATACCTGCGGTAACAGTACCTATAAGAGGCACCTGTGTTACGTTATTCTCCTGTCCTCTCACTCTGATAGAGCGCTTAAGCATGGGGTCACGCTCAATATAGCCCGCCTCCTCGAGTGCTTCAAGATTGCTCTGAACGGATGAAGTGGACTTAAGCCCTACCGCAGCACAAATTTCTCTGACCGTGGGAGGAACACCGTTCTGTGAGCGCTCTGCAAGAAATTCATATATTTTTTTCTGTGTATTATTAAGCTCTTTCATGTTTTACCTCCGGAAAATATTCCTTTAAGGGCATTATAGCACAAATGTTCAGAAAAAGCAAACATTTGTTTTGTTATTTTTAAAATTTTTTTCGGAATAAATTTCTGCACACGGTACAAAATGAATTCAGGAGGTAATAATATGAAAACAGACGAAACTAAAGATAAAATCAGAAAGCTTCTTAAAAGCAACGGCATCTATTTTGCAATGGGGCTTTGTCTTCTTGCCGCGGGCATAGTGGGAATATCCGTTACAGCATCAAAGACTCCCGCAACTGCCGAAAGCACGACAAAATCCTATGAAAGCCTCACTATCCCCGAGGTTACAACCGCAAAACAGAATTCGGGCGGCACTGTAGAAATCAACATTGACGAATTTACTACATCAGATGAGCCCTCCACTGCCGCAGTTTTTGACAACAACTCCCCTGCAGTAAGCGAGGATGCTGAAGACAGTGAGCCTGTGATTTTCTATTCCCCCGTGTCACTTAACATCGGTAAGGACTACAGCATGGGCATACCCGTTTTTTCACAGACAATGAAGGATTACCGAACCCATAACGGTGTTGATTTTACAGGGGTCAAGGGTGAAAATGTAAAAACCACAGGCAAGGGCACTGTAGTATCGGTAACAAAGGACGCAGTATGGGGCAACACCGTTACAATTGACCACAAAAACGGTGTCACCTCAAGCATTTCAGGTCTTGCCGATGAAGCACTAATCAGTGCAGGTGCCGAGGTTTACGAGGATACTATTATAGGTATTATCGGTGAAATCCCCATTGAAAGTGCCGACACCGCCCATGTTCACCTTGAAATGCGTGCAAACGGTCAGCTTGTTGATCCTCTGGAAATATTAGGACTTTCAGGCGAATAAAAAAATATAAGCGTTGCATCCGTACGGATACAACGCTTTTTACTTACTGCATTGCAAGTCCCTTTGACTTGAGATATGTCTTTGCTGAATACTGCTTACGCTTACTTGAGAAAATGTACTGAAAAAAGGAGCGGGGGGCCTTTGTGACAGAAAGCTCGGAGAGAATTCTGGGATCAAGGGGTGTGGGGTCCTTTACATTTATTGTAAGTCCCGAAGCCTCGGCTCTTGCCTTCTGATAGAAGCCGTTGTCGGGAAGCACCTTAAGATTTTCCATGCCTCTCCACTGCTCGGGGAAGGAGGGATCACTTGCCGCACTTTCCTTGACAAAAAGCTCAAAGAAGGGGAAACGCTGAATATAAAGTGAATTTATAAACTCATCCAGCTGCGTGTTGTCGTTAAGGTCTGCAAGAATACTGAAAAGAGGAAGCTCTGACGCGTCATTTCTTGTGATATACATCTGCGGAAAACGGAGATCGGCGAATTTCTTGTTGATTTTATCTCGTCTTTCCTTTGTGAGAAGAGCGGAAATTCCCTCATACTTATTGCGGAGCTTTTCAAGTGAAGCATCGGTAAGATACCAGAAATATCTGTAGAATTTATTTGTAAGCTCCTCAAAATATACGGTAAGAATTTCCTGTGCGGTAAATTCATCACCGTCAAAGGAGCCTGTTTCCTCTTCAATAATGCTCTTGATGTCGGAATATGCATTTTCATAAACATCAATAACTATATCAAGGTTTTCCTCTGAGGGCTCGGCATTTTCAAGGAAGCCGTCCTGATATACACCGTTTCTTTTTGCATATATACCTTCCGCAACACCTGTCATTTTTGCATCACAGCCGAAAATGCACTTTGTAATGAAAGCGGCATTATAATAAACCGGTGTTGAGGGGAACTTAAGAGAATAAAGGTCAAAGAATTTTTTTCTGAAAACTCTGCCGTCAACATCAAGTGTATTGAGAAGTGCCCTGTCAAAGCGGTCAATTACAGGCACAGTTGCAAGCATATCCATCCATGTATCATAATAGGGCTCATTTTCGCCTGAAACATAGTATCGGGGAGAAATAATATCCGCCTTTGTTTCATCAGCTGCCGCAAGCACTGTTTCAATCGTAGCGGGAGCAATATAGTCACCGCTGTCAATGAAATAAACAAGCTCACCCTTTGCAGACTTCACCCCCTCATTTCTTGCCTCGGGAATGAGACAACGGGGAATTTCAAAGGACTGAAAGCCTACAAATTCATCACAGTATTCCTTAATTACTGCCTTTGCCTTATCATCGCAGCCGTTATCAACAATAATGACATCAAAGTCTTCTGTTGTCTGTTCAACAAGTCCTTCAAGTGTATATTTAAGCTTTTCGGCGGAATTGAATGCCGTAACAATTACTGTTAAAGTTACCATTTTTTTCTCCGTTCAGTTAAAATATTGTCTTACTATACCTTCCGCACGACGGATATCGTCGGGATAGGTTATTTTTATATTATAGGTTTCTCCCTTTACAAGATAAACCCTTTCTCCGTAATAAGAAAAAACGGAGCAGCCGTCAGTAAAAGTCTCGAATATCTCATAAGGTGTTTTTTCTATCATTTCATAAAGGCGCTTTGCATCAAAGCTCTGGGGAGTCTGCGCATGGAAAAGCTTATTTCTGTCGGGGACTGAAGAAATAAATTTACCGTCCTCACTCACAAGCATGGTATCCACAGCAGAAACCGCCGTGTTACACGCACCGTATTTCTTTGCCGCTTCAATATTTTCAAGAATGATTCTGTCTGTTATAAAAGGACGCACCGCATCGTGGGTAAGAACTACGGAATTTTCAAGAATTCCCTTTTCCTTCATGAATTTCAGAACCGAGAAAAGGGTGTCACCTCTTGTTCTGCCGCCTGTAATAACATGAATTTCCTTTCCTGCGGGAATATGCTTTTCAATAAGCACTTTCATATAGTCAACAAAGTCAGCAGAAACACTTACTATGCAGCAATCAATCTCACTTACCTTCAGAAAAGCACTGATGCTTCTTATTATCACGGGGATGCCTTCAATTTCAAGAAACTGCTTCGGTATATCAGCACCCATACGCAGTCCGCTTCCCCCTGCAAGAATTGCAGCAACATTCACGCTATCACACCCTTGTCGTATTTCTTATTATTTTAACATATTATTTATATTCATACAAGAGTTATTTACCCTTCGCGTCGGCAATCTTCCTTCTTGTAACATCATCAATATGATTTTTAAGCTCTGCAAGATACGAAGACCATTTTACCTCTTCACTGCCATAGGTCAGCTGCAGGTCATATTCAAGGGGCAGCCATGATGAAATATCGCTTTCATTGTGCTGAATTACCGCTTCAAGCTTATCGAGTGCCTTATAAAGCCTTGCTTCCCTTGTTTCAAGAGCCTCCATTTCATTTATCAGCTGCTGAAACTGATTTTTCTGAAAATCGGAAAAGGTTGCTATCCAGTCAGCATACATTCTGCTTTCCTTCTCTGAGTCCGCCGCAGTCTTATTAAAGGTGGCAATATCACCCGTGAAGGCTTCACCGAGGTCATGGATAATACACATTTTAAGCACTTTCAGCATATCAATATCAGAAAATTCCTCTTCTGTCAGCATAGCCATAAGTGAAAGCCTCCAGCAGTGCTCGGCAACACTTTCTCGTCTTCCCGTGCTGGTATCACTGTGACGGGTGGTACACTTGAGCTTTTCTGCTATACTTAATACTTCAAGTAATTCTTCTGCACGCATATTTTCCCCCCTGTTATTTATCCTGATTTGCCGAAAAGACATCGGCAACCTCGCTTATGGTAATGAATGCACTTGAATCAATTTCATGCACAAGCTCCTTGAGCTTTACAACCTGAAAACGGTTTACTATGAAATAAATCATTGTTTTCTGTGAATTAGAATATCCGCCTACAACATCAATTTTTGTAGCACCTGTTTCAAAGGCATGCATAAGCTCCTCGCATATAATATCGGGCTTTGAGGTGATAATCATTGCGCATTTTGCTCGGTCCATGCCCTCTACAAGAAAGTCAACGGTTTTGAGTGCCGCACCGTATGCCACAATTGAATATAAGGGCAGAATCCAGCTCTGAATCACAAGACCTGCAATTATGTAAAGCACAATATTATAAATCATAACAAATGTGCCTACCGTTATGCCAAGCCTCTTCGAGAAAATGACCGCCATAACCTCGATACCGTCAATAGCTCCGCCGTTTCTTATAACCATACCGCTGCCGACACCTGAAATAAGACCGCCGAAAAGCGCACACAGAAGAAGGTCCGTACCTGCAAGGGGGGATGCAAAATTCACATCAACGGGAAGCACATCGGCTATAAGCCATGCTCCCAGCGAATAAATTCCGACCGCATATATGGAATAAACCGTGAAGCGGATTCCCTGCTTTTTAAGACCGTAAAGAAACAAGGGGACATTGAGAATTATAAGAAAAACGGAAAGAGTAAGATACTCGGGGGTCAGCTGACCGAGAAGCACCGAGGTACCCGATATACCGCTGTCGTAAAGCCTTACGGGTGTAAGAAAGCAGACAACACCTACGGAATTTATAAGTCCCGCAATTGTCAGCAGAATGAAATTTTTGAGTTTAAGCTTTTTCAGCTCTGTAAAAGCAGATGAAAAGAACTGTTTTAATTTCATCTTAACCCTCCTGATAAGTATAATAAATCAATTCCCCGATGCAAACGGTCTGTCTGCATCGGGGATAAAAATTACTCTGCCTTATTCTTTGAAATTGCAAGAATTTCGATTTCGGACTTCTGCTTTGCACCTTCGAAGGTTACCACATCACCAACACGCTTGCCGAGAAGGGCTTTGCCGATGGGAGATGTATCGGAAAGCTTCTTGAGAAGAACATCATCAACAAGTGAGGATACAATCTGATATGTTTCAGTTTCGTTATAGGTCTTGTCAAGAATTGTAACATAAAGACCAAGCTGTACAGTTTCGGTTGTAAGAACGGATTCATCAATGATTACTGCATTCTTAAGCTGATTTTCAAGCTCTGCAATTCTCTGATTGATTTTAACCTCTTCAGCCTTTGCTGCATCATATTCACTGTTTTCGGAAAGGTCACCCTGATCCTTTGCGTCCTTGATTGCAATTATATTAAGTTTGTCAAGCTCATAGAGATTTTTAAGCTCGGCCTTAAGCTTATCATAGTCTTTCTGTGTAAGTTGGAAGCTCATTTAAGTCATTTCCTTTCATATCATATACTGTATGATTTTATTCAAAATTTAAGCTTTTGTCAAGCATTTTCTGTCGTATCGGGCTTGATAACAACACCGCCGTTGTTATCTGTAATGTCACCCTTACCTGCTGCAACAATATCCTTTATGCTCTGGATAATTGAATTTATGCCGTCGTTTGATACATCATCACCCTTGAAGCCGTTGATGATATCAAAAATACCGTTGATGAAGTCGGAAACACCTGTTGTTACATCGTCAAGAGTGGGAAGCCCTGCTCCGTCTCCGTTTTCTCCGTCATCATCTCCTGTGCCACCGTCATCGGGCTTGTTTACATCGGGATTTTCATTATTATCCTCTTCGGGAGTCTCGGGTGCGGGAGGCGTAATAACAACAATCTTTATTTCCTCACCCTCGGGAATCTCGCAGAAAAGAGCATCAAGACCTACCGCCGCACGGAGAATGTCTCTTGCATCGGAGGAATTCACAACACCGCTGAAATCCACATCAGCATAAATAAGGTCCTCCTGCTTTCTGATTTTTTCAATGCCTACACTGTAGCGGAGTGCTCTTCTTGCATCGAAAGCATCGACCTTACCGTCATTATCGATGTCACCGAAATATCTGGGCTCCCAGTCAAAGCCTGTAAGAGCAATTTCAACATCGTAGCATACATAAATCATGCTGTCTCTGAGAACCTCACGGGCTGTAACCTCAGGATTGCCTGTTCCCTGTAAGATGGGGTTTGCTATTGCAAGACCGATTTCAATAAAGTCGGTGCCTGTAAATACCTCAAAAATACGCAGGAAATCATAGAAGGATATTGAGAAGGTATAGGAAATTTTCTGTGTGTATTTTATAAGTCTTCCTTCTGTGTCAATGTCTGCCTGAATACTTGCATCATGATAGGTGAAATTATCAAACTTTACATTGTCAAGCGGATCGTTTTCATCATCATAGGAGCTGCCGCCGATAATAACAGGATTGATAGCACCTGAAGGAAGGTCATAAACCTTTCCGAGTGGGGACTCTTCTACTGATTCGAGAGAACATTCAGGGAATCTGATAAGAATCTGTGTCTTATCCTCCCTTTGCTCTGCGTAAAGTGAAAATTCATCGTCTGCAGTAAGGTCGGACACATAGGGCTTACCCTGTACAGGAAGAAGATTTGTAGCATCAATTCCCTTATAAATCTCTTTTTCAGTATAATTTGTGCCTGAATCTGTAAGAGCTCCGATGAAGTTGTTTATAAGCCCCTTGTCGGGATTGAAGAATGAATCAATAAGCACATTAAGATATTTAAGTGCATCATCAGACATGTCTGCGGCTGTTTTTGAAGCAACCTCAATTTCCTTGTCCTTGTTAAGTCCTGCATTTCTTGTGTATATAAATGAGGGATTTTCTTCCTTTATCGCATTTACCGAATCATTGAATGCAAAAAGATACTGAAGCTTTTCCTCTTCATCAATAATCTGTCCTGCAAAGCCCACACAAACAGTGGATATAAGCAGAACAAAACAAAGAAAAATTGCAGATATGCTCTTTAATAAGGTTACGGATTTTCTCATTATTTTACCGCCTTTCAGGTAAAGAGTATAACACAGAGTTTTAATCAAAACAATCGGTTAATATTGGAAGTATGGCAATTACTTTATAAGCTTAAGCTTACTCATAACAAGTGCACCTGCAACAGAAACAACTATTGTTACAAAAACAAGAGTACCGACACCAAAAAGAGGTGAGAAAATAAGAACAATTACGCCTGCAATAATGGGAGCTATTGCTAACTTCCAGAAGCTTCTCATATAGCTTGCTGCCAGAGCACCGAAAAGTGCTGCAGTTACATAAGGAAGAACGGATTTTACAATGGGAGTATCCTTGATTTCAGCGAAAACGGGATTGAGAATAAAAATACCTGCAGCAATTATAATTGTTGTTGTAATTGCAGAGGATGCAACAGAAATAGTGGAAAGAATTTCGCCCTCTTCACTTGTTGCACTTACCTTTTCCTTCTGAAGAATGCTCATAGCACAAGGAAGCTTGAGGTTTGAAATGTTACCTGTAACAAAGCTTAAGTATGCACCGCCGGCACCAAGCATGGGAGTGAAAGCAATAACCTCAACAATAGAGGATACCCAGAAAAGAGGAGCAACCTTAAGAAGAGCATTGAGAACATCGTTTATGGGCGGCCATGCATTATAATATAAGCTGAAAACGCAAGGCACCATAAAAAGAACTACAAGTGCACCTATTGACCATACTCTGCCCCAGATATGTACGGAGTTGATGTAATCTATTTCCTTTTTAATTTTAGACATTTTTTCTTACCTCCATACAAAGGATGTGATTTCAGCGGGAAGAACCTGAATAAGAAGTATTGCAATGGCAAGAGAGCCGAAAATGCTTAAGGGAGTTGCAAAAACCTCAAGCTTCTTCCACTTGAATTTAATACAGATAAACTCAAACACAAGAGAAATAACAACTGCCATTACAAGACATACAACAGACATAAAGCCTGCATCACTTGAATGGTCCTTTGTCTGTCCTGCAAGTGCCTGTGCAACAAACGCAGCAATGATACCGATAAAGGCGGATGCGGAAATTGCAGATGCAATATTTGATGAGCCTTCACTTTTTGAAGTAACCTTGCTGACTTTTTTGAGAATGAATTTACCGAATACGGTTACAAGAATAAGTCCGAAACAGATACCGATGGTCATAACCCATGCAACTGCAGAGAATACCATGGGATCCTCAACTGCAGCACCGCTTGCAACCCCGAACTCTTCAAGAGTTATATCAGCAGCAGACTTTTCATAAAGAAGATTACCGATAACACTGAGTCTTATCCACGGAAGAACAACACCGAGAGATGAAGACAGGGTGAAAACAGTTACGAGAATTGAAATTGCGGGAGCCACGGAAAAAAGAGCGCTTGTAAATACAGCATTTTTAAGTGTTTCGGTTGACATACCGATAGCCTTGCCCCTTTTCCATGATTTGACAAGGAAAAACACTGATTCAATAACTACAAAGCCGATGACGAGAGCAGCAAGTCCCAACATCAACGGACTTTCTCTGAAGTCCGAAAGGTTAAACATAATAAAGTCCTCCGTAAAAAATTATATAAAAATATTATATATTAATATGGGCATAAGTCAAGAATTAAAATTCTTCACCACAGTCTTAAGTGTATCCGCGATAACCTTGTGTGTTTCAGGTCCCATGGAGTTTGTTTCATGATAGTGATTCTCATCAAAGCGGTCACGGGTTGAATTAAGATAGGGCTGTGTGGGATGAAGAACAAAGTCATTTTTGGGAACACAGTAGCCGGTCATATCGTTTGTAACACCGAAGGCTATCATGTTATGGTCGCCTGCGATATCAGCAAGAGGCTCGGCATTTACATCGGGAGAAAGTCCTGTTGTGGAATTTTCCTTGTCCATATAACCGCCGTAAACAGTGGAAACAAAGTTTTCACCGGGAAGAAGAAGAATCTTCTGATCGCCTATTGTCATATATGTGATTTCAGTCTTCATGGCAATACCCGTAGCACTTATATTGGAGGGGAATGCCTTGAAGCTCATTGTGCCTCTCATTGCAAGAAGAGTAAGCACATTGTTGTCAACGGGAAGATAGAACTGCTGACAGATGAACTTTACCTCGGGAGAAAGCTGCTTTTCATCCTCAATTTCAAAGGACTTTTCAGCATAATACTTTGCCTGATTTTTAATTTCCTCAACTCTGTCCTCAAGGTGGAAATCCTTGGCATCCATACCGCCTATGGCACCGATACCGAAAATAACATCCGCACCCTTTTCGGCTTTTATCTGCTCACGCATAAAGTAGGGATATTCACCTGAAAGCATACGGTTACCACCGCCAAGTGAGTTGGGATGAGCACCGATGTTCATTATCCAGATTTCGCAAGAGCCGTCATCGGGAGCAAAGCGGAGTCTTGTGAGATACTCGTGCTTTTCGGGAAGACGTCTGCCTGTTGAAAGACCGCCCTCAATAGCAACTCTGCCTGTGAAAAGTCTGCCGGGCTTTCTGTTTTTATAAGCCTCAATGCTGACCTCAACTGCCTTACGGAAAAGCATTTCCATATATTCGGGCACCTTACCGTCAGAGGGGATGCTTACCATATTTGCCTTGCCCCAGTAGCCGAGTGTATCAATACCCGAGTGAGAGTGGGTACAGCTGAAATTAACTGCCTTACAGTCCTTCATTTCGGAGCGGGCAAGAATCATTTCTCTTATCTTGTTAACCTCAATATTTGTAAGACCTACAATATCTGCACTTATCCAGATGATACCCTCGTCGTTTCCGCAGTCAAGCCACATTGCGTGGATATATACGGGGGAAAGAGTACCCTCCATTTTATGTCCCGAGCCGTGACCTGCAATCCAGTAGGTTCTGTCAAGGGAAAGGTCGGGCATAATTTCAGCTCTTGCAAAGCCCGCTCTGTAATTTTCACCTGAAATCACAACAGGCTTTTCCTCAGGAATGGGGTAAGCAGTTGCGGTCTGCTGAACCTTCTTGCCGTAATTTTTAGTGATTTTAATAATGCCCTTGGAGGCTAAATCCATAATATCCATTTTTTCTCTCCTTTTCTTATTCTGCGTAACGGTCTATTTTTCCGTCCTCGTCAAGAACAGCCATAATTATATAAAGTCTCGGAATATGGAAGGGACCCTTGAAGATGTTGCCCTTGAGTGTTGTGGAAACGGTGTTGTCATAATGAAGATAGCCGTACCATTCACCGTTTTCCTTGTCGAGGAAATATTTTTCACAATATTCCCTGAACTGAAGATAAAGCTCATTGTATTTTTCGTCACCGAAAATAAGATATGCCATTCTGAAGGCAATCATAGCCTCACACTGGGGCCACCAGAGCTTCATATCCCATTCAAGCTGAACGGGGGGCTTACCCGAAAGGTCTGTAAAGGCAATAATACCGCCGTATTTCTTGTCTATACCGAGAGGAAGAGTGATGTCGATAATTTTCTTACCTGCCTCTATAGCTTCCTTGTTGTCTGTAAGAAGACCTTCAAGCATTATAAACCATGCTGCTTCAAGTGAGTGACCGGGATTTACAATTCTGCCGGAGGGTGAATCAACAAATCTGCCGTCCTTTGTAACACTTTCAAGCAGTGCCTTTTCCTGAAGGTAGCCGCCGTGAAGAATTTCATCAAGACATTCCTTTGCGATTTTATCGTATTCAGCCTTTTTATCGGAGCTCATGCTTCTCATAACCTGTGCGGTGGAAAGCATAATCATAGCGGGTGACAAAGCCTTTGCGTCAAGGTTATCGGGATTAATCTTTGGCTGATTTTTTCTTACGCCCGTGAAGCATTCATAAGCTACGGTGAAATATTTCTCTGCCGATTCAAGCACTTCCTGTCTGCCTGTTGCCTTGTAAAGCTCTGCACAGCCGATTGCGGCAAAGGTTTCGGAGAAATAATATCTTCTCTTCTGAAGCTCTCTGCCGTCTTCTGTTACTGTGAAGAACATTCTGCCGTCTGTATCGGTGCAACGGGGAAGGAAGCCGTAAATACATTCCGCAGCCTTAAGATATTCGGGATTCTTTTCTATTGTGTTATATGCCTTTGAGAACACCCAGAGAGCTCTGCCCTGGAACCATACACTTTTATCAGTGCCGTAAATTTCACCCTTTTCATCAAGCTGGGTATAAATTCCGCCGTTTTTGTAATCGATTGAATTTTTAAGCCAGAAGGGCAATATATTTTCAACAAGAACTTTTCTGTAACTCATAGTAAATACCATCCTTTATTTTTTATCAATCGGGAAAATCGGAAATGATATTTTCCGTACCCGTATATTTCACATAACGTACCGCATCTCTTTCCTGTGCGTCAATCATTGCACAGAAGAAATATGCGTCCTTTTTATTTCCGAGCTCAGCCGTTGCAAGCGTACCTGCATCAAGAATGAATGCAAGAGGCATTTCCTCAACATATCTGAATTTATCGGAGTTTTCAAGCTGAACACTGTACTGCCTGTCGCTTCGCAGGTCAAGACAGAAAGAGCTGCACACCGTATCAGTAAGTGTCCCGCCGTATTTTTCATTGGGAAGAGCGGATATCTCCGCAAATGCAGTGATATCTCCGCAGATAATAACCTTATCTTCTCCTGCAGCATCACACACGGTAGCAATAAACTGCGTGAGAGCATCGTTTTTTGACTGACCTTCCTCGCGGGAAAGATAAACGGGAGCAGACAAATAAAAATCCACAGGAAAACACACATTATCAAGCATTACCTTGTCAAAGCCGCCCTCAAGCGCCTTTACAGCAAGCCCTGCTATGTAGTCGTGTGCCGTAGCCGAATAGGGGTCAAGCCACATATTCTCCCGGCTGTCCATGAATATGGCACCCGACGAGGTAAGCACCTCCATGCCCGAAAGCGACGATGCCGCAACACTGTCCGTAAAGCAGCTTATATAGGCTATGCACTCAATTCCTGCAGTCTTAAGAGCGCTGACCTTATCATACGCCGTGCTTATTTTTCTGTCGGCAGATGCACCGATAAACGAGCCTACATCAAAATACACATAGCCGTATTCACTTTTAAATTCAATTACCGCAGCATTGAAGCTTCCGTAAGAAAGCTCCTGTACGAGCTGCTCGGATGTTTTATTCACAAGGTCCTTATAGGACAGAAAATATGCATTGATTCCTGTTTCTTCGGTAATTGCGGAATCGGGGGCGGTGGTTTCCTCCGCATAAAGAGAAAGTGCAACACCTGTTCTGATTGCGACAAAGGAAGCGATAAAAACAAGAACACAAAAAACCGACAGGGCGATTTTAGCAGGTGCTGTCATTTTTTTCTTTTCGTTTATATTTTCCCTGAAGCCATCGGGACTTACAACAGAAGGATAATTTTTAGCAAAGCGGTAATAAGCCTTCGACCTTTGCGTAAGCGGTGCCTTTTTTTCCGACGCGGAGTTAACTCTTCTTCTGAACAGGGCATTACGCTTTCTTTCCCATTCAAGACTTTCCTTTTCAAGCCTTTCCCGATAGCTTCTGAGTCTTGCAGATTTTCTGCCGCTTACGGTGATATTCGGATTTTCGGGTGTTTTTTTTCGTTTTTTCATCGTTTCACCTAAAAGAAAAATCAGTCCTGTTTTCCAATAATTTTGCATTGCGAACAACCCCGCATGTGAATAGAATGTAAGTAACAGCATTTATTGCGGAGGTTATACATGAACATCCTTGCACAAAACGAATACCGTACGGAAATCACCCTTTCAACACAAGAGCTTGCCGACTACGGCATTACATACGAGGAGCTTGATTACAGTAATATCCACACAAGAAAATTTCTGTGGGAAATTTCGGAGCATATAAGAAAAAACTGCGGCTACAGCATCCGCCTGTCAGGAAGAATACTGATTGAAGCAATTAAAGAATCGGAGGATTCGGTAAAAATCTGCCTGACCTCACTGTCACACAAAAATTCCGATGACCACTCACTGAAGCAGCTTATCAAAAATCAGCTTCCCCCGCTTGTAGCCCAGTTTTCATGCTTTGAGCTGATGCTCGAAGCGGTCAGCAGACTTGATATCGGTACACACAGCAGTCTTTTTGAAAAGGACGGAAAATACAGGCTTGTGCTGTCCCCCGATTCAAAAAAATACGAAAGCTGTGCACTTTCTTTGTGCGAATTTTCAGAAGCTCTGCAGGACTGCCCTGTTGAGGCGGCGCGCTGCAGTGAAATGTGGACACTAATTTCATCGCCCTTTGCCGTATATCAGCTTACAACGGCATTTTTAACACATTGATATTTTCCTTCTTGTCGCCCCTGAAGACAAAGCTTCCTGCAACAAGAACATTTGCGCCCGCTTTTTTTACAAGGGGTGCGGTAGCAGCTGTTATGCCGCCGTCAACCTGAATGTCGGTGAAAAGTCCGCGCGCATCACATTCCTTACGGACCTTTTCGATTTTTGAAAGCTGATCATCCATAAAGCTCTGTCCGCCGAAGCCCGGTTCAACAGTCATTACAAGCACCATATCAAGCTCATCAAGCAAGGGAAAAACCGCTTCTGCGGGAGTTGCAGGCTTAAGAGCAATGCCTGCCTTCATTCCGAGACTCTTTATGAGCTTCACGGTTTCTGCGGCATCGCAGTCAGCTTCAATGTGAAAGGTTATCATATCAGCTCCCGCCTTATGAAAATCGGGAATATATTTGTAGGGATCGCTTATCATGAGATGAACATCAAAAATTATAGGGGCACATTTACGCAGTGATGAAACAACGGGAGCACCGAGTGTAATATTCGGAACAAAATGACCGTCCATTACATCAATATGAAGCATCTCGGCACCTGCATCATAACAGGAAGCCGCCTCTTCACCGAGCTTTGAAAAATCACTTGCGAGTATTGAAGGAGATATTTTTATCATAATGTCACCCCATAGTATATTTATCAATTCAGTATAACACATATCGGCGCTGTTTGCAATAATTATTATATTAAATAAAAATATATAATCTGTTCACATTACTTTAAGTATGTTTTAAGATAAGAAAGGTATCATTACACAGAAGAAGAAATAAATTCCTTGATTTTTTTCTTTTTTTGTGGTAGAATAAACCGACAATGTGTTTTTGAACACGCTTACAACGCAGAAGGGAAATAAACGATGAAGAAAATGTATCTTGCCATTTTTTTAATTATTCTTGTAGCTTTTGTTTTTGCAGGCTGTCTCAGCTTTTCAGGAACTCTTTCTACAACAACAACTGACCCCGCGGATGATGTATTCGAATCTGTTGAGAACGATACAACAACAGTTGTGATAAATCCTGCAGTACAGGAAACAACACAGCCCGCAGGCGTAGTGTCACCCGAGGTAACAACTGCTCCCCAGGCTGAAGTAACACAGCCCTCCGCAGAAAATACAACACAGGGCACTGCAAATGAAACACCTATTGCAAATCAGGCTCCCGCATCAAGCGAATATGACATTCTCAAGAGCGGCACCTTCTATATGGTAGGCTCAATGACCGATAAGACAGGTCTTTCAACCCCCATGGAAATTGCAATCACACCCGACAGCATCTACATGCTTTCCGATTTCAGCGGTGTTCCCATGGGAATGCTTATCAAGAATGAAAAGCTTTACATGATTTATCCCGACAAGAAGGCTTATCTTGAGCTTTCCGATTCAATCATGAGCATGGCAGGTCTTGATATGGATGAGCTTGTAAGCTCCGATAATATAAACTTCAGCTCCTACGGTGAGCTTTCTGCAGCAAATTCCGTAACAGAAACAGTTTATAACGGCAGAACATGTCAGGTTTATCACTTCAATATTGAGTCAGGTGAATCACGAGTATATATGGACGGTACAAAGATTGTAAGCCTTGCCTCCTATGATTCAAACGGCAAGTTCCTTACATCAACCGACATCACCTCAATCACATCAAGTGTGCCCTCTGACAAATCTGCTCCCTCTTCAAGCTATAAGGCTTACAAGGGCGTTACAGGAATGTTCTCATTTATGACATTACTTGAGGGTGTTATTGAATAAAATGAAAAAGGTTGCATTGGTAACAGGCGGTGCCAAGGGTATTGGTGCTGCAATCGTAAAAAGACTTTGCGAGGACGGATATTCAGTTGCAATCAATTACAACTCATCAGAGCACAGAGCGCAGGCTCTCTGCTCTGAATGTGCTTTAAATGGTTTTTCCGTGATTGCCGTAAAATGTGATGTATCCTCGTCGGACAGTGTAAATGAAATGTTCAGCGAAATTGAACAGAAGCTGGGCAAGGTCAGTGTGCTTGTAAACAACGCAGGTGTTTCCCTGTGGGGTCTTTTCGATATGACAAGCGACAGTGAATGGAAAAGCACCCTTGATGCAAATCTCACAGGCACCTTCAACTGTACAAGACGGGCAATTCCCGCCATGATAAGCAGTAAATACGGCAGAATCATAAACATTTCCTCTGTATGGGGACAGGTTGGTGCATCATGCGAAGCAGTATATTCCGCTTCAAAGGCAGGCATAATCGGTCTTACAAAGGCGCTGGCAAAGGAATATGCCCCTTCGGGAATAACAGTCAACTGCATAGCCCCGGGGGTTATTGATACTGACATGATGAGCCGCTTTTCCGATGAAGAAAAGGCTTCAATATGCGAGGATATTCCCGCAGGCAGAATGGGTACTCCCGAGGAAATAGCCTTTGCCGTATCGTTTCTTGCCGATGAAAAAGCCTCGTATATAACGGGACAGACACTGGGCATAAACGGCGGTATGGTATAACAAAAATATGCACATAAGCATAAAAAATCCGATAGCACATCTGTGTTATCGGATTTTCTTTTCTCTGAGTATTCCCTTATAAAGTCCGTCAATGCAATATCCGCAAGGCACATAGCCTCTTTCGGAATAGTATTTCTCAAGCACCTTATTATCGTCGGCACTGTCAAGACGGAAGACATCCTTTCCGCAGATACGGGCATATTCCTCGGCAAAATCAAGGAATATTGAGCCTGTCCCCTTTTTATCGGTGCGCGAGCAGAAATTGTGAAGATAAAAAGCCGATTTTTCAGTATAGCAGGAAAGATTTTCCCAACGGTCATCCTCATTTTTCAGCACCGCAGCGGCAACTATTTCACCTGAAGAAAGCTCTTCAAGCACAAAAACCTCGCCCGCTTTTCTGTGCGCTTCATAGTACGAAAGCGGATAAACCTCGTCATAATATGTCTTGTTCCATTGGTTTATTCCTACCTCATCCATCCACTTCATACGGCTTAAAATAATGGAAAACATAACGGGAATTTCCTCTTCCCTTATTTTCCTGAAGACATATCCCTTATGCTTTTCAGTAAGACGGACAATCCGGCTTATACTGTTGAGAGCATCCTTTTTATCTGCGCTCCACATGGGTGCAACAAGAGTCTTTTTGTTGCCGTCACCCGTAATTCTGTGCACAGCCACCTCATCCGGAATAAGCGGCAGAAGGCTCATAAGGATTTCAAGATACTGTGCCTTTGTAAGTGCCATTACTCTTCCCTTTTCATATTCACCGAAAAGACGGCTGTCACGAAGAATGTGAAGAAGCTGAAGCTTTATTCCGTCGGTTTTGTTTTCAAGTGCAAAAAGAAGAGTATTTTTCATATCCCCGTCATTCTCTCCGGGAAGACCGAGAATTATATGTGTTATAACATAAATACCCTTTTTATGAAGCCTTTTAACGGCATTTACATATTCCTCATTGTCATAGCATCTGCCGATATAGCCGATGCTTTCTTTTTTTGAGGTCTGAAGCCCCAATTCCACCCAAACGGGCTTAATTTTATTAAGCTCACCTAAAAGCTCAAGCACCTCATCGGGCAGACAATCGGGACGGGTTGCAACGGAAAGAACATCAATATCGGGGTGATTTATGGCTTCAGAAAACAGCCTTTCAAGCCTTTCAACGGGAGCATAGGTGGATGTAAAGCTCTGAAAATATGCAATATAGCCTCCACCCTTGTTCTTATGGGCAACTCTTGCTTTTGCTTTTTCTATCTGCTGACCGATATCATTTCCCGCCTCGGCAAAATCACCCGAGCCCGAGGAAGAGCAGAAAATGCAACCGCCTGTCCCCTTCGTGCCGTCACGATTAGGACAGGTAAAGCCGCCGTCAAGAGAAAGCTTATATAATTTTTTGCCGAATTTTTCACGGCAGTAATCATTCATTGTTTTCATTTTACTTATGGTATGATTCACCCGCATTGATTTTGTATCCGCGGTAAATCTGTTCAAGCAGCATTATTCTTGCAAGGCGGTGAGGAAAGGTCATTTTTGACATGGAAAGGCGTACACTTGTGCGTGCCTTTACCTTTTCGGAAAGTCCGTATGAGCCGCCGATTATAAAAACGATATGGGATGTACCCGAAAGGGCGGTATCGCTTAAAAGCTTTGCCATATCCTCGGAGGAATAAAGCTTTCCCTCAATGCAAAGAGACACTACCTTTGCGGACTGGGGAATTTTTTTAAGTATTTCATCCCCTTCTTTTTCCAATACGGTATTTATTTCATTGTCCGAGGGATTTTCGGGAAGCACACCTGCTTTTATTTCAATAACATTTACCTTACAGAAGCCCTTGAGCCTTTTGAGATATTCGTCTGAAGCCATTTCAAAAAAAGCATCCTTCAGCTTTCCTACGGAAATAATCGTTACAGTCTGCATAAGTCCTCTTAAAAAATTATGTATTTTTCCATAGCACCCACAGGGGCTACTTCAAGTGTATAATCAACATTAATCTGTGCACCCGTGTGCTTGAGTACGGAGTTTGTACAGGAAAATGCACGGTCGGGAGTATTATTTTCACGGCTTAAATGGCCCAGCACAAAGCGATGAACACCCGCTTCAAGTAGCTCACGCACGGTAGCGGCACAGACATTATTGGAAAGATGTCCGATTTCGGAGCGTATGCGGGCTTTGAGAGCGGGAGAATACGGACCGAATTCCAGCATGGTTTCATCATAATTTGACTCAATAAGCACAAGATCGCACACTGAAAGCTCACGGATGATGTCGTTGGTCATTTTTCCCGTATCGGTACACACTCCGACGGTTCTGTCGGGAAGCTGTATTTTATATCCGCAGCTTTCCTTTGCATCATGACTTGTGGGAAAATATGAAATGTGCATATCCTCAACCGCAACACCATCGGGCATTATTTTTTCAATGGGGAATTTTCCGTCAATAACTCCGCTGCCGAGAAGCCCCGAAAGGGTGCCTCCCGTGGCATATACGGGAATCTGCCTTTTTGTTGCAAAAACACGCAATGCACCCGTGTGGTCACTGTGCTCATGGGTTACAAAAATTGCTTTTACGCAGTCGGGAGATATTCCGCACCTCTCCATTGACAGAAGAAGCTGCTTATTGTTAGAGCCCGCATCAATTAAAACACCCGATGTGGCAGTGCCCACATAACAGGAATTTCCGCTTGATGAGGAGCAAAGGGTTGCAAATCTTGCCATTTGTTTTTTACCTTGAATATATCAGATTTCGTTTTTGTTTTTAGTGGTATAAAACCATATTTCGCCTTTTCTTTTCGGGTTATAGAAATTGAAGCCGCCCTCAAGTCCCGTTGAATCGCCACGCTTTTTGTCACCTGTAACGGGATTTTCAAAAAGATATTTGGTGTCGGGAAGAATATGGGGATATATAACAATGCTGTTTTCTTCAGCATATTCTGTTCTTATAACCTCAATGAAGCCGCTTCCGTCTTCACTGTTATGAAACTGCACGGCATACCATCCGCTTTCGGGCGAGGAAAGCTGATAGTAGTCACCGCAGAGCTCATATTCTGCAGCCCTACGCCATACAGGCACCATTTTTCTTGCAGTTTCAAAAATTGTGTTGCTGTCATCATAATCAAGACAGGCAGTAAGCGCAGGTGTCATTGCCGCAAGATATGAAAATTCATCAAGATTGCGTTTTCTGAACATTCTGTCATCACGGCTTTTTGCATGGGCTCTGAAATAAGGAAGCCATGAGAACATTTCATAATAATGGAACACTCTTGCAGAGGGATTTTCAATGTGCATGTCGGTGTACTGCATGGGTACACTTCTGCGCATCATTTCCATTTCATTTCTTGTGCCGCCTGCAGCACAGTTATCTATAATAAGACCGGGATTTCTGCGGCGAAGCTCATCGTAAAGACGAAGAAGAGCCTGCATATGAAGATTTTCCCTTGAGCCGCGTCTGTTTTCTTCCTCATTTTCGGAAAAATATCTGTCGGGAGCAAAGTTGAAATCCTGACGGTAGATATCAATTCCGCCATCCTTTATATGTTTATCAAGAAGCTCAAGCACAAAGCTGAAGCATTCGGGATCTGAATAGTCAAGAAGACGGCATTTTTCCTCGACACCCTCATCGTTATGAGCCTTGAGACACCATTCGGGGTGCAGGAAATCAAGCTTTGAGCCCTCCATAACTCTTTCAGGCTCAAACCACACAAGAAGGTCTATGCCGTTTTTATGAAGATGGTCAGATACAGGTCTGAAGCCATCGGGAAGCTGCTCGGGATTTGTCACCCAGTCCCCTACATTCCACCAGCTATGCTCACAGGGATACCATCCTGCATCTATCCACCATGCATCGGGCTTCAGCTCTTTTTTTATGTAGGTGTTTATGGCTTCAATCTGATTTTCGGTGGTAATTCCCTCAAACTCACCGAAGCCGCCTATCTGATGCGTGTGAAGGAACATGACAGGCTTTATTTTTTTACCGTTTTTACCGACGGGAAGAATATGCTTTATGAAAAATCTTCTCCAGAGATTTGTTCCCTTTACCTCGTCACCGTCATAAAAAAGCGCGGTAAGAGACGGAGTACGCATGGTTTCACCTGCATAGACTACCGTTGCAAAATCTGCCTGTGTAAGAGCAAAACGGACACCGCCGTCAACGGGAGTAAGGACCATTTTCCATTTGCCGGGCCAGCCTATTCCGAGCTTTACGCTGTATTCATCGAATTTAAGCGTCATAAAGGGAGAGGCACCGTCTGCACCACGGCAGAATGCGGGAGAAATTACAATTTCCTCATTGATTTCTCTTTCCGGGAAGCGGCGGAAAAGCTCATCGTTTCGCGTGTCTCCGCTGCCCGATATAAGACGGGGAGATGTTCCCTTAAGCGTTGAGCTTATGCCGAAATCGGAAAGCAGCTCCGATTCCTTTCTGCCGAGATTTGTCATTTCTCCGACCCATTCAACAACGGGAAAATCAGAATAGGAGGTCTCTCTTACATTGAGAATCATTCCCTTTGATGCAACAGCCGTAATTTCCGTTACTCTTACAGACGAATCATTGGTAAAATGTCTTACAGACGGTCTGAAATCCGAAGAAAGACCCTCGTTTTTAAGACCGTCGAAGCTGAAAGACACGGGTACATTTTCAAAGTCTGTAAATCCCAGTATTCTGTCTCTTAACAACATCAGATTTTTCATTTTATCATCTCTTTTTCTGAAAAATTATCAGCCTTTTGTTCCTCCGAGCTTGGGACTGCCGCCCTTTGCTCCCTTTGCACCCTTGGTGCCCTTTGCTGCAAAGTTTCTTAAAATATCCGACTGGAATGAGAATTCTATTGCATCCTCTTCTCTGCTTCTGCGCAAAGCCAGCTGAATCATCGCATCGAGCACAACGGAATATTTTACACCGAGTGGCGCCCACAGATAGAATGAAAGTGAGCCGGGAATGGTATTTATTTCGTTAAGATACACCTTGTTTGTTGACCTGTCTATCATAAAGTCAATTCTCGAAAGACCGTTACAGCCAAGCACCGTATATGCCTTTACTGCAAGAGAGCGGATATAATCCCTTGTTTCGGCGGTCATATTGGGGGGAATAAGACGGGAAAGGCTTGCCATACCTGCCGCAGCCTTTGCGGGTCTTGAAAGATTTATTCTTTTGAGCTTTTCACCGTCGAATCTTGTAAGAGCGGTGGAATAATCATATTCCACAACCCCCTCGCCCTTACGCACATATCTGCCGTCAGGGCTTACAACGATTGAGGTGTCATTCTTAAGTACATTTTCAATATCAATAGGATTATTCACAAGCTCTGCAATGCCCTCTCTGAATGCCTTTGCCTCCTCTTCAGTGACCTTACCCTTCTGATATTTTGCGGTATAGTCAAGAAGCTTACCGAAGCTTATGGGCTGCTCAAGCTCTGATGCCTCTGCAGTTTCGGTATTACCGATAACAGAGCAGTTTATTTCAACAAGATTTGTGATAGCCTTTTCAACAAGCACCACGGTTGCATAACGGAAGGCATTCTCAAGGGAGTTATAAAGCTCATCTCTGTCCGAAGCAAGGCTTATGCCGACGGATGAGCCGAGGTTTACGGGCTTTACAACAACGGGATAACCGATTTTTTCCTCACAGCGGTCAAGCACCTTATCGGGATCGGAAAAATCCGAGGAAATAAAGCGTACGCAGTCAAGCACGGGAATATCGTTATCCTTAAGCACGGTTTTCATGACATATTTATCCATGCCGACGGCGGATGCGGTAACATCACAGCCGACATAGGGCACACCTGCAAGCTTGAGATAGCCCTGTAATGTACCGTCCTCAACATTTGTTCCGTGAACAATAGGAAAGGCAACATCAATATCGGAAATAACATTGCTTCCTGTTTTCTTAAAGGGATAGCGCATGAGCTGTGCTCTGCCGTCATTGTTCATGAGAGTACAGCGGATGCTCTTTTTTATAAGTGCGGGAATATCGGAATATTCTTCTATACATGAGCATTCAAAGCCTGTATAGAACTCATTTTCCTTTGTGATATAAACGGGGATTACTTCATATTTATCAGCGGGAATTGAAGCAATTGCCTGAAGTGCGGAGATTACCGACACCTCATGCTCAACGCTTTTTCCGCCGAAGAAAACTCCGACTCTGATTTTCATAGTGCTACCCCCTTTTAATAGTTATCGGGAAGGTCATTTTCAAGGAGAATGATCTTCTTTTTATCTGTATTCATAGCATAAAGATGCTTCATCGCCTCAGTGAATTCCTCAAAGACAAGAAGATTATCCATGTTGAAGCCCTTACCTTCAACACCTTCTCTTATGGCCTCGGTCTGCTTTTTGCCGATAAGAACAATCTTATCGCAGCACACTGCGGCAAATTCACCGAATTCACGGTTGAGCTTATATTCCTCGCTTCCCAGCTCTACCATACCGGGAGTTACGAGAATTCTTTCACCCTCCATCTGTGAAAGGGTTGAAAGAGCAGCACGACAGCCCGCGGGATTGGAGTTGAAGGCATCGTCAATAATTGTAATGTCGCCTCTTTTTACAATCTGCATACGGTGGGAAACGGACTCAATTCTTCTTACATAGCGCTTCATTTCAGCAAGAGGCATACCGAAGCCGTTTGCGGCAGCAATTGCACCCGTGATATTCACCACATTATGATGACCTAAAAGCTTGGTTTCAAAGGGATAGATATTGCCGTCGGGAGCCTTTACGGAAAAGGTTGTTCCCTTTGGGGTTACCTGCTCATCAAAGGCATAGTAATCGCAATCGGCAGTTGTACCGTAGGTGATATAAGGTCTTTTGGGGAGATTCTTTCTTATGACCTCGTTATCAAAATTTATATAGAGTCTTCCGTCTGCGGGAAGAGAATCTGCTAATTCATATTTTGTTTTTATGATATTTTCCTTTGAGCCGAAGGATTCAAGGTGCTGCTCACCGAGAGCGGTGATGATACCGTGCTTCGGATGAACGATATCGCAAAGCTCCTTGATATCGCCTACCCACTTTGCACCCATTTCGCAAAGGAAAATTTTATGCACAGCCTTAAGGGATTTTCTTATGGTAATTGTAATACCCATGGGAGTGTTGAAGCTTGAGGGGGTGACAAGTGTATCTGTCCATGCGCGCAGAATTGTGTAAAGATAGAACTTTACGCTTGTTTTACCGTAGGAGCCTGTGATACCGATGGTTTCAAGCTCGGGCATCAGCTTCAGCATTCTTTTTGCATCGTTCAGATAATATCTGTTTACACACTTTTCAACGGGAGTGTTGATGAGATTTGCAAGCACCACACTGAAAGGGGAAAGAGCACACATAAGACCTATGGCGGTAAATGCAATATTCTTTTTGTCGGTAGTAAGGAAATATACAGCAGCACCATAAGCAGCAGCCATAATTATGCCTGTTGTGACAAACATTCTCTTAACACGGGGAGTATATACAAGAGGCTTTTTCTGGGGACGGTTTCTGTTTTCAACCGCCTGTGCGGCAACCGCCACAAGAAGTGCAACGGCACAGAAGCCCATGAGGGGCTCATAGGAAATAAGTCCCGTAAAGGAAAGGGCGAAAATTATGTATTCCACCGCATATCTTCCCATGTTTTTGCGAAGCCAGCCTGCATGCGTTGAAAAACGGTAGCCGTTCAGCTGGAACATGTGCATATTGAACAGCAGGCTCTTGAACACGGAATATATGCCCATGAGAGTCACTGCTCCGAATAAAACTTGTAAGTAAGGTACCATTATTCTGCCTCCGAAAAATTAAAGCTCAAGATAAGATTCAAGTATTGCCTCAAAAACAACAGGGTTTTCAAGGAAGGAATAGTGTCCGACACCCTCAATTCTTGCAAGACCTGCCTCGGGAATGAGTTTTTCCATTTTTTCGGCATCCGAAATGGGAGTTGCGGTGTCAAGTGTACCCCAGATAAGAAGAGTTTCCTGTGTGATTGAAGGAAGAAGATGGGAAAGGTCTTCATTTACAACATTTACAAGAACCTCACGCATAAGAGGAGAAGCCGCCTTATAGTCAGCAGAGCCCACCATTGACTGGAAGAAATTAAGAAGCTTCGGGGAAAAAGCAAGAAGCTTCTTGCCCGTCTTCATTATTTTTTCCTTTTTAAGCTGCTCGGCATTCTTTTCGGGACGTATGCCTGCAGAGTCCACAAGAATAAGTCTTGTGACCTCAAAGGGCAGATTTTTTCTGTTTACAAGCTTTATGATAACTCTGCCACCGAAGGAATGTCCTAAAAGGATAACCTTTTTCAGACCGAGCTTTTCAATAAATTCAATAACAAAGTCGGTATAGTCATCCACATTCCATGCCCCCGGAGGCTCGGCAGTTTCTCCGAAGCCCGGCATATCGGGAGCCACTACATAAAACTTTTCGGCTACGAGCTTTGCCGCATTTTCAAAAAGAGTTATGTTTGAGCCCCAGCCGTGAAGCATGACAACAGCCTCATCGCAGGATTTTTCTCCCATAGTAAAATAGTTCACATTGATATTTCCGATTGAAATATTCATATCTCCCAGATCCTTCCGAAATACATTTCTCTTAACAGTATATACAAATTGGCTTTCTGCGTGAATCAGTCTGTAACAAGAGAAGAAATATCCATGGGAGTGGAATCTGCCCAGAGCTTTTCAAGGTTATAGTATTCTCTCTGATCCTGTAAAAATACGTGAATCACAACATCATAGTAATCAAGAAGAATCCAGCCTGTTGCCCTGCCTTCAATCTGACGGGGAGTGATACCCTCAAGACCTAACTGATATTCAACCTCATCAGCAAGTGCGCGCACCTGTGTTGTGGATGAGCCTGCTGCAATTACAAAGTAATCGGCAACAATTGTAAGTGAGCCTACCTCAAGTGCGGATATTTCAACAGCCTTCTTGCTGTCAAGAGCCTTTATAGCAATTTCAAGTGTTTTATTCATGATAATTTCCTTCCTTATTTAAGTTTTCCCTGACAAAGAATTTCATTATAGCAGGCTATTGTATCAGGGTGAATGGGCTTGCATTCCCTTGCAAGGTCTTCAATTGTGAAGCGAAGCCCCTCTTCCATTGCATATTCAAGAGAAATTTCTGCTCTTTCTCTCATATCCTCCACACCGTTGTAGTTACGGTCAAGAGAAATAAAATCTGCTATGAACAGTATTTTTTCAAGAAGACTCATTCCTGCTCTTCCTGTTGTGTGATATCTTACGGCGGTGATTATATCTTCAGAAAAGCCGTAATTCTTCTTAAGATATTCAGCCCCTGCCATTGCATGCCACAGCTTCCTTGCAGTTTTTTCAACATCGGAAAGCAAAATTCCCGATTCATTGAAAAATGCAAGAAATTCTTCCGCCGACAGCTCCTTAAGCACATCATGAGCAAGACCTGCAGTATATGCCTTTTCCTTGTCACAGCCGTATTTTTCTGCAAGATACTGTGCGCTTTTTGCAACCTCAACCGAGTGAATATATCTGAAATCAGAAAGCCTCTCTCTGATATCCTTCAACAATACATCATTTTTATTCATGCTTATAAAGTCCTTCCCCGTGAATATATGCAATAACACCCTCATCGATAAATTCCGACATATCACGGTCCTCTGAAATACCCTCACGAAGTACAGTGGAGCTTATTTCAAAGGCTGAAAAATCAAGTATTATACATTCTCCGTAGGGACGAAGCCTTTCATCGGCAAAGTCTTCAAGCCTTTCAGTCTCTACAGCATGCTCTCTTGAAACGGAAACCAGCGTCACCTGCGACAGAATATCCTTAAAGCGATACCAGCGGTCAAAAGAAAGAAGCTGGTCGGAGCCTATGAGAAGATAAAGCCTTTCATCGGGATAAAGCCTTCTTACCTCATCAACGGTATCAACGGTATAGCTTTTGCCGCCTCTTGAAATTTCAATATCCGACACCTCAAAGATGTCCTCGGGAAAAGCAATACGGCACATTTCAAGCCTCTGACTCTCCGTGGCACCCGATGATTTCTTGAAGGGTGACATGGCAGCGGGAATAATCAGCATTTTACGAAGCTTCAGCCTTTCAGCAACAAAGGCTGCAAGCTTTTTATGTCCCTTGTGGACAGGGTCGAAGCTTCCGCCGAATATACAAATACCCTTATTCATCATTTTGCCTTTTTAGCAGGAAGACGCTTGTCTCTGCCCTTTTTATCCTCAAAGGGAGACTTTTTCTTCTTTTTACCCTCAAGCTTTGCAAGTCTCTTTCTTGCCTTTACGGGATTTTCCTTCTTCTTTGAAGCATTCTTGGGCTTATCCTCATGAAGCTCCTTATTGTAGCGGTATAAAACAATAACACCGCCGATAACCTGCACAACTTCACTGCCTGTTTTTGCGGCAAGCTCTTCTGCCGCCTCACGGGGAGTAAGGGGTGAGGTTTCTGTAAGCACACGGAGCTTTATAAGCTCTCTTGTACGGAGTGCGCCGTCCGTCTGCTCAACAAGTGTGTCTGCGATGCCGCCTTTTCCTACCTGAAAAAGCACATCAAGTGTATTTGCCTGCCCTCTTAAGGCAGCTCTTTCTTTACTGGTCATAGTTTTACCTCTTTATATAATTTCTGAAAGCTTTTCTTTAAGTGCGCGAAGGGAGTTTCCGCGGTGGCTGATTTCATCCTTTTCTGCAGCGGAAAGCTGGGCAAAGGACTTTTCTCCCACAAAGAAAATGGGGTCAAAGCCGAAGCCGTTTTCACCTGCGGGTGTGTATCCGATTTTTCCTTCACATGTGCCTGTTACCGTATATTCACTGCCGTCGGGGAACACAACGGCTGCACAGCTTACGAATCTTGCGGTTCTTTTTTCCTCGGGTACACCGTCAAGCTCCTTTACAAGACAAGCCATTTTTTCGGGATAAGGTGTGTCCTCACCCATATATCTTGCGGAATATACACCGGGTCTGCCGTCAAGGGCATCAACCATAAGTCCCGAGTCATCGGCAATACAGGGCATTCCCGATTCCTTACAGCCCGAGCGGGCTTTGAGAAGTGCGTTTTGGGCAAAGGTTTCGCCTGTTTCCTCAACATCGGAAAGCTCTATTCCCTTTTCATAGTCAAGATATACATTTATTCCGAGAGGAGACAGGATTCTGTGAAGCTCCTCTCTCTTTTTCATATTATGAGTGGCGATTAAAAAGTCCAAAGAATCCACCCCTCTTCTTTTTCTTACTTTCTTCTTCCTCGCGTGCCTTACGCTCTGCTTCTGCCTTTTCAGCAGCGATACGCTCTGCCTCTGCCTTTTCGGCTGCAATACGCTGGGCTTCTGCCTTCTCGGCAGCAATACGCTCTGCCTCTGCCTTCTCGGCAGCAATACGCTCTGCCTCTGCCTTTTCGGCTGCAATACGCTGGGCTTCTGCCTTCTCGGCAGCAATACGCTGAGCTTCTGCCTTCTCGGCAGCAATACGCTCTGCTTCTGCCTTCTCGGCAGCAATACGCTCTGCTTCTGCCTTCTCGGCTGCGATACGCTGGGCCTCTGCCTTTTCGGCTGCGAGTCTTTCCTCTTCAGCTCTTATTTCTTCAAGTCTCTTCTGTTTCTCATTGTCTTCGCCTTCATCTGTGCAGTTATCTTCTGCTTCGGATGCTTCTTCAGATGCTTCTTCACAATTTTCTTCTGCTGTGAATTGAGCTCCTTCTTCATTTTCTGCTCCGATTTCTTCATTGTGGCAGTCTTCCTGTCCCTGAGAAGCTCCTGCTTCGCCTTCGTCACTGCCATCTGCTTCACTGTCGGCAATTTCCCCGAAGACTTCTGCAAATAAAGCTTTAACAGCTTCGGCGCTGTCTTCATCGTCTTCTTTCGGAGTGTAGTTAATGTAGTCTTCAGAGTTAACAAGTTCACTTAATGAATCCCCTTCCGTATCAAGATCTTTTTCACTTGCCGTTTCAAATAAGCTCTTTGCGAATGCCGAGGGCGAGAAGGGCTGAAGGTCATCAATGCCCTCGCCTACACCGATAAATTTAACGGGAAGCTTAAGATCGTTCTTTATTGACATTACAACACCGCCGCGGGCAGTACCGTCGAGCTTTGTAAGAACAATACCTGTAAGCTCTGCTACATTCATGAATTCCTTTGCCTGATTTACCGCATTCTGTCCTGTTGTTGCATCAAGCACAAGAAGAACTTCACGGTCGGCATAGGGAAGCTCCTTATCGCATACACGGTAAATTTTTGCAAGCTCGTCCATAAGATTCTTCTTATTGTGAAGTCGTCCTGCAGTATCGCAGATAATGATATCGCAGTCTCTTGCGATACCTGCCTGAATTGTATCAAAAACAACTGCGGCGGGGTCTGCACCCTCCTTGTGCTTTATGATATCAACACCTGCACGCTGTGCCCACACGTCAAGCTGATCAATAGCGGCGGCACGGAAGGTATCTGCAGCACCTAAAATTACCTTCTTTCCCTGTGCCTTATACATTGAAGCCATTTTACCGATTGATGTGGTTTTACCCGCACCGTTTACACCGATTACAAGAATAACAGAGGGGATGGTAACAAGTCCCATGTCCTCACCGCCGTCAAGAAGCTCGGCAATAATGTTCTGAAGCTCCTTTTTGACCTCTGCGGTGCTTTTGATTTTTTCACTCTTCACGCGTGCGCGAAGCTCTTCAACAACCTGAACCGCAGTGTTTACACCTACGTCAGACATAACAAGAATTTCTTCAAGCTCTATAAAAAGATCATCCTCAAATGAATCAAATGCATCAAGCATTTCGTCAATGGCGCCCGCCATTTTGTTTCTGGTCTTACCGAGACCGAAGTTTATTTTACTGAAAATTCCCATTTTTTATCTCCTGATTTATTCTTCAAGTTTAAGTTTTTCTACCATTTCCGCGGTTTTAAGCTCAAGAAGCTTTGATACGCCGTGCTCCTGCATTGTAACACCGTAAAGCATGTCCGCCTCTTCCATGGTGCCTCTTCTGTGAGTGATAAGAATGAACTGTGTTTCATCGGTCATCATTCTTACATACTGTGCATAACGAAGCACGTTTACATCGTCAAGGGCTGCCTCAACCTCGTCAAAGATACAGAAGGGTGAGGGACGCACCTTAAGAATCGCAAACAAGAGAGCTATTGCGGTAAGACCCTTTTCACCGCCTGAAAGAAGTGAAAGTGACTTGACATTCTTTCCGGGGGGCTGTGCCTTGATTTCAATGTTACATTCGAGAATATCGCTTTCATCCTCAAGCACAAGCTCTGCACTGCCGCCGCCGAAAAGCGTTGTAAAGGTTTCCTTGAAGCCGTTATTGATAGCCTCGAAGCGATCCTTGAACTGCTCTGCCATTTTTGAGGTAAGCTCCTCAATCATTTTAAGCAGCTCTTTTTTTGACTTTTCAACATCGTTTACCTGACCTGAAAGGAATTCATAGCGGGATGAAACCTCTTTATATTCCTCAATAGCGGCTACATTTACGGAGCCCAGAGCCTTTATCTGTGCCTTAAGCTCTGACAGTCTCTTCTGTGCCTTGGGTACGGATTCAATTTCGGGACAGATTTCCTCTGCCTCTCTTCTTGTCAGCTGATATTCCTCGTAAAGCTTTCTTTCAATGTCCTGCTGCTCCTTTTCAAGGTAAGCCTTTCTTTCCTCGAGACGGATAAGCTCACCGCTTATCTTTTCTCTTTCCTCGCCCTTTACCTTTTCAAGAATACGGTTATCGCTGACACTCTTTTCAAGCTCATCACGCTTCTTTATAAGCGCTCTGATTTCATTTTCATTTTCACGGATGCTGTTTCTTATTTCAGCAGCCGCATTTTTAGTATTTTCAGCCTGTAAAAGAAGCTCACTGTTTCTTTCCTCAAGCTCCTTTATTTCATTACGGAGAGTAAGCTTTCTTTCCTCGGCATCCTCAATACGCTTCTTAAGAGAAATTATTGCTTCCTTCTTTGCCTCTGCTTCCTTGACAAAGGAAACAATGCGCATGTTGACATCGGAAATTTCGGAATTCAGCTTTTCACGCTCAAGCAGAAGTGAGTCCCTGCCGCCGGTAAGCACTGAAAGCTCCTCTTCCTTTGCCTTTTTCTTTTCAGAAAGACTTACCTTTTCAGCCTCATAGCCCTTTGCCGCCTCATCAAGTGACGCAAGTCTGGCCGATGAGCTTTGCTTTTCCTTTTCAAGCTCTTCAATATCTCTTACGATATCGGAAATTCTTCTTTCAAGGCCGTTTATGAAGGATTCGAGCTGAAGCTTGTTTTCCTGTGCTCTTAAAAGCTCGCCGCGGCTTCCCTCAAGCTCTGCCTTGACTCTTGAATTGTTTTCTGCGGCTTCTTTAAGAAGTGTGTAGCTTTCGTTTACCTTGTCTGCAAGCTTGTCGCATCCGGCTTTAAGCTTTTCAATTTCTGTCCTTCTTGCAAGGAAGCCTGCATTTGAAATCTTTGAACCGCCTGTCATTGAGCCGCCCGCATTTATAACCTGACCGTCAAGAGTAACTATCTTGAACTTGTAGTTATATTTCTTTGCAAGAGCGATTGCACAGTCAAGGTCCTCACAGACTGCAATTCGTCCTAAAAGGGATTTTATAACCTCGGCATATATATCGTCTGCATCTACAAGACGGTATGCAAGATCGATAAAGCCGTAGTGATCATCAAGATTCTTTTCCTCAAGTATTCTGCCCTTGATTGCATTAAGAGGCAGGAAGGTAGCTCGTCCGCCGTGGGAGCTTTTAAGCATGTTGATGGCTTTCTTTGCATCGTTTTCGGTATCTGTTACGATATCCTGAATTGCATTACCCAGTGCCGTTTCAACTGCAGTCTGATATTCCTCCTTAACCTCAATAAGACTTGAAAGTGTTCCGTGAATACCTGTAAGCGTACCTCTCGAATACTCCTTGAGAACTGCCTTTACGCTTCCCTGATAGCCCTCCATATTCTTTTCAGTGTCCTGTAAGAATTTGAGACGGGATTCGGCAGAAAGAAGCTGAAGCTTTATTTCATCGTTATCCTTCTTGCGGCTTTCAAGCTTTTCTTCGGACTTCTTAAGACGAAGCTCATAGCCCGACACTGCATTCACAAGCTCCTCGCAGGTATTTTTTGCCTCATTGAGGCTTTCCCTGCCCTTTTGTGCTTCCTTTTCAAGCAGTGTGATGTTTTCTTTTCTTGTATTTATATCAAGACCGAGATTTTCAAGTCGTGCATTGATTTCATTTACCGAAGATGAAGCCGATGCAATTGCGGTTTCTGTTCTTGAAATCTCAAGTGCAAGACGTGACAGCTCATCATTTATGCGGTTATATTCATCGGCATAGGTCTCGTCATTTTTCTTGAGTCCCGAAAGCTTTTCGGAAAGGGCAGTAAGAATAACATTTTCCTCTTCAACCGCTTTTTCGTTTTCCTTTATAAGAGCTTCGGTGTTTTCAATTTCCTTAAGAATATCGGTATCGGCAAGTGCCTCTGCCTCAAGATCTCTTTCAATTCTGTCAATTGTATCCCTGTTGTGCTGAACGGAGTTTTCAAAAACAACAGCCTGATTGTCAAGATTTGCAGCCTGCTCTTCAAGACGGGAACGGGAATTTCTGATATTCTCCATTCTCATGTTTATGTCTCTTGTGCCCTCGGCTGCAGAGTCGATTTCCTCTGAAATACGCTGTAAAGCAGCTCCCGTGTCCTCATACTGTGAGCGGGCAACCTCAATTTTGTGGCTCTGCTCTCTTATAAGCCCCTGAGAACGACCGAGAATGTTCACCCAGAGTCCTATTTCAAGGTCCTTCTTTTCACCGGCATACAAAAGGAACTGCTGTGCCTTTATGCTCTGCTTTTCAAGGGGTCCTATGCGGGCCTGTAATTCGCTTACGATATCTCTGAGTCTTACAAGGTTTTCCTCTGCCTGATCAAGTCTTTTCATTGCATCGCCGCGTCTGTAGCGGTATGCTGAAATACCTGCCGCCTCTTCAAGCATATCACGACGGTTTTCACTCTTTGCAGAGACCATTTCTTCAATTCTGCCCTGTCCGACCATTGAGTAGCCGTCACGGCCAAGACCCGTATCCATGAACAGCTCGTGAACATCCTTAAGTCGTACTGTTGAGCCGTTTATAAGATATGCACTGTCACCTGAACGGTAATATCTTCTTGTAACGGAAACCTCTTTTTCGGGGTTTGAAAGTGCTCCGTCAGAGTTATCAAGCTTTAATGTGACCTCGGCAAAGCCCTGGGGACGGCGGTCCTTTGTACCGCTGAAAATAACGTCCTCCATTTTAGAGCCTCTCAGACTCTTTGTGGACTGCTCACCGAGGACCCAACGCACCGCATCGGCAATATTACTCTTACCTGAACCGTTGGGACCGACAACTGCCGTTACACCCTTACCGAATTCAAGCACTATCTTGTCGGGGAATGACTTGAAGCCCTGCATTTCCAATGCTTTAAGATACATTTCGTTTTCCTCTCATATAAATAAATAAAATCAGTTAATTATTATAACATCATATTGGAAGAGTGTTTCATCTCCCGTGATTTTTATATTCTTACCCTTTTCTCCGAAATAAAGAATATTTCTGCGCTTCTGCCCCGAAGCCTTTGAAATCTCCTTGGGGTTTACTGCAAGTGTATAATCTCCGTCGGGGAGCGGGGATAAAATTTTCTCAATTATGTTTTTATATATTTCACCCTCGGCAAGCTCTCTGAAGGCGGGGTGATACACACCTGCAACAAAGCCCTCTTCAACATTTCCGCCCGAATGAAGCCCCAGTCTTATAACTCTTATGCTGTTTTTATGAAACATCATAAGAAGCTCAGCCGAAAGCGAGACCGATTCCTCAAGTGTGGGGGGAATGTAGCTGCCGTTTTTATAAAGCTGCTCCAATTTTGTGTTTTCAAGCACCACCGTCGGGTAAATTCTTACCGTATCGGGGCGAATTTCTATAAATTTCTCTGCCGTATAAATATCCTTTTCCCTTGTTGAGCCGTAAAGCCCCGTCATCATCTGAAGACCCAAGGAAAAGCCGTATTCCTTTATAAGCTCCGCAGCCTTATAAGTGTCTTCAGGGGTATGTCCTCTTTCGTTTGCCGTAAGCACCTCGGGGCACATGCTCTGTGCACCCAGCTCTATTGCAGTAACGGAGTATTTTTTCAGAATTTCAAGCACCTCACGGTCAATGCAATCGGGACGGGTTGAAATTCTTATTCCGCCGAAATATGTACCGATATAAGGCTTTGCGGTTTCAAGAAAGGAAATCATTTTTTCTCTTTCAATGGCGGTGAATGAGCCGCCGAAGAAAGCGATTTCACTGTTTTTCTTATCGTATATACCGTTTTTTGCTATGTCTGCCGCACGGATGATGTCCTCTTCCCTCAACGGCTCGCATTTTCCCGATATTGTCTTCTGATTGCAGAAGATACAGGAATTTGTACAGCCGAGATGCGGCACAAAAAGTGACACATTTATGTGCTTCATGCCTTTATTCCCATAAGCTCAAGGGCTTCCTTTGCGGCAGCCTGCTCTGCCTTTTTCTTTGAGTGTCCCCTGCCAGTGCCTATGCAGTTTGAGTTGAGATATACCTCAATTGTAAACTCCTTGTTATGGTCGGGACCGCTTTCTGCAACAAGGCGGTAGGTTAAATGCTCATCGGGATTTTTCTGAATTACCTCCTGAAGCATTGTCTTGTAATCGGTAGCCTTTGCAGTATCCGTTGTACTTGTTGAAACAAAGCGGAGCACGAATTTCTTTGCCTCATCCATACCGCCGTCAAGATAAATTGCGGCAATAACCGATTCAAATGCATCGGAAAGTATTGACGGACGCTCTCTTCCGCCTGTCATGATTTCACCCTTGCCGAGAAGAATATGCTCACCGAGATTTATTTCATTTGCAAAGACGGCAAGTGACTTTTCGCAGACCGCATTTGCGCGCAGCTTTGTAAGCTCACCCTCGGGGCGGTCTTTAAGAGTTGAAAACAGATATTCCGCCGTTATGAAGCCCAGCACCGAGTCACCGAGAAATTCAAGTCTTTCATTGTCCTCTTTCCCCTGTCTCTCGTTTGCGTATGATGAATGAGAAAGCGCCTGCTGAAGAAGCTCTTTATTCCTGAAGGTATAGCCTATCCTTTTTTCCAACTCTTTCATTTTGTACCTCTTATGTATTTACTGAATTTTCCGAGATATATTTCTGCAATGAAGCCATTGCAATACCGCAGATTTTTCCGTATCTTTCGTGCTTGTCTCTTATTCTTTCCTCAAGGGGCGGTAAAAGTCCTATTGCCGCACCCATGGGCTGATAGTTTTTTGTTTCGGTGTTTTCAACATATCTTGAAAGTGCACCGAGCATTGTATTTTCAGGCAGAAGAATCATTTCCTCTCCCCTGAATTTTTTTGCAGCGTTGATGCCTGCAATAATGCCTGCCGCCGCAGATTCCATGTAGCCCTCAACACCCGTAATCTGTCCGGCAAAGAAGATATCGGGATTTTCCTTCATATTGAAATATGAGGTCAGCACCCTCGGGGAATTGAGAAAGGAATTTCTGTGCATGACCCCGTAGCGGACAAACTGTGCATCGTGAAGTGCGGGTATCATTGAAAATACTCTTTTCTGCTCACCGAATTTCAGATTTGTCTGGAAGCCTACAAGGTTATAGAGTGTGCCAGCCTTGTTTTCCTTGCGAAGCTGAAGCACTGCCCAGGGGCGGTGTCCCGTGCGGGGGTCAACAAGACCTACAGGCTTCATGGGACCGAAGCGGATGGTGTTTTCACCGCGCTTTGCCATAATTTCAATGGGCATACAGCCCTCATATATCTCTTTGTTCTTTTCAAACTCGTGCAGAATAACACTTTCGGCATTTATAAGCTCACGGTGGAAGGCTTCATATTCCTCCTTGTTCATAGGACAGTTTATGTAGTCATCCTCACCGCCCTTGTCATAGCGGGACTGTGTGAATGCCTTTTCCATATCAACCGAGTCTGCCGACACAATGGGGGCAGCAGCATCATAGAAGCTTAAATTCTCACCGCACAGCTTTTTTATATCCTCACTTATACTGTCGGATGCAAGAGGACCCGCCGCAACAATCACGATTCCCTCACGGGGAATTTCCGTAAGCTCCTCCCTTATAATTTCTATAAGAGGCTCATTTTCAACTACCCTTGTGACCATTTCGGAGAAATCATCACGGTTGACCGCAAGTGCGCCGCCTGCGGGGACTGCAGTTGCCTTTGCGCATTTTACGGTGATACTGCCAAGTTTCTCCATTTCATTTTTAAGAAGACCTGCAGCAGAATCGGGACGGTATGCCTTAAAGGAATTGGAGCAGACAAGCTCACAGAAATTTTCACTTTTGTGAGCAGGTGAAAATTTCTTCGGCTTCATTTCGTAAAGACGGCATTTAATGCCTCTTTTGGCAATCTGCATTGCCGCCTCCGTGCCTGCAAAGCCCGCACCTATAACGGTAATATAATCAATCTTCATCTTTATCCTGTTTCTTTCCGCCTTTTCTTTCAAAGCCGCACTTTTCATCAAGGCACTTTATGACATTTCCTCTTGAACGGAAAAGTGTTTTTCCGCAATCGGGGCAATTTTCCTTTGTGGGTGTATCCCATGTCATAAAGGTACATCCGGGGAAGCCTGCGCATCCGAAGAAGGTGTGTCCCTTCTTTGATTTCTTGCTGATTACGGTATTTCCGCAAACGGGACAGTTACCCTGTGTTTCCTGAACGAAGGGCTTTGTGAACTTACATTCGGGGTAGCCGGGACAGGCAAAGAATTTGCCGAATCTGCCGACCTTGACAACAAGATTTCTTCCGCACTTTTCACATGGAATGTCTGTCTTGTCCTCTTCAAGGCTTATCTTTACGCCCTCCATTGATGTCTTTGCTTTTTTGAGGGAATCCTCAAATTCATCATAGAAGCCGTGAAGCATTTTTATATAGTCATAGCCGCCCTCTTCAATCTTATCGAGGTCTGCTTCCATACCTGCAGTAAACTTTGTGTTTACAATCTTGGGGAATTTTTCCTTAAGAAGATTTACGATAACTGTACCGAGCTCTGTGGGAGCTAAAAGCTTCTTTGATTCTCTTACAACATAGTCGCGGTCGAGAATAATTGAAAGAATTGAAGCATAGGTACTGGGACGGCCTACTCCTGTTTCCTCAAGCATCTTGATAAGAGAGGCTTCGGAGAATCTTGAGGGGGGCTGTGTGAAATGCTGTTCATCCTTGATTTCCTTTACCTTTACGGGTGCGCCCTCTGTAAGCTCGGGAAGCACTGATGCGCTTTCCTCCTCGTCGGAATTGTTATCATAAAGCACACTGTAACCGTCAAAGCGCACTGTGTAGCCGCTTGCGGTGAACACACAGAATTCCTCACTGCCGTCCTTTTTAGCAATGATTTCAGCCTTTGTTGTATCCTGTACACAGTTTGCCATGAGAGATGCCATAAAGCGGCACCAGATGAGGTTATATATCTTATACTGCTCTGATGTAAGAGAAGCCTTTGCTTTTTCGGGGGTAAGGTCGATAAGAGAGGGTCTTATAGCTTCATGTCCGTCCTGTGCGCCCTGTCTTGTCTTGAAATAGCGGGGCTTTTCGGGGAGGTATTTTTCACCGTAATTAGCCTTGATAAAATCATTACCCTGTGCACGGGACTCCTCGGAAATACGGAGCGAATCGGTTCTCATGTAGGTGATAAGACCCACTGATCCGATGCCTTCAATTTCAACACCCTCATAAAGCTCCTGTGCAACCTTCATTGTGCGCTTTGCGGTAAAGCCGAGACGCTTTGATGCCTCCTGCTGAAGGGTTGAGGTGATAAAGGGCGGAGAGGGCTGCTTCTTTCTGATGCCCTTTTTAACCTTGTCAACAGTGAAAACCGCACCGTCAAGCTTCTGAAGAATCTTATCGGTATCTGCCTTGTCTGAAAGCTTTACCTTACCTGTTTCATCACCCCAGAAGGCTGCCTTGAAGCTCTTCTTTGAGGGAGGAGCCTGTAAAACCGCATCAATTGTCCAGTATTCCTCGGGAACAAACTTCTTTATTTCCTCTTCGCGGTCAACAATAAGGCGCAGTGCAACACTCTGCACACGACCTGCGGAAAGTCCGCGTCTTATTTTCTGTGAAATAAACGGAGAAAGCCTGTAGCCTACAAGACGGTCAAGAATTCTTCTTGCCTGCTGTGCGTTTACAAGGTCAAGGTCAATCTTTGAAGGATTGCTGATACCGTTTTCAACACTCTTTTTATTGATTTCATTGAACTTTACACGATTGAGCTTGTTTGTATCGAGCTCCAAAAGTGTTGCAAGATGCCATGAGATGGCTTCACCCTCACGGTCAGGGTCAGTTGCGAGATATACTTCGTCACTTTTTCTTGCAAGTGCGGATAATTCCTCGATAAGCTTTTCCTTCCCTTTTATTACCGTGTAGTCAGGCTCAAAATCACGGTTGACATCAACACTGAGCTTATTTGCGTGAAGGTCTCTTATGTGTCCCATTGAAGCCTTTACTTCAAAACCGGGACCGAGATATTTTTTTATTGTTTTGGCCTTTGCAGGCGACTCTACAATGACAAGTTTTGACATATATATAATCTTCCTTCAGAAAAAATTTACAAATTCAGCAAAGCCCGTAACAGGCTTTTATGTTCATATATGCACGGAATCAGATTTTTTCAACCGTTTTTCCCGGCAGACTCTTTACAAATCCGAAAATTTCAAGCTCGGAAATTGCAGCAAGGATATTTTGAATGGAAAGCCCCGTAAGCGACACAAGTCCGTCAACCTCCGTCCTGCCGTCGGGCAATGCGGCATAAACCGTTTTTGCCTCCTCACTTACATAGTCGGGAATTTCCGTTAATGTCTTTTTCTCTTCCTTTTCAGGGAGATTTTCTTTTATAAAAACCGCTTTTTCTGCGGATTTTTTCAATTTCATTACTTTTTTTGCAGGCTTTTCTTCAGCCTGCTCTTTTTCTATGGTGTAATCTGCAGCAGTAAGGTCGCTTGTTTTCACAGACTTATTGCAATAGATTTCATCAAACCGTCCCACACAGTACTTCTTAAGGGGATAAATGATATCACCTGCACTGTGAAAAACATAGGCTCCGTCGGAGATGAGCTTTTTGCAGCCCTCGGAGGGGCAAAGCTCGGGAGAAAGTGCATAAACACGGCGCTTCTGCTTTCTTGCGTTTTCTGCAGTAATCAGCGAGCCGCTTTTTTCACCTGCATAGGTCACAAGCACCGCACGGCTCATTCCCGATATAATGCGGTTTCTTTCGGGAAATGAATATCTTGACGGACTCATCTGCGGAAGCATTTCCGTAATATACACACCGTTTTTACAGACCTTATCATAAAATCCGCCCAGCCGATTCATATATTCACTGCCAAGTCCGCAGCCCAGCACTCCTACAGTTGCACCGCCTGCGGCAAGTGCACCCTTATGCGCTGCCGAATCGACGCCCAGAGCCGCACCGCTTACAATGACCGCACCCGATTTTGCCATGTTATATGCGCAGTTATAAGAAATTGCCAGTGCCTCGTCAGTGGCATCTCTCGAACCGACAATTGAAACAAAAAGCTCTTCCCTGAGAATTTCCTTATCCCCCTGATAAAACAGGATTTTCGGGAAATTATTTATATTCTTCAGCTGTTCGGGATAATACGGTGATTCAAAGGATATAACATCTCCCCCCATATCCCTGCACTGCTCAATGATATCAAAGGAATCCATAAGACTCCAGGAGAAAAGCCTGCTTTCGGGAAAGGACTGAAGAAGTCCCTGTGTATCAGCCTTGTTTACCACTACCTCATAAAGCCTTTCAAAGCCGCCGTAATATTCCAGTGCCTTTTCAGCCTTTTTGTTTGTGCCGAAAAGCTTGTGGTACCACATAATATAATTCAGTCTGTTTCTCATACCGTCACCTGTCCTTCATAAACTCCCAGATAAGCACAGTTGCCGCCGACGCAGCATTGAGAGATTCCGCCTTTCCCTTCATGGGAATGGTTATTCTGTGGGTTGAAAGAGAGAGCACCTCTTCGCTTATACCGTTACCCTCATTACCGATGATAAGGACACAGCCTCCGCTTTTGTCGGCAGTCACAACCGACTGCGCATCACTGTCAACAACACTTGAAAAAATCTTCATGCCCTTCTTTCGGCATTCCGAAAGAAGCACGCGGGCATCCTCTGTCCTTATTACGGGGAAGCGGAGAAGCGCACCCATTGATGCACGAAGAGCCTTGGGAGAATATATGTCGCAGCCTGAATTAATAATAAGACCGTCTGCACCCATAGCCTCCGCAGTTCTTACAATTGCACCGAGATTATCGGGATTCTGTACATTGTCGGTAAACACATACATACCCGAAAAATTTATGTCACGGGAAATTTCCGCCTCCTCACAGACTGCGAAAAATTCCTGCGAGTTTTTTGTATCGGTAAGCTTTTCTGCAACACTTTCAACAATGAGAAAGCTTTTTTCTGCCCTTTCTTCAAGCAGTGAAGCCTCGGCAGAATATTTTTTCATTGCCCTTTCTGTTACAAAAAACTGCTTTATAACAATTCCGTTAAGAGCGGCATCCTTGCAAAGACGGGCGCCCTCAAGCAGAAAAAGACCTGTATTTCTGCGCTGCTTTGCTTCCTTGAGAAGTGCAGCCGCTTTTATCATCGGATTATTTCTTGAAGTTATTTCTTCCATATCAGCCTCTCATAACCATATCTGCCAGTATATTTCTGACAGAAAGAATCACTGCCACAAGCATTGCAGGCATTAAAAAATATACCTTCACAAACTGTCCCTTCTTTTCGTGCTTTATCCTTGAGGGATAAAGACGGAGCATATCGGGATTGCGCATTGCGTATGCCACAAGGGCTGCAATGCCGATAAGAATTGAGCCATAGGTAAAAATTGCAGTAAATGCAATGCTTGAATATCCGGGCAGCAGCTCACTTACCCATGAAATAATAACCGAGAAGAAATTATTGAGGAAGTGAATTATAATACCCGTCCACATTGAGCCTGTAACAATCGTTGAATAGCCTATGGCAATACCTGCGAGTATCGCAAAGGGCATCTGTATGAAATTGCCGTGCACAAGACCGAAAAGCACCGCAGAAACCACAATTGCAAAGCGGTCACCGTATCGTCTCAAGGGCTGCATTATAATACCGCGGAAGGCAAATTCCTCAAAAATTGCGGGAAATGCCGCGACATACACTATTTTGCAGATTGCTTCAAAGGCATTGCCGGGAAGCGCTGTGTCCTGTGAAAGCGCATAGTCATAGGAAGCGGAGGTAATGCCTATTGAGGACATAAAGGTCATAAGGTATGAAACCAGCAGGTTTCCTACATAGCAAAGTCCCAATGAAGCAAGGATAAGATATCCCGCACCCGATTTTTTTGCAGGTGCCGAAAGAGGGAGCTCAAGCCCCTGCACCCTTTTAAGGAAAATATATGCAAGAAAAAACGGAACACCTACACATAAAAGAGTGTAGAACATGCCGAAGACCATAATGAACATTTCACTTTCATTGTAAAGTGTCCACAGACTTCTGCTTGAACGGATAACAAGCGCAATCACCTCCGACATTACATGAAAAAGTATGATACCCCCGGCTGCCGCAATTGATGCTATCGACAGGGGAAGCACCCTTTTGTCGGTAAAAAATTCGGTAATACGCTTTGAAAGCGAGGGCTTTTTTCTGTAGGGCGCACCGTAGGGATATCCGCCGTAGGGAGGCTGATTGCCGTAAGGAGGCTGATTGCCGTAGGGAGGCTGATTGCCGTAGGGAGGCTGATTGCCGTAAGGAGGCTGATTGCCGTAAGGAGGCTGATTGCCGTAAGGGCACTGACCGCCCCGGGCATTATACCCATGTGAAGTCTCTCCCCTGCTATCGGAAAAGGCTTCACCTGTATTTATGTCTGTATTTTTGTTTTCATTATCTCCGTAAGTATTTACGGAATCTGAATTCCAGTCTGTCAAAAAATATCACATCCGTGAAAGGTTTATTTATCTGCCGCAGCAGTGCTTATATTTCTTGCCGCTTCCGCAGGGACAAGGCTCATTTCTGCCTGTTTTTTCACCCTTTGTAACGGGCTTTTTCTTTTCCTCGGAGCTTCCTCCGCCTGATGATGCGGTTACCTTGATAACCTGCTGTCTCTTTACATCCTCTTCAGAACGGACTCTTCTTGTGAAGAGCATCTGAACCGTATCCTCACGGATAGAAGCGGACATTTCATCAAACATATCGTAGGTTTCCTGTCTGAATGCCACAACGGGATCCTGATTTGCATAAGCACGAAGAGATATACCGCGCTTAAGCTGATCCATAGCATCAATGTGGTCGATCCACTTCATATCAACGTTACGCAGAAGTGCGTACTGCTGAAGCTGCTTCACTACATCCTCACCGTGCTCGGAAATGAGCTCCTCAAGGCGCTTTTCGCAAAGGGAAACAAGGTGTTCTGTTATATCGTCTGTTGAAGTAAAGCGGGAAAGATCCTTATCCTCAAGAAGCCATGAATACTTTGAAACAAGACCTACAAGATTCCAGTTGTCGCTTGATGCACCCGAAGCACAGAAAAGCTCGACATTGTCGCTGATGCTTTCCTTTATCATCTTGCGGATGGTAGCATCCATATCCTCACCGTCAAGCACCTTGTCACGCTGACCGTAAACAATTGCTCTCTGCTTGTTGATAACGTCGTCGTAGCTTATTGTGTGCTTACGTGCGGCAAAGTGGTTTGATTCAACACGCTTCTGTGCATTTTCAATTGCGGAGGAGAACATATTTGCTTCAAGAGCAAGATTTTCGTCACGGAACATCTTCATGATTCTTTCAAATCTGTCACCGCCGAAAACTCTTAAAAGATCGTCATCTGCAGCAAGATAGAAGCGGCTTTCACCGGGGTCACCCTGGCGGCCTGCTCGACCTCTAAGCTGATTATCGATTCGTCTTGCCTCGTGGCGCACCGTACCGATAATGAAGAGACCGCCTGCAGCTCTTACCTTTTCAGCATCAGCCTTAAGCTCCTGTGAGAATTTCTCCTGAAGCTCGGAGAAGACTTTTCTTGCTTCAAGAATTTCCTCATTGTCTGTATCGGAAAAGCCTGTTGCTTCGGAAATAAGCTCATCAATGAAGCCCATTTTCTTCATTTCGTGCTTTGCCATGTGCTCGGCATTACCACCGAGAATAATGTCGGTTCCTCGACCTGCCATGTTTGTTGCAATTGTAACCGCACCGGGCTTACCTGCCTGTGCTACGATTTCTGCTTCTCTTTCGTGCTGCTTTGCATTAAGAACCTCATGCTTTATGCCGTTTCTCTTAAGCACTGCGGAAAGAGCCTCGGACTTATCGATGCTCACGGTACCGACAAGAACGGGCTGTCCCTTTGCGTGACAAGCCTTTATCTGCTCAATGACTGCGGCAAACTTTTTGCCTTCATTGACATACATTACATCGGGGTGGTCTTTTCTTATCATGGGCTTGTTGGTGGGAATTTCAACGATATCAAGAGCATAGATTTCCTTGAATTCCTCACTTTCGGTCATAGCAGTACCTGTCATACCCGAAAGCTTTCTGTAAAGACGGAAGAAGTTCTGGAGTGTAACCGTTGCAAGAGTCTTGTTTTCCTTGCCGAGCTTTACACCTTCCTTTACTTCAATTGCCTGGTGAAGACCCTCGCTGTAGCGTCTGCCGGGCATTACACGGCCTGTGAATTCATCAACAATAAGCACCTGACCGTCTTTTACAACATAGTTTACATCCCTCTGCATTACACCTCTTGCCTTGATTGCCTGATTGATGTGGTGAAGAAGCTGCATATTCTCGGCATCCATAAGGTTTTCAACACCGAAATGTCCTTCAGCCTTTCTGATACCGTTCTTTGTAAGTGTTGCGGTTCTTGCCTTTTCATCAACTATATAATCAAATTCACCTGCAATATCATCAAGGCTTGTTCTTGACTGAACATCGGTGATTTTATGAACTGAAAGCTTTCTTGCAAAGTCGTCTGCTCTCTGATATTCGTCAGAGGAAACAGAGCCTGCACCCGAAATGATAAGAGGTGTTCTTGCTTCGTCAATAAGAATTGAGTCAACCTCGTCAACGATTGCAAAAATATGACCGCGCTGTGACTTCTGCTCTTTATATAAAGCCATATTGTCACGCAGATAGTCAAAGACCATTTCGGTACTTGTACCGTATGTGATATCGCACTTATATGCTTCCTTTTTCTCTTCGGGATTCTGCATATTGTAAACAAGACCTACGGAAAGTCCCATAAAACGGTAAACCTTACCCATCCATTCAGAGTCACGGCGGGCAAGATATTCATTTACTGTTACAACATGAACACCTTCACCTGTAAGAGCATTGAGATATGCGGGAAGGGTTGCAACAAGAGTTTTACCCTCACCTGTTCTCATTTCTGCGATTCTTCCCTGATGAAGCACAATACCACCGATAATCTGCACGGGGAAATGCTTCATTTTGAGTACTCGCCATGATGCCTCGCGGCAGGCTGCGAAAGCCTCGGGGAGAATATCGTCAAGGCTTTCACCATTTGCAAGTCTCTCCTTAAAATAAGGTGTTTTTGCCTTGAGCTGCTCATCGGTAAGTGCTGAATATTCCTCGTCAAGCGAGAGAACCCTGTCAGCTATAACACGGATTTTCTTGACCTCTCTTGCGGAATAGTCACCGAAAATTTTCTTGAGTAATGACATTTACTTCTTCCTTTCATCTGCCGTATAAAACGGTATGTATGTTATTGTTCTTTGTAGTGTTTACAGAATGTATTCAGGGGACAGTCGCTGCACAGCGGTCGCCTTGCATCGCACAGTGCTCTTCCGTGAAGCACAGCACGGTGGCAGAAATCGTTGCTCTCTTCAGGCTCTAAAAGCTTTTTCAGTGCCAGCTCAACCTTAAGCGGATCCTTTGTTTCAACAAGCCCCAGCCTGTTTGAAATTCTTATAAGGTGAGTGTCTGCAACCACTGCAGGCTTGCCATATACATCACCGACTATAAGATTGGCGGTTTTTCTTCCTACACCCGGAAGAGTTGTAAGCCCCTCTATTGTATCGGGCACCGTGCCGCCGTAGCGGGTAAGCACACCCTGTGCCATGCCTACAATATCCTTTGCTTTCTGCCTGAAAAATCCGCAGGAGTGAATTATTTCCTCAATATCCTTCTCATCAGCCTGTGCGAAGGCTTCAATTGAAGGATACGCCGCAAACAGTGCAGGAGTTACAAGATTGACCCTTGCATCGGTGCATTGTGCCGAAAGCCTTGTTGCCACAAGAAGCTGAAACGGATCGGCCGCTTCAAGCGAGCAGGTGGCTTCCGGATAAAGCTTTTTCAGCTCTTCTGTTGCCCTTCGTGCAATTTCCTTTTTTGTCATTCTTCACCACTCCCCCTTTTTATTCTTTAATAGTATATACCCCATATTTATAAAAATCAAGAAAAATTTACATATAATAATATATTATATGTCATTCTGATAGCCGACACCTGTCCCTTTTACGGTACTTTTAAAGAAATTTTCAAAAATTCCCTGTTTACAACCGAACATTTGTTTGGTATAATACAGCTGAAAAATACCGAACATTTGTTCGCCTATATTCATCGGAGATGTATATCATGCGTATAATTTTACATTCTGACCTTAACAACTGCTATGCCTCAATAGAGTCTGTCTTTCACCCCGAATACAAAAAAATACCCCTTGCAGTAGGCGGTGACCCCGAAAAAAGACACGGAATAATTCTTGCAAAGAATGAGCTTGCAAAGAAATACGGAGTAAAAACGGGTGAGCCGCTGTGGCAGGCACAGAAAAAATGCCCCTCAATAAAAATAGTACCGCCGAATTTCCCGCTTTATCAGAAATACTGCAATATGGCGCGGGAAATCTACCTTGAATACACCGACCTCGTTGAAGCCTTCGGCCCCGATGAGGCATGGCTTGATGTTACGGGAAGCACGGCACTTTTCGGTTCGGGCAGGACAATTGCGGAGGAGATAAGAAGACGGATAAAATCCGAGCTGGGGCTTACCGTTTCCATAGGAGTTTCCTACAACAAGGTGTTTGCGAAATTCGGCAGTGACTATAAAAAGCCCGATGCAGTAACTGTTATCACCCCCGAAAATTTCAGGGATATTGTATGGCCCGCTCCCGTGGGCGACCTGCTTTTCGTGGGCCCCTCAACAGTCAGGGAGCTTAACCGACGGTGCATTTACACCATAGGCGATGCAGCAGCCTGCGGCAGAGAAAGGCTCATGCAGACATTCGGTAAAAACGGAGAAAGACTGTATATTTATGCAATGGGAATGGATACCTCACCCGTCAGGCAGATAAGCGAGGCATTGCCCATAAAAAGCATAGGCAACTCCACTACCCCTCCGAGAGACCTTGAAAATTTTGAGGACGCAAAAATTTTACTTTACATCCTCTCAGAAAGTGTTGCAAAAAGACTGCGCAGTCATTCACTTTTATGCACAGGAGTACAGCTTCATCTGCGGGGAAGCGATCTTCTTACATTGGAAAGACAGAAAAAGCTGCAGTTTCCCACAAGCCTTTCCGCAGACATCTGCAAGGAGGGGCTTGAGCTTCTGCGTCTTCATTCAATGTACCCCTTAAGAAGCATCGGCATACGGGCAATTGACCTGATTCCCGCATCATCCCCGCTGCAGACAACTCTTTTCCGTGACGAGGAAAAGGAGCAGAAAAGAGAAAGACTTGAGCTGACGGTAGATAAAATAAGGGACAAATACGGGAAGGAAAGCATAATAAGGTCAGTTGTTCTCACCGATAGCATTCTTCAGACTGCTAACCGTGTGCGTGAGGAGCCGCCCGCATTCTATACACACTGATTGCAATTTTTCTTGCATTTACAAGAACTTTAAGATAAAATAAGGAAGGTGGTAAATATATGAGAGTTATTATTGATGCAGATGCATGTCCCGTGCTTGAAATTGCGCTGGATATTGCAAAATACCATAAGCTTCCCTGCACGCTTGTATGTGACAATGCGCATTATTTCAGCTTTGACGATGTTGAAATAATCACCGTTGACCGCGGAGCAGATTCGGCGGATATAAGAATTGCGAATATTGTAAAAGCAGGCGATGTTGTGGTTACGCAGGACTACGGTCTTGCCGCAATGGCATTGGGCAAAAAGGCAAAGGCAATCAATCAGAACGGTCTTATTTTTACTGAATCAAATATCGAAACTTTGTTGTTTTCGAGATACATAAATCATAAGGCACGCCTGTCGGGACAGCGCACGAGGGGCCCCTCAAAAAGAACCTCTCACGAGGATGTTGCCTTCATGAAATCATTCAGAGCATTACTGGAGGAAGAATAATGTCAGTTCAAGGTATATCAAAGGAATACAGCTTCACACAGGCAGTCCCCGTATGGGAAAAGGGTGAGGAGCTTACCAGAAATCATTCTCTTATTTTCCGTGCGGTTATCGAGGGAAATGAGCCGCTCACACTCCGCATTGCATCGCATGCAAGATATCAGATTTTTGTTGACGGTGTATTTTATGCCGCAGGTCCCGCAAGAGCAGGTCACGGCTTTTACAGAGTAAGTGAATATGTTATAGACAAGGAGCTTTGTGCAGAAAAAACCGTAATTTCAATTATTGCCGCAGGCTACAATATAAACAGCTTCTATCTTCTTGATATGCCCTCATTCATCTGCGCAGAAATTGAGCGCAAGGGTGAAATTTTATTCGCAACGGGCAGCAAGGAATTCCAGTCTGCAAGATATGCTTCAAGGCTGCAGAAAACTCCCCGCTACTCATTCCAACGCCCATTTACCGAGTGCTATATACTCGATGCATACTTCGACCTTTTCATGACCGACCCCGACACACAGCTCACACCCGTTGTTCTTGAAAAGACCGGAAGCAAGCGTTTTCTTGAAAGAAATGTCCCCTATTGCCTTTACACCGAAAGAAAGGTAAAGGAAATCGTATCAAAGGGAATTCTTATTCCCGACAAGGACAGACGCTATTTCAGGGACAGAAGCCTTACAGGTACAGACGACAAGCTCAAGGGTTTCAAGGAAAAGGAGCTTGATGCTTCACCCGCAAACGAGCTTTATGCATATAAGACACAGATTATGGAGGACGGCGGCTACGGCATGGAAAGCGTGTCGCTGGGTATAAACTGCTGCTGCATTTATGACATGGGCAGAAATAACACAGGCTACATCCGTCTTTCTCTTACTGCAGAGCATGATACCGTAATTTATGCGGTATTCAATGAAATTCTTCCCGACGGAAAATGCCCCGACCCGGGTAAGGATGCCTGTCAGAATGTTGTCAAATGGGCAATTCAGGGCGGCAGAACCTATGATATTGTCTCCTTTGAGCCCTACACCTTCCGTTATATACAGATTGTTTCAATGTATGCGCCCACACTCGTTACAAATGTTTCACTTTATGAGGAATGCTACCCCGAAACACTTGTCGTAAACAAGAAAAAAATGCCCACCGAAAATCTTCAGAAGATTTACGATGCCGCAATTGAAACCTTCCGACAGAATTCAACCGATATTTTCATGGACTGTCCCTCAAGAGAGCGCGCCGGCTGGCTCTGTGACAGCTTCTTTACCGCCCGTGTTGAAAAGGAGCTTACAGGAGAAAGCTTTGTTGAGCATAACTTCCTTGAAAACTTCCTTCTCCCCGAAAAATTCGCTCATATTCCCGAGGGCATGCTCCCCATGTGCTACCCCGGTGACCACTATGACGGCTCATATATCCACAACTGGGCATTCTGGTTTGTGCTTCAGCTCAAGGGATATCTTGAGCGCTCAGGCGACCGTGCTCTTGTTGATGAGGCAAAAAAGAGAGTTTACGGGCTTCTTGAATTCACAAAGAAATATGAAAACAAGGACGGTCTCCTGCAGAATATCGACGGATGGATTTTTGTTGAATGGTCAAAGGCAAATGACTTTGTGCGGGATATAAACTACCCCTCAAATATGCTTTATTCAAAGGTGCTTGACACCGTTGCCGAGCTTTACGGCGACACCGCTCTTCACGAGAAGGCAGACAGGCTTCGTGAAACCATCAGAAAAAAGTCATTCGACGGTGAATTTTTCTGCGACAATGCAAAGCTTACCGCAAACGGCTGCGCAAGAAGAACAAAGAATCACACAGAAACCTGTCAGTATTATGCCTTCTTCACAGGTACTGCAACAAAGAAAACTCACCCCGAGCTTTACGAAAAAATGTTTACTGTTTTCGGGCCTCACCGTGACCCTGAAACAACATATCCCGATGTACCCGTTTCAAACGCATTCATAGGAAATTACCTTCGTCTTTTCATCCTCTTTGAGGACGGACAGTATGACAAGGTGCTTGAAGAAATTGAAAGCTTCTTCCTGCCCATGGCCGAAAAAACAGGCACAATATGGGAAAACATGACAGACTATGCATCCTGCTGCCACGGCTTTGCAAGCCATGTGGCATATTGGCTGAATCACATTGTGAAATAATAACAATTGACAAATTCCAGATAATATATTTTTGTATCGCAACATCACTTTTAGGAGCAAAAAAATTATGAAGGTTCTCAAAAAAATCATTCTGTCAGCTCTTATGTGTACAGTACTTCTGATACCTTTTGCCTCAACCGCTTCAGCTACAGACACTGTTGATCCCGAAAATGTTGAATCAATACTCAACTATTTCAACATTGATACGAACGATCCCGAAAGCATTCAGCGTGCAATTGATGAGATTAAAAACGGTGGTCTTTCAGGTGTTTTCGGCATTTTAGGTTTTGATACCTCCGACATCCTCAATGAGCTTTCAGGATATCTCGGTGCTATGCCGGAAATCCAAACCACTGCATCCGCAGAAACCACAACCGAAGAGGTAACAACCGAAGAGGAAACAACCGAAGAACCTGAACCTGAAACTGTCATCATAGAGAAGCCTGTATATATTCCTGTTACACAAAAGCCCGTTGATAACAGCAAAACCGAATCGGAAGATATCCAGGAAACAACAGAAGCAACCACTGAAGCGGAAACAGCAGAACCGGCAACAACGGAAAATGAATCCGATGCAGCAGAAAATAACGCTGCCGACGAATCTCAAATTCCCAAAACAACAATTTTCGTAATCGCATCAACAATTACAATCTTTGCAATCGGTCTTCTGACAGGCATTGGAGTAACAAGGTTTCTTACAGGCAGACCAAAGCAGGCTGATGAAGATTAATATTCTGTATGCAAATAATAACAATTGACAATTGACAAAAATCTTGTTATTATATTTTTTGTATTATTTTATTATTTTTTGGTGATTCTATGAAAACTTTCAAAAAAATTATTCTGTCTGTTCTCATGTGCGCTGTGCTTGTTATGCCCCTTGCATCAACCGCATCCGCTGAAGACCTTGTTGACCCTGACAACATCAATTCAATTTTCAGCTATTTCGGTATTGATCTTTCCGATCCCGAAAGCATTCAGGATGCAATTGATAAGATTACAAGCAGCGGTCTTCCAGGCATTTTCAGCATTCTGGGCTTTGACGTCTCGGACATTCTCAATGAGCTTTCAGGATATCTCGGTGGCATGACAGAAATCAAGACTACTGCACCCGCAGAAACCACAACGGAAGAGGAAACCACAGAGGAAACCACAACGGAAGAGCCTACAACAGCAGCTCCCGTTTATGTTCCCACAACCTATCCCTCCTACACCGTTCCCACAACACAGCCTACAACACTGCCCGAAACAACAACATTCCAGTTCATTCCTCCCGAGCAGATTTACACAGAAGCATTTACAACCACTGTTTTCCAGCCTGTTGTTGAGGATGACATTAACCTCACAGACGACACAAACCCTCTCAAAACCGCAATCGGTGTTCTTCTGCTTGTAGGTTCAGGCATCGGTGTTATTATTGTTGTTCTTGCACTCAAGAGAAACAGAATCTAAAATGTCACAGTTAAAAGACACAGAGCATATTGAATATATAGACGGCAGCCTGCAGCTTATAGTATCCGACAGCCACACCTTCGGCACGGATGCACTGCTTCTGGCTGCCTTTTGTGCACCTAAAAGCAGAAATAAGGTATGCGATTTCGGTACAGGCTGCGGAATTATACCCTTTTACTGGCTTCGCGAGGGTGTCAGGCATGTGCATGGAGTGGAAATTCAGCCCCTTGCCTGCGACCAGGTAAGAAGAAGCATCGAAATAAATAAGATTGAGGACAGGTTTACCCTTTACCATTCCGATTTAAGAGAGCTTAAGGGTAAAATTGAAGAGGGCACCTTTGACCTTGTTTCAATGAATCCGCCATATACTGCCGAGGGACACGGAATACAAAGCTGCTCGGATGCGGATAAAATTGCCCGCCATGAAACAAGCCTTGAGCTGACTGATGTATTCATGTCGGCTTCCCGTCTGCTGAAATTCGGCGGAAGAATGTGCATCTGCCTGCGTCCCGAAAGACTTACCGAAGCAATGATGGGAATGAGACAGGCAAAAATCGAGCCCAAGCGCCTGCGCTTTGTCGCCCAGCGCGACGGTAAAGCACCGTGGCTTTTCCTGCTTGAAGGCAAGAAGGGCAGAAATCCGGGGCTTATTGTTGAAAAAGAGCTTCACATAGAAAATCCCGACGGAAGCCCGTCTGAAGAAATGTTGAAAATTATCGGAAGCTATAAAAAGAATTAACATTATGGAGTCATTTTTCCCTGCCTTTTTTATTATCATAGTGGCTCTTGCCGCAATAAAAAGAAACAATCTGCAGTTGCAGCTGATGAGGATACGAAAAAGAAGAAAGGAATGTAAAGCAATGGACAATTCCATACTTTCAAAATATATAGGAAAAGAATGTATTGTACAGGCCAACGGCTACATTGCCGGTGTTGTCGGAAAGGTTATCGAGGTTTCAGAAAGCTGGATAACCGTTGAAGATAAAAAAGGTAAGCTTACCACCTTCAACTGTGATTACATCAGCAGTATAAGGGAGAAATAATATGGCTGGAGAATTGTATGTAGTGGGAACACCTATCGGAAATTTAGGTGACCTTTCCCCCAGAGCCGTTGAAACTCTGCGCACGGTGGATTTTATTGCCGCAGAGGATACAAGAGTTTCAATAAAGCTGCTCAACTACTTTGACATAAAAAACAAGCTGGTAGCATACCATGAGCACAACAGAGCCGAAAGAGGTCCTTCGATTGTTGAAAGAATCCTTTCAGGCGAAAGCTGTGCACTTGTGACGGATGCCGGCATGCCCGCAATTTCCGACCCCGGTCAGGACCTTGTTCGACTTTGCCATGAAAGCGGAATAAAGGTAAATACGGTTCCCGGTCCCAGCGCAATAATCACTGCCCTTGCCCTTTCGGGGCTTGAGGTTTCCCGCTTTACCTTTGAGGGCTTTCTGACACTCAACAAGCCCAAAAGACGCGAGCATCTTGAGGAGCTAAAAACCGAAAGAAAAACCATGGTATTCTATGAAGCACCCCACAAGCTCGCGGCAACACTTCACGACCTTTATGTAACCCTCGGCGACAGAAAGGTAGCCCTTGTAAAGGAGCTTACAAAAATTCACGAAAGCATTGAATTCGGCATGCTTTCCGAGCTTGACGGAAAATATGACGAGAACAGACCGAAGGGCGAATATGTAATTATAATTGAAGCAAAATCGGAAGCACAGCTTGAATCCGAAAAGGAAAAAATTGACCCCGTTGAGCTTGCAAGAAGCTATATTGAAGAGGGCTTCAGCATAAACGAGGCTGCAAAAAAGGCCGCAAAGGAAAGCGGCTGCAAAAAAAGCGACATTTACAAAGCATTAGTATAAACAGGAGACTTTTATGGACATCAGAGAAAAACTTTGCAAGGAATTTCCCGTAAAGCCCGACCACATGGGAAATATAATTTCACTTATTGACGACGGCAACACAATCCCCTTTATTGCCCGTTACCGTAAGGAAATGCACGGTAGCTGTGACGACCAGCTGCTTCGTGAAATTGCCGACAGATTACAGTATCTGCGCAACCTCGAAAAGAAAAAGGAAGATTATATAGCTCACATTGAAAGCTTAGGTAAAATGACCGAGGAGCTTCGTGCGGATATACTTGCAGCAGAAACCCTTGCAGTGCTTGAGGACCTTTACCGTCCCTATAAGCAGAAGAGAAGAACAAGAGCCACAATAGCAAAGGAAAAGGGACTTGAGCCCCTTGCTCTTGAAATTTTAGCACAGGAAAGAACCGAGGGTACTATCGAAGAAATGGCAGCCCCCTTCGTAAGTGAAGAAAAGGATGTACCCGATATTGCAGCGGCATTACAGGGTGCTAACGATATTATTGCAGAAATCATGTCCGACTCCGCAGAAATACGCCACGACCTCAAGGAGCTTATCACCGCAAAGGGTATTATCCGCACAAAGGCAAAAACTGAAGAGGACAGCGTATACTCAATGTACTATGACTATTCCGAGGCTGTTTCAAAAATCCCCTCCCACAGAATTCTTGCAATCAACCGCGGAGAAAATGAGGATTTCCTCAAGGTTTCACTTGAAACAGAAAGCTTTGCCGCTATGGGTATTTTCTACCGCTATTTCGTAAAGACAGGCAGCATCACCACACAGTTTGTAAAGGAAGCTGCCCTTGACAGCTGGGAAAGACTTGTTTTTCCCTCTGTTGAAAGAGAAATCAGAAATATGCTTACAGAAAAGGCTGACGAGCAGGCTATAAAAATGTTCGGACAGAACTTAAAGCCCCTTCTCATGCAGCCTCCCATTAAGAATAAGAGAGTACTTGCAGTTGACCCTGCTTACAGAACCGGCTGTAAAATTGCAGTTGTTGATGAAAACGGCAAGGTGCTTTCCACCGGTGTTATTTACCCCACTCCTCCCCAGAACAAAAAGGAGGAAGCCGCTGAAAAGGTTCACACACTTATCAGAAAGTTCGGAGTAAGCTGTATTTCAATCGGTAACGGCACCGCTTCAAAGGAAGCAGAAATTTTCGTAGCCGAAACAATAAAGCAGTATTCGGGAGCAGTCAGCTACATGGTTGTAAATGAAGCAGGCGCATCTGTTTACTCCGCTTCAAAGCTCGGCGCACAGGAATTCCCCGAATTTGATGTATCGCTGCGTTCTGCTGTTTCAATTGCAAGAAGACTGCAGGATCCCCTTTCAGAGCTTGTTAAGATTGACCCAAAATCCATAGGTGTAGGTCAGTATCAGCACGACCTTCCCCAGGCAAGACTTGAGGAATCCCTTACGGGTGTTGTTGAGGACTGCGTAAACTCCGTTGGTGTTGACCTCAATACGGCATCTCCCTCTCTTCTTAAATATGTTGCAGGCATCACAGCCGCAACCGCAAAAAATATTGTGGCATACCGTGACGAAAACGGTGCATTCACCTCACGTGCAGGACTTAAAAAGGTCAAGGGGCTGGGTCCCAAGGCTTATGAGCAGTGTGCAGGCTTCCTTCGTATCCCCGGAGGAAAGGAAACACTTGATAATACTGCTGTTCATCCCGAATCCTACGATGCCGCAAAAAAGCTTCTGGAAATTCTCGGAATTGACAGTAAGAAAATTTCAAAGGACGGCATCAGCGACATTGAAGAAAAGCTTGAAGCCTACGGCAAGGTAAAGGCTGCCGAGGAAATCGGTGTGGGCATTCCCACAATCACCGACATTGCCGAAGAGCTTAAAAAGCCCGGTCGTGATATCCGTGATGCACTTCCCGCGCCCATGCTGCGCTCCGACATTCTTTCAATGGAGGACCTTAAGGAGGGCATGGAGCTTCAGGGCACCGTAAGAAATGTTATCGACTTCGGTGTTTTTGTTGATATCGGTGTTCATCAGGACGGTCTTGTCCACATTTCACAGATTACAAGCCGCTATATCAAGCATCCTTCAGAGGTGCTTAAGGTAGGCGACATTGTAAAGGTAAAGGTTCTTTCGGTAGATGTTCAGAAAAAGAGAATTTCTCTTACAATGAAATAAGCTTATAAAAAATCTGTTCAAAGTGAGGCTTCAGAACATGAAAAAATCAACTAAAGCTCTTGTAGGTACTGCCGCTGGCACAGCTGCCCTTTTAGGAACATTCTGTACAGTATGCTATGAATGCATGCTCAACATCCGCCTTGCGGCAAAAATCGGTGAAAAAATGGCAGCAGAACCCGAGCAGCCCGCACCCGAGTCCGCGGTCGCAGAAGAAACCTCTGCCGAGCGCTTTTCTGCCGAGGTTGAAAAATTCGTAAGCAGTGTAAAGGCTGAAGATATTTACATCACCAACAAAAAGGGACAGACCCGGCACATGAAGCTTATCAATAACGGTCATCCTGAAAGATGGGCTGTAATTTTCCACGGCTTCACATCTGCCCCCGAGGGAATGTATCATTATGCCTGTGCTTATACAAAAATGGGCTTCAACTGTATTCTTCCATCAATGAGAGGTCACGGAAACGACGAAAACCGTTACTGCTCAATGGGCTATCATGATAAATTCATAGGTCTTGATGCTATTCAGTACATTGTTGAAATGTATCCCGATGCCGAAATTGTGCTTCACGGTGAAAGCATGGGTGCGGCAACAACAATGCTTGTCACAGGCGAGCTTTTACCTCTTAATGTAAAGTGTGCAATTTCCGACTGCGGCTTTACAAGAGTAATTGACGAATACCGCCATGTTACAAAAACAGAAATTTCCCCCGTTATGCTTCCCATGCTTCCCATTCTCAGCTTCTATTCCGAGAAGATAAGAGGTAATTTCAATTTCACAAAATGCGCACCCGTTGAAGCAGTGAAGAAATCCGTAACCCCCACACTTTTTGTACACGGCGAGTCTGATGATTTTGTACCCTTCCATATGATGAATGAGGTATATACCGCATGCAGCGCCGAAAAGGATTTCTTTACGGTAAAGAGTGCGGCTCATGCAGAATCTGTTTCAAAAGAGCCGAAGCTTTACTGGACCAATGTTTACAATTTCATTAAAAAACACATAGCCTTATGACAAAGATACTGAAACAGACAAAAAGAAAAGATACCGACATGACCGAGGGAAGCATTATAAGACATCTTATAATGTTCTCCATCCCTTTGCTCGTAGGAAATGTCTTTCAACAACTTTATAATACTGTTGACACATGGGTTGTAGGCAATTTCGTAAGCAATGAAGCCTATTCCGCTGTAGGCTCGGTAGGTCCTATTGTCAATGTGCTTATAGGCACCTTCATGGGACTTTCAAGCGGCGCAGGTGTTGTCATTTCCCAGTACTACGGAGCAAAGCGCTTCGACAAGGTTCATGAAACCGTTCACACCTGTATGTCAATAACACTGATTCTGTCAGTGATTTTCACCATAGTGGGAATACTTTTTTCTCCCCTTATGCTTCATGCTATGAATATCCCCGATTCCGTTTTCCCCGAGGCAAAGAAATATCTGACAATATATTTTGCAGGTGTCACGGGACTTCTTATATATAACATGGGCTCGGGCATGCTGCGTGCCGTGGGCGATTCACGGCGCCCCTTCATTTTCCTTTGTGCTTCAGCGGCAATAAACACGGTGCTTGACCTTGTTTTTGTGCTTGTTTTCAAAATGGGCGTTGAGGGTGTTGCACTTGCAACTGTTATAGCACAAGGCATTTCAGCAGCGCTTGTTGTATTCACACTTCTTACCTCTGACAGCTGCATAAGGGTTATAGTAAAGGAAATAAAAATTTACCCGGAGCAGCTGAAGCTGATTCTTAAGGTCGGCACCCCCGCCGCAATTCAGCTTGCAATAACCGCATTTTCAAATGTTTTCGTGCAGTCTTACATAAACTTCTTCGGAGAGGACTGCATGTCGGGCTGGACAACATACACAAAGCTTGATCAGTTCATGTTCCTTCCCATGCAATCGGTTGCAATTGCCGCCACTACCTTTGTAGGACAGAATCTCGGCAAGGGTAACCCCGACAGAGCAAAAAAAGGTGTCCGTGTGGCATACAACATGTCACTTATCTGTACGGTGGTTATTATGATACCCCTTGTTGTATTTGCACCGCAGGCAGGCGCATTCTTCAACGACAAGCCCGAGGTGCTTACCTATTCAACGCTTCTTTTAAGGTGGATGTCACCGTTTTATGTAACCTGCTGCATGAATCAGATTTATTCGGCAGCTCTGCGCGGTGCGGGTAACAGCAAGGTGCCTATGATACTTATGATAAGCTCCTTCGTTGTTTTCAGACAGTGCTACCTTTTCATTATGGCAAACTTCATTTCAAATGAAATTATTCCCATTGCCATGGCATATCCCGCAGGCTGGATTCTCTGCTCCGTACTCACATTCATTTACTACAAGAAAACAAATCTTATGAAAACCAAGCTTGTATCATAATTTTTCAGGGACTGTAAAATTTTACAGTCCTTATTTTTGTGTTTTTTGCCAATTTTCCCGTGTCGAATTATACATATTGATATGTTGTAAAACATCCCTTATTATGATAAAATAATTATAATTATAGTAAAGGAGCGGTGTTATGGCTAAAGTAAATAAAGAATCCTTTCAGAAATTCTTTACTGAAGTAAAAACACACTGGAAAACTCCTGCCGAGGGAAAATATGTTCCCTATAAGGAATATCTCAACATATTCTTTTCGGTAGGCGCAAACTACACGGCATCAAAGGTGCTGGAGTATATCTATTTCGCAACAGGCTGCTTCCTTATAATGCATCATTATAAGCTGCCTTATCTCACATTCTCAATTATAAGCATCATCAATATGCCGCTGGGTTATGTAACAGCGCTTATATGGTGGTTTGTCTGTGATAATCTGGGATTCTTACCGGGCAAAACGGAAAAGAAGCTATACACGGTTTATGTGGCAATGATAGCCTTCGGTCTGTCGTGCATATTCTTTGATTATTCCACTCTTTTCGATCCCAACTCAAGGTTTATCATTTACCTCAACTCCCTTGAGGGCATGAGTGCCACCGCCTGCTTCAAGGTCTTCGGTACACATTTCCTTTATTCGGGCTGGGTAGGGGCTAGAAATATTTTCTGGAGAAAAAAGCTTATTCCCAAATTCGGCAGATACAAGTATTCACTTTATTCCGACGTAATCCCCAAGTGCATTGTGGTTATCCTTATCGGCTGGCTTCCCCTTTATGAAATCGCTGATGTTTCCACCCGTGTATGGGCCGCAAACCTTCTTTTTGCGATTTACGGTGTATTCGGCTTCGGTAACGTGCTTGAAACCACAACACAGAGCATTTCTCCCGACCCCACAGAAAGAATTCTTGTAAGAACATATCCCGTAAAGCTTTCACATTTCTTACAGACAATTATGACAATTATCATCCCCGCCCTTGTAGGTACACTCAAGGACGGCTGGGCTGACATAAACTTCTTCCGTTGGGTTATTCCCGGCACCTTCATTGCCTGTGCCGTGCTTACCATGATAGGTGCAAATACTATCAAGGAAAGAATACCGCAGCCGCCTCTTGAAAAGAAGATAAACATCAGATTCTGGGACGGCATGTTCGGTGTTTTACATAACAAATACCGCTGGATAAACACAATGGTAGGTCTTATTGACTCTCTCGGAAACGGTATGCTTGCCTTTACAAGCATTCTCTATCTTTATACCTTCCGTCTTGCAGGTCTTCCCTACTCAATTCTCACACTTCTTGTATCCTTCGCAGGCACTCCCCCGGATCTTCTTACCCCTTACTTCCTCAAGAGATTCTCATATAAGCAGATTATGATATTCTATCAGCTGACCCGTGCATTCGGTAATTTGGGACTTGTTCTTGCAATCTGGTTCTGCGGTGACAACCTTGTGCTTTGCGGAACACTCTGCATCGTTGTTATGTTCCTTATGGAAATGACAAAGACCGTTCCCACCTCTGCCGGTCACGATATGAACGTTAAAATCAATGACTACCAGATGTATCTTTCAGGTGAAAGACTTGAAAGCTTCTCCGGAATTTTCGGTTGGTTTACAGGCCCCATAACATCCTTTGTGGGACTTATCATTCCCCTTATGCTTCTTGCATACGGCTTCAACAGTAACTGGGACATTCTGTTCCTTGACGAGGCAAGACTTAAAATTGTTGTAGTCCCGCTTATGATTGACGTTGTAGGCTTCTTCCTTATGACGATTCCCTATATTTTCTGGGACTATGATGCAAACAAGCAGAATAAGGTTATGCAGGTGCTTAAGCGCCGCGCTGAAGTCACCGAAAAGAAGGCTCTTGAAGCAGGCGAAAAGATTTCCGGCGGCTATAAGGGTTAAGGAGGTGCCGACATGAGTAAAAAAGAAAAGAAAATGAACAATGCTCTCACGGATGCTACCATTATTGAAATCCCTGAGGACGAAATATATACCTATCAGATTGACGGTCTTGCAGCACCTCATATCAACAAGCCCTATAGCAACTACACACTGAAGAAAATAATCTTCATTGCGGTAATTCTTGTTTCAATCGGCCTTTCAATGTATTTCTCACTGTATATACTCACAACCGATACCTTTACCTTTGCGGAAATTTCCGACGGAAATTATCAGTTCACAAAATTCTCTAATCCGGGCTATATTGATGAATTGACAATCAACTGGGTATCCGATATCGAATACACTCAGGATGCAGAAAACAACAAGGTTTACGTGACTGTCGAGGACGCCCCCGATGAGCTTCCCGCAATACCTGTAGCAACTGAGAAAGAATTTATTTCATATCAGAAATATCTTCTTAAGCAGCAGCAGTTGGCAGCCGAGGAGGCAGCAAGGTATAATCCCTCATACGTAATCACATACGATGAAACAAAGCCCGTCACATCAATCAAGGCTTATACCCTCAACGGTGACAGCTATGTAAAGACCATTTATATCGGTGAAAATGTTCTTGAAATTGACGGCAAGGCTTTCTATTCCTGCTGGGCTTTACAGAGAATTATAGTTGACAAAAATAACCCCAACTACTGCGATATTGACGGTGTTCTTTACACAAAGGACAAGAAGACTGTCGTCTGCTATCCCTGTGACAGAGACCAGTATTTAAGAGAAAAATACGACTATCCCCAGGAAATGTGGCAGTGGACTCCCACAGATGCCTCCGGCAAGGAAATCATTTCCGCTGAAGACTACGCTCCCATTTATGAGGAATATTACAAAAAGGTTATGACCTACGTTATTCCCTCAACGGTTGAAACGGTAGGCGAGCTCTGCTTCAACTATTCAAGCCTTGCTACCGTATATCTTCCCGAGGGTCTCAAAAGGGTTGAAAATCTCGGCTTCTTTGAAATGCCCAACATGAAGGATTTCTACACATACGTTACGGAAACTGCAGTTGAGGATACCTCATACGAGGCAGCTGAAGGACTTGAAACATATCTTTCCTTCCCCGAGGGGCTTGAATATATCGGTACAGATGCATTCAGCTATAACAAGAACATGAACTATGTTTATATCCCCTCATCAGTTAAGTTCATAGGTCATCATGCTTTCTGGGAAAGCTGCTATGAGGAAGGCGGAGAAATCAAGGGTATTCCCGAGCTTAACATTGCACTCAGCAAGGAAGAATTCAAGGAGACAGTTGAAACGGGCGACCAGTGGACACCTATTTATGACCACAACCTCTTAAGAAAAATCCCCGTAAACTACTCCGCAGAAAGAAAATAACACACAAAAGAAAGGCTCTGACCAACCGGTCAGAGCCTCTTTTTTATACTTTTTCACTATTCACTTTTACTTTTTACTTCAAATTTTTCCTGCGGGAAAATTTAGTCCCATTCTGCTCCCGTAACAGTATCCATGTTGATACCCGTTGTGTCGTGGGTTTTCTTTATGAGAAGCATAAGAGCAGCGGTAAAGCCCGGCACTAAAAGTGCGAAGCAGCATGCCGCCATGGCGGTATTACCGATTGTAAGAGTGAAGGGCATACTGAGTGCAAAGGAAAGTACAAAGCCCACAGCCGTTACAATATACTGCGCGGACATTGCCGAGGAACGAAGATTTGTAGGTGAGGATTCACCTATCATCATTATAATTACATCATTTGTGGAATAGTAGCTGCCTATTGCCGCACCGCAGAAGAAGCCTGCGATGTAGGGATGCCAGTTGCAGTATGCAGCGGCAGAGAAAAGCACATAGGAAAGCACACAGTTAAAGGCGGTTGTGACTGCTGCAGCCTTTCTGCCCTTCCAGTCGGAGATAAAGCCCATTATAACCTGTGCAACCGCAAGTCCCAGAGGATAAAGGAAGATAGCCTCTGTGTATGTGGTGACACCTACTGTTGCAACAGCCTCTTCAAGCGAAGCCGCGGCACCCGATGAGAAAAGGCTTGAAGCATAGCCGTAATTAAGCACAATGGGATAGTTTACACTTGCAATAAAGCCGATATTTGCAACAGAGGATACAATATAAAGCCAGCGAAGCTGCTTATGCTTCATTGCAAACTTAAGTGCGGGAATAAGACCGCCCTGCTTGCTTGCCGCATCTGCCGCCTTTTTCTCAGCTTCAAGCTCCTCGGGAGATTTGCGAAGATATGTAAGCCTTGATTCAATGAATGCATCGGTTTCTCTTGCACAGAAAAGTGCGATGAAGCAAACCACAACACCCACAATTGCGGGAATAAAATATACATTTCTCCACTGACTTACATCTGCCATGAGCCTGTCACGAAGATAGGGCACCAGCATAACCGCAATGTTTGCAAAGAACTTTATTGAGGAATAAATTCTTGCTCTGTGCTTTGCGGGAGAGGATTCCATGATATACACAACATGCATATCGTGAGGAATAAAAAACTGAACAATACAGGCACCTATGAAATACAGCGGAATATTATCTGAAAGATAGATAACAAGAAGAGCCGCACTCATGCCGAAGGTATTTACAATAAGGAACAGCTTTCTGCCCCAACGGTCAGCAAGGGGTCTGTAAAGAAGACCTACTGCCTGAAAGGGTACTGCAAGGCCTGAAAGAATATCAAGAAGAGAAGCGGAATTTCCTGTTTTGAAAAGGTCATTTGCAATTTCCGTTTTCATAAGAGTGCCTATCTGCGAGGCGATTTCATCAACCGCATAGATAAGAGCGATAATAAAAATGAGATAAATGATATAGTAATTTCTTTTGGGACGGGCCTTTTCCTTTTCCCAGCGAGCAATTTCCTTTTCCCGTCTTATAGCAGCCTTACGGAGCTGCTCGGGAGTTTTTACTTTATTTTTCATACTTTCACCCTGAATGTCTTTACTTCAAAGGGATGTATATTGAAGCTGAAGGAATTACCTGTGGCTTCATGCTCCCCTTCATTTGTTTCCATCATATTACACTGAATAACCTTAAAGCCTTCACAGGGAAGAGTAAGTGTAACATCACCTGTGTGCGCAGAGGTTTCATATACACGGATAATAATTCCGTCACCGTCCTGTGCGGGCTTTATTGCATCTATCATCACCCTGTCATCGGATACGGTGATGTATGAATATTCACACTTATCACCACTGCCGTCCGCAACAAAAACAGCGGTAAGCGGAATATTTTCCTTGAATGCCTCCTTAACGGTATCAGCATCATTCCAACGGTTTTCGTGGACATAGGCACCGTAGCGGAAGGTGGAAATTCCCTTATCTGCAGTAGCATCGGGAAGAATGGGTGCACGCATGAGAGTAATTCTCATTGTGTCCCCGTCAATATCATAGCCGTACTTACAGTCATTGATAACTGACATACCGCGGTCACCCTGTGAAAGGTCTGCCCACTTATGAGCGCAAACCTCAAACATAGCCTTTTCATAGGAATTATTGGCATAAGTAGGTCTTTCAAGTGCACCGTGAGCAATTTCACAGGTGCAGATTCTTGAGCGGATATCAAGGGGGAATTCCGCCTTCAATACCTTTTCTCTCTCGTGCCAGTCAACAGTTGTGTCAAAAATAAGAGTCTTTGCTTCGGGTGTAAGAGTAATATCCTGTGTGATTAGGGATTCGTTGAAGGAATAAACCGCGCGGATGACTGCCTTGACGGGAGACACCTCAACAAGCTCAACGGAATCTGCCTTATGGAGATACCACATCTTCATCTTGTAGTCATTTTCAAGATTCCATGCACTTTCGTGAATAGGCTTATCGTGGGAAACTGAAAGCAGATTACCCTTACCCTTAAGAATATTTGTACCGATTTCCTTGTTTATAAGAGCGGTAAGCCTTGCATTTTCGTCAAACTCGGCACGGATATATTTATTTTCAAGGAAATCCTTTCCTGCCTTTACACAATCAAGGCTTTCTTCGTTTTCACAGAATGTAAATACCTTGTAGCCCATAGGCGGTACATTTTCTGCAATAAATTCAACAGTATTTCCCTTTATGCTACTTGCCATCACCTTACCGCCGGCATCCTTTACACTGCCCTTATTATAGGGAATTTCAGCCCTTACGGGACCTGTAACGGCAAAGGGAAGCATATTCCATACAACAAGGCTGTCTGCACCTGTTGCCGCCTTTTCGGAAAGAAGCCTCAGAGCCGTATCGGTAATTTCCTTGCCCTCTTTGTTCATAAGCTCATATTCTTCCCTTGTATTCACAAAAACCTCTTCAATTGATGTACCCGGAAGAATATCGTGGAACTGATTTGTAAGAAGAAGCTTCCAGAGCTTTTCTATACGCTCCTTATCATAAATACCTGCAATAAGAGTGAGCATTTCTGCATTACGCAGCATATATTCGCCCTTACGGTTATTTTTCTTTACAAATGCCTGACTTGTGAATGTACCGCGGTGATTTTCATAGTACATTTCACCATCCCACACGGGAAGAGCATCCTTATCCTTTTCAATTTCTTTGAAGAAATCGTTTGCCTGTCCCACTCTTACCTTGGGAAGACCGGGGATTTTCTGAAAGCGGCGCACCTTTTCAACCATATCAAAGGTACATCCGCCGCCACCGTCGCCATAACCGAACATGCCCATTGAAGCATCCACAAGGTCATTCTGACGGTTGGTTTTTCTTGTATTCTTTATGTAATTTGCATCTGCCTCACCCTCATAGTGAACCTTCTGCATGTATGACACAACCTCATCACCCGAATGAGCACGCCATTTGAAAACACTTAAGGGGAATTCGTTTGTATCGTTATACTGAAGCTTTGAAGTAAGGAAATATTTCATTCCCGATTTCTTTATAACCTGAGGAAGTGCGGCGGTAAAGCCGAAGCAGTCGGGAAGCCAGTAGATGTCGGAGGATACCCCGAATTCCTTCATAAAGAATTCTCTGCCGTATAAAAGCTGACGGATAAGGCTTTCGCCCGATGCAAGGTTTGTATCGGCTTCAACCCATGTGTTGCCCGTAATCTCCCACTGACCGTTCTTTACAAATTTTCTGACATCCTCGTAAATTTCGGGATAATGCTCTTTTACATAGCTGTAAACAGCCGCCTGACTCTGCGTGAATTTGAAGTCGGGATATGTCTTCATAAGAGACACGTTATTGGAGAAGGTTCTTGCACACTTGCGGTGAATTTCCTTTACGGTCCACAGCCACGCAACATCAAGATGCGAGTGACCGCAGATAATTACTTCACCCGGTGTTGCATAATTTATTTTTGCAAGCTCTGCCCACAGGGTTTTCTTTGCTTCGGGAATTGTTTCGTAGTAACGCTCCTTACCGAAATCAAAATCAAGCTTATGAATAGCATTGTCAATAGCATTATAAATGCGCTTGCCTGCATATTCATCCTCTGTTACCTCATATACCTCCCATGCACAGTTGATATCATAGCGGATATCCTCTGCCGCCTCATTTACAACGCGGAACTCGGCAGTATTGAGGGTATATGTAATGGGAGTTTTATTGGGAAAGGCATGATTGAAATACCCGCCCGAGTCAACGGCATTTTCTACCTGAATAAAAAGCCTCTCCCCTGCTTGCAAGGGTCTGTGGAAGAGAATATCGGTTCTGTGCACCCAGCCCGATGCCTCACGGGAGCTTACCGCACCCATGATTTCGCCGTTTATACGGACAATTGCCTCACCGCCGAAATCAATTGTGAGATAAATTTTTCTGTCAGCAAGCTCTTCGGGAACAATGAACTCCGTCTCAAAATATCTTGTGGTGTCAAGAGTAGCACTCCAACGGTCGCCGAGACACATTTTATGCTTGGGTGCATCGTCAAGCTCAATCACCGCAGGTCTTACATGTACACCTGTATAGGATTCCCATTCGGGAATTGAAATCACATTTTCATAAACATAGCCGTCCAGCTGTCTTATAAGATTTTTAAGCACTCTGGGGTTAAAGGTATGATGTAACATAAGCAAAAACCTCCTTACATTACTTCAATAATAACAAAAATAAAAAGTATATACAAGAAAAAAACTGCGCCCCGTGTTAAAAATCGGAGTGCAGTTTTTTGGTTAATTTGTCGTATATTCTTTCAATCATCCACTTTTCCGTGGATTTTTCGGGAATTTTTTCAATATCAAGCCAGGAGACGGCGCTGTTTTCCTCCTCGCAGACAGAAAGCCGGTCGTTTTCGTCGGCTTCAAGAAGATAAGTTACATTGAAGTGGGTGTGGGACGGTACATACTTTCCTTTTTTCATATGACCCTTTACAGGCAGAATTTCAACAGAATATATTTCACCTGTCACGGGCACACAGAAAGCTCCTGTCTCCTCCCTTGCTTCCTTCATGGCAACCTTCAGCATGTCTGTTTCCCCGTCTGCATGACCGCCTGTCCAGCTCCATGAATCATAAAGCTTATGATAGCAGAAAAGCACCCTTGTTCTGTCACGGTTTACTATCCATGCCGAGGCAGTAACATGACCGAAGAGGTTTTCACGGCAATATGCATTTTCATTTTCACGGAGAAATTCAAGAAAAAGCTCCTTATCTGCTTCCTCCTGTGAATTGAAGGGTATGTAATTTTTCAGTTCATCATATAAGCTCATAAAAAACTCCGTATTTCAAGTGAAGAGTGAAAAGTGAAGAAGTAAAAAGTCAAGCCCCTGATATCCGTAGATATCAGGGGCTTGTGCCGGCGACGACCTATCTTCCCGGGCGGCTGCCCGCCAAGTATTTTCGGCACGATTGAGCTTAACTACCGTGTTCGGGATGGGAACGGGTGGGACCTCAATGTTATAGACACCGACTTCTCGCCGGGGTATTCCCTCAAGCGCAAGGAGAATTATATCAGATATAACTCTCCTTGTCAAGCACTATTTTTAATTTTTTTGAACTTTTTTAACTTTCTTCTTTTTCTCTTATGATTCTGCCCATTAAAACACCCATAACGGATGCCATCATGAGACCTCTTGTCCAACCTGATGAATCCCCGAGACAGTGAAGTCCCTTGACATTTGTGTTGAGCTTTTCATCCATTTTTATTCTGTTCGAGTAGAATTTCAGCTCGGGAGAATAAAGAAGGGTTTCATAGGAAGCAAAGCCGGGAACAACATGATCCATAGCCTGAATAAAGTTTATGATATTTGTCATTGCGCGGTAAGGCATAGCGGCAGTGATATCACCTGCAACCGCATCGGGAAGCGAGGGCTTAAGGTTTGACTGCATAAGCTCCTTGGGCCATGTGCGCTTACCGTCAAGGATATCACCGAAGCGCTGTACAAGAATGTGACCGTTTGCAAGCATATTTGTAAGCTCACCCACCTTCTGCGCATATTCAATGGGCTGATTGAAGGGAGTGCTGAAATTATGCGAGCATAAAATTGCAAGGTTTGTGTTGTCGGATTTCAGCTCCTTATATGAGTGACCGTTTACAACCGCAAGGTTATTGTCATAATTTTCCTGACTTACAAAGCCTCCGGGATTCTGACAGAAGGTACGAACCTTGTTTTTGAAGGGACGGGGATAACCGATAAGCTTTGACTCATATAATGCCTTGTTGACGGTTTCCATAACCTCGTTTCTTACTTCGACACGCACACCGATATCAACAGTGCCGGGCTGATGTGCAATATTATACTCAGAACAAAGCTTTTCAAGCCAGTCGGCACCGCGTCTGCCTGTGGCAATAATGGTATAATCAGAAAAAATTTCCTCGGGCGCACCCTTGCCGGATGTAATTACACCCCTGCACACACCGTTTTCGTTATCAAGAATCAGGCTCTGACATTCGGTATCAAAGAAAATTTCAACACCGTTATTAAGAAGATACTGCTCAATGGCATAGTACAGATCCTGTGCCTTTTCCGTGCCTAAATGTCTTATGGGACAGTCAACAAGCTTAAGACCGGCCTGAATTGCTCTTTTTCTGATTTCCTTTACCTCTTCCGAAGCATTTATGCCCTCAATAGCCTTATCCGCACCGAATTCAAGATAAATTGAATCGGTGTAGTTTATAAGCTCCTGTGCATTCATTTCACCGATAAGAGTGGGCAGGTCTCCGCCTACCTCATAGCTTAAGGAAAGCTTTCCGTCGGAAAAAGCACCTGCACCCGAAAAGCCTGTTGTGATGTGACAATTGGGCTTGCAGTTAACACACTGCTTTGTTTTTACCTTGGGACAATGACGGTTTTCAATAGCCTTACCCTTTTCGATAATGACAATTTTTTTCTTACTACCCAGCCTTAAAAGCTCTAAAGCAGTAAAGATACCTGAAGGACCTGCACCTACAATAACAACATCGGTTTTCATATATATTTCCTCCGTCAGTTCTGTTTTCTGACAATAGTATATTCATCACCGGGTCTGTAATACGGACAGCTGCGAAAGGAATATGTCATAAACTGCTCCGCCTCATCCATATCAAGATCAACCGAGCAGCGATAGCAATCGTAATCCTCATCGTATTCGTAATTCATACACATATCGCAATTTGAAAGCTTTGACATATTTTCCTCCGTAAAGACATTGTGATAACACATAAATAATAGCATAAAAATCATAATTATTCAAGATTCACTTGTCCCCAAAATATTTTATTACATTTTTTCGGTCAATTATTACCTATGGTACACCACACATTCATATTTATATATAATGACCCTACTACATGAAATGAAAAGAGAAAAGCAATGAAAAAAAAGCTCAATAAAATTACGCCTATTCCCATGGCGCATCAGATAATATGGTGGGCAGTACGTGCATCACTTATAATTTTCGGAGTCTGGGGACTTCTTCACAACTCCGTAACTCAGTTTTTAATGGGACTTTTTGCAATAGCATTTACTCATCTTTGGGATATGTTCCAGCTTTTCGGCGGAAAATCCTTTATCACCCGTGTGACCTATCAGGCACAGACTATGCTCAATATATTCATCTGCTTCGGTGTTGTAATAGGCTATGTGCTTAACACAAAAACAAACTTTTTATATGTTGACATCATCGAGCATTTCATTTCGGGCATAGTGGCTTCCTATTTTGCTTACGATTTTGCAGTGGCATTTCAGGGCAGAAGCAGACACTTAAGCCCCGGTCTTGCATCTCTTTTCGCACTTTGCTTCTCCTGCTTCATTCTTGTGGGTTGGGAATTTTACGAATTCACCATGGACCGCCTTTACGGCTACACACTTCAGGTATCCCCTATCCTTTCCGAGGACGGACTTGTTGATACTATGATAGATATGATTCTTGCAGGCGCAGGCAGTGTTATCGGTATGTTCTGGGTGTCCTTCTCAAGAAACGGCATCATCGGTAAAAACCGCAAGGAGCTTCGTGCTTATGTAAAAGCCCGCTCAAAGAACGACAAGGAAAGAGAGCTCAAATACCTCGCCGAGCACGATTTTTATAAATAAACACTCTGCCGCATGATGCGGCAGAGTTTCTTTTATGTCAATATTAAATAAATTCATTGAATTTACGTTATTAAAAAAATACATTAATATTCGAAAAAAAATTATTTACAAGGGAAAATTTTTGCAGTATATTATTAACTAAATTGAGATATTTTTTTGGGAAGTATTTCAAAAATCCATATTTTAAGGAATGATACTACAATGAATGTAATGCAGGAAATTACAAAATACGGTCATGAAAAAATCCTTTTCGTAAACAATGAAAAGGCAGGTCTTAAGGCTATCATCGCTGTTCACAACACAGTAAGAGGTCCCGCAATCGGCGGCTGCCGTCTTCTTCCCTATGCTAATGAAGACGATGCACTTTTCGATGTTCTTCGTCTCTCACGCGGCATGTCACACAAGAATGCTGCTGCGGGTCTTGATTTCGGCGGCGGTAAGTCAGTTATCATCGCTGACCCCTCACAGAAGACAGAGGCTATGTTCGAGGCATTCGGTGAAGCTATGAACGCTCTTAATGGCTGCTATATCACAGCTGAAGACGTTAACACAGACTGTGACGATGCTCTTATCATCGCAAGAAAGACAAAGCACATCTGCGGACTTCCCCACATTTCAGGTGACCCCTCTCCCTTCACCGCTATCGGTGTATATCAGGGCATCAAGGCTACTGCAAAGGTAGCATTCGGCTCCGACAATCTTGAAGGCAGAACAATTGCAGTTCAGGGCGTTGGTAAGGTAGGTCTTGACCTTTGTAAGCATCTTGCTTCTGAAGGCGCAAAGCTCTATGTTGCTAACAGAAACAACAAGGCTAACCTTGAAATTGCTGCTGAAAAGTACGGCGCAACAATCGTTACTGCTGACGAAATCCTTACTCAGGAATGCGACATCTTTGCTCCCTGTGCTCTCGGCGCAATCGTTAACCCCAAGACAATCCCCAATTTCAACTGCAAGGCTATTGCAGGTGCTGCAAACAATGTTATTCTTGACCTCGCTTCAGGTGAAGCTCTTAAGGCAAGAGGCATTCTCTATGCTCCCGACTTCATCATCAACGCAGGTGGTGTTATCAACGCAGCAGGCGAAGCAGCAGGCAACTACAACGAGGAAGATGTTCTCAAGAAGGTTAACAACATCTACAACACTGTTGAAAGAATTCTTACCGAATCCCAGAAGACAGGTGAACCCGAAGGCGTTATCGCTGAAAGATTCGCTGAAGAATGCATCTGGGGTGCAGCAAAATAAGCATCACAAAATAATTTCAGCTCCCGTTTTTTCGGGAGCTGTTTTTTTACGCAAAAGCTATTGACAAAGCCGCTCTAATGCGTTAGAATAAAATTACTCTAACAAATTAGAGAAAGGAGAAATCAAAAATGGACACACCGAAAGTATTTGAGAGTGAATACCGTTTCTGCCTTATTTTATGGGAGCACGAGCCCGTAAAAAGCAGTGAGCTCGTAAATCTCTGTAAGGAACAGTTGGGCTGGAAGCCTACCACCACATACACCGTTATCAAGCGTCTTTCAGAAAGAGGAGTGCTCAAAAACGAAAACACAATTGTCTCCTCTTTGGTTTCAAAGGATGAAATTCAGGCATCCGAAATAAACGAAATGGTTGAAAAAACCTTTGAAGGGTCACTTCCTGCCTTTATTGCGGCATTTACAAAGCATCAGAAAATTTCAGAAAAGGAAATCGACGAGGTACAGAGGATGATTGACCGTTTCAGGAAAGGAGAATCGTAATGGATACCGTATTTCTGAAAATTTTAAATATGAGCATATCCTCCTGTTGGATTGTTTTAGTGGTTATTCTGTTAAGACTTGTTCTGAAAAAGGCACCTAAATGGATAAACTGTGTTCTTTGGGGAATTGCAGGCTTACGGCTTATTCTGCCCTTCTCCCTTGAAAGCATATTCAGCCTTATTCCGAGTCCGCAGACTCTGCCTCAGGAGGTTTTAGGCTATGAGGGTACTCAACTGCAACAACCTGCCGTTCTGGATGTGATTTCAAATCCCATTTTTTCTGAGAGCATATCCGTCGATTTAGGACAGACTGTCGATCGTGTACAATTACGCATGACCACTATGACCGCCGTATGGCTTTTCGGTATTGCAGTTCTTCTGATTTATACACTTATAAGCTATTTGCGGTTAAAAAGAAAAGTAGGTACGGGAGTAAAGCTCCGTGATAACATTTATCAGAGTGAAAATGTTGTTTCTCCCTTTGTTCTCGGTTTAATAAAGCCGAAAATCTATCTGCCTTTTAATATAAACGAACAGGATATGGAGCACGTCATTGCCCACGAGCAAGTACATATCCGAAGAAAAGACCATTTATGGAAGCCTTTAGGATTCCTTATTCTCATACTTCATTGGTTCAATCCCCTTGTGTGGGTGGGATATATTCTGCTCTGCCGTGATATTGAGCTTGCCTGCGACGAAAAGGTTGTAAAGGAGCTGGACAGCGTTCAGCGTGCAGACTATTCCGAAGCACTTCTCTCCTGCAGTGTAAACAGAAAAATGATTGCCGCCTGTCCCCTTGCCTTCGGTGAGGTCGGCGTTAAAAACAGAGTAAAATCAGTACTCAATTATAAAAAGCCTGCATTTTGGTTAATTGTTATTGCCGTTATTGTAAGTATAGTCACCGCCGTTTGTTTTCTGACAAACCCAATGACAAAAAACGAAATTCAGAGCGGAATATACAACCTTTCAGAAGAATTGTATTCTGACGGTTCTTCAGAAGACATTGAAAACAACCGAATTGAAATAAAAACCGCAGGAGGTATGCATGTCTATCATTTTATAGGTGAAGTGCTTTCCACAGGTGGCCTATACAAGGAAGTCCATAGCAAGAAAGATCTTTCTGCCCTTTTCAGCTGCAACTCCGAATTTTCTGTGGATGAAAATCTCAAAACACTTCTAAAAAACAACAAAGAGGCTTGGTATGATAAACCATTCGATAACATTAAGACATATCCGTATATACTGATGTCTCAGAAGGACGGTTCATTATGTATTGTTTTTGCCGATTTTGAAAACGGCGAGCCTACAAGGCTTCGTTATATTTATAAGCTTGAATATAAGGGTGGTTCTGAAAATATATCCGAAGCAGACAGCATTTCCGTTGAGAAGCTCAAGGAAAAATACCCTCAGTTCTTTAATGTTTCAACTGACGGTGGGCTGACTGTTTATGTGTGGCAACAGGCTGAAGACGATTACAGATGCTATCTTGCAAATACCTTTACGGAAGCAATTTCAGATAACAGCTTTGCCTATGAAACAGGTGCAACAATACCGGAGATGAGAACAATTCTCACGACCTATGACATAAGCAAAGAGAATATATCAATTCATCCTGTAAGAAATCCCCTTAGCAGCTACTATTACACTATTGATGACAAATACAGAGAAACAATCAAAAATCTGTTTTGGGCACACATCATTGAAGTTGAGCCTACCACAGAAGAGGAAAGCACCGTGCAGTCAGAGAGTTTTCCCCCTAAAGGCAGCTTTGAAAATCCTTATAATGTCGGAGACAGCGCAAGAATCAAGCATAGCGACATCCACCAAAAGGATGTAGTTTACGACTATAATGCGAGTATAACACGGATTCTGACGGGCACAGAGGCAGAAGAAAAGCTTAAGGAAATAGCCTCAAACTATGAAGAAGAAAAAGAGGCACTTGAAATCTTTGACCTTTATCTTGCACGTGTTCACATTAAGTATAACGAAGAAAGTACCGTTAAGGACCGCTTGCCTACCGATCTCGGAGTGACAGCAGTCCGCTTTGACAAACAGCTTCAGTTTATTGACCCGAGATTCTATATTCCCGATAATGTATTCAAAGCGGCTGACGGTGAATTTTACTTCTGGGCCCCCGTATTGGCAGAAAAAAACGTAAGCACCCGTTGGCTTTCAATTACAATCGGTACCTATCAGGGTGCGCCCGGAATTATTTCAGGTGTATGCTTTAATATTCCGCCGGAAGAAAAACCTGTTGAAAATACTGTCGAATTTTCAGGCTTTTCATATATCTACAGATGTGATGATGCTTACCGGATTGAGACTTTAGGAAACGGCACAATTCATCTGCCTGAATTTCCTGATAGCATAAAGTTACAAGCTTACGGTATTGTTTTTTGCGATGACGGGTGCAATGCGGAAGGAATAATAAACAGAGCAATTCAGGGTTGGGGAAGAGTGTATCATATAGAAAGTGACAGCGAACTTGAGGGAAATCACAAAATACTGAAATTTAAGATGACCGTTCCCGAGCAGATGATTGAAACCTTAAAGAAAAGACCGGGCCAATATGAGGACATTTTAGCAGACCTGGCAAAAAACTATTACTATCTTATCCCCCTGGACGAAACACACTACGGTTACTTTCATTTTGAGGGTGATA
>JAZUCC010000019.1:0-22556 GCA_045638965.1 Acutalibacteraceae bacterium | reverse complement strand
TATTTCAATCCCCGTTGAGGCACATATTTTCTCCTACATTAATGGAACAAAATTTTATATTCCTGCGCTCGCGGGACGTCAGGGATGCCGTCCCCTACAAACCAAAAGGCACATTTGCCGTTCTACATAAATACGTTATGAATTTTCATTTCACCGCTTGCGGGACGCCGTGGGCGTCGTCCCCTACAGTTGAGGTAAGAAGTAATAGTGAATAGTGAAAAGGTATTTTTCTCCGACCTCCTCCCTACTCCCTATTGCCTAATGCCTATTGCCTGTTATGTCTTGACATAAAGTATGTGCTTAAACTTAAGCCCGTTTTCTTCGCCCTCGTCGAGAATTTCCTTTTTCCACAGGCTTAAATCAATTTCGGGGAAATACACATCTGCGTCGGGGTCCTCGAATTCGACCTCGGTGATATAAAGCTTATCCGCCATGGGGAAATATGCCTTATAAATACTTGCACCGCCGATGATGAAAACCTCGTCAGTCTCGCTTTCGCGGAGTGCCGACTCAATATCAGTCACCACAGTGGCACCGGGAGCATCAAAGCCCGCATCCGATGAAATTACGATATTCTTTCTGCCGGGCAGTGCCTTGGGAAGAGACTGAAAGGTCTTTCTGCCCATAATTATGCTCCTGCCCATTGTGGTAGCCTTGAAGAATTTAAGGTCCGAGGGGAGATACCACAGAAGGTCGTTGTTTTTGCCGATTTCGTTATTTGAGCCGACGGCTACAATCATTGAAACAGTCATAATTTTTTTCCTTTACTGCGCAATGGGGAATGAAATTTTTCCCATGTGCTGATAATCTATAAGCTTAATGTCCTTTATGTCCCTTGAATTGTCAAAGTCAAAGAAATCCTTGACCTCGGGGTTGAGCCAGAGCCTGGGAGCGGGCAGACTGCCGTTTTCGTCGAAGCGCCTTATCTGCTCTTTAATGCCGTCAATCTGATTCACATAGATGTGGGCATCCTTTATGCTCCAGTCGAGTGTGCCGGGCTTGAGTCCCGTTACATGGCATATCATCATAAGAAGCACACTGTACTGTGTTACATTGAAGGGCAGTCCTAAAGGCACATCACAGCTTCTCTGATGCACCCATGCGTTGAGCTTGCCGTCAGTTACATCCCACTCACTGCTCCACACACATGAGGGAAGCACCGCAGTATCAAGGTAATCGTTCTGTAAAAGTGACATTATCATTCTTCTGTCACGGGGGTTATTCTTTATTGTATTTATAAGATTCTCGGTAAGGTGGAATTTATTTATAATCCAGCCGTAGGCAGTACCGATAGTATGCGCCCACTGTTTGCCGAATTCCTTTTTAATCTCTTTCTTAACGAGCCTGCCGTTTTCGTCGGGTACCATCTGTGTGGCAGTCCAGAAGCCGTCGGCATCAATTTCCCATTCGTCCCAGATGTGAACATCTCTTTCCTGAAGCCAGCGCACGTCGTTAGACTGTGCCTGATAGAACCACAGAAGCTCAAGCACTGCCTGACGGATGAAAAGCTGCTTTGTGGTGAGAATGGGGAATTCCTCACCTAAATCAAAGTGAAAATGATGCGAGGGCACCTTTATGGTGTCAATACCTGTTCTGTTTTCAACACGGACACCCTCTGACAATATTCTTTTGCACAAATCGAGATAGTCCTTATCCCATTTTGACATAATTTTCTCTCCTTATATAGTAATACCGATAAGCTTTTCGGCATTTTTATATGCTATTTTTTCCTTTGCCGTATCGGAAATATCCATTTTCATGAGATTTTCCTTCTCAATTTTCGGATCTCCCAACGGAAAATCGCTTGCATAAAGCACCCTGTCCTCTCCGAAGCGGGAAACAAAGTCTGCACCTCTTGAAACGGGGATATTATAGAAGGTGCTTGAAATGTCAACAAAGCAGTTTTCCATGTCGGCAAGATATTTTATGCCCTCCTCGGGCATGGACCAGCCGCCGAAATGTGCCCCTATTGTGATAAGCGAGGGGAACATTTTCATAACACGGCGCAGTCTTTCGGGATGGGAATAGGGGTAACGGTAGTCACCTGTATGCACCATAAGGGGAATTTTTCCCGCAATCATATCATAAACGGGAAGCATTCTTTCGTCATCAATATCAAACAGCTGTGTGTCGGGATGAAGCTTTATTCCGTGAAGCCCCGCATTAAGAATACGCTCGGTCTCCTCTTCAATATTCTCCATTCCTGCGTGAATGGTGCCGAAGCAGTAAAATTCACAGTGCTGTGCCTGCATTTTAAGTGCGAAATCGTTTATTGCCGTAACACCCGAGGGCTTTACGGCAACGGGAAGCACAACACTCAAAGCGATGTCATTTTCCTTTGATACCGTAAGAAGTCTTTGGGCTGTACCCACATTTTTTGCATCAAGCTCATAAAAAAGCTCTATGCTGTGGGTAGCCTTTCCGGCAATCGCATCGGGATATATATGGGTATGGAAATCTATGAGTTTCATTTGTTCTTAAGTCTCTTATCAAGTTTAATTGAAAGCCTTGTGCCCACAGACTGGAAAATCTGCACCATAATAACAAGAAGTATAACCGCAAGAAGCATTACAACATACTTGTAGCGGTAATAGCCGTAGTTTATGGCAATTTTACCAAGACCGCCGCCGCCGATGATACCGCTCATTGCAGAGTAGCCTAAAATGGTGGTGATGGCAATTGTGAAATTGGAAATAAGTGAGGGTACGCTTTCGGGAAGCATAACCTTTTTTATGATATCAAAGGGGGATGCACCCATGCTCTGTGCCGCCTCAATGATATTGGGATTCACCTCTCTGAGTGAGCCCTCAACAAGACGGGCAACAAAGGGGAATGCCGCAATAACAAGGGGAACAATTGAAGCCACCGTGCCTATTGTGGTGCCCACTATAAGACGGGCAAGGGGGAATGCCATAATCATGAGAATAAGAAAGGGCACGGAGCGAAGAAGATTTATAATTATGTTGAGTGTGCTCATAACTGCCTTTGGCAGGGGCATAATGCCGCCCTTGTCGCCCACAACAAGAAGCACACCGAGAGGAAGACCGAGCATGATAGCAATAGCGGTGGAAACCACGGTTACATAAAAGGTTTCCCATATACCCAGAAGAAATTCGGACTTTACAATTTCAAGGGCAAACTGCCAGCTTTCAGCCGAAAAAATGCTGTCATACATCGTTTTTTACCTCCTCTGCCGTAATATTTTCAAGCCCTGAAAGATAGGAAAGGGCTTCATCAAACTTTTCTCTGCCGCCTGCAATACCTAAAATCATACTGCCGTAGGACTTGTCGCCTATCATTTTTGTGGATGCCGCCATAATGTTTGCATATATACCCTTTTCGGCTGCCATTGTGGCAATAAGAGGATTATTCGCAGACACCGCACCGTTGAAAACAAGTCGGATTCTGGGCTCCTCGGAATATGCATCCATAGACTTTTTGTCAAAGCCCTCGGGGAAAACAAGTCTTCTTGCCGCATCGGAGCGGGGAGAAGAGAAAATATCGGAAACATTACCGTCCTCAACCACAACACCGCCGTCAAGAATTGCAACACGGTTACAGATTTCCTCAACAACGCTCATCTGATGGGTAATTACGATAACAGTGATACCGAGCTTTCTGTTTATGTCCTTTATAAGCTCAAGAATTGAGTGGGTAGTCTTGGGGTCAAGTGCGCTTGTAGCCTCGTCGCAGAGAAGCACCCTCGGATTTGTGGCAAGAGCGCGGGCAATTGCAATTCTCTGCTGCTGACCGCCCGAAAGCTGTGCAGGATATGCATTTTCCTTGTCGGGAAGACCGACAATTTCAAGAAGCTCCCTTGCACGCTTCACCGCATCCGCCTTCTTTACACCTGCAAGCTCAAGAGGGAAGCAGATATTCTTAAGGCATGTGCGCTGCATAAGAAGATTGAAGCCCTGAAAAATCATGGTGATTTCTCTTCTTTTTTCGCGCAGTGCCCTGGGTGAAAGCTCCTTCATGTCAACCCCGTCAATAACAACGGTTCCCTTTGTGGGTCTCTCAAGCATGTTTATGCAACGCACAAGGGTGCTTTTACCCGCACCGCTCATGCCGATGATACCGTAAATATCACCGTCTGCAATATTTATGCTGACATCTGTAAGTGCATTCACCACACCGTCTGCGGTTGTAAATGTCTTTGTAAGATTTCTTATCTCAATCATAGTCTTCTCCGATAAATTACGATTCAGCAAAACGGGTTCACTGAATCGTAATAGTAAATGTTACATTGTAGGGGACGGCATCCCTGACGTCCCGCTGTAAAAAATGAAATTACAAAAGCTATGCCACGTGGTGGCACATAATATGTCCCCGGAAAATAATAATACGATTTTTTATTTTTGCAATACGGGACGTCAGGGATGCCGTCCCCTACAAAAATTAATTATGCAAATACATCAAGTGTTGTCTGCTTGCCGCCGTAGATACCCAGAGGCTCAACATGAATTGCACCGACAGAAACAATCTTTGTGCCGTTCTGTGCATTGAAGTCCTCAAGATAAGGAAGATGCTGGAAATAGTTTGCATCAACCTCGTCTGTGTCAACTGCAGTGTTAGGAAGAACATAGTCTGTGAATTCCTTGATTTCAAGAGTAATATTCTTTTCCTGAAGAATATCCTTTGCAATCTTGAGAATTGCCGCATGAGGTGCGGGAGAAGCCGCAACTGTGATTGTCTCACCTGCAAGTGCGGAATAATCTACTGTTTCATCAAAGCCTGTACCGGGATTTTCAACTGTGGAAACAACAGAGCCTGTGTAGGTTGTCTTGATGTAGTCTGCAACCTGCTGGCTTTCAAGAGCAGCCATAAGAGCCTTTGTCTTGTCAGTCTCCTCGTTGCCCTCCTTTACTGCAACAATGTTGCCGTATGCGGAGGATGAGCCCTCCTGTCTGAGTGCCTGTTCAGCAGGGTTGATGCCTGCAGTAATAGCATAGTTGGAATTGATAACCGCAAAGTCAACGTCCTGAAGAATGTTGGGAATCTGTGCAGCCTCAACCTCCTTGAACTGAATGTTGTGGGGATTTTCGGCAATGTCAAGAATTGTTGCTGTGATGCCTGCACCCTCTTTGAGCTTGATAAGCCCCATATCCTCTAAAAGAAGAAGTGCGCGGGCTTCATTTGTTGTATCGTGGGGAACTGCAATTGTGATGGTGTCTGCCTTGTTATTGCCGCAAGCAGCAAATATGCCGAGAGAAAGGACAAGAACAAGTGCAAATGCTAAAATCTTTTTCATGATAATTTCTCCTTAATAATTTTTTTCTTTATTATAATACAAATTAAATCCATTTGCAACAAAAACATATAAGGCAGTAGGGATTAGGGATTAGGGATTAGGGAGTAGGGATTAGGGAGTAGGGAGTAGACAATAGGCAATAGTGTAGGGGACGACGCCCACGGCGTCCCGCATGGCACAAACTCAAAAATTATAACCAATTTATGTAGGACTGAATATATGCCTCCACGGAACATAACATCTGTAAATTTATTATCTACGGCGGGACGTCTGGGAAGCCGTCCCCTACAAGGTCTCAAATATACTTTTGTGTTCTACGGAAAAATGAACAGAATTTCTTTTTCTTACAGGCGGGGCGCCGTGGGCGAACGCCCCTACAAATGTTAAATATATTTTTGCGTCCTCGGGTGGTTTTGTACAGACCATCTTTTCCCTGCAGGCGGGACGTCAGGGCTGCCGTCCCCTACAGACGAAAAATACACTTTTGCGACCTGAAAGAGCCACCTCTTCACTTTTACTTTTTACTTATTACTTTGCCGAAGGCTGCCGTCCCCTACAAAAGCACACAGCATTCTGCACCCTTACCGCAATTGTTTGCCAGGGCAAATTCTCCGACTTCCGACCTCAACCTATGAACTTCCCCCTCTTTGCAAAAATGTTAGCACTCTATATGCAAGAGTGCTAACATTTACAAAATAGTCACAGAAATATCACACGGATACAATATTCGCCGTGTATATTGTAATCACAGGGAGGGGAACAGAAGGTTCCCGGATGCAGAAGTGTACGGGCGGCAAGGCTTTCGGTTTACTTGCCCTTCCTGAAAAAACATTGACTATAACAATATATCATAAACAGGAGGAAAAAACAATGTTTGAAATTATCCCTATGACACATTTTACCCGTTCTTTCAGAAACCCCTTTGCAGAGATGGACAATCTTGCAAGAGCAATTTTTGATGAGCCTTTTTTCTCCGCAAAAGCTGAGATAAGACCCTTCAGAACAGATATCAGAAAGACCGACGAGGGCTTCGTGCTTGAAGCAGACCTTCCCGGCTTCGACAAGAAGGATATAAGCGTTGGCATCGAGGGTGATGTGCTTACAATCAAGGCACAGCGCCGCAGCGAAATCGAGGACAAGGACAAAAAGGAAAGCTTCGTGAGAATCGAGCGCAGCTACGGCTCTTATGAAAGAAGCTTCGATGTTTCGGGAATTGATACCGAAAATGTGGGCGCAAAATACGAAAACGGAGTGCTGACACTTGTAATGCCCGTAAAGGAGCCTGCAGCACCCCCTTCCCGTCAGCTCACTATTGAATAAGCCCCCTTTTATTCACCGCTCCGGCGGAAAAAATCATCAGCCGTTTCCCTTTCGCGGGGAGACGGCAATTTTTTTATAATAAAAAATTGACAAATAAAAATCTGTAGTATATAATTTAACCAGATATAAATTGAAAGGAGATCTTTTTTATGGACGCACTTCCCGCAACACTCAAGGTTCTCATTGATTGGTTCATCATGATTATCGGTACTCTTTCAACATATTTTGAAAGAACCGGCGCATAAGAAAAAGCTCTGCACATAGAAAAGAAGGTCACCCGTATCTGCGGGTGATTTTTTTTGTTTTTACGGTAAATTTCCGAGGTGCAACAAAATGTATTTTACATTTGTAGGGGACGACAGCCTTCGGCAAAGCAATAAGTAAAAAGTAAAAGTGAAGAGGTGCAATCGCCTGCGGCGAAGGCATCAGGCATTAGAAAATCGCCTGCGGCGAAGGCATCAGACATTAGGCATTAGGCATTTGGCATTAGTGTTTATAGTTTATAGTTTATAGTTTATAGATTATAGCCTATAGCCTATTGCCTATTGCCTATTGCCTATTCCCTATTCCCTATTCCCTATTCCCTATTCCCTATTCCCTATTCCCTATTCCCTATTCCCTATTCCCTATTCCCTATTCCCTATTCCCTATTCCTGCATGCCTTGAATTACAAAAAAACGAAGTCCCATTATTGGGACTTCGCATGCTATATAATACAAATGAACCGAGGGGATTATTCCTCTTCCTCTTCACCGATTTTCGGAACCCAGGGACAATCCATGCAGTTGTCAATTCTGCATACGGGCTTTGCCCAACGCACTGCATTGGTGATAATCCTCTGAACATCGGCATTCTTATATGTGGGATAGGTTTCGTGACCGGGCTGGAAATAGAAAACCTTACCTCTTTCTCTTACATAAGTAAGTCCCGAGCGGAAAACCTCTCCCGCATCGTACCAACCGATGAAAACTGTTTCATCGGGAGCGGGTACACCGAAGGGCTCACCGTAGGTCTCTTCACCGGGAAGCTCAAAATATCTTCCCAGTCCCTGTGCAATGGGATGACCGGGTGCAGAAACCCAGATTCTTTCCATATCGTCGCTTTCTCTCCATGTAAGCGAGCAGCTTGTACCCATAAGACGCATGAAGGGCTTTGACTTGTGGGCGGAGTGCAGGAAAATTGCACCCATGCCGTTAAGCACTGCCTCCTGTACAAGGGCAGCAACCTCATCAGGCACCTTGTCGTGGTGACAATGTCCCCACCATATAATGACATCGGTTTCCTGAAGTCTTTCCTTGGTGATACCGCAGTTTTCATCGTCAAGAGTGGCAGTTGTTACCTCAATATCCTCCTCCTTACCGAGAAACTCGGCAATGCATGCGTGAATACCGTCGGGATAAATTTCACTTGCCTTGCATTCAGGATCCTTTTCGTGTCTGAATTCATTCCATACAAGAACTCTTATCATAATTTCCTCTCCTTTTCACACGGAAATAATTTACCGTTTATAAAAAAAGTATAGCATTACGGTAAAATTTTTGCTATTATTAGAATATACAAAAAATTGCAGAAATTTGTGGTGATATCGTATGAAAAAAGCCATTCTTGAAAAGGCGGCAGATGTTGACGGCGTTACAGTACCCGTTGAATGCCTCGAAATGAGAAAATCCGCCGATGAACCCGATCTGTTTTCCCACTATCACGAATTCCTTGAAATGCTCTATCTCATTGAGGGCAAAATGAACATCTGGCTCAATGACAAGCACTATACCTTCAGTCAGGGCGAGCTTATCATTATAAATTCCAACGAAACACACCGCCTTGAATCGCAAAGCCCCGAAAGCCGCTATCTTGTTATAAAATTCACTCCGAAGCTTCTTTGCACCTTTCAGCAGACTCCCAAGGAAACACAGTATGTGCTCCCCTTTCTTGCCGAGAGAAGCGATCAGCCCCGTGTTTACAGCCGTGAATTTACGGAATCGGCAGGCATTCCCGCCCTTCTTTACGATGCAATAAGCGAATGGAATGAAAAGGGCACGGGCTATGAGCTTGCTCTTAAGGCAGATGTGCTGAAAACCATAAGATGCGTGGTGAAATTCCTGTGCGACAAGGGAATCTCCGTAAAAACCCTGTCCTCCAGCGGAAATATTCAGCAATCAATCAGCAGCATTCTTGAATATATCAACGAGGGCTTCATTGAAATCAGCGAAAAGGATGTGGCAGACCGCTTCAACATCAGCTACAGCTATTTCTCCCGCTCCTTCAAGCAGATAATGAGCATGAGCTTCAAGGACTATGTGAATTACCTTAAAATAAACGAGGCACAGAAAATGCTCCTGACCACCTCAATGAGCATTGCGGATATCTCCGAGGCTCTGGGCTTTTCCTCGCCCAGCCACTTCATTCATGTGTTCAAAAAGCACAAGTCATGCTCCCCGAGACAATACAAAAAAAATGTTGCAAAAAACTGAAAAAAGCTATTGCTTTTTCACAATGTTTAATATATAATCACTTTATCGAACAAATGTTCTTATGAAAGGAAACACAGAAATGGCAGATAAGTCAAAAGCACTTGAAACCGCTCTCCAGCAGATTGAAAAGCAGTACGGCAAAGGCGCAATCATGCGTCTGGGGCAGACAAACGCTCTTAATGTTGAGGCTATTTCCACAGGCTCAATCATGCTTGACCAGGCTACAGGCATCGGCGGTCTTCCCAAGGGAAGAATTGTAGAAATTTACGGTCCCGAGTCTTCAGGTAAAACAACCCTTGCTCTTCATGTTGTTGCAGAAGCGCAAAAAAATGGCGGTGAAGCAGCCTTCATCGACGCGGAGCACGCTCTTGACCCCACCTATGCCGAGGCTCTCGGTGTAGATGTTGACTCACTTCTTGTTTCACAGCCCGACAACGGCGAGCAGGCACTTGAAATTGCGGAATACCTTACCCGTTCAGGCGCACTTGATGTCATCGTTATCGACTCCGTTGCAGCCCTTGTTCCCCGTGCGGAAATCGAGGGTGAAATGGGTGACAGCCATGTGGGTCTTCATGCCCGCCTTATGTCACAGGCTTTAAGAAAGCTTGCAGGTGCCATTTCCCGTCCAAATACAATAGTTATTTTCATAAACCAGCTCCGTGAAAAGGTAGGCGTTATGTACGGCAACCCCGAGGTTACCACAGGCGGTCGCGCTCTCAAGTTCTATGCATCAATGCGAATTGATGTAAGAAAGACCGAACAGCTCAAGGCTCCCGGCAATGAGTTCATCGGCTCAAGAACAAGAGCAAAGATTGTAAAGAATAAGATGGCTCCTCCCTTCAGAGAGGCTGAATTCGACATTCTCTACGGTCAGGGCATTTCCAAGGAATCCGAGCTTCTTGACATTGCAACACAGCTTGACATAATCCACAGAAGCGGTGCATGGTTCTCCTACGGCGAGCAGAGAATCGGTCAGGGCAGAGACAATGCAAGGCAGTACATTATAAACAACCCCGACTTTGCAAAAGAGGTTGAGGAAAAGGTAAGAACAAGCGATGCCTTCAAGCCCAAGAAGGCAGGCGAGGGTGCAAAGGCACAGGCGCAGGCAAAAAATAAGGACGATGACGACGATATTCTTGCTCCCAACAACGGCAGACTCCCCAAAATCAAGATTGATATAGCTGCCGACTGATGAAAATAGGAATCGTTTCATCAAAGAACAACAAAATAAAGATATACGCAGACGGTGAATATATGTTCACCGTCCCTGCTGCTTTATGGTACTCTTCCCGCTTTCACGAGGGGGATGAGGTATCGGTAACGGAGCTTTCAGAGCTTAAAAACCAGGCAGAGCAGTCTCTTGCCTTCGACTGCGCCATGAGAATGCTGTCACTTCGCGCCCACTCCGAATTCGAGCTTCGTCACAAGCTTTCACTGAAATTCCCCGTTGAAGCGGTAAACCATGCCATAGAAAAGCTTCATTCACTGGGGCTTCTTGACGACGAAAAATTTGCTCTGCTTTTTGCCGAGGAGCTGTACCGACGCAAGGGATATGCAAAAAAACGCATAGTAATTGAGCTTAAAAACCGCGGCATTGACTCACAAATTGCCGAAAATGCAATAAATAGTCTTGATATTGATAAAGAAATCGGTATAATTAAAGTAATTGAAAAATATAAGATAAATGAACAAAGCACTCCCAAGGAAAAGGACCGTGTCATAAGACGGCTTCTGGGCATGGGCTATTCATTTTCCGATATTTCGCGACACATAAATATTTACGGACAGGACTGAAATTATGCACGAAAAAATAGGCTTTATATCCCTCGGATGCCCTAAAAATCAGGTTGACTCCGAGCTTATGCTTGAAAAGCTCGATGCGGCAGGCTTTCAGATTATCGACACTGCCTACGGCGCAGACATCGTTATCATAAACACCTGCGGCTTTATCGAGGCAGCAAAGCAGGAGGCTATTGACAATATTTTACAGATGGTTGAATACAAGGAGGACGGTGCGGTAGGTAAAATCATCGTAATCGGCTGCCTTGCAGAAAGATACCGCGATGAAATATTAAATGAAATCCCCGAGGTTGACGCAGTAGGCGGGCTTGGTGTAAACGGTGACATTGTTGAATTTGTTAACAGTGTGATTCGCGGCACTGAAAAGAGCCGCTACCCCGAAAAGGACAAGCTTCCCCTGTGCGGCAAAAGAATTCTCACAACCCCCTCACACTGGGCATATCTTAAAATCTCCGACGGCTGCTCCAACAACTGCACCTATTGTGCAATCCCCTCAATAAGAGGTGCCTTCAGAAGCCGCACAAAGGAGGACATCATCCTTGAAGCAAAGGCCCTTGCATCAAGCGGAGTCAGAGAAATTATCGTAATTGCACAGGATACAACCCGCTACGGCGAGGACCTTTACGGGAAGCCCGTGCTTGATGAATTACTTCAGGAGCTTAATAAAATTGAGGGCATCGAGTGGATAAGGCTTCTTTACTGCTACCCCGACAGAATCACCGATTCCCTTCTTAAGACAATGGCAGAATGCGAAAAGGTGCTTCACTACATAGACCTTCCCCTCCAGCACGCATCGGGAAAAATTCTTAAGCTCATGAATCGTCACGGAGACCATGAAAGCTTACTGGCGCTTATCGGAAAAATCCGTGAATACATGCCCGACTGCATTTTAAGAACAACCTTTATAACAGGCTTCCCGGGTGAAACCGATGAGGATTTTGAAATTCTCTCACAGTTTGTAAACGATGCACGCTTTGACAGACTGGGCTGCTTCTCATACTCTCCCGAGGACGGCACTCCCGCAGAAAAGCTCCCCGACAGAGTGGATGCCGAAACTGCAGTGCGCCGCGGTGAAATCATTATGGAGCAGCAGTACAGCATTTTCACCGATAAGCTTGAAAGCCTTTTAGGCAAAACAGTTCAGTGCGTTGTTGAAAGCTACGATCCCTATTCCGACAGCTATTCGGGCAGAACCTGGATGGATGCTCCCGAAATTGACTCCGCAATCAGCTTTGTGTCCGACAAGGAGCTGGGCATTGGTGAGGCGGTTGAAATTCTCATCACCTCCACCGACGAATATGACCTTATAGGAACTGCAGATTTCTGATAACAATGAAAAGGAAACAAAAAAAATGAACCTGCCTAACAAGCTTACAATAATACGTATGGTGCTGACACCCGTGTTTCTTGTGGTGTTTTTAGCAGATGCCATACCCTACCACTATTTTCTTGGACTTGCAATTTATTCCATAGGCTGTATAACAGACTTCCTTGACGGAAAAATCGCAAGAAAATATAACCTTATAACCACCTTCGGCAAGCTCTGTGACCCCGTTGCAGACAAAATGCTGACCACTGCGGCACTTTTAGCACTGATGGACGCAGGACTTTGCAGTCTTTATATTGTTTTCATCGTGCTGACCAGAGAATTTGCCGTAACCTCCGTGCGCCTTGCCGCATCCGCACAGGGAGTGGTAATTCCCGCAAATATATGGGGCAAAATCAAAACTATATCACAGATGGTATCCACAATTCTCATTATGCTTTTCATGGCTCTCACAGAAGCGGGAGTGCTTACCGAAGCCTTCCCCCTCCCCGCAGTATCCTCTGTAATGCTCTGGATAACCGCCGTGCTTGCAGTTGTTTCGGGACTTATCTATGTAAAAGACGGTGTAAAGCAGATAGACTTCAACAAATAAGTAAAGGATGAATAATTTTGGAACGCAGAGATAAAATCAACTACTATCTTGACCTTGCAGAAATTGTTTCCCAGCGCACAACCTGTCTTCGCAGACGATACGGTGCGGTTATTGTAAAAAATGATGAGGTAATTTCCACAGGCTATGTGGGTGCTCCGAGAGGCCGTAAAAACTGCACAGATCTGGGATTTTGCATCCGTCAGGAGCTGGGAATTCCCCGCGGCGAGAGGTATGAGCTTTGCCGCTCGGTCCATGCGGAAGCAAACGCAATTATAAGCGCTTCCCGTGACAAAATGATTGATGCAACTCTTTACCTTACGGGTGTTGAGGTTGCAGACGGCAGCTATGTTTCAAATTCCTGCTGCTGCAGCATGTGCAAAAGAATGGTTATCAACGCAGGCATAAAAGAGGTTATCATCCGCGACGATAAGGATAACTACAGAATCATCCCCGTATCCGCCTGGATTGAGGACGACGAATCCCTTGAAGGAAGAAAAGGATATTAAAAATAAGAGCTCCGAAAGGGGCTCTTTTTTTATTAGAAATTATGAATTACATCTGTAGGGAACGGCATCCTTGACGTCCCGCATGCACAAAAGTAAAAATCATAACCTGTTTATATAGGGCGGAAAATGTGTCGCCACGGAGCGTAACATCTGCAATTTAATTATCTACGGCGGGGCGCCGTGGGCGAACGCCCCCTACAAACGTAAATACACTTTTGCGACCTGAGAGAGCTACCTTTTCACTTTTACTTTTTACTTATTACTTTGCCGAAGGCTGTCGTCCCCCACAAATAACAGGTACATCTCTGCCACAGGGGTAATTCTCCGACAAAAAAAACGGGGCGCTTTAGCAGGTTGAGATTAGGGATAAAACCAAGCTACAATGATATAGGCTTCGCCTATGATATATTTTCTATGAAAATATTAAGAAAAAAACATCTCCGCTTCCAAAAAAAGCGGAGGTATTTTTATTTTATAATATGCCCTGCGGGCATATATCATATTGTGTCAGCAATATATCATATTTCTTTACAAAATATATCATATTACCGTCAGGTAATATATCATTGGGAGTTGCGATAATTCTTTATCACAACTCCCTTTCGCATCCCGCTTTATTTATGCTTTTTTACTTTGTGTTTTCAAAGTTGATGTAGCCGCCGTCATAGGATTTATCTATGAAATATGTAGTCTTGTTACTGTCTGTAAGAAGAGTACCGTTACAGAAAACATCACTGAAGGTTACATCGGTAATAGTTGTTCTGGGGTTATACTTATCAATAAGAAGCTGAGAAGCACCCTTGTATCTGATATTTCTGAAGGTGATGTTGTTTATTGTTACTGTCTTTGTGGGGAATTCCTTCTCGCCGAAGACAACAACATTTATAGCACGTGCATCATTTCTGCAGATTTCAATATTGTCAAAGGTGATATTCTGAACATTTATGGTGTTCGTAGCCGCATCGCCCTCGTGCTCCATAATGATACCGATTGCAGGAATTCTTGTATTATCCCATGTAGCGTCCTGAGCAATAACGGCGCTGTCCTTAAAGGTAACATTATTGATGTGGTGATATGCTTCACCGAAGATACCGAAGGCTCTTGCCTTACCTGTCCATGCGTAGCAATTTTTCACTGTAACATTCTCTGAATATGCATTTTCATCGCCACCGAGAGTCTTGACAACGAAGCAGTCGTCACCTGTACGGGCGAAGCAGCCTGAAACAGTAGCATTTTTAGAGTTACAGATATCGAATGCGTCGGAGTTCTGTCTGTAGCCGTAAACGTCAACATCCTTAACGGTAAGACCGTCGCAGCGGTAGAAGAAGCAGGTCCATTCAGGTGAGTTGAAGAGCTTTACACCGCGGATTTCAACATTTGTGCTGAAGGAAATTATCATACCTCTTCTTTCAGCTCTGTCAAGGTGTCCGAGGTCAACAGCACCGTAGCCTACAAACTTGAAGTTTGTGCAGCCCTTAGCAGTAAGGAAAGCCCAACGGTTCTGTCCCGTACCGGTATCAGCACCCTCACTCTTGCTGCTATCATCAGAAGAGCTGTTGATGTCATACTTGTGAGGTGCTACAAGATAAGCACCCTTACGGAGATAAATAACAAGATTATTCTCGCCCACATAGGGAAGACAGTCATAATCATCAACATAGGAATCGCAGAAATCTTCGGGCTCATCGCCTACAACATAAACCTGATATCCCTGTGCCTTGAGTGCTGCAATTTCAGCTTCCTCGTCAACCTCTTCACGAACAGTAATTGTATAAGCAAATCTCTGATCGCCGTCGATAAGGAAGGTGTATGCGCCGAAGCCTGAAAGAACTGCGGTTATTTCATTACCCTGAACGGAAGCAGTAACACCTGCAGCTTCGGGAAGAACAGTAACATTCCTTACAGAGATGGGAAGATTCTTTGCAGTAAGTGTGAATGTAAAGGTGTCATATTCGCCCTTTTCAATGTAAACCTCAGAGAAGGAGTGAACTGCACCGTCACCTGTTGCACCTACGAATACAGCTGTACCGTAAACGGGAATCTGTGTGAATTTAGCCTCTTCAACACCGTCCTTGGTGCGAAGCTTACCGTTTACATATGCGGTAAAGTAAGGAGACTCGATAATACTGTTATATGTTGTACCCTTGTTTGCAGGGAATAAATCACCGTTCTGATAGTCATCATCCGCTTTTCTTGTGAATTCAGCAACGCTGGGAACATCCTCGCCGATGATTGACACTGCATCCTTGGTGTACTGAAGGTAGGTATATTCAACCTGAAGCTTTTCGTTGCCGATATCGCAATATGTATCCTTATCTTCATCCTCGTGAGGAAGCTTTGAGTCCTCTGCAGTTATTCTTTCTGAATAGGTGCCGCAGCCGTAGTCACAAATAGCAAGCTTTGTACCGTCAGCCTGACAGGTAGCGTCATACTGGAATTCGTAATTTGTGAAGGAGTGTGCTATCATGGGAATGAAGTTATCCTTATAGCCGGTTCCGCAGCCTGTGCAGGTATATGTGGTGTAGCCCTGTGCAACACATGAGGGAAGTGTATCAACACTCACATAGTTGTGACCGCCTGCTGTGCCGGGGATATCCTTTTCATAGGAATTGTTACAGCCGTAGCAGGTGTAAACCTCTCTTACGTTGTTCTGACAATCAGCGGGAATGGTCTTTACAAGCTGATAGGAATGACCCTTGGCATCCTCTGTCTTGGTGGTTTCTGAAGCACCGCAGCCGCTGCAGGTGTTGACAACATAACCGCCTGATGTACAGGTAGCTTCAACAACTCTTGTTACAAATGAGTGACCTGCGGGAGCAGTTTCATCACCCTTGTAGGAATGGAAGCAGAGATTGCATCTGTAGGTAGCATAGCCGCCCTCTGTACAGGTAGCCTGCTTTATTGTTGCAATATATACATGCTCGCCCGCATCCCCGTATTCCTCACCGCAGATGTCACAGATTGCACCTACAAGGCAGTTACCGCCTGTATGCACGTGATCCCCGGGAACAACCTCTTCAACAACGGAATCGGTGGGCTCAACGGGAACATCTTCAGTGTCCTTGAATGCAAAGGGGAACAGGAACTGTAATATTGTTACAAAAAACAAAAAGATTTCCATAAAAACATTCATAGCTATATCCTCCGGATATTTATTCAGTATATATAATAACATAACAATTATATATAGTCAATAAAAATAAGCCCCCGAAGCAGGCGGGAGCTTACAAAAAAGCAGGCGGTATTTAGTTGTTTTTACACAAAAAACTTCAAAGCTTATCGTAGTTGATTTTTCTGTCCTTGTAGTAATATTCCCTGTCATGCTCGCCTATCTCACGAAGCACCCTGCAGGGATTTCCCACGGCAATAACCCCCGAAGGGATGTCCTTTGTGACTACGCTTCCCGCACCGATAACGGTGTTATCCCCTATTGTGACACCGGGCATTACAAGCACACCCGCACCGAGCCAGCAATTCTTTCCGATGTGAACGGGAAGATTGAACTGCAGCTGTCTTTCACGAAGAGCAGGGTCAATGGGATGCCCGGCAGTAGCAATAACGCAGCCCGGTCCGAACATTGTGCCGTCGCCGACATAAATATGGGTATCATCCACCATTGTCAGACCGAAATTTGCATACACGTTATTTCCGAAATGCACGTGCTTTCCGCCCCAGTTCGCGTGAAAGGGCGGCTCTATGTAGCAGTTTTCACCGATTTCGGCAAGCATATCTTTCAGCATCTCTTCCCTTTTGTCAAGCTCGGTGGGACGGGTCATATTGAAATCGTAAAGCTTATCAAGGCACTTAAGCTGAAGCTCTATTATCTCATCATCCGCAGGATTATAAATCTCCCCCGAATGTAATTTTTCATACTGTGTCATAATAACTCCTTAAAGCATACTTTATCTGTATAATTTACCTTTACGATCTGTAGGGGACAGCATCCCTCCCGCCCGTATAAAATAAATTGTTTGTGTTTATTAAAGTAAACTACAAATATGTTCCTCTGCGGGACATAACATCTGTAACTTCATTACCTGCATGCGGGACGTCAGGGATGCCGTCCCCTACAGACGAAAAATACAATTTGGCGACCTGAGAGAGCTACCTCTTCACTTTTACTTTTTACTTATTACTTTGCCGAAGGCTGCCGTCCCCTACAAAACAAAGGCACATTCCTGCCTCACGGAACACCTTCCGCGTTCTTAATTATCATAGTATGCCGGTAAGGAATTGTCAATATTCTTATCCGTTGAGAATCCACACACCGAAATTGAGATAGCCTGCAAATGCCACCCACAAGACATAGGGTATCTGCAGATATGCCGCAAGGGGGACAACCTTTTTGTAATTGATAACTGTGAGAATTATTAAGGCAAGCATCACAAGAAGCCACACGAAGGCAAAAAGATATGCCTTGAAATTGAAGAAAACAAGGCTCCATACAAAGTTAAAAAACAGACTTGCGGCATATATGAGAAGCCCGCGGTCGGCAGTATCCTTGCCTTCACTGCGATTGAGCCATATAAAGGCTGAGCTTATACCCATCAGCACATAAAGAATTGTCCACACCACGGGAAACAAAAATGCGGGCGGTGACAGGGGCGGTGAATTGATTTCATCATACAATTTCATATTTTCCCTTGTAAGAAACGCAGAAAATCCGCCGATTGCAAGCGGAATAATAATTGCAATTACAAATGTCAATATTGTCCGTTTTGTTTCTTTCTTCATAAAACCATCCCCCATCTTTTTTCTATACTTATATGCAGAAAATTCAGTTTTATACATTGTAGGGGACGTCCCCCGGAAGCGCCTTGCTTCTTCGCCCACGGCGTCCCGCATCACAAAAATAAAAATTATATCGTATTGACATAGGACACAAAATCTGCCGTTACGGTTTGTAGGGGACGTCGCCCACGGCGTCCCGCATCACAAAAATAAAAAATCTCCCGAAATAAGTCGGGAGATAAAAATTATAAAAGAATTATTCCGTTTTCGGCGCATTTTTCACGCATATCATCGGGCCAGATTGAAACCTGAACCTCGCCGACATGTGCCTTGCCCAGTAAGAACATACAGATTCTTGACTGACCCAGTCCTCCGCCGATTGTGAGGGGATATTCACCTGAAAGAACGCCCTGATGATAGGGGAAAGCCATTCTTTCGGTTGCATTTGCAATTTCAAGCTGAGCCTTCAGGCTTTCGGCATCAACACGGATACCCATTGAGGAAATTTCAAGTGCAGCGTCAAGCTCCTTATCCCATACGAGAATATCACCGTTAAGGCTCCAGTCGTCGTAGTCAGGGGCTCTGCCGTCGTGGCGGTGACCGCTCTTAAGCCTTGCACCGATGCCCATAATGAACACGGTGCCGTGCTCCTTTGTAATAAGGTTTTCTCTTTCCTTGCCCGATTTGTCGGGATACATATCCTCAAGCTCCTGTGAGGTAATGAAGAAAACATCCTCATTGACATTTGTGGAAAGAACGGGATATTTTTCCTGTAAAACAGTGTTGGTTTCCCCCAGTGCCTTTACGATTGCACGGACAGTAGCCTGTAAATAGTCAACTGTTCTCTGCTCGCGGGTGATAACCTTTTCCCAGTCCCACTGGTCAACAAAAAGAGAGTGGGTGTTGTCGCAGTCGTCATCACGGCGGATAGCGTTCATGTCGGTGTAAATACCCTCACCAACGGTGTAGCCGTAGCGGTAAAGAGCGCGTCTTTTCCACTTTGCCAGGGACTGAACAACCTCTGCAGTGCCGTCAATCTCCTTCATGGTAAAGTGTACCTTTCTTTCAATGCCGTTGAGGTCATCGTTTATACCCGATGCCTTTGTGACAATGAGAGGAGCAGTTACACGGTCAAGGTTGAGTGCCTCGGCAAGCTTCACCTGAAAGGTGTCCTTAATTATTTTGATTGCCCGCTGGGTCTCCTTCTGTGTAAGAGAGGAACGGTAGCCCTCGGGAAAAACTAATCTTTTAGCCATAATAGCTCCTTATCTGATGTTGCCTACAGTTCTGGGATAGAAGATAACGTCACGGATGTTTGCCATACCTGTGCAGTACATAATTACTCTTTCAAAGCCGAGACCGAAGCCTGAGTGAGGAACGGTGCCGTACTTACGAAGGTCAAGGTAGTCGGAATATTCCTCTGTGCCCATGCCCTTTGCCTTCATTGCGGCAAGAAGCTTATCGAGATCTGCTTCTCTTTCGCTGCCGCCGATGATTTCACCGATACCGGGAACAAGAAGGTCGGTTGCAGCAACGGTCTTGCCGTCTGCATTCTGCTTCATATAGAAGGACTTGATTTCCTTGGGATAGTTGATGAGGAATACGGGCTTGTTATATACCTGCTCGGTAATGTATCTTTCATGCTCGGACTGAAGGTCGCAGCCCCATTCTACGGGGAACTCGAACTTGACATCAGCCTTCTTGAGAATTTCAATAGCATCTGTGTAGTCAACAACTGCAAAATCGTTGTTTACAACGTTGAGAAGCTTTTCTGTGAGCCCCTTTTCAAAGCGCTCCTCGAAGAACTTAAGCTCATCGGGACACTTTTCCATGTATTCACGGATGATATACTTTATCATATCCTCTGCAATTTCAATAAGGTCGGGAAGCTCTGCGAATGCGATTTCGGGTTCAACGTGCCAGAATTCAGCAACGTGACGGAGAGTGTTACTCTTTTCTGCACGGAAGGAGGGACCAAAGGTGTAAATTTTACCCATAGCCATAGCGGCAACCTCGCCCTCAAGCTGACCGGAAACGCTAAGACCTGCCTTCTTGCCGAAGAAATCGTCTGCATAGTATTCCTCTGCATTCTTGTAGTCCTCGGAATAGCCGATGGTTGTTACCTTGAACATTTCGCCTGCACCCTCACAGTCGGAGCCTGTGATAAGGGGTGTGTGGATGTAAACATATCCTCTGTCCTGGAAATATCTGTGAATAGCGTCTGCCATAACGGAGCGCACTCTGAAAACTGCATTGAAGGTGTTTGTACGCACACGGATGTGGGGATTTTCTCTTAAGGTTTCAAGCTTCTGGAACTTCTTCTGAAGAGGATAGTCGGGAGGACATTTACCGAGAAGAACAATTTCCTCTGCGTTGATTTCAACTGTGCCGTTGTTTTCATTTTTAACTACAGTACCGATAACCTTAACGGATGCGCCGAGCTTTGTAGCCTCGGCATCAACCTCGATACCTGTTGACTTGTCAATAACTATCTGTAAATGATTGAGAGTTGTACCGTCATTGAGAGCTAAAAAGCCCATGGTCTTTGAATCTCTTGCAGTTCTTACCCAACCGCATACGGTAACACTTGTACCGATAAATTCAGACTTTGCGAAAATTTCTTTGATGTCAATGTGTTTCATTGTGAAAATTTTCCTTTCATAAAAAATAGTTTTTCACGAAAATTTAATGTGTACGGCTTTCGGCACGGGAGTGCCGGAGAAAAAGTTTTGATTGAGCTTTTTCAAAAGCGCACGGTGTCAAGAGGCGGAGCCTTTTGCCGCACTTCGCAAAGTGCGGAATCCTCTGTACTTCTTTAGCGCAGGAAAGATTTTATCCCTCAGAAACATAGTCGTCTTGCTTCCCTTGGAGCGGTCGCAATACTCCTTGTTTCTTCACCAACTCCGCGTGCCTTCATCTTCCACCGCAAGCGGCACACGAATTTGCCCCTCGACGGAGGTTTTCTTAAGTGCAACGCGCAAATAAAACGGACTTATCTGCCCACACAAGCTTCCGTGCAAAATAAAAAAAACAGTTGTCCGTCCGTTATAGGACGAGCAACTGTAACCCGCGGTACCACCTATCTTGCTCCTTTAAGAGCCCCTTACGCTTTCATATCAAAAGCTTTTCGTTTAACGCACGAATACGGCAGTCCTACTCGTTACCTTTCAGACAAGCGGCTCCGAAGTGTTATTCACCGAAACGCGTTGTATGTGCTTTCCACCACCGCACACTCTCTGTAACTGCATCTTCCGGCTACTTCTCTTCATCTTTGCCTTTATATAAGCATTATATTTATTTTTTTAAATTTGTCAACAATAAAATACCGACTGACATACAGCCCCATATAAAAAAATCATAATTTGCCGATAGATATTATTACCCGTGAGTTGTAAAAATAAATCTTACTGTGTAGGGGACGTCTCCCACAACGATATCCGATTATCCATTTTTCTGATTAACTTCTGCAACATTTATAACTGTCAAACCCTTATTTTCTGCCTTTCTTTTGTACTTTTCCGCACCGCCTGAGGGATATTTTACAAAAACAACAGCAAATTGCGATCTGGCAATCATCCATTCGTTTCTTTTGGCAATTGAGTATCTCGGACTGACATTTTCAAGCTCTTCGGGGAAGAGAGTTTCTTCACATCTGACAAATTCCGAATATCTGTTCACCGTCGGATGATATGCAAGAACAACAGAATATCTGATTTGAGGGAATAGAGGCTTTAATTTGCGAAGCTCATTAAGAACAATTCTGTCAAAATCACCCTGATTGCCCACATAAAAGTTATCAACACCGTATTGCGAAATCAAATCATTGAGAATAACCGACAATTTTTCCTGCGGATTCTCAAAATGCAGCTCACTATGACCAAAAAAAGTACAGGAAGCCATAAAACCACTCATTTATGACCAGCATTGCGGTCAATATTTGCCCTCATTTTACCATACAATATCTATGCTTGCAACTAATATTGGTCAAAAAATTGAGGTACGGTATGGAACAAAAAATCAGGCGTGATCTTAATATGGGCGACAATCTCCGGAGACTGCGAAACATTTCGGGGCTGTCACAGGAAAAATTGTGCGCGGAGCTTCAAAGACGTGGTTGTGACATAGGAAGAACAACCTATGCAAAATACGAAGCAGGCGAATTGAACATCAAAGCAAGCGTTATTGTTCAGTTAAGAAAAATATATGACTGCAGCTACGATGAATTTTTTGCAGGTCTTGAATAAAAAAATAAAGGGAGGAACTTTTGTTCCTCCCTGATTCCTTCAACCTATTAGTTGAGGGCAGCCTTTGCCTGCTCTGTAAGAGCTGTGAATGCTGCGGGGTCTGCAATTGCGATTTCGGAAAGCATCTTTCTGTTGAGATTGATGTTTGCCTTCTTGAGACCGTTCATGAATGATGAGTAGTTCATGCCGTTAGCCTTGCAGCCTGCAGAAATTCTTGCGATCCAGAGTCTTCTGAAATCTCTCTTCTTCTGCTTTCTGCCGATGTAAGCATAGTTACCGCTCTTCATAACAGCCTGCTTAGCAGTCTTGAAGAG
>JAZUCC010000018.1:0-43708 GCA_045638965.1 Acutalibacteraceae bacterium | reverse complement strand
CGGTGGACACGTCTTTGCGCTGTCCCTCTCCCGAGTGCTTGCATATATTACCACATCATTTCCCAATTGTCAACACCTTTTTTAAACTTTTTCGTCATTTTTTACAACCTTCCCGCGCTCTTCTTGTGCGTTATGCCATATGTTATGATTACTCCCCGCTTGACACACTATATATACGATTTTCAGATAAAAATTTATTTCATTTTATTATATAAAATTCCTGAAGATCTGCAATCATCTGCTCAATTCTGCCCTTTATTGACTCCTGTGCAACATCCGCCAGGGGCACCAGAACAAAATCTCTGTCCGTTAACCGTGGATGAGGCAGGACAAGCTCCGACGTATTACGCACCTCATTCTCATATATAATAAGATCAATATCTATGATACGAGGGCCGTTACGGAACTGTCTTATTCTTCCCATACCCGCTTCAATGCCGAGGCAGACACCGAGAAGCGCTTCGGGAGAAATGTCAACAGCAAGTCGCGCGCATGAATTTGAGAAATTGTGCTGCGCCTCAAAGCCCCAGGGCTTTGTTTCATACACAGGCGAGGCGGCCTCTACTCTGATTCCCGGCACAAGATTCAGCGCATCGAGAGCAGCATTTATATTTTCTGCGCCATTCCCCATATTTGAGCCGAGTGCAACATAAGCCGTTTTACTCATCTCTTTTTCTCCTTATCTCAACCGCAACAAAGCTGAAATCCGCATTTATGGGCGCATCGGGCTTTTTAAGAAGAATCTCACATTCACATACACGGGAAAAATTTTCAAAGATTGAATCACAGACAACCTGCGCCGCCTTTTCAAGGAGATCATACTTCTGTGAAGTAAATATCTCAATGACCTTTCTTATAACATCGGAATAGCTTACCGTATCATTGACCTTATCACTTTTGCACGGCATGGACAGATCAAGCCACATAGTGATATCAAGCACAAAGCTCTGTCCGTTTATCTTTTCCGCAGCATTAACACCGTGGTAAGCAAAAATCTGCAGATCCTTTATAATAATTTTATCCATAGCAAACACCTCCTGCTTATTCTAACACAGCAATGACGCTTATTCAACCGAAAATTATTGACTTAATTATACGCAAGGACTATAATTATATATATTGTGCTTGAATTATATATGTATTATATTAATTACATTATATATGCAGTACTTACAGCACAGCTGTTTTGTATTAATAATTCCTGTCAATGACTTCAGAGAAAATCGGCGACGGACAAAAAGGAGTGAGAGAAGCAGAACGATTATATCAAGCAATCGACTCAAAATCAAATCAGAACTGATGCCAACCTCGAAATTATATAAAGGATGACATATCATAATGAAAAACAAAGTAAAAAAAGGAGTTCCGAGGGCTAAAATTCTCATTGCCTTAATGAGAGCAATTGTCAAAAGACCTGCAGTGAAAGCTCTTGAATTCCACGACACAGAAGTAAGAATCAAAGATACCCCTTATCTTGTTTTTGCAAATCATACACATGCATTTGATCCTGCATTCATAATCAAAACCACAAAAAAATATGTCCGCTTCGTAATGAGCGACCATGTAATGCGTTCGGGAATTGTAGGCAAGCTCTACAATCTGCTTGACGCACCTATAGTTTTTGAAAGAGAAAAGGGCACAGATGCATTATACAAAGCAATTGTTGAAAACATCCGCGCCGGTGTGAATGTTGCCATGTACCCCGAGGGTGCTCTTTCATTCACAGGCGAAACAGGCTTCATTTCAAAAAGAAATGCAGCACTCGTAAAGGAATGCGCCTGCACCTTTGTTACATATCGTGCAAAAGGCGGATATCTCAAAAAGCCCCGTTGGGGAAAAGCAAAGCGCAGCGGTCCTCTTTTCGGAGAGGTTGTGCACATTTATTCTAAGGAAGAAATTCAGTCTATGACTGAGGACGAAATCTATCAGCATATTCTTGAAGATCTTTATGTAAATGCTTATGATGTGCAAAGAGAAAATCCACACGAATACATAACTGCCGATCCGGCAGAGCATGCAGAGGTTATTCTCTACGGTTGTCCGAAGTGCAAAGAAATAGGAAAGCTCCACACAAAGGGCAACAGAATTTTCTGTGAATGCGGTTTTGAAGCTACAGTAGACAATTACGGCTTTTGGCACAGTGCAGACATGGAATTTGATAATCTTATAGACTGGGACAAATTCCAGAAGCAGCTTATCAGAGAAATAACAGAGAAGAAAAAAGGAACCTCCGAATCCATATTCAGCGATGACAAGCAGTTTGTATATGCAGTTGCAAATGCAGACATGCAGACTCTTTCGGAAAACGGAAAGGTTCATCTGTTCGGAGACAGAATTGAAATCACAACCGATACGGAAATCATAAAAATCCCCATTGAGGATGTAAGCTCCGTAAAAAATTCATCTCAGATGAATCTTCTCATTGTAACAAAGAAGGGCTACTATGAAATCAGAAGCCCCTATCCGCGTTCGGCAACAAAATATATTGTAGCAACAAGATATTTACAGGGAAAAGAAAATCTTTAAAAAAGCGACACCCGAAAAGCTCACCTGAGTCTTTCGGGTGTTATTTTTATTTACGGCTGATAAGAAACGGGACAATGCTCTGTTTCGGATTCAATGCTTATAAAATTATTGTGTGCAAAATATGCCCAGAACATTCTGAAGGGCTTGCAGAAATCCTCACAGGGAACAAAAAGCTGCTCTCTTTCAAGACGAAGACAGGGAGCGGTCATTTTTATTTCTCCGTCAGTTGTAATCATCACGTCACTGTTTTCGGTAAATTCGGCAAATCTGTCATAAACCTCTACCCTTACCTTGCCGACAGTATGCTTTGATTCACCGCCCATAAATTTCACAATCTGTCCTGCGGGGACATACCACACACCGTCAATATTCTGCGGAAGTGTGTTCATGACACAAAGTCCCAGGTCATATCCCTTGAACTTAAGGCGGGGACGATTGTATCTCGGAGCCCTTCTTATGGGAGAAATTGTATCGGAAGCCTTATCAATAACACATCTGTCAACAATTCTGCCGTCCTCAACATAAGCAGTAAGAGTACATTTATCACCGTCAATGTCAACAATGCTGAACATTGAAAGGTCCTCCTCGTGCTCATAGGTGGTATCATTCCAAACCTTCGGCACAACTCTTGTGCCGGGAGGATTACGGTTACCGCTTCCTATATTATAATGTATAGTACCCTCGGAGGGTCTGTCATAAAGGCCGTCATTTCTTCTGGGGAAGGAGCGTGCAAAGGAATGCTCATGTCCCGAGAACATAATATCAAACTTTTCTATACCTTCCTTCATGGGAGGATAGGTTTCATAGGCCTCAAGATTGGGACCCGAATAGCACACGGGGAAATGGTGAGCGGCAAATTTCCACACAGCGTCGCTTTCCGTTGCCGTCTTCACAAGCCACTCATTGATATATTCAAAGCCGCTTGTACCCGTCATTGCAAACAGGGTATTACCGTAACGGAAGGCATAGTTGGGAATCTGCCAGTTTTCGGGGCCGTTTTCAGGATATGAGAATCTGAGCTGATTGGTAAAATATGTTGCATGCTCGGAATAGTATTTACCTGTAAAGGTGAAATAGTCCTCAAAGCCCATGTCATCATGATTACCCATGCAGAACTGAACGGGAACTGATTCAATAATACCTTTAAGGCCTTCAAAAAGACCTGTCCACTGCACATCTGTCTGTCCGCAGTTTGTGTTATCTCCCGCAGTGATAATAAAAGCACATTCGGGATGCTCTTCAAGAATTTTCTTTACAACCTCACCCAGCACACTGTAATCAGCGGGAGGATTAGGTCCGCCCGTCTGAACATCGGAAAGGCAGAGGAATGAAAATTTTGTTGTATCCCTTGCCGCAGTTGCAAACTTATATACCTCACTTCTGTATTCTTCATTTCCGCAGGTATATTCATAGCAGGTTGCAGGCTCAAGCGGCTCCATATCAGCAAAGAAGAAGCTGCTTTCATCAACATCTGTCTTAAAAGGATTTCTCTTTGCTTCAGCCCTTGCCCATTCATCATCGCTTCCCGCTTTTCTGAAAAGCGCAAAGCCTGTTTCAATGCTTACATCTGCACGCCATCTTACCGTCATGCTCTCTGCAGGGTTATTTTTAACAGAAAGCATTATCTGGTCAGGCTCATTTTTTGATCCTCGGATATTTTTCCACATTTCAGCAGTCATATATACATCTCTCTTCTTAATGTATTTATATTAAATATATTATACTCAACAAGCTCACACATTGCAAGAAGAATAACTGACCCGTAAAGCAAAAAAATATCGGATATCACAATACAGATATCCGATAGCTTTTATTTATTATATAACCTCAAGCACGAGTCCGTTAAGAGAAGCATCACCTTCAACAGAATAAACATCATTTCCGCTTTCATCAAGACCGACCTGATACAGGGGGCACTTCAGAGAAAAGCTGATTTTTGTTCCTGCTGCAGCAGTATCACTTACCTTATATTTTATAATACAGACATTTTCATCAAGCACATCATAGGTAGATGCAACCATGCCTCTGATTACAACCTGTGAAGTACCGCCTTCCTCTTCAAGATTTGAAGCAAGAATAAGCTCCGAGGAAGGATTTTTTGAGGAAATATAGCTGACAGCATCATCTGCCATAACATAAATATCAAAGCAGGCAGTAAGCGGTGCATTTCCGATATGTACCTTGACTTCAATTTCCTCTCCTGCCGTAACGGTGGTCTTATCACACACGACTGAAATTACGGGAGCATCAACAGCAGCCGTTGTCTCATCGTCTGTACCGTTCTGATTTCCCGCCGAGCAGCCTGCAAGCGAAGCCACAAGCATTAAAGCTAAAATTACACTTAATATCTTTTTCATAAGCATCAATAATTTCCAACAAAGTCTCTGAGCTTCTTGCTGCGATTGGGATGGCGGAGCTTTCTTAAAGCCTTTGCCTCAATCTGTCTGATACGCTCTCTTGTAACCTTGAATTCCTTACCGACCTCTTCAAGAGTTCTGGGATGTCCGTCTGTAAGACCGAAGCGGAGATCAAGCACCTTTTCCTCTCTGGGAGTAAGCGTGCTGAGTGCCTCTGCAAGCTCCTCCTTGAGAAGAGCCTGTGTAGCAGCCTCTGCAGGAGAAATTGCTTCATCATCGGGAATGAAGTCACCAAGATGGCTGTCTTCCTCTTCACCGATGGGAGTTTCAAGGGAAACGGGCTCCTGTGCCACACGCATGATTTCTCTTACCTTTTCAATGCCCATATCAAGCACCTGTGCGATATCCTCTGCAGTGGGCTCCTTACCATTCTGATGAAGAAGCTGTGTCTGTGCCTTCTTTACCTTGTTGATGGTTTCAACCATATGAACGGGAATTCTGATGGTTCTTGCCTGATCGGCAATAGCACGGGTGATAGCCTGTCTTATCCACCATGTAGCATAAGTTGAGAACTTGAAGCCCTTGGTGTGATTGAACTTTGAAACAGCCTTCATAAGACCCATGTTGCCTTCCTGGATAAGGTCGAGGAACTGCATGCCTCTGCCTGAATACTTCTTTGCGATACTTACAACAAGACGAAGGTTTGCATTGATGAGTCTTTCACGGGCAACGAGAGTTTCACCGAGAGCAGTTATCATTTCTCTGATATCGGCATCGTTCTTTTCCTCAAAGAACTTATCAACATCAATTACATAGTCAGAGCCATCTTCTCTCTGAAGATACTTTGTCTGACATCTTAAATATCTTTCAAAGAAGCTGCCGAAGTTTACATTTCTGATAAAGCAGTCATAGCCCTTCATTATATCCTTACGCTCACGCTCTGTTGTAACTGCAAGGAATTCCTCAAGCTCAACACCCTCATCATATTCTTTGTATCTTGCAAGAGTTTCAGCACTCATAAGCTCTTCCTCGGAAGTAAGAAGAGAATGCTTACCGATATCCTTGAGATATGTTCTTACTGCATCCTCGGGAGTAGTCTGCTTGCTGTCCTCTGTTTCATATTCCTTTACATTGTCAGCATCAAAGTTAAGAGATTCAATGGCGGTTTCATTCATGTCGTCATTGATTTCAATCTTCAATGCATCAAGCTCTTCATAAAACTTTTCAAGCTCGTCCACTTCAAAGTTATAATCAATCATTATACTGTCAATTTCCTGTGCGGAAATCTTACCAGTGGTCTTTGCTCTTTCTATAAGTTTTTTTATGGCGGACTGTTTTTCATCCATATTTATACACCCTCCGGTTTATTATTTCTTCTCTTATTTCTGAACAGCTCAAGATACTCCTGTGACGACAGCCCTTTTATGTCGGGAGCATTCTTTTTGCTTTTTTCCTCTATCAGTGTTGCTGCACACTGACGACATTCATCTATAGAATTGGCAATGGTCTCACCCTTTGCAAGAAGATAGGAAAGATATGCCATTTCTTCATTTTCATTGCTCTCTCCGAAGGAGAAAAGCTCAAGGCTTCTGCCTGAATTTATCCTTTCGCAGATATCCTCAAAAAACCGCCTGCCATATTCTGTTATGAACATGTCGGCCGACAAAAAGCCTGAAAGCTTCTTCAGATAATCAGGATGTCTCAAAAGCGTTGCCAGAATAATTTCCTCTGCCTTTACTGCCCTTACATTTCCGCGGGCTTCGGGATTGGGAGATGCTTTTTTCTCTTCTCCGAGAACAGTTCTCAGAGCCGCATCAAACTGTGAGTTCTCCTGCGCCTTTTTTCTGAAGCTTGTCTGCTTCTTTATCTGCATTTCAACAGCCTTTTTTTCAACCTCAAGCTCCTGACAGAGCTTTGATGTGTAAAGATCGCGTTCAATAGCATTGTTGATTCCCGCAAGAACCGTAACCGCCTCGTTGAGAAAGCCCAGCTTTCCGTCCTCAGTGGTGGTATCATAACGGCTTTTTGCATCACCCAATGCAAATTCCGTATCATTCACCGCCGCGGTGATTATGTTCTTCATTCTTTCCTTGCCCTGTGTTTTGATAATTTCATCAGGATCCTTACCGTCTGCGAGGTGCATGACCTTGAGCTTCAGTGATGATTCGGAAAGCATTGAAAGTGCACGCTTTGTTGCCTTCTTGCCTGCCTCGTCCGAGTCAAAGCACAAAGTAAGCTCATCGCAATATCTTACAAGCAGAGATATCTGCTCTTTAGTAAAGGCTGTACCAAGTCCTGCAACTGCATTTGTAAAGCCTGCCTGATGCATGGCAATAACATCCATGTAGCCCTCGCAGAGAATAAGCTTTCTTTCAGCGTTATTCTTCGCGAAGTTCAGCGCATACAGAGCCTGACTTTTCTTATATACCACAGTGTCAGAGGAGTTGAGATATTTGGGCTTCGAGTCATCAAGCACACGACCGCCGAAAGCAATGACATTGCCGCGGAGGTCGATAATCGGAAACATAAGTCGGTTTCTGAAATTATCTATTGTGCCACCCTTTGAGGTTTTTCTTGCAAGATCAAACAGAATAAGCTCGTTTTCCGTAAAGCCCTTACTTTTCATGTGCTTCACAAGTGCATCCCACTTATCGGGAGCAAAGCCCAGACCGAAATGCTTTACTGTTTCGGGAGCAAGCCTTCTTTTTGTGATATATTCCCTTGCCTTTGCAGCCTCTTCGGAGGACAGCATGGCATGGAAAAATCTCGCAGCCTCTCTGTTTGCTTCATAGCAGCGTCGGCGGAGTCTGTTTGCCTCATCATCAACAGGGTCAAGCGGCATATTCATCCCCGCTCTTTCACAAAGAAAACGAACCGCGTCGGTATAGTCAAGACGCTCCACATTCTTTATAAAGGTTATGGCATCACCGCCTGCTCCGCAGCCGAAGCAGTAATAGGAAAGGGTGTCACGGTAGATAACAAAGCTTGGAGTTTTTTCCGTGTGAAACGGACACAGCGCAACGGGAGTACGCGAACCGCGGTGGCGGATTTCCGTATATTTTCCGATAAGCTCTTCAATATCGGTTCTTGCCCTGAGCTCCGACAGAAAATTTTCACTGAATCTCATTTTCACACCCCTTTCCGAAAAAAACGAAAGCATCAGTTACTATATATACAAAAAAACTTAAAAGTCCTTTATTTTTTTCAAAAATTTTTAATTATTTATATACTGTCAAACTTTTCCCCTGTTTTCTCGGCAAAAACCTTACCGAAGCTTGCCTCAGTGAGAGCATCAACAAAAGACTTTTCGTCCTTTGAGGGCAAACGGAATTCAAGGGTAACAAACTCACCGAAGTCGGTGTTTTCTATAATTCCTCCGAATTCGGGAACGAGAGTGGAAAGTCTTCCGTAAAAGCCGTAATCACACATCACCTTCAGTACACTGCAGGGACTCATGCGGATAATATTCGCACCCTCAACTGCAATTTTCGCACTGTGGGAATATGCTCTTACAAGACCGCCCGCACCTAAAAGTATTCCTCCGAAGTAGCGGGTCACAACCACACACACATCGGTAAGACCGCTTTTTTTAATTACATCAAGAACAGGCACACCTGCCGTGCCCTGCGGCTCGCCATCATCGGAATATCTTGAATATTCGGGAGTTCTGATCTGATATGCATACACATTATGTGTAGCATCAGCATGGCGCTTTTTTATTTCGTTTATAAATTCGACTGCCTCCTCCTGTGTTGTTACGGGACAGGCATAGCCGATAAAGCGCGACTTGTTTATTATATATTCTTCATCATAACGATGTTCGATTGTTATATATTCCTTCATAAATTCACCTGTATATCACCGCATAAGCGGAGTAATCTGCAACAGGACGAAAAAAACGGCATTTATAAAAAATGCCGTTTCAAGCCAATATGTCAACTTATTACTTGGTTTCGATATTATAGCGCTTCTTGAATCTGTCAACACGTCCGCCTGTATCAACGAGCTTCTGCTTACCTGTGAAGAAAGGATGGCAGCTTGAGCAGATATCAACACGAAGATTTTCCTTTGTGGAAGCTGTTTCGATTGTTGCACCGCAAGCACACTTTACAACAGTGGGATTATAGTTGGGATGGATTCCCTGCTTCATAATACGTTTCACCTCTTTCAATAAAGTTAGCAGCATAAATAAACAGTCGAAATATACTTTTCAACATACTTCCGCTTAAATAGCAAAAGCAATTTTATCACACTGCCCAAAGAAATGCAAGCATTTTTTTGAAAAATACACAAAAAAATTATATTTTCAGTGAGATGCTGTCCTTAAGCTTCAGTGAATATAAAATACATTCCTTTACCTTAAGTCCCATAGATTTTTCAAGTGCCTCACAGTAAAGCTCCATCTGCGCACGATAACGCTGTGAAAGCACTGTAACGTCATTTATATTGTCTGTTTTATAATCCACAATTACAGCACCGTCGTCCTCAATGAAAAGAAGGTCGATTTTTCCTATAACGACAGTTTTCTCATCAGCATATTTTTCACTGATGCCGCCGTCAAGCTCACAGATGCTTTTTGCCATGGTAAACTGCTTTTCACGGAGCATTGCATCCGCCTTGCGGGCTCTTGCAAGAATATCGGAGGAAACAAAATGTCCGATAGCCTCCTTGTCAACACCCGTCGCCTGCTTCTGTGTCAGTCTGCCGTTTTCAACAAGCCTTATGCATTCAGCCTCAACATTTTTTCTGCAATTATCAAAATCACAGAACTGCAGAAAGCGATGGGTTGCAGTACCCACATCAACAGGAGAAAGCGACGACGAGAACATAAAGGCAGGAACACTTTTTCCGAAGCCCGCCGCATCAAAATGCTCTTCACTTATTGATGAAGCAGTGTGCTTTGAGCGGGCTGAAGAAACCTCGGTCCATGCATATCTGAATGACGCCTTTTCTTTTATAAGCTCCACAGTCTTTGTGTCCGCCGCTGCCCTTTCGTCGGGAATCTCCGATATATCCTCTGTCTCATCGGAATATACGGTGTTGAATTCAACGCTCTTTCCCTGTCTGACTGCATCCTTGCCGAAGCTTCTTAATTTAACAGCCTCGGGATGCTGAAGAAACGCAAGAAGAAGCCAGCGTGCCGCATCATTTGAATGCTTCACGAGATAAGACGGAACAGCTCCGATTCCCTGCAGAAGACTTACCGCTTCACCTATAGTCTTCTCACAGTTCTTAAGAGCCATTGTTATGAACAGCTTCTGCTTTGCACGGGTAAGCGCAACATAATACACACGAAGCTCCTCTGAAAGAAGCTCGTTGCTGTTAAGCTTTTTCAGTGCAATTGAAGAAAGTGTATCATAGCTTTTAATTTTTTCAGGCTCTTTTCTTGTTATACCGAGCCCCGCAGTATGATTGATGATAAGTCCTGAGCGGATATCGGTTTTATTGAACATCTTCGTAGCACCCGCTATAAATACAAAGGGAAACTCCAGACCCTTTGATTTATGCATGCTCATGATTTTCACTCCGCCTGCCCCCGATGAGCCTGAAATATCCGCTCCGTTTTCACGAAGCACCTCCATATAGCGCACAAAGCCGCCGAGGGTTGATGTATTTTCGGAAGCCGCCTCCGCCTTCTGCAGAAGCTTCATAAGATTTGCCCTGCGTCTATCGCCGTCCTTCATAGCACCCGCCGCAAGGGGATATGCTGTATCATCATATATTTCACGAAGCAGCTCCCCTATGGTACAGCAGGCGGCAAGCCTTCTGAAGGCTTCAAGCTTTCCGAGAAGAATGCTGCATTTTTCATCGCCCTGCTGTGACGCCTGAATAACATTTGAAAAAAGTGAGGTCTTTTTTCCGTATTCCACACGAAGCCCTGCCACGTCATCGGGAGAAAAGCCGAACAGGGGCGACATCATAACAGCAAGCATATCCGTATCCCTTGCCGGATTATCAAGCACACGCAGATATGACATTACGGTTTTTATTTCAGGTGTTTCAAAGAAGCTCAAATTCACATCGGAGGAAACAGGAATTCCCGCCTTTTCAAGCTCCTTTATATATGAAGCAGTAATACCCGCGGGAGAGCGCATAAGAATACAGAAATCAGAGGGGACTGCGGCTCTTGCCTTACTGCCCTCTCCTACCATAACCGCACGGTCAAGATATTCTCGCACGGTACGGGCAATATATTTTGCTTCAGCGTCATCTGCCGATTCATCATCGCGCTCAATTACGGTAACACACACATCAGTGGTATCGGAGGGCTCGGCACCGTCGGGAAAATTGAGTCTTTCATCCTCATTGTAATCAATTCCGCCGCATTCGGGTGACATAAGCCTTGAAAACACAAAATTCACACCGTCAAGCACACCCTTGCGACTGCGGAAATTATGTCCGAGGATAATTTTTGACTTAACCGCCTTGCCGTCATAATAGGGAAATTCATTGCATTTTTCCATAAAAATTTCAGGGCTTGCAAGTCTGAAGCGATAAATGCTCTGCTTCACATCGCCCACAAAAAACATGTTGTTGCCGTTATCGGAAACACTGTAAAAAAGTGTATCCTGCGCCCTGTTTGTATCCTGATATTCATCTATGAGTATCTCGGAATATTTTCCCGTAAGCTCTCTTGCAAGCTCTGTCTTTCCGTCAGAAGCCGAAGAATCGTAAAGAAGCTTCAGAGCAAAATGGGCAATATCGGTAAAGTCATAGGCTGACATTTCCTTTTTCAATGAAAGCAGCTGCTCATTATATTCAATAACCGTATCCGTAAGCTCCCTTGCAACCGCACGCAGCACGGGAAGGTCGTCAGCATTTTCCGCTTCGGTAATATTGAAATATCCGGTGATTTTTTCGATAACCTTCTTTATGGTATCGCGCTTTATCTGTGCCGAAAGCTTAACGGGATTGTCAGCATAGCCCTTGGGGGCAGAGGGAAGCCTTGAAGCCTTTATATCGGCCAAAAGCTGAATTATCAGACCGATTTTTGCGTCCCATTCAGCCCGCTGAAAATCACCGTATGCCTTTTTAATCAGCTCATTTTCCTTCTCAAAAAGAGACATATATTTATCCGCAAGCTCTTCATCTGTGGCTATATCATCAACTGCCGCATCGGAAAGAGTTATACAGTATAAAAGGTCATTCAGCACCTCTTCACAAAGATATTTTCCCCACAGGCTTTCCTGTGCAGAGCCTTCCTCAAAAAGCTTGTAAAGCTCACTGAGCCATTCTGCAGGGTCAGGCTCACTCATAGAGAAATCGGAAAGCTTTATAACAGTCTCAATAAGCCTTGAGTCGTTTCTGCCCGATTCAAACATTCCGGCAAGAGCAAGAAAGGTATCCGAATTTTCAACAAAGCGGCGCTCAAGCACGCTCACTGCCGCCTTTTTCTTAAGAAGCATGCTTTCGCCCTTTTCGAGCATATCAAAATCCGAATCTATTCCCAATGTATGACTGTTTTCCTTTACAAGGTTCATTGAAAAGGAGTCCATTGTACAGACCTGCATTTCACCGAGAACAGAAAGAAGAGAAATAAATTCATCTCTTCTTGCAGGCTGTTCAGTCTTAAGTGCAGCAATACCCGCATATATCCTTGAACGCATTTCAGCAGCAGCCGCATTGGTGAAGGTAACAACAAGAAGAGAATCGGGGCGCACGGGCTTTTCCTGTGATGTAAGCTTTCTTATAATGCGCTCGGTAAGAACACTTGTCTTTCCGCTTCCCGCAGCAGCGGAAACAAGAACAGTTCCGCTTGCTGCTTCAATTGCATTTTTCTGTGCCGCAGTCCACTGTCTTTCAGCCATTGTCTTCATCTCCCTTCAGCATGGCAACCGCATCGCTGTGCTTTATATTTTTGAGTTCTCTGTAGCTATCGGTCTCCGTGCGTCTGCAGACATCACGGTAATCACAGTATTCACAGGTTGTATTATATGAGGATGTTCCTTTTACGGGCAAGGCGGCAATTTCACCGTTATGAAGTGCCGTACCCATATTTATAAGCATTGAATCTATTTTTTTATGCAGAGCTGTAAAGCCGTCACAGGAAAGGAACATTCCGTTAAGCCTTCCCTTTGCATCAATACAGGCATTTATAAACCTGCCGCCGCAGCCCTCCTCCATGGCATCAAGGATTTTTTCATCCTCTAAAATCATACCGTTCATTCTGCCGTTGAGAAGCCTCTGCATTTCAACCTGCTCATCCGATGCATTTCTCGGAAGAAGCTCACCCGAATTATTGGCAGGCACATACATGATTCCGGCAGGCACAATCTCATTATCCCCATCCCTGCCGTTGTCCCACAGACACATAAGATATATGAGCATCTGCATATTAAGGCCTGAAAAGACATCGCCGAGTCTGAAATCCTTTCCGCCTGTCTTATAGTCAACAACACGAAGATATGCCTTGCCCTCATCCCTGAAAACATCAACCCTGTCAACCTGTCCGCTGACAGTCACACTGCCGCCGTCAGGAAGACTGACGGTATAAGGCTCAACATCCTTACCCCTTGCTATGGTAAGCTCAACCGCAAGAGTTTCAAACTTACTTACGCGGAATTCATTTATCATACGCACAAGTATCTGATATGCGGTTTCCTTTGCTTTATCAAGGCTTCTTTTAAGAAGCACACTCATATTTTCTCTGCCGCCCATTCTTTCGTCAATGAAGCTTTCGGTTACGGCATCAATTTCTCCTCTTATTTCCACCTCGGAAAGCTTTGTAAGAGCCTTGTTTCTTCCGGGAAGAAGAATTTTTTCAAGCAGATGGTGAATGAGAAGACCGTTTATTCTCGCATCAAGGTCAGCAGGACGCAGCTTTGTAACCGAAAGCCCGTATTGACAGAAATACCTGAAGGCACAGCTGTAGAAAATCTCTGCCTTTGACGGAGATATATACATATTTTCAGAAAACAACGCAGTGGCAGTTTCTCTGTTCTTCAGCTCAAACGAAGAATTCTCTGCAGCAGACCTTACTGCCTCGAATCTGTCGGCATATTCACCCGATGCAACAAATTCCTTCAATGCTTCACTGTAAGCGGTATTTTCACGGAAATTCAGCGCACATTCCTCAAAGGCACTCATGGGACTTGCTATTTTATCAAGGGATGTAAGATTTCTGTCGTCAGTAAAGCTGCAACGGGGCACAATTGCCTCAAGCTCACTCACTATTTCAGAGGGGGCAAGTGCCGCACCGTCTGCCGATGCTCTTGAATATGATACATAAAGCCTTTCTGCCGCACCCGTAAGCACGGAATAGGCAATCATTCTCTCCTCGGCATATATATTTTCGGAAACATTTTCAAGCATAAAGCCGTTTGAGCAGAGAATTCGCTTTTCCGCAAAGGAGAAAAGCCCCGACTGAGACGGAGTTTCGGGGAACATTCCGTCATTACAGCCAAGCACAAACACAACATCCGGCTCTGCATGTCTTGTTCTTCCTGCCTGGCCGATAACTATTTCGTCAATACCTGCAGGAATTCTGCCGATATCAACACCCGAGAAAATTATTTTAAGAAGCTCGCCGAAGCGGGCGGGTGCAACTCTTCTTTCCGCAGTGACCTCATGGATAGCATCAACAGCCTCCATGACATTATCCCACACCGAGGCACATTCCATAGCCCGTGCTTCATCGCCGTTATCATAAAGACTGCGGGCATATTCCCTGAAATTCTCCGAAGCCCTTACCTCGGTGATAAACTCAAACAAAGCAGTGGCTCCGTCACAGTCTTCCGAAGAAAGCTTTCTTTTGAGAGTAAGAATCGGAGAAACAACTCTTTTTCTTATGTCATTTATAATTTCAAGTCTTGCACGTGATTCATCACTGTTATCCTGACCGTAGCCGTCGGGATGTCCCGCAAAGGGCCTTGTCCATGCGGTATTATCAATCTGCCAGATATACACATAGTTTTCAAGAAGTGCACACTCATGAAGGTCTATGCCCGTAATACCCGTTTTTATGTATGCAAAAACATCCTCGGTGGAAAATCCGTAAGCAGCAATATTCACGGCGCAAAGCACCATTCTTACAAGAGGATATTCAAAAAGAGATACTCTTTTATCCTGAAAAACCGGGATATTGTATTTACGCAGCGCTGCCGTAAGCGTACGGACATAAGAGCCGTCTCTGTCATATACCGCAATATCCCTACAGCGCTTGCCGTTTTCAAGAAGCTTTTTTATTTCAAGGGCAACACAGTCACACTCACTGTACATATTTTCCGCCGAAATCACACATACTGAATCCGTTTCATCCTCATATACCTCTTTTTCGGCACAGAAAAGTGAAGAGGCAAGACATGAAAGTGCCTTAACGGGGTGCTTTTTCTCAATATTCCTTTCAGTGCAGTCCACTCCCCTGAGAGTTGCCGCAGCACGCAGCTTTCTGCAATTCGAAATTGCATGGGCATATGCCTCACTGTCAAAGGAATGCACACTGTCGGGAGCATATACGGAGATACAGCCCTCCTGTGCCTGTGAAATTATTTCGGCAATAAGCTTTATCTGTGCACCCGTAAAGCCGCGGAAATCATCAAAGAAAACATAAGTCCCGTCGAAAATGCGATTTTCCTTGAGAAACTGTGTCATCATAGGGATTGTATCGGTAACATCGGAAAAGCGGTCGGTAATAAGTGCCTCATAAGAAGAAAAAATCCTTGCAAGCTCCTGTGTCTTGCTCTTAAGAGTAGACTCACCCAGCTTTGACGATACCTTAAAAAGCTCTTCGGCGGAAAAGCCTGCCTGCTTTATTTCGTCATATTCGCAAAGAAGCCTGTCCACAAGAAGCGGCTTTTTTGAGAATTTCTTATATATATCAAGACTGTCTGCAGTCTCATCAACAGCAAGACTCATAAGCACATTGCGGGCTGCAGCATCTGCCTGCGGCTTTGCCCTGAAGCCGCTTTCGTCAAGCACATCACGGGAAAGATGGGTAAAGCTTGTCACGGTAAGCTGATTGGCAAGCCTTTCACCGTAGGTAAAAAGGAAGTCCCTGCCTCTGTCAAAGCTGGCCTGCTCGGGGACAATAAGATAAACTCTTCTGCCCTCCTCAATAAGACGGCAGATTTCGGAATTTATATATTCTTTTTTCGCAGGAAAATATGTTCCCGTAAGAAATGTAAGCATAATACTGCTCCTTTATTTTTAACATAACTATATTATACAACAAAAAGTGTCCCGTGCAAGGGACACTTTCAGGGATTTTCTGCAATATTTCCGTTTTTTATATGCGTTTCATCAAGAAAAACATTTTTCATATGGCCGAAAACCGATCTGAATTCCCGTTTTTCCGCTTCGCTCATTTGCCCGCAGATAACATTGAAAATCACACGGTCGTTCACACCTAAAAGTGTCAACACGGATATGAGCCATTTCACTTCAAGAACATAGCCGCCCGTTGAGCAGAAGGAAATGACAAAAACACGGTCCCTTTCCCGCGGAGCGCAGAGCTTCAGATAAAAGAAAACAAATGCAGTAATTGCACCGAGAACGGCAAAAAAACAAAAAATCGTAAAAAATATTATTTTCAGCATAAAAAAGCACCTCATATCAGTATATGAGGTACATCTTTTTTTGTGCGAGTGAGCCTGTAAGCCGGGTTCTGTCATTTAAGGCAATCATCTGTCTTGGCGCAGAATTGCTCCTGCGCTCACGCCACCTTTCGAAGTTATGGCCGAGCAAGCCACTTCTGTCGGTGTTGCTCCGGATAGGGTTTACAGGGCACAGCAGTCTCCTGTGTGCCGGTGAGCTCTTACCTCGCCTTTCCACCCTTACCTGCAAAAGCAGGCGGTATATCTCTGTTGCACTTTCCCTTAAGGTCACCCTCGGCGGCCGTTAGCCGTTACCCTGCTCTGTGGAGCCCGGACTTTCCTCACCCGATTTCTCGAGCGTAATTGCCCGTCTTACTCGCAAGGGCTATTTTATAACATCAATAAAAAAAAGTCAACAATAACACTTATTTTAATTGATATTTTGTCCGACTTATGTTATTATTTCTGTGTATGTGAATTTTTAAAAAGGATAACACAGAAATGAAGCTTTTTGATTTATTCGTAAAATCCTATGCCTTATCCCCCGAAAGGGATGCTGATTTCTTCAGCCTTGTGGGGGATTTATATGCAACTGACGAGGTACAGTCCATGCGTCAGTATCCCCAGCACAGCACAACAAACCGACTTGATCACATCCGTGCCGTAACATATATGAGCTATATTCTTTCAAAGAAATTCTCACTTGATGTAAAAGCCGCTTCAAGAGCAGCTCTTCTTCATGATCTTGTATATTACGACTGGCACGACCCCGATTACAGTCACCGTCCTCACGGCTTCAGGCATCCCCGCTTTGCCGTTTTCAACGCAAGACTTCTCAATCCCTCCATAACAAAAAAAGAGGAAAGAATAATTCTGCGCCACATGTGGCCTCTTACCCTGCTGCCGCCCTCATCAAGAGAGGGACTTATAGTCACCTTCTGTGACAAATACTGCGCATCAAGAGAAATGAAGATCACAAAGAATGAAGGCGTAAGAGAGCTTTTCAACAAAAAGCTTGATGAAATCAATTCAAACTCTGAAAAATAACGGAGACTTTTATGTTTGATACCGTAATTAACTACATATTCATGTTCTTCATCTTCAGTGCCATCGGATGGGCTATCGAATGCACCTACCGATCTCTCGGTGAAAGAAAAATAATAAACAGCGGATTTCTTTTCGGTCCCATGTGCCCCATATACGGCACGGGCTGTCTTGTTTTTGAGCTTATTCTCACACCTATATGTCAGCCTATTGAAAAAAGGCTTATCCCCGTGCTTCTTCTCGGCATGCTTCTTGCTGACATCGTGGAATACGGCACAAGCTACATTATGGAAAAGCTTTTCAATGCCCGCTGGTGGGATTATTCGGAAAACTTCCTTAATCTTCACGGCAGAATATGCTTCAAGCACACCTGCTACTGGGCAATTTTTGCATTCGTATATACCTACATAATTTCCCCGATTTACGAATATCTGCTAAGCTTCATTCCCCAGCAGATAAGAACAATAGCGGTAATTGTCATTCTTCTGATTCTTGCAGTTGACCTGACTCTCACAGTAAAGGCAGTAGCAGACATAAGCAAGCTCATGAAAAAGCTTTCCGCACTGAAGAGCAATGTCACACAGAAGGCTGAATACATAAAGGAAAACAGATATGAAGTGCTTATGGCGGGTACAGACAAGCTTGCCGAATTCAGAAGTGAGCTTTCCCGTCAGTATCTTGATATTGTGGTAAAATACAAGGAAGCAGAATCCAGAAACAGTAAATTTTTCAACCGCATTATTACCATCGAAACAAAAATAAAGAGTGCTGCGGATGATACACTAAAGGAAATTGAATCAACATGGAACGAAATAAAAAATTTCTTTTCCGATTCAGACAAGGAAACAGAATAAGGAGAGACAACATGAAACATATCTACAAAACAAAGGGCACATGTGCACAGGAAATTGAAATTGAAATTTCAGAAAATAATATAATTGAAAGCGTCCGCTTCATCGGCGGCTGCAAGGGTAACACCCAGGGCATTTCAGCACTTGTAAAGGGCATGGATGCAAATGATGTAATCAACAGACTTTCGGGAATAAAATGCGGCTTCAAGCCCACATCCTGCCCCGACCAGCTGTCTGTTGCACTCAGAAGCATCATCGGTGAATAAGCATGGCAATAATACTTGCGTCAGCCTCCCCCAGAAGAAAGGAGCTTCTCGGCTTTATTACAGAGAATTTCACGGTAAAAGTTTCCGATGCCGATGAGACAACCGACCCTTCCCTTACTGCAGAAGAGACAGTCAAAGCACTTGCTGTTGTCAAGGGGGAAGCGGTAGCAGAAAACTTTCCCGGTGATACCGTTATTTCTGCCGATACCGTGGTTGTGCTTGACGGAAAAATTCTCGGTAAGCCCCACAGCCGTGAGGAAGCTTTTTCCATGCTTTGTGCACTTTCCGGGCGAAGCCATACGGTATATACAGGTGTATGTGTAATCAGTAATGATAAAAAAATCTGCTTTGCCGAGGCAACCGATGTCACCTTTGCCGACCTTTCCGAGGATGAAATAAATGCATATATCGACTCGGGCGAGCCCTTTGACAAGGCAGGTGCATACGGCATTCAGGGTAAGGGCAGCATTATGATAACTTCAATAAAAGGCGACTATTATAATGTAATGGGACTTCCCGTTGCAAGACTTTATAAGACACTGAAGGAAAGCGCACTGATATGAAGGGCGGCCGACTTGCGGATTTTATTTTCCCGCCCCGTTGCTGCGGCTGTGACCGCCTTACAAGAGGTAACTCTCCCATATGCAGTGATTGTCAGAAGCTTGTCGTAAAAACCTCTGACAGAAAATCTGCCTGTGACATCTGCGCAATGGAGCTTGACAAGTGCCTTTGCGGCAAAAGACTGTATTTTCATAAATCAGCAACCGTATTCTATCACGAGGGCACTCCCCGAAAGTTAATTTTTAAGCTGAAATTCCATGCCCGACCCGACATTGCAACGACCTATGCCGCGGCACTGAAGGAGATTCTCGACAAAAGAGGAATCCTTGCAGATACTGACCTTATAACCTGCATTCCAATGACACCCGCTGCAAAGCTTATACGAGGCTACAATCAGTCGGAGCTTTTAGCAAAAGCCATAGCAGACCTTTCGGGAATTGAGTTTCTTCCCGTGCTTTACAAGGAGCGGGGAATTCCGAAGCAGCATCAGGTGAAAAATGTTTCGAGACGGGCAAATGTACTCGGAGTTTTCGAGCCGAAGAAGGATATGCTTCAGAATATACAGAACAAAAGAATCCTTATTGTTGATGATGTTACCACCACGGGCAACACTCTGAATGAGGCGGCAAAAACGCTTCTCATTTTCGGTGCCGGAGAGATATTCACCGCATCGTGTACAACAAGGAAAAAAATTACAAAAAAAACAGTTGAATGAATAACATTATTGTGCTAAAATGAATCTATAAATTGTATTTAAGGAGAGAAAATCATGAAAAAGTTCAGATCAGCTCTTGCAATTCTTCTTGCAGTTATGATGACAATTCCCTTTGCGGTTATGTCCTTTGCTGCAGAAGAAGACGGCTCTTATGAAATAACAAATCCTTACGCAAACATCAATTGGGAGTCTGTTGAGGCTTATAAGACAGCTCTTCACACCCACACAAATGCCAGTGACGGTGACGACACTCTCAAGGCATCAATTCAGCGTCATGTTGAAGCAGGCTTTGACATTATTGCAATTACTGACCACGGCACAGTAAACTATTCCTGGTCTGAAAACAGCGAAAACAAGCTTATCTACGGTGCAATGAGCCTTGTAGGTAAAACTGAAGGCGCTATTGTTCCCCTCGGCACAGCAGGTACATTTGACAACGGCACTGCTTACACCATGACAACTGAAGCCGGTGACGATTATCTTGTTCTTGAGGACGGAACAAAGATTCTCCGTGTTCCCTACGGCATCGAGAACAACGCAATTTCCGTAAATGCTCACGTAAACAGCTGGTTTGCTGATTATGTCAACAACTCCGTTACAACCTATGAGGTTGCAGTAAGCGGTGTTCACAAGGCAGGCGGCATAAGTGTTATCAACCATCCCGGTGAATACACAAAGGTAAGATATGAGCTCCGCTCCGAAGAAGCATATAACGACGAAAATCCCGTTTACAATTACTATATCAACAAGTTCGCAACACTTATTGACACATATGACAGCTGTATCGGTATCGATATGAACTCAAAGGGCGACGGCAGAACACGCTTTGACAGAATTCTCTGGGACAATCTTCTTACAAGATTCTCGGCTAAGGGTGAAAATGTTTACGCTATCGCATCCTCCGACGCACACAACCTTGATATTATCGACTCCGGCTTTGTTCTTGCTCTTCTTGAAGAGCAGACCTCCGATGCTTTAAGAGCTTCTCTTGAAAACGGTGAATTCTTCGCAGCAAGCCACTGTCTCGGCAACTATGATGAATTAAGAGACATCGCAGCAGCTCTCAAGGAATTCTACGGTGAAACTGAGCTTTACAACAAGGTAAACGGCACAGCAAACGAAATGATTGCTAAAATCGAAGCTATTGAAAACGGCGACGAAGCAGCAGACGAGGATATCGGCATTGAGTATTCAACACTTGAAAACGGTGTGAATACTGCAAGCGCAGACCCTGCAATTACAGCAATCGCAGTTAATGAAGAAACAGACGAAATCACAATCGAAACAGAAAATGCTCTTATCGTAAGATGGATTTCAGGCGGCAAGCTCATTGCTACACAGAAGGCAGGCGCGGCTACTCTCGACCTCAATGAATATGCTGATACTCTCGGCAACTATGTAAGAGTTGAGGTTTTCGGTGAAGGCGGTATCGTTTATACACAGGCATTCCTTCTTGATGCTGAAGCAAAGGATGATGTATCCGTTGTAAAGGGCTCATACACAAACCTCGGTGTACTCGATTTCCTCTTTGCGGAATTCAACAACTGGTTTGCAATTATCGGCAGATTCTTCAGCAATCTCTTTTAATTACCGCATAATAAACCTCACACCCGTAAACTCTGATTTACGGGTGTATTTTTATCCATTAACAATTTTTTCACAGAAACTTAAAATAATTGCAATTTTAATAAAAAATTGCACATTTATCCCTGAAAAATAGTAAAAAATAAGCAAAAATGCACGGTTTTTACTTGACAAACAAAAAAATTTAAAGTATAGTGATGTTGTTATATCATAATAAGGAGACTGTATGTTCCCGGATAAAAGCAGTTTTTCACAAATGAATGACGAAGAATTGGTTCTGCTTGCACAGTCAGGAAATTCCGACGCAGAGGCTCATCTTATAGAGCGTTTCAAAAGCAGCGCCGAAAAATCTGCGGGAGTATATCTTGCAAGGTACTCGTCATACTGCTCGCTCGGTCTGCTTGACAAGGATGACTTGTATCAGGAAGGTCTTTTAGGACTGCTTTCTGCAATATATTCCTACAAAAGCGACAGAAGCACGGCATTCAGGACATACGCATCCGTATGCATAGCAAATCAGATAAAGCTTGCAATAAGGGATGCAAATTCAAAAAAGAATGTCCCCTTCGGAAACCTTGTTCCCATTGACGAAGCAGTAATTGCCTCACCCGAAACGGCAGAGGATTCTTTTATATCCAATGAATCATATAAGGCTCTGAACGATTTTCTCGGCAAAGAGCTTTCCGACCTTGAGCTTTCGGTCATAAGGCTTTTTCTGCAGGATATGTCTTATAAGGACATATCGGAAAAGCTTGAAATTTCCGTAAAATCCGTTGACAATGCAATTCAGCGCATACGGGCAAAATTCAAGGAATATATTGATAGGTCATAACGGCTTCGGCTGTGTGATATATACCAGACAGACAAGTGTATGGTAAAAAAAATTATAGCGAGGTAGCGAAATGTACGAAGACAAGACTCTCACATGCAAGGAATGCGGTAATGAATTTACTTTCACCGCAGGCGAACAGGAATTCTTCGCAGAAAAGGGTTTCGTAAATGAACCCCAGCGTTGTAAGGATTGCCGTGTTGCACGTAAGAATGCTGCTAAAGGCGAAAGAGAATTCTTTGTAACAACTTGCAGCCAGTGTGGCGGCGAAGCAAAGGTTCCCTTCAAGCCCCGTGATGACAGAGCTGTTCTTTGCAGCGAATGCTTTGCAAAATCCAGAGCTTAATCTCACGAGAAGCACCTGTGATTGATGACAAACTCCCGCACAACTATATAAATAACGGTGGGTACCGCTGTGTTTCGGAGTTATCGGCTGTATTTTTTTACTGTGCACAAATAATAGTTTATCAACAATCGGAAAGATGTACCTTATGGGGTACATCTTTTTTTCTTTAAAAGTAATATGGTCTGCGGCAGAAGCCCTGCTGCAGACCATATTTTTTATTCCGATTTAAGAGAAAATTTTGCGATTTCCTCTTCAAGTGCCTTTACATATTCCTCACTTGTTGCCCATGATGCACAGAATCTTACACAGGAATGCTCCTCATCAACTCTGCACCAGTAATCCCATGAGAATTTTTCAGAAAGAATCTCAAGAACCGTATCGGGAAGCACGGGGAACTGCTGATTTGTATTTGACTCATAAAGGAAGGGGAAGCCTGCATTTCTGAAGGCATCACGGATTCTGTAAGCCATGTCGATTCCGTTTTTACCCATTTCATAGTAAAGTCCGTCCATAAACATTTCGCGGAACTGAAGACCTAAAAGTCTGCCCTTTGCGAACATGCCGCAGTGTCTTTTCTGCATATAGCGAAAATCCTTCTTGAGAGCATCATTCACTATAACAAGTGCTTCACCGAAAAGTGCGCCCACCTTTGTGCCGCCTATGTAAAAGATGTCGCAAAGCTCGGCAAGCAGGGGAAGAGTAACATCATTGCCCTCGGACATGAGACCGTAGCCCAGTCTTGCACCGTCAACATAAAGATACATTGAATACTTATCACAGATTTCACGAAGTCTCTTAAGCTCTGCCGCAGTGTAAAGTGTACCGTTTTCTGTAGGCTGTGAAATATAAAGCATTCCGGGCTGTACCATGTGCTCGTATGTGCCGTCTGCCCAGTAGCCGCTTACATATTTTTCAAAGACATCGGCATCAAGCTTGCCGTCATCAGAGGGAAGACCGATTACCTTGTGTCCCGTTGCCTCAATTGCACCGCTTTCATGAACATTTATATGTCCCGATACGGGGCAGACAACGCCCTGATAGGGACGAAGAGAAGCAGATATCACGGTTGTGTTCGTACCTGTACCGCCCACTATGAAATGCACATCTGCATCGGGAGAAGCACATTCCTTTTTTATAAGGGCTCTTGCCTCTTCACAGTAATGATCAACCGCATAGCCTGCAGTCTGCTCAAAATTTGTTCTTACAAGGGCATCAAGAATACGGGGATGCGCACCCTCAAGATAGTCGCAATCAAATTTAATCATTTTATTTCCTCTCCATATCTATAATTATTGAATTATCATCACCTGTGCGGGTATTATACAGGAAATGTCTCGCAGTTTCAAGTGCAGTTTCATCTCCGGGGATAATTTTATCAAGATCAACACCGAAAATTTTCAGAAGCTTCACACCTCTTACAATGCCACCCTCCATGGCTCTGTACTCGGGAGTTTCAGGCGGATACGGACCGTTACCTGCAAATACACCCGAAGCGATTCTGACAAGCACATCCCAGAAATATATATTCTTAAGATATTTTATATCTTCCTTTGTAACAGGACCTGCCCCCTTACCGAAGCGTGCAATGAAGCTCATTTTTATCTTACGGAAGGTCTTTATTGCAGTTTTTGAAATAAAGGGATGCTTTCTGAAAAACGGCACACTGAAAACCCTGTCCATATTATAACAGAAGACCTCCCAATCGGTATCCATAAGAGGAAGGCTCTTTTCAATAAGCCCTATGAAGTTAAGAGAATAAATATAATCCCTTGCGGAAAGTCCGCCCGTATCAAGTCCGTCTATTTTATCAATAGCCATGCTTTCAACACTGCAGGTGCCCTCTTCTCTGTCAAAGGTTACCTTTCTCATTCTGCCGCATGCAGAGGGCAGTGCCGAGGTTGTGATGTCAAAGAAAAATCTTCCCTTGTCATCCTCATATTTTTTGATGCCGTGAACATGGGTATGCCCCGTGAATATGAGCTTCACTCCGTTTTCACACATCATTTCACTGAGCCTCTTATAGCCGCCGAAAAGCTCAAACTCAACAAGGCTTTTATATATGGGCCACGGAGGAATAACGGGATGATGCACTGCAGGTACAACCCACTCCCCTTTTTCGTTTGCCTTCTTTATTTCATTTTCAAGCCACCCGAAGCCCTCATCAAAAAGACCGCAATGGCTTCTTCCGTTGCCGTTGTCGTATATTGCAATAAGACGGATACCTTCTGTAAGCAGCACGGAATATGAGCCGCTTTCCTTATCAATACTGTCAGCATACTTATGTCCGAAATCATGGTAAAGCACGGGAAGCTCGGTCTTGTAAACTCTTTCTCGCTCCTCGCAACCGTCCTTACCGTAATATACGGGGCGGAAGAAATTCTCGTCGTCACCAAGCCCTGCATAGTCATGGGTAGCACCCGTTACAAGCACCTTTTTTCCCGCATCGGTAAGCACCTTCAGTTCTTCGATAAAATCAAGATGGCTTACCTTATCGCCGTTATTTATAAGGTCACCCGTAATAAGCACATATTCCGTTTCCTTATCCTCAAGAATTTTCTTAAAAAATGAACGGAGTATTTCGGGTGTAGCCTTGATGGCTATCTGATCACCCTTTTCACGGTTGTTTATATGCTCACATTCCTCCCACATTTTCTTTGAAAGATAATGTGTATCGGTCAGCACATACATTGAAAATTTATCACCCAAAGCAACAATACCTCCGATTTTCTGTTTTTGTAAAATTATAGTGGAATTCAGCAGATATTTAGTATATAATATAGCATAAGAAAATTTTTGTAAAGACAAAATGCCGTTTTTTACACAAGGGAGGAGGGTAAGAGATGAAAAAATCATTCAATGCACTGATAGTCAGCAGCTACAGAAATTTTTACATAAAAATCTCTTCCTTTCTTGAGGGCTGCGGCTTTGATGAAATAATTCACGCGGCAGGCACAGAGCAGGCACAGAAGGTGCTTATGACAAAGGACGTCTCCGCAATCATCATAAGCTCTCCCCTTGCAGACGGTAACGGGCTTGACCTTGCAACATATTGTGCCGACAGAAAATTTTATTCCGTTCTTCTTTTCGCCCAGGATGAGCTTTATGCACAGATTACGGAAAAAGCAGCTCCCCGCGGAATATTGACACTGCAGGAAAGCACAGACTGTCTTACACTGTCAGAGGCTCTTATTGTTCTGACCTCCACCGCCAAAAAGCTTCTTTCCCTTGAAGGAGCAGAAGAAAAGCAGAAGGGCAAGGCAGATGAGCTGAAAATTTCAGGCAGGGCAAAAATGATACTTATACGTTCCTTCGGCATGAGCGAGGAGCAGGCACATAAATACATTGAACAGCGTGCAATGGAAATGCGTAAAACAAAAAATGAAATTGCGCTGAGCATCATAAATTCTTACGGTTAAGGAAAGGATGCGGGAAAATGAAAAAAATAACAGCAATATTAACGGTAATAGTTATGACTGCAGTCATTTTCTCATTGAGTGCCGCCGCTGCGGTCGCTCCCTCAACATGGACAGCGGTTGACGGTCTCGGCAGGACACTTTCGGATTATACCGAAGCTGGCACAAGACGGGAGGACAGATTTGTAGGCATGTTCTACTGGACATGGCATTATCCGTGGATAAGCGAATATGAGCCGCTTACCACAGGCAGTGTCCTCGATAAATATCCCGAAGCTGTAAACGACTGGGAGCATGAAGCCTGGAACAATACCTACAGCGGCAGACCCTATTTCTGGGACGAGCCTCTTTACGGTTTTTATACCAATACCGATGAATACATTTTAAGAAAGCACGCAGAGCTTCTTGCCGATGCCGACATTGATACGGTGATTTTTGACACAACAAATTCCTCATTGCTGTTCCCTGACGGCTATATGAAGCTTCTCGATGTATGGAGCAAAGCAAGGGAGGACGGTGTAAACGCTCCCGATATTATGTTCATGCTCAACTTCGCAGGAAGTGAAGACTGCCGCACACAGCTGACTGACTTATACGACAACTTTTACAGTAAAAGCTTATATCAGGATTTCTGGTTCATGTGGGAGGGCAAGCCACTCATAATGGCTGATATTGCCGCTCTTGACTGTAAGGAAGAAAAGGATAAGGAAATTTTTGAATTTTTCACCTTCCGCGATAATGAATCTACATATTTTGCTGATGATTGCTCATACTCCGAAGGTACATGGGGCTGGTGCTCTGATTACCCCCAGACAAAATTCGGAAAGAAGCTTACGGGACAGCTTGAGCAGATGTGCGTGTCCGTTGCCCAGAATGCAAATGAAAACGGACTTACCGCAATGAACTCCCCTGTCGGCACAGTTCAGGGCAGAAGCTTTACCGACGGAGCATTTTCATATACCTACTCATACGCGGGCAAGGAAATCACAGTCAATAAGGATACTGAAAATTCCCTTCTTTACGGACTCAACTTCCAGCAGCAGTGGGATTATGCAATAGAAAACGACCCCGAATTCATATTTATTACGGGCTTCAACGAGTGGATTGCAGGCAGATTCGATACCTGGGCCGAGGTGGAAAACGCATTCCCCGACCAGTTCAGCCCCGCATATTCAAGGGACATTGAGCCCTCCAAGGGCGTACTTAAAGACCATTATTACTATCAGCTTGTTGAAAATGTCCGCCGCTTCAAGGGCACGGATACCCCCGAAAATGCAGGAGCTGAAAAAACAATTGATATTTCGGCAGATGCATCACAATGGGACAGTGTTTCGCCCGAATACAGTCACTACAAGGGACTTACGGACCGTAATTCCGAAGGCTGGCTTGGTTATTCCTATGAAAACCACACGGGAAGAAATGATATTGTAAGCACAAAAACCGCTTTTGACAGTGAAAGCATTTACTTTATGGTTGTTTCTGCCGACACCCTCACTGCTGAAACCGATGAAAACTGGATGCAGCTTTACATTGACACAGATTTCAGCGGCATTTCACCCGAATGGGCAGGCTTTGAATACAGGATAAGCGATTACTCCCCCGAAAGCGGCACTGCCTCCCTCGGCAGATATAACGAAGACTCCGTTTTTGAAGAAATTGCAAAAATCAGCTACAGTGTAAGCGGCAATATTCTTCAGCTGTGTATCCCCCGTGAAGCATTGGGGCTTTCCGATGAAGTTGTAAAATTCAATTTCAAATGGACCGACAATGCAGATGATTCCGATATCATGAATCTCTACACTGACGGTGACAGTGCCCCCGGCGGAAGATTCGCCTTCTGCTTTGACAGCTCCGACCTTTCCGTTGAAATCACCGATGAGACACAGGAAACAGGACTTCTCGCAAAAATCAAAGCCTTTTCTGAAAAGCTTCTCACCCGTGCCGATTCATTCTTTATATCTGTAAGAAATTATTTCGTATTCATATTTGATTAAGCCATCAAAGGATGTGAAGCTTCGGTTTTGCATCCTTTTTTCTATATTTTGCCAATAATATTTCATTCACCGTCGTAAACAATACTATCGCACGGCAGAACAATTCAACGAAAGCAAAGAAGCTTCCGTAAATTGTCAGGTAATAATTTTGTTACCCATGTGCATAATACTAATGCAAAGGAAACTAAACCTTTTGCAAAAGGAGTGAAAGATAATGAAGGGTAGTAATTCAAGCCTTGTACCCGAAGCAAGAGAGGCTCTCAATAAGTTCAAGATGGAAGCAGCATCTGAAGTAGGTGTCAACCTCAAGCAGGGCTACAACGGTGACCTCACATCCCGTCAGGCAGGCTCTGTCGGCGGTCAGATGGTCAAGAAGATGATTGAGGCTTATGAAAAGGGTATGAAATAACCTGATTCAGTCTTAGCCGTTCCGTAAAATCATGCGGATAAAGAAGTAATATTCTTCCCCCGAAGGGAGGTATATTACTTCTGTTTTTTTATTCGGGTTTTCCTTTTGTGAATATTCAACAATAAATTTGTTACATGTTTAGTTGTTTTTAATTCTCGACAAGTGTCGGAAAATATGATAAACTTCTATATTATTATTCAATAAAAGGAGTTATTTTATGAAAGCCTCAGAAAGCATACAGAATTACCGTTCAGGTCTTCGCATGTATGCAAATTTTGCTGCACGCACCATCAAGAAGGTGTGTCAGGAAATCGGTCCCCGTGAAGCGGGCACACAGGCAGAGCTTGATGCCCAGAATTTTATGGCAAAGCAGATCGGCGATGCTGCTGATGAAGTAAAGCAGGAATCCTTCACAATTGCTCACAGAGCATTCCTTATGTGGTTGAGAATTGCAGGCATTCTTCTTCTCATTGCAGTAGCTTCCGGTGTTGCAAACGCATTTCTTCCCGAAATTATCTTTGCACCCTATGTTGCACTCGTCTGCTGCATACTCACCGCAATAATGATATTCGGTGAATTTCTTTTCTACAAGCCCGTTATTGACCCCTTCTTCAAGAAGCTTACCTCTCACAATACATATTGTATCAGAAAAGCTTCGGGCGAAACAAAAAGAAGAATCATTTTTGCAGGTCATGCGGACTCTTCAATCGAATGGCGTCCCACTCACATCGGCGGCGCTCCCCTTATGTATGTAGCATATATCTACCCGGCAGTAGGTCTCGGCTACACTCTTATCACAACAATTTACATGCTTGCAACCAATCATGTGAATCCCGTGCTTCTTCTTATCGGTCTTGCATTTGTACCCGGCTACATCGGTCTTACAATTTTCATGAATTACAAAATATGTGTAGATGGTGCAAACGATAACCTTACAGGATGTATGACAGGTGCTGCGGTTCTCAAGTTCCTCGGTGACAACGATATCCGCTTTGAAAACACAGAGGTTATTGCAATGTTCTCAGGCGCTGAAGAAGAGGGTCTTCGCGGAGCAAAGGCTGCTGCAAAGCTTCACCCCGAATTCAAAAAGGGCAGCGACATTGAAACTGTTTTCATTGCAGTTGATACAATGACCGACTATGATGACATGTTTATCTATAACCGTGACATGTCAGGTATTACAAAGCACAGCGATGAGGCTTGCGCACTCATGAAGCAGGCAGGCAAGAACGCAGGTGTTGATATCAAATATTCCGTTGTTTTTGCAGGTGCATCCGATGCTGCCGCAATGACACAGGGCGGTGTTCATGCAACAACTCTTGCTGCTATGAATCCCGGACCTCCCAAATACTATCACACACGCGATGACAAGGCTGATATCCTTAACCTCAAGACCATTGAAAAGGGTGTTGAAATTGCTCTTGAAGCAGCCTTCCTTTTTGATGAGCAGGGTCTTAAGAAGGAATACAACTGATACAAAACAGGACTGATAAATTTCAGTCCTGTTTTTTGTGCATTTTATTATAAATAATTTAATTATATAATATTGCAAACCGATGAATTTTCTGATATACTTAACGCGTATAATTAAAAAGGAGTAATATAAAATGAAAAAATCATTCAAAACCGTAATCTCTTTTGTATTAATCACTCTTCTCGTGCTCTCTTTCTCCTCATGCTCAATTTTTGAGAATATGCGTCAGAATGCACTCAATGCATCCATGGCAACTATATATGCAACACCTGAAGAAGAACAGATCATTGCAGAGTTCAACGAGCTTCTTGCAGCTTCTCTTGCAAATGCAACTGAAGTAAAGGAAAATGTAAGCTACTCCGCAGGTAACCCTGATGTATTCAAGGCAGGCGAGGAAGCAGGCGTTCTTGATGCAGCAGCAAAGCAGCTCAAGACCTTCATCATGTCAGCAAACCCCGGCAGCGCATCAACAGTTATTGAGGCAGGCGCAGAATCTCTCCTCAACGCTCTTGACGAGGCAGCTGTTCTTAATTTCACATTCACAAGAAATATCGCAACTGAAACAGTAACCGACGAAAAGGGTGGCAATGTTACCGATGAAAACGGCGAAGATGTTACAGTGTCAAACATCAGCGACAACATCCTTCACCTTACATTCAATTACTTTGACTATGTTACAGCTGCAGACGATGAAACAGCAGCTGAAGCAACAGAGGCGGAAACAGAGGCAGTCGTTGAAGAAACAGAGGCCGCAGCTGAGGAAACTGTAGCTGAAGAAACAACAGAAGCAGAAGAGGCTACTGATGAAGCTGCAGAGGAAACTACAGCAGCTGAAGAAGAAACATCTCTTGTTTTTGCTGACAACGCAACAATCGAAAGTGTATTCGGTACACTCAAGGATAAGGAAACAGTTCTCAAGAACTTTGAAAACATCAAGGATTACATCGTTGTTTCCGACTATGAAATCGCTTATGAAAACTGCCTCATCACTTCCGATGCAGACCTTGAAGCAGGCGTTCTCAACTTCGTAAATTTCCAGAAGAACATGAAGGTTACTGCAAAGGCTGAAGGCGTAGGCGCTCTTGCTGAATACGGTGAAATCGAAATCGTGTTCACACTTACTCTCAACACAAACTATGAATTTACTTATGCAGATGCTTCCGAAGAGGATGAAACTGCTGATGCTGCAGAAGACACAACTGCTGACGAAACAGCATCCGTTGACGCAGAAGAAACAGTAGCTGATGAAGCTGCTACAGAAGATGCAGTTGAAGAAGCAACTGCTGAAACAGAAGAAACAACCGCAGAAGAAACCACAGCTGAAGAAACAACTGTTGCTTAAGTAAATAGCAATCTAAAGCCGGAGGTTACACTCCGGCTTTATCCTACCGAAAATCTTAAGGAGCTGACAAAATGAAAATAAGAATATCAGCCGCAATCCTTGCATTTATACTGATATTTTCACTTTTTACCGCATGTAAAAATGAGCCCGAACCCGAGCCCGCATCACAATATTCCGATGAAGAGGCCGCACAGGTAAAGGAAAATTTTTCACATATTGACAGTCAGCTGAATCTTGCCGAATCAGCAACAGCTGCTGAAAATCCCTCAGATTTCAAGGCTGCCGTCGAGAATAGTGAAAGCGATATCGCAAGCTATTCGGGAACTGATGATATCTCTGTTGCCATGGGCAGTAAAATCGAAAAAACCGTTGCCATTGACACAACAGGCTCTGTTTCCATCGGTTCGGAAATGTCTTCCGTTGTAATAACAAGGGCTGACGGCGGATTTTCGGCAAATGCGAAAATTGACAGCATAGTTTTTCAGGGAACGGACATTACTGCTGACATAACAAGCGAAACAGGCAGTATATATGTAAAGGGTAAGAATGTCACAATCAATGTAAGAAACAGTGCGGTTGAGAAAATTTTCGTAAATAATATTTACACGACAATAAACAATATAACCGATACTGAAATACACGTAACTCTTACAAACGGCTCTAAAGTCAGAGTCCCCGCACAGACCACTTACAACGCAATAAACAACACTATTCAGAAATATACGCCCGCAGAATAAACGGGAGGAAATTTTATGCCGCTTGAATATTCAGTTTCATTACAGAAGCTTGTAAAAAACAATGCACTTGAAGTGCTTTATACCCCCAAGGGTCTTGAAGAAATTTTCATTAAGTCAAAGGACGTAAACCGTCCGGGACTTATTCTTGCAGGATATCATGACTTCTTTGATCCCACAAGACTGCAGTTCTTCGGACTTACGGAATTCGGATTCATTGACTCTCTTACAAGAGAAAAAAGAGAAAAATGCCTTGAGCATTTCTTTTCATATAAGCCCAGCTGCGTAATATGCTCACGAAGCATTGAGCCCGCAGAGGACTTTATGGAGCTTGCAAAGAAAAATGAGGTTCCCGTGCTTCGCTCGGCAGACTCAACCTCAGGCTGCATGTCAACTCTTATATCCTTCCTCGGAGTTGAGCTTGCTGAAAGAATCACCCGTCACGGCGTTTTCGTTGAGGTTTACGGTGAGGGTGTTCTCATTGTCGGTAATTCAGGTGTAGGTAAGAGTGAAACCGCAATCGAGCTTATAAACCGAGGTCACCGTCTTATTGCCGACGATGCAGTCGAAATAAGAAGAGTTTCCTCTAAGAGCCTTGTAGGCTCTGCCCCCGACAACATCCGCTACTTCATGGAGCTTCGCGGTGTCGGTGTTATCAACGCTAAAAATCTTTTCGGTGTAGGTGCAGTCAAAATGACCGAAAAGATTGATATAATAATAAATCTGGAGCTGTGGGATGAAAACAAGGTATATGACCGTCTCGGACTTGAGGAGGAATATATGGAAATCCTCGGTCTCAAAATTCCCGCTATCACGGTTCCCGTAAAACCCGGTCGAAATCTGTCAATCATCATTGAATGTGCGGCTATGAACAACCGCCAGAAGAGAATGGGCTACAACGCGACCAAGGAGCTGCTTCAGGGCCTGGGAATGACTGATGATTCGGATGAGGATGAATCACAGCCCAAAATCATTGAAATATGGCATTAAAAAAGTAAAAAAATCAGAATTACATAAACGGAGGACAAAATTATGTACAGAATTGGTGTGGATCTCGGAGGAACAAACATTGTTGTCGGTATCATTGATGCTGATAACAAAATCGTAGCAAAGGCATCCAGAAAGACAAATGCTCCCAGAGCAGCAGAAGGCATTTTCGACGATATGGCAGATGCTATCAAGGAAGCTATGAGTCAGATACATATCACAAATGATGATATTATTTCTATAGGTGTCGGCACTCCCGGTTCAGTAAACAAGGGTGAAGAGCTTATTGAATTCGCAAACAATCTCGGCTTCGACAATGTTCCTGCTTATAAGCTTTTAAGAGAAAGAACAGGCTTCGAGAAGGTTTACTTTGATAACGATGCAAACTGCGCAGCTCTCGGTGAAGCAGTTGCAGGCTGCGGCAAGGGCGTTAAGGATTTTATAATGATTACTCTCGGCACAGGTGTCGGCAGCGGTATCATTGTCAACGGCAAGCTTGTTACAGGCGTAAACTATGCAGCCGGCGAAATGGGTCACACTGTTCTTGTATATGACGGACTTCAGTGCAACTGCGGAAGAAAGGGCTGCTGGGAAAAGTACTCCTCTGCAACTGCTCTTATTTCACAGACAAAGGAAGCCATGAGAAAGAACTTCAACTCTCTTATGTGGGATATCGTCGGCGGAGACATCACAAAGGTTAACGGCAGAACCGCATTTGACGGCATGAGGAAGGGCGATGCTACAGCACAGGCTGTTGTAAACAACTATGTTACACTTCTTTCCTGCGGTATCGGTAATATTATCAATACCTTCCAGCCCTCAATGGTATGTGTAGGCGGCGGCGTAGGTAACGAAAAGGAAAACCTTCTCGGTCCCGTAAGAAAATTATTAAAGAGTGAGGTTTACTCAATTCACGCTAAAAAGCAGACACAGCTTGTTGCTGCAGAGCTCGGTAACGATGCAGGCATCATCGGTGCTGCACTTCTTGACGAATAAAAGTTACTCTTAAGGAGAAATACTTAATGACTGACTTGCAGAAATCCTTCGGGGCAAATTTCAGAGAACAGGAATGTACAATCCTCTTTGATGAGCCTCTTATGAATCACTGCGCCTTCCGTATCGGCGGTAATGCCGAGGTTCTTGCAGTGCCTAAAAAGGAAAAGGTTCTTTGCGACATACTTAAATATGCAAAGGAAAGAGATATCCGTGTTCATGTTCTCGGAAACGGAAGCAATGTTCTTATTTCCGATGACGGGCTTCGCGGAATCACCGTAAAGCTCATGGGCGGACTTACCGATCTTTTATATCTCGGTGACGGGATAATTGCATCGGGTGCAGGTGTATCACTTACCCGTCTTTGCAACTTCGCAAGAGAGCATTCTCTTACAGGTCTTGAATTTGCTTACGGAATCCCGGGCACTGTAGGCGGTGCTGTATATATGAATGCGGGGGCCTACGGCGGTGAAATCAGAAATGTGCTTCTTTCCGTTAAGAGCATTGAAAAGGACGGCACAGGTGCTGAGGAAACTCCCCTGTCCGAGCTGGAATTCGCCTACCGCAACACTTCCTTTATGAAAAACGGAAGAATAATTACCGGCGCATTCTTCAGACTTGAAAAAGGCAATCCCGATGAAATACAGGGGAAGATGGAGGAGCTTATGGGAAAGAGAAAAAATTCCCAGCCTCTTGAATATCCCAGCGCAGGCAGCACCTTCAAAAGACCAAAGGAGGGCTATGCAGCCGCTCTTATAGATGAAAGCGGTCTCAAGGGTGTAAGCGTCGGCGGCGCTATGGTCAGCGAAAAGCATGCAGGCTTTGTAATCAATTATAATAATGCTACCTTTTCAGATGTAATCGGACTTATGGAAGTAATCAGAAATACCGTATCAGAAAAACACGGCATAGAGCTCCAGCCCGAAGTGGAAATATTGAAGGATTAAAGTTATGTCATTTTCAGTCGAAGTAAAAAATGAATTACTTTCTTTGGAAAATACTCCCTGCTGTAAGCACGCTTTAAGCTACGGGCTTGCTCTCTTCGGCAGGGCATTTTCTTCTGAAGAATTATCAATGCTTACAGAAAATTCCGCTTTGGCGGCGGCTTATTGTGAGGCTCTCTGTTACCTTTCGGGGCATATAATCATTCCAACAAAAACAGAGGGCGGAAAATATAAAATTTCCGTTACAGACAAATCAATGCTCAAAGCATTTTTTGAAAAAACAGGCGCGTCTCCCGAAAATGTCAAGCGCAGAATAAACTTTGCAAACATTCAGGAGCCCTGTTGCTTCAGCGCCTTCCTCAGAGGCGTGTTTCTTGCCTGCGGCACGGTAACCGATCCGCAGAAGGAATACCATCTGGAATTTTCAGTATCCTCAAAGGGGCTTTGCGATGATCTTATAAAGGTCTTCGATGAATATGAGCCCACACCGAGAGTTACACAAAGAAGCGGTTCATATACCGTTTATTTCAAAAATTCCACAGATATTGAGGATGTTCTTGCAATTATCGGAGCTACTGAAAATTCAATGGCTTATATGCAGGCAAAAATTGTAAAGGACATCAGAAACACGGTTAACCGCAAGGTTAATTTTGAAAGTGCAAATCTTGCCCGAACCATTGCCGCGGCAACAAAGCAATATGAGGCAATTGCAAAAATCAAAGAAAAATCAGGCTTTGACTCTCTTCCTGCAGAGCTGCGGGAAATAGCAAGACTACGCTATGAAAACAGAGAATTGAGCAATTCGGAAATTGCAGCTATGCTTTCACAGCCTCTTACCGTTTCGGGAGTCAACCATCGCTTTCAGAAGCTTATAAAAATCGCACAGGAGTTAAAATAATGTTTATTTCCGAGCCCTTTGTCAATTCCCCCGCTCCCGAGGGCAGAGAAGACAAGGAAAATAAGGTGTATGAATTTCTGCAGAAAAACAACATACCCGTTTTCGGTGTAAGCCATGACCATGCGGATACAATGGAAATATGTGAACAGATTGAAGGCACTCTCGGTGCTGAAATCTGCAAGAATCTTTTTCTTTGCAATTCGCAGGCTACGGTTTTCTATCTCCTTCTTATGCCCGGAAAAAAAGCCTTTAAGACAAAGTTTTTATCAAGGCAGATAAACTCATCCCGCCTTTCCTTCGGCAGTGCAGAAAATATGGAAAAATATCTCGGTGTCACACCGGGGTCTGCAAGTGTTATGGGACTTCTCAATGACACTGAACGAGTTGTTAATCTTCTGATTGACAAGGACCTTCTGTCATTGGATGAGGTAGGCGTTCACCCCTGTGTCAACACATCTACACTGAAAATTTCCATGACAGATCTTACAGACAGGATAATTCCTGCCATGGGCAGAAGCTTCACTGTTGTAGATTTACCAGATCCCGCAAAACTTATTGAGAATAATGACTGAATTTATTGACATCTGTCAAAAATTTTAGTATTATTTATATAATAAAAATATTTTGGAGGAAACAAATAATGAAGAATTTCAGAAAAGTTCTTGCTTTGGTTCTCAGTGCTCTTCTTCTTATGTCAACAGGTGTTGTTGCAGTAAGCGCTGCAGAGGCAGACTACACAATCGTATCTCCCTATGAAGATGTTATCTGGGAGGGTGATGATGCATGGGGTGCATACAAGGGCACTCTTCATTCTCACTCAACCTTCTCCGATGCGAACTATGACCTTGCTACAATGGTTAAGGAATACTATGCACAGGACTATGACTTCCTTGCTAACGCTGACCACGGCGTAACAGGTGTTGAATGGAACAGAAGACCTGCATATCCCTTCCTTTACAACTATCAGTTCATTATCGGTAACAAGCAGACAGTTCTTACAGATGAAGAATTTGAGGGTATTACCACAGGCACATATAACGACAGAGGCTTCAAGATGACCTGTGTTACAGGTGCTAACGAGCTCAACGACCTTACTCTCACAAAATGCCATGTTAACGCATACTTCCTTCCCGAAGGTGTAGGCACAGGCTTCCGCGGCGGTGAAAACGCATTTGAAGAAGCTGTTAAGTTCGCTGATGAAAACGGTGCTATTTCTCACATCAACCATCCCGGTGACTGGCTTGATTCCAACTCAAATCCCGATGCAGTAAACGATCCCAAAAATATTGCATTCCTTACAGATATCGTGCTTAAGTATGACTCATGCTACGGTATCGAAATCCTCAATGAGGATAACGGCCCCACAGGCTATGACAGAGTTCTCTGGGATAACATGCTTTTATATGCTCTTCCCTACGGCAAGACAATTCTCGGTTATGCAAATACAGATGCTCACGAGCCCGGCACAATTGATACATCTTTCATGACCTTCATGATGGAAGAAAACGATGTTGAACACATTAAAGAAACAATGACCAACGGTGCATTCTTCTCCACAACAAGAGCTCTCAGAGCAAGTGATTTTGAAATCGGTCCCGATAAGGCAATTGATGCATGCAACACAGAGCTTCCCTACCCCATGTTCACAAAGGTTGCCGTTGACGGTCACAAGATAACTGTTGAAGCTGAAAATGCTGAAACTCTTCAGTGGATTGCAAACGGTAAGGTAATATACAAAGGCGCAATGACTGATGGCACATTCACTCTTGACCTTGATACAATTGAAGATGCAGAGGACTTCCTTTATGTTCGTGCTGAAATAATCAACGAAGGCGGTCTTACAGCTACACAGGCACTCACAATTGATAACGGTGAAGAACCTCTTGAATTCAATGAACAGACAAAGAGCACAATCGAAAGATTTATTGATGCATTCACAAGCTCATTACTTTATGTTCTTATTCAGGAGCTTATCAGAGCTATCTAAATAATTTGAGCCTCCGCTAAAAACGGAGGCTATTTTTGTAATTAAATTTAAGGAGGGGAATTATGATAACCTGCAGAATTAAAAAGTTTTTGTCAGTTTTTCTGGCTTTCGCTCTTTTATTGTCCTTTGCTTTTGCGGTTAACGCAGTAAGCACAGATAAAGCCATGCTTTCTTTTGAGAATAACGAAAATGATATTACCGTGTCTGTAGTAATTCCCTCTCCCGAAAAGCTTAGTGCAATTGATTTTTCAATTAGTGTAATATCCGATTCAGCATCAATTTCGGATATGTCATTCACAGGCTCCGACATTGAAGCTTCAGCTCTTCACAGCAGTGAGCTTTCCGATGAGCTGACCGACGAAAACCAATTTATATACTATCATTCAATGAGCGACAAAAAGCTCTCATTCAGCGGATATTTCATTGATTCCTTCAGCAAGGATACCGACTTTTTACTGTGCAGAATAACACTTAAAAAATCGGACAATGAAAACAATATCCACGGTATTGATTTTTCCTATACACTCGAGCTTGCTGATACTTCGGTGTCAGATTCAGTTTCATATGAGTTGGATTTCACAGAAGCCGAAAATAATACAGTAAACAGTAAGCCCGATACCTCTGCTGTTACACCTTCATATCTTACAGGTGATGTGAATTTCGACGGCAAGGTATCTGCTGATGATGCACGAAGCGTGCTGAGAGCGGCTGTAGGAATTCAGCTGTTACCTGTAAACTCTATGGCTTACGCTAACGTTGACTACGATAACGCAATAACCTCTTCCGATGCAAGAAGCGTGTTACGACTGTCCGTTGGGCTTGAAACGCCCGTCAGGCATCAGTTTGATGTGGCAATTGATAAGAATTCTCTTTGCTCAAACGGCGGAAGCTATACCTTCTATTGCGGACTGACAGCAACTGCTTATACCATTGAGCTTCAGTCAAGTGAGCATATATTCAATGATGCAAGCTGCATCAATGCAAAAAAATGCATTATATGCGGCTATAAGGAAGCTGAAGCAACAGGTCATAATTTCAACAAAAACGGCATCTGCACCACCTGTAATATTCAGAAATCCGGTCTTGAACATATTGAACATGAGCTTGTTCTGCTTCTTGATGAAATTTCCGCATACGATGCCATAGCAGATTCAGCATTGAACAAGAATAACAACACTGACTTCGTAACATACGCAGCGAAGTCTGCCCTTCTCATTAAAGAGGCAGCGCAGCTATGTGAAGATACTACAGGGCTTGAATGCACTTATTCGTATCTTATGACTGCTTACAATATTCGCTTCAATGCATTTCTTGCCTGCATGGATAAAAACGGACTTATATTAACTGACAAGGACAGCTGCAATACGATTCTTTTGTCTGTGATATTTTCACGGTTCTATCTTTCCTATGCAGCAGAAATATATCAATAAAAGCAAATCGGGACACACCGCCAAACGGTATGTCCCGTATTTTTATATAAAGCAATTTTATATAATAGCCATTTCAATACCTGAAAGCAGGAAAAGGAAGCCGAAGTTGAACAAAGAGAACATTCCCACATAATAGAGTGTCTTTTTCGGGTTATGCTTGTGATATTCCCTGAAGGTTATAAGGGATGCAAGAGATGCAATAAGAGTTCCCACACCGCCTATATTAACACCTAAAAGCAACTCTGGATAATTTTCTGTAAACTGTGAAAGTAAAATCGCCGAAGGCACATTACTTATAAACTGACAGGAAATTACACTGAAAAGAAGCACACTCTTATTGAGGAGGAATGAGAGAAGCTCTCTGACAACATCAATTCTTGCCATATTTCCCGCAAATATAAAGAAAAATACAAAGGTTAAGAGCAATGGATAGTCAACCTCTTTAAGAGCTTTTTTGTCCATTATAAGAAGAACTGCAGGTATTACTACAAGACCGATTACATAAGGAACCGTTCTGAAAACTATTGCTATTGAAAGCACGAAAAGTGCAAGATATATACCAGCTCTTTTCATATCAAGCCTTACGGAGGAATCCGCAATTTCAAGTCTTTCGCTTTTAACAAAAAAGAGACAGCAAACGGTAATAATCAAAACGGATATAATAAAGGGCGGCAGCATTATACTAACAAATTCGCCGTTGGGAATGTTGAATTTTGTGTACAGATATAAGTTCTGCGGATTACCGAAGGGAGTCAGCATTCCGCCGAGATTTGCGGCAATATTCTGCATTATAAAAGTAAATGCCATATATTTATGCTGCTTTGTTGCATCAAGAATGAAATAACCGAGAGGCAGGAAGGTAAGAAGCGCCATATCATTGGCAATAAGCATTGAACCAATGAAAGTGATATACACAAGGGAAAGCACGCAGTACTTGATATTACGAAAACTTTCTACTATCTTTCTTGCAAGAATATAAAAGAATTTTATGTGCTTCAATGCACAGACAACTGCAAGCACACAGAAAAGACAGGAAAGTGTCTTGAAATCAAAATATCCGAGATACTCCTCATCGGGAGGAACAAAGAACATAGTGACAACTGCAGCAACAAAAGCAATCTCCATTACCACATTCTTCTTTATAAAGTCAATTACCTTTACCATAGTAATTCTCCATACAAAAAAACTCGGCACGATTACCGCACCGAGATATAAGTATAATCCTTCACTTGTTAATTGTCAACATAAATTATTATCAGAATATGTAATTTTGCACAATATAAATTTACTTTCTTTAACAGTTACCGTTTCAGCTGCAAAATGATTTGGTTTGCATATCACATTCTCATTGTATCATCTGAAAATATACTGTCAACATAGCTGAAATGCCGATTAATGCAACTATTGACAGTACAATAAGTAATATTTTATATATATGAAGCTTTTTCGTGCGTCTATCTTTTGGGAGTCCGAATTCGAAGCAGATCAAAGCCGCTATATGTGTCATTGCCGGTAAAGTTAGCAACAGCAATATTACGCCTACTACCAGTATCAGGTTAAGCTTATCAAGCTCTGTAAAAATGGCTAAAGGACTGGAAACACCGGCTTCTTGCCATACTATATAAAATGAAAGCCAGAAAGCTCCGAATTCTCCGGCAACTACTCTTAAGATTACAAGAATATCTGAACATTTCCTGTATTTATCTATGTGCTTCTCTTGCACACAAGGTCCTGCAAAACACAGTAAAGCAAAAAGTATAGCTAAAACTATTACAGGCTGTGAGCCTTCGGTTACTTTTTCATTTGTAACAGGATTCGGATTCATAAGTCCTCTGATTAAAATGAAAACATACGGGCAGTTTAATATTGCAATCAATAAAAGTCCGATTTTTGAAAGCTTTTTATTCATAATATTTCCCTCTCTTGCCGATTCAGTACACTTATATTATATCTGCTGATAATTTAAATAACAATACAGGGGCAATAATCTTAATCAAACATTAAAAATCAAAAAAAAAAATAAACGGAACACCTTTCGGTGCTCCGCCTTATTTATGCTTTTCTTTTGGTTATCAAACTCAGATGAGCTCGATGATGCACATCTCAGCAGCGTCGCCACGACGGGGACCTGTCTTGATGATGCGGCAGTAACCACCCTTTACGTCTGCATACTTAGGTGCAACTTCGTCGAAGAGCTTCTTAACAACGTCTTCCTTTGTGATGTAAGCCATTGCCTGTCTTTTATTATGAAGGGAGTTTACCTTAGCGAGAGTAATCATCTTCTCGGTAATAGCACGAACTTCCTTAGCTCTTGTTACTGTGGTTTCAATTTTGCCATTTTCCAAAAGGTAAGTTACCATAGCTCTTAACATAGCTCTACGGTGATCAGTAGTTCTACCAAGCTTTCTGGTTCCGGGCATTTAAATCACTCCTTAATACCTTATAGGTCAAGATTATGAAAGGATTATTCATCCTCCTGGCGAAGAGATAAGCCGAACTGTGCGAGTTTAGCAATAACCTCATCGAGTGACTTCTTACCGAGGTTTCTGACTTTCATCATATCCTCTTCGGTCTTTTCGATTAAATCGCCGATCTTATGAATATTCGCTCTCTTGAGACAATTGAATGAGCGAACGGAAAGGTCAAGCTCCTCAACGGTCATCTCTAATGTCTGCTTATTAGAATCGGTATCCTTAACGACCATAACCTCAACGTTGCTTGCTTCTTCAGAAAGGTCAACAAAGAGATTGAGATGTTCGTTGAGAATCTTGGCAGCAAACGAAACAGCATCCTTAGCAGTAAGTGTTCCGTCTGTCCACACTTCAAGTGTTAACTTATCATAGTCAGTTTTGTCATCAACACGGGTGTTGTCAACTGTGTAGTTAACCTTGATAACAGGTGTATATATTGAGTCAATCGGAATAACACCGATGGGGGGGTTACCCAGAAGCTTCTTGTTCTCATCAGCTGAAACATATCCTCTGCCGATATCTGCAGTAAGCTCCATTCTCACGTGAGCATCGGGGCTTATTGTAGCAATATGCCAGTCGGGATTGAGAATTTCAACTTCAGAATCGCACTGAATGTCACCTGCAGTGATTTCAGTTGCGTTGCTGACGTCAATAATTAATTCTTTAGCACTGTCACCGTAAATCTTAAGAAGAACGCCCTTTAAGTTAAGAACGATTTCTGTTACGTCTTCCTTAACACCGGGAATGGTTGAAAACTCGTGAAGCACATTGTTAATCTTAACAGATGTGAGAGCATAACCGGTAAGCGATGATAAGAGAACTCGACGTAAGCTGTTACCGATGGTAGTTGCATAACCTCTCTCAAGGGGTGCGAATTCAAACTTAGCGTATGATCCGTTTTCACTTAAATCATAAGTTGTAATGCTGGGCTTTTCCATGCCTATCATTCAAAAACCCTCCTTGTAATTACAGAATAGCTTTTATTCTGTGCTGAAAATATAAAAATACCGAACACAATAAAGAACAATTATTTTGAATAGAACTCAACGATTAAGTGTTCTTCAACGGGTACAAAAATCTGATCTCTTTCGGGAAGAGCAACGATCTTTGCTGTGTGTGCTTCAGCAGCAGCTTCAAGCCACTGAGGAACGGGTCTTGATGCGTTAGCTTCGAGAACAGCCTTGAACTTTTCGCTGTCAAGACTTGCCTTCTTTATGCCGAGTTCTTCGCCTGCCTTACAGAGGTAAGAAGGAATATCAACCTTTTTGCCGTTAACTGTAAAGTGACCGTGAGTTACAAGCTGTCTTGCTTCTGCACGGGAGGAAGCCCAACCTAAAAGATAAACAATGTTATCAAGACGGCTTTCACAGATACGAAGAAGGTTTTCACCTGTCATACCTGTCTGCTTCTCTGCCATTTCAAAATATTTGCTGAACTGTACTTCGTTAATACCATAGTATCTTCTTGCGGTCTGCTTTGCACGGAGCTGTGTTCCGTATTCGGATGCCTTCTTGCGGCCCTGGCCATGCTGACCGGGTGCATAGTTGCGGCGATCAATTGCGCACTTGCCTGTGTAGCATCTTTCACCCTTTAAAAAGAGCTTCTTGCCTTCGCGGCGGCAAAGCTTACATACCGCACCGGTATATCTTGCCATAGTTTATAACACCTCCTGTAATCTTTTATACACGTCTTCTCTTGGGAGGACGGCAGCCATTGTGAGGAATAGGAGTTACATCCTTAATCATTGTAACCTCAAGACCTGCAGTCTGAAGAGCACGGATTGCTGCTTCTCTGCCCTGTCCGGGGCCCTTAACATAAACCTCAACGGTTTTCATACCATGCTCCATTGCAATCTTAGCAGCTGTTTCTGCTGCTGTCTGTGCTGCGAAGGGAGTGGACTTTCTTGATCCTCTGAAGCCCATTTCACCGGCAGATGCCCATGAAACAGTGTTGCCCTGAGTATCAGAAATTGTAACGATTGTGTTATTGAATGTGGACTGAATGTGTACAGCGCCACGGTCA
>JAZUCC010000017.1:0-116529 GCA_045638965.1 Acutalibacteraceae bacterium | reverse complement strand
AGGATTCCTCCTTTATGCGAGTGAAAAGTGAAGAGAGAATAGGTAAAAAGTAAAAAAACGACAGGTATCAAACCTGTCGTTTTTTTGGCGGAGCAGGAGGGACTCGAACTCTCGCGCCGGGGTTTAGCCGACCTACGCCCTTAGCAGGGGCGCCTCGTCACCAACTTGAGTACTGCTCCATATCGGTAATCGTAATTATATATAAAAAAATGGCGGAGAGAGTGGGATTCGAACCCACGGTACCCGTAAGAGTACGACGGTTTTCAAGACCGTTCCGTTATGACCGCTTCGGTATCTCTCCGTTTAACAAATGATATATTATCACAATTAACAGTGGTTGTCAATACTCAATTTTTGTTTTTTTGCATATATTTCACATGAGTTTCGGAGTACAGGGAATATTGACAAAAATTTGTCATACTGCCTCAAATATTCTTGACAGGTCCTATTCTTTTTAATATACTTAATATAATGGAAAATATGTGTTTTCTAAAGAAAGGATGGGTTATAATGGATAATAAGTATGATGCACTGTTTACCCCCTGGAAGATAGGCAATTGTGAAATCAAAAACAGAATTGTTATGTGTCCCATGGGCGGTACTTCACTTTTCGGTTGGTTTGAGCTCGGCGGCTGTCATTTCGACAAGGAAGCTGCAAAGCTTTTCATTGAAAGAGCTAATAATAATGTAGGCCTTATCATTCCCGGTATTGCACCTCTTCGTGATACCTTCTGGGGCAAGTGGCTCTGGCAGAATCCCAAGATGTTTGAAGACCTCAAGGAATTCATGGATGAAATACATAAGACAGGCGCAAAGCTTTTCGTTCAGCTTACTGCAGGTATGGGCAGAAGCTGGGCTATCACAGAGCTTGTTGCACCTCTTCACCGAAATAAGTTCACACGTGCTCTTATCAAGCCCATTCTTGATACATCACATGAGCTTGCTTCTCCCAGTGCACAGCCTGCACGTTGGGCTCCTGACATTATCTGTCCCGAAATGACAAAGGAACAGATTCACGAAATCATTGAAGCATTTGCAAAGACAGCAAAGCTCTGCCGTGATGCAGGCGTTGACGGTGTTGAGGTACATGCTGTTCATGAAGGCTACCTTCTTGACCAGTTTGCAATTGAATTCTTCAACAAGCGTACCGACGAATACGGCGGAAGCTTTGAAAACAGATATCGTTTCGCTGCAGAGGTTGTAAAGGCTATCAAGGGCGCCTGCGGTGACGATTATCCCGTATCGCTGCGTTACTCCGTAGAGTCCAAGATGAAGGGCTTCTGCGAAGGCGCAATGCCCGGTGAAGACTATGTTGAAGTGGGCAGAAATATGGAAGAATCCGAAAGAGCTGCAAAGTACCTTCAGGATGCAGGTTATGATATGCTCAATGCCGACAACGGTACTTATGACTCCTGGTACTGGGCTCATCCCCCCATGTATATGCCTGAAAACTGTAACCTTGAAGACGTTGCTCACATCAAGAAGTTTGTTGATATTCCCGTTGTATGCGCAGGCCGTATGGATACTGCTGTTGCTGCAAAGGCTATTGAAGAGGGCAGAATTGACGGTGTAGGTGTTGCACGTCAGTTCCTTGTTGACCCCGAATGGATCACAAAGGTTATTGAAGACAGACTTGAGGACATCAAGCCCTGTATCTGCTGTCACAGCGGCTGCTTCAACTTCTCCACATCAAAGGGTCATGCAAATACTCAGGATCTTTTCGATACAATGGGACTTGCACGCTGTGCTCTTAATCCCAAGACCATGCAGTCCAAAAAATATAAGATTGAAAAGGCAAAGAAGCAGAAGAAGATTGCTGTTATCGGCGGCGGTATCGGCGGTATGGAAGCAGCTATCGTTCTTGCACAGAGAGGCCACAAGGTTACTCTTTACGAAAAGACCGATAAGCTCGGCGGTGTATTCATTGCAGCTGCTGCTCCCTCCTTCAAGGAGAAGGACCGTGATCTTATAGCATGGTACAGACGTGAAATCACAAGATATCCCATCGAAATCAAGTTTGGTACTGAAGTAAAGAACATTGAAGCTCTCGGTGCAGATGAGGTTATTATTGCAACAGGTGCTGTAGCAAACAAGATTCCCGTTCCCGGTGCGGACAAGGCTATTGAGGCTTGCGAATACCTTCTCGGTGAAAAGACAGTCGGTAACAATGTTGTTATCGTAGGCGGCGGTCTTACAGGCTGTGAAATTGCTTATGATCTCTTCTTACAGGGTAAGAAGCCTGTTATTGTTGAAATGCTCGACGACCTTATTACAACTCCCGGTGTTGCACTCGCAAACACAAGCTTCCTTCGTGACTGCTTCAAGGCAAATAAGGTTCCCGTATATCTCGAGACAAAGACAACTGAAATCCGTGATGACGGAGTAACAGTTGTTGACAAGAACGGCAAGAAGACAGACATTCCCTGTGACAGTGTTGTTCTTTCAGTCGGCTACAAGCCTGCTCCTGTTTCAACAAAGGCAAAGAATGTTCATGTAATCGGTGATGCTTGCAAGGTCGGCAACCTCCGCACTGTTATCTGGCAGGCATGGGACGTTGCTATGAAGCTGTAATAATCCCTTATAAATAAAATTTTCCCGTATCTTACGATACGGGATTTTTTATTTTTATCTCATTTTTTGTAAGGTTATAATCATACGAAGAATTTCTGCGGCATTTTTCTGCATTTCACCTGTTGTGATGCCGCCTTCCTTACCGAGAGATTCAAGAAGTGTTCCGTCGGGCTCACGCTTTCCTGTTCTCCCGCCACCGGGCATAAGCACGTTTACACCTGCTCTTACACGGTATGCCTGATTTTTCATAACAGGGAATTCGGGAGAAGCACTGGGCTGCATCCACCAGTCGGTCATAACGCATCCCTCATAGCCCCATTCGCCTCTTAAAATGCCTGTTACAAGGTCATAGTTATAATGTCCCCATACACCGTTGATTTTATTGTAGGAGGTCATTATATTAAGGGGTTTTGCCTGCTTTACGCAGATTTCAAAGCCCTTAAGATAAATTTCACGGAGAGCTCTTTCGGAAAGAACAGAGTTGTTCTTTGTTCTGCGCACCTCCTGATTGTTACATGCAAAGTGCTTGGGACATGCGCTGACACCTGATGACTGAAGTCCCTTTGTAACGGCTGCAGCCATATAGCCCGCAGAAACGGGGTCCTCGGAGAAATATTCAAAGTTTCTTCCGCAGAGGGGATTACGGTGAATGTTAAGTCCCGGTGCTAAAAGCACATCGGAGCCTCTTTCACGCATTTCTGTACCGAGAAGCCTGTAAAGCTCTTCAACAAGCTCGAAGTTCCATGTGCTTGCAAGTGCTGTTCCGCAGGGGAAAAGCGCACTGTATGCACCGATTCTGATGCCTGAAGGTCCGTCGGTTGTTGTGATGGGAGGAACGCCCTTTTCTCTTAAGGAGGGGAGCACACCGCCGAATACACCTGCATTGCCCTTTGCACCGAGAGGTGAGTTCATGACATAGTCACCTCTTGAAATAGCCTCAAGCTCCTCATAGGAAAGGGTTGCAACAAAGCTGTCCATTGTTGTTTTTTCTTCTCTGACATCATCAAGGGTATATTTTCTTCCGACGGTCATATAAAGTGTTTCGGGAAGATTTTTCTCAATTGTCTTTTTGAGTGAAACGGTTCTTACGGGAGCAGCTTCAAAGCCCACTCTTGTTTTTCCGTTTTCTTCAATGGGAATGATGCGCATGAATGCGTTTTCTTCTTCCACCGCGGAAATTTCCGTAAGCTGATCGGTTATCTCGGTTTTGCTGCACTCGAAAACACCTGCATCAACAGTGTTTCTTACATCAAAGCCCAGCGAGAAGGTATATTTTCCTTCACATAAAACATAGGCACTCTTGTAGCCTGTTCTGCCTGAATCATCGTAGGATGAGATATCATAGAAGGAAACGGAGAAGTCAAGGCGCTGCTCTTCACCGGGGGTAAGCTCCTTGGTTTTTCTGAAATCCTTGAGTGCGGTTACAGGCACGGGAATAACAGAGCCTTCCTGTCTGAGATAAAGTCCTACTGCCTTTTTACCTGACATGCTGCCTGTGTTTTTTATAACTGCGCTGATGTTGATTTTTTCAGAGCCTACCGAAAAGTCAATGTCCTTTATATCAAAATCAGTATAGGAAAGACCGAAGCCGAAGGGGAAAAGCACCTTGTCCTTTGCAAAGGTTTCAAAATATCTGTAGCCTACAAAGATATCCTCAACATAATCATTCTTTTCCTTACCGCCGAAGTTTGCAGAGGAGGGGTAGTCCTCATAGGCAAGAGCAACTGTGTCGGTAAGCGCACCTGACGGGGATACCTTGCCTGTAAGTACGTCTGCAAGACCGTTGCCTGCCTCCATGCCGCCCTGCCATGAAATAAGCACACAGGGCACGTTATATTTTTCAATCCATGAAAAATCAATTATGTTGCCGATATTAAGAACAACTGCCCATTTTGTGAAGGTTTTGCTTACAAGGAAGAGCATATTCTTTTCAGCTTCCGTAAGGAAATAGCTGCCCTCGGTAAGGGTGTTTTCCCTGTCCTCACCTGCGGCTCTGCCGATAAAAACAAGGGCAGTGTCACTGCTTTCTGCGGCAGTGCTTACAATATCATAATCAAGAGGCATTTCATCGTAGCACATGGGCCAGTTGCCCCAGAAGCCGTCATCGGGCTTGTTTGCTTTTCTCCATTTTTTGTAGATTGTGAGAAGCTCTTTGTTGAGCTTCACATCGGCATTTTCAAGCCCCTCAACGAAGCTTACACGGTAGTGGGGCTTTACATCACCGCCCGAGCCGTAGCCTACATAGAAGGTATCTCCCTGTACTCTGCCGAAAAGAGAAACAGTTTCTTCTGCTTTAAGAGGAAGCACACCTTCATTCTTAAGAAGAACAACACTTTCTGCAGCAGCCTGACGGGAAATTTTATCAATTCCTTCAGCCATTGAAAAGCTTTTGTCTATATCCTTTCCCGATGTCTGGGAAACGGAATTTGCAACAAGAGTCACAACCTTATTTATGGGCTTTGGTAATTTCATATAAGCCACTCCTTATCTTTTCGATTTTACGATTATATTGACCTCTCCCGTAAGTCCCCATCTGCTGTCGGCAGGGTAGTTTGAGTACTTTGAGGGAATTGTGCTGTAGTGATTGCAAAGGGTAGAGGAAACCGTGATTTTTATATAATTTTCACCGTTTACGAGGTAGTCGGTGATGTCGGTATAAAACGGGCGGTAGGTGAAAACTGCAGCGGTTTTTCCGTTTATTTCCACATTGAGTGTGGCGGAGGCATCGGTGATATCAAGATAAAAACGCTCGTCGGGGTAAAGCTTTTCTGCTGTGAAGGTCTTTTCATAAACTGCCTTACCCGAGAAATTTTTAAGAGCACCCGTGCTGCAAAGGTCACCTGCTTTTATTCTGCCCTTACCCATGGTAAGCCTTACAGGCTCGGGAATAAGTGAGGCATATTCTCTGCCGTCACGGCTTTTTATAAAGAATACGATTTCTGTTGCATCGGGGGAGCTGATGTTGATTTTTGCAGTGTACTTATCGGTGCCGAAATTGCCCTTTCCCGCATATTCGGCTTCAAGAGGCTTATTATCTGCAAAGACAGCCAAAACCTCACCGAAGGCTGAAATTTCAATTTTTTCAAGGGCGGGAACACCCATGAAGGAGAATCGGAAGATATCCTTACTTTTACTGCTTCTTATAAACGGGAAGCAGGTGTCATTCCCGAAGTAGGGAAGACTCATGGGGAAGGGGTCGGAAACAGTATTTTTCCTCTTTATATAAAAGGATGTCCGTCTTATTTCAGCATTGTTTCTGTAGTTGGGCTTTTCATTTTCGTCGTATTTATATGATACGAAAATAAGGTTTGCGCCTTTTTTAAGCTCAACATCACCTGCCGTTACCTCTTTGCCGTTAAGAACGGCAAATTCGGGCTTTATGTCACCGAAAACAAGCTCACCCGTGCAGTCACAGTCGGAATAAACATAGGTGAAGAAAAGGCAGTCCTCGGTGAAAAATGCGTTGTCATCGTAAAGCCTTCCCTTAAGCCCGTGATGTCCCTGCTCATAAAGTGAGGGGGAATAGCCGTATTCGTGTCTGCCGTAGCGGTCATGGAAGGCTTCCTCGGTGATTTTATATTCCTCACCCTCAAAAACAAAGCATTCAAGGGAAAGAAGCTCAATGTTTTCCGAAAGGTGATTTATAATTGCCTTTTTATTTTTGCAGTTGATTTTTCTTATTGCCCTGCTTGTGCAGAAGGGTATTTCCTTATACTCATCGCATTCGGGGCATTCGTTTATGCTTTCAACTGCGCTTATACTGAAGAATCTGCCCTCGGGACCGATTTTTTCGCTGCAAGCGGGAATATAGTAGTCTGCATAGGTATTGTCAAGGGTGGGAATTACCGAGAAATCCCAATAGCCGTCAAGGGAGATTCTGTTGACCTCCTCCTCGTTTGCAAGGCACTGAATGTTAATTTCCTTTTCGCAGGGAAGCTCGCTTTTTGTGAAAAGAATAAGAGTGTCGGTATTTTCATCGAGGGGCATTTTTATGTAGGTAAAGCCGTCACGCTGAACTGTACCTGAAAGGAGAATATATTCACCCTTGTCCGCATCAAAAAGATAGGTGTTGCCTGTAGCCTCAAAGCGGCAGATACTGTCCTTCTTTGCATATCTTACAAAGAAGAGCTTATCATCCCCGTGAACACGGGTGTGGACATAGGCTTTTGTAACGCCCGATACTATGTCGGTTGTGAAGCTTCTTTTTACGCGGGAATTTATAAATGTAAGAACACCGCTTTCACCTCCCGCTAAAATACAGTCGGGGTGGGAGAGCATTTCTTCAATTTCTTCGTTGAATTTTTTGCTTGAAGCGCCGTATTTATCGGAGATATAGGGAGTTATTCCGCAGAAAACAACCTTACCGCCGTTTTCAAGAAGCTGTCTTGCCTTGTCGATTGAGGACTGTCTTATGCAGTCAACCCCCGCAAAAATAAGCACCTTGTATTCCTCGTCGGCAACCTTGAGTCTGCCGTTTTCACATGTTGCATTTTCAATGGACTGGAAATCAATGAAATCGAAATCCACGCCGTTTGAGAAAAGCTCTTCGGCAAGTGAAAAGGTTGTTTCAATGCATTTTTTTGCATTTTCTCCGTAATCGCAGGAGGAAACGGGGTAGAAAATTGCGGCATCACAGCGGTGAACACCTGTTGTGAGAAGTGCAGACATTCTTTTATACTTGTCAAGCCATGACTTTTCATCATCCCAGTAGGGCATGCGGAAATGGAAATCGGGAGGTGCCCATTCAAAGAAGCCGCCGTTTGTTGAATAGTAAAGCCCGTGGAGATTCAGAAGGTTTGCACCGAAAATGAAGTTGTCGCTTGTGGGGGCGGTTATACTTTCAAGGGTTGTGCCCCAGCCCGAGCTGTGGTAGCCCTCGAGCCATACGCGCGGACGCTTGTAAAGGTGAGCAATTGAGCTGTTGACCTTTACCTTTATAAGGTCTGCGGCTCTGCCCGGAGTGTCATTACCGGGAGCGGTAAACCAACGGACTGTTCTGAAATAGTCGGAAAATTCATCGGGCTCTTTTCCTCTTGAGGCCTGGTCGCAGCCGTAGATAAGCCCTTTGTTATTATGATAGTTGAAAACAGGCTTGAAATAGTTTTCTTCAATAAGTGCGGTTTTCACATCCTGTGAATTGAGCCTTACAACAGGAGTGAAGGAGCCGAGGTTGAAAAACAGATGAGGAAGAAAGCCTAAAAGGTCATAGCTGTATTTTTCTTCTACACCCTTTCGCAGGCTTTCGTTCCACAGGTATCTTGTATCAGTACCGAACATCAGTTCGTCCTGGAAAAAGTAGTTGAGTGTGCCTTCCTTTACATCGGGAAGTCTTCTTTCAAATTCCTTGAAATAATACTCGACAAGAAGTCTGCCGCAGTCTGCATTAAGGGGATCTATGGAGTTTTCTTTTTTTGAGGTTTTAATTATGTAAGCATTGGAAATGGGGGGAAGCGGTGAAAGAATGCCTTTCCCGCGCTCATAAATTATAACGGGGCTTTTACATTCACTGTCTTCATATATTATAACGGCAAGGATATCGTCGCTTATATTTTCCTCATCTCCCGCGAACATCATTTTCTGCTCGCAGGTCATGTTTGTTGCCCACATTCCGTCTGTTGATGCAACCTTATCGGTAAAATAACCGTTACCTATCCATGCTATTGTGTAGTCGCCCATGCCTATGGACATTCCGAGTCTTTCACATTCCTTTGCGGCATGTGAAAAAAATTCCCACCATTCATCGCTGAACTGGGCGGGTGAGCCTTCAAGACTTCTGCCGAAGCCGCCGTAGGTAAGATTATTTTCTCCGCCCTCGTTTATGTGACAATAGTTTACCTGAACACCAGAAAGCCCCTTTTCGGCAAGGGCAGTCAGCTGCTCGGTAAGTCTTTCCTTGTTAAGCTCGGAGCCGTTCCACCAATAAAAAGGCACCTCGCCGTATCGGCGGTCGGGCGAGGTGAGTGCTTTTATAAAATCAGCCGTGTGGTTCATAGGAATTATTCCTTTTCGGTTGTCTTTTTCTTACAGGTTCTTTTCTTGGGAGCTGCTACGGTTTCTTCTGCTTTTACTTCAGCAGCAACTGTAGCTTCTGTGTCTGCCTTTTTCTTGCAGGTTCTCTTTTTGGGAGCTTCTGCAGCTGTTTCTTCTGTTTTTGCTTCTGCTTCGCATTCAGTCTTCTTCTTGCATACTCTCTTCTTGCCCTTGAGAGCCTCAATAAGCTGAAGCGCATGGTCAAGATTGCCCCATGCCTGAAGCTTGCCGTCAAGATATTCCTTTACGGGGTCAGCCTTGCCCTTGATGCATTCTTCAAGAAGAAGAGAATTTATGATAATTGCAACTGTGTTATCATGGTAGTCATAGGGCTCAAATGAGAATTTCCCGTCTATGAATGCTGCGTACATTGTGCCGCCGCAGTCTTCATCGGACATGGTAATCTGTGCTGCGATAAATTCATCGTTGAACTTTGCGGTGTCTGCCTTGAGAGCATATTTTTTCTTGAGATATTCGTATTTTTCAATAAATGTCATATTGATTTTCCTTCTTCGTATCAGTTTTTAAGTGAATGGATGGGGGCAGGGATTCTGCCTCCGCGGGAAATAAACCTTTCGGGGGAGTTGTGATTGAGCTTTATAACGGGAGCATAGCCGAGAAGTCCGCCGAACTCTACGGTTTCACCCTCTTTTTTGCCGTATGCGGGAATAACACGCACTGCAGTTGTTTTTGTGTTTGCAACACCTATGGAAATTTCATCGGCAATGATACCTGAAATTACTGCTTCGGAGGTGTCGCCGGGAATAGCAATCATGTCAAGACCGACGGAGCATACTGCAGTCATAGCTTCAAGCTTTTCAATTGAAAGTGAGCCGTTTGCAACTGCTGCTATCATGCCCTCGTCTTCGGAAACGGGAATAAATGCGCCTGAAAGACCGCCGACATGTGATGAAGCCATAACACCGCCCTTTTTAACTGCGTCGTTAAGCATTGCAAGTGCCGCTGTTGTTCCGTGAGCACCGCAGCATTCAAGTCCCATGTTTTCAAGGATTCTTGCTACGGAGTCGCCGATTGCGGGTGTGGGAGCAAGTGAAAGGTCAACAATTCCGAAGGGCACACCCAGTCTGTCTGCCGCTTCAGATGCTACAAGCTGACCTACACGGGTGATTTTGAATGCAGTTTTCTTGATGATATCTGCAAGATGAGAAAGGTCGCAGTCGCCTGCCCTCGCAATTGCGGAGGATACAACACCGGGACCTGATACACCTACATTTACAACACATTCGGGTTCACCGATGCCGTGGAAGGCACCTGCCATGAAGGGGTTATCCTGGGGTACATTTGCAAAAACAACAAGCTTTGCACATCCGATTGAATAGTTATCCTTTGTAAGATATGCAGTTTCCTTGATAGTCTTGCCCATAAGTCTTATGGCATCCATATTTATGCCTGCCTTTGTTGAGGCAACATTTACCGATGAGCAGACCTTGTTTGTGATGCTGAGTGCCTCGGGGATTGCCGCAATAAGGCTTTCGGAGCTTTTTGTGAAGCCCTTGTCAACCAGAGCGGAAAAGCCGCCTATGAAGTTGATTCCCAGGGTGTCTGCCGCACGGTCAAGGGTCTGTGCGATTTTTACATAAGTATCGCTTCCGTGTCTGCCGCCGATAAGGGACACGGGAGTTACGGAAACTCGCTTGTTTACAATCGGGATTCCGTATTTCTTTTCAATGTCCTCACCTGTTTTTACAAGATGCTCGGCACTTTTTGTGATTTTATCATAGATGTTTGTGAGAAGTTTGCCCTCGTCCTCACTTACGCAGTCAAAAAGTGATATACCCATTGTGATTGTGCGTATATCAAGATTTTCCTGACGTATCATATTTATGGTTTCAAGAATATCTGCAGTGTTTATCATTTTCTGTGCTTCCCCCGTTAAATGTGATGCATTGTGTTGAAGATATCTTCGTGCATTGTCTGAATCTGAAGATTCTTGCTTTCACCGTATGCGGCAAGAAGATCAACAAATTCCGAGAAGGGAATGTTGAGACCGCTTATATCTGCAAGCATAATCATAGCAAAATATTCGCTTAAAACACTCTGTGTGATATCAAGAATATTTGCACCCTTTTCTGCGCAGATTGTGCTTACACCTGCGATGATTCCTACATTGTCCTTACCTGTAACACTGATTATTGCTTTCATTTTATAGTCCTCCCAATATATACATGCATTTATTTTACTATAATTTTACGCAATTTTCAATTGTTTGGTAACATTATTATTGAATTTTTTGGCAGAAAAAAGTATTATATCAGTGGTGATGGCATGAACAGCATTGTAAATAACGGTTTTTTCTGTCCGCAGCAGAAAAAGACATATATCATGGGTATTCTCAATGTGACCCCCGATTCATTTTCCGACGGCGGTAAATATAACAGTCTTAATGAGGCACTGAAGCATACTGAAAAAATGCTTTCAGAGGGTGCGGATATAATTGACATAGGGGCGGTTTCCACAAGACCCTTTTCCGATAAGGTCGGTGAAGAGGAGGAATGGGAAAGGCTTGAGGCTACACTTACGGGGATAAAGAAGCGCTTTGACTGTACGGTTTCCGTTGATACAGTAAGCCCCCTTGTTGCCCGCAGAAGCATTCTTGCGGGTGCTGATATTATAAACGATGTCAGCGGTGTTTTTTCGTCGGAAATGGCAGATGTGATTAAAAGCAGTGAATGCGGATGGATTGTGATGCACGGAGGAATCGGAGTTCGACGTGCAGAGGAAATTGTGGAATTCTCTGACGGAATAGTAAATGATGTGAATAAATTTTTTGCGGAAATGATTGAAAATGCACAGGCTTACGGTATTGAAAAGGGCAGACTTTGTCTTGACCCGGGCTTCGGATTTTCAAAGACCAATGAGCAGAACATGGAGCTTTTTATGAATTCTGAAAAGCTTGAAGCACAGGGGCTTCCCATATTATGTGCGCTTTCGAGAAAAAGATTTATAAGCGATATTTCGGGTGAAGAGGATAAGGAAAGGCTTATCGGCACACTTGCGGCAAACCTTGTTGCAGTTAAAAAGGGTGCTTCAATTGTAAGAGTTCATGACGTGGCGGCTCACAAAAAAGCATTTGATTATTTTGATGCTCACAGATAAAAAATTACGGCACAGATTTTTCTGTGCCGTTTTTATGTTGAGAAAATCAGTATGAAAAATATTTGTAGAATACGGGGTAGTCGGAAATGAACTGTGAAAGTGTTGTTCTTACATTGCTTCCGGGGTCATTGATAGTGAAATTTGAAGCCTTTATTTCACCGCCCGTAAAGCCTGTTACCACAACCCAGTGCTGTGAGCCGTTATAATTCTTTGAGCCGAAAAGCACGGGCCTTCCGCTTGCCAGAATATTATAGAATTCCTTAAGAAAATCAGCACTTGTTGTTGTGACCTTTAAGTGTGAGGGCCAGTAAACATTGCCTGTTGAAGAGTAGGAAAGGCGCTTTGCCATGGTGTCGGGGTATATTGTACAGCCCTGACGGTAGGATTCAATCATTGCAATTGATGTTGTTGCGCATCCTATTTTGCCTATGGTTTTGCCTGAAGTCCCTATAATTTTATTTGCCCAACGGGAATCCGTCTGCTTGAAGGAGGGGACGGAAAGGTTTATTTTTTTATAGCCGTTTGCTGTGAATTTAAGATAATCACGGCTGACATAGCCTGTTTTGTTACCGCTGTAAAGCACCTTGCAGAAGCCGTTTTGCTCTGAAAGAACAATTACCGTTGTGCCCTTTTTCAGTCTGTCGGTAACGGAGTAATTCACCGAAGCCCCCGCTCTTACATTAAGGTTGCCCCACAATGTGTTTACTGTAGCGGTTTTGTCGGAAAGCAGATTTATATAGCTTTTGTGACAGTAGCCGTAGGAGGAGTCGGAATAACGCACATAATAAAAGCTTCCTTCATCACGGATTAGGGTGACAAGGCTTCCTTTTGCAAGAGAAGTTTTTACTGATGAGGAAAGGGATGGAGCTGTTCTTACATTGAGCCGTCCCGATGAGGTCATGACCTGTCCTGCCGAAATATTTTCAGCGGCAGATGCCTTTGACTGCAGGGAAAATAATGAGAAAACAAAAAATACTGCAAAAAACAGTGACAGAAATTTTTTCATGTAACCACCTTTATAAATTCTTATGCCGGCATACAAAAGTGTAGCATATTATCACTGCTTTGTGAATAGCACAGATAATGGAAAATCCCTGCCATGAAATGACAGGGAAAATCAATTTATCAGAATTTTACATCAATGTAAATGGGATAGTGGTCGGAGGAATATTCACCGTTATAGGTGTCGCGTACGATTCTGTACTTAAGAACCTCGCTCACCTTTTCATTTGTGAAAATGAAGTCGATGGGAACTCCCTCTTCACCGCCATCGTAAGCATGATAGGTCTTGCCCTCCATTGTATCGGGTGCGATAACTGCTGCATCGGAAAGACCGGTGCCGAGCATGCCGTTATAAAGTTCTGTGTCCTTTTTGAAGTTGAAGTCACCTGTAACAACAACGGGCATATCAAGATCAAGTGCAAAATCTCTTACCATTGCAGAGCCGTTTGTTCTGGCTTCCGGACCCTGATGGTCAAGGTGAGTGTTTACGTGTGCAAACTGCTCGCCTGTAGCCTTATCCTCAAGAATTGCCCATGTGCAGATTCTTCTGCAAGCACCGTCCCAGCCCTGTGAAACCTCGTCGGGAGTTTCGGAAAGCCAAAAGGTGTTACTGTCAACAAGGTTATACTTATCCTTGTTGTAGAGGATTCCCGAAATTTCACCGCAGCCGCTTTCAAGGTCGCCTGAATCTCTGCCTACACCTATGAAGCCGTATTCGGGAAGAGTTTCGATGAGATTTTTATACCACTGGTGTGTGCATTCCTGAACACCGAGAGAGTCGGGAGCATATTCCTTTATGAGGGTGGGAACAATGTTCTTTCTCTTGTTGTATTCAAGGCATCTTATGTTGAAGGACATGAAGCGGAGAGTGTCTGCATCGGTGATTTCATCCTTCAGGGTGATTTCATCGGGCATCTGATAGCCGCAGGATGAGAGGGTGAGAAGAATTAAAAGTGCGCTTATGAGTGCTGTGATTTTTGTGAATGCTGATTTTTTCATTTCATTTATTTCCTTTCCTTAAAAAGTATATGTTCTGCCTTTTTCTGTTTCTGCTTCAAAAATTGCGTCGCCTGATTTTATCTTAAGCCTTCCGCCGTCAGCAGAGTAAACACAGATTTTTGTTGCCTTGCCGTTTTCCCACTCGGCATCAACGGTGAAGCCGCCGCGGGCGGTAAGTCCTTTGAAGGAGCCTGTGTGCCATTTATCGGGAAGGGCGGGAAGCACCTCAATAAAGCCCTCGTGGCTTTGCAGAAGCATTTCCGCAACACCTGCGGTAAAGCCGAAGTTTCCGTCAATCTGGAAGGGAGGATGAAGATCCCACAGATTTGTTGCCATGCATTTTGAGATTGCCATTTTCACAAGGTCATAGGCACGGTTGCCGTTTTTTGTTCTTGCCCATAAATTGAGCTTGTGCGCCGTTGACCAGCCTGTTGACTTGTCGCCGCGCTTATTGAGGGTTACCTGTGCCGCCTTTATGTAGTCCTCGTTTGTGCTTGTGATGATGTCACCGGGATAAAGTCCTACAAGGTGCGAAATGTGGCGGTGATTCTTTTCACCGATGTCACCGTAATATTCCTCCTCGCGGAATTCCTTTATCTGGCCTGATTTACCTATAAGCACGGGGGAGAGCTTATCAAGGCTATCCTTAAGTGTATCAATAAATGAATTGCTGATGCCGAGGACCTCTGCCGCCTTTATAGTGTCCTTATAACACTGATATATCATCTGCTGATCGAAGGCACAGCCCTTGGTGTGGTAATATTTATCCTTGTGGCACTGCTCGGGAGATGCTGAATATTTTGAAAGAAGTGTTCCGTCTTCCTGCTTTTCAATGATTTTTGAAAGAAGAACGCTTACCTCTCTTAAGGCATCAAAGCCTGTGTCCTCAAGGAATTTTCTGTCTTTTGTAAATTCGTAATAATCGTCAAACAGCTTTACGGTGAATGCCGCAGTGCCTGCTCCCGAGTGACCTGTCTGCGGGTCGGGAAGCTTTTCCAGGTCATAAAGCCATGCACCTGTTGCAATTGCAAGACCGTTATCCTCGGAGAAGCTTTCGGGGAAGTACTTCTTTATGTATTCATCGGCATTTTTCTTTGCAAGCTCCTTATATGCATTGAAATAATCAATGTAAGGTAAGAAGCATTCGTGAAGATTTGTGTTGAAGGAGGGCCAGTAGTTCATCTGCACATTTATGTTGTGCCAGTAGCCTGCCGACCAGGGCGAGGAATCGTAGCGGTTCCATATTCCCTGCAGATTTGCGGGAAGTCCTCCCGGACGGGAGGAGCTTATGAGAAGATACCTGCCGTACTGGAAAACAAGCTCTTCAAGATAGGTTGAATTTTTGAAGCGTTTGTATGATGCCAGAAGTCTGTCTGTCGGTCTGTCGCTTGCTTCTTCACCGAGATTTATTTCTGTCCGGTTGAAAAGTGAAGTGTAATCCGTGGTGTGTGCGCTTAAAAGCTCATCATAGGAAAGGGAAGCCGCTTTTTCTATTGTGTCCTGAACCTTTTTTACGGGGGCGGGGTAGGAAGCAAGCTTCTTTTCATGGTCCTTTTCAAGGAAAACATTGCTGTCCCATGTGTAGTTTGTGGCACAAGTGAAAAGAAGAATTACCTCGTCACAGTCCTTTATTTCAAGGGTGCTGTCCTTGGAAGTGATACTGCCGCCTGTGGGAATTACCTTCATAATGCCCTCAAACAGAATGCCGTAATAAAGCATTTTACCCGAAATTTTTACGGTATCATTTTCTGCCGTGATAACGAAGGTCTTGCCCATGCCGTCACCCTCGTTGAAGAGGTAGGGGCGGGCAAGTGAAATTTCTGTTTTTAAGGTGAAGGATATTGCTTTTTCACGGCTTGCGGAAATTTTTGTGACAAATACATTATGGGGATATGATGCAAAATGCTCACGGGTATATTTTATGCCCTTATGCTCATATTCCGTTTTGCACAGTGCCTTGCTGATGTTCAGCGAGCGGCTGTATTTTCTTACATTTTCGTGAGAAAAATCAAGATAGAAGCTGCAGAAGTTGCTCAGTCCCGCTGCACCGCCGGGGTATTTATCGTCGTAGGTGCAGGGATTGGAAAGACTGTTTTCGGTGATAAGAAATCTTTCCGTGTCGGTTCTGCCGAATATGTTTACTCCCATATAGCCGTTGCCTATGGGAAGTGACCATCGCTCCCAACCGTCCTCGGGGATGTTGCACTTACGGTGGTCTCTCAAAGACAGCTCATCGTTTCGTGTCGGTGCGCTGCTTTTATAGTGAAGGATATAGTCTTTCATATACACTCTCCTTAAGATGTGCAGTATATGGATAATTATAGTATATTGCGGAAATAAAATCAACACAAAGACTGTTATTTGTATTTTGCAAAATTCCCCTTGCGTATTTATATCGTGTGATGTATAATGTAACTCACATCGGCGGGTGTGGTGGAATTGGCAGACACGCAAGATTTAGGTTCTTGTGCCAAAAGCATGCAGGTTCGACCCCTGTCACCCGCACCAAACGAAAATCCGTTCACGAAAAGTGGACGGATTTTCATTTGTATTATTCTTTTTTTAGCATTCATCATGCATTGTTCATTTCAAAGGAACGGATTTTTGAATGAATAATGAATATTGACGGACGGGACACTCGCGACCGATTGTAATGATTGCATTTTTATATCCGCAATATTTATATGGTCAGCATAATTTTATCTGCACAGAGGGAATTTGTCATCTTCCTCAAGACCGAGGATTTCGATGGTATTTTCAAATTTTTCCCTTGCGTGTGCAAGGGCTTCGGTTTTATGGGAGTCACTGCCGAGATAGAATTTACAGCCCGCATCCTTTGCTATGAAATAGGGTCTTAAGAGAATATCCTTTTCCTCATCGCTTGAAAAAATTGTTTTCATGTTAAGCTCTATTCCGATTCCCTTTTTTGCGCAGTCGGAAAATATCTCATAAAGCTCCACGTTCTTAAGAAGCCTTATCACATCTGCGGTCTTCTCCTTGAGAATATGTCCTGTTGTCATGTGGGCAATACCCATTTTATGAAAGGGCAGATCTGAAGAAAGAAGTGTACGGATTTTTTCAAGCCATATACGGGCGGCTTCTTCGGGGGAGCTTATTTTTTCTCTTACGGTGTTTCCCGCAAGGTGCATGTGGGTGGTGGCAACGGTGACAAAATCGAGAGTATCAAGAATTTCCCGAGATATGCCAAGCACTCCGTTATAATCCATATCAAGCTCGGCACCGAAGAGAAACTCAATGCTCTTCTCCTGCGGCAGGGGCAGCACCGAGGTAAGGTAGGTGTATCCGTGCTCCTCTATCCATTCAGCCTCACTGGGCACCCTTTCATCCCAGAAATGGTTGGTGAGACATATTTTCCTGAAGCCGTTTTCCTTTGCATAGGAAAGTATTTTTTCAGGGGTCTGCAACGGGTCCTTACAGCAGCGGGATACCGTGGAATGTATGTGAAAATCGTGGTCTGCGATATATTTCATTGTCGGACTCCTTTCTGTAATAGAAAAACCGACTGAAGCCCCAGTCGGTTTTGTGTTTATCAGATGCCGAAAAGTCTTTCACCGAGCTCTTCAATAAGACGCTCGAAAAGATGTCTTATGGTATTGAAAATATCAAAGATTTTGCTGAACATGTTGCCGATAACGTCTTTTCTGTAGGTTGTGATTTCGGTGCTGCCGAGAGTTTCGCCGTCAAGAACATAGCTTACTGTAACTGTGCCTGCTTTTTCCTTTGCAGTGAAGGTTGTACCGCTTACCGTACCGTAAGCTTCATCAGAAACAACAAGCTCTCCGCCTGCGGGAAAATCTGTTTTGTAGCCGTGCTTATCAACTGCAAAAACGTCGATTGCAACTGATTCGCCGAAAGCACATTCGTATAAGGGCTCGTTGAATGCTATATGGTCAAATTCACCTGTCGCCTGTGCTTTTGCATAGATGTGAAGAGTTGCGGAAATCTTTCTTTCATAGCCGTTGCTGGGCTGATTGCGAAGCTCGATATCCGATGTGCCCTCGCGCTGTGTAAGGAAGGTTGAGGAAGCACCGCCGTCTAAGCTGAGAGCGGATACGCAGCCGAGGTCACGCATTACCTTTGCAAATTCATCGTTGTCAAAGCCGTAGGAATAGGGATCCTGTCTACCGTCATTAACGCAGAGAATAACTGTGCCGTCAGCCTTTATGCCTACTGCTGTACGGGGAGCAAGCTTGCCTGTTGCTCCTGCAACTGCAACACTGTTTTCAACAAGCATTCCGTAGCCTGCAATTGCCTCCTGAAGGTCATCTGTTCTGTCATAGCCGCCTCTGATAACGGGAGTGCCGTCCTTTGTCACACCGAAGAAGGGATAGCCGTTTGTCTGGTGAACAATTTCGCCGTTCATGATAACAAGACCCTCGGGTTCTCCGATTCTTGTGTTGTGGAAGCCGCCGTTTATTGATGCAACAACATCTATATCACGGGTGTCTTCAAGTGCGTGTGCCTGATCTCTTGAGGTTGCAAGACCCCATTCATCAGCGTCACCGTCATTATAGCCGGTAACGAATGCAACGTCTTCATTATCGGGAGCAACCTCAAGCACGAAGATATACTGCTGATGGTTGCCTGATGTCTTATTGAGTACGATTTCTCTTTCGGTAACACCGCCTACAAGGGCGTAAACCTTTTCACCTGTTACCCTGTAGTCACCGAGCTTTGATACTGAAAAAGCTGATGCGGGCAGAACCAGTGTGAATACAATAAGGATGATTGAAAGGCAGATTGCCAGGGATTTTGCTAAAAATTTTTTCATAGAAGATGTTCCTTTCCGATATAATCTGAACCTATTATATTGGAAAATTGTGCAAAAAGTCAATAGTGCTGTGGTTTTTTTTGTAAAATATATTATTGAATATGTTTAATGTATGTGATATGATAAATACATCAATTTCTTTAACGGAAAAATATGTTACAGGAGGAATTCTATGAAAATTACAAAAAGATTTCTTACCCTGCTTGCAGTAATGCTTATAGCCTTTGCCTTTTGTTTTTCTGCAGCAGCTGCTGAAACGGGAGTTTCGGAATTTTCGGTAATTGCTGAGGTTGCGGACAAGGAAGTCACAATTAACTGGTGGCAGGGAAGCGGAAAGAATTATGTTTTTCTTCCGGCTGACATCGACAGTATGACTCTTGAAATCAAATTCACCGCATCCGCTGATGTTACCATCGACGGTGTGCAGGTTGAAAGCGGTGATGAATTCACCTTTACAAAGGATAAGACTTATACCGTGAAATGTGACGGTGTAAGCTACAGCCTTGTTGTGATGAAGTCGGAAAATATTCCCTCTCTTCATATTGCAACCGAATCGGGCTCAATGGATGCAGTCCACAAGAGCAAGTCTCACAAGGAAAAGGCAGATATCGTTATTTTTTCCGACGGTGAAGTGGTTGCCGAAAATGATCTTGAATACATAAAGGGCAGAGGCAATGCCACATGGTCTCTTGCAAAGAAGCCCTACAATATCAAATTTGATAAGAAAATTGATCTTTTCGGTATGGGCAAGGCAAAGAAATGGAGTCTGCTTGCAAATCACCTTGACGAGTCTCTTATCCGTAACTATATCGCATTCGGTATTGCTGATTATGCAGAGCTTGAATATACATCACAGTGCAGGACTGTTGATTTATATATTGACGGTAATTACTACGGAAGCTATCTTCTTTGCGAAAGCGTTGAAATCGGTGAAACAAGAGTTGATATCAATGACCTTGAGGGTGACACCGAGGATGTGAACACTGAGGAGCTTGATTCCTATCCCGCAGGCGGTGCGCAGGAGAAGAATTATAAAAATCTTGTTGCAGGCACGAAGAAGTGGGTTGAAATTCCCGTAAATCCCGGAAATATCAGCGGCGGCTATCTTCTTGAATATGAGCTTCCCGAAAGATTTGTCAATGAAGCAAGCGGCTTTGTTACAGACAGAAATCAGACTATTGTTGTGAAGTCTCCCGAATTTGCTTCACAGGCACAGGTTGAATATATAAGTGCTCTTTATCAGGAATTTGAGGATGCAGTTTATTCCCCAACAGGCTATAACGCTCTCGGTCGTCACTATACAGAATATATTGATGTGGAATCCTTTGTGAAGATGTATGTCTTCCAGGAATATGTGAAGAACCTTGATGCGGGTCTTACAAGCTTCTATATTTATAAGGATGCAGACAGCGATGTTTTCGTTGCCGCTCCCGTGTGGGACTTTGATAATTCCCTCGGCAGAAGCTTTACAAGATACGGAACAAATCTTGATAAGGCTGATACCTGGTGGGCAGGTGTAATCTATAATTTCAGTGCAAACGAAATAAAGTATCTTCCCACTGTTCTCGGTGCTCTTTACAGACATAACGATTTCTTTACAATGGCATGTTCTGAATGGAAAAGTACCTTTGCACCATATCTTACCGCATCTTATTTCAACGGCGTGAAGAGTTATTCCGACACTATCACTGAATCTGCGGTAATGAACGCAATCCGTTGGAATACCTTTGAAACAGGCGATGCTTCTTCAGCACGCACCTCATACAAGGCTTATGTCAGGGATGTTGTTCTTAAGTTCATGAAGGAGAGAAAGACCGCACTTGACACCGGCTTCTCCGCCGACAGTGTAAGAATTTTCTATGACGGTAACGGCGGCACGGGTAATGTTGCTTATTTCGACATCAAAACCGTGGGTGAAAGTGCAATAATTCCCTTTAATTCCTTTGCAAACGGCGACAAGACCTTCAAGTGCTGGAACACAAAGGCAGACGGCTCGGGTGAAAACTATTACGAGGGCACATGGATTGTTCTTAAGGATACAAAGGTTACCTTGTATGCACAGTGGAATGAGCCTGCTGAATCTCTCAACGGCTTACAGAAATTCATTCAGAGTATCAGAAACTTCTTTGAAATGATAAAGAACTTCTTTATGAATCTTTTCAGATAAAGGGTTAAATAAAAATTCAGGCACGCGACTGTAAAATCAGCTGCGTGCCTGTTCTTATTTTTCTATAAATTCAATTATTTTTTCTGCCTTGCCGAAGCCCTCGTTGTACAGAGAGGTCAGCTTTTCATCGTCTTTAGTGAGAGTGCCGAGCCCCTTTATACTGTCGGGAGCAATGATGAGGATTTTTCCCTCTTTTTCAAGCTCCAGTGCAGTTTGCAGGCTTTTATTATAAACATTATATCTCTCATTGAGCGCTTTTGCAGTTTCGGGATAGTGTTTTTTTATGAGGTGAGCGGCTTTTTGGTCAAGTGACGGATTGTGAAATTCATCCTTGGGGCGGGTGAGAATCAGAATGAGTCTTTCGCAGCCGTCGGAAAATGCCTTTTCAATGGGAATGGGATCCGATGCACCGCCGTCGAAATATTCCTTTCCGTCTATTTCAACAGCCTTGCACACCGCGGGCAGACATGAGGATGCCATAAGTGCCTTGTAGTTGTCCTGGCTGTAGGCAGATTTTTCAAAATATACCGCTTTACCTGTGGCGGCATCGGTGACAACGGTGGTGAAATTACCTTCAAAGCGGGCAATTTCCGCATAATTCAGCGGGTCCTCTCCGTCGGAGTTTGAAAGGGTTTCGTAGATATATGAAAGTCCTACGAATGAGCCTGTTTTTATAAGATTCATAAGGCTCATATATTCGGGGCGCTTTGCATAATCTTTATAAAAGCGCAGAGTTCTGCCCTTTTGCCCGCCGAGGTAGGTTATGGCATTTGCCGCACCTGCCGATACGCCGTAGATGTCGTTTATTTTTATGTTTTCAGAAAGAAGGCGGTCAAACACGCCCGCTCCGAAGATGCCTCGAAGACCGCCGCCTATATCAATTATTCCTGTACGCATTATTCGTAAAGACCTGATGCTTCGTGAGCTGAAACGGCAGAATGCTGTCCTATCCACATTTCGTCCCATGATACACCTGCGATTTTTTCAAGTCGCTTTTTCTGTGCCTCGTCGATTGTGACATGACCCGTTTCGTGCTTTTCTTTAATGACACGCTGAATTTCCTGATGGTCCTTCTTTGTCATTGTGAAGCTCTTTATAAGGATAAGTGTAAGGATGCCGAAAACTATAGGCATTACGGAGAAATTAAGACGAAGACCGAAGATTGTCTTTGCTGTCTGGAACTGGGGCTCCTTCTTTGTTACATCATAGCCGAAGAACTTCAGTGAGAAGCCCAGAAGTCCCGTCATGAAGGAATTGATTGTTTTTGAAGTAAAGGAACGGAAGGTTGCGATAACACCCTCTCTTCTTCTGCCTGTGATAAGCTCGTCAACGTCGGTGATGTCGGGCTGAATGGTGTCAATTGCAAAGCCGGGACCCGAGAAGCCGAAGTTATAAAGAATTGCCGCAATATAAAGGAAGACGGCGGGAGTTTTGTTTGTTACGAAAAGGTTTACTGCAAGACCTGCAATCATAACGGGGGTAAGAATAAGTCCCGAGGTTCTCTTGTCGAAATAGCGGTTGAGGAAATAAATTACGGGAGAGCCCATGAATTCCGCTGTACCTGCTACGGTGTTGAGAATATTGAAATGCTTATATTTATCCGCAATGCTTACAATGAAATACTGGTCGGAATAGCTGTAGAAGCTTGAACGGAAGGAATTGAACAGGCAGATGAAGAAATACTGTCTGAAGGAGCGGTTCTTTGCAACAAGACGATATTCATTGAACATATATTTCCAGTTTATCGGCTCGTTTCTCAAGGACATTGATGAGGGCTCGGGACAGGTGAAGAAGGAAAGTATGGGAGACCATACGAACCAGACTGCAAGAACGATACCCGAAAGCAGGTAGGTTGTGCGGTGCTCGGGAGACGGGTTGTCCATGTTAAGACCGCCAAGCATCATGCCCATGAACAGGAAGGAGGTTATCTGACCTACACTGTTCATCATATATTCCACCATTTTGTACTGTGTTCTTCTGAAATAGTCAGGCTCAATGGTAGGAAGCATTGCCACATGGGGCACACTCATCATTGTGTAGCTTGTTGAATAAAGGAATGCAGTTACAAGGTAATATATAAAATTGAAGGTCATATTACCCATTGATGAGATACCGAAGGAGCACCACTTCATGATGTATGCGAAGAAGAAGGGGATTGCACCTGCAAGCACATAAGGACGGTGCTTACCGTATTTTGAACGGGTGCGGTCTGTTACAAGCCCCATTACAATGTCTGAGACGGCATCAATAAGACCGTTTATCATACTTATTGTACCTGTGACATCAGTCGGCATCTGCTCAACGAAGCTTAAAAACTGCTGATGATAAAGATTAAGGGGATAGCCCGCACCGCCCAGGGTGATGTTGGCGCAGGTGTAGCCTGCCATAGGCTTTATGTACGAAACAAAATTGCCTTCAATGCCTGCGGCATTTTTCAGCTTTTCTCCTCCCGATCTGATTGAGGAGGTGATTTTTCCGGGGTTGTCTTTTCTGCCCATAAATAATTCTCCTGTTTTGTGCAAAATATTATAATACGCTGAAATTATACCACTAATATAGTGAAAATGTCAAACAAATTATATGAATATTTGTTGAAAAATTCTGTTGAAAATGTCAAATAGCTATTGCATTGTATATGCTTTTATGCTATAATTTTGCCTGTACTCTTTTGGGAATTTGTTGTATTTCACCATATTCCTCATATATTCAGGAGGTAACAAACTATGAAACAGTATAACGCTAATGACATCAGAAACGTCTGCATCGCAGGCCACGGAGGAAGAGGTAAAACCACACTTGCAGAAGCAATGCTTTATATTGCAGGTGCATCAGACCGATTCGGTAAGGTTTCCGACGGCAATACCGTAATGGATTTCGACGCTGAAGAAAAGCGCCGTCACAATTCAGTAGCTTCCGCTGTCTGCCCCCTTGAGTGGCGCGACAGAAAAATAAATCTTATTGACACTCCCGGTCTTTTTGACTTCGCAACAGGCGTAACAGAAGGTATCAGAGCTGCAGAAACAGTTCTTATCGTAACAAAGTCAGGCTCAGGCGTCGGTGTAGGTGCTGAAAAGGCATACAAGGCTGCAACCGCAAGAGGCATGTCAAAGTATATCGTTGTTACAGGCTGTGACGCTGAAAACGCAAACTTCTATAAGACTGTTGACGCATTCCAGGAGGGCTTCGGTAAGAAGGTTTGTCCCGTTGTTGTTCCCTATGTTGTAGGTGACAAGGTTGAATGCTATGTTAACTTCCTTCAGAATAAGGCGTTTGCATATAAGGACGGTAAGGCTACACAGGTTGATATGCCTTCATCAGAAAGAATCACACAGCTTCATGAGGCATTCACTGAATCTGTTGCATCATCTGACGACGAGCTTATGATGAAGTATTTCGACGGTGAGGAATTCACTCACGACGAAATCGTTTCAGGTCTTTCAAAGGCTGTTCTTGACGGCACTGTAATGCCCATGTATGCTTGCTCTGCTTACACACTTGAGGCTGTTGACCTTGTTCTCAACGGTATCACAAAGATGGCTCCCTCTCCCGTGCAGTTCAAGGAAATTGCGACTGACGCTGACGGTAATGAAATTGAGCTTGAATGCGACGAAAACGGACCTCTTGCTGCAATGTGCTTCAAGACCGTTGCTGACCCCTTTGTAGGTAAAATGACCTATGTAAAGGTAGCTTCAGGTAAAATTGACGGAAATACACCCTGCTATACTCCCAGAACTGCCGTTAATCAGAGAATGGGTAAGCTTATTATCCCCAAGGGCGGTAAGACTGAAGATACAAATGTAATAACCGCAGGTGATATCGCTGTTATCACAAAGCTTGACGGTATCAAGACAGGTGACACAATCTGTTCAGAAAAGCAGCCTCTTTCACTTGCAGCTCCCACATTCCCCAACGCGTGTCTTTCAATGGCAGTTATCGTTAAGAAGAAGGGTGAAGAAGAAAAGGTAGCAGCAGGTCTCAAGAAGCTTTCACATGAGGATCCCGCTATCAAGTATTATACAAACGACGAAACAAGAGAGCAGATTCTTGCAGGTCTCGGCGAGCAGCATCTTGACCTTATCGTTTCAAAGCTCAAGACCAAGTTCGGTGTTGAGGTTGACCTTCAGATTCCCAGAGTTGCTTACAGAGAAACCATCTCCAAGAGAGTTGAAATCCACGGACGTCATAAGAAGCAGTCAGGCGGTCACGGTCAGTTCGGTGATGTATGGATCCGCTTCGAGCCCTGTGATGAGCTTGATCTCGTATTCGGTGAAGAGGTTGTCGGCGGTTCAGTTCCCAAGAACTTCTTCCCCGCAGTTGAAAAGGGTCTTCGCGAAAGCGTTAAGCGCGGTATTGTTGCAGGCTATCCCGTAGTTAACATCAAGGCTACACTTTATGATGGCTCATACCATCCCGTTGACTCATCAGAAATGGCATTCAAGACTGCAGCTTCTCTTGCATTCAAGCAGCTTAAGGACACTGCAGGTCCCGCAATTCTTGAGCCTATCGGCACACTCAACGCTTATGTCCCCGATGATAACCTCGGTGATATCATGGGTGATGTTACAAAGCGCCGCGGCCGTGTTCTCGGTATGGGTCCCGCAGAGGAAGCAAAGATGCAGCTTCTCGAAGCAGAGGTTCCCATGGCTGAAATGGGCGATTTCGCAACAACTCTTCGTTCCGTGACAGCGGGAAGAGGTTATTTCACACTTGAATTTGCAAGATATGAAAGAGCACCTCAGGATGTTGCAACAAAGGTTATTGCAGAATCCACAATGGAAGACGACGACGAATAATAAGTTTTATGCCCGACTTTCACAGTCGGGCCTTTTCAGGGAAAAGAATAATTTTTGAGAGGAGTAAAATATGTCGGAGATATTTAAAACAGACTGTGCTGAAAACCGTAAGTATGTAAAAACCAATGAATTTATTATGTATCTTGTGGGTGTTTTCTTTTACACCACAATGACGGGAATGGTAGGCTCTAACAGAAATGCTTATCTTATAAATGTTCTGCGTCTTCCCGAGGCACAGACCTCACTTTTCAATGTGCTTGTAAGTGTTATTCCGTTTGTAATGAGCTTCTTTATAGTTATGTATATAGACGGTAGAAGAATGGGTAAGGGCGGAAAATTCAGACCCATTACAATTCTTGTGACAATTCCCATGGCAATTGTGCTTGTGCTGTCCTTCTGGGCGCCTCCCGCACTTTCAGGCTCTGTACTTTTCATTTATGTGCTGACTCTTTCTGTTATGTGGGGAATTCTATGCACCTTCGGTAATTCCATAAACATGGTAGCAAATGTTATGACCCCCAATCTCAAGGAGCGCGATCAGGTGCTGTCCTTCCGTTCCATTTCAAGTGCTATAGGTAATTCCGCTCCCGTTGTTATTCTGCTTGTTATAGGTCTTATCTGGAGCAAGGATAACAAGGAGCTTGCCGATGCTATGGCTCTTACAAGCATCAGAAGTGTTGAGGGGCTTCAGTACATAATTTCAGCCGCTCTTTGCGGTGTTGTGGGTGTTATCACCATTCTTTCGGGCATGAAGCTTGTACGGGAGAGAACTGTTTATACAGCAGAAAAGAAAAATCCTCTTTTAGGCTTCCGCGATGTTATCACGAATAAGCACGCGTGGACTATTATTCTTTCCGAATTTCTTAAAAGCTTCCGCGGAATTTCCACTTACATGGAAGCATTTATTGCGGCTGCGGTGCTTGGTGATATTTCAAAAAAGATTCTTTTTGTTCTTCCCGTAGGTATCGGTACTGCCGTGGGTATGCTTGTAATCAACTTCCTTCTTAAAAAGTTTGATGCAAAAACTCTTTATATTGCAAGCGGTATTTATTCACTTGTTGCAAACTGCCTTGCTTTTGCGGTGGGATACACATATTTCAGAACAGAAAGCTCTGTTCTGCAGATTGTGTTTATTGCATTTCTGTTCCTTATCGGTCTTCAGTTCGGTGCTTCAAATCTTCTGCCCTCAATGTTCCAGGCTGATGTGCTTGAGGATATCGAAGCAAAGACAAAGAAAAGGCTTGATGCATCCTTCCCCTTTGTTATCGGCATCGGCACTCTTATAAGCGGTACTATTGCAAGTGCGGTGGCACCTCTTCTTCTTTACGGCGAGGGCTCAATCATAGGCTACATTCAACCTACGGATATTATGCCAAATCCCGTTCAGAGCCTTGAAACGAAGATAATTCTTCTTTTCTTCTATACCATTGTTCACGGAATCATGATGTTCCTTGCAGGTGTTCCTTTCTTCTTCTATAAGCTTACGGGCGAGAAGAAGGATGAGGTTCACAGAAGGGTGCTTGAGGTAAGAAAGGAAAACTGAAAAATCAATGACAGTTATCTGCTTTAATGCGGGTGGCTGTCTTTTTTGCGTTTTTTTGTTTGATTGGAAAAACTATTGACAAAAACAATCAAAAATGTATAAAATCAAATATAGGAGGCTCTGTTTTATTCCTATTGATAAAAATTCCGGTAAGAGGAGGGGAGTCCGTTGTTTTGTTTTTTTTGAGAATATTGCAGGTAAGGAGAGAAAATTATGAAAAAATCAGGTTGTATAATAGTTTGCTGTATATTTTTCTTGTCTTTGGCTTTCAATGTATCGGCAATACAAAAAATAACAATTACGGACAGATATTTTGTTTTTGATGTGTGGCAGGGTGACGGAGATGTCTCTGTAATAATAAACGAAAATTATTTTTCAGAGATTGTTCTTCGGGCTTCTGAATTTGAAGCTTTGAAAACAGAAAACAATATTGTCAGTGAAAATTGTTTTTATATTGATTCTTGTGACGGAGAAATTGTAATAACTCTTAAAGAAAGCTATCTGTCAGCACTTGAAGACGGATGCTATAATCTCAAAGCTGAATTTGCAAATGCAATTATTCCTGTAAGACTTTATATAATGAGACAGGTGTCTGAATTTTCAGGAGCAGGTTATAATTTTTCTCCATATTTGCGAGAAGGTACATCAACGGTAACCTTCAACACAGAAGGCACTGCTGTTGCAATATATCCGGATTTGTTTGAAAAATTGTCATTTGACGGTGAAACTGTAGATGAAAAAAACTATTCTCTTGATGCATTTGCCGATGTCTTAAGTGTTGCATTGAGCAGCGAGTATCTGAAAGCCTTTGAACCGGGGGAATATTATTTTTCTGCGGATTTTTCAAACATTAAGAATATTACGATAAAATTGAGAATCTTTGGTTCCAATGCTCCCGGAGATGTGGATTGCGATGGTAAAATTTCATCAAGTGATGCAAGAAAGGCCTTGAGGGCTGTAGTGGGGCTTGAGGCTCTGTCAACGGAGCAGTATATGGCGGCTGATATTGACAATGACAGCATTATTACAGCAGCAGATGCCCGCACCTTGTTGAGAATAGCAATAGGTGCAGAAAAGCTAAAAACAGTATAGAATACAAGAAGGTAGGAATTGAAATGAAAAAAAGTGTTAACAAATAAGTGCTTGAAAATTTATCACTTATACATAATATTCGAAGAAAAACTATGCCGATTTTCTGTATATCGTGTTGTTGACTTAAGATGCAATCTGCATTATAATATATATAGATTTTTACATGACTGACGGATTTCGCAGAGTACTGCGGTGGAGTGTAAAAGTTTATATTGCCGACCGTCTGGGCGCAATCAGTTTTTGTGAAATCTGATTGTGTCCGTTTTTGTTTTTAAGGAAAATATAATTTCATCTTCCGGGTGTGACAATTTTTTTGTGCTATGCGCCCGGCACCCCGCGAGGGTTTTCCGGCACTCCCGTGTCGTGCGCTCACCCCGGGGCTTATGAAAATGCATATAAGGAGTGATTATTCATGTGTAATGCTTGGAACGGATTCAAGGAAGGAAAATGGCAGGAGGAAATCAATGTAAGAGATTTCATTCAGCTTAACTACAAGGAATATAAGGGTGATGACAGCTTTCTTGCAGGTCCTACAAAAAGAACCTCGGAGCTTATGAACACCGTACAGGGACTTTTTAAGAAGGAGAGAAAAAAGGGCGGTGTTCTTGATGTTGATACCGATACAGTATCCTCGCTTACAAGCTACAAGCCCGGATATATCGACAAGGAAAAAGAGCTTATTGTGGGTATGCAGACCGATGCTCCCCTTAAAAGAGGCGTAAATCCCTTCGGTGGTATCAGAATGGCACGTCAGGCATGTGCAGCCTATGGCTACCGCTTAAGCGACAAGGTTGAGGATGAATTCCGCTTCCGTACCACTCACAATGACGGTGTTTTCAGAGCCTATGACGATGAAATGCGTCTTGCAAGAAAGAGCCATATCATAACAGGTCTTCCCGATGCCTACGGCAGAGGCAGAATAATAGGTGACTACAGAAGAGTTGCCCTTTACGGTGTTGACCGTCTTATGGCAGAAAAGCTCAAGGATAAGAAGGAGGTTGCAAAAAGACCTTATATTGTTGACAATATCCGTCTTTCCGAGGAGCTTTTCAGACAGGTAACATTTCTTGGTCTTCTCAAGGAAATGGCTTCAATGTATGGCTTCGATATTTCAGAGCCTGCAAAAAATGCAAAAGAAGCTATCCAGTGGACATATTTTGCCTATCTTGCAGCAATAAAGGAGCAGAACGGCGCAGCAATGAGCCTTGGTCGTGTCAGCACCTTCTTTGATATTTACATTGAAAGAGATATAGAAAACGGTGTGCTTACCGAAGAGGGCGCGCAGGAGCTTATGGACGATTTCGTTATCAAGCTTCGTATTGCACGTCATCTTCGTACACCCGAATATAATGAGCTTTTCGGCGGCGACCCCATGTGGATTACCGAGGCTCTCGGCGGTATGGGCAAGGACGGCAGAACTCTTGTTACAAAGAACACCTTCCGTATGCTCAATACACTTTACACCCTCGGAAGCTCTTCAGAGCCCAATCTTACTGTTTTATGGTCAAATGACCTTCCCGAGGGCTTCAAGAAATTCTGTGCAAGGGTTTCCTGTGACACAGACTCAATTCAGTATGAAAACGATGATATAATGCGTCCTCACCACGGTGATGACTACGCAATTGCCTGCTGTGTTTCCGCAATGGAAATCGGTAAGGAAATGCAGTTTTTCGGAGCAAGATGCAACCTTGCAAAGCTTCTGAATTTAGCAATCAACGGCGGCTTTGATGCAATGAGCGGTATCCGCATCGGACCGCAGATGCCCGTTATGGACGGTGATACTCTCGACTATGATGCTGTTATGGAGCGTGTTGATATTTACCTTGCATGGCTTTGCAAGCTCTATGTAAACACAATGAATGTTATTCATTACATGCATGATAAGTATGCCTATGAAAAGATTCAGATGGCTTTGCATGATACAGAGGTTACCCGCTTTATGGCATTCGGTGTTGCAGGCTTCTCCGTAATGGCTGACTCACTTTCCGCTATAAAGTATGCAAAGGTACATCCCGTTAAGGATGAGCTTGGCTACATTACCGATTACGTTACCGAGGGAAGCTTCCCCCGTTACGGAAATGACGATGACCGTGTTGACCTTATTGCCCGTGATATGGCTCATAAGGTTATCACAGAGCTTCGCAAGACTCCTACCTACAGAAATGCAGTTCACACCCTTTCCGTGCTTACAATCACATCAAATGTCATGTACGGCAAGCACACAGGTGCAACACCTGACGGCAGACGCGCAGGTAAGGCCTTTGCTCCCGGTGCCAATCCCATGCATAACCGCGAGGAAAACGGTGCTCTTGCTTCTCTTAACTCCGTTGCAAAGATTAACTATGAGGACTGCCGTGACGGTATTTCCAATACCTTCACAATCACTCCCGAGGCTCTCGGAAAGAATGAGGATGAGAGAATTTCCAATCTTGTGAATATTCTTGACGGTTATTTTATACAGAAGGCACATCACATAAATGTAAATGTGCTTAACCGCGAAACCCTTATAAAGGCTTACGAGGATCCCGAAGCATATCCCAATCTTACAATCCGTGTTTCAGGCTATGCCGTTAATTTCAACAAGCTCTCCCGCGAGCAGCAGCGCGAGGTTATCAGCCGTACCTTCCACGAATGCGTATGACAAGCGGCTTTGTTCATTCAATACAGAGTCTCGGCACGGTAGATGGTCCCGGAGTGCGCTTTGTGGTGTTTTTGCAGGGGTGTAATCTCCGCTGTAAATGCTGTCACAATCCCGATACATGGAGTATGGGTGAGGGTACGCAGTATCAGGCAGATGAAATTGTAAGCAAGGCTATGAGATATAAGGCATATTTTGGTCAGGAGGGGGGAATCACCCTTTCGGGCGGTGAGCCTCTTGTGCAGAGCGACTTTGCTGCTGAAATATTCTCTCTTTGCCGCGAAAAGGGCATAAATACCTGTCTTGATACCTCGGGCAGTATTCTTAACGGCAGTGTGAAAAAACTGCTTTCTGTTACCGACAGAGTGCTTCTTGACTATAAATACACCACGGATGAGGAATATCGTGAAAATGCGGGCTGTTCCTTGAAAAGAGTTGAGGACTTTCTTTCATATCTTAATGAAAAAAATATCCCCGTAACTCTCCGACAGGTTATAATTCCCACTGTGAATGATAATGAAAAAAGTATTCTCCGTCTTCGCGAAATTATAAAAAAATACCCCGTTATTGATAAAACGGAGCTTTTGCCTTTCCGTAAAATCTGTCAGACAAAATATGACAGCATGGGGCTTTGCTTCCCGTTCGGACATCTGCCCGAATGTACGGTGCAGGATATTGAAAAATTGAAGACCATACTTGAAGCAGTACAGTAAAATGTGCTGCTTTTTTTCTTTACAATAATGTGAAATTACTGTATAATAATTTTAATATTGTTTAAGGAGAACACCTATGACATTTGAAATTATAAAAAGTGATTTTATGAAGGACGGTAAGCCCGTAAAGCTCATATCGGGTGCGGTGCATTATTTCAGAAACATGCCCGACACATGGGATGATATTTTCAAGAAGCTTCTTGCTATGGGCTGTAACTGTGTTGAGACATATTGTGCATGGAATATGCACGAAAAAAAGCAGGGTGAATTTGATTTTACCAATAATCTTGATATTTCGCTCTTCCTTGAAAAGGCGGAAAAGCTGGGTCTTATGGCAATCGTACGCCCCGGTCCCTACATCTGCTCCGAGTGGGAATTCGGCGGTCTTCCCTGGTGGATTCAGACAGACGAGGATATGGAAATCCGTTGCATGAACGAAAAATATATTGCCTGCTTCGACCGTTATCTTGATAAGCTTCTCGACGAGGTACGCCCCCACCTTGTAACCAACGGCGGTAATGTCATCATGCTTCAGTGTGAGAATGAATACGGCTACTACGGTGACGATAAGCAGTATCTCAATTACCTTAAGGAGGGCTTCATAAGAAGAGGAATAGATGTGCCTCTTTTCACCTCCGACGGTACATCTGAAAGCGATATTCTTGACGGCGCAATTGACGGTTGTCTTGCAACTCTTAATTTCGGAAGCCGTGTTGAGGAAAATTTCAGGGCTCACGATAAGCTCTATCCCGATTCTCCTAAAATGTGCATGGAAATGTGGAACGGCTGGTTTGATGCATGGGGAGACGAAAAGCACCATACCACATCTGCCGAGGACTATGCCAAGGTTGTTGATGATATGCTGAAGCGCGGACACCTTAATATGTATATGTTCATAGGCGGAACAAATTTCGGCTTTACCTCGGGTGCAAATCACTATGAAAAATATCTTCCCGATGTTACAAGCTATGATTACGATGCATGCCTTTCCGAGTGCGGTGATGTAACAAAGAAGTATATGGCAGTAAGAGAGGTTATCAGAAAGTATGTTGACCATGAGCTTCCCGAAATTCCCGCAGACCGTGAAAAGAAGGCATACGGAAAGGTAAGGCTTTCCGAAAAAACAGGTTTCTTCAGCTCAATGGAAAGACTTTCTTCTCCCGTTCACAGCGATGTTCCCAAGTGCATGGAAAAATATGGCATAGGCTACGGCTATATAGCATATAAAACCGTGCTTAACCGCGATTATTCTGATGTGAAGCTGACCTTTGAAACCCTCGGTGACAGAGCGCAGATTTATATAAACGATCAGCTTATTGATATTCTTTATATAAACGATTCCCTTGAAACAACCTTCTCTGCGAAGAAGGGTGATACTCTCACAGTGCTTTGCGAAAATATGGGCAGAACAAATTTCGGTCCCAAGATGATGAGAAAGAAGGGTATTGCGGGAAGATGTCTTATTGACGACAGAATCCATTTCCATTGGGATGTTTATCCCCTTGAAATGAATAATCTTGAAAGACTCGTGTTTGACAATGAGGACTTCGGTGAAAAATCAGCCTTCTACAGAGGATGTCTTGAGGTAACAGAGTGTAAGGATACCTTCTTGAAGCTTGATAATTTCAAAAAGGGCTTTGTTGTTATCAACGGCTTCAATATAGGCAGATACTGGGAAATAGGTCCCCAGAGAACACTTTACGTGCCTGCAAGCATACTTAAAGAGGGCAGTAACGAAATTATTGTTTTTGAGTCCGACGGACTCAAGGGTGAAGCGGAAATCGAATTCTGTGACAAGCCCATACTTGAATAAGAATAAAAAAGGGGTTCTTCCGTAAGAGCCCCTTTTATTATTGTTCGGGAAATTGTCCGTGTCTGGCAGAAATTTAATATAGCAAAACCCCTCTGCAGCCGTAAAGCACGGAGACTGCAGAGGGGTAATTTTTTTATTCTCTTGCTGAGTAATTTAATGTACTGTCGCAGAAGCCTCATCGGGAAGCTCAACCTTTATGTTGGCAAGGTGGCGGATGATGTCCTTTCTTTTGATAAGTCCTATGAAAACACCGCGGTCATCAACAACGGGAACAAAATTCTGACGATATACACGGGTGAGAATTTCATCCATGGAGGCGGAAGCCTTTACGGGCTGATAATCGTGGCGGATGATTGTACGAAGCTCCGTTTTTTCCAGCTTTTTAAGGTCGGGGTTATTATTGTTATAAAGAGCCCACAGGAAGTCACCCTCCGTTACCGTACCCATGTAAAGTCCTTCGTCGTCAATTACGGGGATGGCGGCATAGCCGTGGAACTTCATTTTTTCAAGCCCCTGTCTTACGGTGCTTTCGATGTTTATATATTCAACCTCTATTTTCGGTGTAAGAAACCGAAGTACATTCATCACAATTCTCCTTTCTCGGGTCTGTGATAATATTATATTGATGAAAACTGAATATTATCTTAAAGTCCGAAATATTCCTTTGCGTTTCTGAATGCAATATCCTTTACTGCACCGCAAAGGAAATCCATATCGTCGGGATATTCACCGTTTTCAACGAGATTTCCTATAAATTCGCATACAATTCTTCTGAAATACTCATGTCTCGGATAGGAAAGGAAGGAGCGGGAGTCAGTTACCATGCCGATGAACTTTGAAAGCACACCGAGATTTCCCAGTGCCTTTATCTGCTCGCGCATGCCGTCAATGTTGTCGTTGAACCACCATGCGGTGCCGAACTGAATTTTTGATGCGGCTTCTGCGGACTGGAAGTTGCCGAGCATTGTGCCGAGTACATAATTATCCTTGGGATTGAGAGTGAAGAGAACAGTTCTGGGAAGGCACTCTTCAGCATCGAGGGAATCAAGAAGGCGGGAAAGCTTGTACGCTACCTCATTGTCGGAAATGGAGTCAAAGCCTGCATCGGGACCGAGCTTATTGAACATTCTTGTGTTGTTGTTTCTCATGGGACCGATGTGGATTTCCATGCCCCAGCCGCGCTTGTAATATTCTTTTGCAAGGAAGCGGAAAAGCTCTGTTCGGTAGCCCTCTGCCTCATAAGCGGAAAGCTCCTCACCCTTTAATGCCTTCATAAATACTGCTTCAATTTCGCAGTCCTCCATTCTTACATAGGGAACGGGAGTGAAGGCATGGTCTGTTGCACGGCAGCCCATTTTTTCAAAGTGATTTATTCTGTCAACAAGCACCTTTTTAAGCTTTTCATAGGTTGTGATTTCTTCGCCTGAAACCGCTTCAAGGGACTGAAGCCAGGGAAGGAATGCGGGAGCTTCAATTGCAAGTGCCTTATCGGGGCGGAATGCGGGAAGCACCTTGCACTTAAATGACTTATCCTCGGCGATAAGTGCGTGATATTCAAGTGTATCAGCAGGGTCGTCGGTGGTGCAAACGCAGAAAACGTTTGATTTTTCAATAAGCTCACGGGGAGTAAAGCCGCCCTCGGCAATCATTGCGTTTGCCTTTTCCCATATCATATCTGCAGTTTTTTCATTGAGTGTTTCGTAAATGCCGAAATATCTCTGCAGCTCAAGGTGAGTCCAGTGGTAAAGGGGATTTCCGATGAAATTGGGCATAGCCCCGGCCCATGCCTTGAATTTTTCATAGGGAGTTTTGCTTCCTGTGATAAATTCCTCGTCAATGCCCACACCGCGCATGCCTCTCCACTTGTAGTGGTCAGCGGCAAGCCACAATTCGGCAATGTCACGGGGAGTTTTGTTTTCATATATATCCTTGGGAGGAAGGTGGCAGTGCCAGTCGAAAATGGGCTCCTCGTTGGCTGCTTCAAAAAGCTTTACTGCAGTGGGGGTGGAAAGAAGGAAATCCTTATCCATAAATTTTTTCATAGAAAATGCTCCTTTACTTATATATTCGGTATATTGTGAAATCACATGAAATTAATGCTTCTGACTGTTTTCTTTGTTCTTTTCGATGTCCTTTTTCAGGAAAGAGGGGATAACATCGGGCAGGGGAGTATCAATGTCAATTGTCATGGGAACAGTGGCTTTTCCGCGCTTGCTCTTTTTTCTTGAATAGGGCATGGGGGCTGGGGCTGATTTTCTTCCCTGTCTTACGGCAAACCTTGATTTTACAGGCTCTTCAACCTCCATAGCACTTATATCATCAACAAGCTTTACGGGCTTTGAGGGCTTTATTTTAACCGCCTCTTCGGGGATGATTTCAGCCTCTTCAGCGGTCTCTTCGGGAGTGATTTCAACCTCTTCTGTGACCTCTTCAGCGGTTTCTTCGGGAGTGATTTCAACCGTTTCTGCGACCTCTTCAGCGGTTTCTTCGGGAGTGATTTCAGCCTCTTCTGTGACCTCTTCAGCGGGTTCTTCGGGGATGATTTCAGCCTCTTCTGTGACCTCTTCAGCGGTTTCTTCGGGAGTGATTTCAGCTTCTTCTGTGACCTCTTCAGCGGTCTCTTCGGGAGTGATTTCAGCCTCTTCTGTGACCTCTTCAGTTGTCTCTTCAGGGGTGCTTTCAACCACCTCTGTTACCGTTTCGGCAGTCGCTGTTTTCTTTGTTTTCAGCTTACCGAAATAAGCGGGCATTGTCAGCTTTTCTATAAGGGGACGGGCAATATTCATGATAAGAATTGCTACCATTGCACCCTCGGGCAGAGGACTGAAAAGTCTTAATATTGCGGTGATAAGACCGCAGCCGATACCGAAAACAATTTTACCTGTTCTGTTGACGGGGCTTGTTGTATAGTCGGTTGCCATAAAGAATGCACCGAGTAAAAGTGCACCGCCCGAAAGCTCATATATTGTAAATGTCAAATTGAAGCCCGAGGCAACGAGCATGAAGGCTCCTGTTGTAAGTATGAAGGATGCGGGAATTGCAATGCTTATAACCCCGCGTAATACGAGATAAACACCGCCTAAAATCAGGGCTACGGCACATGTTTCACCTATGCTGCCTGCTTTTACACCGAAAAGCATGTTGAACAGGTTCGGGAGGTCTCCGTCGGAAACCATGGTGCTTATCTGTGCGGAAATGTCCCCTCTGAGGTCAATGGAGGAAAGACCTGCAAGCGGTGTTGCACCTGAAACTGCATCTGCCATACGTCTTGCGGGAGCAGTGAATGCCGTCATTGTACGGGTGAATGCAATAAAAAGAATAATTCTTGCGGTGAGTGCGGGATTTAAGAGATTTTTTCCGATGCCGCCCCATAACAGCTTCAGCATTATAACGGCAATGAAGGAGCCGATAATGCATATCCACAGGGGAGCGGATACGGGAAGGCTGAAGGCAAGAATAATGCCTGTTACTGCGGCACTTAAGTCGCCTATGGTTTCGGGGAGCTTCAGAAGTCTTCTTATTCCGTATTCAAAGCCTGTGCAGCATGAAACACACACGGCAATCAGAAGAACGGCTCTTATTCCGAATACGGAAATTCCTGCAAAGGCTGCGGGAATAAGTGAAATTATCACATCAAGCATAATGCCTGAAACAGTTGTGGGACTTTTGGTGTGGGGAGATGGGGTGACTGTAAGCTTTTTAGATGCTTTCATCAGTTCATACCTGCCTTTCTCATTACCTGCTTTGCATGGCGCATCTGCTGAACGAGAGGCTTGCCTGCGGGACAGGAATATGCACAGCAGCCGCACTCCATGCAGACCGATGTGCCGAGCTTCTGAAGACTTTTTGTGTCCTCACGCAGGGCATATTTTACAATCTGAGTCGGAACAAGCCCCATGGGACAGGAGCTGTGACATCTGCCGCAGCGGATGCAGTCCCTTTCGGGCTTCACTGCCGCATGGTTATGGCTGAAGGCAAGAATTGCATTGTTGCTTTTTACAAGAGGAATGTCAGTTTTTGAAACGGCAGTACCCATCATGGGACCGCCCGATAAAATTTTATAGGGCTCATCGCTGAAGCCGCCGCAGAAATTGATTATATCCCTGAAGGATGTACCTACGGGAACACGGACATTCATGGGATTTTTAATGCAGTTTCCGCTGACTGTTACAGTACGGCTTGTAAGCGGCTTTCCGGTTTTCAGGTATCTTGAAATGAAGGCAATGCTTGAAACATTCATGACAACGCAGCCTGCATCGGCAGATGAACCGCCCTCGGGAACTGTTCTTCCCGTTGCGGAATATACCATCATTTTTTCAGCTCCCTGGGGATAGCGGGACTTAAGTGTCATAAGGCGCACCTTGTTGCCGTGGTCAACATCACTGTCAGCAATTTCCTTAAGCACTCTTATTGCATCAGGCTTGTTGTCCTCAATAGCAATAATTACACTTTCAAAATCAAATATATCAAGAAGGGTATATACACCGCTCATGATGTCCCATGAATTTTCAAGACATTCACGGTGGTCGGTTGTGATATACGGCTCGCATTCCGCCGCATTTATAATAAGAGTGTCAATATATTTTTCCTCGGGGATATCAAGCTTTGCGTAAGCGGGGAAGCCTGAACCGCCAAGCCCTGCAAGACCTGATGCCCTGACTGCGGCTATAAGCTCCTGTCTGTTTGTGACTGTTGGGGGAGTGATACTGTCACAAAGCTTCATCTGTCCGTCGGATTTTATAATCACGGCAGGACAGCTTCTGCCGTTTGCAAGTCTTACATCCTTAATGTCAAGAACTCTGCCCGAAACAGAGGCATGAACGGGAAGTGACATATATTCATCACTGTCACCGACTACCTGTCCGACGGTGACATAATCGCCTTTTTTTACTGTTGGTGTACAGGGAGCTCCCGTGTGCTGAAGCATGGGGAGTGTTACTGTATCGGGGGCAGGCATTCTTACGGTTTCCTTGTCTGCCGTAACTTTATTGTGTGATACACCGACTCCACCTCTGAACCTGCGCACTGCCTTAAGAATGGCATCGGGTTTTATTGTAGCCATTTTTTGTCCTCCGTAGGTCAATTAATAGTCATAATCCATTAAAGAAATGCTTCTGTCTGTTATCTTTATCGAGTCCTTTAGACCATCTGTCACGAAGCAGGTGCTGTCGCTGAATACGAAAACTGCTTCTGCTGAAAAATATGAAAGGAATTTCATTGCTTCTTCTGACAAGCCGGCAATGAAGCATGCTGTTGAAAGAATATCCGCAACAAATGCGGTGGAAGCCTTAACGGTTACTGAAACAAGCTCTGTTTCAACGGGATAGCCTGTTGCGGGGGAGAGAATGTGGTGATAGTTTATACCGTCCTGTGTGAAGGACTTATCCGCAACGGACGAGGTGGAAAGACACACTGTGTTAAGGTCGGAATCGGGTGAAAGGGTAAGTGTTGCAAACTCCGAGGAATCACCCTTTACGGGATTTTTCAGACCGATTTTCCATTCACCGCCTGAAGGTCCTGTGCCGTAAGCCAGCACCGAGCCGCCGAAGGTCATTATAAAGGGCTTTGAATAAAGCTTTATCGATTCATATATTTTGTCACATACGGCACCCTTATCTACCGCGCCGAGGTCAACGGAAACATCTGCGGGAAGGGTGATTTTATTGTTTTCTTCGGAAAATACAATTTTATCAGTGCCCATTGCGGAAAGTGCATTCTGAATATCGGTGTCGTCGGGGACTGCGGGTGAGTCTGTTGAAAAGCCCCATAAGCAGGTAAGCTCACCAATTGATATATCAATGCTTTTGCCGAGAATGTCTGACATGAGAACCGAATCCGAAATAATTTTTTCAAGAAATGCCGATGCATATATCTTTTTTTCTGTGTTGAGCTTATAAAGCTCTGATTCCTCGTTTGTTGAGGAAAGCGAATTCTCACATTCCTGAAGCAAAGAATCTGCCAGTGAGAAAATTTTCTCTGTCTTTTCCGTGTCGCTTGATATGATTTTCAATGTCACTGCATCCGATAAGGCAAAATATGTTTTTTCCTGGTGTTTATTCTGCGTGCAGGCACTGAAGAATGAAAGCAGGAGCGTAAAAATGCTTATGACTGCCACGGCTTTTGTCAGGGGATTTCTGTATTTCATCAGATTGCGGATCCTTCCGTTATTACTTCAATTTATCATTATAGCATTTATTGGTGAAATAGTAAAGTATTAAAACAATATTTAATATTCTATAAATACTTGTATTATTTATAATAATATGCTATTATTATTCCGAACAACAATTTTTTCAGACAGCAGGTGATATATATTGGATATTTCCCGTAAGGACAGCATTGTGGAAATAAAGAAGATATCAGATATAATGGCCGAAACAGAAGAAGCAAGGACACAGGAGAAAAAGGCAAGGGCACAGGAGGAAAAGGCACAGCCCGTAACGCAGAAGCCTCCCGTTGCAGCGGACAGGGTGCAGCCCGCTGCAGTGAAGTCTCCGACAGTCCCTGTAAGGGTGCAGACCCCTGTATCAAAAAATCCTTCTGAAGCAGCAAAGAAGCCTTCAGCTGCAACGGCACCGACTGCCTCGGTACGGGCGCAGACTCCGACAGTGAAAAGGTCTGTTGCGGCGGCAAAGCCGCAGCCTGCAGTAAAGGCGGTGCCCGCTGAAGATATGAGCAGTCTGTATCTTGATGAGCTTTACGATACAAAAGAGGATAAGCAGGCTATTGAGGATGCAAAGCGCAGAATGATGACTGCAGCTGATAAGAGAGTAATTACCGTTCTGTGGATTCTCAATGCTCTTGTTTTTGCCTTTATCGGAATTTTTATCAGTATGTCGGGCGGGGCTGATCCCTATGAGCCTATCAAGGAAGAGGCTCGCTTCGAGACCGATTCGGGCCCTGCGGTATATTACGACAGCACGGGAATTTTCGGTGAAAGTCTTACTCCCAATCTCAAAGAGGTTGAATTCCCCGCGGGAATGTTAAAGGGTTTTGAAGCACTTTATGCCACAAACAGCGATACCGTTGGTTGGTTAAGAATAGAAAACACCAATATTGACCATGTAATTCTGCAGACAGACAACCACACCGATTATGACAGAACAACATATTACGGTGACTATTATGTGGGCGGCAGTATTTTCATGGACTACCGTAACATAATCGGCAAGGGAAGCAGCTCCCTTTCGAAGAACACTATTCTTTACGGTCACTATCTTGAAAATCAGCGCGGAATGTTCACAGACCTTGATGATTACATGGATGTTGAATATTACAAGGAGCATCCCGTAATTGAAATGAGCACGCTTTATTCAAGCTACCGCTTCAAGATTATCGGCGCATTCATTGCGGCGGCGGAAGAAAAGTATGACAACAAGCTTTTCTATTACTGGTATGATGATTTTACCGATGAAAACACACTGGGCTTTGCAAATGAGGTTGCATTCAGAAGCTACTTTGTAAATCCCGCTATTGATGTTCAGCCCACCGACAAGTTCCTTACACTTTCAACCTGCAGCCATTCACTTGATATCGACGGAATGGTAAATGCACGATTTGTTGTTGTTGCAAGGCTTGTAAGAGAGGGTGAGGATCCTGAGGTTGATACCTCGGCGGCGTATTCAAATCCCAATCAGAGAATGCCTCAGTACTGGTATGACAGGCACGGACTTACAAATCCCTATGCCCAGTATGCAATCTGGGATGCGTTTGCATAATTGACTGAAAGGAGAAATAAGGATGTCAGATTTTGAAGCTAAAAATCCTGTTATAAATGATGCAGAGAGTGTTGACGATATTCTTGCTGCAATTCTTAATCCCGACGGCTCATTCAACGATGAGTTCAACGGTCTTCTCAAAAAATATGTAGGCGGTGACAGTGAGGGCACTGTTTTACCCGTTGTTGATATTTCGGACAGACGCGATGAGACTCCCGTGGTATTTACCCGTGTTGAATATGAGGAACAGGAGGAAATTTCCTTCGAGGCTCCCGTAAAGGATGTAAATGAGCGTATTGAAGAAAAAATCCCGGAGGAAATGAGAACTGTTTTCGCACAGGCCTCTGCCGAGGCACAGCGCCCCGAGTTCACATCAACAGGTGATGTAAGATATCCCACAATGGGTGTCGGTGCGGCAGAGGAGAGAGTTGTTTTTGATGCTGACTGGGAGGAGACTGCAAAGAAGGAGGCGGCAAGACTTGAAAGAGTCCGCCGTGACAGAATGCTCCGCGGTGACAGTGCTTATGCAAGAAGCTTTGATTCTCCCGCAGCATATATGCCGGGAAGAATGTACTATGTTGACAATTCCGCTCCCGCATCGGAATATATAGACCCTCTTTCAAGAGATTCTGATTTTGAAGGGGCAAGAGAGGGCTCGCAGTATTACTCAAGCTCCAGAAAAACTTTTTTTCCGGAGGGTTTTTCCGTAACTCAAAAAAATAATATGGCTTCGGGCGGAAAAACCGAAAGAATGAGAAGCGGCAGTACGGCTTATATGAGGGGTAATGCTCCCGTAAGCTCTGATAAGAGCTGGCTTCAGGTTGAGGAAAAGCCTGCCAAAAAGAAAATGGGGCTTTTCTCAAAGAAAAAGAAGTCAGAGACTGCGGTTTCACGCCAATCTGCTATCAGGGAGGATTATGAGGATATTCTCCCCGATATCATAAGGGAAGCACCTGAGGTTGAAAATGTGCAGGAGGAAGGCACAGTGCGTGTGAACGCACTTCCCTTTGATGCAGAGGAAATTTCAAGTGTTGAACAGGAAACCGAGGGACTTCGCTCCACCGTTGCCGAAATTGTTGATAAATACAACAAGCGCAGTGAGGAGGATGAAAGAAAGCGTCTTGCCGAGCAGGTAAGGCTTGAAGAGGAAAGGCGTGAAAAGGAGCTTAAGGAAAGAAGAAGGCTTGAGGAAATCCGTGTTATCAAGGAGCAGATGAGCCCCGAGGTTGTTGAGGCTGTTGAAAGTGCAGATGCAGAGGACAGCTTTGATGAATATGAGGATTTTTCAACAGAGCCCGTAAATGCTCCCGCTGTACAGGAAAAGAAAGAAAAAAATACTGCTACCGAAAAGGCATTCGGCGTTGTGTTTGACCCTTCTGTTTTTGAGAATGAAAGTGATATTGTAGCGCAGCTTATTGAAAAAATATCCGATACCGAAGCTGCGGAGAAGGAAAACGGAGAAGAGAAAGAAGCAGAGACAAAGGGGATACCCTCGGACAGAAAAAAGAAAAAGTCCAGAGCATCCCGTCGGAAGGACAGTTGAATTAAGTGAGAAAAGACAATAATTTTGATAATCCCGCACAGGTTATAAAAAGAGCGGACGCTCCCGAAAGAACCGTGTATGCACTGACATTCAGGGAGGGCTTTGTAAACTATTTCACAAGCCGCTTCTCAAAGGAGCGTTTCAAGCGCTTTATAAAGGAAAGTTTCCCCCATAAGGATGACAGTAAAAGTGAAAAAATCAGAAAGACGATAATGGATATATCCTTCGTGCTTCTGGTGCTTGGTCTTTCGTATATGGTTTTCTATTATGCAGGCTACCGTGAAAGAATAAATGACCTTAACAACTGGGAAATTGCCATTGATACAATCAATGAGGATGAGCTTTTTGAGTTTGAAATTGAAAAGCTCTGGGAAAATATAAAGGAGCAGTATCCCGATATTGATTTCCCCGAGGGCATGGCTCTCAAATTTGCAAATCTTTACGCGGTGAATCAGGACGTTGTGGGTATTTTAAGAATTCCCGAGCTTGATTTCTTCTCACCGCTTTTACAGAAGAAGAGCTCTCCGTCGTACTATCTGTGGAAGGACCTTTACGGACAGTACAGCCGTTACGGTAATCCTTATGTTGACTACCGCAACAATATGGACGGTGACTTCAGCAAGAATACCATAATCTACGGTCACAACACTCATGATAAGCTGGGCTTCAATAAGCTTACGGAATATATGAAGCTTGACGGCTATAAGAAGGCTCCCGTGATTACGGTTGAAACCCTTTATGAAAAAACACAGTGGAAGATTTTTGCCGTAATGCTTACAAACTCCACCACTGCGGCAGACAGAGGACACCTTTTCACCTACCTTATCACCGATTTCTCTTCGACTGCGGATTTCAATAATCTGCTTTCGGGTATAAAAGAGCGTTCAATGATAAAGACAGGTGTTGATGTGAACTCAGGCGATAAGATTCTTACACTTTACACCTGCTATCAGGATATATTCGACGGCGGACGTCTTGTTGTTTTTGCCCGTCTTTTAAGAGATGGTGAATCGGCTGATGTGGATGTTTCAAAGGCATCCTTCAACCATAATGCCCGCTATCCCCAGGCATATTACGATCAGCTGAATATCAAAAATCCCTATGAGGATCTGACCGAGCCCATTATTCTTGAAACCGATGCAAACGGTAACTGGATTGAGGTTACAACAGATACGGAATTCAATGATGATCCCTCACAGGAAAGCACTTCGTCAAATTCCGCTGAAACCACAGCTCCTGCAACGGAAGAAAGCACAGCTGCGGTATCGGGAACTGAAAATCAGCCTACCGAGGGCACAACCGCTGCTCCTGCAGTTGAAAGCACAACTGCTTCCGAGGCAACAACCGCACCTGCAGGAAATGCATCAGAAGCTACAACACAGGCTCCCGCTACAACACAGGCTCCCGCCACAACGCAGGCTCCTGCTACAACACAGGCACCTGCTACAACACAGGCTCCCGCTACAACACAGGCACCTGTTGCAACACAGGCTCCCGCAGCCTGACGCAAAGAGAAATTCAATTAAAGGAAAGAGTATGAAAGTAAGATTTTTTTTATTGGGCACAGAAAACTACGGTGCTTCGCAAAGACTTGCGCTTGAACTGAAGCAGTTATTTTCGGAGCATATAACCGACGACGGTGATATTATGCATGCTTCCTCGGTAAAGGATGCCTCCGCTGACATTGCAAAGGCTGTTTCCGATTCACATGCACTTGTTTTTATTTCCGATGTGAAGCAGTATTCGGCAACAAAGCTTATGCTTGGAAAGGCATTCGGCTTTGAAATGACTGCTGATACCGCACTTCTTGAAAAGGCTTGCAAGGCATTTGATAAGAACCCCGAGGATGAGGATTACGATTTCTCCGTATCTCATGCTTATGTGGGAAAGAATTCAAAGACCTTTGTGCTCGGAGACGGTCTTTATGCCGGCTTTTCGGTTGCAAACGGAAATCAGACAATTATTATTCTGCCCTATGAAAAGGACAGAACCTCTGTTCTGATATCCTCACAGGTAATTCCCTATATCAATGCTACTTACAACACATCGGTTTCAACCGAAAGTCTTAAGAAATACAACGCCGGGAGGCTTTATGATATTCTTGAAAGCCACAATACGGAGGTCGCTGTTGCAGGTACAAACACAGCTACCTTTCTCAAGGAATACCTTTCCGTTGATGAAAGGCTTGAAGGCAAGCTTCAGATTTCTCCTATTGCGGAAAAAAGAGGAAATCTTCAGCCTGTTGACTATGTTGTAAATCTTTCAATCACCGCATCGGAATTTCTTGAATGCCGCTATTCCGTTGCTATTTCAAATGCATTTTATACGGGAGATTCTCCCGAAAGCGAAAAGATAGTCTATATTGCCGTTTCCAACGAAAGAGAAACTGCAGTAAGAGAAATTCACTCCTTTGAGGGAGAGGAAATTTCAGGCTTCCTTTCAAGATGCTGCGGCGACTTATGCGCATTTATAAGTGATATCATTGACGGTGATGACGGTTTTGACAATGATATGAAGACAAGAGAAAATGCAGCAGTGAAGCGCTATAAGATTGCAATAGGTGCAGTTGCCGCCGTAATTGTGGCAATTGTTGTTTTCACCGTGGCATATTTCGGTGCAAACGGATATACCTTCGGCACATGGTATGAAAATTTCATGGAGTGGGTATTCCCTGCAGGTGATCCCTTCAAGGGACTTTTTGACAGCGGTGTTCCCGGTGCTGATGAAACAAATGAGGATACCACCGTTGCTTCTGCTGATGCTACCGAAGAGGATACTACCGTTGAGGGTGAAGAGACTACCGATGAGGAAGAGACCACCGACGAGGAAGAGACTGCAACCGACAGTGAGGATGAAGCTGAAGAGACTGATACCGAAGCTGATGATGACGAGGACACTTCAGAGGAAACCTTTGTTGTAGGTTAAATTAAAAAGATTAACGGAAAATAATTTATGATATCAAAAAAAATCAGAGCATTTATTTCAATGCTTCTTGCAGTGGCTGTAATTGTATGCAGTGTGCCGGCTTCAGCCGCTGTAACACAAAAGTATATGTTCTGCGATATTGATTTCAGCGGACAATCAGATTCAGCCGATGCAAGACTTGCACTGCGCTTTGCGGTAGGACTTGATTATTACACCAGAGGACACCTTGAAATGTGTCGACTGGAAAAAGCCTTTTCCTCCTCCGATGCGCGGTTTATCCTGCGCCTTGCGGTAGGTCTTGAGAAGACGGATATAAAAGAGGTTGAGGTAAGCGAAGAGGCATTTTCGGAATATGTGAATATGCCTGTTCCTGACGAGCTTTTTAAGTGGGAGCTTCCCGAAGCCCCCGAAATTGAAGCAGAAAGCGGTACTTTTACCTTTACCGTTTACGGCTACGGTCACGGTGTAGGGCTTTCACAGTACGGTGCATTGTCCCTTGAGGACGGCGGCTATACTTATGACAGAATACTTTCCCATTATTACACGGGCACTGAAATAAAGCAGATTGATGAATTTCCCGCGACAACTCTTTATCCCACCCTTACTTATGTTGAGGAGCTTGGCACAGAGGAATACATAAAAACAGAGCAGCCCACCGAGGAGCTGCTTGCAAGAATTGTATATCAGGAAATTTACGGTGTTACAAAGGGCGGAAAATATGAGGAGGCTCTCAAGGCACTTACTCTTTGTATTTTTACCAATCTTGTAAGCTACGATTTTGATGTTTCAAGCCGTTGGGATGTGGGAATTGCAAGCCCTCTTTCTTATGAGGAGCTGCCTGAAAATCTGAAGCTACTTGTAAAAGAGGTGCTCGGACAGTATATCACCGTTAAGTCCGACACGGAGCCGATTCTTGCGGTGTATAGCGGACTTGCGGCAGGCATGACCGCATCAAGCGAAAGCATATGGGGCGGAAAGACCTCATATCTTACCGCGGTGCCCAGTCCCTTTGATATGCAAAGAGAAGGCTTTATCACAACATATACATATACTGTTGAAGAAATGCGTGAAAAAATAAATACTTATGACAGTACTATAGTTTTACAGGAGGACCCCGCACTGTGGCTTAAAATTATTGAGCACACGGGCTCTATGGATGAGCAGAGGGGCTATGTCACAAGGATAATGGTGGGGGACCGTGAGCTTACGGGCTATAATCAGTTTCATATGAAGCTTATGGGAAATGTTCACCGTTCATCCTGCTTTACTATAACCTATACACCGTAAGGAGTAATTATGGATAAGGAAAGAATTGAAAGGGCGGTAAGAGAAATTCTTATTGCCATCGGAGAGGATCCCGACAGGGAAGGACTTCAGGAAACTCCCAAGCGAGTTGCAAGGATGTATGAAGAGGTTTTCGGCGGACTTGAAAAATCCCCCGAGGAGCATCTTAAAATATTTTCAGAGGACAAGAACGAGGAAATGGTTGTTGTCCGTGATATACCCCTTTATTCAATGTGTGAGCATCATCTTCTGCCCTTTGTGGGTAAAGCACATATTGTGTATATTCCGGGGTCGGGTAAGGTTATCGGTCTTTCCAAGCTTGCAAGAATTGTTGATAATTTTGCAAGAAGACCACAGATTCAGGAGCGTCTTACCTCGCAGATTGCAGACTTTTTAATGGAAAAGCTTGAGCCGCAGGGGGTTGCTGTTGTTATTGAGGCGGAGCATCTTTGCATGACAATGCGCGGTGCACGTGCGGCGGGAGCAAAGACCACCACATCGGCACTCCGCGGCAGTATGCGCTCGGATGCAAGAACCCGCTCGGAGGCAATGTCTCTCATATTGTAATTTTGTGTAGGGGATGGTGTCCCTGACCTCCCGTTGCTGAAAACAGATTTACAGAAGAATTGCTTTTTGAAAAGAGCAAATTATGTGCTACGGAAATTAATGCTAATATTCAAATCCTTGCTGTGCGGGACGTTGAGGACGCCGTCCCCTGCAAGTGTAAGGAAAATTTTGCGATCAGGAGATATTATGTCAACACCTCTTGCAGACAGAATAAGACCGAAATCACTCGGTGAAATATCAGGACAGCGCCATCTGTTTTCAGAGGGGGCTGTGCTTCGCAATATTATAGAATCGGGAAATATTCCCAATCTTATTTTCTACGGTCCGTCGGGAACGGGCAAAACCACGGTTGCAAGAATTATTGCCGCCGCTACGGAGAAAAGACTTCATATACTTAACTGCACAAGTGCATCTCTTTCCGATGTGAAGGAGGTAATTTCTGAAATCAATACAATTGCAGCGCCCAACGGACTGCTTCTGTATCTTGATGAGATTCAGTATTTTAATAAAAAGCAGCAGCAGACACTTTTACAGTATATTGAAAACGGTGACATAACTCTTATTGCATCTACTACAGAAAATCCCTATTTTTACATATATTCTGCGGTGCTCAGCCGTTCAACGGTTTTTGAATTCAAGAGCATCAGCGCAGAGGATGCCGTTTCAGGCATTGAAAGAGCCTTCGGAATAATGTCACAGGAGTCGGGTGAGGAGCTTGACCTTGAAGAGGGTGTTGTGGAGCATATTGCTTCATCCTGCGGCGGTGACATGCGAAAGGCTGCAAACATTGTTGAGCTTTCGGTGCTTGGCTCCCCGAGACCCGCCGGCGGTGAAAGGAAGAGAGTTACTCTTGATGCCGTAAAGCAGGTTAGCACAAAAACTGCCATGCACTATGACAGAAACGGTGACGAGTATTACGATATGCTTTCTGCCTATCAGAAATCCATGCGTGGCTCGGATACCGATGCGGCACTTCATTATCTTGCAAGAATTCTTGAAGCGGGCGACCTTATTTCCGCAACAAGAAGGCTTATGGTGTGTGCCTGTGAGGATGTGGGGCTTGCATACCCCATGATTATTCCCATTGTGAAATCCGCATGTGATATTGCAATGCAGGTAGGACTTCCCGAAGCAAGAATTCCTCTTGCTGATGCCGTGATTCTTGTCTGCAATTCACCGAAATCAAATTCGGGTGAAATGGCAATTGATGCGGCTATGGCTGATGTAAGAGCAGGGCTTGCAGGACCTGTGCCCAGACACCTGCAGAATAAGCATTTCGACGGTGAGGACGCCGAAATCAAGGGGCAGCATTATAAATATCCCCACAATTTTTCAAATCATTGGGTCCGTCAGCAGTATCTGCCCGATTCGGTGAAGAACAAAAAATATTATGAATACGGTGACAATAAAACTGAGCAGGCAGCAAGGGAATATTGGTCAAAGATAAAGAAATAACGGAGATTATCATGAATCAGCTTGAACAGAAAAGGTCCGACGGCTTACATATTGATAAGAAAACCATTGTAAGCATCACGGCAATTTTACTTGCAGTCTATATCTTCGCAGGAGTGCTTACACAGCTTCTTCCCCGCGGAGAGTATAATACATTTGTTGATGAAAGCACAGGCAAGGCTTCAATTACCTCGGAGAGTGTGTATTCACCTCTTGAGGACTATACGATGCCCTTGTGGAAAATTGTTGCCGCTCCCGTAATGGTGTTTGTTGATTCCGCAACCCGTGACACGGGCATGACGGGTATTCTCATTATCGCATTCATTGTGCTTATGGGCGGTACATTTTTACTTCTTGACAGGTGCGGGGTGCTGAAATATCTTGTTGCGGTTGTTATAAAGAAATTTTCACACAAAAAATATCTGCTTATGGCGGTGCTTTCCTTCTTCTGCATGGCACTTGCATCCACGGCGGGTATTCTGGAGGAAAGTGTTACCCTTGTGCCTATTTCCGTTGCCATTTCACTGGCGCTCGGATGGGACTCAATGGTGGGGCTGGGCATGAGCCTTATTTCCGTTGCCTTCGGCTTTACTGCCGCTACCTTCAACCCCTTCAATGTTATGACCGTGCAGCGTCTTGCAGGGGATATTGAAATTTTCTCCGGTCTGTGGCTTCGTCTTGTTGTTTTTGCTTTGGTGTATATCGGACTTTACGGCTTTCTTTTTATGTATGCAAAGCGAATTGAAACAAATCCCCAAAAAAGTCTTTCATATGAAAGCGACAAGGCTCTGCGTGAAAAATATACGGTTGATGATGTTGATGCACTTATTCTTGATAAGAAGGCGGCAAAGGCATCAAAGGCATTCTGCATCTGCCTCGGTCTTGCGCTTGTTTGCATTATTACCGACTTTGTAACAGGTGCAGGCGGTGCCGTTTCAATGGGCGGTATCGGAGTTTTCTTTGTTGCAGGCGGTATTTCTGCCGCACTTATCACAGGTGTCAGAGGTAAGAAATTACTTGCCGGCTTCGGCGAGGGAATAAAGACCGTTGCTCCCGCAATCCCCCTTATCCTTATTGTTATATCTGTTGCATATATTCTCAACACGGGAAAGATTATGCACACAATTCTTTACTATATTCATAATCTTATAAGCGGTATGAATCCCATGGCTGCGATACTTCTTATTTTCCTTTTTATCGCGCTTTTAGAGTTTTTTATCGGCTCGGGTACGGCAAAGGCTTTCCTTGTAATGCCCCTTGTGCTTCCTTTGGCACATCTTATAGGTCTTTCATCAAACAGTGTTGTGCTGTCCTTCTGCCTTGCAGACGGATTTACAAATCTCTTGTATCCCACAAGCGGTATTATGATAATTGCCATCGGTCTTGTAGGTGTTTCTTATACAAAATGGCTTAAGTTCTCATGGCCCTTGTTTGTGCTTGAGGGTATTATTTCCGTGGCGGTTATGCTGCTTGCAGTAGTAATAGGATATCGTTAAATTGTGATTCTTGACTTGTTGCTTTGTATTTGTTAATATAAATCTGTATTCATTTTTGGAGGAAATAACTATGGCTAAAAAATTTCTTATCATTAATGCTGACGACTTCGGTCTGTGCCACTCTGCCAATGAGGCAGTTATGGACCTGTTTATGTCAGGCAGCATCTTCTCATCAACAATCATGACACCCTGTCCCGGTGCGGATGAGGCTATTGATTTCTCAATTGCTCATCCCGAATTTGCTATCGGTGTTCACCTTACCCACACAAATGAGTGGCAGGAAAACTTCCCATGGGGTCCCATGACTGACCTTCCCTCACTTAAGAATGAGCATGGCAGAATGTGGCCTGAAAGTGAAGATTTTGAAGCACACTGCGACTATGACGAGGCAGTAAAGGAAACTATCGCACAGATTGAATATTGCGAAAACAGAGGCATGAAGCCCTCACACATCGACAGCCACATGGGTGCACTTTACGGAATGAACGGTAAGCTTTTGATGCTTCCCAAAACTCTTTCCGTTTGCGGTAAGAAGGGCTATCCCTTCCGTATGTTCTCAAAGCCCTACACTCCCCAGTGTCCCGAAGGCACTCCCGTTTGGCTTTTCTCTGTTGCAAGCGTGCTTTCAGGTATGTTCGGCAAGAAGAACAATGTTCCCATGCCTGACTATCTTATCTTCCCTGAAAACATTGAAACAGGCAAGACCTATGAGGAGTTCAAGTATAACTTCATTGAATATCTCATAAAGATTCCCGAGGGTATTTCCGAAACCTATGTACATCCCGCAATGCCTACTGACGAAATGAAGTCAATCACAGGCACATGGCAGAGAAGATATTGGGAATATCTTGTTATGAAGGATCCCGAAACTCATGCGGCATTCAGAACTCACGGCATCAAGCTTATAGATTACCGTGAGCTCGCCGAAATGAGAAGAAACGGTAAATAAGAGGTGACGGATATGATACAGTGGATTGCTGAAACCTTAAACCTTGCTTTCAGAGAGCAGTGGGCTCTGGAAAATGCAATTAACGGTCTTAAGTCCCTTATTACTGGCGGCGGTGCAAGAGGCTTCGTTGCAACCTGTATGATGATTATGGAAATGTTCGGCATGATTCTCGGTACTAATGCAGTTTCCGCATGGGGACAGGAGCTTGACCTTTCTGATTATGAGCTTGTGTATGTTGACGAGTTCGAGGGCGATGCGCTTAATCTTACCGACTGGAGAGTAAGAGGTGAGGGTAAGTCCCGCGGCGGCTTCAATAACAGAAGTCAGCTTTCCGTTAAGGACGGTAATCTTTATCTGACAGGTGAATATGTTGAAGACGGTGCTTACGGTGACGGCTGGTACGGTGTATCGGTTGCTCTCAACGAGCATTATCTCCGCGGTTATTTTGAAATCCGCTGTAAGTGTGCGGCAAGTGATGCATTCTGGTCCGCATTCTGGATTCAGGGACTTAAATCCCCCTATGATGCAGAGATTTCAAAGGGCGGTCTTGAAAGCTGTGAAATAGATATTTTCGAGGCTATGGGTTACGGCGAAAGAGGTCGTCAGAATGCAGTCACACAGACAATTCACTGCGCAGGTGTTGACGGTGAAACAGAGGGCTTCCAGTCACGTATTTTAGGTTTTTTCAACGGCAAGGACATTTATGATGAATATAACACCTACGGTCTTGAGTGGACAGAGGATGAATATATTTTCTATGTAAACGGTGTTGAAACAACCCGCTCAAGCTTCGGTGAGGGTGTATGCAGAGTTGAAGAAGAGGTTATTGTTTCTCTTTGCATTCCTTCTGCAGATGATCTTGAAGGAAGAGACCGTAACGAAAAATGCGAAATGGTTGTAGATTACGTTAAAATCTACCAGAAGGCTGAATAAAAAAAGAGACAACTCGGTTTGAGTTGTCTCTTTTTTTTGCCTCGCGCGGGAGCACAGATAAAAAAGCCTCCGATTTCTCGGAGGCTTTTTTGTTACCCGGCTGCTGGGGCGATTGCTTTTTGCTTCTTTTCGGAAAGCTTCTGTATTACAATTATAAGAATTACAAGTGCAATTCCTACGATGTCCGTAATTGTTTCGGGAACAATCAGCATAAGACCGCCTGCAAGAGTAAGAAGTCTCTGCCATACAGGAAGCTTTACAAACATATGTCCTTCCATGCCTGCTGCAACCGCATAAATGCCTATAAATGATGTGATTATGATTGATACAACATCGAACACGCCTGCATCAATGAAGAGCATTTTGGGGTTATATGCAAACATATAGGGAATGACGAATGCGGCAATTGCAAGTCGTGTTGCCGTAACACCCGTTTTCAGCGGATTTGACTTTGCTATTGCAGAGCCTGCATATGCTGCAAGTGCAACGGGGGGAGTGATGTCCGCAACGATACCGAAATAGAAAACAAACATGTGTGCGGCAAGTGCGGGAATGCCCATCTTGATAAGAATGGGTGCCGTGATTGTTGCCATGATAACATAGTTTGCGGTTGTGGGAACACCCATGCCGAGAACGATACAGCAAAGCATTGTAAGGAACAGAGCAAGGAACATGCTGTCCTGTGCGATAGGCACGAGAGTGTTGAGAAGAAGCTGACCGAGAGCGGTCATTGTAACAACACCTGCAATGAGACCTGCCATACCGCAGGCTGCAGCAACACCTATTGTGTTCTTTGCGCCGTTGTGAAGAGATTCGATAATAATTCCGGGATTAAGTGCGGTGTCCTTCTTTGCGATGAATGATATAATAAAGCACAGAACCATACCGATGAATACTGCCTTTGTCATCATCTGTGCGCCGAAGGGAAGCCATAAGCCGAGAGTTGCGGCAAGGGGAATAACGGGAAGAATAAGCTTGCCGAAATCAGCACCTGTTGCCTTGCCTTTGAAGATATTTTCAAGCGCATTCTTGGGAATAAGGCTTACTATAAGAGCCGCAAGAATTGCAAAGCAGGCAGAAACACCTGCGCTGAAGTAGTTCATGCAGATAACAAGAACTACAATGGGAAGAAGGAGATATCCGTTTTTAGCAATAAGCTTGAAGAAATTGGGTATTGCTTCCTTGGGAAGACCCTTAAGACCAAGCTTCTTTGCTTCAAAGTGTATCATAAGGAATATGCCCGTGAAATAAAGTGCTGCGGGAAGAATTGCAGTAACTGCAATTGTTGAGTAGGGCACACCTGTGATTTCAGCCATAAGGAATGCCGCCGCACCCATAATGGGAGGCATTATCTGACCGCCTGTGGATGCCGCTGCCTCAACCGCCGCCGCAAAGTGGGGCTGATATCCCGTCTTTTTCATAAGAGGAATTGTGATTGAGCCTGAGCCAACCGTGTTTGCAACGGAGGAGCCTGAATACATACCCTCAAGTGCACTTGAAATAACCGCAACCTTTGCGGGACCGCCTACACTGCCGCCTGCAATGGAGTTTGCAAGGTCAACGAAGAATGTGCCGATACCTGTTCTTTCAAGAAGAGCACCGAGAATGATAAAGAGAACTATGAAGGTGGTACAAACGTAAACGGGAGTTGAGAAAAGTCCGTTCTCCACATCATAGAAAAGGCTGAAAGCCAGATTTCTCAGAGCCTTGTCGGGATTTTCCGTAAAGGCTTTTATTGCCGCATAGACTATGAATGCGCCCGCAACAAAAATGATGGGAAGACCGACTGCCCGTCGTACCAGCTCAACAAGAAGTATTATCGCTATGAATGCAATGACAATCTGCAGTGTGCCGATTCGTCTTGACATCATAATAACTTCTTCCTGACATATTGCGTAATACAGGAAGCTTGCCGCACCTGCAAGACCTAAAAATATGTCATATACGGGAACATAGTTTATGCGTTTTGTCTGTTTTTTATAGGCAGGGAAAATAAGATAACCTATAAAAAGAATGAATGCCATAAAGGTTGTAAGCTTTGTATATTTTGTGGCATTCGGAAAAAGCAGCGCCATAGAAATCATATAAACGCTGAAGGAACAAAGAATACCGGTGATTACATGCTTTCTCCAGCCTGTGAAGATTCGCGTGTTGCTATCACGGTCAAATTCCTGCATTATTTTGTCGGAATCAATAACTTCCTCGTCCTGCACGATTTTTTCGGTGTTTTCGTCCACTGTCTTTTCCCCTTTCCTTTTTATTCTAAAGTAAAGTGCCGCAATTTATAAAAACTGCGGCACCGATATTACCGTTTTGTCAGTTGATTAAGCAGCTGTTGTTTCTTCAGCAGCAGCTTCAGTTGTTTCGTCTGCTACAGCTTCAGTTGTCTCTTCTGCAGCTGCCTGTGTTGTTTCTTCAGCAGCAGCTTCAGTTGTTTCGTCTGCTTCTGCAGTAATGATGCCCTTTTCTACATAGTACTTAAGAGCACCGGGATGAAGGGGAACATCACCGATACCGTTTACTGTTGTGTTGATGTCCATCTGTGCAGCCTTTGCGTGGCATGTAGCAACATCTTCAACCTCCCAGAGGTTCTTGGTGATTTCGTAAGCCTGATCTTCGCTCATTTCGTTTGTTACAACATAAGTAGCCATGATAGCAACTGTGTTTACTGATTCTGTGATGAAGCCGTAGTCAGCGCTTGTCATTTCATACTTTGTGTAGAAGGGGAAGTCATTCATAAGCTTTGCGATAACGTCTTCGCCAAGGTCAATAGCAACAACGTTTGTAGCAGTTGCAAGCTCTGTGATAGCTGTTGTGGGAGTACCTGCTGTGATGAATGCAGCATGGATAGTACCGTCCTTAAGACCTGTTGCGCTGTCGCCGAAGGATAAGAATGTTGCGTTGATGTCTGTTTCATAGTTGATGCCTGCAGCAGCAAGAATCTGTGTTGCGTTGTAGAAAACGCCTGAGCCCTGTGCGCCGATTGAAACTGTCTTGCCCTTGAGGTCTTCAAGAGACTTGATACCTGAGCCTTCAGTTGCAACGAGCTGGCAAACCTCGGGATAGATGCAAGCGATAGCGGAGAAGCTTCTGATGGGAGCATCAAAGCCGTTTGTTCCGGTGTAAGCATAGTTCATAACGTCGTTCTGAACTGTAGCCATGTGATAGTCGCCGTCATCAATGCCTTCGATGTTAGCCTGTGAACCACCTGTTGAAACAACCTCAAAGGTGTAAGCGCCTGTTGTGATAGCCTGTGTTGAAGCACCTGCGAAAGCATAGTATGTACCTGTTGTGCCGCCTGTGCCTACCTTGATTGTGTCGAATGTCTTGTCGCCGTAAACTACGTCTGCGGCTGCTGCTGTGGTTTCGTCACCTGCAGCTGTTGTACCTTCAGTTGCGTCGCCGCCGCAAGAAGCAAAGCAAGCTACACAGAAGGTGAGTGCAAGAAGAACTGCAATAATTTTCTTCATTGTGGGTTACCTCTTTCTTTTTTTGTAGTACTAAAATATTAGTCCCGCTTATATTACCACAAAAAGTATATAATGTAAAATATAAATAATGTATGGTTACTATAAATAAAATTTATGGATACGTAAGCTGCTATAAATTTTTTTACATATTACCCCGTGCTTACTGCGGAAAATTCTTGTAATTTTGCAAAATTTCATATATACTGTAGATATAGCCTGCCGAAGGGGAGTGAAATTTTGTTTGACGGAATGGATTATGTATATGAGGTGTATCTCGAAAAGAGCTTTTCGGGAGCGGCAAAGAAGCTTTTTGTTTCCCAGCCTGCCTTATCCGCTTCTGTGAAAAAGGTTGAAAAGCAGCTTGGAATCACAATTTTCGACCGCAGCACGAATCCTATTTCCCTTACCCAGGCGGGGCGGGTATGTATTGAATCCATTGAAAAGATGCGTGCGCTTCAGCACAATATGCTCAATCAGCTCAATGACCTTTCGGAGATGAAAAGCGGCAGCGTTATTGTCAGTGCAGAAAACTTTATTTCCTCATTCATTCTGCCCGACATCATAATTGAATTCATGAACACCTACAGCGGTATTACCGTTGAATTGGTTGAATCCCATTCCCATGACCTTAAAAATCAGCTTCTTGAGGAAAAGGTGGATATTCTTGTGGCTCATGACTTTGACCCCGAGCTTTTTATATCCTTTCCTCTTGCAGATGAAACTCTTCTGCTTGCGGTGCCTGTAAGCTTCTCCGTAAATGACCGCTTCCCCGACAGACGCCTTTCCGATGAGGATGTGAGAAACAAGAAATATCTTGACCGCAGCTGTCCCACCGTTGATTTACAGGATTTCTCCAACGAGGATTTCCTTGTGCTGAAAAAGGGTAATGACATGTACACCCGTACAATGCAGCTTTGTGAGAATGCGGGGTTTGTTCCCAAGGTAAAAATTTATCCCGACCAGCTGCTTACTGCTTACAATATGACACGGGCGGGACTTGGAATCACCATTGTTACCGACAATCTTTTAAGGGCGGAGCGCGGTGAATCGAAATGTGTTTTTTACAAGCTTTCGGGCGACAATACAAGAAGAAAGCTTGCAATGGGCTATAAGAAAAAGCGTTATCCCTCAAGGGCCATGGAGGCCTTTGTTCAGTGTGCAAAGCAAGTATATGACAGAAAGTGAGTGTATCTTATTATGATTAAGAAAAGACATTGGCTCAAGGGTGACTGTCACCTGCATACCTGCAATTCCGACGGAAAATTCACTCCCGCCGAGCTTTACGATAAGCTTTTTGATAAGGGTGTTGATTTTGCCTTTATTACCGACCACAATGTAAACTCTCCCGGCAGATTCGCCTTTACTCACCGCGGTGTGGCAATTTTCCCCGGTATGGAAATTTCGGGCGGTCTGGGACATGTGAACATATGGGGTGAAAATCTTCCCTTTGAAAGAATTCCCCGTCCCGATACACCTGAAGCATACTACACTCTTATAGATAAGGCAAGGGCGGCGGGCGCACATGTAAGTGTGAATCATCCCTTTGACCGCAAGCTTACATGGACAATTGACCGTGATAATTTCCCTATGGATTCCGTTGAGGTCTGGAATTCTCCCATGCACACCGATAATATTTACTGTCTTGAATGGTGGGCAGATAAGCTTCTGAAGGGTGAATTCATTCCTGCGGTAGGCGGCAGTGACTATCATGAGGATTACGTTGTGACCGACCTTCTGTGCAGTCCCACAACCTATGTTTATGCCGAATCAAATTCCATTGAGGATGTGCTTGCGGCAATAAAGCGCGGTAATGCATTTGTTACAAATTCCCCCAAGGCATCACGCATTTTCCTGACAGCAGGCGAGGCAGTTCCCGGCGACCATGTTGAATTTGCCGAGGGTGCTTTTGTACAGATTGCGGTTGACAGTCTGAAAAAGGGACACACCTTAAGAGTGTATCACAACGAAAAGGTTATTTTTGAATATAAGGCAAAGAAGAACGAGAGCAATTTTTCACAGTGCGTGAATATACCTGCTGCGGGCTTTGTCCGTGCTGATGTGAAATATGTTCTCCCTGCTCCTGCAAAGGGCATTTATGCCAAGGGTGCGGGAAAGCTTTTCGGAATGCATGATAAGGGTGAGGCAGTTCCCGATTTCATTTATTCATTCACAAATCCCATATTCTTTGATTAAGTCAGACGGGCGGAGAAATCTGCCCGTTTTTTGTTTTATTGTGCTTCGTACATAAGCCCTCCACGGCGAGAGTTCCTTATAAGCTTCCTGTGCTATTGAAGCGTAAGGGGGGCGCATTCTGCGGAGTGCGGCAAAGACTCCGCCTCTGACACCGGAACCTTTTATAAAAGGTCCACGAAAACTTTAATCCGAACTGCCGCGCGTGTGCGCAAAAAAGAAAAAAACCGCAGAGTCTGAAGCTCTGCGGTAATTTTATTGATTTCTGAATTAAAGACCGATGAGGTCGAAAAGCATCTGGAAATATGTCTTGAGCATATCTGTGATTGCTGTGATGAAATTCTTAAGGTAGTTGAGAACACTCACCTTTGCAGACTGGTCAAGGTCGCTGTCTTCAGCCTTGCCGCCTTCATCCTTCATGATTGCATAAGTGTCAACCAGTGTTCTTTCCTGTGTTTCATCGTCAACAACATAAGCCTTGTAGATAAGCTTGCCGCCGTCGATTTCTGTTACGCAGAAGCAGCCGCCGAGATCACTTGTTGAGAAGGCCTTGTCAGCAACCTCAAGGATGGGGCTCATTGCATCTTCGTTTACACTGTATCTCTTTGTGCCTGCTGTTGAGGGAAGAGTGTAAACTGTTCCTTCGGGATTTACGGCAAATGTGATTTCTTCACCGTTTACTGTTTCTGTGATGTATTCAATATTTTCTACCGCTGCATCACCGTAAACCTGTGTTGTACGGAGATACATGTGGTCGTGACCTGCATATACCATGTCGATGTCAAGCTGGTCGATGATGGGGAGAAGTGTGTTTCTCATGATAACAGTGTCAGGCTTGTTGATATTCTTGCCTGCTGAATAAAGAGCACGGTGCATGAAAATGAACTTCCATGTTGCATCGGATGTCTTCATATCGTTGATGAGCCAGTTCTTCTGTGCTTCACTCATGGGATACATGTCGTTTGTGTTGAGAACTGCGATGTGAGCATTGCCGTAATCAAATGAATAGTAAACACCTTCAAGTGACTGGTTGTCTGTTTCATCAAGTGCAAATGTGTTCTTGAATACATTTGTGTTGAACTTGTCTGTGATGTTGCCGTCGTGGTTACCTGCAGTTGCAACATGTGTGTAGTTGTTGTTTGCAAATGCGAAGTTTTTGAAATACCAGTCCCACTCTTCGTTTGTGTTGTCATTTACATAGTCGCCGAAGTTTGCAATGAAGCCTGCCTCGGGAGCAATTTCAAGAGCGGAAGCAAGTGTCTTTGAAGCCTGTGCGAAGTTTTCGTCGGAGCTTGCCTGAACGTCTGTGATAGAGATGAAGGAGAACTTGTTGTCGCCGTCATCGGTGATAACTGTGCAGGTTTCACCCCACATGTTCTTCATTGCATCGCCTACTCTGTAGGTGTAGGAGGTGCCGGGCTCAAGGTCATGAACATAAACCTTGTGTGAGTACTGATCTCTGAATTTTACACTGGAGCCCTTGTAGGACACTGCGTTTGCGAAGGTGCCGTCGAAATCCTCAGTCTTTACAATCTGAAGGTCTGTTGAGCCGTCTTCATAGGTGTACCATGAAAAGCCGCGGGCTGATGTGCCGTCTTCTACCATTGTGCAGGAGATTCTCTTCACCTCGTCTGCAGATGCGCCCATTGCAAATGTGCCGAAAAGCATCATTGCAGCAAGAACCACTGCGAAGGTCTTTTTGATTGTATTTTTCATAATATATTCCCTCCGGAAAAATTAATCATATAAAGTATAACATCAGCCGGACAAAAAGTCAAACTTTTATTTTTTTTGTCATATCGGCAGAATATTTGTGCAAAGTGTATAAAATTTGAAAAAAAATTGTAACAGCGCTTCTAACAAAATAGTCAAATTTTTCTTGAAATCGGAAGGATTTTTTGATAAAATCAATTGTGGAGGTGTTTAAATTTGAGCATCGTAAAAGAAAAAGCCTCTGATATTCCCGTTTACCTTTTCAGACAGGGAAGAAACTGCAGGGCCTATGAATTCTTCGGCTCCCATTTTACAAAAAAGGGAGTTGTGTTCAGAGTGTGGGCTCCCGAGGCGGTTTCGGTTTATGTTGTCGGTGAATTCAATTCATGGGACGAAAACGCAAATCCCATGAGCAGCATTGCCGACGGAATATGGGAAGCGGAAATTGAGGGTATAAAGCAATATGACAGCTATAAATATGCCGTGTGCGGTAAGGACGGTAAGGTAAGGCTGAAGGCTGACCCCTATGCCTTTCACAGTGAGACGCGTCCTGCCAATGCTTCAAAGGTATATGACCTTGCAGGCTTTACATGGACTGACGAAAAATATCTTCAGGGTGTCTATAACAGGAATATCTATTCCTCTCCCGTGAATATATATGAGCTTCACGCAGGCTCATGGAGGACCTACCCCGACGGTGAGCCGTATTCCTACAGGGCTCTTGCAGATGAGCTTGTGCCTTATCTTAAGGATATGAGCTATACCCATGTGGAGCTTATGCCTGTGCTTGAGCATCCCTTTGACGGAAGCTGGGGCTATCAGGTTACGGGATATTTTGCAGTGACCTCACGCTACGGCACACCCCACGATTTCATGTATTTTGTGAACCGGCTTCATGAAGCGGGAATCGGTGTTATTCTTGACTGGGTGCCTGCCCACTTCCCCAAGGATGCACACGGTCTTTATGAATTCGACGGCTCGTGCTGCTATGAATATTCGGATCCTCTCAAGCGTGAGCATGCAGACTGGGGAACAAGAATTTTCGATTTCGGTAAGAATGAGGTAATAAGCTTCCTTACATCAAGCGCCGCCTTCTTCTTTGACAAATACCATATAGACGGCCTTCGTGTTGATGCGGTGGCATCAATGCTTTACCTTGATTACGGCAGAAATGACGGGCAGTGGAGACCCAACATTTACGGCGGTCGTGAGAATCTTGAGGCGGTTGCCTTCATAAAATATCTTAACGAAAGCATTTTCAGGGAATATCCCCACGCACTTATGATTGCAGAGGAAAGCACTGCATGGCCGCTTGTAACAAAGCCTGTATCCGTTGACGGACTGGGCTTCAATTTCAAGTGGAACATGGGCTGGATGAATGATATTTTAAGATATTCCGCCCTTGACGGTCTTTCAAGAAAATATAATCATGACCTTATAACATTTTCAATGTTCTATGCATTTTCGGAAAATTTCGTGCTTCCCATTTCTCATGATGAGGTGGTGCACGGCAAGAAATCGCTTCTTGACAAAATGCCCGGATCCTATGAGGAAAAATTTGAGGGACTCAAGGCATTTTTAGGCTATATGTATTCCCATCCCGGAAAGAAGCTTCTGTTCATGGGGCAGGAATTCGGACAATTTATTGAGTGGAATGAGAAAAAACAGCTCGACTGGTTCTTACTTGACTATGATGCACATAAAAATCTTCACGGGTATGTAAAAAAGCTCAACAGGGTTTATAAGGACAATCCCGCTTTGTGGGAGATTGACTATTCATGGGAGGGCTTCCGCTGGCTTGTAAGTGACGATAACACAAATTCCGTTGTGGCATTCCAACGAATGGACTCCGATGGCAATATTATAGTTGCAATCTGCAATTTCACTCCCGTAAGAAGAGACGGCTACAGAATAGGAATTGAACAGAGAGGCTCACTTACCTATCTTCTTGATTCCGACGACATAGCCTTCGGCGGACAGGGTAATAACGCGAAAAAGCGTATTTATACACAGAAGGAGCCCATGCACGGCAAGGACCATTCCTTCAGTATTGATCTTCCCCCGCTTTCATGTACCTATCTTAAGTACAAAGCCTACAAAACAAAATGTAAATAATATCAGAAAGGACGACTCCAGATGGCAAGAAAAACAGAATGTATAGCTATGCTGCTCGCAGGCGGACAGGGCAGCAGACTCGGTATTCTTACAAAGTATATCGCAAAGCCCACAGTACCCTACGGCGGTAAGTAGAGAATTATTGACTTCCCGCTTTCAAACTGCACCAATTCAGGTATTTATACAGTAGGTGTTCTTACACAGTATCAGCCCCTTGAGCTCAATGATTACATCGGCAACGGTCAGCCCTGGGACCTTGACAGAGCAGAAGGCGGTGTCCATATCCTTTCTCCCTAACAGCAGATAAAGGGAACAGAGTGGTACAAGGGCACTGCAAATGCTATTTAACAGAACATAAACTTCATTGACCGTTATGACCCCGAATATGTTGCAATTCTTTCGGGTGACCATATCTATAAGATGGACTATGCAAAGATGCTTGACTACCACAAGGAAAAGAATGCAGCCTGCACAATTGCAATGCTTGAGGTTCCGTGGGAGGAGGCATCCCGCTTCGGTCTTATGTTTGTTGACGATGAGGGTGCTATCACAGCATTTGAGGAAAAACCCAAGAATCCCAAGTCAAACAAGGGTTCAATGGGTGTTTATATCTTTACATGGAAGAAGCTTCGTGAATATCTTATCGCCGACGAAAACACAGAGGGCTCATCAAACGACTTCGGTAAGAATGTTATCCCCGCAATGCACGAGGCAGGGGAGAGAATGTTTGCTTATCAGTTTGACGGCTACTGGAAGGATGTCGGAACAATCGACAGCTTGTGGGAAGCAAACCTTGACCTTCTCAATCCCAGAATCAATATTGACCTCAGTGATACAGACTGGCCCATCTACTGCAAGAATTCTGCTCTTGCTCCCCACTTTGCATCAAAGGATTCCGACATTCAGCACTCAATGGTATCAGGCGGCTGCGTGATTGACGGTAAGGTTGATTTCTCCGTGCTTTTCTCAAATGTTACGGTTGAAAAGGGTGCAGAGGTGGAATATTCAATAGTAATGCCCGGTGCGGTTATCAAGCCCGGTGCAAAGGTAAGATATGCAATGATTGCAGAAAATGCAGTCATTGAAGAGGGGGCTGTTGTTGGTGAAGCTCCCGAAACCGTGAAGGAGCTTGAAAAATGGGGCGTTACCGTTATCGGCTCCGATATCACAATAGGTAAAAATGCAAAGATTTCAGCAAATCTTATGATAGATGAAAACATTAAGGAGGGCGAAGTAAGATGAACGGAAAAGATGTACTCGGTCTGATTTTTGCTAACACAGACGATGAAGTTATAAGCGAAATTACGGGTGTGCGTTCAATGGCATCCGTTCCCTTCGGCGGTGCTTACCGTCTTGTTGACTTTGTTCTTTCAAACATGGTCAATGCAGGTGTCACAAAGGTGGGCGTTGTTACAAACAACAACTATCAGTCACTTATGGACCATATCGGCACAGGCAAGCACTGGGACCTTTCAAGAAAGAACGACGGAATATATTTCCTTCCTCCCTTCAATGCAGAGGCAATTGAAAATTACAATGCATCAAGAATAGGTGCTCTTAAGAATATTCTTCATTTCCTTGAAAAGTCAAACAAGGAATATGTATTCATGACAGACTGCTCATACGTTGCAAATCTTGACCTTGAAGAGATTTTTGATTATCACGAGAAAAACGGCAGTGATATCACATATCTCTACATGCACGGCAAGGCTCCCGCGTTCAAGGACAATCCCGTGTTTGAAAAGATTGAAGATGGCAGAGTAACAAAAATGTCTCTCGGCACTGATTCATGCAAGGCAACAGATTTTGCTCTCAAGGCCCTTCTTATCAGGAAATCTGTTCTTGAAAGCCTTGTTTCTGTTTCCTATGCAAAGGGACTTGTTTCCTTTGAAAAGGACATTGTTATGAAGAATCTCAAGAAGCTCAATGTAGGTGCTTATGAGGTAAAGAGCTTCTGCAAGGTAATTGATTCCATAGCTTCCTATTCCGAGGCTAATTTCTCACTTCTTGATTCTAAGAATTACCGTGAGCTTTTCAACCGTGAAAGACCTGTTTACACAAAGATTTATGATGATATGCCCACAGTTTATGCTCCCGAATGTGATGTAAAGAATTCTCTTATTGCCGACGGCTGTATCATTGAGGGTGAGGTTGAAAACTGTATTATCTTCCGTGACTGCCGTATTGAAAAGGGTGCAAGGGTTACAAATTCAATTCTCATGCCCCACGGCTTTGTTGCAGAAAATGCATCTGTAAACTACTGCATTGCAGACAAGGCTGTTACAGTAAGAAACGGAAAGCACATTTCAGGTGCGGATACATATCCCGTTTATGTAGGTAAGAACATTCACATTTAAGTTAAGGAGAACAAAATGAAAGTTTTATATGCAGTAAGCGAGGCAAAGCCCTTTATCGCTTCGGGCGGTCTCGGGGATGTTGCGGGAAGTCTTCCCATAGCATTGAGAAAGCGTCTTATCGGCTGCAGAGTTGTAATGCCCCTTTATGAAGGCATTCCCGAAAAGTTCAAGGCTGATATGAAGTTTATTACACATATTACCGTGCCTGTTGCATGGAGACGTCAGTACTGCGGTATTTTTGAAGCAAAGTATAATGGTGTAATTTACTATTTTCTTGACAATCAGTACTATTTCAAGCGTCAGGGCATTTACGGCCACTATGACGATGCGGAACGCTTCGCATTCTTCTCACGTGCCGTGCTTGAAATGATTCCCTACATCGACTTCAAGCCCGATGTAATCAACTGTAATGACTGGCAGACAGCCCTTGTGCCTGTTTACTATTCACTCTTTTACGGTAACCGTCCCGGCTTTGAAAACATCAAGACCGCATTTACAATCCATAACATTCAGTATCAGGGTAAATTCGGTGAGGAAATTCTCGAGGATGTTATCGGTGTGCCTCACGAATATGCATCCCTTCTTCACAATGATGATTGCATAAATCTTATGAAGGGTGCTATTGAAACTGCAAACGCAGTCACCACCGTAAGCCCCTCTTATGCAAAGGAGATTCTTGACCCCTACTACTCACACGGGCTTGACAATATTCTTCGCATGAGGTCATGGAAGCTTCACGGTATCTTAAACGGTATCGACACTGTTTCCAATGACCCGGGAGGAGATAAGAACCTTATTAAGAATTTCAGTGCAGACGATGTTTCGGGTAAGGCAGACTGTAAGGAAGACCTTCAGAAGGAAATGAATCTTCCTGTAAGAGCAGACGTGCCCCTTATCGGTATGGTAACACGTCTTGTATCCCATAAGGGACTTGACCTTGTGCAGTGCGTGCTTGAAGAGCTTTTATGTACAAGCGATGTGCAGGTTGTGGTGCTGGGCTCAGGCGATTGGCAGTATGAGACCTTCTTCACAGAGCTTGCCGCTAAATATCCCGATAAGCTTGCTGTTAAAATCGGCTTTGTGCCCAGTCTTGCAAGTAAGATTTACGGCGGCAGTGACATCTTCCTTATGCCCTCACAGAGCGAGCCCTGCGGACTTTCACAGATGTTTGCTCTTCGTTACGGCTCAATTCCCGTTGTCCGTGCAACAGGCGGTCTTCGTGACTCTGTTAAGGATTCGGGCGACAACGAGGGTAACGGCTTCGTATTTGAGGACTATAATGCTCATGATATGCTTCACACCATAAGAAGAGCTCTTGACGGCTACAAGGATGCAGAAGGATGGGCAATCCTTCGCAAGCGCGCTATGGAATGTGACTATTCATGGGGCAGAAGCGCAAACGAATATATCAAGCTTTACAAAGCACTTATCAAAGGAGACTAATATGGCAGAATTCATTTTTTCCGCTTTTGCCGATGAAGCAGGCGGCGGATTACTTCATCAGATAGACGCCCTCAAGGCAAACGGCATCACTCACATTGAACCCAGAGGGCTCGATGCAGGAAATATTTCCAACTTCACCGCCGAGCAGGTAAGGGAAGTAAAGAAGATTCTTGACGAGCACGGTATCGGGGTTTCCTCCGTGGGCTCACACTTCGGTAAAATCAACATTAAGGACGAATTCGGAGCACACTTCGATTCCTTTAAGCAGTGTGTTGAAAATGCCGCTATCCTCGGTACTGAAAACATAAGAATGTTCAGCTTCTATATCGACGAAAACGAAGACTACGATTCATACCGTGACGAGGTTTTCGAAAGACTCGAAAAAATGGCAGACTACGCAAGAAGCGGCAACATCTGGTGCTGTCACGAAAACGAAAAGGGTATCTTCGGTGACAACGATGTAAGATGCCTTGATATCCTTACCACCTTCGAGGGTAAGATAAAGGGTATTTTTGACCCCGCAAACTTCATTCAGTGCAAGGTTGAAATTCTTCCCGCCTTTGAAAAGCTTAAGAATTATATTGAATATATGCATGTCAAGGACTGCCGCATGAGTGACGGCTTCGTAGTACCCTGCGGTAAGGGTGACGGCAATATTGAGGAGCTTATCCGCCGCTTCAACAAGATGGACGGCAAGCATTTCCTTACTCTTGAGCCTCACCTCAAGGTATTTGACGGTCTCAAGGACCTCGAGCTTACGGGAGGTGCCGAATCCGTTAAGGAGGAATTCGAATATCCCACCAACCGCGATGCTTTCGATGCTGCCTGCAAGGCATTCCATGAGGTTTATTCCCGCGCTATGAACTGAATATAAAATAAAGCTCTGTTTGCAGAAAATGCAGACGGAGCTTTTTTGTGTCAGACAGTAGGCAATAGGCAATAGGCATTAGGCAGTAGGCATTAGGGGAAGACGCCCACGGCGTCCCCTACATTAACGTTTGTGTTTTGTTCTTGATTTTAGTGAAAATTTAAATTATAATTAGGTTATAAATTTCAGTGTAACAGGAGAAAAGCATGCTTTTGATTGTTTGTCTCGGGGCGGCACTTGTTGTTGCAGGCTTCGATGTTTTTTTTAATCTTCAGAAAAAGAAGGCAGGCACCGTGGTTCACACGCTGCTTCGTGACACGCTTCTTGTTTTTCTGTTTCATTTCGGTATAATGAAATACATTTTCAAGGCGGAAAATATCTATTTTCCCTCCCAGCCTGACACGGGTTATATTCTTAAGACCGTGTGCAGCTGTATTGCCGTTGCTGTGGTGTATTTTATTCTTGAATCACTTCGGGTAAGACTGCCTGTGGGCAGAACCGAGGAGATTAAGAGAAAAAAAGGAAACCGTGCGGTTAAAATTATTTCCTCGGTGCTTTTCGGCACAGGTGTTGCCGCACTTACCGCCACAGTATGGGGTAAGGATTTCTTCGGTGACCTGACCCCCGACCAGATTCTTATAAATCTCAATTCTCCCACAGAGGGTACGGATGCAAGTGTATATATCTCGGGTGTAGAGTCTGTTGTGCTTGCCACTGCACTGTTTACCGCCTTGTTCTGCATTATCACATTTTCCGACAAACGTCTTGTTATGAAAATAAAGGATAGGGCAGTAACTGTCCTGCCTCGCCTTGCAACAAGAATTGCATCAATGGTAATTGCACTTTCTATGTGTATCGGCGGCTGTGTTTTCGGTATAACTGAATTTCAGCTGGTTGACCTTTATCATTCATATCTTACCGCATCCACTTTCATTGAGGACAATTTTGCAGACCCCGCAACGGTTAAAATGACCTTCCCCGAAAAGAAGAGAAATCTTATACATATCTATCTTGAAAGCATGGAAAATACCTTCCTTTCAAAGGAGCTCGGCGGATTTTGTGAGGATAATCTCATTCCCCATCTTTATGACCTTATGAAGGAGGGCGTCAGCTTCTCCCACGATAAAGAGCTTCCCGGCGGTTTTCAGGAGTCCACCGGTGCGGGCTGGTCAGTTGCATCCATGGTGAATATGGGTACGGGACTTCCCATGAAGGTGCCCGATAAGCAGAATCAGTACGGTGATGCGGATAACTTCCTTCCCGGTGCTACTGCTATAGGAGATATACTTAAGGAGCAGGGCTACGAGCAGACTGTAATGTTCGGAGCAAATGCCGATTTCGGCGGTCTTACCTATTACTTTAAGTCCCACGGCGATTACACCATAATTGACCATAAGGAAGTAAAGAAAAGGGGATATGTACCCGAAAATTACAAGGTTTTCTGGGGCTATGAGGATGATAAGCTTTATGAGTATGCAAAGGATGAGCTTACCCGTCTGTACGAAACAGGCAAGCCCTTCCACCTTATGATGGAAACGGCAGATACCCATACTCCCGAAGGATACCTGAGCCCCAATGCTCCCAAGCCCTATGACAGCAAGTATGCAAATGCCGTCAGATATTCTCAGGAGCAGACGGTAAACTTTATCCGCTGGATTCAGGCTCAGCCCTTCTATGAAAACACCACAATCGTTATTATCGGTGACCACCTGACAATGGCTAAGAAGTTCATTGAAAGTCTTGAAGGTATAAAAAAGTACCACCGTTCCTGCTATAATCTCATAATTAACCCTGCAGGCGACCTCGGTGAGCTTCCCGAGGAAAGACGCTTCTCCCGTGACTGGGCGGTATTCGATATGTTCCCCACAATTTTAGCCTCCATAGGCGTTGAAATTGAGGGTGACAGACTTGGCATCGGTACAAATCTTTTCTCCGATACTCCCACAGTTTTTGAGGAATTCGGCGTGGATTATGTAAACGACGAGCTTGTGAAGCGAAGCAATTTCTATAACTTCAACATTCTTATATAGCAGGTATCAGGCAATATGCAGCAGTGCAGGGGATGGCGTCCCCTGCATCCCCCACAAGAAGGTAAGCATACGAAGCAATATCTGCAGAACAATAAAATGTATTTTACGATTGTAGGGGACGACGCCCACGGCGTCCCGCAGAAGCAAATGAAAATTTCCGTAGAACAAATAAAATATATTTTACATTTGCGGGTGACGCTCCTGCAAAAGGAATGAATGTATAAAAAAGCGGGAGGATATTTCCTCCCGTTTCTTTCATATAGTTTTTATATGAAGAAAATAAGTGAAGCTAAAAGAATTTCTGCTATGAAATATGTGTACATATTGAAAAGCTTCAGCTTGAAATTTTTCTTCTGTCTGCGGTCAAACATCAGAATTGATATTGTGAAATCCGATGCCACGAAATTGAGAGCACCCACGATACCGCACACCGCCGCAAGGGGAGTGATTCCGTACTGTACCGCCTCAATTCCGAGTATTGTTGCCTTACAGAGCATTGTAAGAATTACCGCACCGTATATCATAATAGGTATTCGCATTATGCCGTGAAGATTCATTCCGGACTTTATAATAAGGTGCAGGAACAGAATAACAAGTGTAAGTATTATAACAATTTCGGGAATTGAATAAAGGGGCTTTTCGGGGAAATAAACAGTCATCTGACTGATTCCTATTATGTATGCCCTTATGAAGAGAATGTGCGAGGAAAGGAAGCACACGAAGCCGAGAGCTGTCCAGAAAAAGTGGAACCACATGTGCAAGAACAGGTCACCGAACCACGAAAGTGCAAGAGCTAAAAGCATAGCCTTGTCAAACTCCGAGCATTCCCCCGTGATGAAGACACATATTACACCGACTGCAATATAGCCTGTTGCACCGATCATTTTAAGGAGCCATGATTTCGGACAGGCGCCGTTTCTCTGTGCCGCAACATAAGGATATGTAATGGCGATTACTCCGACGGCAACTGCCGCCGCAAGAATTTTAAGAAGCATTGCTTATACCACTTTCTTTCTTTTTCTGAAAAAATAAATCTGAACAACAACCACAGCAATAACCGCGGCAACACAAAGGGCAATTCTTACGGGGGTGACGGTTGTTCCCGCACTGCCGTCCTCAAGGGAGGAGAAATTTTTATTCACATCATTTGCCGCCTTGTTAAGCTTGCTGAAGCATTCCTGCATATCCCGGAGAGACGAGGATGCATCGCTCAAAAGTGCCTCTGCGGCTGATACCGCATCGGTATATGCTTTTTTGATGTCGGAAAGATATTCATCCCTGAAATCAGGGAGAGTATGGTTTGTGACATATCTGTCATAAAGCTCCTGCAGAGCGGCTCTTGCCTCATTGCAGTCAGTCTTATATTCACAGAAGCGCTGTGCATGGTCGGTGATAATCACACTGTAGCCTCTTGAAATAAGGTCATTCCAGTACATTTCGCTGTCCTCACGGAAGCCTGATACTTCAGGCGTTGTGGTGTCGCAGATAACACGCATTTTTGCTGAGTAGGATGAAAGCAGGCTTCTGTAATAGTTTATTCCGTAGCGGTTGGTTGTGTTCAGCTGAACACCCGAAGCCCCCGCTTCTTCAAGACCGTTTATATAGGACATGATATTGAAAATAACATTGCCCTTGATTGCACCTATGATAAGGGGCTTATTCTCCGCATCGGAAAGTGCCGGGGTAATCTCTTTTACCTTGCCGTTTGTCATAACAATGCACATGTCGGTTGCACCAAGGTCGGAAAGCTTTTTTGTAACATCCTTCACAATATCGATGCCGCATCTTAAAATCAGCGGGATATCATAAGCTCCTGCTGCTTTTATCATTTCCTCCATGGTGGGGATTGTGTTTTCGCTTGCCTTTTCGTTACTTCCTCCGCAGCCTGTACGCAGTGGAAGTGCGGAAAGCTTTTCGTAGGCAGTGTCGCTTACCGTGAAGGTCTGCTCGCTGTAAAGCATTCTTTCGGTTGTGTCGTCACTGAAGGCAATAAGCACACCGTCAGCGGTTTTTCTGATGTCGATTGCAACAAAATCAATGTCTGTTTCAGCTGCGGCAATAAGTGCGGGGACAGAGTTTTCGGGGTGGCGGTCCCATTCGCCCTTTGAGGAAATACCTATTATCTCTCCCGAAGGCTGTGAAAAGCTTTTCATTGATGCTTCAATTCTCGATTCATCGGCAGAGGCAGTCACAAAAAGCAGGGAAAATGCGGAAAAAACCGCAATTATCAATGATAAAACCTTTAATTTCATATAAAATTCACTTTCAATTAATATTTTTTCAAATAGTTTACCATATATATAGTTAATATTAGCATACAAAATTTACATAAACAAGCCTAATTTTTACATAGCCCGTATAAAAAATAAATTTTGTTGTAAAGTGTAGCATGTCAAAGGATTGATATTTACAAAACACGCATTTTGTGTTAATATAATATTTCGGAAAAAAGACAGTTGATAGGAGAATACAGATGTCCTTAAAGAAAAAAGCAGTTATGGCGGCTGCAGGTGTAGCCCTTGACGGGGTGCTTAAGTATATCGACAAGAGACCTGAAGACGGCTTTGTCAATATTATAAGCTATGCCGAGAAGCTTATCGGCAGTATGTTCCCTCCCGAAAACTTCGTAAAGCTCAAGGAGGGTGCAAAGGATCCCGAAAATATATATGTAAAGCTCGGTAAGAGCATACTGCGTGACATTGACCGCAGCATGCTCAAGCACATGCTGCTCACTCTCGGTATTGAAGCGGGCTATTTCGGAACCAAGGAAGTAAGAGCAAACCGTGAAAAGTACGATTGCAACATTCCCTTCCAGATCTTAATTGACCCCACAAGTGCATGCAACCTCAAGTGTAAGGGCTGCTGGGCTGCAGAATACGGCTACAAGCAGAATCTTACCTACGATGAAATGAACAGTGTTATTTCACAGGCAAAGGAGCTCGGTACACACTTTTACATGTTTACGGGCGGTGAGCCTCTCATCAGAAAGGATGATATCATCCGTCTTTGCGAGGAGCATTCCGACTGTGCATTCATGGCATACACCAACGGCACACTTATTGATGATAAGTTCTGTGAAGAGGTAAAGAGAGTCGGTAACCTTGCATTTGCCTTAAGCATTGAGGGTACTGAAGAAAGCAACGACTTCCGCCGCGGTGAGGGCGCATACAAGCGCACTATGGATGCTATGGCGATGCTTCGCAAGCACAAGTGCCTTTTCGGTATTTCCGTTTGCTATACCCGTCTTAATCTCGACTATGTTACAAGCGATGAATTTGTTGATCTCATGATTGAAAGCGGCGTAAAATATGCATGGTATTTCAACTACATGCCCGTAGGTCACGGTGCGGATAAGGAGCTTATCCCCACTCCCGCACAGAGAAAGTATATGTATTTCTGGCTTCGTAAGATGAGAAATTCAAAGACCGGCAAGCCCATGTTTGTTATTGATTTCCAGGATGACGGTGAATTTGTAGGCGGCTGTATCGCAGGCGGCAGAAACTATTTCCATGTTAACTCCGCAGGTGATATTGAGCCTTGTGTATTCATTCACTATTCCGACTCAAATATCCGCACTCATACTCTTTTAGAGGCTCTTAAGAATCCTCTTTTCATGGAATACAGAAAGGGTCAGCCCTTCAATGATAATCATCTTCGCCCCTGTCCCATGCTTGAAAATCCCGACAAGCTCCGTGAAATCATAAAGAAGACAGGTGCCAAATCAACAAATCTTATTATTGAAGAGGATGTTGATACACTCTGCTCCCGCTGCGATGAATTCGCTTATGAATGGGCACCCGTTGCCGATGAGATATGGGCAACAACCACCCATCCCATAACACATACACAGTATTACAGAGATAACGGTAAGGCAGTAAGACAATAAGTTACCGATTTTTCTTGATTGTAACAAAAAAATATGTTAAAATAGCCGTGATAAGAAATTATCACGGTTATATTTTTTAATATTGATTCCGGGAGGAATTGAAATGAAAAAGATTATTGCTTTGGTATGTGCATGTCTTGTGGCAGTGGCTACAATTTATGCTTGCGGATATGAAATAAAAATCACAAAAAGGGTAAAGCCCGAAGCCACCACTGACGGTATGGCCGCTGACAGTACAACCACCATTTATACAGGTGAGACACCCTTATATCCCGTCCCCGAGGTGCAGACCACTCTTCCCGAGGTGACCACACAGTCACAGGGTGCGAGTCTGCAGGTTGATACCACCTTCCGCCCCATGGCAATGTCCTCGGCAGATGTTATAAAGTTCTATAAAAGCGCAATGAATGATGTCAAGGTAAGAGCCCCCGGCTACACCCGCTCGGAGTATCAGGAAATTTCCGATGTTACCGCAGGTGACGGCAATGTTCAGCTTATAAGCCGTGTTCTCAATCTTGTAGGCACAGAGCTTCTGAAGGATTCGGGTGACGAGGAAAAGACCATTCAGATTATGGCCCACGATGACATTGCAGTCCGTGAGACCTTCCCCCTTTATAATCAGGATATCGGCTGTGACCTCAACGATATGACAATTATAAAGTCCGCAACCTGCTACACCGACGGTGCAAGCTATAAAATCGTTATAACCTTTGACGATCAGCTGAATCCCGATCACGAAAACAGTGCCTTTGCAAAAATTATGACTCCCATTGACCGTGATGCTCTTTCTTCACCCATTGAGGAGTATCTTGTTGTGCTTGATTACAACAGCTATAAATTCGATATCAATTACACCAACTGCGAAATTACCTGTATTATCGACAAGGCTACAAACAGAATGACATCCCTTAAGCAGAAGATGATTATGGATATTGAAATTGTTATGAATCTTGACCTTATACTGTTCCAGACAAAGAATGTCAAGGCAGAGGGGCAGATTGTGAACTTCCTGGAGTACTATAATTTCGACTGGACTTAAGGAAAATGACCGCACAATCTAACGGCTTTGACGCATAGTAAAATAAAAAGGGAAGGTGCCACACTGAAAGTGGAGCCTTCCTTTAATTTTGCACCTCGCATAAAGTATGCAGATGCTTTGTCTTTGCCATCCCCGGCGTACCTTTGTACGCCTTCCGGTGTCAAATCCAACAAATCCGTCACATTCTGTGCCATTTCCGAGGGACAGTTTTGTTTTGTGGTTAGTTTTGTTTTGTTTGCGTTTTTTATATTTTTTTCTTGTTTCCGATAAAATCCTCACATTCCGCACACCTGCATCCGCCCCTCTGCGGACAGTCGGCGCATCTGCACGGAATCTGCGAATTTTTCGTCAAACGGTGGGGAATTTTTTGTCCCACCGATTATCCGACGGCGGGGAAATTTTTGTACGACGGTTTGTACAACGGTGGCGAAATTTTTGTACGACGAATTGTACGACGCTTCCGGGAATTTTTGTCCGACGGTCAAAGGGGTGCAAACCGTTGATACATAAGGGCTTGCGGGCAGTGGAAAAAGTGAAATTGTCAGACACTGCGTCGGAGAATTGTCCGACTGATTGTCCGACGGTCGGGGAAATTTTGTACAACCGATTAGCCGACCCCTTATATACAGAAGAAAGATATGTAAGAAAGACTATAATAAGGGTGTAGAAGAAAGACAGGCCCCCCCATTGCAGTTGATGGAAATATTCAGAATTATGGATCAGGAATGTAGGGGGCGACGCCCACGGCGTCCCGCAAGAGCAATGCAAAGGGCTTGTGAAGAACCTTTGCGGAGGAACAATCCGAGTGTCGGGGACGGCATCCCCTACAGTATGTTAATTTTATTTTTTTGCGTCCTACGGAAATTTTGTGCGAATATTTTACTTTCTGCACGCGGGACGCCGTGGGCGTCGTCCCCTGCAAATCAACGGCACATTACTTTCTTGGGGCAATTCTCCGAATTCTGAATTTGAAAAATGCCTTGATTGTATAAAGTGACCAAAAAAATCTGCAAAATAATTCCGATTTTTGGCTCTTAAATCGCCTCAGGTGGGGCAATTCAGATTTTATTTGTGCTATAATATAGGCAATACTTTCTCATGTAAATTCTTTTTATAATCTTTTTGTGGTGGTGAAAAAATGTTCCGTGTTCAGGTAGGCTGCAAAGAATATTCCGTTAAAGACGGCACAAGGCTTTCCGACCTTTTTACTTCTGTCGGTATTTTTGCAGAGCATCCCTGCGGGGGAAAGGGGATATGCAGAAAATGCCGTGTCCGTGTGAACGGGGAGTGGGTGCTTTCCTGTGAATATGAAATTCATTCCGACATCATGGTTGAGACGGAAGACCACGGTGACATTATGAGTCCCTCGGGTATTACAGCTACAGGTGAAAATAAAAATGAGCAGGTGCTTGTGCTTGACGCGGGCACTACAACTCTTGTGCTTTGCAGTGCGGATGCCCTGACGGGGGAGATTACAAAAATTGTGACAAGACCCAACCCGCAGCGGCAGATGGGCTCGGACATAATGTCGAGAATCCTTTGCTGCATGTCGGGAAAAACACCGCTTCTTCAGAAGCTTATTGCCGATGAAATTTCACTTATGCTTGAGGAATTTTCTCCTGCAGACCGTCTTTTTGTAACGGGCAATACCACCATGCTTCATCTGCTTTTCGGTATTGATCCGTCGGGAATGGGTGTGTATCCCTATACCCCTGCTTTTCTCGATTCACGCACGCTTTCGGGTGCTGAAGCGGGAATAAATACCCCGGGAGAGCTTATAAGTCTGCCTGCCGCATCTGCCTTTATCGGAGCTGATATTGTGTCGGGGCTTTATGCTGTGAATGAGCCTGCAGAGGGTAAATACAATCTTCTTATCGACCTTGGTACCAATGCGGAAATTGTGCTTTTCGATGCTCGTGATGCTCTTTGCACATCTGCCGCGGCGGGTCCCTGCTTTGAGGGTGTGGGCATATCCTGCGGTATGTCTGCCACCGAGGGGGCAATTTATTCCTACCGTGCGGGCAGTATCAAAGCAGTAGGAAATGTGAAGCCCGAAGGTGTGTGTGCTACGGGGCTTATTGATGCTGTCGCCTTTCTTCTTTCCTCGGGAATTGTTGACTCTACGGGACTTATGGCGGAGGGTGAATATGAAATTGCTGAGGGTGTCACTCTTGAAAATGAGGACATCCGTCAGCTTCAGAGTGCAAAGGCCGCTGTCTGTGCCGCCGTTTTGTGTCTTATGAAAATCAGGGGCATCTGTGCCGACGATATTGACACCGTGTTTATTTCAGGTGGCTTTTCGGCGCATCTTTCGGTGGAAAGCGCCGTGAGAATCGGGCTTATTCCCCGTGAGCTTGAAAATAAGTGTCGCAGTATGGGAAACACCGCTCTCAAGGGGGCTGTAGGCTATGCTCTCGGACACAGAGGCCACGGTGAGCTTATTAAAAATATGACATATACCGACCTTTCCGCAAATGCCGATTTTTCAAGGCTTTTTATTGACAATATGATGTTCCCGAGGTATTGACATATATAATAAAAATATAGTATTATATTTATTTGGAATAATACCTTGCAGAAGAATTTTCCTGTAGTGCGTTGCACATAAGGAATCCCCGGCGAGGGTTCCTTATAATCCTCCTGCGCTTCTGAAGCGTAAGGAATTCCGCACTCCGCAGAGTGCGGCAAAGGCTCCGCCTCTTGACACCGTGAGCTTTTGAAAAAGCTCAACCCAAACTTTTTATCCGCACTTCCGTGCGAAAACCCCTTTTAATGATTAACCTTTGGAGGAAAATATGGCAAAAAAAGCAGAGTACGGTAACGAGAGTATTGTTACCCTTAAGGGTGCTGACCGAGTAAGAAAAAGACCTGCCGTTATTTTCGGTGATGACGGTCTTGAGGGCTGTCAGCATTCCGTTTTTGAAATTATCTCCAATTCAATAGACGAAGCAAGAGAGGGCTACGGTAACCGCATTGTTGTAACCCGTTTCCTTGACGGCTCCGTTGAGGTTCAGGACTTCGGACGAGGCATGCCCGTTGACTTCAACCCCAAGGAGGACCGCTATAACTGGGAGCTTCTTTTCTGCGAGATGTACGCAGGCAGTAAGTATAACAACAACGACGGGGGAAGCTATGAGTTTGCCCTCGGTCTTAACGGTCTCGGTCTTTGCTCCACTCAGTATGCCTCGGAATATATGGATGCCGAAATCCATACCGACGGCTTCTGCTACACTCTTCATTTTGAAAAGGGCGAGAACATAGGCGGGCTTAAGAAGGAGCCTTATGAAAAGAAGGATACGGGCACAAGAATCCGCTGGAAGCCCGACCTTGAGGTTTTCACCGATATTGCAATTCCTCTTGATTTCTTCCAGAATATCATGAAGAAGCAGGCGGTTGTCAATAACGGAGTGCGCTTCATTCTTAAAAATCAGCTTTCCGAGTCCCGCTTCGAGACCTATGAATACCGCTACGATAACGGTATTGTGGACTACCTTACCGAGATTATCGACAACAAGTCCATAACTCCCGTGCAGTACTGGTCCTGTGAAAGAAGCGGCCGTGACCGTGAGGACAAGCCCGAATACAAGGTAAAAATTTTCGTGTCCCTTGCTTTTTCCGACAAGCTTTCAATGAAGGAATATTACCATAACTCAAGCTATCTTGAGCATGGCGGTGCCCCCGACAAGGCTGTAAGAAGTGCCTTTGTTTCACAGATTGATGCTTACATGAAGCAAAACGGCAAGTACAATAAGAATGACCCCAAGATTACCTTCCAGGATATTGACGACTGTCTTGTGCTTGTAATGTCCTCCTTCTCAACACAGACCTCCTATGAGAATCAGACAAAGAAGGCTATCACCAATAAGTTCATTCAGGAGGCTATGACACAGTTTCTTCGCCATCAGCTTGAAATATATTTCCTTGAAAACAAGCTCGATGCAGACAAAATCTGCGAGAGAATTTTAATAAATATGCGCTCCCGTGTGCGTGCGGAGGCAACAAGAGTAAATGTACAGAAGGCTCTTTCGGGCGGAAATGACATGCTCAACCGTATTGAAAAATTCGTTGATTGCCGCAGTAAGGATGTAAACGAAAGAGAAATCTTCATAGTAGAGGGTGACTCGGCGCTGGGTGCATGTAAGCAGGCGCGTGATTCCGCTTTCCAGGCGGTTATCCCGGTAAGAGGTAAAATCTTAAACTGCCTTAAGGCAGACCTCGCTAAAGTCTTCAAGAGTGAAATCATCACCGACCTTATAAAAATCCTCGGCTGCGGTGTTGAGGTTTCAGGTAAGGCAGTAAAGGGCGTTCCCCCATTCAATATTGATAATCTTCGTTGGAATAAGGTTATTATCTGTACCGATGCCGACTACGACGGCTTCCAGATAAGAACACTTATTCTCACCATGATATATGCCCTTATGCCCTCGGTTATAAGAGAAGGCAAGGTATTCATCGCAGAATCTCCTCTTTATGAAATCACCTCGGGCAAGCACACATGGTTCTGCTACAACGAAAAGGAAAAGGCAGAGGCACTGCAGGAAATCGGCGATGCAAAATACACCATTCAGCGCTCAAAGGGACTTGGTGAAAACGATGCCGACATGATGTGGATGACCACAATGAACCCTGCAACAAGAAGGCTTATAAGAGTTGAGCCCGACTTTGACCCTGTTGCAATTGCAGATAAGTTTGACCTGCTTTTAGGTGACAACCTGCAGGGCAGAAAAGAATATATCGCTGAAAACGGCCATCTCTATATCGATATGGCAGACCTCAGCTGAAAGGAGACACCATGGCAAGAAAAAAGAAAGGCTCCGATGAAGAGAGCAAGGCAAATATTCCTGTTGACCCCAATGCACACATTGCGGGCGCGGGTGAAATTGCAAATCAGTTCATAACCGAAACACTTGAAGTAAATTACATGCCCTATGCCATGAGTGTTATCATGAGCCGTGCAATTCCCGAAATTGACGGCTTCAAGCCCTCACACAGAAAGCTTCTTTACACCATGTACAAAATGGGACTGCTGAACGGTGCGCGTACAAAGTCCGCAAACATCGTCGGACAGACAATGAAATTAAATCCCCACGGTGACGGCCCTATCTATGAAACAATGGTGCGTCTTACAAAGGGTAATGAGGCACTTCTTCACCCTTATGTTGACTCAAAGGGTAACTTCGGTAAGGCATATTCAAAGAACATGCAGTTTGCAGCTTCAAGATATACCGAGGCAAAGCTTGCCGCAATAAGTGCCGAGCTTTTTCACGATATCGACAAGGATGCAATTGATTTTGTCCCCAACTACGATAACACCATGCCCGAGCCCGTGCTTTTCCCCGTAACATTTCCCAGTGTGCTTGTAAATTCAAACTCGGGTATCGCCGTTGGTATGGCAAGTAACATCTGCTCATTTAACCTTAAAGAGGTGTGCGAGACCACCATTGAGCTTATCAAGAATCCCGACCACGACTGCACTGAAACTCTTAAGGCTCCCGATTTCAGCGGCGGCGGCTCAATAATTTATGATCCCGTGAAGATAAGGGAGATTTACAATACGGGCAGAGGCTCCGTAAGAGTGCGCGGCAAATGCGCATACGACAAGAAAAACAATTGCATTGATATCACCGAGATTCCCCCCACAACCACCTGTGAAGCCATTATTGATAAGGTAATCGAGCTTGTAAAGGCTTCAAAGATGCGTGAAATCAGTGACATCAGAGACGAGACAGACCGCTCGGGTCTTAAAATTACAATTGACCTTAAAAGAGGAGCAGACCCTGAAAAGGTTATTGCCGCTCTTTACAGGAAGACTCCGCTTGAGGATCCCTTCCCCTGTAACTTCAATGTGCTTATAGGCGGCACTCCCATGACTCTCGGTGTAGGCGACCTTCTTCTTGAATGGATAGCATTCCGAACCGAATGTGTTAAGAGAAGAACCTATTTTGAGCTTAAAAAGGCACAGGACAAGCTTCATCTGCTTAAGGCGCTTCAGAAGATTCTTCTTGACATTGACAAGGCTATTAAAATCATCCGACAGACCGACGAGGAATCAGAGGTTGTTCCCAACCTTATGATAGGCTTCGGCATTGATGAGATTCAGGCTGAATACGTTGCTGAAATAAAGCTTCGTCACCTCAACCGTGAATATATCTTAAAGCGTCTTGAGGATATTGAAAAGCTCGAAAAGCTTATTGAGGACCTTGAAGACATACTTTCCAGCAAGAACAGAATAAAGAAGGTCATTATTGAAGAGCTTAAGAAGGTTATGGAGAAATACGGTCAGGAGAGAAAGACCGATATTCTCTATGAATCAGAGCTTGATGATGTTGATGATGAAGAGGAAATTCCCGACTATTCCGTAATGGTCTTCTTCACAAGAGAGGGCTATTTCAAGAAGATTTCACTTCAGTCATGGCGAATGGGTAACAACCACAAGCTGAAGGACGGCGACGAAATCGTGCTTGCTTCGGAGGTTTCAAACAATGCGGAGCTGCTTTTCTTCACAAACAAGCATCAGTGCTACAAGTCACGTGTCAGCGAGTTTGATGAATGTAAGGCAAGCATGCTTGGTGATTTCGCAGGCGCAAAGCTTCAGATGGATGAGGGTGAAACCGCCGTCTTCTGCGCCGTTGTAAGTGAATATACCGGTTATATTCTTGTATTCTTTGAAAACGGCAAGGTTGCAAAGGTTGATATTTCCTCCTTTGAAACAAAGACCAACAGAAAGAAGCTTATCAAGGCATATTCTGATAAATCCGAGCCTTGTGCCTTCAGGTATATAAAAGAGGACGGCGAATTTGTTATGTCCACTACCTCGGGCAGATTCCTTCTTTTCAATTCTGGTGCAGTGGCATCAAAGTCCGCAAAGGATACACAGGGTGTACAGGTAATGACCCTTAAGAAGGGTCACAAGGTGATTGCGGTAGAGGATTTCACCGAGGGTCGCTTCGTAAAGCCCTCACGCTACCGTACAAAGACACTTCCCTCGGCAGGCGCAGTGCTTTCTGCAGAGGATACGGGCGAGCAGCTCACACTTAACTAATAAAAGAAAGGGAAACTGAAATGAGTCCTTTACTTAAAAAGAAGAACACTGTAATGACAGACAGTCTGCTTCTGAGAAAATACTGCTTTACCTCGGCCTTATTTGCCGCAATTGTAATGCTTGTATTCTTCTTCTTCCATGAAAATACACTTCTCGGCTCCTTTCTCGGAGGCGATAAAACCGTGCTTCGCATGGACCTTTACCATCAGTACGGTCCCTTATATGCCGAGGTTTACGACAGAATAACAAGCGGTCAGTCCCTTGTTTATTCATGGACCTCGGGTCTTGGCGCATCGTTTCTCGGAAATCTTTTCAACTACTGCAGCAGTCCCTTTGTTATTTTTATGCTGATTTGCGGTCATGCGAATATGCCCGAGGCAATTGCTCTTATGATTATGGCAAAGGCTATGTGTGCCGCCGCCTCATTTACCTATTATATCAACAAATCCAACAAGTGTGTGATGAAGGAAAGCATTATTTTCGGACTTTTCTATGCCTTTACGGGCTACTTCGTTGCATATTCATGGAACATAATGTGGTTTGATGCGGTTGCCGTTTTCCCGCTTCTTATACTGGGAATAGAGCGGATTATCAATAAGAACAAGCCAGGTCTTTATATTGCCGCCCTTGCTTATACCATGATAAGTAACTACTACATGGCATATATGGTCTGCATTCTTTCCGTTATGTATTTCCTTTACTACTTCTTCGGAAGATATGAGCTTTCAAGCCTTATTTACAAGAAGAAGGAGACTGTCTGTGAGGAGCCTTGTGAGGTGGTCGCAGTAAGTGAAGATGCTGCTCCCGTTGAAGCGGCAGCTGAACAGACGGGTGAAATGATATTCACCGAAAAGCTTGAAGAGGCTTCGGAAAATGCCGAAGCAAAGCCTTCAGGCAAAAAGAAGAAAAAGAATAAGAATAAGAATAAGAATAAGAATAAGCTTCGCGATAACCGCTTCTGGGTAACAGGCTGGAGCTTTGCTGTTTCCTCATTCCTTTGCTTCGCCCTTGCGGCATTTGCACTTATTCCCATTTATTTCTGCCTTCAGTCATCATCGGCTACTGCAGGCACCTTCCCCAAGGATTCACAGCAGTATTTCGATATTTTCCGCTTTATAGCAAACCATCTTACTGCAGTTGAGCCTACAATAAGAAGCAGCGGTGACAACGTAATTCCCAATGTTTACTGCGGTATTTTCACCGTAATTCTTCTGCCCTTTTACTTCCTTTCCGATAAAATCCCCGGGAAGCAGAAGGTTACCTCTGCAGTGCTTCTGATGGCATGTCTGTGCAGCTTTGCCCTGAATTACCTTAACTACATCTGGCACGGCTTCCACATGCCCAACGACCTTCCCTACAGATGGTCCTTTGCATATTCTTTCTTCCTTCTCATTCTTGCCTTCAAGGCATTCAGACATATAAAGGATTTCTCCAATAAGGCTTATATCGGCATGGGCTTTGCGGTGTTCTGCTTTGTTGTGCTTGCAGAAAAGTTTGAGGTGCCCAATGTTGACCAATATACAATTGCCATAAGCTGTATTTTTACCTTGCTTTACATTGTGATTCTCGGTCTTATGCGGTCGAAGAAATACAGATACACTGCAATGGTGTCACTGCTTTGCTTCACCGTTATTCTTGAAATTACGGTTGCTGATACTCAGAAGCTTACAATGGCACAGTCAAAGACCGCTTATACCTCCGACTATGAATATTATCAGGAGCTTTCCGATGCTGTTGAGGAAAATGACCCGGAGCTCTTCTACAGAACAGAGCTTGCAAAGCTCCGCACAAGAATGGACCCCTCATGGTACGGCTACAACGGTGTTTCCGTGTTCTCATCAATGGCATATGAAAAGACTGCAAAGCTTATGGAGGATATGGGCTTCTTCAGTAACAATATAAATTCATATACCTACTATCCCCAGACTGCAATTGTGAACTCCCTGCTTTCGGTAAGATATATCTATGACAATATGGAATTCATCCAGAACGATGAAATATATACCTCCGTGGGCGGAAATGCTGAGTTCAGCGCATACCGCTATAACTATTACCTTCCCCTCATCGTGTCGGTTGACGAGGGTGTGACACAGTGGGATACCTCTGCTGCAAATCCCTTCACCGTACAGAACGATCTTATGTACTCTGCTACGGGAATTGACAATATTCTTGTTCCCGTATATGCTACCACCTTCAGCGGTGAAAACATGAAGGATGTGTCAACCTCTGCAATAAATTCAGGCACAAGCTTCACTGTTTCAAAGAATAACAACGGCTCCGAGGGCAAGGCTTATGTGACAATTGTTCCCGAAGAGGAGGGCAACTATTATATCTATATCGGCTCAACAAAGCTCTCCTCTCTCAATGTTCAGGCAAAGGGACTTTCATATTACTACAACAGCACTGCAATTGAGCCCTTTGTTCTTGATGTGGGCTATCTTACCCCTGAGGATGAAATCACAATAACCTATACAGTACCCTCATCAAACAATTCCGCAAGCCTTACCTTCTGTGCTGCCCGTCTTGATGAAGAAAGGTTTGAGACTGCATATAACAGAATTCTTTCAAACGGTACAATTGAGCTTACCTCATTTGAGGAAACCTCACTTTCAGGTACAATCAATGTAACAAACGACAATGCCTTCCTGTGGACATCCGTGCCCTATGATACAAGCTGGGAAATCATTGTTGACGGCAAGCCCCTTACATGGGCTGAATATGACAAGGAAACAGGCGAAATTGTCACAGACGGCGACGTTGTGAAGGTAGGCGGCGGTCTTATCGGTATAAGAACGGATAAGGGCGAGCGTACTGTTGAAATGAACTATAAGGCAAAGGGACTTTCAACAGGTATTATGCTTACTGCGGGCGGTATCGGTGTGCTTGCGCTGATAATCATCTACAAAAAGTGGCTTCACAAGCTTATGCAGACAAAGGGCTTTTCTCCCGTATTCCTTCGTGAGCCCGATTTTGAAAACGATTAAAGCGGCGAGTACAATCCGTACAGACCTTCTGAAGGGCTGAAGGCTGTACGGTGCATCACCCCTGAAAGGCTTAAGGTGATATGATGGAGAATCTTATCTATAATTCAGGTAACGGGAATGTGCTTACCCTTTACCGTGAAAAAACATTATCCGATTATAATGAAATGCTGTCAGCCTTCCGTGAAGGCGGATATGTGACGGTACAGAATCAGACTATTGAGGGACTTGTCAGTGAGACTCTTATAAAGGGTAAGGAGAGTATCTCAATCAGCTTTGACAGCAGGGCAGGGGAGATAAGAAGTGTCCGCGACCCTTTCTCCGCCGTGCTTGAAACGGGCTACCGTAAGGCAGGAAAATGCCCTGTCAGAATGTGGCAGTTTGAGGTTGATCACACACTTATTGACTGCGGAATGTGCTACATAATCCAATGCACCGACTATTCGTTTTTTGTAATCGACAGTGCCCATTTCTATTCACTGAATGATGACAGAAGACTTTATGAGCTTCTGCGCAAGGAGACGCCCGCGGATATGCCTGTTGTGATTTCGGGCTGGTATCTGTCCCACGGTCACGCAGACCACATCTGCAAGTGCCTTGATTTTCTTATGCAGTATAAGGAGGTTGAGGTCAGGGGGCTTTATTATAACTTTGTGCCTGACGATCATTTTTCGGCAGAGAGCTGGCTTATTGCCGACAGAAAGCACACCGAGCTTTTCAACCGTGAAACGGAGAAAATGACCCATATCCCGAAATACAAGCTCCATGCGGGGCAGTATTTCTATGTTGACTGTCTGCGTTTTGATGTGCTGTGTACACAGGAGGATGTATATCCCGGGGCTCTTGAGGACTATAACAATTCCTCTCTTGTTGTAATGATGACGGTTGACGGTGATAAGGTATCCTTTCCCGGTGATGCATCGGGCAAGGAAAGTGAGATTCTTGAAAGACGCTATAATGAGGCTCTTCGCTGTGATATTATGCAGGTATCTCATCACGGTCACTTCGGTACAAGCAGCGAGTATTACCGCCGAAGCGATGCAAGGGTAGCACTTTTCCCCGTAACGGAAATCAAATTCGACGAGGAATATCCCCGCATTGAAGCAAACCGTGTTGTATGTGAAATTGCAAAGCACACCATAATCGCTTCCCGCGGCACTGCAATGTTCACCTTCCCTCTTGAGGGCTCCGAAATTCTTATTTACCCCGACGAAACCAACGAAAGCTTCGAGGGTGTTTATAATCTGTGGAATTATGAATATTCCGAGGAATATAAGAAGAAGCTTACAGAAGAATTTGAAGCAAGAAACAAATTTTATAAAATTGAATACTGATAAAAGCCCGCTGTATGCCGAAATGCGTATGGCGGGATTTTTGCATTTTTTTGTTGTTTATGTAAATTTTTAGTCTCAAGCCGAAAAAAACGATAAAAGTTCCCCTTTTTGTGTGATAATAATTATTACGAAAATGAAATAAATGTTTACTTTTAGTTCATATTTTGGTAAAATTTATAAGCAGGAGGAATGCTTATGAAAAAAATACATGTTTTACTCGTTTTTGCAGCTGCCTTACTTTGTGCGGGCTTGCTTACCGTAACAGCATCGGCAGCAGATACGGCTTCTCTTTACGGATATTATGACGATGATATGCTTTTCCGACAGAATGACGATGCGGTTTTTGCAGGTACTGCACCTGCAGGCACACTTATCGGCTGTGGACTTCAGAATTCATCAGGTGACACTGTCGCTTATTCGGAGGCTCTGACAGGTGCTGACGGATGCTTCAGTCTTTCCTTTATCGCTCCCGCGGGCAGCTTTGAGGAATATACCGTAACTCTTACAGCAGACGGCAATACCTTCGATGTGCTTGAGGGCGTTGTTTTCGGTGAGCTGTGGCTTGCAGGCGGTCAGTCCAATATGCAGATGTCACTTATTTCCTCGGAAACAGGATATCAGATGGCTGTTGAAAACAAAAGGGGCAGTGATGCTCTGCGATTTTTCTACATCCCCTATATGGGCGGTGCTTATAACGGTGCGGCAGAGAATTTCCCCGCAACCCCGCTTACGGATTATCAGAGTGAAACAGGCTGGTACAGAGGCTCTGATGTAAAGGTTTTCGAGCTCAGTGCGGTAGGCTACTACTTTGCGGAAAATCTTATAGCAAAGCTTGGCATGCCTGTGGGTATTCTCAATGCAAATCTGGGCGGTACATCAATTCTTACCTGGCTTTCAAGAGAAACAATTGAAAGCAATCCGCAGGTGCTTGCCGCAGCAAGCAGTGACGGAAGATATATTGCTCTCAATAACTGGAATGAAACCAAGGTAAATTTCAGCTTTGATATGACCTGCAATTTCAATAAGATAATTGCTCCGCTTAAAAACTTCCGTCTTTCCGGTATGATATGGTATCAGGGCGAAGGTGATATGGGCTGGCAGTACGGCAGATATTCAGATGCATTTGATGCCTTACAGGCTTCTTATACCGAATATTTTAGCTATGACGGTGAAAGCCTTCCTATAGTTTTCACACAGCTTGCATCCTATTCCTACGGTGATGTCACACTGCTTCAGCGACTCAACGGAGAATTTGCCGCAATTCAGCAGGCAAAGCCCGACAGCCGCGCACTTACAAGTATTCTTGATGTTCCCCTTACATACACTCCCGATGTTCATGCAATTCATCCTCTTTGCAAAAAAGAGGTAGGCGACAAAATGGCTTATGCGGCTATGGGGCTTGTTTATGACCGCTATGATTCATATACCGCCGCAACCGTACAGAATGTGCAGATAGCAGGGGACAGCATTTATGTCACCTTCCGCGATGTTGCGGACGGTCTTATGGCAGACGGTGACACAATTCACGGCTTTTCAGTATGCGGTGCCGACGGTGTTTATGCTTCCGCTGATGCAGTGCTTGTAGCTCCTGATACTGTAAAGGTTTCAGCCGAGGGTATTTATGAGCCTGTAAGCGTTGCTTATGCTTACACACAGACAAACTTCTATTCTAATCTCTTTGCAAGCGTTGACGGAGAAAAGGCTCTTGCGGTTTCTCCCTTTGTTACAGACCTTGGTGTCGGAAGACACTACTGGCACAACAGCTTCTGGGCTGACTGTGACTATGCAAGTGTATGGCATTGCCATGCAAATGAAAATTCAGGCTTTTATAATTCATGGAATGCATCGGGTGCCGAAATCTCCTTTGCAGAAAGCACGGTTGATAAGGGCAATGCAATTTATGTAAAGGGCACATCCTCATTCTCGCTTATGCCCGCCTTTACCTATCAGGTAAACGGCAATGAATATTACTTTGAGGATGTTGACTATAACTGGTCGGATTACGGAACTCTTTCCTTTGATGTGAAGCTTACCTCGGGTGAGGCAGTTGAATTCCGCGGTCTTAAGCTTAAAATCAATGACAGCCTCTGGGTTATGCCCGCAGTTGCAGACACCGCTTCAACCTCTGCGGTTATTCCCGCAGACGGCAGCGTCCACACAATCACACTTGATCTCAACAGGCTTTATCCCTACGGAAATGCGGCAAACGAAGCCTATGATTCATCTCTTCTTTCGGTTGTATTTGCTGCCGAATTCATGTTCAACTGTCAGGGTACAGGTACTGCCGAGCTTTGCTTTGACGATGTAGCCTTTACTTCAACAGAGCTTCACTATGATAATCAGGACGGTTCAGCAGTTTCCTTCTTTGAGAAAATCAAAGCATTTTTTGTTTCAATTTATGTAAAGCTTGTTCTTTTCTTTGAGAATTTATTCTGATATAATTAATTTATATAAATCCTAACGGAGGTATTTATAATGAAAAAAGTTATTGCTGTAGTACTTTCTGTTCTCGCAGTGCTTGGCGTATTTGCACCCGCCGCAGCTGCTTACGATGCAGGAAACTATCCCGTTGTCTATGTTACAGGCTACGGTCCCAATATTTTTGCTGAAAAGGGTAATATGGAATCAGAAATCTACTATCCCACCAGCGAGGATATCGGCGCTATCGTAGAAGAGGCACTCGGTCCTTGTCTCAAGGAGCTTGCTGCAGGTGTTGTCACAAAGAATTTTGACAAATACTGCGACGAGCTTTACAGTGCCATTGCTCCCATTTATGAAGACCTTGTGCTTGCTCCCGACGGCACACCCAAGGACAATTCAGGCAGAGGTGAAAATCCCGAGCATATTTTCCTTGACTATTCAAGATTCAGTGCGGGTGAAGAAACCTTCCCCTATGACTGGAGACTTTCTCCCGAATATTCCGCTGAAGAGCTTGATGCATTCATCGATACTATGCTTCGCAACACAGGTGCAAAGAAGGTAAACATTGTCGGCCGTTGCCTCGGCGGTAATGTTGTTTCCGCTTATCTCGAGAACTTCTCCGAGGAAGCAAAGGCAAAGGTAAATGAAATCGTAATGTTCATCCCCTCAACAGAGGGCATCAATATGATAGGTGCTCTTTTTGCAGGTGATATCAATATTGATGTTGAAAAGCTTGATGTATTCCTTGATGAATATATGAAGTATAAGGAGCTTATCGAGGATCCTGTCATTAAGGAATTCCTTACAGTTATGGTAACTGTTCTCGAGCAGGTAAAGCTTCTCAATCTCCCCGTTCTTACCGTTCAGGCTTTCGTTGATGCTATCAAGGATAATCTTGTTCCCCGTCTTATAAGACGCAGCTACGGCTCCTTCCCCTCATTCTGGGCTATGGTTCCCGATGAATATCTTGAGGATGCACTTGCATTCGTATATAACACTCCCGAGCTTAAGCAGGAATATGCAGGCACAATCGCAAAGGCACGCTCCTATCATGACAATGTTATGGTAAATGCAAGAGAAACAACAAAGGAAATGTCACAGTACATTGATATCAGTGTTATTTCAAAATACAATATTCCCGTAATGCCCATCTTCACAGATTGTGCAAATACCTCAGACGGTACTGCAGAAACATATCTTACCTCCTTCGGCGCAACAACTGCCGATTTCGGTGAGGTTCTTTCCGAAAAGTATATTGCGGGTATGAGCGAGGAGGACAAGAAATATCTTTCTCCCGATGAAAAGATTGATGCTTCAACTGCACTTCTTCCCGAAAAGACATGGTTTATCAAGAACAGCTACCATGACCATTTCCCCGCAAGCATTGATGCTCTTATCGAAACAATCTTCACAACTGTTGATATGACTGTATTTACAAATGAAGCATATCCCCAGTATCTTGATGCAAATGTTGACGGCGCAGAGCTTACCCCCGTTGAAGGAAAGGATAATGTTGCAAAGGAAAGCTTCCTTTCACTCTTCATCAGATTCTTTAAGTCCTTCTTCGCAGTATTCCTCAAGCTGTTCAATATCGGCTGATAAATGTCCGCTGCCTCCGTTTTTCGGGGGCAGTTTTTTATAAGCGGGATATGTGCCGATAAATTTTAATGCAGCAGGAAAAAATTTTTTTTCACGGAAAAAGCTTTATGCGGAATAAAAGACTTTCATAGCCCCCGGAAAAGGGTTAGAATGCCGCCTGTGAGTCTGTCGGAATGTGATATTTTTATACAAATTACGCCATTTTAATAGAATAAAAAAATAATTGAAATTTTTATAAAAAAAGGCTTGACTTTTGGTTTATGTAGTGATATAATTCCAACTGTTCCAAACGGAATGCGAGAGTGGCGGAATCGGCAGACGCGCACGTTTGAGGGGCGTGTGGTAATCCCGTACGGGTTCAAGTCCCGTCTCTCGCACCAGATAAAGGACTTACACTTCAGTGTGAGTCCTTTATTTTTTTGTATGAAAAATACGGGACTTGAAGCCTAAGAGGGTAAGGAGCGTTAAGAAAACAGTCCGCCGAAAAAAAACAACAGGTGCATCCGTAATGGATACACCTGTTTTTGTATGTCATAGCTTTTTATACTGTTCCGTTCTTTACTCTCTGCAGAAAATCAGAGCAGGACGGAACTGCGAATTTAATTCCCTTTTCAATAATTTCAAAGGTACATTCTGTCACATATTCCGCTTCACCGTCAACGTTCATTGCAGCAGGCTTTTCGCTTGTGATATGAACCTTTTTACCTCTTCTGAAAATTGTTCTTTCCCAGTCAAGGTGCTGTCCCTTTTTGTAGGGATTTATAAGTGAGAGAAGCTTAAGTCTTGTGCAGTCCTTCTTTACGATTATGAAGTCAAGAAGTCCGTCATAGGTTAGTGCCTTGGGAGCCGCCATATAGCCGCCGCCGTACCAACGGGAATTTCCCGCTACACAGAAAAGAACATCGCTTGTGAAGGGCTCACCGTCGTCAATCTGAATTGTGAAGCGGCTCTTCATTCTTCCAATGAAGCAATAGAGAAGTGCTGCGGTATAGGCTGCCTCACCTGAAAGGAAGGGGATCTTCTTGAAGTCGGACTGTTTTGCACAGACCTCTGCATCAAGACCCATTGAGCATTGATTTATTGCATACCTGTCACCGCATTTTATAAGGTCAAAATCCATAACCGTACCGTTTACATGGTCTGCAATGCTCCGAAGCTTTTCCTTGTCACCGAAAATACGGATAAAGTCGTTGCCGCTGCCCAGCGGTATTGCCGCAACCTCTGCATTTCCGTGGCATGCGCAGGCATTGACTACCTCGTAAAGAGTTCCGTCACCGCCGCAGGCATAAACACGGATGTGCGCGCCCTTTTCCACTTCCTTTTTTGCATATTCATAGCCGTCCATGGGGGCTGATGTGATATAAATTTCGTAATTTTCTATACCCATTGCGGACATTGTCTGTGTGATGCTGTCGGAGAATTTTTTGCAGTCCATTCCCTTGCCGCATACTGGGTTTACAATAAACAGATGCTTCATTTCTTTACCTTCTACTAAATACATGAGGCTGCAGACTTATCAGGCTGCAGCGGGTCGTTTGCTTAAACTTTTACCTGTATATTTTATACATGTGCTTGCCCTTTGTCAATTATTTTAAGATGATTTTTTGCACTTTCGGAAAAATTCCGGAGACAAAAATATTCACTTGCTTTTTAATAAATCAATATGTTAAAATTTATATGACAAGCGGGCTTTTACGGGGAAAGCTAAAAGGTCACGGATAATGTTTTTTCGGAGGAGAAAATATGGCTAAAAAAATAATTGCCGCAGTTGCGGTGCTTCTTGCAGCAGTGCTTGCAGTGACAGCCTTTGTTTTAAGTCCAAAGGCTATTGAAATTGATTTTGATACTGTGGTAGGGGAGATGCTTCCCGTGCACAATATCGGCAGAATGTCCGATTATGAAATCGGAAGTGAAATGAATGCTTATTATACTGAAGCCAATATGACTTCATGCAGAACTCACGATATAAATGTTACGGATATCCACCGTATTTTCCCCGATTTTTCAAGGGATGTAAACGACGAGACTGCGTATGATTTTACTGAAAGCGACAAGGTGCTTGCCGCAATTGTTGATGCAGGCATGGAGCCCTTTTTCCGCTTCGGTATCAGCTGGAGCGACCCCGAAAAATCCCGTGAGCATCTTCAGCCTCCTGCTGATTTTCAGAAGTGGGCCGAGATTTGTGAGCACATAATTCTTCACTATAACGAGGGATGGGCAGACGGCTACAATTACAATATTGAATACTGGGAAATCTATAACGAGCCCGACTGTCAGCCTGACCCCACCGTAAACAATTTCTGGCAGGGTACACCCGAGGAATTCTACCGCCTTTATGATGTCACCGCTAAATATCTCAAGAGCAGATTCCCCGAGCTTAAAATCGGCGGCTACGGCTCCTGCGGCTTCTATGCACTTACAAAAACAAACGCAGTAAACACGGGCTCAAGCTCACAGAATCAGTATTTCATCACATTTTTTGAGGATTTCCTTTCTTATATCAAGGAAAACAACACTCCCATGGATTTCTTTACATGGCACAGCTACACAACCACATGGAAGAATCAGCAGTATATCGGCTATGTAAGAGAAAAGCTTGCCGATGCGGGCTACGCTGATGCGGAAATTATTGTTGACGAGTGGAACTTCAATCCCATGGAAAACGACCTTATTGACCGTCGCTACGGTGCAAATCAGACCTCCATGCTCATTATGTTCCAGAATGAGGGTCTTGATATGGCGCATTACTACTGCGCAAACTACTGGCCCGAATCCGTTCACGCAGGCATGTTCTTAAGGGATAAATCCCCTTCATCAGCCTACTATGGCTTCCTTGCATTCGGTCAGATGTATGAGCTCGGCAGTCAGGCACTGATAAAGAATAAGTCACTTCCCACAGACCTTTATGCTCTTGCAGCGACAGGCGAAAACGGAAAGGCGCTTTTAGTTTCCAATATTTCCGAGAAATATGACAGAGCACTTAAGCTGAAGACAGGGGAGTACAGTGTGGATAAGTGCAGGACTGTTAACGAGGAATGCGAATGGGTTGAAATTTCTCTTCCCGAAAAAATTGAATCAGGACAGATGCTTTATATCACATTCACAAAATAAAAATGTACTTGCTTATTTTCAGTTAATATAATATACTGTATGTAATAATATAAAAGAGGGTAGTATTATGTCAAAAAATGCAACACTTGTAGTAATGGCAGCGGGCATGGGCAGCCGCTTCGGCGGTCTCAAGCAGATGGAGCCTATTTCCCGTGACGGCAGAGTTCTTCTCGATTTTTCTGTTTATGATGCTAAAAAAGCAGGCTTCAATAAAATAGTTTTCGTTATCAAGGAGGCTATTGCCGAGGATTTCATAAATATTGTCGGTAAGCGTATTGAAAAAATCATTGATGTTGAATATGTTTATCAGGAGCTTTATAAGCTTCCCGACGGCTTCGTTTGTCCCGAAACAAGAGAAAAGCCCTGGGGAACAGCCCACGCAATTTTATGCTGCAAGGATGCTATCAATGAGCCCTTTGCGGTTGTAAATGCCGACGATTTCTACGGCAGAAGCGCATTCACAACAGTATATAACTATCTTACAAGCACGGATGATGACTACTGCATGGCAGGATTCCGTCTCAGGAATACTCTTACCGAAAACGGCACGGTAGCACGCGGTGTGTGTGAAACCGACGACGGCTATCTTACCGTTGTTACGGAAAGAACAAAAATCAACAACGACTGTCAGTTCACAGAGGACGACGGAGAGACCTGGGAGCAGCTTTCTCCCGATACTCTTGTTTCAATGAATCTCTGGGGCTTCCGTCCCGACCTTTTCACCTATCTTGAAAAGGGCTTCACTGAATTCCTCAAGGAGAATATAAACGAGGCAAAGAAGGAATATTTCCTTCCTCTTATCGTAACCGAGCTTATTGAAAGCGGAACAAAGAAGGTAAAGGTTCTTCCCGCCGAGGATAAGTGGTACGGCGTTACATATAAAGAGGATAAGCCCAATGTTGTGGCTGCAATCGAGGAAATGATTGATAAGGGCTTATACGACTGATTTATGCGAGCATACATCCCCGTGATGTGTGCTCTTTTTTTTATATGTTTACATATATTTATTCTTGCATTAAAAAACATATTGTGATATAATTCGTTTATTAATGCATTCTAATCCGAAAAAAGGAATGAGGAATAAAAAATGAAAGAAAAATTAGATGCTTTACTGCTTGAAGGCACTGCTGAAATCAATGCCGCAGGCTCCGAAAACGAGCTTCAGGTTGTCAAGGGCAAATACCTCGGCAAGGAAGGTCTCGTAACCGTTCTTATGAAGGAAATCCCCAAGCTTGATGTAAGCCTCCGCCCTGAAATGGGTAAGGCTGTAAATCAGGTTAAAAATGCTCTCGGTGAGCTTATTGATGCAAGAAGAGAGGAAATAAAGAACAAGGCTTTTGCTATTTCCCCTGATTTCGACTGCTCCGTTCCCGGACTTCAGCCCAGAATCGGCGGTCTTCACCCCATTACACAGATGTGCTATGACCTTAACGATGCATTCCGTTCAATGGGCTTCGAGGTATTTTCAGGCCCCGAAATCACAAGTGAATATTTTGCATTCGATAACCTTAATTTCCCTCCCAACCATCCCGCACGTGAAAGCATGGATACATATTGGCTTGAGGGGCATGATTCAGGCGAAGCAAACGAAAAGCTCTGCCTTCGTCCCCACCTTACAGGTGACTCTGTAAGATATATGCAGACACATAAGCCTCCCTACCGCTTTGTATATCCCGGTCGTGTTTACAGAAATGAAACCACCGACGCACGTCACGAAAGAGCATTCTTCCAGTATGAAGCACTTATCGTTGATAAGGATTTCACCTACACCGCAGGTAAGGTTATGATAAAGAGCATACTTTCCAAGGTGTTCGGTCAGGATGTTCCCGTAAGAATGAGAGCAGGCTTCTTCCCCTTTGTTGAGCCCGGCTTTGAAATCGACATGGGCTGTCTCGTATGCGGCGGTAAGGGCTGCAGCGTTTGTAAGCACGTAGGCTGGATTGAAATCATGCCCGGCGGCACACCTCATCCCAATGTACTCAAGGCAGCAGGTGTTGACCCCGAGGAATATACAGGCTTCTATGTGAACATCGGTCTCGACAGACTTGTTATGATGCGCTACGGCGTTGACGATGTCCGTCTTTTCCACAGCACCGATTTAAGATTCCTCACACAGTTCAAATAAGGAGGAAAACAGAAAATGAAATTATCTCTCAATTGGATTAAGGATTATGTAAATCTTCCCGATGATATGGATATGGCACAGCTTGCCTTCGACCTTACAATGTCAACCGTTGAGGTAGAGGGTGTCCACGATCTTAAAAAGCAGTTTGACGGCATTATCGTCGGTATTATAACAGAGGTTCTTCCTCATCCCAATGCAGACAAGCTCCGTGTATGTAAGGTAGATATCGGTGCAGACGAAATCAAGGAAATCGTTTGCGGCGGCTCAAACCTTGAAGCAGGCATGAAGGTTGTTGTTGCATGTCCCGGTGCTATGGTCCGTTGGCACGGTGAAGGGGAGCCCGTTGAAATCAAGAATACAAAGCTCCGCGGTGTTGCATCCTTCGGTATGATCTGTGCAGCAGTTGAGGTAGGTCTTGCAGACCTTTTCCCCACAGACGATGACCATGCTATCATGGATATTACATACCTTGATGTTGCGGCAGGTACAAGCCTTGCAGATGCACTCGACCTTGACGATATGATTCTTGAAATAGACAACAAGTCTATGACAAACCGTCCTGACCTGTGGGGTCATTACGGTATCGCAAGAGAGCTTGCAGCGCTCTATGATCTTCCCCTTAAGAATATTGAAAAATATGTTCCTGAAACAGACGTTGAATACGACGTAAGAATCGAAGATACAGACAGATGTCCCCGTTATATCGGTGCTAAAATTGAAAATCTTTCAGTAAAGGAAGCACCTTTCTGTATGCGCAGCCGTCTGTGGAGAGTAGGTCTTCGTCCCATAAATGCTCTTGTTGACATTACAAACTATGTAATGCTCGCAACAGGTCAGCCCACTCATGTGTTCGATTCCAACCACATTATCGACCACATCGAGGTAAGACACGCAAAGGACAGCGAAAAGCTTCAGCTTCTCAACGATAAGGAAATTGAGCTTTGTGCAGACGACCTTGTAATTGCAGATGCCCAGGGTGCAGTAGCACTTGCAGGTGTTATGGGCGGTGCAAAGGATTCCGTTCTTCCCGAAACCGAAAGCGTTATCCTTGAGGTTGCTAACTTCAACTCTCACGGTGTAAGAAGAGCTGCTCTTCGTTACGATAACAGAACAGAGGCTTCCGCAAGATACGAAAAGGCAATTGACCCCGAAAGATGCGACCTTGCACTTTCACTTTCAATTGAGCTTTTCAAGGAGCTTTATCCCGAAATGGCAGTAACTGCTTTCAAGGATCTCTATCCCAATAAGCTCGTTAAGAAGGAAATCGACGTTGAATTTGAGTGGCTTGACAAGCGTCTCGGCATGAGAATTCCTCAGGAGGTAGTTTCCCGTAAGCTCGGCAGCATGGGCTATGAGGTAAGCTTCTCGGAAACAGGTATGCACATTGTTGTTCCCACATGGCGTTCAACAGGTGATGTTTCCATCAAGGCTGACATCATGGAAGAGGTTGCCCGTATGTACGGCTACGAAAACTTCCAGCCCACATCAATCACAACCACCTTCGACGGTGCTGTAAATCAGCTTGATGTTGACCTTGTAAGAAAAATCAAGGAATATCTTGCTTTCCGCTGCAATATGCAGGAAATCTTCACATATCCCTGGATGACAGATACATTCGTAAACGCACTTCTTCCCGATACAAACGATGTATTCAGTCTTTCCACTCCTCCCTCACCCACAGAGAGATATGTCCGCTCAACTCTTCTTCCCAATATCTGTAAGGCTATTGTAAAGAATGAGCGTAATTTCCCTGAATTTGCAATTTTTGAAGAGGCAAAAATCTTCCGTAGCTCTGAATTCAACTGCATCTACGATGAAAAAGAGGCTCTTCCCTATGAAAGAAGACACCTCGGCTGTGCATTCGTAGGCTCACCCGATAAGGTAAATGAGCTTTTCAGAACCGCAAAGGGTGTAATCGGTATGATGCCCCGCTACACACATATGGAGGAATTCACCTTCCGTAAGGTTCAGAAGCCCTACTGGGCAGACGATACCGTATGGCTCAATATCTATCTCGGCGAAAATAAAATCGGTGATCTTGCTCTTCTTTCACATAAGGCAAAGACAGACTGCGGCATCAAGGTTACAACTGCAGTTCTTGTTGAAATGGACATGGAAAGCCTTGTTCCCTTCAAGTCAAGAACAAACCGCTTTGTTCATATTCCGGAATTCCCCATGAATGAATATGACCTTTCCTTCCTTGTTGATTCAATGGTAAAGTGGGAGGATATCTACGGCGCAGTTATGGCTAAAAAGAGCGATGACAGCCTTGTGCGTGATGTTCAGTTCGTTGATGAATATAAGGGCAAGCAGATTCCTCAGGGTAAGAAGTCTGTTACAATCCGCCTTGTAATCGGCTCTTCCGATAAGACCTTAACAGGTGACGAAATTGAAGCAGCAGCAAAGTCTGCGCTCAAGAAGCTTACAAAGACTCTCGGCGCAGAAATCCGCTCATAAATTGAAATTTACATCTTCCCTTCGGGGGAGATGTATTTTTTTATTGTAGAGGACGGCAGCCTTCGGCAAGGTAAGAAGTAAGAGTGAATAATGAAGAGGTAAAATTTCCGCAAACGGAAATTTTGTAGGGGACGGCATCCCTGCAAAATGTAATGGGAAATACTGTGGCTATTGACAAACGAAAATAATTATTTTAATATTATTTTAATGAACGGAGGTTTTAATATGAAGGTATTGATGGAAAAGCATGGCTTTATATGTGATATGGACGGTGTTATATATCACGGCAACAAAATTCTTGACGGGGTAAAGGAATTTGTGAACTGGATGATTGAAAACGATAAGAAATTCGTTTTCCTTACAAACTCTCCCGAAAGAACACCCCATGAATTGAGCATGAAGCTTGCAAGAATGGGACTTGATGTTTCCGCTGACCATTTCTATACAAGTGCCATGGCAACTGCGGCATTCCTTTCTTCACAGAAGCCCGGCTGTACTGCTTATGTTATCGGTGAGGGGGCGCTTTCAAAGGCTTTATATGATCAGGGAATTTACATGAATGATGTAAACCCCGACTATGTTGTAGTGGGCGAGTCAAGAAGCTATAACTTTGAAAAAATCGAAAAGGCTATTGAGCTTGTGCTTAAGGGCGCAAAGCTTATCGGTACAAACCCGGATATCACAGGCCCCACCGAAAGAGGGATTATGCCCGCAACAGGCTCACTTGTTGCTCCCATTGAAATTTCTACAGGCAAAAAGGCATATTTTATCGGCAAGCCCAACCCTCTTATGCTGCGTCACGGTCTTCGTAAGCTTGGCTGTCACAGCGGGGATATTGCATTCGTGGGCGACAGAATGGATACCGATATTATTGCGGGTATCGAATCAAATGTTGATACCGTTCTTGTTTTAAGCGGTGTTACAAGCCTCGAAAATATCGCAAATTTCCCTTACAGACCAAAATATGTGTTTAATAATGTAGGTGAAATACTTACAAGCGAAGCATGTCTTTATGCAGACTGAAATATTGATATAATGTATAATATTTTACCTTAATATACCTTGTGTTTCGGCGGTTTTGTTATTGCATACGCATTTTAATTGTGATATAATTTTGTTATATAATTTAATTTTTTACGGTGAACGAGAAAATGAAAAGATTTTTAGCACTTATTCTTGCAATTTCAATATTTATGACAGGCTCGGTTTTTGCCATGGCTGCCGAAAAGGGTGATGTTGACGGTGACGGCACAATCACTGCTGCCGATGCACGAGAGGCACTCCGTCTTGCAGTAGGTCTTGATGCACTTACCGATGAGAAGAAGCCTCTTGCCGACTATGACGGCAACGGTACTGTTCAGGCAGCCGACGCAAGAGCAATTCTCCGGGTTTCCGTCGGTCTTCCCGTTGAGGAATCGGACAATACAGGCTCTTCCGATGTGCAGACACCTGTACAGAAGCCCGTTTATGTTCCCTCTGCAAGAGAGCAGCTCTTATATGAAAAGGTATATGACATCGGTCATGCGCAGCTCGGCGGACATCTTGCAATTATGGATGACAGCAGTCTTTTATGGCCGCTTCTTAAGAATTTCCAGAAATGGTGTGCATATTACACTATTAACAAGGTATTCCGTCCCGCACTTGAAGCAGCAGGCTACAGCAAGCCCGATATTGACCGTCTTGCACCTACTTCATATTCACTTGATTCCACAGTAAAAATGCTTAAGAATATTCTTCCCGAGGGCTTACAGTGGATGGCATCTGAAAAGATTGCCTTTGAGTGTCCCGTACAGGTTCCCTCACTTCTTGCTGACTACTATATCAAGACTCCCGCAGCGGCAGATTCCTATTTCCTTTATGATTACTACGATGATATAGTTGAAAATAAGGTTTATCTGCACTCCGACGAGGACCGTGCGAATTATACTCCCCGCATCGGCGATATACTTTTTATAAGCAACAAGTCAAAGACCTTTGTGGAGGGATACCCCACAATTGACCACACCGCACAGATTATAAAAATACTTCCCGACGGCACATTCATCTGCACCGAAGGCAGTCTTATTGACGCATCCTCAGGCTCCGAGGTTGCAAAGGTCGAGGAAAGAAGATATATGTATGATAAGGAAACAGGCTCATACTGCTACAGACAGGACCTTCCTTCAGGCTCATATATCTACCGTAGCATTGTTGTTGTGTATGCGGCACAGCCCAAGCTCTGATACTGATAGAATTTTATCCGTTCCTTTTTATAAGGGACGGATATTTTTTTACCCGTCGGGAGGATTTTCTTTCCGATGGGTTTTCTTATGTGTACATTTTTTGCGGTAATATTGCGGGACAAGTGTGCATAGGATGTATTGAAGGTGAGAAAATGAAAATACATGAAAATGCATTGTCCGTTTTTCCCGACAGATTGAAAAAGCCACTTCATAAGGCGGTGAATATTTTCGGGGATATATATGAAATCAGGCTGATTTGCGAGGGATGTGTATATCTTTATACCCCTTGCGGTATCCGTTTTGTTGACCGTGAGGGAAGCTTAAGCACTGCCCTTACTTCTGCCGCTCTTGTCCCACGACGGCAGGAGCTTGAGGAAATTGTTGAGCGTGCTCTCGGCTATTCGGGCTTTTCCAGGGAAAAGGAGGTAGCACAGGGCTACATAACCTACGGCGCAGGCATAAGAATGGGACTTGCCTGTGACGGTGAGGATGAAAGCATGGGTGTGGGGAAAATAATCTCGCTTTGTATAAGAATACCTTATACGGGTAAGGTCCATCCCACGGTTGACTACAGAAGGCTTCTTGATTTTGAAGCAGGTCTTTTAATTGCGGGTGCGCCTGCAAGCGGAAAAACAACACTTCTTCGCGGTATTGCCGAATATCTCGGAAGCGGGAAAAAGGGAAAATATAATAAGGTCTGCCTTATTGACGAGCGAAACGAGCTTTACAGGGATATTTCTTCTGGTGCAACAATTGATGCCGTAAGGGGAAAAAGCAAGGCGCAGGCAATTTCCCATGCCGTGCGTGTGCTTTCCCCCGAATATATCATCTGTGACGAAATAGGCTCACGGCAGGAAAGTGAAAGTCTTCTTGAGGGGCTTCATTGCGGAGTTCGTTTTATCTGCTCAATTCACGCAGGAAGCCTCGGCTCGCTTATAAGAAGAGGTCAGTTCAGGCTTATGTTCAATGAAAGTGTTTTTGACAGAGTTGCCGTGCTTTCTTCTGAAAAAGCGGGGGAAGTCAGCAGAATTTATTCTTATGACGAGGTGGCGCGTGAAATCAGCAGGTCTTACGGTAATTTCCCTTGCAATAGCCCTTACGGGGATATATCTGTCGGCAATTCCTAAAAGGAAGGCAGAGCTTCTGAAAAATATTGCCCTGTTCTTTTCCGAGACGGCAAGGCTTTGTAAAACAGGCTCATATTCTGCCTGTGAGGTGCTCTCGCTTCTTTCCCGCAGGGAGGAATTCGGAAGGCTTTCTTTTTTATCTAATGCTGCAAAGGGGCTTTCAGAGGGCGATAACATAAGAGAAATATGGAAAGAAGCCGTCACCTGTTCCGATTCGGGTGTTGCCGATAGGGAAGTAATACAGCTTCTTGTGCAGTTCGGAAATTCCTTCGGCAGGCAATCGAAGGAGGAGTTTCTTGAAAGCTGCAGGCACTATAGTGAAATTTTCACCGAAAAGGCGGCAATGCAGAGAAAAAGCTGGGAGAAAACCCGTGAGGGTATTGTCTGCTCAGGTATTCTTGCGGGGGCTGCAGTGTTTTTTATATTTATGTAAGGAGGAAAAATTACGGATATTGAAATAATTTTCAAGGTAGCCGCAGTGGGGCTTATTGTTGCGGTGCTCAATCAGGTGCTTACCCGCTCGGGCAGAGAGGAATACACAATGATAACCACCCTTGCGGGGCTTATAATTGTCATAATGATGGTACTGCCCTATGTGGGAACAATGTTTTCCTATGTCAGGAGTGTGTTTGACCTGTGATGCTGAAAATAGCGGGGACAGTCCTTTGTGAGATGCTTGTATATACGCTGATAAAGCAGTATAAGCCCGAATATGCACCTCTATCCCAGCTTGCCGCAGCCGCAGTTCTTATCTTTATTATCGGTGATGAAATAAGAGGCTCACTTTCCGCATTTTCCTCCCTTGCGGGTATAGGAAAAATTTCCTCGGAATATGTAAGCGTGCTGATAAAGGTACTGGGTATCTCCCTTGTGACACAGGTGCTTTCGGATATGTGCCGTGATTCGGGCAATACCTCCGCCGCAACAAGGCTTGAATTTTCGGGGAAGGTGATTATTGTTGCGGTGAGTCTTCCTGTGATAAAGGGCTTTACCGAGCTTGTTACTGAAATGGTAAGGAGTATATGAAAAGGATATATATAATAATTATAACATTAATATTGCTTTTCCCTTTTTCTGTCACAGCCCGTGCCTCGGACAGCAATGTCGCCGGGCTTTTTGAGTTTTTTGATTCCTCCTCCTTGCAGCTTCTTGAGGATTTCGGCATTTCCTTTTCTGATGGCGAGGCGGTATGGGATATCACTCCCGAAAGGGCGCTTTCTGCCGTAAAAAAGCTTTTTACCGACGGACTTTCCGTGCTTTTGGGGAAGGGCACAGTTGCAGTAGCTCTTGTGCTTGTTTGTTCACTTATAAGTGCCTTTACTTCCGATAAAACGGGGATATTCTTCATGGCAAAGAGTGTGGCACTTATGACCGTAATGTATCTTACCGTAAGCTTCACGGGGGAAATATTTTCCGAGTGCTGCTCGTCGCTTCTTGTAACACGGGATTTCATGCTTGTGCTTATTCCCGTTTTCGGCGGTGTTGTGGCTTTTTCGGGAAATCCCGCTCTTGCATTGAGCTTCAATTCAGTGGTTTTTTCCTTTGCCGAGGCGGTTTCCATGGCTTTTGAAGGTATTGTACCTGCTCTTTCCTCGGTGCTTATGTGTATTTACTGTGCAAGTGCAATAAATCCCTTTATGAAGCTTGACAGCATCTGTCGGGTGATAACAAAGGCGGTGACCCTGTTTATGGCTTTCACCGCGGGCATATTCGTTGCGGTGCTTTCAATAAGGGGAGTGATATCGGGAGCGGCTGATTCCGTTACAATAAGAGGACTTCGCTTTCTTATCGGAAATTCCGTGCCTGTGGTAGGCTCTGCCATAGGTGAAGCCCTTAACAGTGTTGTGGCAGGTCTCGGTCTTATTAAAAACACCGTGGGCGTTATCGGAATTGCAGGTGTGATTGTAATAAATCTTCCCGCTTTGATAAGCATTCTTGTGTGGAAGGGGATGCTTTATGCGGTAAGCATTACGGCGGATATTTCAGATTGCAGTGAAATGAAGAGCTTTTCATCGGATCTTTCGGGGGTGCTTTCCCTTATTGCAGGTGCGCTGTGCTTTGTTTCCTTTGTTTTTATAATAAGTATTGCAATAATAATCACCATAAGCAGGAGCTGACATGGAAGAAATAAAATCATGGGGACTTTTAATGCTTTTTGTAAGTGCGGGCAGTCTAATATATTGCTTTTTACTGCCCTCGGGGGCAGTGTCACGGGCGGCAAAATCGGTAATAAGTATTGTGCTTGTATGCACATTGCTTTCACCCGTGCTTAAAATATATGAAGCCCTTTCGGGAGCGCAATTCAGCTTTTCCGAGCCTCCCGCGACTTCGGATTACGGCAGTGTTATTGAAGACTCGGCAAGAGATGAAATTGAAAAAATAATAAGTGATTGTGTAAGGCAATTTACATCAGTGCCTTATGAAACGGAAATTTTTATTAATATCGGTGAAGATTACGGCATAAACATTGAATATGTAAGGCTGATATTTTCCGCAACTCCTCAATTTGAAGAGAATATCACGAAGACGATATATGAAAGGCTGGGAATTTTTCCCGATATCAGGGTGGAGCTGACAGGTGAATAAAAATATAAAAGCATTCGGTGAAAGGCTGAAAAAGGATAAAAAGCTTTTTGTGCTTCTTGCAATGGGAATTTTCGGCATGCTTCTTATTCTTTTTTCGGGAACCGGGGAAACTGCGGAAAGCGCTTCCACGGATTCCTGTGCAGTGAATCAGACAGAGTCTGAAATTGAAGAGCGGCTCACACTTCTTCTTAAAAGCGTTGAGGGAGCGGGCAGGGTAAGGGTTATGGTAACTGTTGACAGCCTTTATGAAAAAACAGTTGCAATAAATACTGAAAGTGAAAGCGGTGAGAACGAAGAAAGCTATAAGGGTGAATATGTTCTTATTGAGCAATCGGGGGATTCCGACGGGCTTGTGCTGAAAATCACATCTCCCGTGATACGCGGTGTGGGTATCACCTGTGACGGCGGTGAATCAGCTTCAGTGAAGCAGGAGCTTATAAGGCTTACAAGTGCCGCATTGGGCATCCCCGTGAACAGAATATGGGTAACAGCAATGAAAGAATAAACGGAGGAATAATTTATGCATGTGCTTTTAGGTAAAAAACAGATAGTTCTCGCCGCTTTGGTGGTGGCACTCGGACTTGCGGTATTTGTAAACTGGTATTATACATCCGACAACACCCGGCTTTATCCCGAGGGAGCAGCCTCTGCCGACGGTGATACAATTGAGGTTGCTGACGGTCAGGCACAGCTTGTGGGAACACAGGAAGATTCCGTAAGCTTTTCGGAAATAAGACTGAGCCGTGATACTGCCCATGCCGAGGCAATGGACGAATTGCAATCGGTAATGGCATCAGCCACCGAATCAGAGGCATCCGTTTCCACAGCAAAGGCAATAGAGGAGCTTTCGGGAATTATCAGAATGGAAAGTGACATTGAAAGCCTTGTAACGGGTAAAACAGGCAGTGACTGTGTTGCGGTAATTTCAAGCAACACCGTTGAGGTTGTTGTTCCCAGCGCCGCACTTACGGATATGAATGTGCTTACAATTTCCGATGTGGTAAACGAGGTCTGCACGGGGAAATATGAGAATATAAAAATCAGCGGAGCAGCAGGCAGCAGGCAATAGGCATTAGGCAATAGGCAGTAGGCAATAGGGAGTAGGGAGTAGGGATTAGGGATTAGGCAGTAGGCAATAGGCAATAGGCATTAGGCATTAGGCAATAGGCAATAGGGATTAGGGATTAGGGATTAGGCAGTAGGCAATAGGCATTAGGCAATAGGTAATAGGTAGTAGGCAACAGGCAGTAGGCAATAGGCAATAGGCAATAGGCAATAGGCAGTAGCTTTACTTATTCACTATTACCTTTTACTTCTTACCTCAACTGTAGGGGACGGCTTCCCAGACGTCCCGCAAGCGGTGAAATGAAAATTTATATCGTATTTATGTAGAACGGTAAATGTGCCTCCACGAGACATAACATCTGTATTTTTATTATTTACGGCGGGACGTCTGGGAAGCCGTCCCCTACAAACGGGAATTCATAATTCCGAATTCCCTTATTGACATTCCACGTGCCTTTTACTATTATAAAATAAAAGGACGGTGGCATTATGGAATATATCAATAAAGGAAAAAACGGAGAAATAATTTTAACCGACGGAAAAAATGAGGGTGCTTTTGAATTTCTCGAAATGCTTGTGCTTGACGGACAGGAATATGCCGTGCTTCTTGAAGAGGGCGACGACATGATAACCATAATGAAATTTACCGAGTCCGACGGCAAAAATCCCGAAAGATACTCTGAAATCGAGGACGATGAAATCTTTGAAAAGCTCCTTTCGATGTACGAGGAAGACTATGAAGACTGACCACGGTGAACGCCGTGGTTTTCTTTTTGTGTTGCAATACCTTTATTAATATTGTATAATTATTAATTGAGGTGTTTTTATGACCAGTGATGTAATAGTAATCGGCGGTGGTCCTGCAGGTCTTATTGCCGCAGGCAAGGCAGCCGAAAGAGGACTTTCAGTTATCGTGCTTGAAAGAAATCCCCGTCCCGCAAGAAAGCTTATGATAACAGGCAAGGGCAGATGTAATGTCACAAATGCCTGTACACTTGTGAATGAGCTTATGGAGGCAATCCCCAATAACTCCCGCTTCCTTTACGGCGCATTCTCCCGCTTTATGCCCTATGATACAATGGATCTTTTCGAGGGCATGGGTGTTCCCCTTAAAATAGAAAGAGGCAACCGTGTTTTCCCCGAGTCGGACAAGGCGGTTGATATTGTAGATGCAATTGTTGCCTTCGCTAAAAACGCAGGTGCGAAAATTATCACAGACGAGCGTGTCACGGCACTCTTAACCGATGAAAACGGAATAAGCGGTGTCACAACCGAAAAAGGAAATAAATATTTCGCCCCCGATGTAATTGTTGCTACAGGCGGTTGCTCATACCCCCTTACAGGCTCAACGGGTGACGGCTATATGCTTTCCGAGTGTGTAGGTCATACCGTAACCCCGCCTACTCCCTCGCTTGTTCCTCTTGAAACCGAGGAAGGCTGGGTAAAGAAGCTTCAGGGACTTTCCCTTAAGAATGTTTCAATCTCCATAAGAGATACCGATACATATAAAGAGGTATATACCGATTTCGGTGAAATGCTCTTTACCCATTTCGGTGTATCGGGTCCTATGATATTGAGTGCATCCTCACATCTTAAGGATATTACTCCCGGAAAATATGACCTTACAATTGACTTGAAGCCCGCCCTTTCCGAAGAAAAGCTTGACGAAAGAGTTATAAAGGACTTTTCAAAATATTCAAACAAGGCACTTGCAAATGCTCTTCAGGAGCTGCTTCCCAGAAAGCTCATTCCCGTAATTGTATATCTTTCGGGTATTGAAAGTGACCTTCGTGCAAACAAAATAACAAGAGACATGAGAAAGGATCTTGTATGGCTTCTCAAGAATCTTACCTGTACAATAAAATGCACCCGTCCCATTGATGAAGCAATTATCACCTCGGGCGGCATAAAGACAGGGGAGATTGACCCCAAGACCATGCAGAGTAAGAAAATCCGCGGTCTTTACTTCGCAGGCGAGGTAATTGACGTTGATGCATATACAGGCGGCTACAATCTGCAGATTGCCTTCTCAACAGGCGCACTTGCAGGTAACAGTGTAGGAAGCGGAAAATAAAAAGGAGTATAAGTATGATTAATATAGCAATCGACGGTCCTGCAGGTGCAGGCAAAAGCTCCGTAGCAAAGCGTTGTGCAAAGGAGCTTGGTTTTATCTATATTGATACAGGCGCATTATACCGTTCAATCGGTGTTGCTGTTTTAAGAAAGGGACTTAAGACAGATTGCGCTGAGGATGTTATCCCCGTGCTTCAGGAGATAAATCTTGAGCTTGCTTTTGTTGACGGTGAGCAGAGAGTAATTCTGAACGGCGAGGATGTAAGCCGTGATATCCGCCTTCCCGAGGCTTCAATGGCGGCTTCAAATGTTTCCGCTATTCCCGAGGTGCGTGCATTCCTGCTTGATATGCAGAAGCGCTTTGCACGTGAAAACAACTGCCTTATGGACGGCAGAGATATAGGCACTGTAATTCTTCCCGATGCCGAGCTTAAAATATTCCTTACCGCATCCCCCGAGGTGCGTGCCGACAGAAGATATAAGGAGCTTATCGAAAAGGGTACTCCCAAGGATTATAACGAGCTTTTAGAGGAAATAAAGCAGCGCGACTATAACGATTCCCACCGTGCGGTAGCCCCCCTGAAGCCCGCTGACGATGCGGTTATTGTGGATTCCTCCGATATGCCCATTGACGAGGTTGTGGGAAAAATAGTATCTCTTGCAAAGGAAGTTATAAAATGAAAATAACGCTTGCAAAGTCAGCAGGCTTCTGCTTCGGTGTTGCCCGTGCGGTAAAGCAGGCTGAAAGCTATATTGAAGAGGGTATAAATGCATGTACGCTCGGTCCTCTTATTCACAATCCCTTGTTTGTGCAGTCACTTGAAAGCAGGGGAGTGTATGTTGCAAAGGATATTCCCGAGGTGCGCGACGGCTATACTCTCATTATCCGTACTCACGGCATAACAAAGGAGACACTCGGTGAAATTGAGGACAGCGGTATAAAATATTTTGATGCCACATGTCCATTTGTTAAAAAAATTCATTCAATTGTTGAAAAGAGAAGTTCCGCGGGAGATAAGATTCTTATTGCGGGCGACAAAAACCATCCCGAGGTTATCGGTATAAGAAGCTATTGCAATACCGAAAGCTTTGTTTTTTCCGATAGCAGTGAGCTTGAGGAAATAAAGAAAAATAACAACTTTTCCGATTCCGACACATTTTCTTTGGTATCTCAGACAACTTTTGACTCAAAAGAATTCAAAAAATGTGAAAATTTTGCAAAAATACTATATACAAACTTAAAAATATTTGATACAATATGTAATGCTACCGCTCTGAGGCAGGAAGAGGCAATAGCCCTTGCCAAGGAGAATGATATGATGATTGTAATAGGCGGGCGCAACAGCTCCAACACCGAAAAGCTTTATAAGCTTTGCAGTGAAATTACAAAAACATATCTTATTGAAGAGGCATCCGAGCTTTCGGGAATTAATTTTGACAAGGTCTCTTCAGTCGGAGTTACTGCCGGAGCGTCCACTCCGGACGGTATAATTAAGGAGGTAATAAGAACAATGTCCGAGTCCAATGTAAACATCGAATCAGCAGTAGAAAACCAGGGACAGGTTAACACTGTTGACAACACCGAGGAAATGTCCTTCGAGCAGGCTCTTGAGGAATCACTCAACAGCATGAATAATGATCAGAAAGTAACAGGCGTAGTAATGCACATCGCTCCCAACGAAATCCAGGTTGATATCGGAAGAAAGCAGACAGGCTACATTCCCAGCGGCGAATACAGTGCAGATCCTACAGCAGATCCCATGAAAGAACTCAAGGTAGGCGACGAGCTTACTCTTATCATCATGAAGACCAATGATGTTGAAGGCACAATCATGCTTTCAAAGCGTCGTTATGATGCAGTTAAGAACTGGGATACAATTGTTGCAGCAAATGAGGAAGGAAAGGTTCTTGAAGGTGTCGTTGTTGAAGTTATCAGCAAGGGACTCATCGTTGTTGTTAACGGCGTAAGAATTTTCGTTCCCGCATCTCTTTCAGGTGTACCCAAGAGCGGCAGACTTGAAGAAATGACAGGCAAGACCGTTAACTTTGTTGTTATAGATATTGACAAACGCCGCAGAAGAGCTGTAGGCTCAATCCGCGAAGCTAACTCAATTGCACGTAAGGCTAACAAGGAAAAGTTCTGGGCAGCTGCTGAAGAAGGCCAGAAGTACACAGGTGTTGTAAAGTCTCTCACAGACTACGGCGCATTCGTTGATTTCGAAGGCGTTACAGGCATGATTCACAGAACAGAGCTTTCATGGAAGAGAATCAAGCATCCTTCAGAGGTTGTAAACCCCGGCGATACAGTTGAAGTTTACATCAAGGGTCTTGACAGAGAAAAGGGCAAGATTTCTCTCGGCTTCAAGAGAATTGAAGACAATCCCTGGGAAATCCTCAAGAGAGACTATCCCGTTGGCACAGAAACTGATGTTAAGATCGTAAAGCTTACAACATTCGGTGCTTTCGCTGAAATCTTCCCCGGAATGGAAGGCCTTATCCATATTTCACAGATTGCTTACGAAAGAATTGAAAAGCCCCAGGATGTTCTTTCAATTGACGAAACAGTTAAGGTAAAGATCATTGAAATCGACTCCGAAAAGAGAAAGATCGGTCTTTCAATCAAGGCTCTTCTTCCCGCTCCCGAGAAGAAGGTAGTTGAAGAGGTTAAGGAAGAGGCAGACGCAGCTCCCGTAACCATGTCAATTGACGAGCTCATCGCAAAGGCAAATGAAGAAGCAGCTGCTGCAGAAGCAACAGACGCTGAATAATTAAAAAAATCGGACTGTATCTTATGATGCAGTCCTTTTTTTGAATTCTGAATTCCTGATTTCATCTTTATAGTCCGAAGCTTACGGAAAGAGCCTTGTTGATTTTGCTCATTTCGGCATTATCAAGTGTTCCCATTCTTTCCTTGAGCCGTGTTTTGTCAATTGTTCTTACCTGCTCCAATAAAACAATGGAATCCTTCTGAAGACCGCAGTCGCCGCCGTTAACACTTATGTGCGTGGGAAGAGAGGTCTTGTATTTCTGACTGGTAATTGCCGCCGCAATCACGGTGGGGGAATATTTATTGCCCACATCATTCTGAACTATAAGTACAGGTCGTACTCCTCCCTGCTCACTTCCTACCACAGGACTTAAGTCTGCGTAATATATGTCCCCCCGTTTTATTGTCATCGGTGCTCACTCCTTGATTTTTTATGTTGCACCCATATTTTTTCCTCAAATGCGGATACTTAAACATGTATAAGAAAAAATCTTGAAAATTTCAAAAAAAATTTTGAAAACCTATTGACTTTTTAGAATCATTCTATTATAATTAGAATCGTTCCAAGGCGGAAAACTAAAAAATTCACATATAAGGAGTAATTATTATGTCAAAGAAGTTTGTATGTTCAGTTTGCGGTTATGTTCATGAAGGCGATGCTGCTCCCGAGCAGTGCCCCGTTTGCAAGGTTCCTGCTGAAAAGTTCAAGGAGCAGACAGGCGAAATGAAGCTTGCTGCAGAGCATGAATATGGTATATATGAAAAGACAGTTGCAAATAACCCCGATATCAGCGCAGAGGATAAGAAGTATATTTTCGATCAGCTCATGGCCAATTTCAACGGCGAATGCTCCGAGGTAGGCATGTATCTCTGCATGGCTCGTATCGCACACCGTGAGGGCTATCCCGAAATCGGTCTCTACTGGGAAAAGGCAGCTTACGAAGAAGCAGAGCATGCTGCAAAGTTTGCAGAGCTTTTAGGTGAAGCATTAGAGCCCAACATGAAGGCTACAACAAAGGAAAACCTTGCTTGGAGAGTTGATTGCGAATACGGCGCAACAAACGGCAAGTTCGAGCTTGCAGCACTTGCAAAGAAGCTGGGACTCGATGCTATCCACGACACAGTTCATGAAATGGCTCGCGACGAAGCTCGCCACGGTAAGGCATTTGAAGGTCTTCTTAACAGATATTTCAAGGGTTGAAGGGCTCCGCAGCAGGACCCCACGGCTCTGTTTAACCTGAGCTACGGTTTATTTATCCTGACTGCGAAAGACGAAGAGGGAAGGGACAACGGCTGTATCATAAACACCGCCTTCCAGGTTGCAAACGACCCCACAAAAATTGCAATTTCCTGTCAGATGGGAAATCTCACCCGTGAGATTATTGAAAAGACAGGTAAGTTCAATTTAAGCGTTTTAACCGAATCCTTACCCTTTGAAACCGTTAAGCACTTCGGTATGCAAAGCGGCAGAGATACTAATAAATTCAACGGTTTTGACGCAGTAAAGCGTAGTGCTAACGGCCTTTACTACATCACCGAAAACACCAACGCATTCTTCAGCTGTGAGGTAAAGAGTTCCATGAACCTCGGTTCTCACATTCTCTTCATCGGCGAGGTAAAGGAAAGTGCAGTTCTTTCCAAGGAACCCTCCTGCACTTACGCACACTATCACAAGGCAATCAAAAAGAAATTTTTATAAACCCTCCTATATAATATAAAAAGGTTATGACTTTTTCTGTCATAACCTTTTTTCTTATTCTGCTGTATTTTCCTTTGCAATGTGCAGTCTTACCGTGAAGCTGAAAATATTATTTTCACATTCAAGCATCAAGGCACCGTTGTATTTGTTGACGGTTTTTGTAATATTTTTTGTTCCTATGCCATGCTCATTACGGTTTTTCTTTGTGGTTTTTATTGTATTATTTTTGCCTATTTTTACATTTTCAATAACAGGATTTGTAATGGTAAGAATAAAATTGCCCTGTCTTACTGCGGCATCAACTGAAATTGTGCTTTCCGTGCCGAGCTTTTCAGTGGCTTCAATGGCATTATCAAGGGCATTTGCAAGAATCGTACATATATCGGAATCGTCAATGCCTCTTTCTGGAATCTGACCGCTGAAGCTGATTTTATTTCCCGACTGTGCTGCAATTATGCTTTTGTTGTTTATAATTGCATCTGCAACGAAATTACCTGTAGAAACCTTATTGAGAGTATGGTTTATATCTGCATTCATTGCGTTGATATATTCTCTTGCTCTGTCTGTGCTTCCGCTTTCAAGAAGAGCATTTATAACTATCATGTGATTGCGGTAATCGTGTCTGAAGCGGCGGAGATTTTCGTCACCCTTCAGCATTTTTTCGGAGAAGCTTTTCTGCTCATTGAACTGTCTTAAAATTTCGTTCTGCTGATATGTAAGGGAGAAAATTCTGATAATGAAAAACAATACACATATAATTACGCATATAGTTGATATTATGTAAAGGATGTTATACCAGACATAAGATTCTCCGAAGCTTTTGTAATAGCCTGTCATGTCGAAGAAAAGCACTGCTGCCAGAATCCATCGGGGAATTGCATCAAAAACCTGCGGCATGAAATTGACTGCGGAATTTCTTACATTGAAAAGAATTACCCCGAGCATTACGGCGTAAAGAATGATATATACTATAGCTTCAACAAAAAGATGTGTGGGCAGATAGGGGCTGAACAGCGAGAAAAACATTTCCATTGTGCAGATGCATATAAGCGAAAACCATATTTTCTTGCTTAATTTTATGTCGTTTACGAGAAATGCCACGCTTAACAGATAAGCAGTGCTTGAAAAAATATCAAGCATCATCAGCCTGTCTTCCTGAATACCCGGGAAAAAGAAAATACCGTATGCCGCACTGCAGGTCAGCAAAGCGGGTATAAGAGTAAGGACTGCAATATTTTTTCTGAAGCTTCCGCCGAGAAGATATATCACTGCAATAACAAGTGTTGATGTTACAAGCAGATCCTTAAGCAGGTATAAAACAAAATCAAGAATGCTTAACAAAAATTGCACCTCTTCCGATAATTATAAATCACTGTATTTCAGGAAATTCATATAGCATTTGTTGAAGGTTGAGAGATTCCGTCTTGATATCTCTATTTTTTCACCGTTTGTAAGTGTGATTATGTGTCCGTCAACCTCGGCAATATACTTCATATTTACAAGGAAGGTACGGTGTGTTCTGAAAAATCTGAAGCTGTTTATTTCAGACTGAAAAACAGAAAGCGCCTTTGTGGAAAGATAGGAGGTGCTGTTCAGTCTTACAGTTGTGTAGCGACCGTTTGATTCAATGTACATAATTTCAGGCAGGCTGACGAATGTCACGCCGCTTGTGAGCGGAACCTCAATTCTTGAATACTGCTCAAAATTATTGATGAAATCATCAAGCATCTTGTGAAGCTGTGTCTTGTCAACAGGCTTCAGCAGATATCTGAAGGTATCCACCTCAAAGCTTTCAAAAACATATTCACTGTATGCCGTTATGAAAACAATGGTGGTTCTTTTGTTTGTGAGTCGGATTTTTTTTGAAATCTCCATGCCTGTTGCGTCAGGCAGGCTGTAGTCCATCAGAATCAGGTCATAATCATCCGCAGCTGCGAAAAAATCAGCTGCACTCATAAATGCATAGAGCTGATAGGTCATGCCCTTTTCCTTCATAAATTCATTAACAAAGGATTTTATAATGTCAATTGTATAAGCCTCATCTTCGCATATGGCAATTTTCATAATTAAATTTCCTCCACAGCTTTTATTTTACCACAGTATAGCACAGATGTAAAATCTTTTTCAATAAAACATGTACGGAAGGTCGATTTTACGGGTGAACGGTATTTTTTTGACCGTTCATTACAGTAAATGTTGAAAAAAATTAATTTTTGCTATAAAATAATAGACAAATAATAAAAAATTTGGAGAAATTGCTATGAAGAAAGTAAAATTTTTGTCATTGTTAGTTCTTGTTGTCAGCATGCTTGCAGTCTGCTTTTTTTCCGCAGATGCGGCAGAGACATTTACAGAAAACGGCTATAGCTACCAGATAACAGGCACAGACAGTGTAAGCATTGTAGGGATTGATTCCTCAATAACCGGTGATGTTGTTATTCCGGCGACTCTTGGCGGCTATCGGGTCGCAAGATTCTATAGTGTATTCAAAGGAAATAAGAGCATAACATCTGTTGTTATTCCTGAAGGTGTGATAAGTATCACAACTGATGCCTTTTATGATTGTACAAATCTGAAATATGTTTATGTTCCGTCAACTGTAACTGGAATAAGCAACAGAGCTTTTTATCTTACTGATTCACTTGAAGCAGTTTATGTTGATTCTGATAATCAGGCATATGCTTCCGATGAGAACGGTGTTCTTTTTGATAAGAAAATGACCACTCTTATTAAATATCCCGAAAATTGTCCACTGACAGAATATTCAATTCCCGACAGTGTTGAAACGGTGGGCGAAACAGGTTTTTACAGATCTAAAAAACTTGTTTCTGTTACATTGTCTGAAAATCTTACTGTGTTAGATTCATCGTCATTTGCAAGTTGCAAAGCTCTTACCACTGTTATTTGTAACGAAAAGCTTTCTGTAATCGGCAATAGTGCCTTTGCCGCAAGCAGTAAGTTGGCATCAATTGATTTACCGGACACTCTTACAGAAATTCAGAAATCTGCCTTTTATGCTTGTAGTAATCTTGTTAAAATTGATGTTCCCGAAGGTGTTGTGACAATAGGCGATGGTGCTTTTTCGTATTGTACCAAACTTACAGATATAACAATAAGCAGTACTGTTGAAAGCATTGGCGTTGATGTGTTTGAGTCTGCAAATGCATTGAGGAAAATAAATGTTTCTGCAGAAAATAAGTATTATTCTGACGATAGCGGTATTTTGTTTGATAAAAGTCGCACAGTGCTGATATTATGTCCTCCGAAAAATGATGTTGTTGAATATGTGGTACCTGAAAGTGTACTTACTATAGAAAAGGCAGCATTTTACAACAACTCAAATCTGAAAACAATTGTTTTATCCGAAGGTATTAAGAATATAGGAAGCTCTGCCTTTGAAAATGCTACGGCTCTTGCTTCTGTGACCATACCTGCTTCTGTTGAGGAGATAGGTGATGGTGCGTTTGTTTCTTGTAGCAGCATGGTTGCATACACTGTTGATAATGGCAATAAGTTTTATTCTTCAGATGAATATAATGCACTGTATGATAAAGAACAAACAGTGCTTATTGCGTATCCTGCCGCAAGTGATACAAAGGAATATATTATTCCCGCAACGGTAGTAACAGTAAAAAGAAAGGCAATGAGCTCATCATGTGTTCTTGATAAGCTTGTTATTTCAGACAGTGTTGAGATTATTGAAAAATTCGGCATTGAGAAAAGCACAATAAAAGAAATTGTTATCGGAAATGGACTTGCCGATGTAGGCGGTCGGGCATTTTATAATTGCCGTATTAATACGATTTCTGTGAATGAAAAAAATAATTATTTCAGTGTTGAGGATAATATTTTATACAACAAGGATAAGACTGTGCTTGTAAAATATCCTACAGGAAAAAATGGCGATACTCTTGTTATTCCAGATACTGTTAACGAAATTAGCGAGAATGCCTTTGCAAGTGTTTCCTTGAAGTCTGTTATTATGCCGAATAATGTTGAAAAAATCGGAACTCTTGCATTTGAGGCTGTAAATTCAATTAAGGAAATAACAATTGTAAATCCCAATGCTGTGCTTAGCTCCAATTGTCTTCCTTTAAATTCGGGCTACACTGTTTACGGCTATCGTTCCTCGACTGCCGAGAAATACTGTTCTTCCTTAAATAAGACTTTTGTTCCACTTTATGACGGCTTGAGTGTTGATTATGAGGATGGTGTGCTTATTCTTTCTGGTACATCGGAGCTTCCTGTTATCGACAATGAAAATATGTGTCCGTGGGCTGCCTTTGCTGAAAGCACAGACTGTATTCTTATAAGAGACATTTCCCTTATCAGTGCAAATGCTTTTTCTGAATTCTATGAGATATCATCGATAATTTTTGAAAGCGACAATATTACAGTTGAGGATAATGCATTTGCAGATTGTCACAACCTAAAAACAGTAATATGCTATTCCGATGCTGAATTCGGCGAAGCAGCCTTCAGCACACAGACAGAGAATTTACTGTTCTTTAAGGAAAATGATAAAAATATTATAAGTAATTACGACTTTATAACATTTACCTATGAAGATGGTATTGTAAGCTTTGATAAGCCTGTTACAATTGAACACTATGATTTCTTTAATCTTGTTGTTGCCCTTTGCAGCAGATATCCTGTTGTGAATGAGCTTATGTTCAATGAATTTACTCTTCTTAACGGAAATCTGGAATGGGTATCAGATGAAGATCGGGTTGAAATAAGCTCATTTACGAATGATAAGCTTGCCGTTCAGATTCTTGATGAGGAGATATGGGATCTTGTGACAGTGTCCTTTACAGAGCTGTGTGAGGGTGTTGCCAACGGAAGAATCAATGCCTTTGTTCTTGTTGTAATTGACGAAAATGATGAGATTCAGGATTCTACTGATGTTGATTCAGCGCCTGATGTCGGTATTGATAATATCGTTACTTATATTCTTCGTGCAATCATTACCTTCTTCAATAAGCTTCTTAACCTCTTCAGATAAAAAATAAGCAACAGCACCCTGCATCAGATGACATGATGCGGGGTGTTATTTTTTTGAATTTGCTTATATATATCAAGCCTTTTTTGCTGCTATTACAACCGAAAAGCAACGATTATTACCGTTCGCCCGCAAAAATAACCGCTGATTACAGGCATTATTGAATTTGTTTTTTTTGTGATGTATATTTTTTACAGCAGAAAAAATATGAAAGAAGGAAATGAAAATGAAAAAACTGCTGTTATCACTTTTTGCAACAATCCTTATTTTTGCAGCCGTGTTCTCGCTGAATGATGTGCTGCCTGAAGCCAGTGCTGCAGAAATAATCGAAAGCGGCACCTGCGGAGAAAATCTCACATGGACATTTGATGATGAGGGTACTCTCACAATTTCGGGCACAGGAGAAATGACCAATTATAATTATTCTTCAGCTTTACCGTGGGAGTCTTTTGATGATGATATTAAAAAAGTTATAATAGGCTCGGGTGTAACAACAATCTGTGAATATGCTTTTTATCATAGCCTGACTCTGAACAGTGTTGTGTTTGAAGAAAACTCAAAGCTTAAATCCATTGAATATGAAGCATTTGGTAAATGTCCCGAATTAAAATCAATTGAAATACCTGATGGTGTTGAATTTGTCGGGGATGAGGTATTCTGTGCCAGTGGAATAAAAGAATTATATATTCCTGCCTCAGTAAAAAATTTCGGTTTTTTTGAAAGCTCCAATATAGAGAAATTTAATGTCAGTTCAGATAATATGAACTATAGCTCTGATGAAAATGGTGTTCTCTATAATAAGGATAAAACAGTTTTGATTATGTATCCTGCGGCAAATAAAAGTAAAGAATATATTATTCCTGACAGTGTAAAACTCATATCGGAATCAGCGTTCAGTTATGGTTTATATCTTGAAAAGGTTGTTATGGCAGACAGTGTAACTGAAATAGCTAAAGAGGCATTCGCATATAATATGTCGATTAAGGAAATTAAAATTTCTGAAAATCTTGAAATTATCGGGAGTTCTGCATTTGAATTTTGTATGTTCCTTGAGCATCTTCAGCTGCCGGGTTCTGTAAAAGAAATCGGATATGATGTATTTTTCTGTGTGCCTTCTCTTGTTGATGTAAAAATCTATGGTATGCAGTCAGATTTTGATGATTCTATGCTTGGTTTTTCACATAATTTCGGTGTCGGAGAAGAAAAAGATATCATAATAGAAATATTGTGTGATTATATTTATCTTGATGTTATATATGATTTAGAATACATCGAAAATAAATATGGATCAGTTGATGATTTTGGTGACATGGTGAACGAGCTTGAAGAGCACCTGGTTGAAGAGATTTTTACAGATTCTTATACAGTGTACTGCTATGAGGGATCTGCTGTTGAAGAATATCTTATAGCAAATAACATCAAATATGCATACATTTGTGACCATGCTGAAGAGGAAATTCCTGCAGTTGCTCCCACATGCACAGAAACAGGTCTTACTGCAGGTGTGAAGTGCGGTCTTTGCGGTGATGTTCTTGCAGCACAGCAGACAGTAGGCGAGAAGGGTCATGCTCCTGTTGTTGTAGGTGCGATTGAGCCCGACGTAGATGTACCGGGCTATACAGGTGATACAATCTGCTCTGAATGTGATGAGCTTCTTGTAAGCGGTGAAG
>JAZUCC010000016.1:0-20061 GCA_045638965.1 Acutalibacteraceae bacterium | reverse complement strand
TGTAAGGAAGAGTTCTGCTGCGATGGAAACGATGATAGTAAGAACATCGCCTTCATAGCCTTCAACATTGAGTCTGTAAGCGTTGAGACCGTTAACAGACTCAAACATTTCAAGATTTCCGACATAGAGGTTCTTAATGATGTCAACCATTTCAGCCTTAAGAACAACACCGTTTTCAGCTGCGATAGCAAGAAGAGCGTCTGTTGTGATATCTGTGATATCGAGAGGAAGTGCGTCACCAATGAGAGCTTCAATTGAAAGCTCCTGACCGATGATGGGAGATACCTTTGCAAGGAGTTCATTTACGGGGATAAGAAGGTTATTTACAGAGCTCTTAACACCGTCTGCATTGATGAAATAGATAAGATTGGGAAGAAGGGTGAATACTTCTTCTACAGGGTTTGCGCAAATTTTGTCAACAAGCTCAAGAACACCGTCAAGGATAGCTTCAACAGCATTGGAGGTCTTGTATTCAAGCTCTTCAGCTGTGGGAAGAACTACGCCGAGTGCTTCAAGTACGGGAACAAGTGCACGATCATAGCCTTCAATACCTGTTACGGTAATAATTGTACCATCTTTGCCTGTGAAGAGTTCAAGGTTATCACCAAAGAATACGAATGAAAGGATGCTGTCAACAGAAGCAAAAACTTCCTTAAGACCTGCAACGAATGCAGCCTTCTTTTCTGCTGCAGTTGCAGCTGCATCTACACCCCAATTCTTAGTGCATACAAGCTTGCCGTCAACTTCTTCGCACATTGCAAACCAGGATGCAATGTTTGTATCAAGGATAACGTCGATGTGTGTGAAGAGAGAAGTGTTAACTGCTACAAGGAGGTTAGCAACTGTTTCAATAATTGTATTGAGGATAGCGTCTGTATAAACATTGTCTGTAAGGAGACCTTCAACAATACCTGCGAGATCTTCAGCACCCATATCAGCAAGAAGCTCGGGAAGGAACATTTCGAGAACGCCGTCAAGCTCTGCATAGAATGCATCAGCTGTTTCCTTTGTCCAGTCAGTTGTATATGCAAGGTAGTTGATTGAGGGAACCATGCCGTTTTCATCGTAGATGTAGCCCCAGTTGGGTTCTGTGTATTCTACGTCAACGCCCTTGATAAGGTCTGCGATTACGGGATAGAGACCTGCAAGATCAGGATTACCTGAAAGTTCAGCAATAAGAGCGAAGATTACATCGCCGTTTGTCATGGTTTCATCCTTAGCGGGCTGTGCAAGACAGTCAAGGAGACCTGTAACAAGAAGAGTGATTGTGTCAGCAGCTGTAACTGTTGTCTTCTTGCCGAATGCATCGTCAACTATACCGGAGCATACACCTGCAAGAGCAGTGTCAACAAGGTGGCTTGCTGCAAGGTTTGTGCCGAGGTATGTATCAGCAAGACCGATAACATCAGAAAGTCTGAGGTTATTGATGTCGATGGAATAGTACTTGTATTCAGCATCGTCGCCTGTAGGAACAACGCCTACAACATAATCAAGAATAGAATCAATGTTGAGTGTGCCGTAGTTAAGGAAGTCAGAAACAATAAGTGAAAGAACACCGTTGATGTCAACATCAAGGATGGGTCTTATTGTATCAACGAGAACAAGTACGGGCATAAGAAGGTTCTTGAGAAGAACGGAGAGACCGTTTGATTCGATGTAATAGAAGAGGTCAGGAAGGATTTCGAGAACCTGCTCTATCATATCGTCAGAACCTGTAAGAGCATAGAACCAGTCAAGAGCTGCAGTAAGAGTACGAGCAAGACCGTCCATAGCGTTTGCGTTGTAATCTGCCTGTGTGGGAAGATTGTCAACACCGAGAACATCAAGAAGCATGCCGAGAGTTGTGTCATAGGTTTCATAACCCTGAAGCTTAACAACATGCTCAAATGCGGAGATTTCGCCGCCTGCAAAGAGGAATTCGATGATACCTGAAGCAGGAGCAAGAAGACGAACGATAATGTCGATGAAGCCGTAAGCGTCACCGTCAACAAGAGGCATCTTATTGAAGTACCATGTGATTGTGCCGTCTTCGTTTACTGTACCGTCAACACCAAAGTTATTTACATAATTTCTGTGTCCTACGGGAATGATTTCAGCATCCTCTGCCCATGTTGAAGCAGGGAAGAGATAGCCGAATGCTGTGAACCATGAACCGATATCAATACCAATCTGCTGTGCTACGATGTCTTCGATGATAGCGCTGGGGCTGTCGCCGAGACCGCCGAGCATTTCAACAAATGCAGTGATGTTTGCGTTTGTGAAGAGACCGCCGAGCATTTCCTGTGCATAAGCACCGAGATCGTCTGTACCGAGGTCAACCTCAAGCATGTCAAGAACTGTGTAAAGGATTTCGTCGATGTTATCTACAACGTAGTTTGCCTTATCCTGTGTCCAGTCTGTTGCATAATCAAGATAGATGATGTCTGTGTATGTTGTGCCTTCGATTACTTCGTAAGCGAATTTACTTTCTGCCCAATCCATTTCGGAAAGGTCATAGGTTGCGGGATTGAGAATTTCGATGAGAGCTGCAAGAGCACCTTCGGGATCGGTAGCGAGCTGACCTACAACAACGTTGAGGATACCTGCGATTGTGGGATCCATGTCTGTGCCGAGAAGACCTGTAAGAAGGCTGTTGCCGTTTTCATCGGGAACAAGTGCGGAAAGCACGTAGTCAAGAAGCCAGAACATAAGGTCGCCCTTGTTAGCTTCAAGATAAACAGCGCCGTTCTTTGTTGTCCAGTCAGAACAGAAGATGATTTCCTGCTGCTTGATGGGAGGAAGATCAAGTCCCATACCTTCTGTAACAAGCTTAAGAATTTCGTTGAAGTCGGAGATTTCAAAGCCGAGCATATCGTAAAGGTCGATAAGATCAGCAATCTTAAGCTCAACGTCAAAAGCAAGCTTATCACCGAGAAGACTGAGAAGTGTACCACCGAGAAGGTCAACAAGAGTACCTGAATTATCCTTATCAACCTCTGCTTCAATCTTAAGATGAAGTGAAATATTAAGCGAGTTCAGAATTTCCTGAACAGAGTCCATTGAAACAAAGTAAACAAGGTTGGGAAGAATTGAGAGAACCTCGCTGATGGGGTTTGCAAGAACTCTGTCGATAACACCGAGAAGGGGTTCAATAATAGCCTTTGCTATGTCGTCACCTGATGCGCCTGACTTAAGTGTAGGAATGTTTTCAACACCAAGAATTGTGAAAAGAGGCTTAAGAACATCATTATAAACGGTGAGACCGGGAATCTGAAGGTTAAGGTCACCGAAAACAGCAAGCTTACCAACGTTAACAATATACTTTGTGTCGGTTGAATATGCATAAGCTGCATTAGCGAGTGTTTCGTTGAAGTTAGTACCTGTAAGAACCGCATTAAGAAGGGGAAGAAGTGAATCAAATACAACTGCAAGTGTATCTGTAAAGGTTTCTGCGTCATATACGCCCCACTCGAATTCGAGAACCTTTGTCTCGTCTTCAGGTGTTTCGGGATCGTCAGCGCAAACGAGCTTTGTCCAGTCTCTGCCTGCAGCCTTAAGGGCTGTGTAGATGGGAGTACCAACACCGAATGCTACGGGGTTGGACATAAGAAGTGAGTCAGCAAGAGTCTGGGGATATACATAAAGACCTGCGTCTGCAAGAACCTCGTCAAGGTTTCTCTGCTTGTGCTGACCGTTGAAAAGGTCGTCGTCCATGTAAACATAGAGGTGACCTGAGCCGTCGCCGCCTGTCATTTCACCGATATCAATACATGCAGATGCATTAGGATTGTCATTAGTACCCATATCAGCAAGCATGCCGATGAGCTCTGTGTTAAGAAGGTCAACAACCATGGGATAGATTGCACCAACAAGAGTGTTGATAAGTGCATCGTTGTAGAGCATTTCATTGAGCATCTGCTCAACATAAGTTGCAAGATCTACATATACATCTTCGTCCTCTGCATCAACAAGGCCGATGAGAGCACCGAAGTCACGGGAAATGATAAAGTTATCAAGACGATCAACTGTGTCATTCATAACTTCTTCATTTACATAGTAGTTGTCATCTGCGCCATCACGAACGATATCGTTGGGATAGCCCATTTCAACGCCGTCAGAATTCTTCTGACTGCCTGCATAACGGATAGCATAGTTGCCGTTTGCATCAGCATAGGTGAAGCTTTCGTTGAAGTAGGACTTACCGTCTGATGTTGAGAATGCATGGTAGCGGTCAAGAAGAGTCTGAACCATTGCATACTTGTTTGTGTAATCAGCGGAGAGCCAGCTGTTCTGTCCTTCGCCACCACCGTTTACATAATTGTAAAGGTCATAGTCGAAGTATGTAAGAGTTGACTTGATGGATGCAAAGTTGTCAAAGTTAACAACTGTTGTATCCTTATAAGCGTAAACTGCATCAAGCTGTGCTTCTGTTCTTGAGATAAGAACAGTCTTAACAGCATCCTTACCTGCATTCTTTACTGAATCAATAAGTGTCTGGAGAAGGAATTTTTCCTGCACTTCGTCGCCATTTGAGTCATACATTACGGTAAAGATTTTATCTGCAATTGTACCGCCCCACTTTGCTTTAACCTCGTTGTAGGAGGTGCGAAGCTCAGTGATTTTTGTATCAAGATCTCTGTGAAGCGCAATAGCTGATTCGTTGTCAAGTGTATCAATCTGTGTTGTGTAAATAAGGGGAAGGAAGTAGCTGTAGTAGGTTTCGAATTCCATCTTAAGGCCACGAACCTCATAAACCTCATCAAGCTTTGCGCTGAAGGTTGCCCATGCAGCTTCATAGTCAGCTGACCAGTAGGTTCTGTAGTAGGAGTAGCCTGTGTAGGAAGCGATGATTGCATCGAATGCTTCAACCTTCTGAACAAGACCGATAACTTCGGCGTCTGTAGGAGTTTCGATGTCTTCCTTATTAAGAACATTGATGTATTCTGTGTATGTAGCTACCATAGCAGCAACAGTTTCTTCGAGCTTCTGCTCTGTCATAACGTCGAAGAGGATTGCGTTGTAGCTTTCAGCTGCAGCCTTGAGAGCAAGAGCTGATTCATATTCTGTAGCATAGTCGCCTTCGCCGTAGATATAATCAATAACGTCCTGCTGAAGAGCAAATACTACATTGTAAGCTGTGCTTGTTTTTGCATAAAGAGCAGACATTTCAGCATAGCTTTCTTTGTTATATTCGGAGTCGATAAGATTGTTGAGGATATCAATGTTATACTTTGCAGCAACAACTCTGTAAGCAAAGTCACAGTCCTTCATAAAATCATGGATTGTTGCAGGAGCAAGACCGAAGTGTGTAAGAACAGCATCGTTGAACTTGCTCATGTCTGTGTACATAAGAGCTGTTGTATCATAAAGAGTCTTGATGTCTGTAACATCCATTGCGAGCATGTCGTCAATTGTTGTTGCGAGAAGCTCTTCATTGAAGTACTTTTCAAGAGTAAGAAGGCTCTTTCTGATTGTCTTATCCTTAGCTACCTGTCTGTTGGGCTTTGAAGGCATGTAGTTGTATGCGGATGTTTTGATTGTGGGTGTATAGTAGGTAACAGTTTCCTTGTCACAGCCGGAACCCTCTTCCGCTGTTCTTGTTGATACACTGTCAACTGTTGCTGTTCCGCTTGTACCGTGAGCATAGGTATATGTAACACCTGTGATAACGGTTGAAGGAATATCTTCAATCTTTTCAAATGTCATAAGATACTTGTTAAGATCGAGAGCGATATCAACAGTCTTTGTTACATTACCGGAAGTTACATAGTATGAACTGTAGCTTGCGATAGGATAGTTTTCTGTTACATCCTGTCCCTTTGTGTGTGACGTTTTAGTCTCACCAAGCGTTGTGTTCTTTGTTCCGGGTTTTTCGTAAGAATAAATTGCTGTGCCGTCGGGATCAAGAACATTCTTTACGAGTCTGTCAGCTGCAGTCTTGTTTGTGTAGCGTGACTGGAATTCAGCTGTAAAGTAGTCGTAAAGAGCCTTTGTGGAGTTACCCTTTGAGGTAGGCTCCTTGCCCTCTCTGTAAGCGTTAAGTGCATAGTCGAAGATAGCTTCGGCTGCGGCAATAACCTTACCGTCGTCTGCAGCATAGTTCCAAGCATTTCCTGAGCTTGAAATCGTGAAACCGCCTGCAGTAGCAGCGTTGACGAGAGCAATAACTTCGTCAGCAGTATAATCAGAGTCTTCGGCTGCTGCATATGCAGTATAAGCGCCGTCAATTCCGACATAACAAGCTGAGAATATCATCAGCACTGCCAGGAATGTACTAAGTATTTTCTTTGTTAACTTAGCCTTTGCTTCCATTGAATAATCTCTCCTTTTTAATATAATTAGTTTTGAGAAACTAATACAAATACGCCATAAATTCCCGACAATCAGGGGGCATTACGGGGTATAATATATCATCATTATGATATCACATCTGAATTACATAAGTCAACCGAATTGCTTGGTTAAGTTTATCTAAAGTTTATTAATTAAATATAGTTGTTTTCACTAATTTAAAGGCGGATTGTTTGCTTTATATCTAATATATATGAATAATATATGAACACATGACTATAGTCCCTGAAAAATGCCTGTTTTTACACAGATTTCAAGCCCATTTTCCTGTTCTGAAGAAAAAATCAAAAAAACAAAACAGAAAAACAACAGATTGTCCACTCTTTTTATCTGAAGCACAATTTATTTACATGATTTATTTATTCTTAATTTTTAATCGGTATTCCGTCAATTTTAACGAACAGATAAGCAGATACCCTTCATAAAAAGCCTGCTTATGCAGCAAAGCCGCCACGGTTAAGAAAGAATTAATATGAATTTAAGAAATATTCTATTGTAAAATACGTCTTTCTTGGTATAATATGGTTAAATGAAATAAACGGAGTCTTATATAATGATAAAATATTTTATTAAAGAGATTTTTCCCACACATGAGAAAAGCGGCAATCCCCTTTCAAAAAAAGAACGGGGCAAAGCACTGCGCTTATACATAACCGCATTCACACTTCCCTTTCTGATTATTATACTATCTGCAATGTTCAGGGAGTTTGCACCCTTCGGAGACAATACTCTCATGGCAATTGATGCATGGGGACAGTATTTTCCCATGCTGCGTGAAATGAAGCGTGCCTTCAGAAGCCTTGATTTCAGCTATTCCTTTACGGGTGCACTGGGCTTTGACCTTACGGCACAGAGCGCATATTACACAAACAGCCCCCTATGGTATATTCTGTTTTTGTTACCCGGTGAGCTGACTACAGGTCAGGTGGATATGATGGTATTCATCCGATTCGGTCTTGCGGGTGTAACCTTCTTTCACTATATTTCCTCGCACCACAACAAAAAAAGTCCTTATATGGTCTTTTTCGCAATGGCATATTCCCTTTCCGGATATACACTTGCATTCATTAATCAGTTCATGTGGATGGATGCGGTAATTCTTCTTCCCCTTGTAATGCTGGGCATTGAGCGACTTTATAAGGGTGAGGGAGGAATGCTTCTCTACACCGCATCCCTTTTCCTTACTATATATTCCAATTTCTATATTGCGTGGATGGTATGCATATTCGCTGTCCTGTGGTTCTTCTTACAGAGCATCTGTCACTTCAGCGGAATGAAAAGCTGGTTCTTCAGTGCAGTGCGCTTCGGCATCTGCTCACTTACAGCGGGACTTCTCAATCTGCCCGTGCTGATTCCTCTTCTCGGCGCAATAAATAACACTCTGGCATCGGACATGGGCTTCAACAGGGAGCTTCAGTTTTATCATTCCTTCAAGGAAATTTTCAGACGACTTCTGCCCGTGCAGAAATCCGCACTCGCCTTTGAAGCACCGAATCTCTATTTCGGTCTTCTTCCTGCTCTTCTTTGTCCCTTTGCAGTTCTTTCAAAGGACAGCCTGAAGAAAAAGATAAGCTACCTTCTTCTTGCGGTGTTCATGCTTGTGTCCTTTAACCTCAATATTCTTGACTATATATGGCACGGACTTCATTTTCCCAATCAGCTCCCCGGCAGACAGAGCTTTATTTTCATTTTCCTCAGTCTTGTTATTGCATGGCAGGGCTTCACATCTGTTACAGAGCTGCTGAAAAACAAAAAATCCGCAGCAAGGCTTGTGGCAATTGTCCTGTGCGGCATTATATGCTCGGAGACAGGCTTCAATGCCGTCTTTAAATTCGCAAGCGAGGTCAAGGGCGTCAAGGAATCCTCCATACTCGCTTACGAGGAGCAGATGAGCATTGTAAGAGAAGACTATACAAGCGACAGCAACAAAAACGAGTTCTGGCGCATTGAGCTTAAGGATCACCGCTACAACGGAGGTCAGCTTTACGGCTATAACGGAATTTCTCACTACTCATCAACCATGTCGGGAGACTGCTACAATTTCTTCCTGCAGTTAGGAATGAGCAAATATGCAAAAAATGTAAGCAGTGAATATATTCCCAATCCCGTGCTGAATTCCCTTTTCGCAGTCAGATATATTATAAGCCCCTCCTCAAGCACCGATGAGGTAAGCGAAAATACAGGAATGGCGGGAAATCTCTATATCCATGAAAACACCGCCTGGCTTCCCCTTTTCTATGTAGTGAATGACGATGTACTGAATGTGAATATGCAGCTTTCGGGACATGCCTTCACAAATGATATTTTCAGAAAAATGACAGGCTGTGACGATGTTATATGGGGTAACGGCATATACGACAAGGATAACTGCGAGGGCTATCACCTTGACTCGGATGAATTCCTTAAGGGTATTGAGGCAATCCGTGAAAGCGGATGTGCAATCACCGATTTCGGAAACACAAAAATTGAGGGCAGAGTAAATGCCGCTAAAGACGGTATTCTTATAGCTTCTCTTCCCGCAAGCGATGTTACCTTTGAAATTGACGGCAAAAAAGCAGAAACCATTACCGTTGCAGGATATATTGCAGGCACACCGATTTCCGAGGGTGAGCATACCGTTACAATAAAATTACCGTGATAATTATCCTCTGAGGTATTGTGTTTTTCCGCCTCAGAGGATATTATATTATTAAGATTCAGTTATGAATTGCAAATCCAAAATATAAAGGAGCACTTTTATGAATAAGGAAAAGTATTTCGGTGCGGCATCATGGGTTGAATTCAACGAAAATTATGTTTCTGTTCTTGCAAGAAAGGACTTTACTGCTGAAAATACCATAAAGGCTGAGCTTTCCGTTATCGGACTGGGCTTTTTTGAGGGATACATAAACGGAAATCTCATTTCCGAGGATAAATTTTTGCCTCTCAATACGGAATTTCACAAAAGAACTCTCATAAGAAGCTACGGTGTATGGCCTGAAGAGCCTGCATACAGAATATATGTTACGGAATATGATGTTTCCGCTTTCATAAAAAACGGAAAAAACTGTATCTGCTTCATGCTGGGCAACGGCTGGTATGCCTGTGACCATCATGAAAAATTCGGCGCAAAGAAGCTTATCTTCCGCCTTACCCTTACAGATAAAAACGGAAATGTTACCGAAATTATTTCCGACGATAAAGTGCTTTGCAAGGAAGGCTTTATAAAAAAATATGACCTCACCGACGGCGAGGTGCATGACTATACCGACTATGACGACTGCTGGCTTCTTACGGAAACCGACTGCAGCAGTTGGGAAAGGGCAACACCCTGCCTTTTCCCAGAAACACGCTATATGACAAGCGACTGTCCCCCCGACAGGGTAAAGGAAATACTCTCCCCCGCCATAATAAGAGTAACCGATGGATATAAAATATATGACCTCGGCAAAAACTGCACGGGTAATCTTGTAATAAGACTTCCTGCCGAAAAGGGCAGAGCGGTAAGAATTACGGGCAGCGAGGAAAAAACCGCAGAAAACGAGCTTGAGCCTACAAAAATCATGGAGCAGGAGGCAGAATTTATCTGCGGTGACACCGAAAGAGAGGTCTGCCAGAAATTCACCTGGCATGCCTCAAGATTTTTCCGTGTACCCGCTGACATAAAGGTTATCCGCTTCGAGGTTATCTACACCGATGTTGACCCGAATTCCGCATTCAGCAGCAGTAACGATGTACTCAACTGGCTTTACGATGCATTCATAAACACACAGCTTTCAAACATGCACACAGGTATTCCCTCGGACTGTCCCCATCTTGAAAGAAGAGGCTACACAGGTGACGGTCAGCTTGCCTGCGATGCGGTAATGAGCGTGATTGATGCCAAAAAATTCTACGAAAAATGGATTGAGGATATTTCCGACTGTCAGGACAGAGTTTCGGGGCATGTGCAGAATACTGCACCATACGTACGCTCGGGCGGCGGTCCAGGCGGATGGGGCGGTGCAATAGTTCATGTTCCCTATATGTTCTATAAGCACTACGGTGACCCTACCTTTATGATAAAGCTTTACCCGCAGATGAAGGAATATTTCCGTTTCCTTGATGAGCATTCGAGAGGAAATCTTGTATCTTCTGATGTTAAGGGCGAATGGTGTCTCGGTGACTGGTGCACTCCCACAAAGATTAAAATTCCGCCCCGCTTCGTAAATACATATTTCTATGTAAAGCACATTGACGAGGTGCTTTTGTGTAAGGATGTGCTGGCTCTTCCCGCAAAAGAGGTAAAGCAGCTCAGGGAAAAGAGAAAAGCTCTTGTTGAAGCTATAAAGAAAACCTATTATAAGCCTGAAACAGGAAACTTCGCACGAAATATTCAGGGCGCAAATGCTTTTGCAATTGACCTTGGAATCGGCACAAAAAAGACCTTTGACAATATGGTTAAGGTTTATGACGAAAAGCACCTTTATTACAATACAGGTATTTTCGGTACGGATATTCTCACAAGAGTCCTTTTTAAGAATAACCGTGCAGACCTTGCTTTCCGACTTCTTGCAAGCGAGGGGAAATATTCCTTCGGCAATCTTAAAAATCTCGGCGCGACAACACTGTGGGAATACTGGACAGGCAAGCGTTCACACTCTCACCCCATGTTCGGTGCAGTTGTTGCCTATCTTTTTGAATACATTCTCGGCATTTCACAGGAAAAGGACAGCTTCGGCTATGAAAAGCCCGTGATTGCCCCCGGGGATATTAAAATGACAGGTAGCTTCAGCGGCAAAATGACTATACCTCAGGGTGAGGTCAGTGTTTCCCTGGAATATGCCGAAAACCGCGCTCATTTTGAAATCTGTCTCCCCGCAGAGGGCATTTTCAGATATAAGGACACTGAAATTTCCCTTACTGCAGGCATAAATAAAATAATTGTAGAGTGATATTATGGGAAGAATAGAAGATACAGATAAAAACTTCAGAGCAGCAATCCCCGTCTTTGAGGGCATGCGCTCATACAATATCCATGAAGAGCCATTTAAGATTTATGGCCTGAAATATTCCGATAAGGGCTTTTTCCGTATGGATACCGTGGTTGCCGACAAGGTTTCCGACGGCGTAAGAGTACTTAATTACCACACTTCGGGCGGAATATTGCGCTTCAGGACCGATTCGGAAAGAATAATTCTTACGGCGGAGCTTCCCGAAACGGGACTTATGAATCATATGCCCCTTACAGGCACATCATCCTTTTCTCTTTATGCCGACAAAAGCTACTGCGGTATTTTCCGCGCCCCCTCCATCGAGGAATATAAGGGTGTATGGTCATCACAGCTTCCTCTTCCCGCAGGTGAAAAGGATATTGAAATTCACTTCCCCCTTTATAACAGTGTAAAAAATGTATGCATATCCCTTGAAGAAAATGCCGCCATAAAGGCGGGCAGAGAATATGAAAGCCGACTTCCCGTAGTTTTCTACGGCTCTTCAATAACACAGGGCGGGTGTGCATCACATCCGGGGAATTCTTACACAAACATGATATCCCGTCATCTCAACAGGGAAATTATAAATCTCGGCTTTTCGGGAAGCTGTCTTGCAGAAAAAGAAATGTGCGACTACATAAAGAAAATTCCCATGAGTCTTCTTGTGTATGACTATGACCACAATGCACCAACTCCCGAATTTCTTGAAAGCACCCATGAGAAGTTTTTCAGAGACTTCAGAAAAGAAAATCCCGCAGTACCCGTGCTTATGATAAGTGTTGCAGATGCTATTTTCAGCAAAGACAACATTGAAAAACGCAAGCAAATAATCAGAAAAACATACGAAAATGCAAAAAATGCAGGTGACGAAAATGTATATTTCCTCGACGGTCAGCATTTTTACGATGAAACAGGTCTTGAAAACTCCACCGTTGACACCTGCCACCCCAATGATCTGGGCTTTTATGCATTTTATAAGAACATATCAACATTTATAAAGGAGAACAATTTATGAAGAACCCTTGTTTTATTGCCCACAGAGGCTTCAGCGGAAAATATTTACAGAATACAGAGGAAGCCTTCATAAAGGCGGTTGAGCATGGCTCCGGCGGTATTGAAACCGATGTAAGAATCACAAAAGACGGTGTTCTTGTGGTAAATCACAACGAAACCGCAGTTTTCTATGACGGTACCGAGCTTGCAGTAAGTGACGCAACCTATGAGGAGCTTACAAGAAAGCCGCTTCTCAATGAATTTACGGACACCGAAATTTATGTCTGTACCTTCCGTCGCTATCTTGAAATCTGCCGTGACGGCAATATGGTATGCTTCATTGAATTCAAGGGACATTTCCCCGATGAAAAAATAAGAGAAGCCTTTAACATGGCAAAAGAGGTTTATGACCTTAAGATGTGCTCTCTTCAGTCCTTTGATATTGACAACCTTATCCGCGCTCACGAGGAATTTCCCGAGTTACAGATAATGCTTACCTGCGGCGACCCCGACGAGGATGTTTACAAGTGCCTTGAGCTTGGCTTTGATATTGACATGGCATACACAGGTATATACAAATCACTTGTAAGACAATTCCACGAAAAGGGACTTAAGGTGGCCCTGTGGACCGCAAACGACCCCGAGGCTATGGAGCTTTGCCGACTTATGGATGTTGATTATATAGAATCCGACTTCTACGCTGATTTCTCGCTTCAGTAATATGGATATAAAGCTTATAATATACTATCTGTGCATTGCTTCGGGCGGAGCCTTGTCGGCGGTATCGGGCTACAGACTCGGCAGAAAAAAAGAGCTTTCGAAAAAAATACTTAAAATGTTTCTGATTCTTGCTCTTTTTTTCGGCTTCTTCGGTGCATGGCTTATGGGACAGACACAGAATTTTATAATGGAGCTCACGGGACTTCCCTACAACATAAGCCGCATGCGCATTTTCGGCGGACTGCTGCTTATGCCTCTTTTTCTGTACCCTCCCGTAAAATATCTTGCAGGTGATTTCCGCCTTATAACTGACACCTTTGCCCCCGGAGCATTTCTTATTCTCGGCTGCTCAAAAATCGGCTGTGCAATATACGGCTGCTGTTACGGTATCCCCTTTGAGCACGGAGTGTCAACTCCCTTTGAAAATCACCTGTGCTTTCCCGTGCAGCTTTTCGAGTCCGTGCTGTGCTTCATTCTTTTCGCAGCAGTATATCTGCTTCTTACAAAGAACCGCTTGAAAAAAGGCACAGTCTATCCGGTTTCTCTCATTCTTTACGGCATCGTGCGTTTTCTTGTTGAATTTTTAAGATATTACCCCGAGGCGGAAAAAACATATTTCTTCGGAATAAATTTCTGGCAGGCAGTTTCCGTTATATGCATTTTCACGGGCATTATATGGACTGCAGTCACCATAAAAACAAAATCAAGGGCATAAAAACGGACAGAGAATTTTTCGTTCTCTGTCCTTTGTTTTATTTAAGCGATACTATTGTAACACCGTTTTCGCCCTCGCCGTATAAGCCGAGGCGGAAGGATTTTACAAACTTATTGCCCTTAAGGTGCTTCTGCACGGCAGCACGCAGAGCACCTGTGCCCTTACCGTGAATTACCGTGAACTCACCCATGTTTGCCATAAGCATTGAATCAAGAAAGCTGTCGAGAGTAAGAAGTGCCTCATCAACGGTCATACCCCTTAAGTCACAACGGTTGTCCGCACTTGCCGTAAGGCGGGATTCCATTGAGCCGCTTCTTGACATTGATGCGGTTTTCGGCTTGTTGTCCTTCTTTTTCTCTATGAGACGAAGCTTCTTCACATCAACTCTCATTCTCATAGCACCCGAAATTACCTCAACCTGATTTCTCTTATCAGGCAGGGACATAACACTTGCTTCCTTGCCAAGCTGTGTAAGAAGCACACTGTCGCCCACCTTAAGAGGTCGGGGAAGCTCGTAGTCCTCATCCTCATAAAGAGAGGTTGTTACGGGATTTACCGCCGTGTCAATATCGGAAAGACCCTTCTTCATTGCCGCCTTTGCCTTTCTTGCAAGCTCTGCGGCATCCTTTGTGGTCTTCATTTCCTTACGGAGCTTATCAATCTCCATAAGAAGGGTGTTTGCTTCTCTTCTTGCCTTTTCGGTAATCTTAAGAGCCTCACCCTGTGCCTTTTCATATTCCTTCTGACGAAGGTCCTCGGCTTCTGCCAGCTTTTTCTCGGCGGCACGGAGCTTTTCCTCATACTCCTTATGCACCTGCTCGGCTACTGCCTTTTCCTTTTCCATTGAAAGGCGGGACTCCTCAAGAGAATCAACAACATTTTCAAAGCGGATATTTTCCGTTGAAACAAATTCGTTTGCACGGTCAATAAGGTCTCGGTCAATTCCCAGACGCTCGGAGATTGCAAATGCATTTGAGCGGCCGGGCACACCTGTAAGCAGGCGATAGGTAGGACGAAGCGACTGTACATCAAACTCGCAGCTGCCGTTTTCAACACGGGGAGTTTCAAGGGCATATGCCTTAAGCTCCGCATAGTGGGTTGTGGCGGCAATTTTTGCTCCGTTTATATGAAGCCTTTCAAGAATTGCAATAGCAAGTGCCGCACCCTCAACAGGGTCCGTACCTGCACCCAATTCGTCGATAAGCACAAGGCTTTCTCCGTCTGCCTTTTTAAGAATATCAACAATATTCACCATGTGTGACGAGAAGGTTGAAAGCGACTGCTCAATGCTCTGCTCGTCTCCGATATCGGCAAATATATTTTTGAACACACATATTTTTGAGTTGTCTGCGGCGGGAATCATAAGTCCGCAGCATGCCATAAGCGAAAGAAGCCCTATGGTCTTTATGGATACCGTCTTACCGCCTGTGTTGGGACCCGTTATAACAAGTGTATCAAAGCTTTCCCCGAGAGTAATGTCAGTGGGGACAACCTTATTGGGGTCAAGCAGAGGATGTCTTGCCCTTTTAAGCTCTATAACACCTGCGGTGTTGAGAACAGGTACACTTGCCTTCATCTTGTAAGCAAGCTGTGCCTTTGCAAAAATAAGATTCAGATCAACAAGAGCTTCAAAATTATGCTTTATTGTGCCTGCATATTCACCTGCGGCAACGGAAAGCTCCATAAGAATTCTTTCTATCTCTTCTCTTTCCTTGCCCTGAAGCACCCTTATTTCATTGTTTGCTTCAACAACTGCCATAGGCTCAATAAACACCGTAGCACCCGAGCCCGAGGTGTCGTGAACAAGACCGGGCACATCCCCGCGGTGCTCATTTTTAACGGGGACAACAAAGCGTCCGTTTCTCTGTGTGATTATGGCATCCTGTAAATATTTCTGATAATGAGTGCTTCTTACGAGCCCTTCCAGCTTTTCGCGGATGGACTGCGCCTGATTCCTCATTTTTCTTCTTATATCACTGAGCTCTCTTGAAGCATTGTCAGCCATTTCCTCATCACTTAAAATGGATGTGAAAATAGTGCTTTCAAGAGTCCTGTTTGGACAAAGAGAGGAAAAATATACATCAAGACAGCTTTCTGCACCGGGCTGTGAAAATCTCCACTCATAAAGAGAGCGTATAACTCTCAGCACCTCACCGATGTCAAGCAGCTCTCTCATTGTGAGAACACCACCGGCTTCAGCCCTTGAAAGTGAGGAATTCACATTTTTTGCCGCACCGAAGGAAGGACCGCCGAATTTTGCAAGAAGAACATAAGCCGCATTGGTCTGATTTATAAGTGCCTGTGCATCATATAAAACCGTAGCAGGCTTTAATTCAAGTGCCATTTCCTTACTGTCCTTTATGGATGCAAGCTCAGAAAGGCGTGAAAGCACCTTATCAAGCTCAAGTGCCTTTATATGTCGTAAATCTGTCATTTCAGTCACCGTAAATCATAATTTGTGCGGGCTTCAGCCCCACAAATTATGATAATGATATACACCTTGCGGTGTATGATATATTGCTTCGCAATATGATGAATGATATATCTGCCGTCGGCAGATATGTCGGGACCTGCGGTCGGCATTTTAAATAGAGCGAAGCGGAACAAGACACATCTGCGTCTTCCTTCATATTTGTTGTAAAACAAATATATCATCCGGACATTGTCCGGATATCATCGACAACAGTGTTGTCGATATCATTTCATAATTCAGCACCGCTGAATTATGATTTATACTTCTGTTCCTCCGAAGGGTCTGATTGCAAGAATATAGCAGGAACCCTCGCCGAATATTGCCTCCATGCTGTTTTTGTATTCATCCAGCAATTCATCGGGAACGAATGCCTGGATTGTGCCTGCAAAGCCGCCGCCGTGTACACGCCATGCACCCTTGCCCTTAAGAACAACCTCACTTACTGCAAGAGCAAGAGAAACAGGCTGTGAAAGAGGTGCGGATGAAGAGAATACATTCTGATTATACATATATGATGAATAGCCTGATGCTATTGTGAGAGCCTTGAAAGTATCGAAATCACCGTTTTTAAGTGCTTCGGCTTCCTTTTCAACTCTCTTGTTATCCTCAAAGAAGTGAATTGCACGAAGAAGAGGTCTTTCACCGAGCTTTTCCTTTATGCCCGCAATATTTGCAAGCACATCTGCTTCAGTGATTTCACGAAGACAGCTCTTACCGAAATAGCCTGCAACTGCTTCCATTTCACGTCTTATTGCAGCATAGTCATCTGTAAGGTCTGCATGGTCTGCTCTTGTATCAACTATGCAGAGAGAATGTCCGCAGGATGCGAAGTCAAATTCAACGGGAGTAATAACGGGCTTTTCGGGATCACAGAAATCAATCTGTACGAATGAGCCTACTGAACAAGCCATCTGGTCCATAAGTCCGCAGGGCTTGCCGAAAAACTTATTTTCTGCATACTGTGCAATCTTTGCGATTTCAACGGGAGAAACCTTGCCGTCGTTGTAGAGGTAGCTGAGCATTGTGCCTACAAGCACCTCAAAGGAAGCAGAGGAGGACATGCCCGAGCCCTTAAGAACATTGTTTACGGTTACACAGTCGATACCGCCGATGTTATAGCCGAGCTCCTTGAAGCGTGCAGCAACACCGCGCACAAGCGAAGCGCTCTTTTCAACCTCATTCATCTGAGGCTCAAGAATGTTTATATCAATGATATCACCGGGATAATTTTCGGAATAAACCCTGATGAAATGGTCATCGGTCTTCACTGCACAAGCAACCGCATCAAGGTTTATTGCAGCAGCAAGAACCTGACCGTGGTTATGGTCGGTGTGATTTCCGCAGACCTCTGTTCTGCCGGGAGCGGAGAAGAAACGGATATTCTCCCTGTCACCGAACTTTTCCTCAAAAAGGTGAGAAATATGTAAAAATCTTGCTCTTGCCTTTTCGGTGTCGTTTCCGTAGAGACGGGAAAGTCTTTCATCAAGCTTGCCTGAGGTAATTTCATTTCTTAATGTGTTGAGATCAGCCATGATATTTCAATTCCTTTCGGTATGTTTATTTTTGCGTTTTTTTCTTTTGAGTATAAAGGACACTCCGAGGAATGACCTTAAAATCAACAGACATATTCCTGTAAAAACAAGAAGCACTATCATAGGCACAAAGAAATCTGCCGAGAAGGGGTCATATACATTTTCGCCTATGAAGGAGTAGGATATGAGCTTCGGCACATAAGCCGCAACTGAAAGTGCCATATATCGGGAGAAGGAATATTCCAGTGAGCCGTAGAAATGGCTTATTGTATTTATAGGCACGGAGGGAATCATGCGCAGAGCCAGCAGAATTACGGGGTTGCCCTTGCCGTCCTCCTCCATAGCACCAAGCACGGACGGATATTTTTTGAGTGCAAAATTCAGTGTTCCCTCGCCCATTTCATATCCCGTATAATATCTGAATGCAAAAGTGAAAGCCATTCCCAGAAGATTTATTATAAAGGACTGATAAGGCGGAAAAACCATAGCCGTTATCATGAATATCATGGGATAGGGATACATCATGGAAAGGCTTCTTAACAGGAAGAGCAGGAAAATCACCACAAGAATCAGCCATCTGCTCTGAAGCGCCGCTACACGCAGCTCAAATTCCTGAAGAATGTAGAGGTATTGCTCATATTTCTCTCTTACGGTATCTATCTGCAAAAGGAAAAGGATAACCAGGAGCACCGCCGCAACAATAAATGAAAAAACAGCAGAGCCCAGAATTATTTTTGATATGGTTTTTTCCTTTCGTACCCTTTTAGTCACACAAATCACCATTTTTCAGTATACAACAAATTGCCTTTTCGGTCAACAATAAATAATTATTAAAAAAAGTTGCTATATATTAAAAATTGTGTTAATATTTTTACGAATAATCACAAAAAGGAGTAAAACTCTATGAATATTGTAATCCTTGACTCGGTTACCGCAAATCCCGGAGACCTTTCCTGGGACTTCCTCGAAAAATACGGAGAGCTTACGGTTTATGACCGCTCCCCCGTGGATATGATTTATGAAAGAGCAAAAGATGCGGATATTGTAATTCTCAACAAGACTCCCATGAGCCGTGAGACCGTATCAAAGCTTCCCCGCCTTAAAATGATTGCTCTTCTTGCAACAGGCTATAATATTATTGACTGCGAGGCATGTGACGAATACGGTATTGCAGTTGTGAACATCCCCTCATATTCCGCTTCGGCAGTAGCACAGCAGACATTTGCTTTCATTCTCGAATTCTACAACCGCATAGCACTTCACTCCGACTCTGTTTTATCGGGCGAATGGGCAAATTATCCCGATTTCTGCTATATGCTGGCACCTCTCAAGGAGCTTTACAATAAAACCATAGGTATTGTGGGCTACGGTAAAATCGGCAGACGCGTTGCAGAAATTGCAAAGGGCTTTGAGATGAATGTGCTTGTTCACACCGCACATCCCGAAAAATATGCAGAAGAAAATATCAGCTTTGTTGACAGGAACTATCTTCTGAACAATTCCGATATTGTTTCTATACACTGCCCTCTTACTCCCGAAACCACAAAAATGGTAAACCGTGAATTCATTTCTAAAATGAAGGACGGTGCCTTCCTTGTAAACACCTCCCGCGGCGGTGAGCTTGATGAGGAAGCCGTAAAGGAAGCACTTGATTCAGGTAAGCTTGCAGGCGCAGGTGTGGATGTGCTTTCAGTTGAGCCTCCCGTTCCCGAAAATCCCCTCTTCCATACAAAAAACATCTATATCACTCCCCATATTGCATGGGCTTCCTATGACACAAGAAAGAGACTCATGCAGATTCTTGAGGAAAATGTAAAGTCTTTTGTAAACGGAACTCCCGTTAATGTGGTAAACAACCCCCGTATATAGTTATTGTGCAGTAAGAATTTTAAGATTTGTCTGCGTTTTTATGGTACTTGCCCAAACTTTTCAAAGTGGGTGAAAATTTTAACAAAGTCCCTTGCAAAAATCAGAAAATAGGCTATAATATACAATGGTAAATTAAGGATTCGCAATAAATGCGCGTCTGAAAAATGGAGGATATTTATTATGTCAGTTAAAGTTGCAATTAACGGTTTCGGCAGAATCGGACGTCTTGCATTCCGTCAGATGTTCGGTGCAGAAGGCTACGAAGTAGTAGCTATCAACGACCTCACAAAGCCCTCAATGCTTGCTAACCTTCTTAAGTATGATACTGCTCAGGGCGGTTACTGTGGCAGAATCGGCGAAGGTCTTCACACTGTAAGTGCTGATGACGAAGCAGGTACAATCACAGTTGACGGCAAGACTCTTAAAATCTACGCTATGGCTAACGCTGCTGAGCTTCCCTGGGGCGAAATCGGTGTT
>JAZUCC010000015.1:0-60197 GCA_045638965.1 Acutalibacteraceae bacterium | reverse complement strand
CGGTGGACACGTCTTTGCGCTGTCCCTCTCCCGAGTGCTTGCATATATTACCACATCATTTCCCAATTGTCAACACCTTTTTTAAACTTTTTCGTCATTTTTTACAACCTTCCCGCGCTCTTCTTGTGCGTTATGCCATATATTATGCTCATACCCCGCTTGATACACTATATATATGTTTAAAGTCTTTTTTCAATTTCAAAAAAATCTTAAAAACATATACATATTATGCCGTTCAGGGGAATAATAACGGAGAAATAACAACTATTATATGAAATGAAGTGATTCTATTGATTAAATCAAAGAAGCTGCGTATCGTATTTTCACTATTTCTCTGCGCATGCGTTTTTATCTGCTCATACATTATATATAGTGATAATGGTGAGACACTTACCGAAATGACCTTATCCTCCTTCGGGTCCCGCGGTGAAGAGGTTCGGCAGATTCAGAAGAAGCTGAAAAATCTGGGCTTCTACAACGGTGCTGTTGACGGTGTTTACGGCACAGGTACAAAGAATGCCGTCACTGCCTTTCAGAAATCCTGCGGGATTACTGCTGACGGAATCGCAGGCCCTACCACACTTCTGTATCTCGGACTTTCTTCCTCATCCGGCTACAACTCCTCGGATGTATGGCTTCTTGCCAAGCTTATTGCCGCAGAAGCACGAGGGGAGACCTACCGCGGGCAGGTAGCAGTGGGAGCGGTAGTACTGAACCGTGTTTCTCATGCATCCTTCCCCGATTCCATATCGGGAGTAATTTATCAGAAGGGCGCATTTGACTGTGTTACCGATTCCAACTGGAATGTGGCTCCGACAGATACCGCAAAGAGAGCTGCACAGGAGGCTCTTAACGGATGGGACCCCACGGGCGGAGCTATTTACTATTATAACCCGAAGACGGCATCAAACGGCTGGATAAGAACAAGACCCGTGCTGACACAGATAGGAAATCATCTTTTCTGTGCATAATTCTTCTTGCTTTGCTGATTAATATGGTATATATTATATATATCATATATATAAAGGAGACATTATTATGGCCTTTTTAGCAAAGCTTACAGCCTTTTTTACCTCGGTGCTTGCATTTCTTCTCACACCGATCATTGCAATCTTCCCCTCATCAAATGATTATTCCTTCAGCATTGATACCGCTGCAACAGGAAGCATTCTTCCCAATGCGGTAAGCAATATCAACATCTGGAACGCAAAGGGCTCATCCGATTTTGCAGATCCCAAAATAAACGAAGAGAACAACATCTTCGATTTCGTTGAATATGTTCAGCTCATGCAGTGCACAGGTGGCGCCGCTGACCGTGACCTGTTTGTTGATCCTTATGATTTCGATACTCTTGATGACTATGATTTTTCAAGTCTTATCACAAGCTGTAAGGGTATTCTCGAATACGGTGCGAAGCCTCACCTGAAGCTCGGCAGTGTCCCCCTCAAGTACTCCGCACTTGCAAAAACGGATACGACCTTCGGCACAAACGTATATCCCCCTGATGATTATAATGTATATTATAATTATATATACGCTATAGGCGAAGCTCTTGTAAATGAATTCGGCGCTGACGAGGTGCTTACATGGCGCTTCGGTGTTATGACCGAATATGAGAATGCTGACTGGTTCAAGGCGGCAGACGGCACACCCGAAAGCACTGCAACCGAATACTGCAAGCTTTACGATTACACTGTAGCCGCATTGCAGGACAGCATTGGCGATGACATTTTCGTAGGCGCACATTCAATGACCGTAACAGAGGGTCTCTGGGACGAGAGCATTTTCATCGAACACTGTGCAAAGGGAACAAACTACAAAACAGGTGCAAAGGGAACAAGAATCTGCTTCCTTGCCGCATCCTTCTATGATTCAAATCCCGGTGAATTCACCACCGGCAAGACACTTGAGGAATGCATAGACTTTCTTCAGGAAAAGGCTGAAAATGCAGGTCTTAAGGGACTGATTTTCGGTATCGACGAGGGCAGAATCCTCTGCGGCAACAACAGCGGCGCCGATGACAATCAGCTTCTTTCCCGTACTGTGGGATATACCTATCAGGCGGCTTACGATGCCCGTCTTTACACTCAGCTTTTCAGAGCAGGCGGTGACTACCTCTCCTCCTGGCAGTATCTTTCAGGCGGCCTTTTTGAGGGTAATCCTGCAATTACCTATCACGTAGCAAAGAACGTGGCAGGCTTCGGCGGTATGACTCAGGTCAGCACCGAAAACACAAAGAAGGGCCTCCTTATCCAGTCCGAGGTTGACTGTGTATCTGCAGTAAATCCCGAGGACGGAAGCGTTCTTCTTATGGCTTATAACTTCAAGAATGATGTTGACTATAAATACAGCATTGATACCAAGTTTAATTTAAGTGTACCTCAGCTTGACGGCAAGACAGTTGAAGTAAAGCTTTACAGAATTGATGACAGCTGTAACTACTTTGACGAGTGGATGCAGGACCGCGAGACCTACGGCATCGGCAACGACTGCTTCGGCTGGTCACCCGACTGCCCCGTAATTGAAGGAATGCTCAGAGACGAGAATGCCCGTAATATCTATTTCAGCGAGCTCAGAGATAAGTATAAGGAATGCTCCGTGCTTACTCCCGAAACCGTCACGATGACCGTTGAAAACGGCACGCTTGCCATAAACGAAACCATAAATCCCAACGGTGTTCTCTTTGTTGAAATCACAGAAGCAAAATAATAAAAAAGAATCTGCCCCATCTCCGAATGAGGCAGATTTTTTATATTACAGCTCATAAATACAAAATATCCCGTTTGACGAAAAATTCACAGATTTGTCTTGTATGCGCCGATTATCCGCAGCTAAACGGATGCAGACGGGGCAAATGTGGGGATTTTGCGGAAATATATGATATTCCCTTTTTTGTGCAGAAATAAAACTAACTATAAAAGTCTGTACACAGTAAATTCACTGCAGGTGGAAAAGGAGAGAAATCGGCGGGGTTGTATTTTATCGCCGGAAAGCTGTACGAAGGTACCGCGAAGCGATAAAAAACAAGCACCGTAAAACTTACGGCGTGGTAAAAAATCAAGGAAAGAACCATTATGAAGCGTGGCTCTTTCCTTTTTATTATATTGTGCGTCAAAGCCGTCGGTTTGTGTACCTTTACACCTGATAGAAGCCGACCTTTTTCATAACCTTTCTCATAGTCTTATGAGCGAGGTATGAAGCCTTTTCTGCGCCTTCCTTTGCACACTTTTCAACATAAGCCTTGTCAGCAAGAATTCTCTTGTATTCCTCCTGCATGGGACGAAGCTCCTCGACAACTGCTTCAGCAACAGCCGCCTTGAAGTCACCGTAGCCCTTGCCCTCGAATTCCTTTTCGATAGCATCAAAGTCAAGACCTGTACAGCAGGAATAGATTGTCATAAGATTGTTGATACCAGCCTTGCCCTCACCGTAGTAAACGCGGGCTTCGGAGTCTGTAACCGCACTCTTTATCTTCTTTGCGATAACACTTGATTCGTCAGCAAGAGAAATAAAGGACTTCACATTTGGGTCGGACTTACTCATCTTCTTTTCGGGCTCCTGAAGAGAAAGGATTCTTGCACCCTTCTTGCCGATATAGGGCTCGGGAATCTTGAATACATTACCGTAAATACCGTTGAATCGCTCGGCAATGTCACGGGCAAGCTCAAGATGCTGCTTCTGGTCATCACCTACAGGCACCTTATCCGCACCGTAAAGAAGAATATCTGCAGCCATGAGAATGGGATAGGTGAAAAGGCCTACATTGACATTGTCGGCATGGCGCTGGGACTTATCCTTGAATTGTGTCATTCTTGATGCCTCACCGAATGCGGTATAGCAATTGAGAACCCATGCAAGAAGAGCATGGTCGGTAACATGGCTCTGAAGGAAAACGATGTTCTTTTCAGGGTCAAGACCGAGAGCTAAAAGCATTGCATACATTTCAATTGAACGGCGGCGCAGGTCTGCTGCCTCACTTCTTACGGTGATTGCGTGAAGGTCTGCAACACCGAAAATACAGTCATTTTCCGCTGCCATATTGTGCCAGTTCTTGAACGCACCGAGGTAATTACCGAGAGTGGGTGTGCCCGATGCCTGAACAAGGCTTAATACTACATTTTTCTTTTCGTTGGTGTTTTCCATTTCTTTCTCCTGTTATCCCTTAAGAGCGCAGTATTTTTTCGCGCTCCTTATAATCGGGGAGTATTTTTTCTATTTCTTTATAAAATTCCTTTGAATGATTGTGATGAAGTATGTGACACAGCTCATGAACTATCACGTAATCCACCGCTTCACGGGGGAAGCGCATCAGATAAAAGGAAAATGATATACTGTTTTTACCCGAACAGGACCCGAAGCGGGTTCTTGCGGAGGTTATTGTGATTCTTGCGGGCTTCACCCCGATAAGAGAGGCGAAATATTCAACCCTCGGAGGAATTTCCTCTTTGGCACGGCGTCGCAGCTGTTCTGCTTCCTCGGAAGAGGCTTCTGCCATGCTGTATTTTCTTTCCTTTGCCCTCTTTATTGCTTTTCCGAGCCATTCCTCATGCTCATTCACAAAGTCCTCTATGCGCTTCTGTGATGTTCTCAGGGGGACTCGTACAATAACACTTCCGTCTGCCTTTACGGACAGAGCAAGTGTTTTTCTTTTCGAGAAAATGATTTCATATTCCATCATTGCTCTCTTCTTCTTTTACCTTAAGCTTATTTGCTTTTTCTTCTTTTTTGATAATTATTGCCCATATTGCGGCGCACACAAAACATACACCCATAGCAACAAAGGCTATCATATTATATGTATCAGCCCTTGCGCCAAGGAATTCTGCATTCTGATATGCAAGAAGTCTTAATGAAACAGCAAGAAATGCGCTTATGAGTAAAATTGCTTTAAGTAATACCATTATATTATTTCTCCGCAGAATATTTCTTTTTTTGTACCGTCCCGAAGGGTGATTTCCGCGGCTCCCGTATTTTTTATATCTGTGACAATACCCTCAATTATATTATCCTCAAGACGATATGTCACCTTTTTTCCTATTGAATATGACCTTCTTCTGATTTCCGCTGCCGTTTTTTCGTTTTCTTCAGAAAGCCCGTGTCTCTCGTAAACATATTTTTCAAGGCGGCTTACAATTTCCGCGGCAAGCATTTTTTCATCGGGAACCAAAAGCTTTTCCCTCACAAAGGATGTAGCAATATCGCGGACCTCTTCAGAAAAGGCATTCTCCTGTGTATAAAGATTTATACCGATGCCCACAACGGCGCAAAGTGATTTTCCGCTTACAAGCTCGGTTAAAATTCCGCCGAGCTTTTTCCCGCCGAGATATATGTCATTGGGCCATTTTATTGCGGTCTCTACTCCTGATATTTCTTTGATGGCTTCGCTTACGGCAAGCCCTGCAAGAAGTGTGAGAAAGGGGATATTCGTTTCCTTGCCCGTAAGAGGAAAGGATGCGGAAAAATAAAGACCGCCCTCGGGGGAGCAGAAGCTTCTGCCGAGCCTTCCTCTGCCCGTGGTCTGTTTTTTTGCCGTTACAACAGCAAAAACAGGCCCATCGGATTTTCTTATTATTGCCTTGAGGTCATTGTTGGTGGATTCGGTTTCATAAAGCGAAATGATTTCTCTTTTGCGGTTTTCATACACCTTATACACCGAAAGCCCTCCCAAGCAAAATAATACACAGTTCCGATAAGCTCTTACCGGAACCGCCTCACATATTCAAACATAAAAGGACAAGCAGCAGCTTGTCCCGTTTTATGCGGCGGAACACATCCGCACTTTAATTATTCTTCATTAGCAAGAAGCTCCTTAAGAGCCTTTACATCGCTTGCAGAAAGAGTGATACCCTTACCCATCTTTTCGTGGTCGGGGCCCCAGTCACGGATATCGTACTTGGGTTCCTTGCCGTTCCAGCTGATAAGGTTAAGCTCCTTTGCCCATCCGCCTGCGCCTTCGGAAATAATACCGAGGTGCTTAACGATTTCGTATGTAAATTCAGGCATTGTGAAGTCTCCTTTCAATATAATTATTATATTTATACATATTTATATAATATAATAAAAACAAAAAAAATCAAGTACATTTTTAAATTTTTTGTATATTTTGCGATTTTTCCTTATTTTACCTAATAAAAACTTAAGAAAATCTCAAGCCTGTCTTAATTCACACTTCATTTATATTGTATTAAAATATATATGAGGTGAATGATATGACACAGAAAAAGAAAAGCTATATAATTGCACTTTGTATGATACTGACCGTAGCGGCACTTATGCTGATTGACAAACTGCTGTTTACATAACCCCTATTCCCTATTGCCTAATCCCTATTCCATAATTCCCTTGTATTTCCCTCTTATATTGTATATAATATATATACTTATATATCGGAGGTATTTTTATGCGTAATAAAAATCTTTGTGCACCCACACCTCCCAGAGGCTTCAACTCATGGGACTGCTACGGTGCGGCTATAAATGAAGAGCAGCTGATGGCAAATGCAAGATATCAGGCAGAGCATCTTAAGGACTTCGGCTATGAATATGTTGTATGCGATATACAGTGGTATGAGCCTACAGCTTCATCATATTATTATCACAATTTCACCGAGCTTTGCTTCGATGAATATTCCCGTGTGATTCCCGCTCCCAACCGCTTCCCCTCATCGGCAAACGGTGTGGGCTTCAAGAAGATTGCCGATGACATTCACGCAATGGGACTTAAATTCGGCATACATATTTTAAGGGGCATCCCCCGTCAGTGCGTGCATCTCAATACCCCCACAATAACCGAGGGGGTTACCGCAAGAGATATCGCTTCCCAGTTTTCGGTATGTCCATGGAATACCGACATGTACGGTGTCGATGCGGGAAAAAAAGGTGCACAGGAATATTACAATTCACTTTTTGAGCTTTATGCATCATGGGGTGTTGACTTTGTTAAGGTGGACGATATTGCAAACACCGAATTCAAGCCCCACGACCCTTATTCGGCAAAAAAAGAAATAGAAATGATAAAAGCCGCAATTGATAACTGCGGCAGAGATATGGTTTTAAGCCTTTCCCCGGGTCCTGCACCCCTGTGGGAGGCAGAGCATCTTAAGGCACATGCAAACATGTGGCGCATGAGCGGTGATTTCTGGGACACCTCCGAGGCACTTGATAAGATGTTTGACCTTTGCTACAACTGGTATCCCCACGTGAGTGCGGGCTGCTATCCCGACTGCGATATGCTTCCTTTAGGTATAATTCAGCTGACAGAGGAGCTTCCCCGGTACCGTGCAAGAAAAACAAGATTCACCGAAGCCGAGCAGTATATGCTGATGAATCTCTGGTGCATTTTCCGCTCACCCTTGATGTTCGGCGGAGAAATGACAATGATGGATGATTTCACTCTTTCTCTTATCACCAATAAAGAGCTTCTTGACATAAATGCATATTCAACCGACACGAGGCCCCTTTTATGGAATGGCAAGGAGGCAGTATGGACAAGCCTTGACAAAAACGGAAAGAGAGTCCTTGCATTCTTCAATCTTCCCGACGAAAAGAAGGATATCACTGTTTCCTGCACAGATGCAGATGCTGATACCTTCGGTACACTGCGTGATATATGGACAGGTGAAAAAATCACCGCAGACAAAACTCTTACTGTTTCCTTTGACGGCAGAGGCTCAAAAATGTATGTTACTGAATAAGGAGATATTATGTATTATTTAGGAATAGATCTCGGAACATCAAGCGTAAAGCTTCTGTTGTCCGACGAAAAAGGTAATATAATAAAAACTGCCTCAAGGGATTACCCCCTTATTTTCCCCGCCGAAGGGTGGTCGGAGCAGAATCCCTCCGACTGGATTGACGGTACCTTTTCCGCCCTCAGTGAAATCACCGAGGGGCTTGACCGCTCACTTATAAAGGGTATCGGTGTTGCGGGACAGATGCACGGTCTTGTAATACTCGACGAAAATGATGAGGTTATCCGCCCTGCAATTCTGTGGAATGACGGCAGAACCGAAAAAGAGGTGGAATACCTTAATAATATTATAGGTAAGGATAAGCTGTCTGAATACACCGCAAACATTGCCTTTGCAGGCTTTACTGCCCCTAAAATTTTATGGATTAAAAACAACGAGCCTGAAAATTTCGAAAAAATCAGGAAAATTATGCTTCCCAAGGACTACATAAACTATGTTCTTACAGGTGTTCATGCCTGTGATTACTCCGATGCCTCGGGTATGCTTCTTTTAGATGTAAAAAATAAGTGCTGGTCAGAAAAAATGCTTGAAATCTGCAGTGTGAACAAGGCACAGATGCCCGCTCTTTTTGAAAGCTTCGAGGTAATAGGCAAAGTAAAAGAGGAATTCGGTCTTTCCGAAGCCGTTGTTGTTGCGGGTGCAGGTGACAATGCCGCCGCAGCCGTTGGTACAGGCACTGTAGGTAACGGGAAATGCAATATTTCTCTCGGCACCTCGGGTACGATATTCATTTCAAGCGAGAATTTCGGTGTTGACCCCTTCAACGCACTTCATTCCTTCTGCCACGCAGACGGAAGCTTCCACCTTATGGGCTGTATGCTTTCAGCCGCATCCTGTAACAAGTGGTTCAGCGAGGAAATCCTTAAAGAAAATGATTTCGCACTTCTTCAGAAGGATATAACCGAGGATATGCTCGGAAACAACACAGTATATTTCCTGCCCTACCTCATGGGTGAAAGAAGCCCCATAAACGACACTGACGCAAGGGGTGTATTTCTGGGAATGACACTTGATACAAAGCGCGAGGACATGGTGCTTGCAGTTCTTGAGGGTGTATCCTTTGCCATAAGGGATTCCTTTGAGGTTGCAAAGAATCCGGGACTTAACATCACCGAAAGCTTCCTTGTGGGCGGCGGTGCAAAAAGCCCCTTGTGGAGAAAAATTCTTGCAAACATATTAGGCATTAAGCTCAATATATTAAAAACCGAGCAGGGACCGGGCATGGGTGCGGTAATTCTTGCCATGGTCGGCACGGGACTTTATTCCTGTGTAAGTGAAGCCGCACAGGAGCTTTGCGAAATTTCCGAAACAATCTGTCCCGATGAAGCTCTTGCATCTTTGTATGAAGACAGATATAATAAGTACAAGGAAATTTATCCTGCACTTAAAAATGTTTTCAAAAAACTTTATTAAGGAGAAATTATAATGAGTGAAATTTTCAAGAGCATTGATACAATAAAGTACGAGGGACCCGCATCAACAAATCCCCTTGCCTTTAAATTCTATGACCCTGAAAAGGTTATTTTAGGCAAAAAGATGAAGGAGCATCTTCCCTTTGCTATGGCATGGTGGCACAATCTGGGTGCTGCAGGCACAGATATGTTCGGCAGAGACACTGCTGACAAGTCCTTCGGTGCAGAAGAAAAGGGCACAATGGCTCACGCTTATGCCAAGGTTGATGCAGGCTTTGAATTCATGCAGAAGCTCGGCATCGAATATTTCTGCTTCCACGATGTTGACCTTGTTCCCGAGGCAGACGACATCAGGGAAACAAACAAGCGCCTTGATGAAATATCCGACTATATTCTCGGCAAAATGAAGGAAACAGGCATCAGGTGTCTTTGGGGTACTGCAAATATGTTCTCAAATCCCCGCTTCATGAACGGTGCGGGCAGCACAAGCTCAGCAGAGGTTTTCTGCTTTGCTGCGGCACAGATCAAAAAGGCACTTGATCTTACAGTAAAGCTCGGCGGTAAGGGCTATGTTTTCTGGGGCGGCAGAGAGGGCTATGAAACTCTTCTCAACACCGACATGAAGTTTGAGCAGGACAACATTGCCCGTCTTATGAAAATGGCAGTTACCTATGGCAGAAGCATAGGCTTCACAGGTGATTTCTATATCGTGCCCAAGCCCAAGGAGCCCATGAAGCATCAGTACGATTTCGATGCTGCAACCGCTATCGGCTTCCTTCGTCAGCACCGTCTCGACAAGGACTTCAAGATGAACATTGAAGCAAACCACGCAACCCTTGCAGGTCACACCTTCCAGCACGAGCTTCGCACATCTGCTATAAACGGCATGCTCGGCTCCATTGACGCAAATCAGGGCGACCTTCTTTTAGGCTGGGATACCGACGAATTCCCCTATGATGTATATGAAACCACAATGTGCATGTATGAGGTTATAAAGGCAGGCGGTCTTACAGGCGGCTTCAATTTCGATGCAAAAACAAGAAGACCCTCAAACACCTATGAAGACATGTTTGAAGCCTTCATCCTCGGCATGGATGCATTTGCTCTCGGTCTTATAAATGCCGCAAAAATTATTGAGGACGGCAGAATTGATGAATTTGTAAAGAACAAATATGCTTCCTTTAATGACGGCATCGGCAAGAAGATTGTTGATGGTGAAGCTACACTTGAAGAGCTTGCTTCTTATGCTGAAAGCCTCGGAAATACCGCTATCCCCTGCCCCGGCAAGCAGGAAAGACTTCAGGGAATTATGAATGCTATCCTCTTCGGTTGATAAAAATAAAGGTATCGGTTTTTCCGATACCTTTTTTCTTTTTAATAATCTTTATACACATCCGCTATATTTATAACCGTCTTTTTCTGTTTCATGGCAAGATCTGAAAACTTGTACGCTCCCCCGATATTTCTTGTAACAAAGCAGATTACATAATCTGCCTTATTGAGCATCCACCTGTTACGCTTGTCAATACAGAATCTTTTCGGAACACTTTCAAGTCCCTCGGGATAAATACTGTTTTCTATATTCTCTTCCGGCAGATATACAAGCACGACACTGAACCTGATATGTGGGTTTTCATTTACCATCTCTTTCAAGACCCTTGTAACAAGGCTGTCAAATCTTCCGTTGTTTCCCACAAAAAAATCCGAAACTCCTGTTTCGTTTATTAAATTTCTGATAGCTTCTTTTAACACAGGATATACCGCTTCAGGACAATCGCTGTGACCGAAAAAAGTACAGGTTTTCAAAATATTCACCTCTTTTTACACTATACTTGCATTTTAATGCATAAATTGTAGATTGTAAAGCATAATATTAGCATTTATAGTCTCTGTTTTACATTTTTATGATAGTGTATCATTTTTATGGTGATATAAATGAAGAAAAAGTTTCAGGATAAATATAAAAAGCTTGGACTTAATATTGCATACTACAGAAAGCTTTGCGGAATGACACAGGAGCAGCTTGCTGAAAAGCTTGACCTCGACAGAACAACAGTAAGCAAAATTGAGCTTGCCACCGTGGGAGTTTCTCTTGACGTTATTTTTGATATGGCAGAGGTTTTCGGTATTACGCCTGAAAAGCTTCTTGAAATGAGACAATAAATTAAAGGTATCGGTTTTTCCGATACCTTTTTTCTTTTATCTGAAATATTTTATTTCACCGTGTACGGGCTTTTCTTCATTATAATCAACAATAATAAGCTTGATTTTCTTTCTTTCGGGAATAATATTTTTTATGTAAACCGCGGCGGACATACCCTCCTTCACATCAGGATTATACTCCGCAAGTCCTGCAAGATTGGGGGTAAGCTCAATAAACACCCCGTAGCTTTCAACACTTCTTATAATACCGGGCACTGTTTCACCGATACGGAAAAGGGCGGCATTCTCTTCCCATGTGCCAAGCAGCTCCTTATGGGAAAGAGTAAGTCTTCCGAGACTGTCTCTGCCCGATACCGCACAACGGATGGTCTGCCCCGTAAAAAATCTTGCCGACGGATGGGGAATACGGGAAACGGATATGGCTTCTATGGGAAGAAGAGCCGTAACACCCGCACCGATGTCACAAAAGGCTCCGAAGGCTTCAAGATGAGAAATTTTAACCTCAATAATATCCCCGATTTCAAGCAGGTCGGAATATTCTTCAATTACCCTTTTCTGCGCCTTTTTACGGGAAAGCACCGCATAAAGCCTGCCCTCGGCATTTTTCTTTATTTCATCCACAACAAAGCTTACACTTTTTCCTACCCTTGAAATCAGCGCAATATCTCTTATATATCCTTCTTCAATTCCCACTGCACCCTCGTTGCGGGGAATTATACCCTTCATCACCCCCATATCAACATGAATATTATGCTCCTTGTCGCAAAGCACAGCCCTTGCTTCAAGAATCTGTCCCCTTACCATCGCATCCTTTATTCCCTGCAGTGACGACAAAGCATTTTTGTTTGCCGCTGTATTTATAAGTATCCCTTCAGGATAAAACTCTGCCATACATTTTCTTCCTTTCAGATTATTCTTTATATCATCATATTATCCTGCCTGTAAAAATATTCCCTGCTTTACAGCATACTTTTCTCTGATTTCCGAATTCATAATTATGGTAATTTCCTTTACATTCTCACATTATTGTGCTATATTGTACCTTGGGTAGGTGGCATACAATGGATATAAGACTCAATGACATTATTGAAATGAAAAAACAGCATCCCTGTGGCGGCAAAAGCTTTCTTGTGCTTCGTGTGGGAATGGACTTCAAGCTCCGTTGCACCACCTGCGGCAGAGAGGTCATGGTGCCCCGCGTAAAAACAGAAAAACATATAAAAAAGGTTATAAGAGCAGAGGATCAGAACTGAGCAAATTCGGAATTCAGAATTCGGAGAAATAACGTCTTGTGATTCTGATAAAATATTCTCTATAGACCGCATAAATCAATCACACCATTTTAACGGAGATATAATGACAGATAAATTAAACAAGCTCGAGGAGCGTTACAATTCAATAAATGAACAGCTTTGCTCCCCCGAGGTTGCCTGTGACATTGAAAAAAGCACGGCATTCATGAAGGAGCTAAAAACCATTACTCCCGTTGTGGAAAAATTCCGTGAATATAAGGAAAATCTTTCTGCAATGGAGGAGGCAAAGGCTCTTCTTGACGAGGGCGGAATGGATAAGGATTTCAGGGAGCTTGTGTTCGAGGAATATGAAGCAGCCCGCGCGGCTGTTGAAAAGAACAATGAGGAGCTGAAAATTCTTCTTCTCCCAAAGGATAAAAATGACGACAAGAATGTTATTGTTGAAATCCGTTCATCGGCAGGCGGTGAGGAAAGTGCACTTTTTGCCGCAGTGCTTTACAGAATGTATTCAATGTATGCCGTAACAAAAAACTGGAAAACGGAAATTATGTACGATAACCCGACAGACCTGGGCGGCTTCAAGGAAATCAGCTTCATGATAAACGGCGAGGGCGCATATTCACGCTTCAAGTTTGAAAGCGGTGTCCACCGTGTTCAGCGTATCCCCGTTACCGAATCAAACGGCAAAATACAGACATCAACCGTCACCGTAGCAGTGCTTCCCGAGGCAGACGAGGTTGATGTTGAAATAAACCCTGCAGACCTGCAGATTGACACCTTCCGTTCATCGGGTGCAGGCGGTCAGCACATAAATAAAACAGAATCTGCAATAAGAATCACCCATATTCCCACGGGAACGGTGGTTGAATGTCAGGACGAAAGAAGCCAGCATAAAAACAAGGACAAGGCTATGAAAATTCTGCGTTCAAGAATCCTTGAAAGGGAAATTGAAAAGCAGAACAGTGAAATTGCAGGTGAAAGACGCCTTCAGGTAGGCACAGGCGACCGCAGTGAAAGAATAAGAACCTATAATTTCCCACAGGGCAGAGTAACAGACCACAGAATCGGTCTTACATTATATAAGATAGAGCAGATAGTAAACGGTGCGCTTGATGAGCTTCTTGACGCACTCATAACAGCCGATACGGCAGACAGACTTAATTCAGGAAATAACGAAGACTAAAATGAACACTCTTATTTATAAGATAGACGACCCCCTTTCACAGAAAAGGGAAATTGAAGAGATTGCCGCGGTGATTAAAAGAGGCGAGGCTGTAGCCATTCCTACGGAAACGGTTTACGGCATAGCCGCCGACTGCTTCAACGAGGAGGCAGTAGGAAAAATATTCCTTGCCAAGGGCAGACCCTCGGATAATCCCCTTATTGTTCACATAGCACATTTTGATGAAATATATTCTCTTGTGGAAAATGTACCCGAAAACGCAAAGAAGCTTTGTGAAAAATACTGGCCCGGTGCGCTTACAGTAATTCTCCCCAAGAAGAAAACAGTATCCGACAGGGTTTCGGGCGGTCTTCCCACCGTTGCGGTGCGCATGCCCTCACACCCCGTAGCCCGTGCAATCATTGAGGCGGCAGGTGTACCCCTTGCAGCGCCAAGTGCAAATATTTCGGGCTTTCCATCCCCCACCTCATTTTCCTATGTAAGGGATGATATGTACGGCAGACTCCCCGTTATAGTTGACGGCGGAGACTGCGATTTCGGTATTGAATCAACGGTAATCACCCTTGCAGGTGAAAAGCCCGTGCTTCTGCGTCCGGGTGCGGTAACAAAGGAGCAGCTCGAGGAAATTTTAGGTGAAGTGGAGCTTCACGGAGCAATTTTAGAGCCTCTTAAAAGTAACGAGCAGGCTTCATCCCCCGGTATGAAATACAAGCATTACTCTCCCACCGCTTCACTTACGGTTGTACACGGAAGCAAGGATGAATTTATTGAATTTATAAATAACAATCCCCATTTTGCAGATTATGCTCTGTGCTTTGAGGGTGAGGAAAATGACATTCCTCTGCCGTCAGTTACCTTCGGCACGGAAAATGACCCCTTTTCACAGGCAAAGCGCCTTTTCGATGCATTCAGAGAGCTTGACGAAAAGGGAGCAAAAAAGGTGCTTGTCCGCTCCCCCTCCCGCGAGGGTGTGGGACTGGGCGTTTGTAACCGCCTTTACCGTGCGGCAGGCTTCCGCTTCATTTCGCCGAAGCAGGGCATTATAACAGGTCTTACGGGGGAGAGCGGCTCGGGAAAAAGTACAATAAGCCTTGAGCTTGAAAAAAGAGGCTATGCCATAATAGATGCCGATAAAATCGCAAGGGAAATCATGGCAAAGGGCTCACCTGTTCTCATAAAAATTGCGGATACCTTCGGTGAGGATGTAATTTTGCAAAGCGGTGAAATTGACCGCCGTCTTCTTGCCTCCCGTGCATTTAAGGATGATGAAAGCAAGCTGAAGCTTGACGGTATAACCCACCCCGAAATTGTAAGAATATGTAAGGAGCGCGCTGAAAAAGAAACCGCCGAGGGCAGAAATGTTATTATTGATGCTCCCCTTCTTTTTACATCGGGACTGTGGAGTATATGCCACAGAACGGTAAAGGTATATGCCCCCGAGGAAATAAGACTTGAAAGAATACTTGCAAGAGACGGTCTTACAAGAGAAGAAATTCTTTTGAGATTCTCAAGACAGACAGAAGAAGCCGAGGCTTCAGGAGCAGCGGATATTATTATAAATAATTTCCCGCCCTACAGTCTCGATGAAGAAATAAACAAATACTTTTAACGGAGGAAAACAAATATGTGCGAAGAAAAGTCAAAGGCAGAGCTTCTTAAGGAAAAGCTTTTTATGAAAAAGGAGCATACCTGTGCAAAAATCGGAAATGACGGTGTAAAGGAAGCAGATTTATTCTGCGAGGGATATATGAATTACCTTGACGCTTCAAAGACAGAGCGTGAGTCAGTTGAAACTGCCCTTTCCATGGCAAAGGCAGGCGGATTTGTTGAATTCGATAAGAATATAAGATATCCCGCAGGCTCAAAGGTTTATGTTAATAACAGAGGTAAGGCTCTTATTCTTGCTGTTATCGGTCATAAGGATATAAAAGACGGTGTAAGCATCTCCGCAGCTCATGTTGATTCTCCCAGAATCGACCTCAAGCCCAACCCCCTTTATGAAGACGGAAATATGGCATATTTCAAGACCCACTACTACGGCGGTATCAAAAAATATCAGTGGACTGCCATTCCTCTTGCTCTTCACGGTGTTATCGTAAAGAAAAACGGTGAAGCAGTAAAGGTAAATATCGGTGAAGCAGCAGAAGACCCCAAGTTTGTTATAACAGACCTTCTTCCCCACCTTGCCGCTAATCAGATGAAAAGCACAATGGCAGAGGGCATCAAGGGTGAATCCCTCAATATTCTCATAGGCTCACGACCCTTTGATAACACAGAATCCGCAGAAGCGGTAAAGCTCAATATTCTCAACATTCTCAACGAAAAATATGACATCGTTGAAGAGGATTTCCTCAGCGCAGAGCTTGAGGCAGTACCCGCATTCTCCGCTTGTGATATCGGATTCGACCGTTCACTTATCGGTGCATACGGTCACGACGACAGAGTATGTGCATATCCCGCACTTATGGCTATTCTTGACTGTGAAGAGCCCGAATACACTGCAGTAACCGTTCTTACCGATAAGGAAGAAACAGGCTCCGAGGGCAACACAGGTCTTGACTCAAAATATCTTGAATATTTCATCCATGACCTTGCTGCAATTTACGGCGCAGAAGGCAGAGATGTGCTTTCAGCATCAAAGTGTCTTTCCGCTGACGTAAACGTTGCATTTGACCCCAATTTCCCCGAGGTAACAGAAAGAAGAAACACTGCTGTTGTAAACGGCGGCGTTTGTATCACAAAATACACAGGTGCGCGCGGTAAGGGCGGCACAAGCGATGCTTCTGCAGAATTCATGGCAGAGATAAGAGCACTTCTTGACAGCGAGGGCATCTGCTGGCAGACAGGCGAGCTCGGTAAGGTTGACGAGGGCGGCGGAGGCACCGTTGCAAAGTATATAGCTCACCTTAATGTCGATGTTGTTGACCTTGGTGTGCCCGTGCTTTCAATGCATGCTCCCTTTGAGGTAGTTTCAAAGACAGATGTTTATATGGCATACCGCTCATTCCTTGCACTCTTTAACAGATAAAGGATAAATTATGTATAAAATCAATCCCACAAAATATGCGGGTGTTACGGTTATTCCCTCGGAAATAGCCCGTAATCACCTGAAGCTTTCCTCCGCCAATCAGCTGAAGGTTATAATATGTGCCTATGCAAATGCGGATACTGTTTTCAGCGAGGAAGAAATTGCAGCCGCAACAGGAATAAAAAAAGAAGAAGTCGCCGATGCTCTTTTCTATTGGAAGGAGCAGGGCTTCTTATTGTCTGAAAATGAGGCTCCCGCGATTGTGACCGCTGAAGCTCCTGGAGAAAAGCAGGAAGAAAAGCCCGTTATTGATGAAAAGCCTGTTTCTGTGTTACCTGAAACAAAAACACAGAAAATTCCTCTGAATAATCCCGTAAAGCTCAATTATACGGAGATATGCACCCGTGTGGCTGAATCGGAAAGTGTAAGAATTCTTCTCAATGAAGCACAGATGAGACTGGGAAGAACAATAGGCACGGGAGACCAGAGCTCACTTATTCTGCTCCATGATTACTATGGGCTTCCCGTTGAGGTAATTCTTGTAATATGCGAATTTGCCGCAACAAGAGGTAAATCCTCAAATATGAATTACATATACAAAATCGGTGTTGACTGGTCAACAAGGGAAATTGATACCATTGAAAGAGCAGACGAGGAGCTGAAGCTCATTGAAAAGGTAAACTCCGTATGGAGCGCCTTTGCCTCACAGGTAAAGCTTTCATCCTCACATCCCACAACGGCACAGGAAAAATATTTTTCACAGTGGACAAACGAATGGGGCTTTTCCGTTCCTATGCTTGTTCTTGCCTATGAGGAAATGATGGCAAATGCCGACAAGCCCGGCTTTCAGTATATGCACAGAATTCTTACAAGCTGGCATAAAAAGGATATAAGAACACCCGAGGATGCGGAAAATGAAAAAATCCGCTTCAGAAAAGAGCAGGATGAAAAGCTTCTTAACAAATCAAAGAGGAATAAGACCGAAAGCAAAACGGAGCTTACTCCCGACCCCAATGCATCTTATGATATTTTAAGAGCAGAGCAGAGAGCAAGACAGCAGGTTCCCAAGCTTAAAAAGAGAGAAAGATAAGGAGAAAATTATGCCTTATACAAAAGAAATATTTGAAAAAGCACAGGAAGTTTTAGACAGAAGAAGAAATCAGGCAGAGGCTAAAAACTCTGCAATTACTCTTATGTTTGAAAACACGGAGCCTGAATACACTAAATATAAAAACGAAATGATTGCCTCCGTAAAGGAAGCAATCAAGGCAATTGATATGTCTCCGCTTGATGCACCGAAATTCATAGAGGAGCAGAAAATCAAAAATCTTACTGCACAGCAGAATATAAGAAAGCTTCTTGAAAAGCACGGGCTTCCCGAGGACTATCTTGAAGTAAAATATGCCTGTCCCGAATGTAATGATACGGGTGTTGTAGGCACAAAGCTGTGTGAATGTCATATCGAACTTCTCAAAGCACTGGCTTATGAGGAGGCGGGAAAGCATTCTCCCTTAAGGCTTTGCACCTTTGATGATTTCAAGCTCTCTTTTTACTCCGACAAGGCCCTTACAGGTCTTGACCGCTCACCGAGAGAAACAATGACGGATATTCTCGGTGTATGCAAGGAATATGCGGAAAGCTTTGATAATAAATCCCCATCAATTCTCATGATAGGTAACACGGGTCTGGGAAAAACCCACCTTTCACTTTCAATTGTAGGTGAGGTTATAAATAAGGGATATTCCGTGCTTTACAATTCTGCACAGAATTTCTTCAGAGAGCTTCACAATGAGCATTTCGGAAAATCAAATTCTTCTGCTTATGAAGCAATGATGCTTGAATGTGACCTTCTTGTTATTGATGACCTCGGTGCGGAATTCATCACATCCTTCACAACTGCAGCGCTTTATAATATTATAAATACAAGAATGAACATGGGACTTCCAACAATTATAAGCACAAACATGACACTTACCGAAATTGAAAAGACATATTCAAGCAGAATTTCATCAAGACTTATCGGTGAATATATGATTTTAATGTTTGACGGTAATGACATAAGACAGCTTAAAAGCGAAATGTAAATGAAGGCAATAGGCATTAGGCAATAGGCATTAGTTAAGAAGACTGATTCTCGTGCGTAATGCGAAGCGCAAAATTAAATATAGTAAAAACAGCAACAAAAAAAGAGCCGGTTTTCATCGGCTCTTTCTTTTTTTATTCAGCTTATTATTTAAGAATTCTGATAACTGAAGCGGAAGCGAAATCACGAAGCTCCTTAAGAATTTCACGAAGCTCCTTTTCCTTCATAACGGGAGTGATGAAAGCAATTTCATTTTCGGGAGCATCACTTCTTTCAAGAACCTTAACACCGCCGAAGGCTTCTCTGATTTCAATAAGGCTTTCTGCGGAATTTTTAGCATATCCTCTTATGTAAAGTGCTGTTTCATAATTGAGGTAATCCTCAACAGTTCCCTCGCAGTGATTATCCCAGAAATAGTGCTTTTCATTCTTCTTAAGTCTTGCACATTCCATAACATCACCGACAACGGCACTTGCTGTTGCTTCCTTACCTGCACCCTGTCCGTAAAGAAGAACGTCTCCTACACTGTCTCCTGTTATCGAAATTGCGTTATAAACGCCGTTTACGCCTGATATCAATGAATTATCATTTACAAAGAAAGGACACACAATTGCCCCTGTTTTGCCGTTATTAAGTTTATCTGCCTTTCCGAGAAGCTTTATCTTGCATCCTGCGGCAGCGGCATAAGCGGCATCCTCAAGTGTAACTGCTCTTATACCCTCTGTATGGATTTCCTCGGGGAAAATATGAGTGCCGTAAGCTATAGAAGCTAAAATTGCAGTTTTTCTGCCTGCATCAAGACCGTCAACATCGGCTGTGGGATCCTTTTCGGCATAGCCCTTATCCTGTGCAATCTTAAGTGCGGTATCAAAGGACATTTTTTCCTCAATCATTTTTGTAAGAATGAAGTTTGTTGTACCGTTGAGAATACCTGAAAATGAAAGAATATTATTTGCTGAAAGCGAAGAGAACATTGTTCTTATTACGGGAATACCGCCGCATACAGCTGCTTCAAACATGAAAGCGGCATTGTTTTCCTTAGCAGCAGTAAAAAGCTCCTGTGCCTTTGCAGCAACTAAAGCCTTGTTTGATGAAACAACATTCTTACCCTTTTCAAGACATCTTCTGCAGAAGGTGAAGGCAGGCTCAACGCCGCCCATTGTTTCAATAACAATATCAATTTCATCATCATTGATAATTGTATCAATATCTGCAATTACTCTTGATTCATACTTACTGCCCTTGAAATCTCTTATATCAAGTATATATTTAACCTCTAATTTTTCACCTGAGCTTTTTTCCATAAGACAGGGCTTTTCGTCGATTATATCAACTACACCCGATCCTACTGTTCCGCAGCCTAAAACTGCAATCTTCATAAAAACACTCCTAACGGAAATACAAATTCTGTAATTTACATCAATATTTACTTGATTTTACTATAATAGTCACTAAAAGTAAAGGACTTTTTTGCCTTCTTTTTGTAATAAATTAAATTGTAATTATTAAAAATTTTTATTGAATATTTACTTAAGTTATGTTATTATGTATCTTAAGTATAGTATATTCTTATTTTATATATAAAGAGAAAGATTTTCCGGAGGTTAAAATGGATTCATTGGGTGATATCTGGAAGGAAGTCCTCGCCATCTGTAAAAAAGAGGTTTCCGATGTAATGTACAATATGTGGCTCGAGCCCTTACAGTTTTATAAGCTTGACGGAGAAACCGCAGTTTTTACCGTAAATGCCGATTTCAAGAAAAACATTATTCTTTCAAAATTTTCAGACCTACTCAAAAAGAGCTTTGAAAGCGTTATAGGCTTTCAGGTCGAAATTGATGTAATTGTAAATCAGGCTGCAGACAAAGACGGTGAAATAACACAGGTAAAGTCTTCAGAGGATAAAAAAGAAATCACAGAAAAAAAGGAAGAAAGTCAGCCTGAAAAAACAGGTCCTGTAAGAAAAAATGCTTCCTGCTTCACATTTGACAGCTTCGTTGTAGGTCAGTCAAACATGTTTGCCTATGAAATGGCAAAGAAAATTGCCGCAGATCCCGGTCTTCACAATCCTTTCCTTATTTACGGAAATTCAGGTCTCGGCAAAACTCATCTTCTTTATGCTATTTATAATGAGCTTAAAAGACAGAATCCCAATTCCGTTATAATTTACGAAACGGCTGAAAACTTCCTTACTGAATTCATGAACTGTATCAGCAGTAAGGAAACAAAGCCCTTCCAGAATAAATACAGAAATGTTGATGCTCTTCTTATAGACGATATACAGATGATAAAATCAACAGAAAGAACTCAGGAAGAATTCTTCCATACCTTCAATGCTCTTCATCAGGCAGGCAAGCAGATTGTTCTTACCTCCGATGTAACTCCCAAGGAAATGCTCGGTCTTGATGAGAGACTGCGCACACGTTTTGAAATGGGTATTATTGCAGACGTAAGAACTCCCGATATTGAAACAAGAAAAAATATCGTTAAAAACAAGTGCCGTCAGCTGGGAATAACTCTTGCTGATAATGCAATTGACTATATTGCAACAAAAATAAAGAGCAACATCCGTCAGATTGAAGGAACTCTCAATAAAATTGAGGCTCTTACAAAAATTTACGGCACTCCCCTTACATACGATCAGATTCAGAATATTGTAAAGGATGTCACTACCGATTCTCTTCCCACCGCTTCCGTTGTGGAAAAGACCATGAATGTGGTTTCTGAAATCTACGGCATAAGCGTGGATGACATCAAATCAAAAAGCAGAACACAGACCGTTTCCACTGCAAGAAATATCTGCATGTTTGTTATAAGAAGCCTTACAGGCATCACTCTCAAGGAAACAGGTGTTTATTTCGGCAAGGACCACGCAACGGTGCTTAATTCAATAAATAATGTCGAAAAGGAAATGAAGGCAAACCAGACCTTCAAGAATACCGTAAACGATGTTATAAGACAGGTTAAGGAAAATACCTGATTTATTTTAATATGAAAGTGCTTTGCACTTGAAAAACCCCTTTAGCGGGTTTTTCAAGCTTTTCCTGCATTTTCGGACGATTAAGAATTTCGTCGTCTGCGGACGACGCCAAAGGCTCCGCCTCTTGACACCGTAAGCTTTTGAAAAAGCTTAACAAAAACTTTTAATCCGTGCTACCGCACGAAAGCGAAAAATTGAGAAATTAGGCTGTTTTTTCAACACATTATTAACAATTAACAATGAGGTTTTCCACAATTTCAACTTTAAAGATTTTGAAGTTCAGTTATGAAGAAAATCTCAACAAGGCTGAATTTGAAAACTTTTCCGTTTTTTCCTTTATTTCTCAAGGTATGTGAGAGTTTTCAACAAACACACATCCCCTATAACAATAATATTCTTTAAACATTTCCTACCCTCTTATGTGGGGTGAAAATCTGTTTTACGGAGGATTAATATGAAAATAATCTGCGACACACATTCATTCACAAATACCTGCCTTAACGTGCAGAGATCAATTCCTGCAAAGGCTGTGCTTCCTCATCTTGAATGTATTCTTATTGAAACAGTGGAAAGCAATTCTGTAAAGCTTACAGGCTTTGACCTTGATATTGCCGTTATCACAAATGTAAATGTAAGAGTTGAAGAAGCAGGTGCGGCAGTGCTTAACGCAAAAACCTTCTGTGATATTCTCCGTCATCTTCCCGACAGCACAGTTACAATTACATGTAATGAAAAAAACATCTGCACAATTACAAGCGGTGAGGTTGAATATACCCTCATAAGCCTTAATCCTGCAGAATATCCCGACCTTCCCGTGCTTACCGATGAAACCTCCTTCAGACTCAACTGCGGTGTTCTTAAGGATATGGTAAAGAAAACAGTTTTCGCTGTTTCCCCCGACGACGGTAAAACCGTTCACAGAGGTGTTAAGTTTGAAATAGAAACAGGCGAAATAAAGCTTGTTGCTCTCGACGGCTACCGTCTTGCAATAAGAAAGGAATTTACCGATTATAACGGTGATTCTCTTAAATTCGTCGTTCCTGCAAAAACCCTTTATGAAATAATAAAGCTCAGTGAGGACGATGAAGGCTTTGCGGAAATTTCAAAGGGCAGAAGACACATTATGTTCAATGTTAACGGCTACTGTCTTATTTCCAAGCTTTTAGAGGGTGAATTCCTCGATTACCGTACTGCCTTCCCGAAGGGAAAAACTGCAGTCGTAAGAACAAATACAAAGAAATTCATAGATTCAATCGAAAGAACCTCAATTATTATTACGGAAAAGGTAAGAAGCCCCTTAAGATGTATATTTGAGGACGATGAAATAAAGGTTTCCGCCGTCACAGCTCTCGGCAGCGCAAGTGACAGAATCCCTGTTTCAATATCAGGGGAAGCAACAGAAATCGGCTTCAATAACAGATATCTTCTTGAGGCACTCAGAAGCTGCGAAACAGATGAGGTGCTTATTAATCTCAACGGATCACTTTCTCCCGCAGTTATAGTACCTCCCGAAGGAGACAATTTCCTTTATCTTATCCTTCCTGTTAAGATAAAGAGCGAATAAGAGATGGAAAAAATGGAAAAAAAGGTTGTCAGAAAAATTGCCGTAAGGGCAAAAATACAGACTGAAGAAAAGCTTTACATAAAAACTCCCTTTATAAAGCTTGATTCTGCACTCAAGCTTTCAGGTCTTGCCGAAACAGGCGGTATGGCAAAGCTGTTTATTGAAGAGGGCTCTGTAAAGGTAAACGGTGAAGAGTGTCTTCAGCGCGGAAAGAAGCTTTATCCCGGTGATAAAATTCTTTTCAGAAACAGTCTTCTTCTGATTTCAGACGAAAATGAAAATAAATGATGTTAACATAAAAAATTACCGTAACATTGAGGATATTTATTTTGAGCCATTTGACGGAGTAAATATTATTTACGGTGAAAATGCACAGGGCAAAACCAATATTCTTGAAGCCATGTTTCTTTTTACGGGTCTTAAGAGCTTCCGCAGCTCAAAAGACAGTGAGCTTTTGCAGTTCGGGAAAAGTCAGTCAAAAATAAACATAGGATTTGAGACCTCTTCAAGAGAGCATAAGGCGGAAATAAAAATAACCGACAGAAGAAGAGCTTCTCTTAACGGTGTTTCTCTTAAATCTCCCACAGAGCTTATGAGTAAATTTCCCGCTGCCCTGTTCTCTCCCGGCTTCATGTCACTTATACAGAGCGGTCCCTCTGAAAGAAGAAAATTCATAGATTCCGCTATCTGTCAGATAAAGCCGAAATATGCGGTTATTCTTTCGGAATATACGAAGCTTGTGAAACAGAGAAATGCAGTTCTGAAGGATAATGAGGATATAAAAAGTGTAAGGCTTTTCCTTGAATGCATAAACGAATCCTTCTGCTCACTCGGAGAAGAGATTTATAAGGAAAGAAAAGCATATCTTGAGCTGCTTTTACCCTATGCCGGTGAAATTTATTCAGGACTTTCCTCAGGAAAAGAGGAAATAAGCTTTACATACTTAAAAAAAGGCTGCCATTATGAAAATGAGTCTCTTTCCGATATTCTTAAAAATCATGAAAGAGCGGATATAAGTGCAAAGATGACTCTCACGGGTCCACACAGGGATGATATTGAAATCAATATCAACGGTGTTTCTGCAAGAAGCTTCGGCTCACAGGGACAAAAGCGCTCCGCTGCAATTGCTCTTAAGCTTTCAGAGGCGCAGGTAATAAAAAATATAATCGGTGAGGAGCCTGTTATTTTCCTTGACGATGTCATGAGTGAGCTTGACACCGCAAGACAGGATTACATACTCAATCATATAAAAAACAGACAGGTTTTTATAACCTGCTGTGACCCCGCTTCAATACTCCGCATGAGCGAGGGTAAAACATTCAATATAAAAGACGGAAGGCTTGTGTGAAATGTATCTCCATTTAGGACACGATACGGTCATAAGAAAAGAAGAAATACTCGGTATTTTTGATATAGATACCTCAACCGTCGGAAAGCATACAAGAGATTTTCTTTCAAAAAAGGAAAAGGACGGTAAATGCGTTTATGTTTCCTATGAGCTTCCCCGCTCCTTTGTTGTATGCACCGATAAAAAGGAAAATGAAACCGTATATATTTCCCAGCTTTCCCCGCTTACTCTTCTGAAAAGATCGGAAGATATAATTTAACTTGTTTTTTAACTCTAAGGAGGATCAATAAATGGATATTCCCGAAAACAACATTCCCGAGATCATAGATGCTGAATTTCAGGAAACAGTCGTAAAGGATTCTGAAGAGCAGATGAATACTGCCGTAACAGAGGTATACGACGCGAATCAGATTCAGGTTCTTGAAGGACTCGAGGCTGTAAGAAAGAGACCCGGTATGTACATCGGCTCAACAGGTCCCAGAGGTCTTCATCATCTGGTATATGAAATTCTCGACAACTCAATTGACGAGGCTCTTGCAGGCTATTGTACACACATCGAGGTTGAAATTCTCCCCGGTGACATAATCACAGTAAGAGATAACGGTCGAGGAATTCCCGTAGATATCAATGAAAAGCAGGGTCTTCCTGCTGTTACTGTTGTTCTTACAGTCCTTCATGCGGGCGGTAAGTTCGGTGGCAGCGGCTATAAGGTATCAGGCGGTCTTCACGGTGTTGGTTCTTCCGTTGTTAATGCCCTTTCAGAGTGGCTTGAGGTTGAAGTAAGCCAGAACGGACATATTCACAAGCAGAGATTTGAAAGAGGTGCAATTGCCAGCGACCTTGAAATAATCGGCGATACAGATGAAACAGGTACACTTGTGCGCTTCAAGGCTGATCCTGAGGTTTTCACAGAAACCACAGTTTATGAATATGAAACTCTTCAGAGACGTATCCGTGAGCAGGCTTTCCTTAATGCAGGTCTTCGTATTTCTCTTACCGACAGACGTGATGAAGAGAATATTATTGAGGATGTATATTGCTTTGAGGGCGGTCTTTCAAGCTTTGTTCAGTATATAAATGATTCCCGTGCTCTCACTCCCATTCATGATACTCCCATGCATTTTTCAGTTGTGAAGGAAGACAGAAGTGCGGAAGTAGCAATTATGTATAATGACGGATATAACGAAAATATCCAGTCCTTTGCAAATAATGTACGTACCATAGACGGCGGTACTCACGAAACAGGCTTCAAGAATGCCCTTACCCGTGTGTTCAATGACTATGGCAGAAAATATAATTTCCTTAAGGATGCTGACAAGAATCTTTCCGGTGATGATGTAAGAGAAGGTCTTACTGCTGTTATCAGCGTAAAGCTCACCGAGGCTGAATTTGAAGGACAGACAAAGGGTAAGCTCGGTAATACCGATATTACTCCCCTTGTTCAGCAGATGGTTTACGAAAAGCTTTCAACATACTTTGAGGAAAATCCCTCCGTTGCCCGTGCAATTTTCAATAAGGCACTCGATGCATCCCGTGCCCGTGAGGCTGCAAGAAAGGCAAAGGAGCTTGCAAGAAGAAAATCAGCACTTGAAGGAAATTCACTTCCCGGTAAGCTTGCTGACTGTACAGATAAGAATCCCGAAAACACAGAGCTTTACATCGTCGAGGGTGATTCAGCGGGCGGTTCCGCAAAGGAAGGCAGAGACAGAAGAACTCAGGCTATCCTTGCACTCTGGGGTAAAATGCTCAACGTTGAAAAATCACGAATCGACAAGGTTATCGGTAACGAAAAGCTGGTTCCCGTTGTTCTTGCTCTCGGTACAGGTATCGGTGAAGACTTTGATATAACAAAGCTTCGTTATCACAAGGTTGTTATTATGGCCGATGCCGACGTTGACGGTGCACACATAAGAACTCTTCTTCTTACCTTCTTCTTCCGTTATATGCGTCCTCTTATTGAGCAGGGCTTTGTTTATATAGCACAGCCTCCCCTTTTCAAGATTTCAAAGGGTAAGCGCCATGAATATGCATATTCTGATGAGGAAAGAGATGCATTCCTTGCTGAAATGGGACAGGGCTGTTCCGTTCAGAGATATAAGGGTCTTGGTGAAATGGACCCCGAGCAGCTCTGGGAAACCACAATGGACCCCGAAAGAAGAACAATGCTTCGCGTAAATCTTCACGATGCCGAGGAAGCAGACGAAACCTTCTCAATTCTTATGGGTGACAAGGTTGAGCCCAGAAAAGAATTTATTGAAAAGAACGCAAAATTCGTTCAGAACCTCGATATTTAAGGAGTAGTATGATGGATAACGAAAACAAGATAAATGAAACTATGGAAGAGAATAAGCCCCAGGGTAATCTCGTTCAGGTAGATCTCAATAAGGAAATGCGTAGCTATTTCCTTGACTATTCAATGTCAGTTATCACCCAGCGAGCACTCCCTGATGTGCGTGACGGCTTAAAGCCCGTTCACCGCCGAATTCTTTATACTATGCATGAAAATAATCTTACCCCCGATAAGGAATACCGTAAGTGTGCCGATACAGTCGGATCAGTTCTCGGTCGTTATCATCCTCACGGTGACGCATCTGTTTACGATGCAATGGTAAGACTTGCGCAGAGCTTCTCAACAAGATATCTTCTTGTTGACGGTCACGGTAACTTCGGTACTGTTGACGGTGACCCCGCTGCTGCATACAGATATACAGAATCAAGAATGAGCAAGATTTCTCTTGAAATGCTCACTGATATTGAAAAGGATACTGTTGATTTTACGGGCAACTATGATGACAGACTCAAGGAGCCTACAGTTCTTCCCGCCCGTTTCCCCAATCTTCTTGTAAACGGCTCAACAGGTATCGCTGTAGGTATGGCAACAAACATACCTCCTCACAACCTCGGTGAAGTAATCGACGGTATGTGCTGTATAATTGACAATCCCGACTGTTCTCTTGAAGAAATTTTAGAGCATATCAAGGGACCTGACTTCCCCACAAGGGGTATAATCATGGGCAGAGCAGGTATCAGAGCCGCTTATGCTACAGGCAGAGGTAAAATTACCGTACGCGCCCGCTGTGAAATTCAGGAAGGCAAAAACGGCAGATATCAGATTATCGTAACAGAGCTTCCCTATCAGGTAAATAAGGCAAGACTTATTGAGTCTATTGCCGAGCTTCATAAGGAAAAGCGTATTGAGGGTATTTCCGATATCAACGACTACTCCTCAAGAGAGGGTATGAACATCACAATTGACCTCAAGCGTGATGCCAACCCCCAGATTGTTCTCAATCAGCTTTATTCCTTCACACAGCTTCAGACAACCTTCGGTGTAATTCAGTTAGCACTTGTTGACGGTGTACCCAAGGTGCTTACACTTAAAGAAATGCTTATGCACTACATTGACCATCAGGTAAATGTGGTTACAAGAAGAACAGAGTTTGACCTTAAGAAAGCCAAAGAGCGTATGCATATTCTTGAGGCTCTTCTCAAGGCACTTGATTTCATTGACGAGGTTATCAATATCCTTCGTGCATCAAAGTCAATTGCTGAAGGTAAGGAAAGACTTATGCAGCGCTTCGGCTTTGATGAAATTCAGGCTAATCATATCGTTCAGATGCGTCTCGGTCAGCTTACAGGTCTTGAAAGAGAAAAGCTTGAGGATGAAGAAAGAGTGCTTGCAGAAAAAATTGCACGCTTCCTTGAAATCCTTTCCTCACGTGAAAATGTTCTTGCTCTCGTTAAAGAGGAAGCACTTGTTATCAGAGATAAGTTCTCCGATGACAGAAGAAGTGAAATTGTCAACGTTACAGGCGAAATGGATATTGAAGACCTTATTCCCGAGGAAGACTGCGTATTCACAATGACACAGATGGGCTACATCAAGAGAATGTCAGTTGATGAATATCAGATTCAGAAGAAGGGCGGTAAGGGCAGAATAGGTATCACACGCCGCGAAGAGGACGTTGTTGACACAATGTTCACCGCTTCAACTCATTCACATATTATGTTCTTTACCACCAAGGGTAAGGCATATATGATAAAGGGATATGAAATTCCCGAGGGAAGCCGTACAAGTAAGGGTATGAATCTTGTTAATATCCTTCCCATTGAAAGTGACGAAAAGGTTACTACAATGATTATGATTCCCAAGGAGCATGACGATCTCTTCCTTTGTATGATTACAAGAAACGGTATCATCAAGAGAACAGAGCTTGAAAATTTCAGAAACATAAGAAAATCGGGTATTATTGCTATAAACCTCGATGAGGGTGATGTTCTTCAGAAGGTTCTTCTCACAACAGGCACAAATGACCTGTTTGTTGCTACAAAGAAGGGGCTTGGCATCCGCTTCAATGAAACTGATGCAAGAGTTATAGGAAGAACTGCACGTGGTGTTAAGGCTATTACCTTCAAATATCCCGATGACAGAGTTGTAGGCATGGAAATTCTTGATGAGGAATCAGGCGGAAAGCTTCTTACCGTCAGCGAATGGGGTAACGGCAGAAAGAGTGATTTCTCCGATTATCATGTTCAGTCAAGAGGCGGCTACGGCTCAATCAACTACAGAACAGAAAAATACGGTGATGTTGCTGCTATTAAGGTTGTATATGAGGATGATGATGTTATCCTTATTTCCGAGCAGGGTATCATTATCCGTATTGCTTCCGAAAGCATAAGAGAGTGTGCCCGTCCTTCAAAGGGTGTGCGTCTTATGAAGCTCGGTGAAAATGACAGTGTAATTACTCTTACACTTGCTAAAAATTCAGGTGAAGAAACCGAAAAGCCCGATGATGCTGATGCTGAAGAAGGCAAAGAGGCAACAGATACTGCCGAAACAACAGAAACAGATGAGGCTGCAGCAGAAGCGGCTGAAAAGCAGGAATAATTGATATATTTTAATTATCGGTGGTGTGATTATGAATAAAAATAAAGCAAAAAAAATCAACATACCCGAAAACAGAAAGAATCTGCTTACTATTCTTGCAGGTGTTGCTTTAGGCCTTGTAATAGTTTTCCTTATAGTTGCAGTAAATCTTTTTGTTAAAATGGGTATTATAAGCTTCGGCGGAAATGAGGAATATCCCTCCGATTTCGTAGAGGTTACCGAATCCGGTGACGAGGATATAAACATCGAGCATCTTGAGGAGCTGCGCGGACTCAATGACCTCTCATCAATACTCAAAAACTGGTCAGAAAATACTACAGAGAATTCTCTTATGAGAAGCAAGGATGTTATAAACATTCTTCTTATAGGTCTTGATGCTTCTGACAGTAATTCCGATGCTATCATCATTGCTTCTCTCAACAAGAAGACCGAGAAAATCTGCCTTACATCTGTTTTCCGTGATTCCTATACTTATATCGACACTCCTTCAGGTGACAGATATGCAAAGATAAATGCCTGCTATGCAAACGGCGGTGCTGTAAAGCTTATTGAAACAATACAGAATAATTTTAAAATCAAAATTGACTATTATGTTTCTGTTAATTTCGATTCCTTCAGCTCCATTGTTGATGCTCTCGGCGGTATTACTCTTGATGTTCAGGAATATGAAGCAGCAGCTGTAAGAGCTGAAATAAGAGGCTCATGTCCTTCAGGTGAGGGTGTTGTTCTCAACGGTGAGCAGGCACTTGCCTTCTGCAGAATCAGAAAGTGCGATGCCGATGCTGATGTCAGCCGTACAAGAAGACAGCGTCAGTTTATAAATGCTCTTATTGATGAAGCAAAGAATATCAGCATCAGTCAGATTTCTCCCCTTCTCAACAGTGTTATAAAGTATGTCAAGACTGACTGCAGTGTGAGTGATATCATTTCACTCGGAACACAGGCTCTTGCAAATAAGTGGTATAACTATGAAATTGTTTCAGCCGCCGTTCCTTCAGAGGATCACAGAATGGACTACAGAGGCTATGCGTGGGTTTGGATTGTTGACTACCCTGCTGCCGCAAAGGCTCTTCAGGAAACAATTTACGGAACATCAAATATTGATCTTAAGGAAGACAGAGTTTCCGCTATAGACATTATGAAAAATGTCGGCGATACAGGAAATGCTGCTCCGTAAATAAAAATCAAGCCGTCACTTTTGTGGCGGCTGTTTTCTCATAAATAAGGCTATTTTTATTTTTTATGGTTTTGTATAATCCTTTTTTATTATGTAACTGTAAATCTTATATAAAGGCATTTTTACGGCTGTTTTTTCAGATATTAAAAATCCCATGCTTTCCTTTTCAGGAGAATATGGGATTTTATTTATATGTAATAATATACATATAATAAGAATAAATATACATTTATTGTCCGTTTCTATATATCATATATGAGAATATATATTGCTGGGCAAGTCCCCTGTCGGGTGAAAATATTTCGGGAAGTCCTTCGGGATAGAACATTTTTGTTGCTCTGTCTATGTGGCGGTCAACGGGATAACAGTCTGTAAAGCCTAAAGAGAACAGAAGTGTACAGTCGGCTACCTTTCTGCCTACTCCCTTTATTTTCATAAGCTCTCTGCGGGCTTCGTCCTCGGAAAGTGTTCTTATATAATCAAAGTCTGTTTCACCTGATTCTACCCTTTTTGCCGCGTCAAGAATATAAGGTACACGGTAGCCGGCTCTTAAAAAAGCAAGCTCTTCCTCTGTTTTCTGTGCAAGTAGCTGTGCTGACGGGAATGTGTAGCTGTTTCCCTGCTTTTCGCCGTATTCCTCGCAGAGCCTTTTCACTATTCCCTTTATTCTCGGAATGTTATTACAGGCGGATATTATAAATGAGCAGAGCGTTTCCCATGGTTCCTGATTCAGTATTCTTATAGCGCCGAAATGCTTGTATGCATCAAGAATAAAGCTGTCACCGCAAAGCCTTGCCATGGTTTCATCATAAGGTCGGTCGAGTCCGAAATAATTGACCCAGATATTTTTTACATCATCTATGGAGGTATCTGTAAAAAGAAGACCGCCGTCAACAGATTTTACGGTGGTTTTTTTGCCGTATGCTACCCCTGAAAATGAGTTATCCTCATTTTTCTCCCAGCGGAATGCCTGACCGCAATCAAGGGTAAGACCAAGATTCATGCTGCCAAAATTCTGAACAAAAACACCTGTATCTGTCTGATTGATTTTCACTTTTTCACCTTCTTGTATCTATTGGCATTTTAAATAAAATTTTCAGAAAATTCTATTTAAAAATATCTCCATTTTGTATAGGCCGCAAGGTATGACAACTCAATGTATATGTTAAATAATTAACAAAGTACCGATGTTGATAACTTTTTTGCGTTAAAAACCCCGCTAAACAAGGGGTATAAGCCGTAGTTTTCAACATTGTCAACAGAGTTATCAACATTTTAACACTTTTACACATTATACAAAATGTATAAAAAGATTTACATTTAAATTTACAATATGAATAAGTGTCATTTTCCGACGACATTTGCAAAGGTGAAAATGTTGTAATTTTCTGTCGCAAATGAAAAATCGGATATAGTGTGTCAGAGTCTGTGATGCTCCACTATATGTACCCTGCTGTCATTATTGTTAAAAAATTAACAATAGGTTTATGCCGTATCATTACCATTTTGCGGTAGCTTTTTATCACTTTAGCAATTCTTTTTTTAATTGTTTATATTTTATGTTTATTTTTGCCTAAAACTTTATAATCTGCTAATAATAAGACTGACAGAAATGCCGATTGTGTTCACGGCTTCTGCAATTTTACATTATGAAAGGTATCTGTTATGTTAAAAGGTGTCAACCGGCAGGTGGTGGAAATTCCCCAGCCTGAAAGTGTTTATTTTGAAAGAGTCCTGTTTTTCGTCAAGCCCGAGTTTTCGGGAGTAAGTGAGCTTAAGCTGAAAAGCAGTGCTGACGGTCTTATAAAAAATGCGACCTCTCCGCCTGACAGAAAATCCGGCAGTAAAAAATATCACAGACTCCGGCAGGCAGTAAAGTTTTCTCTTGCCGCTGCTGCGGGTGCAGTAATGTCGGCGCTAAGTTTTATGATATTCATGCAATAGCTGTCGGGCAGATAAGCCGATGATTCATGTTTGCATAAAAATACAGATTATATTGTTATCGTAATGAGCAGAATTACTTGCCGACGCAGAATTTTGAGAAGACCTCGTTGACGATTTCTTCGCTTGCTTTTTTGCCTGTAAGAGTGAGAAGCTCCTCAATTGCACAGTCGATACTGACATTTACGGCATCAATTGTAAGCCCCATATCAATGGCATTTTTTGCTTCTTTTATGCAGTCGAGTGCCTTTATTGCGCAGTCATACTGTCGTCCCGCCATGAGCATTTCCTGTGAAAAATCAAGCCCCTCTGTGCCTAAAATTCCTTCAAGTGCCTGTCGGATTGTTTCCGTGCTTTCATCGTTTTTAGCTGAAAGTGTCACACAGACGGGAATATATTTTTCAATTTCTTCCTGTGAAAAAGCAGGGGAGAGGTCTGATTTATTTATTATTCCGAGGCACCTTTTTGTAGTGCATATTTCTAAAAGAGAAATATCCTCATCGTCAAGAGGACGTGAAACATCGAATACTGCAAGGATTAAATCTGCGGTTTCAAGGCGGCTTTTTGCCATATTCACGCCAATGCTTTCAACCTCATCGGTGGTGTCATGAATACCGGCTGTATCTGCAAGACGAAGAAGAATATCGCCTATTCTTACTGTCTCTTCAACTATGTCACGGGTGGTTCCCGCAATTGATGTTACTATGGATCTTTCACAGCCCGAAAGCACATTCATAAGAGTGGATTTCCCTACATTGGGCTTTCCGCATATTACCGTATTAACACCCTCGGTGACGGCTTTGCCGCTGTCATATCTTTTTATAAGAGCCGTAAGCTCCGCTTCAATGCCTGAAAGGGTAGTGTATAATGCGCCTGTTTCCACTGCGGGAATATCCTCATCGGGGTAGTCACTCCAGGCGGCAAGCGCGGCCGCGCTTGTTATGAGAGAGGAGCAGATTTCTCCAATTTTTTTGCTGACATTGCCCTTTAATGTGTTTCTTGCGGCATTGAGTGCTGCTTCGCCCGAGGCTGATATAATATTCATGACGCTTTCTGCCTGAATAAGGTCAAGCTTTCCGTTGAGGAAGGCTCTTTTAGTAAATTCACCTGCAGAAGCGGGGGAGGCTCCGAGACTGAAAATAAGTCGCAGAACCTTATTCATAATATAAAGCCCGCCGTGACAGCAGATTTCACAGACATCCTCGCCCGTATAGCTTTTCGGTGCGCGGTAAACTATGATAACCGCATCATCAATAGGGGAGTCATTTTCAAAAATCTGACCGTATGAAGCAGTGTAGCCCTTCATTTCAGATACTTTTTTCCCTGAAAAGGCTCTGAATACCTTTTCGGTGATTGAAATTGAATCATCGCCTGATATTCTGATTATTCCTATTCCGCCTGCTGCATTTGGTGTTGCAATTGCCGCTATTGTTGACATGGTTTACTCCTTGAAATTTTCTTCTTATTATATAATACATTATAATACAAATGCACATTATATTGCAATATGTCAATTTCTGTGTTATAATTCATTGTTACTAAATGCTTACAAGGAGTATTTAAATGGATTATTTTTCAGGAAAATATGATATTGCTGTAATCGGTGCAGGTCATGCGGGTATTGAAGCTGCACTTGCCGCCGCAAGACTCGGTACAAGAGTTGTCTGCTTTACGGTCAATCTTGACTGGATAGGCAATATGGCATGTAATCCCTCTATCGGTGGCACATCAAAGGGACATCTTGTCCGTGAAATTGATGCTCTCGGCGGTGAGATGGGTATTGCCGCAGATAAAAACACTCTTCAGAGCCGTATGCTTAATTTAGGCAAGGGCCCTGCGGTGCATTCTTTACGTGCGCAGATTGACAGAAGAGAATATTCCAAATACATGAAAAATACCCTTGAAAAACAGGAGAATCTTACCCTTGTACAGGCAGAAATTGTTTCCCTTAATAAAAATAATTCTGTTTGGGAATTAAAAACACAGCTTGATTGCATATATCATGCAACCTGCGTGATTCTTGCTACAGGTACATTCCTTGACGGAAAGATTTATGTAGGCGATAAGGTATATTCAAGCGGTCCTGACGGAATGTTTCCTGCAATAGGTCTTTCCGAGTCTCTTCGCACTCAGGGAATTAATCTGCGTCGCTTCAAGACAGGCACTCCTTCAAGAGTCAACAGAAGAAGTGTTGATTTTTCTGATCTTGAAGAGCAGTTCGGTGATGAAAGGGTAGTGCCCTTTTCTTTTTCAACCAAAGAAAAGCCCGAAAATATTCTTTCCTGCTTTATTACATATACCAATGCCGAAACAAAGCGCATTATCATGGATAATCTGCACCGTTCCCCATTATTTGGTGGTGTGATAGAGGGTGTAGGCCCAAGATATTGTCCCAGTATAGAGGATAAGATGGTACGCTTTTCTGAAAAGGAGCGTCATCAGATATTTATTGAGCCCTGCGGTCTTGATACGGAAGAACTTTATTTACAGGGACTTTCTTCATCTCTTCCTGTTGATGTTCAGGAGGCTTTTGTTCATTCTATAAAGGGACTTGAGCATTGCGAAATCATGAGAAATGCTTATGCAATTGAATATGACTGTGTTGACCCTCTGGAGCTTCGTCCTACTCTCGAATTTCTTAATTTTGACGGACTTTACGGTGCGGGACAGTTTAACGGGTCAAGCGGATATGAGGAGGCTGCTGCGCAGGGTCTTGTTGCTGGTATCAATGCTGCACTTAAGATTCTCGGTAAGGAGCCCTTTATCCTTGAGCGCTCAGGCTCATATATGGGCACTCTTATTGATGACCTTGTTACAAAGGGCTGTAATGAGCCTTACAGAATGATGACATCCCGTTCAGAATACCGTCTTATTTTAAGACAGGATAATGCTGATATCCGCCTTCTCGAAAAAGGCTATGAGCTCGGACTTGTAAGTCAGGAGAAATATGAACATTTTCTTGAAAAGCTTCGTCTTATAGAAATTGAACGCAAGAGAACGGAAACTACAGTTATTGCGCCCAATGAAGATATAAATAAGCTGCTTGTTTCACGTGAAACATCTGCTCTTACTACAGGCTGTAAGCTTGCAGACCTTATAAGAAGACCTCAGCTGAATTATGAGGTGCTGACACCCTTTGATAAAACAAGACCTGACCTTGATTTTGAGGTCTTTGAACAGGTTGAAATTGATCTTAAGTATGAGGGTTATATTAAACGTCAGCTTGCACAGGTCAATGAAATGCGCCGTCTCGAGGAAAAACGCATTCCTGAAGATATAGATTATAAGGACGTTGTTAATCTTCGTACTGAAGCAATTGAAAAATTATCTAAAATAAGACCTGAAAGTGTGGGACAGGCATCAAGAATTTCAGGTGTAAGCCCTGCAGATATATCTGTACTTTTAATTTATCTTGCAAAAAATCAGAGGGGGAGCGGCAATTGATTTCAAAAGAACTTCTTAAAACATCATGTGAAGCATTGGGTATTTTTATAACAGACGATGCTGTTGACAGATTTGACAAATATGCACAGATGCTTGTTGATTACAATGAAAAGGTGAATCTCACTGCAATAACTGCTCCCGATGATATAGTTATCAAGCATTTTGCAGATAGCTTGTGTTTGAATAAATTTGTAGATTTACAGGGAAAAAGAATAATAGATGTCGGAACAGGAGCAGGCTTTCCCGGTGCGGCACTTCTTGTACATAATCCTTCTCTTGATGTGACAATGATTGATTCAGTCAATAAAAAGCTTGATTTTATAAGATTTCTTCTTAAGGAACTTGGTCTTAACGGTAATGTTGTTACCATCAGGGCAGAGGACGCGGCAAAGAAGAGTGAATACAGAGAAAAGTTTGATGTAGTAACCTCACGAGCCGTTGCTTCTCTTAATGTACTCGCTGAATATTCTGTTCCTCTCGTAAAGGTAGGGGGAGTGTTTGCACCTCTTAAGGCAGTTCTTTCTGCTGAAGAGGATCAGCGCGGATGCGGTGCAATTGCTAATCTCGGTGCAAAGGTCCTTGAAAAGCATAAATACACTATACCTGACGGCAGTGAAAGAGAAATAATAATAGCAGAGAAATTATCGCAGACTTCGTCAAAATATCCCAGAGCTTTTGCACAGATATCAAAAAAGCCCCTTTAATTACTGTAAATATTATAAAATTACAGACAAATTGTGTTAAAATTTGCATCAATACCGTGGTATTATTCGGTTGTAGGTCAACCTGATAATATCACGGTTTTTGTTTTGGTGCAGATATGTTAAAGAATAAGGTTAAAACGGGCGGTTCAATACTGCTGATACCCATAGAGGATATACTCGCATCGGGTTATTCCTCAAGGAAAATAGTTTCTCTTGAAGAGCTGTACAGACTGTCCGATTCAATTAAAAGCAAGGGAATACTGTGTCCGCTTATAGTTACACCTGCGAAAAACGGATGCTACAGTGTAATTTCAGGTGAAAGACGGCGAAGAGCTGCACTTATGGCAGGCTGTGAATATCTGCCGTGTGTTGTTATGAATACTGAGGATTATGATGATATTATATATAATATTTGTGAAAATCTTTACCGTAAGGAGCTTCATTACCTCGAAATTGCTGAAATTCTTGATGAATTACATAATATAATGAGTATTTCTGAGCTGTCTTGTAATCTGTCTATGTCGGAAGGTATGATTCTTTCAAGAATCAAGCTTCTGAATCTGCCTGAAAATGTCAGGTGGAAGATAATTACATCTGATATAACTGAAAAAAATGCCAATGCAATTGTCCGTGTCGAAGACAGTGTCAGACAGAATGAGATTACTGAATTAATGGCATCTTCGGGCTGTAGCTTTAATGAAGCTTACGAAATGACTGAAAAAATGCCTAAAAAATCCGTATTGACTGCACATTTCAGGGATTACAGAATATTTGAAAATACTATCGAGCATGCAGTTGACACTATGAAGGCATCGGGTATTGATGCTATATGTAATAAGGAAAGTGACGAAAACAGGATATTATATACCGTCACAATCAAAAGATGATTAAGAGGAAACTCTTTTTCATACAGCCCATATCTTTCTCTTTCACACCCCACATCCAAACAGGAGGACCGCTGATTTTTCAGCGGTCCTTCTGTTTGTGAAGTAATAGTGACTAGTTAATAGTGAATAAGTAGAAAACATGTTTCACGTGAAACAATAAAAAAGTATAAATTCAGTTAATCTGACAGTAAAACAGGATAAATATTGAGAAAACATACAAAAAAATTTACTTTTGAGGTTTTCTATTGATTTTTTTTGAGCTCTTTGTTATACTTATCCTATTATACATAATAATATACATAATACTATATTATATAAGGAGGAGCCGCCTATGGCAAAGACAGTTGCCGTACTTAATCAGAAGGGCGGAGTAGGGAAGACCACTACCGCCGTAAACCTTGCAGCCTGTATCGGTGCAAAAGGAAAAAAAGTGCTTCTGGTTGATATTGACCCTCAGGGCAATTCCACAAGCGGCTTTGGAGTAGATAAAAGAGCAATCAAGGTTTCATCCTATGATGTGCTTGTTGGTAACAATAAGGCAGAAGATGCTGTAATTCATACTGAATTTCTCGGTGTGGATCTTATGGTTTCAAATATGAATTTAGCAGGCGCAGAGCTTGAAATAATTGATATAAAGAACCGTGAAAGCCTTCTTAAGAATGCACTTGCCTCAATCTGGGAGAATTATGACTATATTTTCCTTGATTGTCCTCCCTCTCTGGGACTTATCACTCTCAATGCGCTTACATGTTCCGATACATTTTTAGTGCCTATCCAGTGTGAATATTACGCACTTGAAGGTCTTTCGCAGTTAATGGCTACTGCAAGAAATATAAAAAGACTTTATAATCCGTACATAGAGCTCGAAGGAGTTCTTCTTACAATGTACGACGGAAGACTTAATCTTACCCAACAGGTTGTTGAGGAAGTAAAAAAATTCTTCCCCAAAAAGGTGTATTCCACCACAATTCCCCGTAATGTAAGATTGTCGGAGGCTCCCAGCTTCGGACAACCCATAATATATTTTGACAAACGCTCAAAAGGAGCAGAGGCTTACATTGACTTTGCCGATGAGTTCTTGTCGAAGCAGGACAGGAGGTAAATAAATGGCAGTAAAAAAAGGCGGGCTCGGAAAGGGCTTTGACAGTCTTTTTCTTGATAACTCCTCGGATGCCTTGTCTGACGGCGGTTCAGTAATGCTTTCTATCAGCGAAATTGAGCCTGACCGCGGACAGCCGAGAACAAAGTTTACAGAGGAGGCTCTTGCAGAGCTTGAAGCATCAATAAGAGAATTCGGTGTTTTACAGCCCCTGCTTGTGCGTCCCATGTCAGACGGCTCATATAAGATTGTAGCAGGTGAGCGCCGCTACAGAGCATCAAGAAGAGCAGGACTTACAGAGGTTCCCGTAATAATAAAATCACTTACAGATGCGGAAGCAGCAGCTATCGCACTTATAGAAAATCTTCAGCGAGAGGACCTGAACCCCATTGAAGAGGCGGCAGGTATAAGAAAGCTTATTGAAGAATACGGCTATACACAGGAAGAAGCCGCTGAAAAGCTTTCAAAATCACGTCCCGCAATTGCAAATGCGTTAAGACTTCTTGCACTTCCCAAGGATGTTGCAAAAATGGTTGAAGAAGGACTTCTTTCCGCAGGTCACGCAAGAGCACTTTTAGGACTTGATGATGAACAGATGATTTCCGACACTGCAACAGAAATTGTTGAAAAACAGTTGTCTGTAAGACAGACAGAGCAGCTTGTTAAGGCTCTTAAGAAGCCTGCAAAGGAAAAAACAGCAAAAAAAGCAAGAGATAAGTTCTATGACGAGGTTGAGCTTTCTCTTTCAGATGTGCTTGCAAGAAAGGTAACTGTTTCAAATTCAGGCAAGGGCGGGAAAATTGAAATAGAGTTTTTTGATGCTGATGACCTGCAGAAGCTTGCAAAGCTTTTTCAGGAAGACTGATTAAGGAGGATATGAAAAATGATTGATATAAAGTTTTTAAGAGAAAATCCTGATGTTGTAAGAGAAAATATCAAGAAGAAGTTTCAGGATAACAAGCTCCCTCTTGTTGATGAGGTTTTGGCGCTTGATGTTGAAAGCAGAAAGAATAAAACAGAGGCTGACGGTCTTCGTGCTTCAAGAAATAAGTACTCCAAGCAGATAGGCGCACTTATGGGACAGGGCAAGAAGGAAGAAGCAGAGGAAATGAAGAAGCTCGTAAATGAGCAGTCCGCTGCTTTGGCTGCTGCTGAAGAAAAGGAAGCAGAGCTTCAGGCTAAAATCACAAAAATCATGATGACAATTCCCAACATCATTGATGACAGTGTACCGATAGGTAAGGACGACAGCGAAAATGTTGAGGTTCAGCGCTACGGCGAGCCTGTTGTCCCCGCTTTCCCCATTCCTTATCACACAGATATCATGGAGCGCTTCAACGGTATTGACCTTGACAGTGCAAGAAGAGTTGCAGGTAACGGCTTCTATTATCTTATGGGAGATATCGCAAGAATTCATTCCTCCGTTATCTCTTATGCAAGAGATTTCATGATTGACCGTGGATTTACCTACTGCATTCCTCCCTTTATGATCAGAAGCGATGTTGTTACAGGTGTTATGAGCTTCGCAGAAATGGAAGCCATGATGTATAAAATTGAGGGTGAAGACCTTTATCTCATCGGTACAAGTGAGCATTCAATGATCGGTAAGTTTATTGATACAATTGTTCCCGAAGAAACTCTTCCCCAGGCTCTTACAAGCTATTCACCCTGCTTCCGTAAGGAAAAGGGCGCACACGGCATTGAAGAGAGAGGTGTTTACAGAATCCACCAGTTTGAAAAGCAGGAAATGGTAGTTGTATGTAAGCCCGAGGACAGTAAAATGTGGTTTGATAAGCTCTGGCAGAACACTGTTGACCTCTTCGTGAGCCTTGATATCCCCGTAAGAACTCTTGAATGCTGTTCAGGTGACCTTGCAGACCTTAAGGTCAAGAGCATTGACGTTGAGGCATGGTCTCCCAGACAGGGCAAATATTTCGAGGTCGGCTCATGCTCAAATCTCGGTGATGCACAGGCAAGAAGACTTAAAATCAGAGTAAACGGTAAGGACGGCAAATATCTTGCACATACTCTTAATAATACAGTTGTTGCACCTCCCAGAATGCTTATTGCATTCCTTGAAAACAATCTTAATGAGGACGGCAGCGTAAACATTCCCGAGGCACTTCGTCCTTATATGGGCGGCAAGGAAAAGATTATTCCTGTGAAATAATTCTTTTTAAGAATATAATAAAACAGTTTAAGGAGCAGACAAATGGATCCTATCAAAGTGGATTTTTCCGACAGCGGAAAGAAAAAAAGCGTTAAGGATGTGCTTATTCCCCCCGAAAAAGCAGGTCTTAAAATTGTAATCAACATTGTTCTTACACTTATTGTGGCAGTAGTTGCATACTACTTCCTTCTTCCTCCCATGAACCTTCAGTCCTATGATTTCTATATCTACTGGGCAATCGTTCTCGGCTCTTATGTAGGTGCTTCCTATGTAACATCAGGTGCATTCATGAAGCCCGAATATGTTCCCTATGTAAGAAGACAGTCAATTGTCCCCATTGCTATAGGTCTTGTTCTTGCACTTGTTGTCGGTGTTGGCTATCTTGTATCAAGTCCCTTCTTCCGTGCAAAGGACTATGCTGAAATTCTTTCAATTGAAAGTGCTGAATTTGATAACACAATTTCAGTAATCGACAGCATCTCCGACTTCGACAAGGTTCCCCTTATCGACAAGGACGCAGCCCGTGAGCTTGCTGACAAGACTCTCGGTGACTTCTCTGCACTCGGTCTTGAATCACAGTTTGAAATTCTTGAAGCAGATTCAACACAGATAAACTACAAGGGCTCACCCTACAGAGTATATCCTCTTCAGTACGGCGATGTATTCAAGTGGGCAACAAACTCTGTATTAAGTGCAGAATATGAAGGTATTCCCGGTTATGTAAGAGTTAACCTCAACACACAGGAATCACAGCTTATCACAGAATTTGATATCAAGTATTCAACAGCAGAGCATTTCAATGAGTATCTTGAAAGACATCTCCGCTTCAAGTATCCCACATACATCTTTGGTGATACTTCCTTTGAAATTGATGACAGCGGTAAGCCTTATTGGGTTGTCGGACACATTAAAAAGACTGTTGGTCTTGTAGGCGGTGACGATGTTATCGGTGTTATTCTTGTTGATGCCGTAACAGGTGAGGATATTTACTACACAGCCGATGAAATCGGTGCAGACAGCTCCGAAATCGCATGGATTGACCAGGCTTATGACGCTGACCTTCTTGTTCAGCAGTATAACTACCTTGGTAAGTATGCAGGCGGCTTCTGGAACTCAATTATCGGTCAGTCAGGTGTTAAGCAGGCTTCACAGGGTTATTCTTTCATCGCAGTAGGTGACGACGTTTATCTTTACACAGGTGTTACATCCGTTACATCCGATGACTCAATTCTCGGTTTCTTCTTTATTAACCAGAGAACCAAGGAAAGCTTCTTCTATAACACAACAGGTGCTACAGAAGCTGCTGCCCAGAAATCTGCACAGGGTAAGGTTTCCGATAAGGGCTGGAAGGCAGCATTCCCCATCCTTCTTAACATCGACGGTGAAGCAACCTATTTCATGGCTCTTAAGGACGATGCAAACATTGTAAAGTCTTATGCAATGGTTAACGTTCAGCAGTATAACGTTGTTGCAATTCCCACAAATGAAAATGACGATCTTTCATCTGCAGTAAGCGAATATATCAAGGGTCTCAAGGCTTTAAGCCCCTCTGTTATTATTGATATCAGCTTTGACGTTTCTGCAAACAAACCTTCTTCAGGTGATTCTGCAACAGGTCTTGCAGCAGTTACAGGTACAGTAACAGACATCCGTACAACAGTTGTGAACGGCAACACATATTTCTACATTGAGCTTGATAATTCAGGTGTTTACTATTATGTAGCAGCTGATGTTGCTGATATGGTTGTTCTCTTTAACGAGGGTGATACAATCACAGTTACAATTGATGAGGCAAGTGAAGGAAAGCTTGTTGAAGCTCTTCAGATGATTCTCGGCACAGTACCCGTAGAGGATACAGTTGAAGAGGTTGTTGAAGAAACAACCTCAGCAGCTGAAGAAGAAACAACAGCAGCATAAAAGAAAATGGACACATTCCGTGAGGAGTGTGTCCTTAATTTAATCTATGATGTTTTCTCTGTCGAAAACAGGGGAGTCAAAGAATTCATTCAGCGAAATTTCAAGTCCTTCGCAGATTTCATAAATAATGCGCAGCTTCATACCCGGAAATTTGCAGTTGAGTATGGTGCTTAATGTTGATTGAGGTACACCTGAAAGCTTATGAAGCCCGTATTGCGAAAGCTTTCTTTCGCTGCACAGCTCCTTAATTCTTAATGCTACTGCTTCACCAAGTTGCAATTGAATCACCCTTATACTTCATTTACTTGATAAAAGTATAGATGCAACTGCAGGAAAAATACTTCAAGTACTTGATATTACAGGCGGATTAGTGTAAAATTATTACCGGGGTGATAAAATGCTGTGTGAAAATTATTTTTGTCTTTTCTATGAAAACGAGGAATGTCGGCTTGATGAAATAGAGCTTGATGTTTGCGGAAATTGTAAGAGCTGTATTTATCTTGACTTTACGGAAGAAGAGCTTAACAGGAAAAGAAAAGCGCAATTACGGAAAATGAAAATCGGATGAAAAAGGACACATTCCGTGAGGAGTGTGCCCTTTATGTATTATAATGGTTTAATTATAAAAAGAGGTTATTCCGTAATACTCTTCAAGGCAAAGTCCTGACTGTGCAATTTTTGTTGCGGCTTCAACGCCGACGTATCTTAAATGCCATGGCTCATAGCAGTAGCCGGTGATATCCGATTTTCCCTGGGGATATCTTATAATAAAACCGTATTCGTGGCAATGCTCGGCAACCCATCTGCCTTCCCTTGTTCTGCCGAAGGACTGTGTGATTGTGTTTAAGTCAATTGAAAGACCTGTCTGATGCTCGGAATGACCGGGGCGGGCAGAATAGGTATCTGCAAGAGCCTTTCCGTCGCGTGAAACATATCTGTTATAAATGCTTTTCTGCGAAGAATAAGAGCGGAAGCCGGAGCTTATATAAATTGAAAGACCGAGAGAGGATGCCTCATTTTTCATTCTGTTGAATGCATTCTGACACTCGGGAAGAATGCCTGCGGGATTATAGCTTTCGGGGAGTGAATAGGTCTTGTTTGCAATAAGTACACCGTCAACATAGGTGATACCGTCAATTACATAAACAGGATAGCCCTTTGGGGTAAAGCCCGTAATTCTTCGTGAGGAATCAACGGATGCATAAACAGGAGTTATGTCGCCTACTGCAAGAAGAAGTGCGATTCTTGCATCTGCCGATGAAACGGTGCCGGTGCCGTCAAGGTCAGAAAGCGACCTTATGTATGCCGAAGGGGCTTCATTTCCTACGGAAATACGCATTATAAGTCTTGCATCATCTGCACTTATCTTGCCGTCAAGAGTAACATCACCTATCAGCACCGATGAGGCATTGCAGGGGATTGAAAACAGCAGAGAAATGAAAAGTGCGGCACATAAAGCCACTGATAAAATTTTTCTGATTCTCTTCATATCTGTCACCCTGCCTTCATTGTTCTATGAATTAATTTTACACTTTAATGTGCTGAATTGCAATATAATTAGGTAATTATGACTAAACTGTAATAATCAGCAATGAAATATTTCATATATTACATACAAATATTACAAGTTGTTACACGGGTAATAATTTTCAGAGGCAGAAGAGAAAATTTCAGAAAAATTTTTGATAAAAATGAAAATTTTCCTTGACATCTGCGTTTTTATGTGTTATATTAATCGGGCAGTCGGAAATCGGACTGTACATTCTCTGCTTCGGGGTGTAGCGCAGTTGGTAGCGCGCCTGCTTTGGGAGCAGGATGTCGGGAGTTCGAGTCTCTTCACTCCGACCAATATGGGAGTATAGCTCAGCTGGGAGAGCACCTGCCTTACAAGCAGGGGGTCACAGGTTCGAGCCCTGTTGTTCCCACCATGTAAAAACCTCTTTTGTCAATTAGACAAAAGAGGTTTTTTACAATGATATCCGTTCCCTATGGTCACGGATGATATAGCAGACGCTATGATATCTGCTGCGCAGATGATATACGCTCCGCGTATGAAGAAACGGATATTATATTATATTTGCGAAATGCAAATATATCATACGGCTTCAGCCGTATATTATATCACGGAAGTGATATATCATTAGAATTTTTAAATTTTTAATTCCGCAAAGAGGGAATTATTATGACTGAAAACAAGTTGCTTGATTTATCTTTTGAATTTGCAGTGGCTATTGTAAATCTTATTGATGCTGTGAAAGCACCGAAAAGCACTTATATGACAGATCAGCTTGCCCGGGCAGGGACTTCAGTTGGTGCAAATATTCATGAAGCTCAATATGCACAGAGCAGGAAAGATTTTATTTCTAAAATGGAAATTGCATTGAAGGAAGCAAATGAAACGAGTTATTGGTTAAAATTATTGCATGAAACGAAAATAACAGACAGTTTTACATATCAGAATACTGAAAAGTTATGCGGAAATATTCGCAGGCTTTTAATTGCATCCTGTAAGACGGCAAAGGAGAATAACAATTAAATATGAACTACGAAATATATAAAAATATGGGAATAAGCGAGGCAGTTCTTTCTTATTCTGATAAAATTCTTTCTTCACTTGAAGATCGCTTCAGAAAAATTGACGAGATTGCCGAATATAATCAGGCAAAGGTCTTAAAGGCAATGCAGGATAACCGCGTAAGCGCACAGTGCTTTGCAGGCACAACAGGCTACGGTCACGATGATATGGGCAGAGATACTCTTGAAAAGGTATATGCAGATGTTTTTCACACGGAAGCGGCACTTGTCCGTCCCCACATTACCTGCGGTACACATGCACTTGCTATTGCACTTTCTGCCAATCTTCTTCCCGGAGACGAGCTTCTGTCTCCCGTAGGCAAGCCCTATGATACACTTGAAGAGGTTATAGGTATCCGTGAATCATCATGCTCTCTTAAGGAATACGGTGTTTCATACCGTCAGGTCGATTTGCTTGATGACGGTACATTTGACTATGATAATATTGCAAAGGCAATCAATGAAAAAACAAAGCTTATCACAATTCAGCGCTCAAAGGGCTATCAGATGCGTCCCTCATTCTCAGTAAAGCAGATCGGTGAGCTGATTTCCTTCTGCAAGAATATCAAGCCCGATGTTACGGTTATGGTTGATAATTGCTACGGTGAATTCGTTGAAGAGCTTGAGCCCTCCGATGTAGGTGCAGATATGATTGTCGGTTCTCTTATCAAGAATCCGGGTGGCGGTCTGGCTCCTATAGGCGGATATATTGCAGGCACAAAAAAGTGCATAGACCGTTGTCATTACCGTCTTTCCGCTCCGGGTATCGGACAGGATGTAGGTGCAAGCCTTTCACTGCTTACAAACTTCTATCAGGGCTTTTTCCTTTCTCCCACCGTGGTTTCAGGTGCGCTCAAGGGTGCGATTTTCGCTGCAAACATATATGAAAATCTCGGCTTTAAATGTGTGCCAGACAGTAAGGAAAGCCGTCACGACATAATTCAGTCAGTGCTGCTCGGCTCAAGAGAGAGAATGCTTGCCTTTGCTGAGGGTATTCAGAAGGCTGCTCCCGTTGACAGCTATGTAACTCCCATCCCTTATCCCATTCCGGGCTACAACTGTGATGTTGTTATGGCTGCAGGTGCCTTCGTGCAGGGCTCATCAATCGAGCTTTCCGCAGACGGTCCCGTGAATGAGCCTTATGCAATATATTTCCAGGGCGGACTTACCTGGTATCATGCAAAATTCGGTATCATGATGAGCCTTCAGAGAATGTATGAGCAGGGACTTGTTGAACTGAAATAAAATAAATACGGAGATACTTCTTCTGAAGCGTCTCCGTTTTTTTGTTATCCTATAAGTTCTTCCCATGCTTTCTCGCTGAAGCCTGTGGTTACAAAGCCATCGCCTATCAGAATGGGTCTTTTTACAAGCATGCCGTCGCTTGCAAGAAGCTGAAGCTGTTCATTTTCCGACATTGCAGGAAGCTTGTCCTTAAGATTCATTGACTTGTATAAAAGTCCGCTTGTGTTGAAAAACTTTTTAAGGGGAAGACCGCTTTTTTCATACCATGCAGTAAGCTCTGCGAGGGTAGGGTTATTTTCCTTTATATCACGCTCTGTATAGGAAATTCCCTTTTCATCAAGCCATTTCTTTGCCTTCTGACATGTGGTGCAGCGGGGATAGCAGATAAAATCAAGCATAAAAATTCTCCTTTCGGTTTCTGATTCTACTATAGTGATTTTTTCCCTTTTCGTCAATATGAAACACGGCAGATGATTAAAAAATTGTGAACTTTTTTAATAAAATGTTGACAATTTGTATAAAAAAATTATAATATTTTTTAATACACATTTTTTTGGGGGAGATTAAATGAATTTCAAGAAAATTATTGAACAAAAGGATGCATTTGCCGATTATATGATTGATGAAATTACAAAGGTCATCAAAACCTGCGGAAAGCGTGAGCCCGGTTCCGAGGGTGAAAAGAAATCCTGTGAATATATGGCAAAGGTGCTTAAGGAGGACTGCGGCTGCGAGGATGTAAAAATCGAGTCCTTTGAGGTTGCCCCCCGTGCCTTTTACGGATATGTTTATTTTGTGTGTGCCTTTGTGCTTCTTGCAATACTTATGTTTTTCTTTGCTCCTGTATTTGCAATTCCCTTGATAATTGCGGCGTACACAATTACTGTTCTTGAATTCGGCCTTTATAAAAAGGCTATTGACCGCATCTTCAAGAAAAAGACAAGTCACAATGTAACTGCAATCAAAAAATGCAAGGGTGAGGTAAAGAGAAGAATTATTTTCAACGGTCACCCCGATGCTACATGGGAATGGCCCGTTAACTATGCCCTCGGCGGTGTAGGCTTTGAATCTCACGCTATTCTCGTTGTGCTTGGCGCACTCTTTTATCTTATAATTTCAATTATCAGAGTTATTCAGGGCGGCTTCTCCTTCGGTGTTCCCGATATTTCCGATCCGCTTATAAAGGCAGGTCTTATCGGCTTTATCTTTATTCCCTTTACAATAGGTCTTTGCTTTATGGAAAATTACAACATTGTTGTTGACGGAGCAAATGATAACCTTACGGGCTGCTATATGGGTATTGCAGTTCTCAAGGCTCTTAAGGACGAGGGGATTGAGCTTGAAAACACAGAGATCGGTGTTATTCTCACAGGCAGTGAGGAAATCGGTCTTCGCGGCTCAAAGGCTTGGGTAGAAGCACATAAGGATGAATTCAAGGATGTTCCCACCTTCATTTATTCCTTTGATACAATAAATGACCCCAAGTATCTTATGTCAAACTACCGTGACCTTAACGGTACGGTAAAATCTGATGCAGAGCTTGCTGATTTGTTCTATGAGGCAGCAAAGGAAGTGGGAGTTCCCTGTAAGAAGGGCTGGATCCCCCCTCTCGGCGGTGCGGTTGATGCCGCAGCCTTCACTCAGGGCGGCTTCCGTGCAGCAGGTATTACAGGACTTAATCATAAGCTTGAAAGATATTATCATACCCGCCTTGATACATATACAAATATGAACAAGCAGGGTATTGCAAATTGCTTCGCGGCAACGGTAAAGACACTTGAAAAGTTCGACAGCAGAAAATAAGCACTAAAAAAGACTCAGATCTGTAAAGATCTGAGTCTCTTTTTTACTGTACGGTGATTATTTTCCAGGGAGCAAGTGTTAATGTATTATCAGATATTTCCGAAAGCTTATTTCCGAGAAGATCTGTTTCGGCACAGGGCCTTTCACCGTTAACCGTGAGTCCGACCTTGGCTGAAGAGTCGGAGAAATTGCACATTCTTGCCGTTATTTTTCCGTTTTCGGGATAAAGTGCGGTAAGAATTACACCCTCATTGTCGCTTTCAAGCTCTGCAAGAAGGAAGCTGTCATATTTTCCGTCACCCTCGGAGATAATACGGGAGATAACAGGCATATTATAAGCCATTGACATTTTGTGAATGTCAGTATTTTTTGTTTCGCTGCCGAAGGGAAGAATTGAAAATTCATTGATATATGTGCCGTCAAGAATTTTTGTTCCGCACATATATTCGTTTGAATATATAAGGGGAATGAAAATCTCATTTCCGTGAACGGCGCTGCCCATGCAGCCTCTGTTCATAACTGCAACACCCTTGCTTTCATCACGAAGAGCAATCCAGTAAACACCCTGCAGATGTGTGATATTTTCAAAGGCTTCCTCGGGGGAAACAGGTGTGTCGATAAGAATACGGTCATCGGGATACCAGTATTCCTCGGTTTTTCTCAGCTGGCCGTCCCATTCTGCAATAGAGAAGGGAAGATCGCGGAACATTTTTCTGTTCTTTTTAAGCTTCAGCTTCATATTGAAGCAGAGCTTATCGTGGTGGTGATGACCGTTGAGCGTAAGGGGTACGGGTCTGCCCTCGGTTATGTCTGTTCTTCCGATACGGTCGCTTTCCTTTACGGTGCAGGAAAGTCTGCAGTCGATTCTTTCATCGGTGCTGTAGAAGGTCATTGTAAATTCACAGGGCACAGTGTCCATATTTCCCTTGAAGATGATGTCTGCACGGGTTTTGTTGATTTTTATGTCATAGCTGCCGTCAAATATACAGTCCTTGCCGTTTACATATCCCGTAAGAAGGCTTCCGTCACCGTTATCAAATATATCCTCATTTGTCTTACGGGAAATTATGCTCTTTATGCCCTTTGAGGTAAAATAAGCTTTGTAGAAGGGTGTTTCAATTGCACCATCCTCGGAAAGGGTAAAGAGAGAAGCATTTTCCTTTATCCCCTTATGAAGAGCAAGGCTTTTTGCAGTAAGCGGCGGAAGGGAAATTTCAGCAGTAAAGTATTCTCTGCCGTTTTCGGAGACAGTCTCACATATTCCGTCATCAATGAAAAGCTTCTTATCGCATTTCTCTTTTATATGTGCTTTTACGGGGAAGGAATGGGGATTCATAACAAAAATTGATTCCTCGTCCTTATGTGCGAAGGCTCTTTCTATAACTGCGAAGGAATCCTCCTTTACCTTATCAGAAATGGAGAGGGATGAGGGGATAAATCTTCTTGCAAGGTCTAAAAGTCCGCAGATGGTAACATCGTGGTGCTGGGCAGCAAGAATATATTTCCATGCCTCGTCGGTATTTTTCTGTAAATCCTTACCGCCGAGCATAACGGAAAGGGTATTTAACTTTTCAGCCTGCACACATTCTGCTTCACCCTGCCGGCAGCCGTTGAAAATTTCATTTCCGCAATAGCCCCAGGGCATCTGTGAATGAAAATCGTTGTCGGTCATATCAAGTGTATGCACAGGCTCGCCGAAAAGATCAGGAATATCCTCAAGAAGCACATATTTATAGTCGTCGTGCTTTTCAATTTCTTCCGTTATCTTCTCAATAGGCTGTGTAAGGTCATCGTAACGTGAGGCAAGAAGGGGAGAGTAGTCCTTGAAGGTATCTCTGAAATCCTCAAGTGAAATATCCGTGTCATCCGGCCAACGCGAAAGTATCCAGTTGTCAAGGGTTGTGCAGTTATAGCCTCTGCCCTGACCGTCATAAACGGGCACAGCGGGAATTGCTGTCTTGTCCTTGCCGACCCAACTGCCCCAGGGGACATTGAAGGTCTTGGTATAGCCGTAGCCCATAACGTGTGAGCGCAGTATTGCTGCCTTGTATCCGCACAGCTTTATCATCTGGGGAGTCTGATTGTTAAGCGCAAATTCCGAAATGCAGTACACATCGGGTGTAATACCGAAATGCTCAAGATTTGTCTTTACTGCAAGGCTTAACTGTCTTATGTTTGACTCCTCGGAAATATAAAGGGACAGGGGCTGACCGTAGGTTGTGGCACCAAGTCCTACTCTGTCGGGATATTTCTTAAGAAGCTCACCTATCATTGTTACAACCTCAGGGTCGCAACGCATAAATTCATCAAAGGTGAAGGATTCATAGTCAAGTCCTATCCGCAGACGGGGATATTTTTCCATCCACGAAAAAATTTCCTTGAGACGGGGCTTTACTCTGTCTCCCCACAGCACAAAGCCGCCGTGGTCGTAGGTAAGTATATAAAGAGGTTCCTTTTTCATAAACATTCTCCTTTTGCTGTTTGCTTTTTCAGTATATCACTTAAATTTTTTATGCGCAATAAAAAATCTTGACGAAAACAAAAATACATATATAATATATATGAAAGAAATCCACGGAGGTTTTTACTATGAAAAACAGATTTTCCCGTATAATTGCACTTGTGCTTTGCTTTACGGTGCTTTTCTCAGGCTCTGTATTTACAGCTTCCGCTGCTGATGCAAGCGGTGCCGAGGCAGTTCTTGAGAGCGCAGGCGATGCTATCGCAAAGGGCTTCTACAATACTCTTAATGTAGTTGTTGAGGTACTTGTAAAGGCTATTTGCACAATTTATCCCAATCCTAAATCATGGCAGGATATTTCCGAATATTCCCGCGAGGAAATCGGCTTCCTTGAAGGCAGAGATACCTATGCTACAGAGGCTGCTGATACAAACAAGTGGTCTCTCGGCTACGCATCCCGCTCACTTGTTCCCGCTGACATTGACTGCGGCAAATATAATCTCGGCAGAGACCTTACAAACAAGTATGCCGAAGGTGTATACGATGATATGAGAATCCGCGTTACTGCAATTGATGACGGCAGCGGCGAAGGCCTTCTTGTTATCGGTGCGGTTGACGCTCTCGGTGTTACATCAACAGATGCCAGAGCTATAAGAAAAATGGTTCTTGAATATTTTGCTGACAAGGATGTAAAAATTGCCAGTGTAAATATCATGGCTACACATTCCCATTCCGCTCTTGATACTCAGGGCGTAAGCACAGGCTTCTTCACAAAGCTTGCTCTTGCAGGTGTTTATAACTTATTCGGTATCGAAGGCTCATACCCCGGTCTTGAAAAGGCTGACGAATTCAAGGCACACTTCATTAATGAATCAGCTCTTGCAGTAATTGATGCTATCAACAATATGGAAGAAGGCTCACTTTACTTCGAGGCTATTGACTGCTCTTCAATCATTAACGATAAGCGTGACCTTATCGCAAAGGAAGACATTCCCGATACAGCAGTTTTATATTTCGTTCCCGATTCAGGTGCAGCTGCAACATATATTGCTGATATCAGCTGTCATCCCACCTCATTCTCAGCTTCCAACGGTCTTGTAAGCTCCGACTATATCTATCACCTTGACAACTACATCAAGGCAACTGAAGGTGCAAACTTTATGATGGTTGCAGGTGCTCTCGGTCAGCTTTCCCGTGATATTGAGGTTGATGAAACAGGCATGACAGAATGGGAAGCAAAGGGTGCATCCGCAAAGACTCTCGGTGAAGCATTCGCAAAGCTTATCATGGCAGGCGAATACACTGAAGAGCTTGAGCCCGTTCTCAATGTAATGCACAGAGATATTTTCATCACTCCCGAAAACAGCATTCTTACACTTGCTTGCGAAATCAATCTTGTTAACAACCGCATCTACACCGACGGCCGCGATGCAGTTATGGCTACAGAAATGGGCTATATCGAATTCGGTAACCGTGTAGGCTTTGCAATGTTCCCCGGTGAATTCTATCCCGAAACCTTCTGGGGTACAGATATCACAAACAACGCAAACTGGGACGGTACCGAATGGCCTTATGACAGTCTCTTTGGCTCTGTTGAGGGTGTTGATGTTTACTGCATCTCCCTTGTAAATGATGAAATCGGTTATGTTCTTACAGATAACAACTTCGCATTCATGGGTCACATCATCGGTGAAGAAATTGCAGACGAGGTTCTTTCTGTAGGTAAGCATACAGGCTCATTCCTTGTGGGAGAATATTTCTCTCTTATTGAAAATATCAGATAATTTAATAAAGGAGAAAAAAGAATGGTTGATTTTATCAAATTTCTCGTAAAAATTATTAAGCTTTTCGTTTTCCTTGATAACGTAACAGACGGTGCAGTAACCGATGCAATCAAGGACCTTGAAGCACAGTTTGGTATTACATTATAATCAGTTGGCAGAGTTTCGTCTTCGGACGGGACTCTGTTTTTTTGAGGTAGCTTATGAGGATATTGAAATCTGCTTCTGTTTTTGATGCGAAAAATTATGAAAGAGCCCGTATTCCGGGCATCGTCACCCTTGAATCGGGAACAATTGTAGCATTCTGCGAATTAAGGCAGAGTGACAGTGACTGGGCAGTTATTGATATCGGCATGAGAAAAAGCACCGACGGCGGAAATACCTTCGGAGAGCTTCATATTCTCGTGTCGGGCTGCGGCAGGGATACTGTAAACAACCCTGTCATGATAGCGGACGCAGATACTCTGCATTTTCTTTATTGTGTGAATTACCACAGAGTATTTTATATGAAAAGCACCGATGAGGGCGAAAGCTGGTCTGCCCCTGCAGAGCTCACCGAGGATATAAGAAAGCAGCTGGGCGACTGCTTCTTTTCCTGTATTGCAACAGGTCCATGCCACGGCATAAGGCTTTTATCGGGTGAGCTGCTTGTTCCCGTGTGGCTTGCACAGAATCATGAGGATGAAAAAAGCCACCACCCCTCGGTAATAGCAGTGCTTTATTCTGCCGACATGGGAAAAACATGGAAAATCGGGAGCACCTCTGCCGTGCTTCATGACCCCAGTGAATTTTCATTGGCACAGCTGCCCGACGGCAGAATTTTTGCAAACATCCGCCATGAGGACAGTAAAATATGCCGTGCCGTAGCCACACTCGGCAATAAATTCAGTATTGAAGGCATAAGCTTCTGTGAAAATCTTCCCGACCCGGTATGTTGTGCGGGCTTTGTGTCATATAAGAACGGATTTCTGTTCTCAAACTGCGAAAGCACCACTGAAAGGGAAAATCTTACAATAAAGAGGCTGACTGACGGATTTGAAATCACTGACAGTCTGCTTTTAAGTAAGTCTGCAGGCTACAGTGACATTGCGGTTTCCACCTGTGAACGCAAGGCTTATGTGCTTTGTGAGCAGGGCAAAGAAATTATGCTTTTTATTGTTGAAATTCAGTAAACAAAAAAGGCTTCCTTTACGATTGTCGTAAGGGAGGCCTTTGCTTTTTATGATCTGTTTTGTGTGTTGTGTGCCTTGAAGGTTGCAAAATAATAGCCTGCAATATTCCTTGAAAGACTTTCTATGGGAGTGTCGCAGTCCTTTTGTACCCATTGCATTATAAGGGCTGTTGTGCCGCCGCTTACAAATGTGAATGCCTGCTTGAATTCTGCAATCCGTTTTTCTTCAATAAGGGGATTCAGCACACCCTTAAGTGTGTGGTAAAGCACCTTGCCGAAGCTCTGATGAATGGAGTTATTGGCATTCTGATTGAAAACAAACTTATAAAGCTGCTTATTTTCTTCAACGGTTTCAAGATAGTAGCTTACTATGTTATAATAGTCAGCATAGGTAATTTCCGCTATATCGTTTTTTGTCATAATTTCTTCCTTGATATATTTTATGACAGTTTTCTGAATAGAGAAAAATTCCTTGAGAATTTTCTGGTGTAAATCATAAATATCTGTATAATAGGCATAGAAGGTGCTGCGGTTTACATCTGCGGTTTTGCAGATTTCCGTTACGGAAATCTTGTTGATAGGCTTTTCCTTCATAAGCTCGTAAAGCGCCTCGCGAATTACCTGCTTACTGTACCGTGTTCTGCGGTCTTCTTTTTCACAACTCATTATTCTTTCCTCGTTTTCATACATCTTGTCGGTTTTTGTACATTGTATTGATAATAACACTGTTTGTAAGATAATTCAATAAAAAAAGAAAAACTTTCATTTTTTTGCAACACTTCCCACCTTAAAACCATCTAATAGTCGGAAGGGAACGATTTTATGGACGGACAGAAAATGAAAAATTTAATAAAGCAGGCAAAAAAGGGCAGTGCCGAAGCCTTCGGTGAGCTGTATTCATTTTACGCAAAGGACCTTTACCGCTTTGCGCTTTATAATCTGAAAAACACCTTTGATGCCGAGGATGCGGTTCAGAATACCGCAGTTGCCGCATTTACAAAAATAGGGAATCTTAAAAAGGATGAAAGCTTTAAATCGTGGTTTTTCAAGATACTTTATAATGAGTGTCTGAAAATTGTAACGTCAAAAAGCAGACTCCGCGAGATCCCCTCTGATAGTGTTGTGCTTTTAAGAGAGGAAGAGGCTGTTTTGCCCGATGAATCGGGGGTTATGGCACTTCTTGAAAATCTGTCCGAGGAAGAAAAATCCATAATAATCCTGTCCGTTCTCCATGAATATTCCTCAAAGGAAATTGCAGAAATTCTGTCTATGAACCCTTCCACTGTGCGTTCCTCCCTTTCCAGACTTCTGAAAAAATTACGAGAGCAATTAGAAGGTGACGAAAATGAATAACGATAAAAGAGATATATTAAAGGATAAATTAAACGGGGATATCACTCTACCCGAAAGCCTTTCAAGGGAAAATATAGTTTCACTTTTAGAGGGTAAGCAGGTTAAAAGCAGCCGTAAGGGTATTGTTCGCCGCTTTGTGGCAGTGGGTGTTGCCGCCTGCCTTATGATAACGGGTATATCGGTTTTATGGGAAAGAGGCTTTTTCTCTTCGCCTGAAAATATAGCAGATAATGCTGATAATGTTGAAAATGCATTGCAGAATGTCACGGCGTCTGCCGCCTCCTACGAGGAGCTTTTAGGCTTCATAAAGGCTTACGCCGCAGAATATCAGAAGGAAAACTTACGCGGTGATTACTATTATTATGCGTCGGAGGATGACGGTACAGTAAACGGTACAGTAGCAGTCCCTTCACAAAAAAATGAAGCGGCGGTTGATATGGTGCAGACGAATAATTTTTTCGGTGCAGTCAATCTTCGTGAGGAAAATGTGTATGAGAATGACATTCTCATTACCGACGGAGAATATTTCTATGCCGTGGATAAATACGGCAGACGCATTTCAATTATAAAGGCAAATGCAGACGGCACACTTGAAAGAGTGTATGAGGGTGTGGAAACACGCTATGATGACAGACACCTGAATAACGAAAATATATACTATTCGGGACTTTATAAGTATGAAAATTATCTTGTAGCCACCTATACGAAATATATCTATGAGGAAGAAAATTACTATTATTCAAAAGAGCTTTCGGGTGCGGCAATTTATGACATCAGTGACAAGTCTGCCCCCGTGCTCATAAAGGAAATTGCTCTTGACGGAGATTATGTTTCCTCGCGTATTGTTGACGGCAAGCTTATTCTTATAAGCCGATATGGGGTCACACAGTATTTCGGTACGGATGATGATGAAAGTTTAATCCCCGCAACCTATAACGGTGACCTTAAAGAGAGTATTCCCTGTGACTGCATAGTCTATTCCCGTGAGGATTCTCCCGAAAATTATGTAAACATTGCAAAAATTGACCTTGAAGACCCACAAAAGCCCTTTACGGTTACTGCCTTTCTCGGAAATGTAGCCGAAACCTATTGCACAAGTGATACACTTTATACAATCGGCTATAAATATCAGTACAGCCGCGGCGGTGTCCTGTTTGATTCTGTTGTGAGCTTCGGCGGTCCGATGATAAGTATAACAGACAGTAAGACCACTGTAACAAAGCTTGATATTTCAGGTGAAAAGCCCGAAATTTTATGCAAAACAGAATTTGAGGGAAGTATTCTCAACAGCTATTCAATAGATGAGCATGAAGGCTACCTTCGTGTGGCAGTTACAAAGGGCTTCGGCAATGAAGCGGAAAATTTCATATATGTGTTTGACAAAAATCTTTGTAAGACAGGTGAAATTACAGGTCTTGCAAAGGGCGAGCAGATTAAATCCGCACGCTTTATGGGAGACACTGCCTATGTTGTTACCTTTGTGCAGACCGACCCCTTGTTTGTAATTGACCTTAAAGACCCCGCAAAGCCTGAAATTGTGGGTGAAGTGAAGCTTCCCGGCTTTTCATCATACCTTCATCCCGTTGGGGACGGTCTTCTTGTGGGTGTAGGTGTTGGCGGCACAGAGACAGGCACGGACGGCAGCAGTAAAATCAGCCTTTTTGATGTAACAGATCCCGAAAATCCCAAGGAAATTGACTATCTTACCTTCCCCACATCTTCCCTTGCCACAGAAAGTAAGGCATATGTCAGCATTTCGGAAAGCTCGTTTATTATTCCCTATGAAAACTGGAGCTATACAGGGGAATATGATGAAGACGAGAATTACTATAAATACTACTGTGCAGGCGGTGCGCTGGAAATCAGCGTAAAGGACAAAAGGCTTGTGCTTGAAAATGCTTACCTTGCCCAGACTGTTGAGAGTATTGTAAGAGCCAACTTTATAGGCGACTTTGCTTATATATTCAATAACGGTGAAGGCATAATGGCTTCCTTCAGCAGAAAAACAGGTGAATTTATTGATAGCCTTGAGGGTGAAAATAAGAAATTCGCACTTCTCCCCGTAAGCGAAGCCGTTGAAGAAATTTTATACTGATAAAGAAAGGACTGTATCATGCGATATAGTCCTTTTCCTTGCGTAAAAAATTATGGTGTTTGTAATATCTTGCCTTAAAATTGTATGGGAGGGTTTTCCCTGTCGAAAAAAGAGTTGTAAATTAAATAAACAAATCACAGTAAAAAATAAACGGGCGTGTCAACCATGAACTGCCCGTGCTTGTTTTATTTTACAAGTAAATCGTTTATATCTTTTTCAAAAACCTGCGCAAATGCAATAAGCTCAATATCTGTTACAAAGCGTTTGCCGCATTCAATTCGTTGTATGGCATTTTTATCAATGTCAATTCCTACAAGCTGCATTTTATCTGCAAGCTCTCTTTGAGACAGACCAAGAGCAAGACGAAAATCGGCTATCTTTTTACCGCATATATTATTAAGTCCATCGGGAGATTTGTTGATAAACATAATAATTCACTCCGTTTTTTGACATTCAGTGCTTGTTAATAATGGAATTATATGTTATAGTTGAATTACAGGTGACATTTACAGAATGTCACATGCAAAAGTTTTTGTGGAGGAATTATTATGCTTTGTGAAAATATTTTTTGTATTTATTATTCAGATGAAGAATGCATTCTCGATGAAATTGAGCTTGATGTCTGCGGTTGCTGCAGAAGCTGTATATATGTGAACATTTCCGAAAAGGAGCTTAAAAAGAAAAGAGAAGAGCTTCTTGACAAGGGCTATTGAAAGCATCCGGGTGTTGAAAAATTGTTCTCTGCTTCTTGACATACCGCAAAAGTGTTGTTAGTATAGATTCAACAATATTTTGCGGGAGTTGAAGAAAATGACTAAACTCAACAACGGAAGCTTAAGTCTTTCGGGGAAAATCTTCGCCGTTATAACCTGTGCTTTAATGACAGGCTTTATGTGGCGTGTAAGAGGTGATCACGGCTGGGGCTCAATGTGGGGCATGTTTGCAGTAGGCGTTATGCTCATTCTCTTTATTTATGCCGTGTTCGCTGAAAGAAAAAAGATGAACTATGAAATGATACCCCTTGCGGTGTTCTTTTTAGGTATCACAAACGGCGGTTGGGGAACTCTGAATTCCCAGATGGAGGGCTACCTTACCTCTACTGCGGCATTTACAGGTGAGGAAACAGCAAGACTTGTTGAAATAAACCCTGTTCACGGTCTTTTTATGATGCTGTTTTTAGGCTTCGGCTGGATGCCTCTGTTTGCAGTAATTGTAGGCTCTCTTTTTTCAAAGAAAAAATATACAATAAAGCACTATATAGTCTTAATAGCAGCATTCTATATAGTGGAAACTGTTTTCCGCTTCTCTCTTTCACACTTCATTCTTCAGGTTGTTCACCCCGAGGCAGTTGCCTTCTGTGAAGAGGGGCTTGCTGACCGCGGCATTGATATGTCTCCTATGATGGCATATATAAAGGAGCTTGGCTCTGCCGCATGGGCAAAGAAAATCCCCTTTGCAAGAAACTATTTCACAAGCATTGATGTTATGTCCGCCGCATTCGGTGCACTTGCTACATCAGTAGCAGCTCTCGTTATAGTAAAGGATAAGCTCACCGCTACAGTATCCTTCCTTATAAACACAGTCTGCGCACTTGCAATCACAATTGCAGACGTATTCCTTATTATTGATTCAGACCGCGGAATTCTTCCCGCAGTAGGTGAAGTGCCCATGTGGCTCAAGGCACCCGCATGGTCCTTATGGGAATTCTTCACAGGCTTCCTTTTAGGTTTCGGTATTATGCTTATTCTCGTCTGCCTCCCGAAAAAGTGCATTGCTGAAGAGCCCTTTGAATTAGCACTTATCATTAAAAACAGAAAGCTTCATTATTTCTGGACTGCAGGTCTTCTCATGACATATTCAATGTGTCTTACCGTTATGAGACCTCTGGGCATGAGAATCGGTACACATCTTTTTGAAGCAGGTCTTTTTGAGGATGAGGACACTATAGGCACAATAATTGCGGTTGTACTTACCGTAATTGCAGGTGTAATCTGCTTTGTGCTGCAGAAGAGCCTTCTTAAGGAAGAAAAAATGCCCTTCTCGCTTACCCCCGGTGAATTTGCAAAGAAAGCGGCTCTTTTCTACTTCCTTGCAACAGGTGCGGTGTACTTCTTCACCGATGATGAGCTTCCCTTTGAGGGTATAAAGTCAATGGCAGATTTCACGGAAAAGTGGAATGCAGGCGGGCTTACCGTGCTTCTTCTTTCACTTATTGCCTTTGTGCTTTTCCTTATATTCTTCACACTCACGATGAAAAACTCCAAAAAACAGGCAAGCAAATAAATCATAACCACCAGTTGAACTGGTGGTTTGCACAGGCCCTATAAGGGCCGCCTGCTGGCTCGCCGACTAAAAGTCGGCACAGAGGTTTGACATCGCATTACTATCTCAAGCAGCCGCTCTCGTGCGGCTGTTTGTTTTTTGCTTACTTATTCTTGTCACCCGTAAACGGGTCTGTGTATTCTTTAAGTGATATTTGATTACTTGCAAAATCTTCTTCTAATTGATTTTGGATATAATTTTCTATCACTTTCTTGTTTCGACCAACTGTATCTACATAATACCCCCTACACCAAAAATGTCGGCTTCCGTACTTGTATTTCAAATTTGCATGTCGGTCGAAAATCATTAATGTACTTTTACCCTTGAGATATCCCATAAATTGTGCTACACTTAAGTAAGGTGGTATCGATACTAAAAGGTGTATATGGTCTTTACACGCT
>JAZUCC010000014.1:0-65069 GCA_045638965.1 Acutalibacteraceae bacterium | reverse complement strand
TGACGAGGCGCCCCTGCTAAGGGCGTAGGTCGGCTAAACCCCGGCGCGAGAGTTCGAGTCTCTCCTGCTCCGCCAAAAAGCGACAATCTTCTGACGAAGGTTGTCGTTTTTTTGTTTTTATGCGTAAGACTCGAACACTCGCGACGGGAGGCGCGGGAGTGTGCGTTGCCGAGCGCTGCCGGTGGCAGATGAAGCGAGGCAAAAGCACTTGACAAAACAAGAAGTCGCATAGCGGCAGCGTGTGCGACGACTATGTTTTGGAGGTGCAAGCAGGCTTCGCCTGCGCGATAAGTCTCTCCTGCTTTTTATATATTCTCGATTTTAATAAGGCTTGTGTTACCTGATGTACCGCTGGTGTCACCGCCTGTAACAACAATGCGGTCACCCTCTGAAAGATTCAATTTCTCTGCTGCAATTTTCTTTGCGATATAAAAAAGAACATCAGTCGAAGTGAACTTTTCGCACATTGCAGGAATTACACCCCATGACAGAGCAAGCCTTCTCCATGTGCGTTCATCTGTTGTAAGACCTAAAATCGGCACGGGTGAACGGAAACAATGCTTTCGTTTCCCGTAATTTCTTCTGTTGTGAAGGTAAACTTATCTCCCGCATTAAGGCTTACTTTTCCGTTTTCAAAGGTCTTTATTCTGTATTCGGGACCTTTTGTGTCAAGCATTATGGCAATGGGCATCTGAAGCTCACTGCGGACTTTTTTTACCGTATCAATTCTTTTCTGATGCTCTTCATGGATACCGTGAGAAAAATTGAGTCTTGCAACATTCATGCCTGCATGGAAAAGACCTGCTATAATCTCTTCGGAATCGGTTGAAGGGCCGAGTGTACAAACAATTTTTGTTTTACGCATTTTCTTCTCTACCTCCGAAAAATGTATTACATCAAAAATAAATAAATTAATCAAGCATACAGCACCTTTTTCAGGATTATGCATTATTGCTTTTTTTATAAAAAAATGATATTATCAGATAAACCACTATTCAGGAGAAGAGAAATGACAATACGACCCTATGAAAGCAAGGATAAGGAAAATGTAAGAAATGTCTGTCTTTACTGCGACGGCTATGAGGATTTCAGCGAGGCAACAAAGCTTTTCTTCCTTTCCACGTACTGTGACTACTACACGGAAAAGGAGCCTTACAACTGCTTTGTTGCGGCAAACGAAAATGATGAAGCAGTAGGCTATATACTCTGCGCAGAGGACTTCGACAGCTTTTTTAAGTGCTTCAACGAGGAATATTTTTCTAAAATTGACGAAGAAAACGAACAGCACCGCTACTATGCTTCAACAGCTTATGTGCATCATGAAAAGTATAAGGACCGCTACCCTGCCCACCTGCACATTGATATTTTAGAGGAATATCAGCGCATGGGACTGGGACATCAGCTTATGGATGCACTTCTTTCGCATCTTAAAGGCAAGGGTGTAAAGGGACTGATGCTGAACGTTGCAACCTTCAACAAAAAAGGTATGGCATTTTACAAAAAATACGGCTTCCGGCTCATAGAAGAACTGCCCGACTGCTTAATATACGGAATCAGCTTTAATAAAGGAGAGTAATACGATGAAAAAGTCACTTGAATATCTTAACAATCTTCAGAGAATTCTTGCGGAGGTAACCGAAAAGCAGATGGATGCAATTGACCGTTGCTCCGAAAGCTTTGCAAATGCACTCGAAAATGATAACACCATTTTCCTTTTCGGAACAGGTCACTCACACATGCTCAGCGAGGAGCTTTTCTACCGTGCAGGCGGTCTTGTAAAAATTCAGCCCGTGCTTGAAACTGCTCTCATGCTTCACGAATCCGCATCAAAAAGCACTGAAATTGAAAGACTTGAGGGATATGCCGAAATTCTTTTCAATTCATACGATATGAAAAAGGGCGACGTTATCGTTATTGCATCAAACTCGGGCAGAAACGGAATTCCCGTTGACATGGCTTTGCTTGCAAAGGAAAAGGGACTTACGGTTGTGGCTCTTACAAGCATAAATCACTCATCTGCCAGCCCCTCAAGACACAGAAGCGGCAAGCGACTTTTTGAAATTGCAGATATCGTGCTTGACAATATGGGTGAGCTTGGTGATGCAAGTGTAGATTTCCCCGAGCTTGGCAGAAAGGCATGTCCCACATCCACAAGCATCGGCGCGGCAATCTTACATGCAGTGGTATCGGGTACAATTGAGCTTATGCTCTCCCACGGTGTTACCCCCGAGGTGTTTTCAAGCAGTAATGTTGACGGCGGAGATGCAATAAACAATGCCTTCATTGCAAAATACAAGGGCATCATCAAATCTCTTTAATTTATTCAGCACCCTTTCAGAAGGGTGCTTTTTTGTATCGATTAATTTAAGTAAAGTGAGTGTTTTCTTTTTATCAATGTAAAAACGGATTTTATCATTGACCTTGTGATATTAAAATATTATAATATATTAATAATTTAGTGTGATAAAGTGTAAAAACGGAGAAATATTATGAAAATTGTTATAAAAGTAGGAACATCCACCCTTGCCCATTCAACAGGCAGGCTTAACATAAGAAGAGTTGAGGAGCTTGTAAAGGTTATGAGCGACCTCAAAAACAGCGGTCACGAGGTAATTTTAGTATCCTCGGGTGCTATCGGCATGGGAGCAGGTAAGCTTTCTCTCAAGGGGAAGCCTTCGGATATTCCCACCAAGCAGGCGGCTGCAGCAGTAGGTCAGTGCGAGCTTATGTACACCTACGACAAGCTTTTTTCAGAATATAATCACACGGTAGCCCAGATTCTTCTTACAGGCTCCGACTTCAAGCATGAGGACCGCCATCAGAATTTCACAAACACCATGATGCGTCTTTTAGAGCTTGACGTTCTTCCCATCATCAACGAAAACGACACCGTTGCAACCGACGAAATCAGTGTAGGCGACAACGATACTCTTTCAGCCCTTGTTGCGGAAAGCATTGATGCAGACCTTCTTGTGCTTATGAGTGATATTGACGGTCTTTATACTGCCGATCCTCATAAGAATCCCGATGCGAGGCTCATCCCCGAAATACGGGAGCTTACCGATGAGGTTATGGCTCTCGGCGGCGGCGCCGGCTCAACACTGGGCACAGGCGGCATGAAAACAAAGCTGCATGCGGCAAAAATCTGCACAGAAAACGGCACAGATATGATAATCACAAACGGACAGAATCCCCATATCCTTTATGATATTGCCGATTCTCTTCCCGTAGGCACAAGATTTATCAGCAAAAAGGTGAAATAAAATGACAACAAAAGAAATTCTCATATCCGCAAAATCTGCGGTAAATGTAACGGTAACACTTTCAACCGAAAGAAAAAATGAAGCACTTCTTGCAATGGCGGCGGCTCTTGAAGAAAACACAGATTTGATTCTTGCTGAAAATGCCCTTGATATTGAAGCGGCAAAAGGGAAAATAAACGATGTCATGATTGACCGCCTGCGCCTTACCCCCGAAAGAATAAAGGGCATGGCTGACGGAATAAGAGATGTTGTGAAGCTTCCCGACCCTGTGGGAGAGGTGCTTGAGACAGTGGAGCGACCCAACGGTCTTGTGATTAAAAAGACTGCAGTTCCCATGGGTGTTGTTGCCATGATTTATGAATCCCGCCCCAATGTAACCTCCGATGCCGCTGCCCTTTCTTTAAAAAGCGGTAATGTATCCGTTCTGCGTTCGGGCAAGGAGGCTTTCCGCTCATCAAACGCCATTCTTGAAGCAATGAGAAAGGGACTTTCAGCGTGCGGTCTTCCCGAAAATCTTATAAATCTTATTCAGGATACATCCCGTGACTCTGCAAATGAGCTTATGACTGCAACAGAATATGTTGACCTTCTCATTCCCCGCGGCGGTGCAGGACTTATCTCTGCCTGCGTTGCAAACGCAAAGGTGCCATGTATTCAGACAGGCACGGGAATATGCCACATTTATGTTGACTCTGAAGCTGACCCTGAAAAAGCAGTAAATATCATAAATAATGCAAAAACAAGCCGTCCCTCCGTATGTAATGCCTGTGAGGTTGTGCTTGTAAATAAAGAAATTGCAAAGAAACTTCTTCCGCTTCTCAAAAAGAAATTAGTTGACGACAGAAACGAGCAGGGACTTCCCCCGGTGGAGCTTCGTCTTGACGGCTTCTGCGCAGACATTATTGAAGGCACATCAGCATCCGACACCGACTTTGATACAGAATTCCTTGACTACATTCTTGCAGTAAAAGCAGTAAGGGATGTCAGTGAAGCAATTGAGCATATTCAGTGTCATTCCACAAAGCATTCCGACTGCATTATTACAGAAAATGAAGAAAACGCAAAGCTCTTCACTGCTCTTGTGGATTCTTCATCAGTTTATCACAATGCTTCAACCCGTTTTACCGACGGCGGTGAATTCGGGCTTGGCTGTGAAATCGGCATTTCAACACAGAAGCTTCACGCAAGAGGTCCTATGGGACTTAAGGAGCTTACAACCTACAAATATATCATTTCCGGTTGCGGTCAGATAAGATAAGGAGTGGCTATTATGACATATAAATTCGGATTTATCGGTGCAGGAAATATGGGCGGTGCGCTGATACGTGCAGCCGCAGAAAATAACCCTGATATAAAAATTGCCGTTTTCGATGTTTTCGCCGACAAGGCAAAGGAATATGAAGCAAAATATGAAAACGTATCCTTTGCGGAAATTGACACACTTGTAAAGGAAAGCGAATATGTTTTCATCGGTGTGAAGCCCCAGATAGCACAGGAGCTTTTCAACGAAATCGCTCCCCTGTTTGAAAAATGCAGCCCCGTGCTTGTTTCAATGCTTGCAGGCACATCAATTGAAAAGCTTTGCACTCTTTCAGGTAAGGAAATGCCCGTTATAAGAATAATGCCCAACACTCCCGCATCAATCGGAGAAGGTGTTATCTTATATTGCAGCAATAAGGCGGCTTCCGATGCACAGGTTGATTTCTTCGTGAATGCTATGTCGGGGGCAGGGCTTCTTGATAAGATAGATGAAGGAAAAATTGATGCGGCAAGCGCAGTTTCAGGCTGCGGACCTGCATTTGCATATATGTTCATTGAAGCACTTGCAGACGGTGCGGTTGAATGCGGTATCCCCCGTGACAAGGCTATGATGTATGCGGCAAAAATGCTTTCGGGTGCGGCAGACATGGTGCTTGAAACAAAGGCACATCCCGGTGCATTGAAGGATGCGGTATGCTCCCCCGGCGGCACAACAATTGCAGGTGTTCATGCCCTTGAGGACGGTGCATTCAGAAGCACTGTTATGAACGCAGTGACAAGTGCTTACAAAAGAACACTTGAATTAAAATAAGAAACGATTTCGGGCAGGGAGCTTTCTCCCCGCCCGATTTTAATACAAAACAACAGCGATGCGCCTTTCGGTACATCGCTGATTTTTCAGATAACTTATCAGTTTCTTGAATTTGAGGTTGTGCGGAGTGTTACGTCGTGGTAGCCGCCTTCAACGATACTTACGGAAGATACAAGAGTAAGCTTTGCCTTCTCCTGAAGCTCGGGAATTGAAAGAGCACCGCAGTTGCACATTGTTGACTTAACCTTGTAAAGGCTCTTTTCAACATTGTCATGAAGAGGACCTGCATAAGTAACGTATGAGTCAACGCCTTCTTCAAATGAAAGCTTTGAGCTGCCGCCAAGGTCATATCTCTGCCAGTTTCGGGCTCTGTTGGAGCCTTCACCCCAGTATTCCTTAACATAAGCGCCGTTAACCATGAGCTTGTTTGTGGGGCTTTCGTCAAAACGAGCGAAATATCTGCCGAGCATTACGAAGTCAGAGCCCATAGCAAGTGCAAGTGTGATGTGGTAATCGTGAACTATACCGCCGTCGGAGCAGATGGGAATATAAATGCCTGTTTCCTCAAAATATTCATCTCTTGCCTTTGCAACATCAATAACAGCAGTAGCCTGTCCTCTGCCGATACCCTTTGTTTCACGGGTGATACAGATTGAACCGCCGCCGATACCAACCTTGATAAAGTCTGCGCCTGCTTCTGCAAGGAAACGGAAGCCTTCTCTGTCAACAACATTACCTGCGCCGACCTTGACTGTGTCACCGTAGTTTTCGCGGATCCACTTGATTGTGTTTGCCTGCCAGCAGGAGTAACCCTCGGATGAGTCGATGCAAAGAACATCAACACCTGCTTCAACAAGAGCGGGAACACGCTGAGCAAAGTCACGGGTATTGATACCTGCACCTACCATATATCTCTTATCACTGTCAAGAAGCTCGTTGGGGTTGTTCTTATGACGTGAGTAGTCCTTACGGAATACGAAATACATAAGCTTACCGTTCTTATCAACAATGGGAAGAGAATTGAGCTTGTTGTCCCAGATAATATCGTTTGCTTCCTTAAGAGAGGTTTCAGCGGGAGCAGTGATGAGCTTTTCAACGGGAGTCATGAATTCCTTGACCTTAAGCTCGGGGCTCATACGGCTTATACGATAGTCACGGCTTGTTACAATACCTAAAAGCTTGCCGTTTGCAGTACCGTCATCGGTAATAGCAACAGTTGAGAAGCCGTTAAGCTCCTTAAGCTCTACTACGTCCTGAAGAGTGTTATCGGGAGTAAGGTTGGAGGCACTTACAACAAAGCCTGCCTTATAGTTCTTAACACGTGCAACCATAGCAGCTTCGTCTTCTATGGACTGTGAACCGTAAATGAATGACATACCGCCTTCTTTTGCAAGAGCAATAGCAAGTGTATCATTTGATACGGACTGCATGATAGCGGAAATCATAGGAACATTGAGTGAAATTGCGGGTTCTTCGCCCTTTCTGAATTTAACAAGAGGTGTTTTCAGTGAAACATTTGAGGGAACACAATTTTCATCTGTGTAGCCGGGTACTAAAAGATATTCACTGAAGGTATGTGAAGGTTCACTGTAATAAAAAGCCATAAAATAATCTCTCCTTTTTATCCTTACTTTTCCTTATATAATATCACAATTGATTTTTATAGTCAATTGTATAATGTTTTATTTATTTGTGTTGATAAGTTGATTTTTTTGTGATATATTCATTAATACATTACAAAAAAGGAAGAGTAATAAAGCATATGGCAGGAATAGGAACAATTGTAAATGTTATTGCCGTAATATTCGGTGGAATCCCCGGAATTCTTTTCGGCAAAAAAATAAAACAGGAAATAAGAGATTCCCTTATGAAAACTGCAGGTGTTGCAGTTATTTTCATAGGAATCTCGGGAGCACTTGCAGGGCTTCTGAAAATAACTGAAAATTCCGTTATTGAAACGGCAAATGCCCTTATGATGATAGTGTCACTTATCATCGGAACACTTCTCGGTGAGCTTATAAAAATCGAAAAAAAGCTTGACCGCTTCGGAGAGTGGCTGAAAATCAAGGCAAAAGCCACGGAGGACGGCGGCTTTGTAGGTGCATTTGTAAACACATCTCTTATAATCTGTGTCGGTGCTATGGCAATTGTAGGCTCAATTGAGGACGGACTGCTCGGCAACCCCGCAACACTTTTTGCTAAAGCAATCCTCGACTTTTTAATTGTCATGATTATGGCATCAACCCTCGGAAAGGGCTGCATTTTTGCATTTATTCCCATTGCAATTCTTCAGGGCTCGGTCACTGCCCTTGCAAAATTCTGTGAGCCGCTTTTATCTATGGGCACGGTAATTTCCGATATGTCCATGGTGGGAAATGTGCTTATTTTCTGCGTGGGTGTAAACATCTGCTTCGGCAAAAAATTCAATGTGGGAAATATGCTTCCCTCTCTGATTGTTGCAATTATTTATTCGGCTGTAAATTTATATATATGAGGTAAAACAATATGGGTAAAATAGTAGCTCTCGGCGGCGGACGCTTTGACAACGGAGAAATGGACAATGTAACGCAGCATATCATTTCTCTTACGGAAAAGAAAAATCCGCATTTTCTTTTTATTCCCACCGCAAGCTTTGATAATATGGATGAAAACGACGATGTAATGCTGTGCTTTATGAAATACGGCGCAACAGCAGATATTCTTTTCCTTACTCATGAGGATGTGACGGAGGAAATAATAAAGAAAAAAATTCTTTCTGCCGACGGCATTTTTGTGCAGGGCGGAAATCTGAAATTCTTAATGGACACCTGGACAGAAACAGGAGCAGATAAATATTTACTTGAAGCATATAAAAAAGGCATTGTGCTTTCAGGCACATCCTCGGGGGCTATGTGCTGGTTTACGGAAGGCTATGATGACTGCCTCGAAAACAACGGATTTGCCTTCATAAAATGCCTTGATATAATCCCCTACATAAACTGCCCCCATTATCAGAGTGAATACTGGCAAAGCTTTGAAAAGGCAATTATCGGCAAAACTCTTTCGGGAATCGCCTGTGACAACGGTGCAGGCTTTTGTATAAAAGACGGTGAATATTACACTGTTGCAGGCAACGAAGACGGCGACTGCTATTTCTACGACGTAAACGACAATTTCAGAAAAACGAACATCAATCACAAGCTCGAAATTCTTAAGCTCATATAAAAAAAAGACGAAGCATACGCTTCGTCTTTTTTATTTTAATAAAATCAGCCTATCTTGTTGTAGCTTTCGTTCATCTTATTGACAGATGTAAAGAACTTGTGAGCAAAAATAAAGGGGCCGACAACAATAATTGAGCCGATTGTACCCCAGAGCCAGAAATCCTTTGCGCCGAAATTGTAGCCTATCTGTCTTCTCTTAAGCTCATTACCCATTCTGTTGCAGATTTTATGCATCCATACAAGAGGAGCAATACCAAGAGTCAGAGGTGTTACAATAAAAATAAGGAGATAGTAATTCATTGTCTTCTTACCGTCATAGCGGGAGCAGACAAGATTAACCTCATCGGCAATTTTGCCGTATGTAATAAGAGAATAAATACCGAATGTAACAAAAGTAAGCAATATGGTTTTAATAAAGCTTCTGTTTGTCTTAAGCTGTCTTACAGGTCCTGCAGGCTGCTGCGCCTGATAAGCAGGCTGTCCCTGATAAGCAGGCTGTGCATTCATTGGTGCCGCACAATTCGGGCAGAAGGCCGCATCTCCCTGAACCTCAATTCCGCAATTCTTACAAATCATAAAAATAACCCCACTTTCATTCTATATGGTAATTCAATTATATAATCTTTTATTTAAATAGTCAACATTTTTACACAAACAGTCAAAAATTTATTCATTTTCTCACAAAAAAAAGCACAGAAAAGCATATCCGATACTTTTCTGCGCTCCGAATTATCAGTGCTTATATGTATTTTTTCTACCTGTTACTATGCGGCAGAAGGTTCGGCCCGTAAAGGTATGGAAGCGCTGAATGTAGCCTCTGAATTTAATAGCCCTTGCGGTTTGTGCGCCGAATGCGTCACCGCTTTCCTTGATTTTCTTTATATCAGAAAGGGTGAACATATTATACCAGCGTTCAACGCGGCAGGAATACTTCCCGGTTTCCTTTTCATTGACCTCAATCATTCTGTAGCCGTACTGTGTAGAGAAGCGGTCTGTTTCACTTCTTGTGCTTAAGGAATTCACAATATCAATACCCTTATTTTTAACACCGAAGGCATTCGTGTGGTCATGTCCCGAGAAAACTGCAAGAACATCACCCTTTTCTGCCATAGCATCAAACTGACCGAAATTATCACCGCCCGAGCAGGGTGTTTCATTGAGTGTTCCGAAATTTGTTTCATCGGGTGAGAACATATAATATTCACCCTTGTTGATTATATGCTCAAAGGAATACAGCTTTCTTTTCTTGCATTTTGTAAGAACATCGTAAATTTCGGGAACGATTATATGCTGGAAGCCGAGAGAATACACTGTTTTTCCGTCATTTTCAGCTTTTATCTTATCTGACTGATTTCTGTACCACTGAACATCCTGTTCGCTCATACAACCGTAATGTCCCTTACCGTCATAATCACCTGAATCAAAAATCCAGAGATTGAAGCGGACATCCTTTGAGTCGGAGGACATAACAGGCACATTATATGTGCCGCTGTTGAAGGGCTTTTCCCCTCTGTCATTTTTCACATGACAGGGGAAGGCGCTGTAATATTCCATAAGCTGCTGACGGGAAAGAGCACCTACCTCGGAATCGTGATTACCGAAGGTAACTGCGACAGGAATTCCCAGTCTTGAAAAAATTCCCATAAGACGGTCAATATAGCCCTTTGTCTTCTTCTCATCATCGTAGTTGAGAACATTGTCACCCGTTATAATTGCAATATCAGGCATTTCCTTTTCGCAAGCCTTTTCTATAAGCCATAAGGTTGCAGGCGCATTTCCGTCCTGGATATGAGTGTCGGTAATATGCATTACTCGAAGAATGCCCTTTTCATTGAATTTTATTGTAGTATTCATAATATCTCCCGTAAAAAATACCGCACTAAACTTTGGTTTAATGCGGCACAAAAATCAGAATTTAATTGTCTTGAGATTATCCATTGCGGACTTTGCTTCACCGTTTTCAATTTTCTTGATGAAGTTATAAATCTGCTCATTAACAGGTGTGGGAACGCCGTATTCCTTACCCATTTTTACAATGTAGCCGTTGAAAATATCAATTTCTGTCTTTTCGCCTCTGTCAAGGGACTGAAGAGTTGAGGGACGGACATCACCAAACTTCTTACCTACAATTGTTACAAGCATTTTTGCAATTGTATTGAACCAGTTTGCATCGGAAATAAGAAGAAGATTATAATTAAGAACTGTAGCATAGGGAGGAACCTTGAGTCCCATTTTCTTTGAAACATAGGTTGCTTCTCTTGCAATCTGAAGGAAAATTGATTTAGCTGCATCCTCTGTGAGCATAACTCCCACGCACTCACCTGTTAAAGCGGCAATGGAGTTTATGCAGGAATTGATGATAAGCTTTGAGTAAAGCTGTGCATCAATATTGTCAACAACCTTAGTGGGAAGAAGTGCCTTATAAATTTCACCAAGCTGAGTGATTTTAGTATCGATTTTACCGTTTACACGGCCGATTTTAAGTTCACCGCCTGAGGTTACATTCACATCACCGTTTGGAAGCATTGTAGCGCCGAAGCCTATCATACAGCCTGCAGTCTTATCAACACCTACAACGTCTGAAAGAATCTTTGTGCAGATACCGTTCTGCATTGACATGAAGATACCGTCATCCTTTACATAGGGGAGCATTTTTTCGGCAACGGGTGCCAATGCGAAATATTTTGTTGCAATGATGCAGACATCATATTTTTCAGTAAGCTCCTCGGGGCTTTCATATACAGTAAACTTCTGTGTGTGATTTCCCAGAGCGCCTGTAAGGGTAATACCCTCTGTTCTTATCTTTTCTGCTCTTTCGTGATTTGCCTCGATAATTTCAATATCGTGACCCTTTTCCTTGAGCATTGTAGCGGTTGTACCGCCGATTGAGCCTGCGCCGACAAGTATAATTTTCATAAATTTTCCCTCCGCGGATTATTGATACTATATTAAAATAAATAAAGCAATAAGTCAAGAATTTTACATTTTTTCCTACACTCGAAGGCATTTTGTATTATTGATTATACACTGCATGTGTGATAGAATAATACAAAAAGCACAAGGAGAGAAAATTATGATAAAATCTTTTGCAGGCAAAGCTCCCTCAATTGATGAAAGTGTATTCGTAGCAGAAAATGCAGCAATTATAGGCGATGTCACCATAGGCAAGGGCAGCTCAATATGGTACAGTGCAGTTTTGAGAGCAGACATGTGCCCCATTACTATAGGTGAAAACTCCAACATCCAGGACAACGCAACAGTTCATGTAGGCATGAAGGATGCTACTGTTATCGGCAACGGTGTAACAGTCGGCCACAATGCACTTGTTCACGGTGCTACAATCGGCGACAATGCACTTATCGGCATGGGAAGTGTTGTTCTTGACGGGGCTGTTATCGGTGAAAACTCAATTGTTGCGGCAGGTGCGGTAGTTACCGCAAAAACAGTAGTCCCCCCCAACTCCCTCGTTGCAGGTGTTCCCGCCACAGTTGTAAAGGAGCTTTCCCCCGCACAGATTATGGGAAATAAGATGAACGCAATGGGCTATACCACCCTTGCAAGCAAGTTCATGAAAGAGGACTAAGCCTCTTATACAATCAAAAAAATTCAGGTGTAAGCAGTTCAATATGCTTACACCCTTTTTTTTATTGATTTTTAAGATAGAGATATGCCTTTAAGATTGCGGTCTGTGTTTTGCCGTCGGGGATATTTCCCTTCATGATTTCATTTACCGCTTCCTCAAGGGGCATTTTTTCAACACCCACAAATTCATCCTCGTCAAGCTTCTGCTCACCCTTTGTAAGTCCCGTTGCAAGGTACATGTGAATTACCTCATCGGAATATGCACATGTGGGGTAAAACTCACCGAGATATATCATTTTTTCTGCAGAGTAGCCCGTTTCCTCCTTAAGCTCGCGAAGAGCAGCATCAAGGTGCGGCTCACTCTTTGAATCAAGCTTTCCTGCAGGAATTTCCGTCAGTATCTTACGGAAGGGATATCGGAACTGCTTTTCAATTATGATGTTACCGTCACCATCAACAGGAACAACACAAGCGGCTCCCACATGCATTATATATTCTCTTTTTGATTTATTTCCGTTGGGCAGCTCAATATCATCACTGTAAACATCAAGCAGCACACCCTTATAAACATTCTGTGAGTTCAGCTGCTTTTCAATAAGCTTATCCATTATTTTCTTCTCCTTAAAGCATGAGCGGCAACACCGGCTGCGGTACCGAGCACTGCTGCGGCACCTGCGCCTGCAAGAAGTGCGAACTTCTTTTCCTCACATTCATCAGCATCCCAGAGATGGGCTGCCCTGCTGAAAAGTGATGTTCCGCAAAGCTCCCAGTAGGTAATAAAATATGTCTTGAAGTTTTCGGGGTCCTTTTCATCAAACTCAAATACTCTGACGCCTCTTAAGTGGTTACCGTAGCAACGGAAGGATGCACATGAGGACTGAATTACTCTTATTCCGTCATGCTCACCGATAAAGTTATTGAGATGGTCATGAGCATATACAACAGCCTTGATGTCACCCATTTCCTGTAAAGCCTTAAGCTGACCGTAATTCTCATGAAGCACACACATCTGCTCACCGAGGTGTCCGTGGGCTCTTTCGGGATCAAGCTTCACATATTTTGTAAGCTCACCTTTTTCATAGAAGGGAATTGCAAGCGGGTCATCCTTATCGCATTCAACCTGAAGCGATGCACTTTCGGGCATGGGAATATGCTGGAACATAAGAGAAGGAAGGGGCTTTCCGCCGTTTTCCTCCTTAAGCTCGGCACTCTTCTTTTTATACCATTCAATTGTTTCGGGAAGCACTGCCTCATAGCACTTCTTTGTTTCCTTGTTTTCACCCGCACAGTCAATCATCCAGAAATTGAAAAGCTTCTTTTTTCCGTCAGAGGAATAAAGGGGCATGTTGAAGGTATCAACATCAACGGTTTTATCGGGATTATCAAGACCTACACACATTGAATATGAGCGGTAGATATCTGCCTGCTCCTCCTTTGTCATGCGGTTTACATCATCGTGATTGCCGTAAATCATGGTAAAGGGGATTTTTCTCTCTTCAAGAGGCTTGCAGATGTGACCTATGGCGGTCACCATTCTTTCATATTCCTTTTCCTTTGTATGAACAACAACCTTTGATCCGAAGCGGGCATCCTTAAGGTGATTACCGAGAATATTGTCACCCGCAAAAAGAACAAGGTCAGGCTTTACTGTATCATAAGCCTTGTTGAGCATTCTTACCATAGTGTGACGCACAAAATGAAGGTCCTGCGGATCAGCCACCTGCATAAGCACGAATTTTCCGTTTTTATTGAATTTAAGAGTGTTTTGCATTATTCTGTACCTCCATACAACAATCTACCACAAGTATCGCGGCAAGAGCCATAAGCTCGTCGCGCGGGTCAGCTATATCAATAGCATAGGCATCGCCCCATGTGAACCATGCCTTTGAAAGATGGGCAATTTCGTCACCGTTTCTTATTACCTCATATTCGTGTGCAAAGAAATCACCACGGATTGAAATACCCCACTGCTCAATCGCATATTCATGCCTGAAAACGGTGAATTTTTTTGAAATTTCCACAGCATTACAGCCGCCGAGAATAATTTCATACTTCGGCAAGAAGGTAAGAAGCCTCTGTCTTATGAACATAATCTCATCGCCCGTGCTGTCAGTGATATGAAGCTTTTTTCCGAGAGTAAGAATTTCACCCGTTGCGGTATATCTTACATTACCGCTCTCGTCATAAATATTGAACTTATCCCTGAAGGAAAATACCTTCTGCTTTATATACAGCCGCATCTGTTCTTCCCCTGTCATGTAATATTTATTTTTCTTTTTCTTTGTCTGCCGCTTCAATAAGCTTTTTTGCAGCCTCAATGTGAATTGCATCCGCATCAAGTCCGTTTGTCATTCTTGCAAGCTCACCTGCTCTGTCTTCCCTTTCAAGCTCCTTTATTCTTGTAAAGGTCTTGCCGTCGCAGACCTCCTTATAAAGGAATTTATGCGTATCTGCAAAGGCTGCAATCTGTGCAAGATGAGTAATGCACAGAATCTGTGATTTTTTTGAAACCTCGTAAAGCTTTATTGCAATTCTTCTTGCCGCAGAGCCGCTGACACCCGTATCAATTTCATCAAAAATGAGAGTATCAACACCGCCCTCACGGTTAAGAACATTTTTCATTGCAAGCATAATTCGTGAAAGCTCACCGCCCGAGGCAACCTTACCGAGCGGCTTGGGCTCCTCGCCGGGGTTTGCCGAAATTAAAAACTCAACGCTATCGGCACCCTTTTCGTAAAGCTCACAGGGATTAATACTCACCACAAATCTGCATGAGGGCATATCAAGAAAGCTCAGCTCATACTGCACCGCAGCAGACATTTTCTTTGCCGCATCCGCTCTTTTTTCAGAAAGAATTTCAGCCTTATTCCTGCATTCATCAAGTGTAAGACCGTAAAGCTCATTAAGCTCATTAAGTCTTTCCTCTGATGAATTTATGCCTTCAAGCTGCTGCACGGCATTATCAAGAAAGTCGAGCATCTCCTGCTCGGTTGCACCGTATTTTTTGGAAAGCTTATAAAGCACATCAAGGCGCTCTTCTATTTCATTTATATCTCCGTCAAGACTGTCAAGCTGTCTTAACACATCATCAATAACTCTTGCACATTCTTCAATGTAAGCATTGGCATTTCCGAGATTTTCCGCCAGTGTATCAAGCCCCTTTGCAAGGGATGAAACGGAGGAAATACGGGATATTGCACTGCTTACAAGGGAATCTGCCCCCGTGGTATCGGCTTCGCCGCAAAGCATTGTAAGAGAAGCTCTCAAGGCGTCGGAAAGCTTGCGGGAATTGTTGAGCATGTTCTTTTTCTTTGTAAGAGCCTCTTTCTCACCAACGGTGATTTCAGCTCCTGCAAGCTCATTTATCTGATAGGTAAGAAGGTCAATCTGTCTTTCCTTATAGGCTTCATCAAGAGTAAGCTTCTTTATTTCACTTTTTATTGATGAAAGCCGCTCAAAGCACTCGAGGCAGTCCTCTCTTTCCTTTTCTGCCCCTGCGAAGCTGTCAAGGAAATCAATGTGTCTTTCACTGTCAAGAAGTGCCTGAGAGTCACGCTGACCGTGAATATTTATAAGATTCATGCCGATAGCCTTCAGCATGGAAACTGTCACACCCGCACCGTTTACACGGCAGTTATTTTTGCCGTCACGGTAAATTGTTCTGTGCAGAAGCAGTGTGCCGTCATCCTCAACGGGAAGCCCTGCCTCGGCAAGCCTTTTCTGCATAATCGGAGAAACATCCTCAAAGAAGGCGGAAACGCTTGCACTGTCCTCTCCTGTTCTTATAAGCTCACGGGAGGTTTTTTCACCTGTTACCGCATTTATGGAATCAATAAGAATACTCTTACCTGCGCCCGTTTCACCCGTAAGGATATTAAGCCCCCGCGAAAAATCCACGGAAGCCTTTTCGATTATTGCTATATTTTCAATATTAAGCGATTTCAGCATAATTAAAATCCGAGTAATGAATCAAGTTTTTTCTTAACCTTGACTGCAGCCTCTTCGCTGTAGCAAAGTATAAATATAGTATCGTCACCTGCAAGTGTACCGGCAACACCCTGAAGTCCCATGGAGTCAAGAGCGGCACATGCAGCCTGTGCAGTACCTACATGACACTTGAGCACAACAGTATTCATTGCAATATCGGTACATACAGCGGAGCCTATAAGAATTGACATATATTTTCCGCTGTTTTCCTCGGGAGCGGTTGTGGGAAGACAATATTTATACTCCCCTGTAGCCGCGGGATGCTTTACAATATGCATTTCCTTTATGTCACGGGAAACTGTTGCCTGTGTTACATTTACACCTGCTTCAATGAGCTTTGCAAGCAGCTCCTCCTGTGTGCTTATTACATTTTCCTCAATAAGCTTGGCAATTATTGCCTGTCTGTTCTTTTTCATAAAACATCCTCACTTTTATTTCTCGAGTTTTTTATTGAGTACATCTATAAAATTATCTGTTTTGATTGAAATAAAGCCTGCTTTTATAGCTGACTTTGAAATTCTTACAACGCAGTCCTCATCTATCTGTACAGGCTCACCGCCGTCACAGGTTAAAAACACATTATCGGTTTCCTCATATACAGGCTTTACGGAAATTTCAAATTCCGCACCGCCCGAAAAAATATAGGGCCGTACCGCAAGTGAATGGGGACATATGGGAGTAAGAAGAATTGCTTCAAGAGTAGGCTCAACAATTGCACCGCCTGCAGACATTGAATATGCCGACGAGCCTGTAGGGGTTGCAAAAATTGCGCCGTCTGCAAGGTAATCCGCAATATCTCTTCCGCCTGTTTTGACACACAGGTTTATGAGCTTCAGATTTGCACCTCTTGAAAATACCGCATCATTAAGACAGGTATCCTCATATATAACCCTTCCGCCCTTTTCAACAGAAACGGAAAGCATCATACGCTGCTGCACTGTATATCTGCCGTCCTTCAGACAGCAAAGAAGAGAAAGCTCATTCTTATCAAGACCGCAAAGATATGCAAGCCTTCCCGCATTGATACCGAGAACATTCTTGCTGTGGGCCGCCGCAAGCTTTGCCGCACGAAGCATTGAGCCGTCACCGCCCACGGAAATTACCATATCGGAATTTTTTATGTAATCCGTAAAATTCTCAAAGCAGCTGTCGGGAAATTCCTTAAGCTCATCCTTAAGAAGCTGCGAAAAGCAGAAATCAATGTCTGCCGTCTTCAGCTGCTCACATAAGGAAAGGGTTACCTCCCTTGCTTTGTGCCTTGTCAGATTCGGAATAACTGCAATTTTCATATCCGCCTCCGCTTATTTATCAAGCTCTTTGTGTGAAGCATTTACTGTTTCCTCGGGTGAAATTTCTGCATGCTCACCCTTTTCCTTGGATATATAAAGAAGATATTCAATATTTCCTTCAGGTCCTTTAATGGGAGAGAAATCAAGCCCCTTTACGGTAAAGCCTGTTTCCTTGGCAAATCCGATTATCTTTTCAACAACCTCTATGTGGGTGCTTTTTTCTCTTACAACACCCTTTTTGCCTACCTTTTCCCTGCCTGCCTCAAACTGGGGCTTTATAAGAGCAACACACTCACCCGCGTCGCCGAGCAGCTCATAAACCTTGGGAAGCACAAGACACAGAGATATAAAGGAAACATCAATTGAAGAAAAATCGGTCTTTTCGGGAATCTGCTCCTCGGTGATATATCTTACATTTGTTCTTTCAAGATTCACAACTCTTTCGTCACTGCGAAGCTTCCAAGCAAGCTGCCCGTAGCCCACATCAACGCAGTAAACCTTTTTTGCACCGCGCTGAAGCATGCAATCGGTAAAGCCGCCTGTTGAAGCACCTATATCCATGCAGATTTTATCCTCAAGGGTTATAGGAAAAACGGACATTGCCTTTTTGAGCTTATAGCCGCCGCGGCTTACAAACTCCATGCCGCCTCTTACCTCAACAGAGTCGGTCTCCCTGACGATATCCCCCGCCTTGAGAGCCTTCTGTCCGTTGATATAAACGATTCCCGCCATTATACCTGCTTTTGCTTTTTCTCTGCTTTCAAAATAACCCTCGTTTGCAAGAAAAGCATCAAGCCTTAATTTTTCAGCCATTTTTTTCACATTCCTCTGAAACTGTTTTTACCATACCCTCCGCATCAAGACAGTAGTGCTTCATGAGCCCGCCTACAGAATCCTGCGCGGGGAATTCTCCCTCAACCGCAATGTTACGGTATATACCTCTGTATGAGAATTTGAATAATTTATCGCCGTAGGTTTCACCGATACCGCCGAAGCGCTGTCCCTCCTCAAAGAAGAATACATTTTTACAGGAAAGCACCTCTTTTACCGCATTATTGTTTACGGGCTTAATGGTATTGATTTTCACAATAAAGGTGTCAATACCCCTGTTTTTAAGCTCCTTTTGCGCCTTACATGCCTCAGCGAAGCATCTGCCGTAGGTCACAAGTGCAATATCTGCATTTTTATCGCCGTAAACGGCATAATCCGCACCGTCGGCAACAAAATCATCGGGAAGCTGCGTATTCACACCACGGGGGTAGCGCACGGCAACAGGTCCGTCACACTCATAAAGAGCCCTGTGCATATCAGCCCTGAGCTCCTCAAAGCTTGCGGGTGCAAATACCGTAATATCGGGTATTGTATTTATAAATGCCGCATCAAAAACACCGTGATGTGACTGTCCGTCTGCGCCTACAAAGCCTGCACGGTCAATTGCGAATACAATTTTAAGTCCCTGAAGAGCGCAGTCATGAATAATCTGGTCATAAGCGCGCTGTAGGAATGAAGAATACACGGCAAATACGGGACGCATGCCGCCGCTTGAAAGACCTGCGGCAAAGGTTACCGCATGCTGCTCGGCAATGCCCACATCAAAAAATCTGTCAGGATATTTCTCACTGAACTGCTCAAGACCGCAACCGAGACTCATAGCGGCTGTGATTGCACAGATTCTGTCGTCCTTATCTGCCGCCTCAATCATAATTTTTCCGAATTCATCGGAAAAGCTGGGCTGTGAGAATACAGGCTCACCCGAATCAAGATTGAAGGCAGAAATTCCGTGAAAGGCAGAGGGTGCCTTTTCTGCAAATTCGTAGCCCTTTCCCTTGATGGTATTGATATGCAGAACAACGGGATAATCAGCCTCTTTTGCACCCTCAAGGGCAGAAATAAGCTGTGAAATATTATGTCCGTCAACAGGACCCATATATCTGAAGCCGAGATCCTCAAACATGGTTGAGTTATATACTATATTTTTTATGAATGTCTTTGTGTTATAAATACCCTTGACCAACGGCTTGCCCACAACGGGGATGTGATTGAGGGCGCTTTCTGTTTTTGATTTGAATTTCACATAGCGGGGTGTTGCCTTCATCTGTGCAAAATATCTTGCAAGAGAGCCGACATTGGGGGAAATTGACATTTCATTATCGTTGAGAACAACAATGAGCCTTGTGCCTGCACCCGCTCTGCCCGCATTGTTAAGAGCCTCATAAACCATGCCGCCCGTGAATGCACCGTCGCCCACAACTGCAACAACATAGTTTTTGTTACCCTCTATTTTATTCGCTGCGGCAATTCCGTATGCGGCAGACAAGGCCACACTTGAATGACCGCCCGACATGATATCGTGCTCACTTTCTCCGCGCCTTGTAAAGCCCGAAAGACCACCCGGGGTTCTTAAGGTGGAGAATTTTTCCTTTCGTCCCGTGAAAAGCTTATGTGTATAGCACTGATGGGAAACGTCCCATATTATTTTATCCTCGGGAGAATTGAATACCCTGTGAAGAGCTATTGTAAGCTCAACAACACCGAGGTTTGATGCCAGATGTCCGCCATTTTTTGAAACGGTTGAAATAAGCTCTCTGCGGACCTCTGAAGCCAGCTCATCAAGCTGGTCCTCCTTCAATGCCCTTACATCCGCAGGACAATTAATTTTAGGTAAATACTTTCCTTCCACAGTCCTTCACCTGTTATACATCAGTTTTTTCTGTAAAGAAGACTTTCGGCAATAAGCTTTATTTCCGAAGCTGCCTCACCGAAATGGTTGAGTGCCGCAAGAGAATTTCTTGTATGAATTGCAGCAAGCTCCCTTGCCTTTTCAATGCCGAAAAGTGAAACATAGGTCACCTTTCCGTTCTTTATATCACTTGAGTCGTTTTCGTCCTCTGCTTCAAGCACATCGTCTGTAATCTGGAAGGCAATTCCCAGCTCCCTTGCAAAATCTCTTGCATAGGAAATTTCATCATCGTCCGAACCTGCCGCAATAAGTCCCAATGCACAGGCACATTCAATAAGTGCCGCAGTTTTAAGAGTATCCATTTCCACTAAAACGGAAAGACTTGCGGGAGTGTTTTCATATTTAAGGTCAATATACTGCCCGCCTATCATACCCTTCATGCCGGAAAGGGTGGAAAGCTCCCTCACTGCTCTTACGCACTGCTCGGGTGTAGCATCACCGTCGGCAACAGCCTCTGCGAGAAGCGCAAAGGCATGAGTAAGAAGTGCATCGCCTGCCAAAAGTGCGTTTGCTTCGCCGAATTTTTTATGGGAAGAGGGCTTTCCTCTTCTGTAATCGTCATTATCCATACAGGGAAGATCATCATGCACAAGAGAATATGTATGAATAAACTCAACGGCAAGCGCAAATTTCAATGCCTTTTCGGGGTCACCGCCTGCTGCGGCACAGAATTCAAGGCAAAGAAGGGGGCGCACTCTTTTTCCGCCGCTTTCAAGAGAATACATAAGCATATCGGTGATAGCCTGTGTTTCCTCGGAAAGAACGGGCATGGAATTTTTTACAGCCTGTTCAATCATATCAATAAATACTGCAGTGTTTTCCATAATCAATCCTCACTTATATCTTCAAGTGCCGTAATTTTCTGCTCTGCGTTTTTAAGCTCATCATTGCAGAATTTTGAAAGCTTTGCACCCTCTTCAAAAAGCTTCACGGACTCATCAAGCGTAAGTCCGCCGTTTTCAAGAAGCTTTACTATCTCCTGAAGCCTTTTTATGGCTGTTTCATACGTCTTTTTTGCCATTTTTCTTATTCCTTTCGATGCCCAGCACCTGACAGTCAACCCGTCCGTCCGACAAGGCGACCTGAAGAATGTCATCCTTTTTTATTTTTTCCACACTCTCCGTTATTCTGCCGTCAATACTGACAAGAGAATAGCCTCTGAGCAGCACACTCAGGGGATTAAGGCTTTCAAGTGCGGAAAAGGTTTTTGTAAAAATATTTTTTTCCTTGTAGATAATCCGCTCTGCAGCGGCTTTAAGTCGTATTGTGTTTTTGTTCACTGTCTCATATTCAGCTCTGAAGAATTTACCTGCATCGGAAAAATCCCTTTTGTCAAGAATAAGCTGAAGCCGTCTTTTTTCAGAAGAAATCATGTTGCCTATTGCCGAATAGAGCCTGTCCGTAAGCGAAGCGGTGTTCATCATGAGATTCATGATGTCGGGCACTGCAAGCTCTGCCGCCGCTGACGGGGTGGGAGCCCGCATATCGCTTACAAAATCGCAGATTGTGAAATCCGTTTCGTGACCTACCGCTGAAATCACGGGAATAGGGCAGCTGTATATTGCACGGGCTAAAAGCTCATCATTGAAGCACCATAAGTCCTCTGCACTGCCTCCGCCTCGTCCGATAATTATAACATCTGCACAATTTTTTCTTGTAAATTCCTGAAGGGCGGCAATCATCTCCGCAGGGGCTGCAGCACCCTGTACCGAAACACCCTTGAAAATTACCTCTGCTTTGGGATAGCGTCTTCCCAGCACATTGAAAATATCCTGTACCGCAGCTCCCGTGGGGGAGGTTATAACACCAACCCTTTTCGGAAAAGCGGGGATTGATTTTTTATGTGCGGCATCGAAAAGCCCCTGTGCCTCAAGCTTCTTTTTCAGCTGCTCGAAGGCAACGGCAAGAGAGCCTGCACCGTCGGGAATCATATCCTCGGCATATATCTGATAAACGCCGTCTCGCTCAAAAACGGTAACTCTTCCGCAGACTATAACCTTCATTCCGTTTTCAGGTCTGAATTTAAGCCGCATTGCCTGACGGTTGAACATAACCGCCTTTATGGATGCGCCTTCGTCCTTCAGCGAAAAATAAAGGTGCCCTGTTTTATAGTGATTGGAAAAATTTGATATTTCTCCCGAAATAAATATTGACTGCATTCCGAGGTCTGAATCAAAAAGAGATTTTATATAACGGTTTGCCTGTGACACCGTAAAGGTAGGTATATTCATCATAATTTACATTGATGCGAGCACTGCAAGACCCGCCGCATTATCCGAAGAAAAGCCCGCAGAAGCAAACACTGCACCGAATTCCTCGGAAAAGCGCTTTCTTATAAGAGTGTTGGACATGACACCTCCCGAATACACAAGGGGAAGAGAGGGGTATTTCTCCGTTATTGATTTTGTCATTTCATAAAGCACCTGTGAAATATAATCGATGCAGTATTTTGCAATATCCGCATCGCTTTCACCGTCATGCTTCATTTTTTCACATTTATTCTGAAGCCCCGATAAGGAACAGTTTCCGTCTCTCATAAAGGGCTTTATTTTATACACTCGGTCGCTTTCAAGACTTAATTTATCAAGGGCAGGTCCCGCCGGGAAAGGAAGTCCTAAAAGATTACCCGTTCTGTCAATAGCCTGTCCCGCCTTAAGGTCAAGTGAGGAAGCGACAAGCGAAGCTGTAAATATTTTCTCCTTATGGGGAGTAACCTTAACAGCCTCCGTTGTACCGCCCGACACATGAAAGGCAATAAATTCCTCATTCACAAGCCTTACACAATCAGCAGAATAGAGTGCCGCCATAATGTGACCTGCCTGATGAGAAAAGAATTGAAGCCTTGCACCCGTCACATCGGATAACATACGGGCGGCTCCCTTGCCTGTCATGAAGCAGGGCATATATGAGCCCTCCTCATCACGGGGAGACACGGACACGGCAATGCTTTCAATTTTTCCGTCACACTCCGCCATAACTGCATTTATCATATCGGGCAGATTCATTGTGTGCTGAAAAACCGCATCACTCTGACGAAGACCCAATTCACCTGGCTTTACCGTAAGGAGCCGTCTTGATTGAATAAGTGTGTTTTTATCACTGTCATAAATTGCAGCCGAGGTCGTGTAGTTACTTGTATCTATACCGAGACAAAGCATCAGCTCTGCTTACCTCTTATAACAGAGCCGAGCACTCCGTTGATAAAGGGTACATCCTTTTCGCCTGCATATTTCTTTGCAAGCTCAACTGCTTCATTTGCGCTTACCTTGTCGGGAACATTGTCAAAATACATGATTTCGGCAACGGCAAGTCTTAAAAGAGCAAGAGCTACCTTGGGAATTCTTGCAATTGTCCAGCCCTTGAGGTATGACTTTATTGTTTCATCAATAGCATCTGAATTTTCACATACACATTCGACAATTCTGCGTGCAAACTTATCAAGAGTAAAAAGCTCACTCTCTTCAGCAAATGCCTTCATTTCATCCACGGTAAGCTCGGGATTGAAAATTTTCTCAAAAATAAGAATAAATGCCTGTTCTCTGGCTTCACTTCTTGTCATATATAAAACCTCCGCAAAAGTACTTTAAACTCGAGTATAATATATCATATATAAAATAATTATACAACATTTTTTTGTATATTCATATGAATATACATATTTTTATGCATAAATTTATACATTATTATGCATCGAATAATCTTGATTTCAGACGCTTTCGGGAGTATTATAGTAGTAGAAATCTTTTGATGAAGGGTGAGAAGAATGAACAGAGCAGAGCTTGTTTTCAAGGCAATTGACGTATTGGCACAGCGTCCGCAGAACGCTGTAAGATATCCACGCATTGTAAGGGTGCAGAATATTGCCTACCACAATGCATCGGAAGAATATAATGTCGGTGACCTTTATTTCAGAAGAGATATTTTTGACGATGGCGAAAAGCATCCCATTATGCTTTATGTTCACGGCGGCGGCTTCATAAAGGGCGACAAGGATTACAGAATAACCAATTCGGAGTTTTATGCCCACCACGGCTATTTTGTTTTCAATATCGACTACCGCATGCCTCCCGAGGTTGAGCTTGATGAAAACTTCCGTGATATCATAAGAGCCTTCAATTACATAGAGCATTTAAGCCGATATTGCAATATTGACACGGATAAAATCGTAATTTCAGGTGACTCATCAGGTGCATATCAGTCAGCAATGCTGTGTGCTTTTGCAAATAATGACAGTCTGCGTGAAAGATTCAATGTACCGAAAATGAAATTCCGTCCCGCTGCCCTTGCTCTCATGTGCGGTCTTTTCGATATTGATAAGCTTGTTACAACACCCAATGTTATGGGACTTGTTTCAAAAACCATGAGCATGGTGCTTGGTGTGAATATCAAAAAGGACTATTCAAACACCGATGAATATGAGCATATTGATTACATTTCACCCATAAACTTCGTAAACGAAAACTGGTGTCCCGTTTTCATTACATGGGCAGAAGAGGATATTCTCTGCATCGACCAGGGAAAGCCCATGGCTGACAAGCTTAAGGAAAACGGTATTCCCTGTAAAAAATTCGTGGTTGACGGCATTCTCAACAACCACTGCTATCACCTCAACATGAGCTTCAAAACCGCCAAAAGATGCATGAACAAGTGCATTCATTTCCTTAACGAGGTGCTTGAAGTTGAGGACAGCACTGCCGACGAAATTGAAGAAGATGAAAAAGCTTAAAGGAAGACAGAATCAATGAAAAGAATCGTTACGATTCAGGATATATCATGCGTGGGTAAATGCTCGCTTACAGTGGCTCTTCCCGTAATATCTGCCTGTGGTGTTGAGGCGGCGGTAATTCCTACCGCAGTTTTATCAACACATACGGGCTTCGGGAATTTTACCTTCCGTGACCTTACCGATGAAATTTATCCTATAACCGCTGTACTGAAAAAAGAGGGAATTACCTTCGATGCCATTTATACGGGCTATTTAGGCTCTTCCCTTCAGCTTCAGCTTATGGAAAAGCTTTTTGAGGATTTCAGAACAGACAGCAATCTTATTTTTGTTGACCCCGTTCTCGGTGACCACGGTGAGCTTTATCCCGGATTTACACAGGATTTTGCAGATAAAATGGCAAAGCTCTGCTCCGAAGCAGATGTCATAGTACCGAACCTCACGGAAGCCTGCTTCATGCTGAAGAAAAAGTATATCGAAAGCGGCTACAGTGAGGAATATATTAAAGATATTCTGAAAGGGCTTGCTGAACTCGGCTGTAAAAATGCGGTACTTACAGGTGTTTCCTTTAACGAAAATGAGCTTGGTGTTATGGCTTATAACAGTGAGACTGACACCTATTTCTCATATTTTACAGAAAAAGCAGAATTAAGCTTCCCCGGCACGGGAGATGTTTTTTCAAGTGCCTGTGTGGGTGCGCTGATGCGAGGCCTTACACTTGAAAAAGCCCTTGTTGTTGCAGTAAATTTCACACTTGAAGCAATAAAGGCATCAATAAGAGATCCACACCGCCGCTGGTACAGTGTGAATTTCGAGGAAGCACTCCCCTTTCTTATAAATGAGATTAACCTCAATAAATAAAAAATCAGGGTATCCGTACGGATACCCTGATTTTTTATCTGTTTTTAATATAATACTTATAGAATTTTACACCCTCTGCAAGAGCGGAAACACCGATGCTTTCGTTTGCTGCGTGCATTGCTGCAAGCTGCTCGGGAGTAAGTCTTGTGGGAGTGAAACGGAGACAATTGTCTGAAACAAGCTCGAACTGTCTGCAGTCTGTGCCGCCTGTCATAAGATAAGGAATCGGCACAACATCGGGGAATGTCTCTTCAATACACTTCTTAAGATAAAGAAATTCCTTGCCCTCGCAATCTGCAACATTTGAGGGGTCACGGGAGAGCATAACCTCGGTTTCAATATCATACTTCTTTGCAATTGAACGAAGCACCTCAATTGATTCCTGTGCCTTCTGATGAACGGAAGGACGGATATTACAGATAACATATGCTTCATCGGGGATAACATTGGGGGCTTCAGAGCCCTGTGCCATTGTGAATGCACAGGTGGTTCTTACAAATGCACCCGCCATGGGTGAAAATGAGGGAAGCACCTTTGCAAGAAGTCCCTTGAAAAGCCAGAGATTTGACATTACAAGGCGAAGGGGGAAAATAAGGTGACCTGCGAGACTTGTAAACATTTCGGGAATAGGAGAAACAAGCTCACGCTTGAAGGGGTCTGTCTTTTCAACCTCTGCCATAAACATTGCAAGTCTTGCCATGGGAGTATTTTTAGGAGGTGTTGAGGAATGACCGCCTGCTCCCTTTGCAACAAACTTGAGGTTGCAAAATCCCTTTTCAACAATACCGATAGCCGCACACTGCTTTGAAAGACCGGGGAAAACATTACCTATAACAGCACCGCCCTCATCAAGCACTGCATTGAGACGGATACCCTTTTCCTTGAGATATTTTGCAGCATCCGGTGCACCTGCGCCTGAAATTTCTTCGTTTACGGAAGAGAAAAGCCAGATATCCTCTTCGGGAGTAAATCCCTCTGCAAGAAGCTCTTCAACGGCACTCCATTCAGCGGAAAGAGTGCTCTTGCAGTCCATTGCACCTCTGCCGTGAACACAGCCGTCAGCAATTTCACCCGAGAAGGGATCTCTTGTCCATTCCTTTTCAGCAACAGGAACAACATCCTGATGACCGAGAAGAAGAATTGCCCCCTTCGAGGGGTTGCTACCCTTCCAGAGTCTTAAAATATTACCCTCAAAATCGTGCTTTTCAAGCTTTGCGAAAATATTGGGATAGAGCTTTTCCATAACAGCCTGTAATTTCAGGAAATCGGAATAGTCCTCTCCCTTATTTTTTGAAACAGTAGGCACCTTTACCATTTCGGAAAGAGCAGTCGCATACTTATCCTCTTCCTCTTTTGTCCAGGAAATTGCCGATTTTCTTTCAACAGGCTTCTGCTTTACCTTTGCCGCTCTTATAACACACACTAAAAGCACAAGTACAACAAGGGCAACTATTGCAAGAAGCGCAAATAATACATATTTCACTGTTTCTTCCTCCTTTTATTATATAGAAAAATTATACATCATCATTTTTGCTAATTCAAGAATAAAAACAGGCATCCTCCTCTTAAGAAGAAAATACCTGCTGTTTTTTTAATATTCTGCACCGAGCTTAAGTGCATCAAGGTTGTAGCCCAGCATATCCTGATGACGGACTGAAATAACCTTGTTAAGTGCTGCCTCAAGGTTTTCTGTGCCGATTTCGGGCACTTCCTTAATAACCTTACCTGTGATAATCATGTTAGCAAGTGTGCGGAGATTCTTTTCATTTGCAAGACCTGATGCAGGAATGTAATACACATCAACATCGGTTCTTTCAACCTTTCTGCCGATAAGAGTTGAGTCAACAAAAATCTTACCGCCGGGAACAACCGCATTTTCATATTTATCAAGTGAGGGCAGGTTCATTGCAATAAGCACATCGGGCTTATCAACAATGGGAGAGCCTATGGGAGAATCACTTAAAATAACGGAGCAGTTTGCAGTACCGCCACGCATTTCAGGACCGTAGGAAGGAAGCCAGCTTACCTGCTTGCCCTCAATAAGCCCCTTATATGCAAGGAATTTACCAGCAAAAAGAATACCCTGACCGCCAAAGCCTGCGAAAAGCATATTTACAGTAGCCATTATTCTGCCTCCTTTTCAGCGGTGATATCCTTATATACACCTAAAGGATAGTAAGGAATCATGTTATCCTCAAGCCATGTAAGAGCCTTTTCAGGTGACATACCCCAGTTTGTGGGACATGTGGAAAGAACCTCAATAAGTGAGAAGCCCTTACCGTCAATCTGATTCTGGAAAGCCTTCTTGATAGCCTTCTTTGCATTTCTTACATTCTTTACATTGTTTACTGCAACTCTTTCAAGGTAAGCGGCGCCGTCAACATTCTGAAGCATTTCGCAAACCTTTACGGGATAGCCTACTGTTGCAACGTCTCTGCCGTAGGGCGAGGTCTGTGTAACCTGACCTGGAAGAGTTGTGGGAGCCATCTGACCGCCTGTCATGCCGTAAATTGCGTTGTTTACGAAAATAACTGTGATATTTTCTCTTCTTGCAGCAGCATGTACTGTTTCAGCAGTACCGATAGCAGCAAGGTCGCCGTCGCCCTGATATGTAAATACGATATTTTCGGGGTCACTTCTCTTTACACCTGTTGCAACTGCGGGTGCTCTGCCGTGAGCAGCCTGAACGAAGTCACATGTAAAATAATTATATGCCATAACGGAGCAGCCTACGGGTGCTACACCTATTGTCTTGCCTGTAATGCCCAGCTCGTCCATTACTTCGGCAACAAGACGGTGAATGATACCGTGAGTACAGCCGGGGCAATAGTGAAGCACTGCATCTGTAAGTGCTTCGGGTTTTTTGAATACTGTTGCCATACTCTTATGCCTCCATTCCATTTACTTCCTGAATTTTTGCAAGCACCTGCTCGGGGGAAGGAATCATACCGCCTGTACGGCAGCAGAGATGAACGGGCTTCTTGCATTTGATTGCAAGCTCAACATCCTCAATCATCTGTCCCATGTTCATTTCAACAGAGATAAATGCCTTACACTTATCAGCCGCCTTATTAAGTACCTCCTTGGGGAAGGGCCAGAGAGTGATGGGACGGATAAGACCTACCTTGATTCCCTGTTCTCTTGCAACATTTATTGCGTTTTTAGCTACACGGGAGGTAATACCGAAGGCAACAACGCAGATATCTGCATCGTCCATAAGATATTCCTCGTACATAACCTCATTCTTTTCAATAAGAGCATAGCGCTCATATCTTTCAAAATTCTTCTTTTCAAGCTCTTCGGGCTGAAGGAAAAGTGAATTTACGATATTGTGCTGTCTTTCACCCTTTGTGCCTGTAACAGCCCAGGGCTTTTCAGCTGAATAGGTGCTTTCGATATCAAGATTTACGGGCTCCATCATCTGGCCCATTGTACCGTCAGCAAGAAGCATTGCAACCATTCTGTACTTATCAGCAAGCTCAAAGCCCTTAACGGTAAGGCTTGCCATTTCCTGTACGGATGCAGGTGCTAAAACGATGTTATGGAAGTCACCGTGGCTTCCGCCCTTTACTGCCTGCCAGTAGTCTGACTGTGAGGGCTGGATACCGCCAAGACCGGGACCGCCTCTCTGCACATTTACGATAAGAGCGGGAAGGTCACAGCCTGCAAGGTATGAAATACCCTCGCTCTTAAGTGAAATTCCGGGTGAGGATGATGAGGTCATAACGCGCTTACCTGTAGCAGCAACGCCGATTACCATGTTGATAGCCGCAACCTCGCTTTCTGCCTGAAGGAATGTACCGCCGATTTTGGGCATTCTCTTTGACATATATGCGGCAACCTCTGTCTGGGGAGTAATGGGATAACCGAAGTAATGACGGCAGCCTGCCTTGATAGCAGCTTCAGCAATTGCTTCGTTTCCCTTCATTAATACCATATCACTCATTTTATTCACCTCTCAACAGTAATTACACAGTCGGGACACATTGTAGCACAGAATGCACATGCGATACAGGAATCCTGATCGGTGATTTCTGCGGGATGATGTCCTTTTACGTTAAGGCGTGTTTCAGCCAGCTTCACTATACCCTTGGGGCAGGCACCGACACAAAGTCCGCAGCCCTTACAAAGATCTTCTTTAAAAGTAACTTTTGCCAAGTCAATCTCTCCTTATATAATTTTCTTCTGAAGTACAAGAGGAAACACATCCGTAAGCTCCTCTTTTACCTCATCATATAATACTTCATTTACTGCAGTAAAGCGCACCGGCAGTCCCGAAGCGACAGAAAGCCTTCCGCACTCGGCACAGGATGCAAGAACTGCATTTTTATCGGTAAGCGTACCGATGTTGGAATTGTTGACAATTGCGGTGAATTTCACCCCTGAGGCAGCTTCAATTTCTCTCATTACCTCAAGTGCGCTATCTGCATCGGGAGTAAGCGGGCGGTATTTATTGAAGACAAAAAGCATTTCATAGCTTCCCTCTTCCTTTATAGCGTCAGCATATCTGCCCATAGCGTATGCGCCTCTGTCATCTCCTCCAAGGTCTATTATATAATAATTTTCCTTATCGTCAATAACGGAATACATTTCCTGGGGAATTGCAGGTATATCCACATTGGAATTTGCATATTCCGAGGATATAAGCTTAATTCCCGCTTCCGTGAGTCTTTCAAGTGAATCCTTTGTACGGAAATAGGGATTCACTATGTCAAGGTCGGCAATAACGGTATCAAAGCCGTCTTTTTTCATTTTAAGCGCAAGATTTACGGCTATATTGGTTTTTCCCGAGCCGTAATGTCCTGCCAATATTGTAATTCTTTTCATTTTATCAAAGCTTGTTTCTCTGAATCTTACCGCTTATGGTCTTGGGAAGAGATTCTCTGAAAACAACAATTCTGGGATATTTGTAGGGAGCAGTATGCTCTTTTACATAAGTCTGGATTTCCTTTTTAAGCGCTTCTGTAGGCTCGGTTCCCTTTGTAAGCACGATGCTTGCCTTTACGACCTGACCGCGAAGCTCGTCAGGCTCTGCAGAAACACCGCATTCAAGAACATAGGGAAGCTCCATGATAACATTTTCGATTTCAAAGGGTCCTATGCGGTAGCCCGAGGATTTGATAACATCGTCAACACGACCAACATACCAGAAATGACCGTCCTCATCCTTCCATGCAAGGTCGCCTGTGTGATAGTAGCCGTCGTGCCATACCTCGTCAGTTTTCTCCTGCTGATTATAATAGCCGAGGAAGAGACCGCAGGGCACCTTATCGGAGGTCTTTATAACGATTTCACCGTTTTCACCGAGCTGTGCGGGTGTACCGTCCTGCTTGATGATTTCAATATCATACATGGGATTTGCCTTACCCATTGAGCCGGGCTTGGGAGTTGTTCCAATAAGGTTTGCGATTGTAAGTGTGGTTTCTGTCTGACCGAAGCCCTCCATAAGCTGAAGTCCTGTTGCAGCCTCAAACTGCTTGAACACCTCGGGATTGAGAGCCTCACCTGCGATGGTAGCATGCTTGATTGATGAAAGGTCATACTTTGAAAGATCCTGCTTGATGAGCATTCTGTACATTGTGGGAGGTGCACAGAAGGTCTTTATGTTATACTTTGCGAACATGGGAAGAATTTCAGCTGCATCAAAGCGGTCAAAGTCATATACAAATACTGCACCCTCGCACAGCCACTGACCGTAGAGCTTACCCCAGAGAGCCTTGCCCCAGCCTGTATCTGAAATTGTGAAATGAAGTCCGTCCTTGCTTACACTGTGCCAGTATTTAGCTGTAACAAAGTGAGCAAGAGGATATGTGAATGCGTGTGTTGCAATTTTGGGATAGCCTGTTGTACCTGATGTGAAGAACATAAGCATAGGCTCTCTGCCGCAAGCAGTGTCCTCTTCTCTTCTGAAGCGTCTTGAGAAAAGCTTATATTCCTCATCAAAATTGTGCCAGCCCTCTCTGTCGGCACCGACAACAACCTTTGTTTTAAGTGTGGGACACTTATCGGCACATTCGTCAACATGAGCGGGAGTATTATCGTCTGCTGTACAGATGATTGCACTGACACCTGCTGCATTGAAGCGGTATTCAAAGTCATGTGCCTGAAGCTGATGTGTTGCGGGGATTACTACAGCACCCAATCTGTGAAGAGCAAGAATTGAGAACCAGAACTGATAGTGACGCTTGAGAACAAGCATTACTCTGTCGCCCTTCTTTATGCCGAGTGAACGGAAGTAGTTTGCTGTCTGACAGGAATATTCCTTTATCTGCTGATATGTGAATACTCTTTCTGTCATGTCTCTTGCTATGTGAATCATAGCAGTCTTATCGGGAGATTTCTTTGCTATTTTATCAACGATATCAAAAGCAAAGTTAAATTCATTTTCGTTTTCATAGGAAAGGTCAACAAGATGTCCGTTTTCGTCTTCAACGGGCTTTACAAACTTGTGACATACAAGAGATTCGGAAACTCTTGTATCGGAAAGTGCGCGCTGCTTTACGATATCCTCGGGAGTTTCATCGGATGCCATAACAAAAGCAACAAAGGTACAATCTCTACCGTCAACGGCTACCATACCGTGAGGAGTTGAGCTCTTATAATAAATGCTGTCACCCTCATGAAGAATTTCGGTATGCTCACCGACCTTTACCATAAGAGTGCCGCTTATAACCATATCAAATTCATGACCTGCATGGGTTGTGGTCTGAATGGGCTTGTTTTCAAGGTCTGCGGAATATTCATATCTTACCCAGTAGGGCTCTGCAAGCTTATCCTTGAAAAGAGGCGCAAGGTTCTGTATTTCAATACCGTTTTCCTTTGCTGTTGTCTGTCCCTCACCTTTTCTTGTAACGGTGTAGGAGGTAAGCTTTGCACTGTGTCCTTCAAGAAGGTCAGTAATACCGATATCAAAGGCAAGTGCACATTTATGAATAAATGAGAAAGGAAGATCCTCGCTTCCGCCCTCGTAGGCTTCGTACTGCTCGGCAGTCACCTCTGTCTTTTCTGCCATTTCTTCAACAGAAAAATCACAGATTGAGCGCATTTCCTTGATTCGGCGTGCAACCTCAAAAAGCTTGTTGTCTGTTGCGGGTGTCATTGACATTTTTTGTCCTCCTTTGATAAAAACATTTCGATTACGGACTTGAACGAGGCTGGATTTTCAGAACAAAAAAACCGCCCCAAAGACTGAAAATCTTTGAGACGGAAAAGTATTTCCGCGGTACCACTCAAATTGCACCGGTTATTACCGATACCACTCATAGAGTCCGACAACTCCTTTGCACTAACGGGGCATTCCCGGAAAACACTACTGCAATTTTCGCATTTTCAGCTCGGAAGCGATAGTCTTTTGAAGGATTCGTCTCACGGCTCGCACCAACCGCCGTTTCTCTGATTCGGAACGCATTCAGACCTCTTCGTCACAGCCATTGACAGAATGATATCATAAGTATATCCATTTGTCAACCGCACAAAATTAATAATTTGCATTAATAAAATTAATGAGGCGCAACGGGTATAAGCCGTCACGCCTTATAACTGAATTTTTATAAAAAGCCTTATGCGGTAACAATGGAATCTGCCTTCTGAAGACCGAACTTCTTGACGGCATCCTCACGCATTTTGTATTTGAGAATTTTACCTGCAGCGTTCATGGGGAACTCTGAAACAAAGTCGATATACTTGGGCACCTTGTGCTTTGCCATGTGGTCAAGAACATACTGCTTCATTTCCTGTACGGTCATTTCCTCACCCTCCTTAAGGATGATGCATGCCATAATTTCCTCGCCCATTGCTTCATCGGGAACACCGATGACCTGAACGTCACTTACCTTGGGATGAGTATAGATAAATTCCTCAATTTCCTTGGGATAAATATTTTCACCGCCACGGATAATCATGTCCTTGAGTCTGCCTGTGATACGGTAGTTTCCCTCGGGAGTACGGCAGGCAAGGTCACCTGTGTGAAGCCAGCCGTCCTTATCAATTGCAGATGCTGTAGCCTTGGGCATTTTATAGTAGCCCTTCATGATATTATATCCTCTGGCAACAAATTCACCTGTTACATTGTCGGGGCAATCCTCACCTGTTTCGGGATTTACAATCTTGCACTCAATTTCGGGAAGTGCTCTGCCGACGGTTGCAACTCTGACCTCAAGAGGGTCATCCGTTGAGCTCATGGTACAGCCGGGTGAAGCCTCGGTCTGACCGTAAACAATGGTGATTTCCTTCATATTCATCTTATCAACAACATCCTGCATAACACTTATGGGACAGGGTGAGCCTGCCATGATACCTGTTCTCATGTGAGAGAAATCAGTCTTTTCGAAATCGTCATGTCCGAGAAGTGCAATAAACATTGTGGGAACACCGTGGAATGCGGTGATTTTTTCATTATTGATGCATGAAAGTGCGGGCTTTGGTGAGAAATAAGGCAGGGGCATAATGGTAGCACCGTGTGTCATTGAAGCGGTCATTGCAAGCACCATGCCGAAGCAATGGAACATGGGCACCTGAATCATCATACGGTCTGCGGTTGAAAGATCCATTCTGTCGCCGATGCACTTACCGTTATTAACAACATTGTGGTGAGTGAGCATAACACCCTTGGGGAAGCCTGTGGTACCCGAGGTGTACTGCATGTTACATACATCGTCCTTATCAACCTGTGAAGCATATCTGTAAACCTCTTCTACAGGCACTGATTTACCCTTTTCAATTGCCTCATCCCATGTCATTGCGCCGTCCATTGAAAATCCGCAGGTAATGACATTACGCAGGAAAGGAAGTCTCTTTGCATAAAGCGGATCACCGGTGCGGGTTGCTTTAAGCTCGGGGCAAAGCTCCTGAACGATTTCACGGTAGTTTGAGTCACGGTAGGAATCAATCATGATAAGAGTATGCGTATCAGACTGTCTGAAAAGATACTCTGCCTCATGAATTTTATATGCGGTATTCACGGTTACGAGAACGGCACCGATTTTTGTTGCAGCCCAGAAAGCAATATACCACTGAGGAATGTTTGTTGCCCACACTGCAACATGTGTTCCCGGGCGTACACCCATAGCAATAAGACTTCTTGCAAAGGTGTCAACATCATCACGGAACTGTCTGTAGGTTCTTGTATAGTCAAGAGTTGTATATTTGAAAGCAAGCTGATCGGGGAAGGCTTCACATTGTGCATCAAGCACCTGTGAGAAGGTCTTGTCTATAAGCTGCTCCTTCTTCCATATAAATCTGCCGTCGCCCTTTTTATTTCTGTAAAGATGCTTTTTGTTTTTACGGGGATTGCCGTAGGAATTCATATGTGATTCAAAGAAGGTAAGAATTACTTCAAAGTCATCAATTTCGGGAAGCCATTCGGTATTCCATTCAAGGCAGACATATCCGCCGAAGTTTACGGAGCGGAGAGCATTTATCATTTCAAGAACGGGAAGTCTGCCCTCTCCTATCAGCACGGGAGCGGCATTTTCATCCCCGTCACAGATTTTAACACTCTTTACATAAGCACCGAGATTCTTTATTGTGGCTTCGGCATCCTCATTACCCTTGAAATATGTTGCATACATATTCCAGCATGCGGCAATATTGTCACTTGCAGTGCGGTCGAGCAGTTCACAAAGAGCATTTGAGCTGCTGTAAATACCGTCTGTTTCAATGAGGATTATAACATTTTCCTTTTTGGCAAAGGGGAGAATTTCATTGATGAATTTTTCAGCGGTTTCATTGTCCGAGCCTGCATATGCCTTTACAAAATCAACATTCACATCAGAGGCGGTAGCAATGATTGCCTCTGCCTTCTTTATGTTTTCACCATAATTTTCACTGTCGGAAATATCAAAGGGAAAATCTATCTGTGAAATTGCAATGCCCGTATTGAGAAGCTTTCTTTTTGTTGAGAAAACGCCCGCACCCCTGAAGGATGCCTTTTCCCCGTCAAAGCAGGGCTTACTTATATCATAAATTTCAACTGCACTGAATTTCTGTTCATTGGCAAGGGCAAGATACCCCGACAAGGACATTCCAGGCATATATCTTGTTGAAAATGCGAGTTTCATTATCTGTTCTCCTCAAATGCGATTTTATTGAGAGCATTAAGGTATGCCTTTATACTTGCACCGATAACGTCGGTGGAGATACCGCTGCCCGAATAAAGCTTGCCTGAATCGGAGCGGAGCTTTACAAGAGCCTGTCCCATAGCCTCACGACCCTCTGTAACAGACTGAATCTGGAAATCATCAAGCTCAAAGTGATGTCCTACAACCTGTTCAATTGCAAGGAATGCAGCATCAATAGGACCGTCACCTACATATACACCGCGAAGCTCCTTGCCTTCCTTTTCAATGCAGAGATTTGCAGTTGCGGTAATAACATTACCGGAATTTATAACATAGCTTACAAGACGGTAGGTTGAGGGCACCTGCAGAGCAACGGAAGCGATAATAGCCTCAAGCTCCTTTGTTCCGATTACCTCTCTTGTTTCGGCAATCTTTACAAATTCCTCATAAACCTTTGATGTATCATCGGGCTTGAGCTCGTAGCCGATTTTCTTTACTGCAAGAGAAACTGCAGCATAGTCATCCGACTTATGAAGCTCAATTTCCTCGCTGTTTCCGGCAAAGCCGTCATAGGGAGATTCCTTTGAACGGTCCATATCAACAATAGACCTCACCTTATCACAGATATTCTTAAGGGTTACCTTCTTAACGGGGCTTTCAATGCCGAGCTTATCTCCCTTTACATTAAGGAATGCGGTAACGTCCTCAATGTTTGAATATGTATTTCCGATAACAGATGTCTTTATTGCATCCGCGCCGTTTTTAAGAGCTGCACATATACATGCAGTGGACATGCTTATAGCATTGCTTACATCAACTGCAAGTGTCACATTTTCAACACCCTCACAGTTTTCCTTTATTGCCTTTATAAATGCAGCAAATTCCTCATCGTCATATACTGCCGCATCATCACAGAGAGTAACGGTATCAGCACCCGCTTTAATTGCAGCGGAAACTGCTTTATAAAGGAATGCACCTTCTGCTCTTGTTGCATCAAGGGCGGTAAACTCTACTCTGTCACAAAGAGTTTTTGCGTAAGAAATAAGCTCTTCAAGCTTAAGAAGCATTTTGTCGGGCTTGAGCGCACACATATATTCCATCTGAGGAGGTGACATGGGAAGAGCAACATTGATTATTGCACTCTTTGCATCCTTTATACAGGAATAAGCCGTATCAACCGATTCCTTTGAGCAGCCTGTGGGAATGCTGATTGCACAATTTTCAACAACACTTGCAATATTCTTTATGAGAAGCATATCCGCCTTTTCGTTCCTGACTGCGGGAAGCTCTATAACATCAACACCCAATTTATCAAGCTGCTTTGCAATTTCTGTTTTTTCACGGAAGCTTAATTCTCCTGTAAGACAAGAAAATGTTTTATCTGTGATTTTTATAATTTTCATTTGTTTTGCTCCTTTGGAATATAAAAAAATAAGTCCCCGAAACATAGTTTCAGGGACGATAAAAATACCGCGGTACCACCCGTGATTGCTGTAAAACAGCCGCTTTCAAGGCTCAGATAAAGCCCGTGGTCTTGGTAACGGGACCTGCCGCAATCCCCTATTCCCCGAAGGTGTTCAGGAATCGTACTCCGATACGAGACAGACTGTAAAACTCGTTACCGCCTTACACCGACCGGCGGCTCTCTGTGAACTGCATAAAACAGTCTTAATATCATCACTGCATTTCTTATATTGACTGGATTATACTAAAAGAAGCATTATAAGTCAAGGCAATAAGACAAATTAGGATTATGAAAAAAGCGGAAGAAACCGATTAATAAAACTAATCGGTTTCCGTTTTTCTATTTTATTAGTATATTAATTTCCGTAATGGTTTTTAAGACTCTGATACATTTCTTCAGATATTTCAATAAAGCGACCGTGCTTGAAGCCGTAGGGGAAGGAAAATTCACTGTCTGCCCTCTTAAAGGAAGCATCACCGGGCATTTTTGAAACAAAGGGAACATATCCCATCTGCTCCTTGGGGCAGCCGAAGAAGTCAAGCATAAGACACCATCTGCCGTCGGGCAGGGTGTAGGTAGTGGCACCCTCATACGCACCGCCGTTGGTATAATATCTTACAAGAGCATCGAAGTCATCATCGTGGGTATAGGGTCCCATAAGCTTTTGCGATGTCTGATGCATATTTCCTGAGGGATTATTACTGTTTTTATAGAAGAAATGCCACACTCCGTCATGCTTCATTATGTGGGAATCGAGAATTTCCGTTTCCCTGTCAAAAAGCACTTCGGGATATGTAAAGCTTTCAAAATCACGGGTTCTGCAGCAATAGATTGACATGTGCTCAAAATCTGTTTCCCTGACGGTTGAGCCCCAGTGAATGAGATATTCGCCGTTTTCATCGTCGTAGGTAATTTCAGGGGCCCAAAGGCAGCCGAAATCATCACGGCCGAAATATAAAAGCCTCTGTTCACTGAAATTTATAAGATCTTCACTTTCCCAATAAGAAAGACACTTGCTGCCGTTGTGATTTATATCCTTCCAGTCGATGTTGTAATTTTCATCCATTCTTTTTACTACGCAAAGATCAGTTGCAAGAATGGAAAACTTACCGTCGGCACGGTGGATTATTTCAATATCACGGACACCACCGGTTCCAAGATTACTCCATAAAATCGGCTTGCCGCCGTTAAGCTGCTCCCATCTGAAGCCGTCACGGGATACGGCAAAATGCACCTGCTCACCGTCAACGGTCAGCTTTTCACGAAAATGAACACTTAAATATGGCATACTCTTCTCCTTATCTCGCTGCCCAGGCTTCAAGAATTTCCTTGCCTGAATAGCCAACATTTCTGTCTGCTTCCTTGCCGTCTCTGAACTTGATAAGAGTGGGGATAGACACGATACCGTAAGCCGCCGCAATTGCAGGCTCATCATCAACATTTACCTTGCAGAAGGTGATTTCGGGATGAGAAGCGGAAATTTCCTCAACAATAGGAGCTATCATTTTACACGGACCGCACCATTCTGCCCAGAAATCAAGAATAACTGTACCCTTGTTTTCTGTAACGATTTCCTTGAAATTACTGTGATCTACCTTTATAACTGCCATACTTTTCACCTTAATCCTTTGTTTTATAGTAGAGCATACAATGGCAGAAGCCTTCAAATTCGGGATCTGCTATCTGCTCTCTGAATTCCTTACATATGCACTTGAATTCCTCGGTTTTAGGAATTCTGCAGGGACAATATCCGTCCTTCTTTTTCAATCCTTCCTTTATGCGGGCAACGACCTCTTTGTCGGGATTAAGCTTTACCGCCATAATTAAACTCCTTTCTTTTTATTCTGTAATTGTATTTTAAATATATTTTCTCCCACTGTCAACCATATTATTCATTTTACACGCAAAAAAAGGCGACAGTCCGGAGACTGTCGCCCTTTAATGTGATTTTATTAACCGAAAGCACCGCCAAAGAGCTGTGTAAGGTTAGAAATGATTCTGTAGAACCAGTTAATAAACTTCTGCCATAATGTAAGTGTCTGCTCTGCAATTGCTGTAGCAGTCACGCATCTTGCATTACATTCATAGGGAGAATTTTCGACTACGGTTGCAGTACAGATAATATACTTACCTTCATCAGCTTCAGCAAGTGTATAGGTGTCTGTATCAGAAGCTACCTTGTAGCCTGTTCTGGGGTCTGCATCGGGTGAATCAACTCTGTACCAGTCGAATACAATATATTCAAATGCATCGGAAGGAATGTCATTTGTTACAACATAAACAACCTTACCAACCTGAGTTGTACCCATAATTGAAAGTGCGATGTTGATATATGCGGGTAATACGGTAACTTCAATGTACTGTGAAATTGTGTTGTAGTTCTTCTGATCAACAGGTGTGAATACAACCTTGTACTTATTTGTGAATGTACCGATTTCCTTAACAACAGTTGTGCCGTTTTCCATTGAGAATGTACCGAGGCCACCGCTTATTGCGTCTGTTTTGTAGTCAATTGAGCTGAGCTTCTGTCCGTAGTAAAGCTGACCTGCTGTGGGAAGTGTAATACCCTTGAGGTTTGCCTTGAGAATTTCTACATATACATTGGGATCAAGAAGGCGAAGCTCATAGTTGTCAGCCTTTGCACCTTCAAGAGCAGGATAGGTAAATGTAACAAGCTTGTCAGAGCCTGCATCGGGATCAATGATTGTACCGATAACAGTGTCAGTTGAAAGCTTTACAACACCTGCACCGTCGCCGCTGTAAATATTGGTAAGATTTACGAACTTAACCTCAACCTCAAGGTTACCGGGTACATATTCTCTGCTTACTGCAACTGCTTCAACGTAAGCAGGACGGGGATTTACCTTTACGTTACCGTTTACATAAACGAAATCGTAGTTATCACTTTCAAATGAGCCTGTGATAACGATGGGGTAATCACCCTTAACGCTACCTGCATTATATGCGCAGTTAAGAAGAACATAGCCGTCAACAGCATTCTGAACTGTGTCAGTACCTGTAAGACCTGTTACTCTGTAGGAATATGTGGGCTCGATTTCACCGTAAACAACTGTTGAGCTGTCTGCGGTTACTGTAACCTTTGCCTTTGTGATTCTGATTTCTACTTCTCTTTCAACTGTTGCATAGTTTTCACAGTCTTCACCTGTGGGAGTGAATATTGCAGTGTATCTATATGTACCTGCGGGAAGAGGATTGCTCTTATCCTGTGCGAGCCAGTCCCAACGCTCATCGCCATCGCAAAGCTTTACGTCAGAAAGCTTTCTTGCACTGTCATATGAAAGTGTGATGGGCTGAGGAACGGGATATGCGGGTACTGCCTTATTGATTGTAACGGTAAGATCTGTTGTATCTGTAACAAGATTATAGTTACCTGCCTTTGAACCTGCAAGAGCAATACCTGAAACAGTAACTTCCTTATTGAAGCCTGCATCAGCTGTAGCAACACTTGCAGCAGCGCTGCTTTCATCAATATAAACGAAGCCGTTATCGCCTGCAGCAAGAGCCTTTTCATCAATTACAAAGCTAAGGTTAACATTTGTGTTATCCTTTTCATAGTCTCTTTCAACGGGAACGATTGTAACTGCGAGATCCTTCTTTGTGATTTCAGCCTTGCCGTTTTCATTTGCAATTGTGTAGCTGATTACATAGTTCTTTGCTGCATCGCCCTCAAGTCTGAGAGTAGCAGCATTTACAGCAACATCAACAATACCTGCACCAGCAGCTTTGAAGTAGCATTCTGCTGAAGCCTTGTCAAATGAAACTGCGTCCATCTGGCCGCCTGCAAGCTGAATTGCACCTGTTTCGGCAGTGCTCTTTATTGTAGCTTTTGTTGTGCCGTCGTAAACCTTATCTGCAACTGTGATTGCAACATTGTAGGTTGCAGGAGCAATTGTGATTTCACCGATCTTGTAGTTTGAAACGGGAGAATATACTGTCTTGCCTTCATACTTGCCGTCTTTCATTGTGCTGAGAATTTCTGCGGAAGGAACAGCAACGTCAATTGTTACAGTATATGTACCGGCAGCTGTGGGAGCAATTGTTGAACCGTTATACTTGGGTGTGATTGCGCCGAGCTGAATTGCGGAGCTGCATTCAACAACCACATTGTGCTGCTTTGCATTATATGTTGAATTTTCAAGACCGCTTACTGTGAAATATGTATTGAAATCATTAAGAACAGCATTGATATCAGCAAGCTCGGGAGCGATTGTAAGCACATATTCAACAGAATCTGTGTAAGGAGCATTAGCAACAGCAACTACCTTAAGCTCCTTGTTTGCTGCAGTTGCGGGGATTGTGTAATCCTTGCCTGTAGCGGAAGCAACCGTGCTGCCGTCAAGATACCAGTAGAATGTATAAACACCTGCTTCAGCGGGGTTAAGACCAGATACGTCAACTGTAAGAGGAGCTGTTGTGCCTACCATGGGGATACCGCTTACTGCAAGTGAGCCTGAAACAGGCTTGCGTTCAACTGTAAGAGGAACATAAAGAGATCTTACTGCGTTGTAATTTACTGTATCCTCGGGAATAAAGGTTGCTGAATAAATTGTGTATGCATCTGTCTTATAAGCGGGAACGGTTGATGCTGCATCGTAAACGAAGGTACCTGTGATGCCGTTTGCAACAACACCGCCTGTAAATTCTGCATCACCGAGAGTTTCGGTATAAACGATAGATGCTGTGGGAAGTGAGGAAATTACGGGAGTAGCCTTGATAACGGTGATTGTACCGTTTTCAACTGATACATTATAGTTAGCAAAGCTTGCGCCCTGTGTATTGATAGTAACGGGATAGCCCTCTTCATTTACGGGAGCGCCTTCATAATATGTTGTTGCAACACTGATTGAACCGCCTGTTACGATGCGATCAAGGTTTTCGCCTCTCTTTGCACCAATAACCTCAAAGGTAGTGTAAATATCCTGAGGAACTGCACTGCCGTATGTAAGAGTGATGTCCTTTGCCTTGATTGTAAGGTCAGCCTTTTCAACTGTAAGCTTACCTGCTTCTGTATTTACCGCATAGTTAGCAGATGTTGCAAAGGAGGGAGTGATTGTAAGAGTATATGTACCTACACCGTAAGCAGATGTATTGCTGAAGGATGAACCGTATGTGAAGGTGGGAGCTGTGCCGTTTGCGGTAATGGATTCAATTGTATCGTTACCGACAAGAAGCTTTTCATCAAAGCTTACATTAACTGTTGATGCAGATGCCATGAAGTTATCACCGTATGTAAGGGTGATATCATCAGGTCTGAAGGTAATAACTCTGGGGTTAACGGTGATAACACCGTCTTTTGCTGTGAATATATAGTTTCCGTCAACATCAACAAAGTTGGGAGCGGAAATCGTAACTGCATAGCCGCCTGCCTGAACGGGCGCACCCTTCACATAGTTTGTGGAAGGAGTGATATTACCTGTTGTCTTTACATTGTCAATATTGAACTGAGGATCAAGGTCAGACTTATAGGTATATGCTGTGATATTGGGGATATTGTCACCGTATGAAACTGAAGCATTGTAAGAAATTTCAACAGGTGTGGGCTTTACTCGGATTGTTACATCAACAACCTTGATATCATAGTTTGTTGAATCCTTGGGAGTAAATACTGCCTTATATTCAGTTGTTTTTACATTGGGAATTATAGTTTCTTTCTCCCATGTCCATTCACCTGCAACAGAGGTGCCTGTGGAAGCAATGTTAACATCCTTAAGAGTTACAGACTGCTGATAGTATCTGTCTGCAACAACGGGTGTTGTTACTGCGGGAACAGCCTTACCGATTATATAGTAAAGCTTGCTGCCTGTATCATAGATAACTTCGTTTACATAGTAGTTACCTGCAGTACCGCCCATGATTCTGTTTACAACATCATTCTTGGTGATTGAAACCTCATATCTGCCTGCATTGTTTGACTTGAGTGTGCCGTTGTAGTCAATGAATGAAACGTCATCTTCTCCGAACTGACCGGAAACATTGAATGTGATTGTGAATGAATAGTTATCGGGAGCATAAAGTCTGTGGATATCAGTCTTACCGTCGTCGAGTTCATCCTTACCTGTTGCAATTACATCAATAGGACGCTTTGTAACCTCAAGCTTACCGTAGCCCTCGCCCCAGAGAAGTACATAATTGTAGTTATCAAGAACTGCGGGAGCAGATGCGGGAGGAATGTTGATACAGATATTATACTTGCCTGCGCCAAATGCACCGGGAGTATAAGATGTGTACAGTGTTGCACCTGTGGGAAGAACAGTGTACTGAATTACAGCATCAATAGCATCCGTTACAGCCTGTGTATTTTCTTTATCTGTTGCAACAAGACCGTCAATATCATAGCCGAAGCCGGGCTTTTCGTCACCATATACAACGCTTGCATTTTTGACAGTAATTGTAAGAGGAGCCTTTTCTACAGTATAGAGAACATTGAATACTGTTTCCTTGTAGTTCTTTACTGAGGCTGTTGCAGAATAAGTGGGTGTCCACTTTACGGTAACTACCTTGTTCGCACCGGCACTCTTATATCCTGTGCCGTCAGCGGGATTTGTGAATGTGAACACACCGCTGATGCCGGCTTCATTCTTAAGACCTGCTGCGGTTATGGTTGTAAGCTTAAGCTCATCAGCAAGAGTCTCGCCGTATGTAAGAGTTACTGATTCGGGAAGATTACCTCTGCCGATAGAAGCCTGTTCAATAATAAGCGTAAAGGTATATTCAAGAGCACGTCTGTTCTTATTGGTCTTAGGCTCCTTGCTGTATGTAGTGCTATCTTCAATACTGAGCTTAACAGCATAGGTACCTGCATTTGTGGGAAGATAGCCTGTGCCTGTTTCTTCAACACCTGCAGTGTTTGTGCCTGAATATGTGAAGCTTACATTGATAAGAGAAGCATCTGTGAAATCAATGTTATATTCTGATGTATAGTCTGTTTCATATACAGAGTCAAGAATCTTAAGTCCGAGATCACTTGCCTTGATGGGTGAGCCTGTATAAATTGTGCTTACTGTGTTTGCTGTGCCGACCTTTGCCTTGATTGATGTGGGAGAAAGCATTGCATAGTCAACAAAGATGTATAAAGCACCATCACCTGATGTATAGGGCTTGTCAATAGCACCCGTCTCGTCAAAGGTCTTGATTGCAGTACCCTTTACACTTGATGATGTAAAGTTATAGTCAGAGAAGGGAGTTGAAGTTGTTGCATAGTAAACACCGATAAGATCCCAGTAATATTCATTACAGGATTCAGCGCCTGACTTATAGGAAATCTTTGCTCCGGGTTCCTTTGTGTGGCCTGTTACGCCACCGAGAACAACCTCGGAGTTTACAACATTGGTGCCGTCCTCAAGGGGATCAAATGAATATCCGACATTGCCGTCATTGCCTACGATAGTCTTGACAATGTTCTTTCTGCCTGATGTTTCCCAATATCTGTAAACAACATGAACGCGGTTTGTTCCGCTGATGGCACCTTTATTCATTGCCTTGGGAATTGCATTTGCAGATGTTGAAGCTTCAGTTGTATAAGTGTCATTTGCTTCGTCCTTATATGTACCTGCAGTAACATTATCAGTGGGAACCTGTACATAATGATTTCTGAAGCTTGTCATATAGGAAACTATTTCACTTACGGATCTGAAGGCTGCGCCGCCTGTAAGAACTGTACCCTTTCTGTATGTAACAGTACCGTCAGTGGTATTCATACAGTTTTCATTGGGAGTTGTGATTGAACATTCAGGAATCACAGGAACAGAGCCTGTGGTTGTATAGATACCTGCAGAATAAAGGTACTGTCTGCCCGAACCGTCAGACTTTACTGCATCGGTATTTGTGATGTTTGCATCATGAGTGATTGAACCACCTTCAACAGAAACGGAGCCTGATGTTACAAGACCTAAAGCTACTGATGTGATCCATGCCTTACCGTCGGAGGCTGAACCCATGTATGTATCTCTTGAATGATTTGCATTTGATGTTACATTAATTTTTGTGTCACCTGCAACAGAAACATTGCCGCCGTAAATACCGTATGCAAATGCTACAGAGTCGGTATAAGAGCCGCCGTTACTGTTTGATGAGAAGGTACCTTCTGAAAATGCACTTACAGTGAATGTAACAGCATTTACCGAACAGTTTGCGCTTGTACCTACATTGCTGACAGCTGCTGCACCTGCAGTTACCTGTGCGCTGTCCTTATTTGTAAGTGAACCGCCTGTATTAACTTTGTCATAATGAAGCTGTGAAGAAACATTGATGGCAACACCCTTGTTGATTGTAAGAGCGCCTTCATTATGAACACCCTCAAGTGCACAGTATGCACGCTCACGCTCGTCTGTAGGAGACATGCCTGTTCTTGCATTTCTGATTGTAATTGAAGCTGAATTTGAGCTGCCTGTTACACTGGCGCCGCTATAGATGTTAAGGGTACCCTTATTGTGAATACCGTAAACAAAGGGAAGCTGCCATGCACCGGAGCTTGATCTGTCAAACACAATTGAGTGACCGTTAAGGAAAAGGTTAACAGTTACATTGGCAGGAATTACAAGACCTGTAATACCTGATGAGAATGTATCTGTGGAAGCATCGGTAAAATTGATATCACCGACAAGAGTAGCGTTAATGACAGTACCTGCAGGCTGTGCTGCAAGGTTAGCATTAACGTTGGCGAGCTCATCTCTTGAGGAGATTGCAGGCACGGTATATGTAATTTCATCCGCACTTGCAACAGGCAGAATATCTGCTGAAAGCTCAGGAAGAACAGAAATAGACATAACAACAGCAAGAATCATAACAATTACCTTTGCAGTTATCTTAGCAAATCTGTTCTGTGATGAATTATTATTCACAATAATTCCTCCTCTTAAAAAGTGTTAAAATCATCGCTCGGCGCACATGGGCACACCGATATAATTATACATACTGATTATATAATTTTAATTGTCAACTGTCAATGATAAAGACAAAAAATTTGACACCCCCGATATTTTTTTGTCAATTGACCAAAAAAGGAATCCCGCATTTATGAAACTATTACAATCACTCACTTTGTAAAAGAAAAATTACCTTGAATTAAACATATATATATGTTAATATAATAAATACTGTGGAGGTTGTTAAATGAAAAACAGTTCAGCTTTTCTTACTGACGGCAAAAACACAGGAAACGGAAATTCCGGGAATGACAATAAAGAAAGAATCAGAGCACTGGAAAAATTTATAAATGCGGGGATTTCAATTCCCTGTCCCGACTCCGTTATTATTTCCCCCGATTGCATTATCGGGCAGGGCACGGTGATACTCCCCTCAACAATCATACGAAGCGGCTGCGAAATCGGAAGCAACTGCATTATAGGTCCGTCAACATTGCTTTATAAAGCCAGAGTCGGAAGCGGTACAACGCTTAACAGTGTACAGGCACATGAATGTAAAATCGGAAGCAATGTGACAGCAGGTCCCTTTGTTCATATACGCCCCGGGTGCGTAATTGCAGAAAATGTTCATATCGGAAATTTTGTTGAAATAAAAAATTCCGTTATCGGCAAAAGCACCCACATATCCCACCTTACCTATGTAGGGGACAGCGATGTGGGAAGCGGTGTAAATTTCGGCTGCGGAGTAGTTACCGTAAATTTCAACGGCAAGAAAAAAAACCGCTGCACAATCGGAAACGATGCATTCATAGGCTGCAACACAAATCTTATAGCACCCGTAAGCATTGGTGAACGAGCATATACTGCGGCAGGCTCTACAATTACGGACAATGTCCCCGCCGACGCGCTTGCAATTGCAAGAAGCAGACAGGAAAACAAAGAAAACTGGGTAACAGTCAAAAAACCATACAGAGAAAAAAATTAAGCGGAGAAACAAAATGGCATTTATCAGGAAAAAAACCGAAATCGCATCAGGCTTTGCAGGAAAGCCCGAGTTCATAATTGCAGGACTGGGCAATCCGGGAAAGGAATATGAATATTCAAGACACAACGCAGGCTTTCTGTGTCTTGATATACTTTGCAACAAATACAAAATCACCACCGACAGAGTGAAATACAGAGCTCTTACCTGCACTGCCCTCATTGAAGGTCACTCGTGCCTTGTAATGCGTCCGCAGACCTACATGAACGCATCAGGTGAAGCAATAAAGGCGGCGGCGGATTTCTACAAAATCCCACCTGAAAAGGTTATTGTCATATACGACGACATTTCACTTCCTACAGGTACTCTTCGCATAAGAAAGAAGGGCTCTGCAGGCGGGCACAACGGAATAAAGAGTATTATAGCACAGCTCGGCTCTGACAATTTTCCCCGTCTTAAAATCGGTGTGGGCGACAGAAAAGACAAGGACGATGACCTTAAGGACTATGTTCTCGGCAGATTCTCAAAGGAGGACATGGAAACTCTTAAAAAGACAATGGAAAAATCGGTTGAGGCACTGCGGTTCATTCTTGACGGTGATACAGACGGTGCCATGAGCCGCTACAACGGGTGACATAAATGTCCTGCTTTGCAAAAACCTTCGGAGAATCCCCCGAATACAAAAGAATACACTATAATATTGAAAAGGGAGCATATCCCTTCGGTGTACTGGGACTTCCTCCCACACCAAAAGCATTATTGATACATACGCTGTGCGAAGAACATCCGCACGGCGCCGTTGTGCTTATGCCCGATGACGCAGCGGCAGAAAAGCTCTGCACCGACCTTACAGCCCTCGGAAGCACTGCGGTAACCTATCCTGCAAGAGACTACAATTTCTATTCCGTTGAAACAAGCTCAAAGGAATATGAGCAGAAAAGAATAGGCGCACTTTCAAAGGTTATTGCGGGAGAAAGTAAAATTCTGATTCTTTCCGCAGAAGCAGCTCTGCAGAAAATCATGCCCCGCAGTGAGCTTGAATCAAGAACCTTTTCTCTTTCGGAGGGACAGGAGATTTCAACGGATGACATCCGTATAAACCTCGTAAAATGCGGATATTCAGCCGCAGACATGGTTGAAGGTCCGGGACAGTTTTCTCTGCGTGGCGGCATTCTTGATATATACCCCTGCAATCTCGGCGCACCCGTAAGAATTGAATTCTGGGGCGATGAGATTGATACGATTTCATTTTTCGACATAGTATCACAAAGACGAACCGAAAGAGCAGAAAAAATATCCCTCTCCCCCGTTTCGGAAATTCTTTTTGATGAGCCGCAAAAAATTGCACAAAGACTCGAGGAGCTTGGCAAGGGAATCAGAACAAAAAATGCCGATAAGGTAAAGCAGTTTCTTTACCGTGACAGTGAGCTTCTCAAAAACGGTGTTTGTGTGGGAAGTCCCGACAAATATCTTCCTCTTGTTTATGAAAAGCTCTCTTCCCCCCTTGATTATTTCCCCGATGCTCTTCTCATTGCCTGTGAAACCTCGGGCATCAAGGAATCGGCAACAGCAACGGAAAAGCTTCTCAATGAAGAAATAAAGGAGCTTTTTACCGACGGAGAGCTTTGTAAGGGTCTTGATGACTACTATTTTTCCTTCAATGATATACTGAAGGCTTACTCAACAAAAAGAACGGTTTATATCGATAACTTTGCCCGCGGCAGCTTTGATACACCCGTAAAGGATCTAATAAACTATCATATAAATCAGATCTCCGCATGGGACGGCTCCTACAGCTTCCTTACGGAGGATATTGCCGTGCCGCTCAAAAACAAATACACGGTTATTGTTTTTGCAGGTAACAGAAAAAATGCGGAAAGCCTTTACAGAAATCTTTCAGATGACGGCTATAAGGCGGTATTCTACACCACTGAACCCGATGAAATTCAGAAGGGAATCATAAACATCTTCCCCGATGCTCTCGGTGCGGGCATTGACTACCCTGCCCTTAAAATTCTTATGATAAGCTACGGCAGATTTGCAAAAGCAGCCCGCGGCAGTGTAAAGAAATACCACAAAAAGGCAAATGCCTTCAATTCCCTTGAGGAGCTTCATGTGGGCGACTATGTTGTTCACGAAAACCACGGTATCGGTATTTTCCAGGGCATTGAAAAGAAGGTAATCAATAAGACCGTAAAGGACTATATAAAAATTCAGTACGCTAAAAACGGGGTGCTGTTCATTCCCGTTACAAGCCTTGAGCTGATTTCAAAATACATCGGTCCTCACGAGGAGGATTCACAAAGAACTGTAAAGCTCAACACCATAGGCGGCGGAGACTGGGAGAAAACAAAGAACAAAGTCCGCGGTGCAGTCAAGGATATCGCAAAGGACCTTATAAAGCTTTATGCACAAAGACAGAATGCAGAGGGCTACCCCTTCTCCCCCGATATTGACATGCAGAACGACTTTGAGCGCCGTTTTGAATTTGACGAAACCGACGATCAGCTGCGATGCATAAACGAAATAAAGGCAGACATGGAAAAGCCCTGCCCCATGGACAGACTTCTCTGCGGTGATGTTGGCTTCGGTAAAACCGAGGTAGCACTTCGTGCCGCCTTCAAATGCATATGTGACGGAAAGCAGGTAGCCCTTCTCGTTCCCACAACAATTCTTGCATTCCAGCACTACAGAACAATTCTTCACCGCTTTGAGGGCTTCCCCATTACTGCGGATATGCTATGCCGCTTCCGCACACCCAAGCAACAGAAGCAGATTATAAAAAACATCAAGGCAGGTGCGGTTGACATTGTCGCAGGCACACACAGAGTAATCTCCAAGGATGTTGAATTCAAGGATCTCGGACTTCTTATTGTTGACGAGGAACAGCGCTTCGGTGTTGTGCAGAAGGAAAAGCTGAAGGAAAAATTTCCAAATGTAGATGTGCTTACCCTTTCTGCTACACCTATCCCCCGCACACTGAATCTTGCACTTTCAGGAATACGCGACCTTTCCGTTATAGAAGAAGCACCCATGGACCGCCACCCTGTGCAGACCTTCGTGCTTGAGCATGACATGGGCATTATCTCTCAGGCTATCGCAAAGGAGCTTCGACGCGGCGGACAGGTATATTATCTTCATAACAACACAAATGACATCGACCTTGTGGCAGACCAGCTGCAGAAATTCTTCCCCGATGCTACAATTGCAATAGCTCACGGCAAAATGCAGGAAAACGAGCTTTCCGATGTCTGGAGAAGGCTCACCGAGGGCGAGGTAGATATTCTCGTATGCACCACAATTATCGAAACAGGCGTCGATGTTCCGAATGCAAACACGCTTATTATTGAAAATGCCGACTGCATGGGACTTTCTCAGCTTCATCAGCTGCGAGGACGAGTAGGTCGTTCAACAAGACGAGCAAGCGCATACTGTACCTTCAGAAAGGATAAGCAGCTCACGGAAATTGCTGACAGACGACTTTCCGCTATAAGAGAATTCACACAGTTCGGCTCGGGCTTCAAAATTGCCATGCGCGACCTTGAAATAAGAGGTGCGGGCAACCTTTTAGGCGCACAGCAGCACGGTCATCTTGCAAGTGTCGGATATGACATGTATATGTCTCTTCTTGAAGAGGCTGTAGGCGAAATAAAGGGTACAAGAACCGAAAATACCCCCAAGGCAGTTTGTCAGATTGACATTCAGCAGGATGCCCACATTCCCGAAAAATATATTTCAAGCTATCAGCAGCGCCTTGCGGTATATAAGCGGATTGCTGATATAAAGAACGAAGAGGACTACTCCGATGTTATCGACGAGCTTATCGACCGTTGGGGCGAGCCTCCCGCAAGCGTTATCGGGCTTCTTAAAATTCCCCTTATAAGAAGTGCGGCAACCGCTCACGGTATTTATAAAATTTCACAGAATGACGGCTATGTCTGTCTTTACACAGCAGAAATAAAGCCCGAAATCACAAAAAAGCTTGCCGTACTCAAGGGCAGAATAAGAGTTTTCTCAAAGGGACTTCCCTGCTACGGTGTTGCAATAGCATCCTCCCCCGTAGAAACCCTTGAAGATGCAATAAAGGCTTTGAACGCAGAATAATTTTATTATGACACGAATAAAACGCCCTTTTATATTAACGGCACTTACACTTTTATTTTCAGAGCTTCTTCTTATGACAGGCTTCTGTCTGCTTATAAAGCTTCTGATTATAATAATTCCCGTTATTTTTGTTATTGCCTGCATAAAAAGAGCGGCAATTGCAAAGGCATTGCTTCTTATTACCGCTGCCGTCACGGTGGCATGGCTTTCGTTTTCTTCTGCAAGCCTCACTAATGAGACGGAGGCAGCAAATGCAGGCTACAACAAAAGCATATCAGGTACCGTCACCGAAATCACCATCAAAGAAACCGGCAACATCAGCAGTGCGGTCTTATCCGATTGTACTGTCGGCGGTGTTGAGATTTCCTCAAAGATTCTTCTTTATACAAATAAAAAAGCTGATTTTACCATCGGCGATAAAATCACATGCACACCCTTTCAGGTGGTAAGCAATCAGTCTGACGGCATTTTTGCTTACCATACCCTGTCCGACAAGATATACTTAAAGGCATTTTCCTCGGAGACCACCGACTATATAGTCAACAAAGCAGGAAAAGGGCTTTTCAATGCCATACTGACTCTGCGGAGTCTTGTTTCGGAAAAGCTTTCCCGCAGCCTTGACGACATAAGCTTCGGCATTTCAAATGCACTTCTTACGGGTAACACCGATTCTCTTACAGGTGAATTTTCCGTAAACCTGAAAAAATGCGGAATATCTCATATTTTTGCAGTATCGGGTATGCATCTGTCAATCTGGACAGGTCTTTTTTTCATTATACTGAAAAACAAGTCAAGAGTATCATTTATTCCGAATCTTCTGGCTTCTGTCTTCGTTATTTTCTTTATTGTGTTCACGGGCTTTTCTCCCTCGGTAATGCGTTCAGGCATCATGCTTCTGTTTGTATTCATCGGGCGGATGATACAACGGCAGTCGGATACACTGAATAACCTTGGCATAGCAGGGACAATTCTTCTTACCTCCAATCCATTTCTTGCCGGAAACATATCATTTCTTCTTTCATTTACTGCAACGGCGGCAATAAGCGTATGGAATGATTATATTTTCCCTGAAAAGAAATATCCCGCGGGTAAGCATCAGAAAATTAAAAGGCTTCTGAAAAATCAGCTTACCTCAATACTTACATCGGTGGGTGTAATTCTTACAACATTACCCCTTACATCAGTATTCTTCGGCTATGCTTCACTGATTTCTCCTCTTGCATCTCTTGTTTCCACACCTGTTGCACAGGCCATAATGATAAGCTCCTTTATTCAGGTGCTGATTCCCGAAGCATCCCGCTTATTCTCCTGCATCAGCACAATAACAGAGCTTTTCTGCGATATTCTTACCCGTATCATATCGTTTTTCGCAAAGGCTGATTTTACGGTAATCAGCACAAAGCCCGCCATAGTAATCCCCGTTTTCATTCTTACCTTTATTGTCTGTGCGGCGGTAATTATTTTCATAAGAAAAAGACGTCTTGCTCTCATCACCGTACTCTGCGGAACTCTTGTTTTATCCTCCGTAATCTGCGCAGATATTTATATTCACCGCAACGAAACCAGGGTTTTTATTGCAGGTGAAGAAAATTCCACACTCATTTCCGTTATAGCACCATCCGGCTCACACACTACGGTTTACGGCTCGGGCGGCAGCTATTCACAGGCATATAAGCTGAAAAGCTACCTCAATTCAAGAGGAATTCTGTCTGCAGACCTGCTTTTTATTCCCCGAGACAGTAAAACGGAAAACAACAATACCGAATACATTGAAGAAAATCTCCTGCCACAAAACAAAATTGACGCACCCCTTGGTGTATATGAAGGGCAGATAAATTACGATACATATATCTTCAATGAAACAACCGAGGATTTTGCCGCATCTGTAATTATCACAGGTGGTATAAAAATTGTTATATGCACACTACCCTCCTCTGATTTTGCAGAGAAAGAGGAGATATTCACAAGCGGTGACATTCTTATATGCAGAAGCAGCATTCCGAAAAGCATAAGCACGGATAATTTTTCGGATATAATTATTATGACCGACAAGATAAGACCGCTTGACATTTCTCATATTTCAACAAAGGACAAGGACACAGAAATTATCATAGAAGGAGCTTCCTATGCCATTAATTGACGAAGATATATTTGCAAAAATGATAAAGGGCGACATCGGAGAAAACATATTTCTTTTTTCGGGTGATGACGATTATCTCAAGGAGCATTACTGCTCTCTTCTCACAAAGAAAATCGTTGACGAAGCTCTTATGTTCTTCAATTTTCATAAATATGAGGATGACGATACCGACCTTGAAACTATTTTTGCAGATGCTGAAAATCTGCCTCTCATGGCAGAAAAAACCTGCCTTCTCATAAGAAACTATCCTCTTGATTCCCTTTCTCAGAAGGCTCTTACCGAATTCGGCGAAAAGCTCAGAGCAGTTCCCGAATCAACGGTTATGATTTTCTATTTCTCAAGTGACACTCTCCCCTCGGGTAAAAACACAAAATGGGACGGTGTGACAAAGCTTTTTGAAAAGCTGGGAACTGTTGTAAAAATTGAGCACAGAACACAGGGCAAAACCGCAAAGCTTCTGGTTTCCCGTGCAAAGGACCGCGGAACATCAATTGATTACGATACCGCAATGTATCTTGTTTCAAGTGTCGGCGAAGACCTGCAGACCGTTCTCAATGAGTTCAACAAGGTATGCGCCTTTTCCTGCGGTGAGCATGTTACCAAAGAAATGATAGATTTTACCGCCGTAAAAAGCGTCGAAGCCTCCGTATTCGATATAAGTGCTTCAATTTTTTCAGGCGACACCGACAAGGCATATAAAATTCTCGGTGAGCTTTTAAGGCAGAAAACACCCGCAAGCTCAATTATCGGTGCTCTTGCAAGTGCCTATGTAAATGCATACCGCCTTAAGCTTTCCTATAACTCGGACAAGCAGATAAGCGACTTTGCAGGTCCGTTCCAATATAAGGAAACAAAATATACCTTTTCAAAAATCGCACCATTTGTCAGAAAAAGCTCCGTAGCATCGCTCAGGAAGGCTCTTGATATTCTTTCCGATGCTGATGTAAAAAGCAAAAGCAGCAGAATTTCCGAGGATATCCTGCTGACCGAGCTTATTTCAAAGCTTGCATCCTGTAAGGAGTAAATAAAATGCTTCACACCTCAAAAGCCATAATTGTTGAAGGAAAATACGACAAAGCCCGTCTTACAACGGTGATTGATGCACTGATAATCACCACTGACGGCTTCGGCATCTTCAATTCAAAGGAAAAGCAGACCTTTATAAAAAAAATTGCCGATGAAAAAGGAATTATTATTCTTACCGATTCCGATGCCGCAGGCTTTAAGATAAGAAATTTCCTTAAAAATATTGTCCCTGAAAGCAAAATTGTACATGCATATATACCCGATATATACGGTAAGGAAAAAAGAAAGGATGCCCCCTCAAAGGAAGGCAAGCTCGGAGTTGAGGGTGTTGACAATTCCGTTCTTGAAAAGGCACTTTCCGACTCGGGACTTTTCAAGCGGACCGAAACAAATCCCGACAGGCGACTCATTACAACCGCAGACCTTTTTGAAGCAGGTCTTTCGGGCGGAGAAAACAGTGCTGAAAAAAGACGGGCTCTTCTCGTTTCCATGGGGCTTCCCGCACGGCTTACGGGCAAAAATCTTCTTTCACTTCTCAACAGCTTCATGACCTATGATGACTTTATGAATAAGACCTCGGAAATATTTTCAGATTGACTTTATAAGGGCACTTTATTACAATAATCATAAAAGGAGGCACCTTCATGAAAAAACACAGACTGCTTCTTACAGTTATTTCAGTTTTTGCTCTGCTTGGCATCTGCATCACCGCCTTTGCCGTGGTTTCTGCAAAGAAGCCCGATGTGACATCCGGCAGCATGCAAAGCCTTATTGCAGACAGAATATCCGTTACATTGGAAAACACCGAATTCAGAATAAAGAAAAGCTCTTCCGCAGCCGAAAAATACACACTTACAATGTTTATCACAACCATGAAAACACAGGGAGATTTTTACGGCATCATAAACAGCCTTCGTCTTTCAGGCATTTCCTATGACAATATGGTTTTTACGGCACATACTCCCGCGGCAGAGGGCAAAACCCTTGATAAGCTTACTCTGACCGCCACCGACGGTGCTCCCGACACATATAAATGGCAGATTGATGTAACGCTTACTGTTTCCGACAAGGGTACATTCACACCCGAATTCATTCTCGATTACACTACAGGCACTGCAGCAGACGATGCTCAGCAAAAGCTTATGAGAATCCCCCTTACAATTACAGTTGAATAACAGGCTTTTTACAAAAAAAACACAAGAGGCAGCACGGAATAATCGTGTTGCCTCTTCAGTATTTATAGCTATTTTATTCAGATGCCGATATCAATCAAGTGCATCTGCAACACCGCCGAGAAGTGCACCAAGCATTCCTGCAGTTTTTGTGCCTGCCGAAGCGGGAGCAGAGGGTGTTGTTGTTGAAACAGGGAAAGAACCGATTGTACTGTCAACGGGAGCAAGAAGAACCTTACCCGTACCTCTGTAAACATTGACAAAGCCCTCACCTGAAGCCGCAGAGCCGATGAGTGTTTTTCCTGAACGTTCAACAGTAAAAGCAAGAGAATCACTCCATGCAATTGCAAAGCTTCCGTCAACACGGAGAATATCATTTTCAAGTGTCACCTCAATAAGCTCCTCCTGAGGACAACGGCATTCAAGGACTGCAATTCCGTTACCGTCAAGAGCAAGATTGAACAGGCCCTCACCGCCGAGAACTGCAGAGGAAATATTTGAACGAGCAACAAGCTTCTGTTTTATTGAAGCATCGCAGGCAAGGAACAAGCCGTCATCAAGCACCACCTTACCGTTCCATTCACTTATATCAAGAAGAACAAGATGTCTGTAGGTAGGCTCAAGCACAAGCATACCGTTACCTACATATTCGGGCTTGATTGCACTTTCACCCGTAACCTTTCCCTTTACAAGCTTTCCGAGAAAATCAGTAGCACCCTTGACACCTGTGGTTGCTCTTACATCACCGACGGTCCACTGCATTGCACCCGCCTGACATATAATACCGTTTGCCTTTGAAAGATCGCAGACAACCTGTCTTTTTCTTATATTCATTTTGTCACAAAAATATGCATTGACTGCCGTTGAGGGAGAAACACTCAGATCTCTTTTATACTGAATAATCTGAAAGGGACCTTTTTCCGCAATAATTGCAACATCATCATTGTCAGTAAAATTATTAATTCTGAACATAACACATATACTCCCTTAATAAATTATGACAGATTTTTCCGTCACAAAAATTGTATCATAAATATTTTATTATTTCAATAATTCCGAAGCATTTGCATGCCTTGCATTTGAAAAAAAACAGAGCATGTAAAACCTGCCTGTTTTACATACTCTGTTTATTGTACAATATCTGTTTTTTATTTCTCTGCCTTTTTCTTGTTGTTCATGAAGAACACACCGATAAGCATTATTACCGCAAAAATAATAAGATAGAAAAGCACGGGGCAGCTGAAGTAGGGCTCTTCTGCAGACTTACCTGCAAGATAGGGAGAGATACCGTGTGCATAAATAGCCATAAATACCATTGTGCCGGAGCCTATCAGGGCAATTGAGGGAAGCACAAATCTCTTCACAACGGATACATCCTTTGCCTTTATCATAAAGCGGATAAAAATAGGGATATAAAGAGCATAGGTAGTAACGATGGGAAGCTCTGAGGAATCGAAGCTGAAAACTCCGAACCAGGGCTCACCTGCGCAAAGATTTGCACCGTAGAAATATACAAGCCAGAAGGCTGTAAGAAGTGCCGCAACAATTGATGAGTTTACGGGCATATTGGTTTCATTGTCAACCTGTCTGAATATTTCGGGCTTGGGACCAAAGCCTCTGACTGCAACAGAGTAAAGACCTCTTGTACAGCCGAGCATAATTCCGTTAAGAGTACCCATACAGGAAATTGCAACAAACAGATTCAGAATATTACCGAAGGTAGGTCCGAAAACATTAAGGAATGCAACAGGGGCACCCTGACTTTCATCACGAAGAACATCAACCGATGCACCGCCTGAAACACCAATGAAATAGAATACATATACGGCAACGATAATGATACCGCCCACAACAAGAGCTATGGGAAGATTTCTCTTTGAATTCTTAAGCTCTGCATTGATTGATGTTGCAATAATCCATCCCTCATAAGCAAAGGCTGTTGCAACAACTGCAGAGAAAAGGAAGCTCCATGATTCAACAGGCTGTGCAAAGTTTGCCTGTAAAATTGTTTCCTGTGCAGTCTCTGTTATAGGATGAGTAAATCCGTAAATGGTTCCGATAACTGCCATGAGAAGCAGAGGAATAAGCTTTATAACTGTGGTTGAAACCTGAATTTTACCTGCAATTTTGGGTGAAAGTGCATTTATTGCGAAGCTGAAAACCAGAAGGAAGCAGGCAACTGTCATTGTTTCGGGACCTAAAACCGCACCACCGCTTTCTGCTGCGATATGCATTGTAAATTCAGGAATTGCATTACATATAAAGGTCAGAAGATAGCGTGCGCTTACCCATGCAAGCACGGATGTCATTGTGGGGTAGTAAAGAATGGTAAGGAACCATCCGACAAGATAGCCGTATTTACTGCCCATTGTCGCATCAGCATAGTCGATAATACCGTTGACCTTTTCATATTTCTGTGCAAGAACAGAAAATGCAAGGATACAGGAAATCATTATTGCGCCGCCGATAATCCAGGCAAGAATACCCTGAAGCATATTTCCGCCTGTTTTATCAAGGACTGTCTGTGCCTTGAAAAATACGCCCGAGCCTATAACAATACCTACAACCATGCATATTGCCATAAACAGACCGTATTTCTTTTTCAGTTCGTTCATTTGTGCTCCCCCTTAATTATATATAAAGATTGTTTATCAGTCCTTCTTAAGAAGCTCTTTGATTTCAAGAAGCACGGAAAGCTCTGTTTCAGCAGGCTCTTCCTCTGCTTCCTCTTCAACAACCTCTTCCTTCTTCTTCATATCCTCAAGCTTCTTACGTGTATTCATAGCAACACGAAGAACAATAAAGATAGAAAGAGCAATGATAAGGAAATCGATTACAGTCTGCAGGAATGTACCGTATGTAATAGCAAGCTCGGGAGTAACAACCTCACCCGCAGTATCAAGAACTGCTTCAGCAAGAACTATCTTAAGATCTGCAAGAGAAATATTACCTGTGAGAAGTCCGATGAGAGGAGTGATGATATCATTGACAAGAGATGTAACAATCTTACCGAAGGCACCGCCGATAACAACACCGACTGCCATGTCAACAATATTGCCCTTAAGAGCAAATGCCTTGAAATCACTTAAAAACTTTTTCATGAAAATTCTCCTTATTTTCAGCTGAATTTTAGTAATTTCAGTATAACATAAAGAAAAATCAAACTCAACTGTTTTTTGACGGTTTTATATTGATAACGACACAAAAAAATGTTAAAATAAGGTGCATTCCGATATAAGGAGAATAATATTATGATTAAAAAACTGACAGCTTTTATACTTGCAGTTCTTATAATTCTTACATTTTCTGCCTGCAAGGGTGATGATGTATCCCACAAAACAGGCTGGAATAATCCCGAAGAGCCTTCAGACAATGAATCAACAACAACCGAAGAGGAATCAACCGTTACTGAAGAAAAAACAACCGAAGCGGTTGCTGAGGAAGTAAAAATCAATTTTTCAGCGGAGAAGGCACTGCCTGCAGGCTCCTTCAATTCTGAAATTTACGGCAAGCTTACAGTATATTACCAGGACGGCTATTTCTTTATTTTCGATGAATATAAGGATAAGCAGTTCACCGTTTTTGCAGAGGGCTACTCCCCCACAAAAACAGACGGCGAGATCAGGGCGATATTCGATGACATGAATTTTGACGGCTATACCGATTTCGGTGTGTGCTACTATAAGGATGCGCTGAATTCATATTACTTCTGCTTTATATGGAATAATTCACAAAGAACATTTACCTATCAGCTGTCCCTTTCAAATCTTGCAAATCCCGACTTTGATCCCGTTTCAAATACTATCACCGCCTATGAAAGACTCACAACAACCACCGCAATACAGAAAACATACGGCTATCACCAGGGTGTACTTACCCATATTTCCTCACAGAATGTGACCGAAGAGCCATCAACAGGCGGAGCTGAAACCGTTGATGCAGAGCTTCAGCTTACACAAAACGGTAAAAATGCTGTTATCACTCTGAATGACAATGCCTCGTCCCATAGTAAATGGGTATGCTCCATTGAAAATGAAAGCGTTGTAATTCTTTCCGCAGAATGCTATAACGAAGAAACCACAGCCTATGAATTCACACTTTCAGGCATTGCACCGGGTGCTACAACAGTATTTTTCAGATACAAATCCGTTCTTACAGGAGAATATATAGAAGAAATAATTGTAAATGCACTTACTGCAGAGGACGGAACGGTAACGATAGTAATACCGTAAGATAAAAACTTACTATATCATAACGCATACATAAACACATTTATTTTTTCCGTATTACGGTATCAAAGGGTTCATCAGGATTAAATCCCGATGAACCCTTTTTTTACAGAATCCCTTCTGACTTTTATTTCGCTTTTGCTCTATTTCTTTTCATTACGTTATATCTTACGGTAAATGATATTGCCGCCGCAAGAATAACAACAGGGGCAAGATTATCACTGAAGGACAAAAGCTGAAGCACAGCACCGAGCGTTTCATTCTGACCGGAGCTTATGACAACTAAATCCGTAAGATACGGTCCGACAGTCAGAGTAATCAGGAAATATACAACAAAGGCTGCCCAGACACCTATAAGCCGTGCTCCTGCCGACTGAGGTTTTTTTATCGGTCTGCTCTTAACACTGAAAACAGTAACTACAATCATAACAATAACCACCGCAAGAGCCGCAAGACCGGTAAACAGATAGTTGATATCAACAAGCATAAGCCTTATGGCATAGACACTGAAATTCAGTCCGCCCAGCATGAAAATGCTGAAATACTGAAAAAGAATATACGCAAACCACAGACAGTTAAGCCCCGCAAAATTCTTGCTGAACCAGCAGACAAGTCCGAAGCCGATAAAGGGAATACACAAGGTCAGCACATCTATGCTCTGAGTGCAAAGAGAAAGCACACAGGTAAGCAGTGTAAGTCCGAAAAATATAAAGGCAAAAATTTTTCTTGCGGGAAACCTTTCGTCACGGTGCTTTTCTTCTGCCGTATGGATAGCGGCTGTGCTTTTTTCTGAATTTTCCACTTTTTCACATATTTCTTTCGGTTGGCTGCTTCCTTTTACAAGCTCATCAAGACTTACAGAAAACAGCTCACTGATTTTAAGAAGCTTGTCAAGGTCGGGGACTGCACTGTTGTTTTCCCATTTTGAAACCGCCTGCCTTGAAACATCAAGCTTATCGGCAAGCTCCCCCTGTGACATTCCTTTTCCCGCGCGAAGCTCATATATTCTTTCACCAAGACTCATTATATTCACCTTCTCAAAAAAAATCAGATGACAAAATATATCTGTCATCTGAAATATAGCATATTATTCTGTTTTTGTCTATCAAGTCGGGCTTAAAATGTGTCAACTGACGGTTGCACATTGCCTTTATTCGGAAAGCTCGAGCCATTCAAGCTCCATTTCCTCAATAGAGGCATTCATTTCTTCAAGCTTCCCCGTAAGCTCCATTACCTGCTGGAAATCGGCAGCCACCTCGGGGGTTGAAAGCAATTCGTTGAGCTCATCTATTTCCTTCTGTGCCGTTTCAAGCATTGATTCAAGCTTTGAAAGTCTTGTTTTCTTTTTTCTTTCCTGACTTTCAAGCTCCTTGCGAAGCTTATAATCGTTCACCTTTTTAGGTGCTTTTTCCGCCACCATCTGTGCCTTTCCCGCGATAACATTGAGATAATCATCGTAATTACCGTCATACGAGGTAACCTCGCTTCCGTCGAAATACAATATTCTTGAAGCAAGTCGGTTTACAAAATAACGGTCATGGGAAACGCAGAGGATTGTTCCGTCATATTCCTTCAGTGCATCCTCAAGCACCTCACGTGACTGAAAATCAAGATGGTTGGTAGGCTCGTCGAGAATAAGGAAATTGGGCTTTTTTAATATGAGAATAAGAAGTGCAATTCTTGCTCTTTCGCCACCTGAAAGGTCACTCATCAGCTTTTCAATATCATCATTTTTGAAATTGAAAGCACCGAGCAGTCCGCGAAGCTCCGAGATTGTCTTTGTGGGGAAACGGTCATAAAGCTCCTGCAAAAGAGTTTTATCGGACATAAGAGCTTTCTGTGTCTGCTCGAAATAGCCCACACTTACATTATAGCCGAAACGGGAAAGCCCCTCATCCTTTGGGATTTTGTTGGTAATAAGTCCTAAAAGAGTGGTTTTACCGCAGCCGTTGGGACCTAATATAAACACCTTTTCCCCGCGGTACATCTTTATTGACACACCGCTGAAAAGATCTTTTCCGTCATAAGTTTTTTTGAGGTTTTCCGCAATAAGCACCTCGTCGCCTGCTCTTACACATTCACTGAAACGAAGCTTCACCGTTTTTTCCGTGGGCGGCAGCTCGGGCATTGATTCCTTTATACGCTCAATCTGCTTTTCCTTGCTTGCAATTGTAATATAGTTTCTTTCCTGATTGAACTGCTTCTGCTGTTCAATCATTTTTTCTATGCGCTTGATTTCAATTACTGCCTTTTCATATTCGCGTCTGTCAGTTTCAAGCCGAAGCTCCTTGAGCTTCATATAGGTTGAATACGAGCCCTTACCCTGATAAAGCTTTCTTGCTGAAATTTCAAGTGTACGGGTTGTGGTTTTATCAAGGAAATATCGGTCATGGGAAACAATTATAACCGTACCGCCAAATTTATTTATAAATTCCTCAAGCCACTCAACACTTCTGATGTCAAGATGGTTTGTAGGCTCGTCAAGAAGCATGATATCAGGCTCACTCAAAAGCAGCTTTCCGAGACTCAGCTTTGTACGCTGACCGCCCGAAAGTGCAGACACGGGAAGCATTTCCTCATCGGCAGTAAACCCCAGACCCATAAGACAGGAATGAGCCCTGTTCTTATATGTAAGCCCGCCCTTGTTCTGATATTCTTCTGTAAGATTAGCCTGTCTTTCAATATATTCCGCAACCTTACCCTCGGTAAGCTCAATCTTTCTGTGCAAAGCCTCAAGCTCCTCTTCCATCTTAAAAAGATGAGAAAAAACTGTAAGAAGCTCATCATATACCGAAAGTGTGCTTCCCGCACAGGCATGCTGCTCCACAAAACCGATATTGGTATAATTCGCCTTTATAACTCTGCCCTCGGCAGGCTCAAGCTCTCCTGAAATCGCCTTGAAAAGTGTGGTCTTGCCGCATCCGTTAGAGCCGATAAGACCAACCTTGTCACCCTTGGCGATATCAAAGGTGGCATTGATAATTATATCTCTTTGTGCATAAGACAGTCTTAAATTCTGACAACTGAGTAATGACATTATATTATTCCTTATATTATTTTTAAGCCTTAAGTTCTTGTTTCAAGAATTTCAAGCTTACCTGTAACGGTATATTCACCCTTTGAAGCAGGGATAAATACACTGGCACCTTTTTTGAGCGCAATTTCCTGCTCTGCTGCTGAAAGTGTGCCTTCACCGTCAAGAACAAGAAGAGAAACGAAGGACTTGTCATCGGCATTATCGGTGTAGCTTCCGTCGAGAGCAACCCTTGTCATTGAGAAATATTCACAGCCTGTAAGATAAGTCTTTGTGGCATCACCCATTGCTTCGGGCTTTCCTTCTGCAGAAAAATCAACATCAGCAACAGAAAGGTCAACAACATCCACAGCCTTTTTGACATGAAGCTCACGGAGATTTCCGTTTTTATCGCGACGCATGTAGTCAAACACACGATATGTGGAGTTTGAGCTCTGCTGTACCTCTGCAAGTAAAATACCTTCTCCGATTGCATGAAGCATACCGGAAGGAATAAATACCACATCGCCGGGCTTTACGGAAACAACATTGACATCATCGAGAAGTGTACCGTTTTCGATAGCGGCGGCAAATTCCTCTCTCTTCATGTCGTGATTCATACCGTAAATAAGGGAAGCACCCTCATCACACTTAAGCACATACCATGCCTCGGTTTTGCCGTTTTCATTTTCATATTTATAAGCATAATCATCATCGGGGTGAACCTGAACAGAAAGCTTATCTCTTGCGTCAATAATTTTTATAAGCACGGGGAAATCGCGGATATCCTTATTGTTTGTACCGAGAACCTCCTTACCTTCTGCTTCAATAACCTCTGCAAGAGTTTTTCCCTTATACTGTCCGTTAATTACAAAGCTGGGACCATCCTTATGGCATGAAAGAAGCCATGCTTCAGCTGCATTATCACCGTCTGTTTCGAATCCGTATTCATCAATAAGAGTTCTTCCGCCCCATATTGTTTCTTTAAGTGTGGGATAAAGTGTTAAAATCTCCATAATATTTTACGGCTTTACCGTTTCCTTTCAAAAAAAATTACAGTCCGACATGCGAACTGTAATAAAGTATATCAAATATTTATCCGTTAGTCAATTCTTCACATTGAAGCTGTTTCTCCGATTCGTCTGCAATTTCCGATTTTTTCCACAATCTGCAAAGACTTCTGTTTCTGCAACCGCCGAGCAAGTCGCATTCGGACAGATTAGTGCATACTATCTTTCTTTTGCCGTTGTGAAAAACGGTTTCCTCCATAATAATATTCCTTTGCTTTACCCAACAGAACTGCTCATAAGTTTTTGAATGACAATCCAATATAATCACCTCTGATAAAAGTATATTGCAAAGTGCCGAAAAAAATTAGCGAAATTACGGACAAGAATCATTTTTTATAAACACCGGACATATATTTTATCAGGTGAGAATTTTGAATATACTATTTATTTTACTTATAATTACAGGAATTATACTTATTATCTTTATGCTGAGGAAACTTAAGCTTACGCAGATTTTGCTCTGTCTTTCATCGGGACTCGGTGCACTTTTCTGTTGCGATTTTGTAATGTCCCTGACAGGCTTTTTTTCAATGCCTGTAAATATTTACACAATGGCAATAAGTGCAATAGGAGGCATCCCGGGAGTTATTCTGCTTGTACTTCTTGATATGTTAAGATAAAAAAATCAACCCGCATGCCCTTTCGGGCATACGGGTTTTATCACGAAATATAATCTATCGGATGTGTTGATTATTCGTTGATAGCGATAACAACGCCTGAACCAACTGTACGGCCGCCTTCACGGATAGCGAAACGAAGGCCTTCTTCGATAGCGATGGGAGTGATAAGTTCAACGTCCATATCAACGTTGTCACCAGGCATACACATTTCTGTGCCTGCGGGAAGAGAAATTACGCCTGTAACGTCAGTTGTTCTGAAGTAGAACTGAGGACGATAGTTGTTGAAGAACGGAGTATGACGGCCGCCTTCATCCTTATTAAGAACGTAAACTTGACCATGGAACTTGGTGTGAGGATTGATTGAGCCGGGTTTGCAAAGAACCTGACCGCGCTCAACCTCATCACGGCCTACGCCGCGGAGAAGTGCACCAACGTTATCGCCGGCCTCGCAGTAATCGAGGGTCTTGCGGAACATTTCCATAGAAGTAACAACAGTCTTAGCACGCTCTTCGGTGAGACCGATAATCTCAACTTCGTCACCTGCATTGAGCTGTCCACGCTCAACACGGCCGGTAACAACAGTACC
>JAZUCC010000013.1:0-38893 GCA_045638965.1 Acutalibacteraceae bacterium | reverse complement strand
CCTTGGCTCACAGAACGACATGGCTACGATCCGACTTCCTGTTCGTTCTTAGCATCCATGATTTCTCCAGCAAGTCTTTCCTTCATTGTTCTTTCTGAACGCTGACGAGCATAGAGTGTGATCCATCTGAGACCTAATGTCTGTCTTCTTTCGGGACGTACGTCCATGGGAACCTGGTATGTTGAACCACCTACTCTGCGTGCTTTAACTTCGAGTAAGGGCATAACATTTTCCATGGCTGCCTCGAAAACTTCGAGGGGTTCCTTGCCTGTTTTCTCTCTGATGATGTCAAAAGCGTCGTAAACAATTTTCTGTGCAACGCCCTTCTTACCATCGTACATAACACTGTTGATAAGACGTGTTACAAGTTTTGAGTTGTAAAGCGGATCGGGCAAAACATCACGTTTTGCTATATTGCCTCTTCTTGGCACTTCGCTTCCCTCCTTCATAATAGTAATGATATCATAGGTACTCGAGTGACAAATTCCCGTTGCGCCAATGAAAGGTTTAATCACAGCCTTACGCTATATATATTAAAGCTTACATTGGTGAATAATTTTCAACCTGCAAGAAGATTTTGTCCTGATCGATTTGAAAGCGGCTTATTTCTTAGCCTTTGCTTTCTTTGTGCCGTACTTGGAACGGCTCTGCATTCTGCCGTTAACGCCCTGAGCATCAAGTGTACCGCGGACAATGTGGTAACGTACACCGGGAAGGTCTTTAACTCTTCCGCCTCTTATAAGAACAACTGAGTGTTCCTGAAGATTGTGGCCGACACCGGGAATGTAAGCGGATACTTCAATACCGTTTGTAAGACGAACTCTGGCAAGCTTTCTGAGAGCGGAGTTAGGCTTCTTGGGTGTATCAGTCTTAACAACTGTACAAACGCCGCGCTTCTGGGGTGAATTGTGGTCGATCATAACATTCTTATGAGAGTTGAGACCTTTACCGAGAGCGGGAGCCTTTGACTTCTTCTCAAGAGACTTTCTGCTGTTGCGAACAAGCTGATTAAAGGTTGGCAATCTTGTGTTCCTCCTTTATAGATTTTATATCAAAAGGGAAAAATCATGCGATTTTTCCCTTGATAACAAAAATATCATCGCACAGGTTGTAATTTTAACACTAAACGCCCCTATTTGTCAACACCTTTTACAAAGTTTTTGGCAAATTTTCGTTAAAAGTTACAAAGTGTACATTTATTCTTCGATGTCGTAGTCATTTTTAGAAATTGTTACTCCGGAGTAACGCTTCATACCCGTACCGGAGGGAAGAAGCTTACCGATAATAACATTTTCCTTAAGACCTACGAGAGGATCGACCTTACCCTTGATAGCTGCATCGGTAAGAACTCTTGTTGTTTCCTGGAAGGATGCTGCAGCAAGGAAGGATTCGGTAGCAAGAGATGCCTTTGTGATACCGAGAAGAACGGGAGTGTAGGTTGCGGGAACAAATTCTGTGCCTGCAGCTTCACATTCAGCCTTTGCAGCCTTTACTGCCTTCTTGAATTCGCTCTTTTCGATTGTAGCACCTGAAAGAAGGCTTGCAGAGCCTGCATCATCAACCTTAACCTTACGCATCATCTGGCGAACAATAACTTCAATGTGCTTGTCGTTAAGCTCAACGCCCTGTGCGCGGTAAGGAGCCTGTACTTCTTTTATAAGGTAATTATAAAGCTCGTTTACGCCGAGGATATCAAGAACATCGTGGGGATTTGCAGAGCCTTCTGTAAGAAGAGCACCCTTCTCGATGGTCTGACCTTCCTGAACGAGCTTTGTGCAGCCAAAGGGAATCTTTTCTTCAACAGCGATATTGTCTTCTGTAGTGATTACGATGCTTTCTGTAACCTTCTTACCCTTTGTGACAGTCTTGAAGGAAACTGTACCTGTTGCTCTTGCGATAAATGCAACAGTCTTGGGCTTTCTTGCTTCAAAAAGCTCTTCAACTCGGGGAAGACCTCGTGTGATGTCGGCGGTTGTAGCAACACCACCGGTGTGGAAGGTTCTCATGGTAAGCTGTGTACCGGGTTCGCCGATTGACTGAGCAGCAACAACACCGACTGCTTCACCTGTGGAAACAGGACGACCTGTTGCAAGGTTTTTACCGTAGCACTTCTTACATACACCGTGAGTTGCTTCACAGGTGAGAAGAGAACGGATCTTTACATGTGTATGGCCTGCAGCAACAATCTTCTTTGCCTCTGCACCTGTAAGGATATGGTCATTATCCATAAGAAGACTGCCGTCTTCATTGTAAAGATTTTCGAAAAGGTATCTGCCTTCAAGTCTTTCTGCAAGACCTTCAAGGAGGCTGTCCTTTTCACCATAGATATCGAATACCTCGAAGCCCTCTGTGCATCCGCAGTCATCTTCAAGAACGATGATTTCCTGTGAAATGTCAACAAGACGACGGGTAAGGTAACCGGAGTCAGCGGTACGAAGCGCTGTATCGGCAAGACCCTTACGTGCACCACGTGATGAAATGAAGTATTCAAGCACATTAAGACCTTCACGGTAGTTAGCCTTGATGGGAATTTCGATGGTCTGACCTGATGTATTGGAAATAGGACCACGCATACCTGCAAGCTGGTTAAGCTGAGAAGCATTGCCTCGGGCACCTGAACCGAGCATCATGTGGATGGGGTTTCTGCTGTCGAGGTTTGTGCTGATTTCTTCAGAAATCTTGTTTGTGCACTTTTCCCAGATGTTGATAACGGATTTATAACGTCTTTCTTCTGTGATATAACCACGGTTGAAGTACTGCATAATCTCATCAACCTGCTTCTGTGCTTCAGCAAGGTACTGTGCCTTCTTTTCAGGAATAACTGCGTCGAAAACTGATACAGTGATACCTGACTGTGTTGAATATTTGTAACCCTGATTCTTGATTCTGTCAAGAACATCAGCGGAAATATTTGTGCCGTGAACCTCAATACACTTGTCAATGATCTTACCAAGCTGCTTCTTATCAACAACAAATTCAGCTTCCATCTGAACCATGCTGTCGGGATCAGCGGGATCTCTCTTTACAAAGCCGAGGTCCTGGGGAACAGGTCTGTTGAAGATAACACGGCCGAGAGTTGTGTTTGCATAGCCTGTGTATTCTACACCGTCAACAACCTTTGTGATACGGAGCTTAATGGGAGCATGGAGTCCGAGAACACCTGCATCGTAAGCCATGATTGCTTCGTTTTCATCTCTGTAAACGTTGTTTGCACCGGGTTCATCTTCTCTTAAGAGTGTAAGATAGTAGGAACCGAGAACCATGTCCTGTGAGGGAACGGTTACGGGCTTACCGTCTGAAGGCTTGAGAAGGTTGTTGGAAGCAAGCATAAGGAAGCGTGCTTCTGCCTGTGCTTCAACTGAAAGAGGTACGTGAACAGCCATCTGGTCACCGTCGAAGTCGGCGTTGAAAGCGGTACATACAAGAGGATGAAGCTTGATAGCTCTGCCTTCTACAAGTACGGGCTCGAATGCCTGGATACCGAGGCGGTGAAGTGTGGGAGCACGGTTAAGCATAACAGGATGATCCTTGATTACTGTTTCAAGTGCATCCCATACTACGTGGTCAACTCTTTCGATAAGCTTCTTTGCAGCCTTGATATTCTTTGCAACACCGATATCGCAAAGTCTCTTCATTACGAAGGGCTTGAAAAGCTCAAGAGCCATTTCCTTGGGAAGACCGCACTGGTAAATCTTGAGTGTGGGACCGACAACGATAACTGAACGTCCGGAGAAGTCAACTCGCTTACCGAGAAGGTTCTGACGGAAACGACCCTGCTTACCCTTGAGCATATCGGAAAGGGACTTGAGAGGTCTGTTGTTGGGACCTGTAACGGGACGTCCGCGTCTGCCGTTATCTATAAGTGCGTCAACAGCTTCCTGAAGCATTCTCTTTTCATTCTTAACGATTGATTCGGGAGAACCAAGCTTAAGAAGAGTCTTGAGACGTTCATTTCTGTTGATAACTCTTCTGTAAAGGTCATTAAGGTCGCTTGTTGCGAATCTGCCGCCGTCAAGCTGAACCATGGGACGAAGATCGGGGGGAATTACGGGGATAACATCAAGAATCATCCACTCGGGACGGTTACCTGACTGACGGAAGGCTTCAACAACCTCAAGTCTCTTGAGAACGCGAAGCTTCTGCTGACCGTCAAGATCCTTGATCTCCTCCTTAAGCTCCTCTGCAAGCTTTTCAACATCAATCTCTGAAAGAAGGATCTTGATAGCTTCAGCACCCATCATAGCCTCAAATTCACCTGTAACGTCACGGGTGAGGCATTCCTGGTATGTGTTTTCGTCAATGATGTCACCCTTATTGAGGTTACAGTCACCGGGACGAAGTACTATATAATTGTCAAAATAAATAACTCTTTCAAGCTGACGGGGTGCAATGCCGAGCATAAGACCGATTCTTGAAGGGATACCCTTGAAGTACCAGATATGCGAAACGGGGCAAGCAAGCTCAATACGACCCATTCTTTCACGGCGGACCTTTGACTTTGTTACCTTAACACCGCAACGGTCACAGACTGTGCCCTTGTAGTGCTGTCTCTTATACTTACCGCAGTGACATTCCCAGTCCTTGACGGGTCCGAAGATAACTTCGCAGAAAAGACCGTCCTTTTCGGGCTTGAGAGTTCTGTAGTTTATTGTTTCAGCCTTCTTTACCTCACCGAAAGACCAGGATCTGATCTTTTCGGGTGAAGCAAGGCCGATCTGAATTGATTCAAAATTTAATTTATTGTAATTGTCTTCTGTATATTTCTTTACAGTTACTGAACTTTCGCTCATCTGACAGCCACTCCTTTTATATTTATCGGAAATCTTGCCATTGTGACCTTAGTCAATATCGTTATCTGCACCGCTGACGATATTGAAGCCGTTTCTTTCATATTCGTCTTCAACATCAACACCAAAGCCCATAAGCTCTGCTGCATCGAAAAGCTCATCTTCATCAGCTTCATCATCTGCAAAATCATCTTCTGCGCCGAAGCCGTCTTCTGCGAGATTTTCATCAACGGGAAGTGCAGGAAGGCTGTCTGCTACGGGAGCATCATCATCGCAATAATCCTGCTGAAGGTCAATTTCAATTCCGTCTTCATCGAATACGGTAATATCAAGAGCAAGAGACTGTAATTCTCTGACAAGAACCTTGAAGCTTTCGGGGATACCGGGACGGGGTACTGCCTCGCCCTTAACGATTGCTTCATAAGCCTTAACTCGGCCCACGATATCGTCAGACTTGATAGTAAGTATTTCCTGAAGAGTATATGCTGCGCCGTATGCTTCAAGAGCCCAAACTTCCATTTCACCGAAACGCTGTCCGCCGAACTGTGCCTTACCGCCGAGGGGCTGCTGTGTAACAAGTGCATAGGGACCTGTTGAACGGGCATGAATCTTATCGTCAACAAGGTGATGCAGCTTAAGATAATACATTATACCAACGGTTACGGGATTGTCGAACTTCTGGCCTGTTCTGCCGTCGTAAAGCACGGACTTACCGTCTTCGCGAAGACCTGCAAGCTTGAGACATTCCTGAATGTCACTTTCGTGAGCACCGTCAAATACGGGAGTCATAATCTTCCAGCCAAGCTCGCGGCATGCACGACCGAGGTGAACCTCAAGTACCTGACCGATGTTCATTCGGGAGGGAACGCCGAGGGGGTTAAGAACGATATCAAGAGGTGTACCGTCTTCAAGGAAGGGCATATCTTCCTGGGGAAGGATTCTTGAAACAACACCCTTGTTACCGTGACGACCCGCCATCTTGTCACCTACAGAGAGCTTTCTCTTCTGTGCAACATAGCAGCGTACGATCTTGTTTACACCGGGGTTGAGCTCGCTTGAGTTAGCTCTTGTATAAACCTCAACATTTACAACGATACCGTAAGCACCGTGAGGAAGCTTAAGGGATGTATCCTTGCATTCGCCTGACTTTTCGCCGAAGATAGCACGGAGAAGTCTGTGCTCTGCGTTGAGCTCTGTTTCACCCTTGGGAGTAATCTTACCTACAAGGATGTCACCTGCGCGGACTTCAGCACCTACACGGATAATACCCTGTTCGTCGAGGTCCTTGAGAGCGTCCTCGGAAACGTTGGGAATATCTCTTGTGATCTGCTCAGGTCCGAGCTTGGTTTCACGAGCTTCAATTTCGTACTTTTCAATATGAACTGAAGTATATATATCGTCACGAACGATTTTTTCATTGATAAGAACGGCGTCTTCGTAGTTGTAGCCTTCCCAGGTCATGAAGCCGACAAGGGCATTCTTACCGAGGGAGATTTCACCGTTGCTTGTTGCGGGACCGTCAGCAAGGACGTTACCCTTTTCGATTCTCTCACCAACGCTTACAATAGGACGCTGGTTTACACATGTACCCTGGTTGGAGCGCATGAACTTGATGAGAGAATATACATCCACATCGCCTTCATCGGTTGTAACCTCAACAGAATCAGCACTAACCTTTGTAACTGTACCTGTACGGTTACAAAGAACACATACACCTGAGTCACAGGCTGCCTTGTATTCCATACCTGTACCGATGATGGGAGATTCAGTCTTAAGAAGCGGAACTGCCTGACGCTGCATGTTAGCACCCATGAGTGCACGGTTTGCGTCGTCGTTTTCAAGGAAGGGAATCATAGCTGTAGCTACGGAAACAACCATCTTGGGAGAGATATCCATGTAGTCAACTTCAGAAGCGTCAACCTCAAGGAATTCGTCTCTGTAACGAACGATAACCTTCTTGTTTGCAAAGAAGCCGTCTTCTGTAAGGGGCTCGTTTGCCTGTGCAACCTTGAAGCTGTCTTCAACGTCTGCAGTCATGTAGAACACTTCATCGAGAACCTTGCCTGTTTCCTTGTCAACACGGCGGAAGGGAGCTTCAATGAAGCCGTACTTGTTAATTCTTGCGAATGTAGCAAGTGAGGAGATAAGACCGATGTTGGGACCTTCGGGAGATTCGATGGGACACATACGGCCGTAGTGTGTATAGTGAACGTCTCGAACCTCGAAGCCTGCACGATCTCTTGAAAGACCGCCGGGGCCGAGGGCTGAAAGACGACGCTTATGTGTAAGCTCTGCAAGGGGGTTTGCCTGGTCCATGAACTGTGAAAGGGGTGATGAACCGAAGAATTCCTTGATAACAGATGTAACGGACTTGATGTTGATAAGAGATGCAATTGTTGCAGGCTCCTTTCTTAAGGACATCTTTTCGCGTACAACTCTTTCAAGTCTTGAGAAGCCGATTCTGAACTGGTTCTGGAGAAGCTCACCTACTGAACGGATACGACGGTTGCCGAGGTGGTCGATATCGTCTGTGTAACCGATGTTCATTGCAAGGCAGTTGAGATAGTTGATTGAAGCAAAGATATCGTCAACAGTGATGTGCTTGGGAATAAGCTCATCGCAACGGTCGGAAAGCTCTTTTGCAAGCTCATCCTTGTCTTCAATTTCCTTGTCAAGGATATCCTTGAGGACATTGAAGCAAACCTTTTCGTTGATGCCGAGCTCATCAAGCTCTTCAACTGTGAACTGGGGGAAGAATTCGTAGGGCTCAACCATACCGTTGGAGATAACCTTTACGATTTCGTCATCTGCGAATACTTCAACGATGCTGATACCTGCCTGCTCCATCTGAAGAGCAATTTCCTTTGTGATAAAGGTGCCTTCTTCAAAAACCTCACCGAACTGGCTCATTACAGTCTTTGCGAGAACGCGGTCTGTAATTCTGTCGGAAATAGCAAGCTTCTTGTTGTATTTATATCTGCCGACTCTTGAAAGGTCATAGCGTCTGTCGTCAAAGAAGAGGCCTTCAAGATGTGACTTCGCGGAGTCAATCGTGGGAGGCTCGCCGGGACGGAGCTTCTTATAAACTTCGATAAGAGCTTCAGCAGAGTTCTTTGTTGTATCCTTTGCAAGAGTAGCCATAATTCTTGCATCTTCACCGAAGAAATCGATGATGTCGGAGTTAGAATCAAGACCTAAAGCTCTGATGAAGGTTGTGATGGGGAGCTTTCTGTTCTTATCGATTCTTACACTGAAAACATCGTTTGCATCGGTTTCATATTCAAGCCATGCACCGCGGTTGGGGATAATGGTTGAAGTGATATCATAGGCTGTTTTGCTTGCTTTGTCGAAATATATACCGGGGGAACGAACAAGCTGAGAGATGATAACTCTTTCGGCACCGTTGATAACAAAAGTACCGCTGTCAGTCATCTTGGGAAGATCACCCATATAGATTTCGTCTTCGATAAATTCCTCTTCCTCGCCGTTTGCGGCTTTCTTGGAAAGACGGACCTTTACCTTAAGGCTGTCCGCATACGTTGCGTCTCTTTCCTTGCAATCCTTTACGGTGTAATTACGTTCGGGATTATGAGGATCCTTGGGTTCAAGATGGGCATCAATGAATTCAAGCACAAGGTCACTTGAAAACTCTGTAATACCGCCGATATCATTGAACACCTCTTTGAGACCGACATCAAGAAACCATTTATATGAGTTCTTCTGCACCTCGATCAGATTAGGCATCTCCATTACCTCATTGATCTTTGCGAAGCTCATTCTGGTATTCTTACCGAGCTCGACAGGTTTCACATTAGGCATGCAATCCAACTCCGTTCTTTGTAACTTTATTTCAGATAATGGTGTGAACCCCGCATGGTATTACCCGCCTAATATAATATTAAAAAGGTCATACATAAGGACATTCACATCCACAATAATGCATTTTAGTATATTACAACAAAAGCCTATGCTTGTCAATAGTAAATTTAACTTTTTTTGAATATTTTATATTTTTATGAAATATTCTCATGTACGGGCAGTAAAAAAGAGAATTCTGCCGTCATTTTCTTTCCTTTCCCGTCATATAACTTAAATGACACATTTTTAGGGAGGAATCATTTCTTGAATACATATTCTGAAGAACGGGCAGTAGAGCTCGGTGAATATATTGTCAGAAACAAAGCCACTGTGCGTGCCGCAGCGGAAATTTTCGGGATTTCAAAATCCACCGTCCACACGGATGTGACGGGAAGACTCAAAAATCTCGACCCGCATCTTTATATTTCGGTCCGTGAGGTGCTTGAAATCAACAAGGCACAAAGACATATACGCGGCGGGCTTGCGACAAAAGAAAAGTATCAGAAGGAAAAAGTGGATGCAAAATAATTGACAGCCGACTGAAAGCAGAGTATAATATATCAATCAACTGACGGGAGAATACTATGGCTTTCTTGGACAAATTAAAAGAGAAGAAGAACAAAAAGAAGAAAAAAATACCGACCGAGCGCTTTCTTTCACTGAAGGCAAACGATGTGCAGATTGAAGCCATTAATTTTTCACTCACGAAAAATGAGGATGGCTCACCCCGTCTTGAGGTAAGAACCCGTGATGTGTGCGAGGCTCTTCATTATGAGCATATAGACTTTGAGCTTAAAACAAATCTGAAGCTTCTTAAGGTGGGTGCAAGCTTCAGGGAGGCAATGAACGAAAAAAGCTTCAAGGTTTATGTCTTTGATGTGGATGATTACAGTCAGTTTTATATCTAATCACCAAAAAAAACACCCCTACGTGCTCCATTTTGGAAAATTTCTTGTTCATTTCTTACGAATTTTCAATCGAATATATATAAAAACTACCCAAAAAGGATATCAATTTCCTCTTCGGGTAGTTCTTTTTTTGTTTAATTTTATTCAAGCTCAAATGCGCCTGTATAAAGCTTGTAATATGTGCCCTGCTGTTCAATCAGCTCGTCATGATTACCTCTTTCAATGATTGAGCCGTGGTCAAGCACCATAATGGCATCGGAATTTCTGACCGTTGAAAGACGGTGCGCAATAACAAATACTGTTCTGCCCTTCATAAGCGCATCCATGCCGCGCTGAACAAGCTGCTCGGTTCTTGTATCAATTGAGGATGTAGCCTCGTCAAGAATCATAACAGGCGGATCGGCAACAGCAGCTCGGGCAATTGAAAGAAGCTGACGCTGTCCCTGTGAAAGGTTTGCACCGTTACCCGTAAGCTCGGTATTATAGCCGTCAGGAAGACGCATAATGAAATCGTGGGCATTTGCAAGCTTCGCGGCACTGATACATTCCTCTTCTGTAGCATCAAGCTTACCGTAACGGATATTGTCCATAACGGTGCCTGTGAAAAGATTTGTATCCTGTAAAACAATGCCGAGGCTTCGTCTTAAATCTGCCTTTTTTATTTTATTAATATTTATACCATCATATCTTATCTTACCGTCAGCAATGTCATAGAAACGGTTTATAAGGTTAGTGATAGTGGTTTTACCCGCACCTGTGGCACCTACAAAGGCCACCTTCTGACCGGGCTTTGCATAAAGAGAAACATTTTTAAGGACAGGCTTACCTTCCTCATATTCAAAGTCAACACCGTCAAGCACGACATCGCCCTTAAGCTCTGTATAGGTAACACTGCCGTCTGCAGAATGGGGATGCTTCCAAGCCCAGTGACCTGTATGCTCCTCACATTCGGTAACAACACCGTTTTCAATTCTTGCATTGACAAGAGTTACATAGCCGTCATCAGTTTCCTTTTCTGTGTCAATAATCGAGAAAATTCTGCCTGCACCAGCCATAGCCATAGCTATTGAGTTTATCTGCTGGGATGCCTGATTGACACTTCCCGTAAACTGCTTTGTCATACCGAGATATGATGCAACAACGGAAATTGCAAGCGGAGCGGCAATTGAGCCTGCAGAAAAGATGTTTTCAATGGAGATATTGGGAATTTTACCCTCTGAAACAATAAGAACACCGCCGACAAATGCAGTAACAACATAAAGGATATTACCGATATTGTTCATAATAGGACCGAAAACATTACCGAAGGTGTTTGCCTTTTCAACATTTCTGAAAAGCTCCTCATTAACCTTATCAAAGTCCTCCTTTGATGCATCCTCGTGACAGAATACCTTGATTACCTTCTGTCCGTTCATCATTTCCTCGGCAAAGCCCTCCATTTTACCAACAGCCTTCTGCTGCATCATAAAGTACTTTGCGGAGTTACCGCCTACAAACTTTGTAACCTTGAACATTGCTACAACACCCAGCACAACAACCACCATAAGTGATGCGCTGAAATATATCATAACCCCCACAAGGACGATAAGCGTAAGAAGGGCTGAAATGATACTGGGAATACCCTGTGAAATAAGCTGACGGAGAGTATCAATATCATTGGTATAATAGCTCATTATATCGCCGTGGTTTGTTGCATCAAAGAACTTTATGGGAAGATTCTGCATCTTCTCGAACATTCTTTTTCTCATTTTATCAAGAAAGCCCTGTGTTGCAATTGCAACAAGCTGCTGCTGCAAGGCGGATGATGCAAGCCCTATGACGAAAAGCACCGCCATAACTGCCAGCGAGGAAATTACCTCGGGAGACACTGCAGCCCAAGCCTCAGCAAAGCCGGAAGAGCCTGCAATATCAAGTCCTCTTATAATGATGTCGGTTATATTTTCAATATAAACTGCAGGCATAACGCCGATAATGGCAGAAATCACAATACAAACAGCAGATATGCTTATGTGTACGGGATAATCATGTATAAAGAGCTTAAGAACTCTTAAAAGAAGCTTCGGATCAATATTTCTGCCGGGGCCGCCGTGACCACCCCTTCCGGGAGGGCCCATAGGTGCACCCTTGGGAGCTTTTCCGGGCATTTTATTCATCATCAACACCTGCCTTACACTGAATTTCATAAGCCTCCTTGTATATTGCATTACTTACAAGCAGCTCATCGTGAGTACCCATTCCGTTAATTTTTCCGTTATCCATAACAATTATCTTGTCTGCATCCTGTACGGAGGAAATTCTCTGGGCAATGATAATTTTTGTGGTTCCGGGAATTTCTTCTCGGAAAGCCTTTCTTATAAGTGCATCTGTTTTTGTATCAACCGCTGAAGTGGAGTCATCAAGAATAAGAATCTTCGGCTTTTTAAGAAGAGCACGGGCAATACAAAGTCGCTGCTTCTGACCGCCCGAAACATTGGCGCCGCCCTGCTCGATAAACGTATCGTACTTATCAGGGAAGCTCTCAACAAATTCCTTTGCCTGCGCAAGTCCGCAGATTCTCTCGATTTCCTCATCGGAGGCATCGGGGTCCCCCCAACGGAGATTTTCCTTTATTGTGCCGGAGAAAAGAACATTTTTCTGCAAAACAACGGAAACCTCATCTCGCAAGGCCTTGATATTATAATCTCTTACATCAACGCCGCCTACTCTGACAGCACCCTCCGAAACATCATAAAGACGGGAAATAAGCTGAATGAGGGTCGTCTTTGAGGAGCCTGTTGAGCCGATAACACCTACAGTTTCACCGGACTTTATATGAAGGCTTATTCCTTCAAGCGCAAACTTTTCTGCTGTAGCGGAATATTTGAAGCTTACATTATCAAAATCAATGCTGCCGTCAGCAACCTCAGTCAAGGCATTTTCCTTCTCAAGGATATCGGGAGTTTCCGAAAGAACCTCTACAATTCTCTTTGTTGATGCCACAGCCATTGTAATCATAACAAAAATCATAGAGAACATCATAAGCGACATAAGCACCTGCATTGAGTATGTGAGCATACTTGAAAGAGAGCCTACATCAAGATATGTACCGCCCGTTGACACAACAAGCTTTGCCGTAAAGAAGGAAATGAGAATCATTGAGGTATACATCGCAAGCTGCATAAGAGGACCGTTGAGCACAACAATACGTTCAACATGGGTAAAGTCATTTCTGATATCCTCACTCGCTACTGCAAACTTCTTCTTTTCATGCTCTTCTCTTACAAAGCTTTTTACAACCCTCATACCCTTGATGTTTTCCTGCACGGAATTGTTGAGCTTGTCATACTTTTTGAATACGGCTCTGAAAAGAGGAAGAGCTCTCGTGCCGATAAGAAGAAGACCTATTGCAAGAGCAGGGGCAATAAACAGGAAAACAAGACTCAGCTTTTTACCTACAACAGTCGACATAACCGTAGCAAATATAAGCATAAGAGGAGCACGCACGGCAATTCTTATTATCATCATAAATGCCATCTGCACATTGTTTATATCTGTTGTAAGTCTTGTTACGAGAGAGGATGTGCTGAAACGGTCAATATTGGAAAATGAGAAAGCCTGAATCTTATAAAAAATATCGTGCCGGAGATTCTTTGCAAAGCCTGCCGAAGCCGTAGCCGCAGTCTTTCCTGCAAAAACACCGAAGGCAAGAGACAAAAATGCCATCAGCACAAGAGCAATACCGTATTTCACGATATCAGCCATCTCACACCCTGCCTTGATTGAATTGATAAGCTGAGCTGTAATCATAGGAATAATACATTCACATACCACTTCCCCTATCATAAATACGGGGGTGAGTATGGTATGCTTTTTATACTCCCTTATACAGCCGATTAACTGTTTTATCATTTTCTTTCCTCCATTGGTCTTATTTTTACGTTTACATTTTCAAGCAAACGGATAATGTAGCTCTTCAGAAGCACCTTCTCTTCCTCTGTAAAGCCTTCAACAAGCTGCGCCTCATAAAGATCAATATGCTTCTTCATTTCACTTTCGCAAAGCCTCGCCTTCTCAGTTATTACAATATTGCGGAAGCGCCTGTCCTTTTCGTCGGCAAAGCAATTTATAAAGCCCTTTGCCTCCAGACGGGAAATTATACCCGATACGGTGGCGTGGGTAAGCTCAAACTGCTTTTCTATGTCTCTGTGACAGATGTTCTCTCCCTGATGCACCGAGATATAATGAAGAACAAAAAGCTGTGAGGGTGTAAGCCCCATGCTGCTTGCCTTTTGCGAATGAAGCTGTTCAAATTCTTTATTGAGAAGCTTGATAAGCGGCCCTATATGCAAGGTTTCAGCCATATCTATTCACCTTTTCTCAAATAATATGTTGCACGCTACATATTAACACAAAATAAGTTTCCGCACAATAGGTAAAAATAACTTTTTTTGTGCGAAAACAAATTTTTATATAAAAGTGTTATCGTTTTTATATTCAATAAAAACCCACACATTGAACTTAAGCCCGCATTTCGGACATTTTGTTATATGCTTCCCTTTTATTCTCTTAAGCCTTAATTTTGCAGAGCACTTCGGGCATTTTTTGTAGATATAGCTTCTGTCTCTTATGCTTTTTGTTCTTTCATCAAGCACGGGAATTACCCTTGCTCTTATCTGCAGATATTTCTCATTTTCACCGACCCTTTTAGGTATGTTTTTTGAAAGTATCCTGAAAAAAGCAAACACATAGAAAAATGTGTTAAGAAAAGAGCACACATAATAAGGGATGTGCCAAGGTAAAAAACGCAGAAACATACAAAGTATTGCAAACACAAGACCTGCTGTCATAAGAAACCGTCCCAGCTGGTCGAAGCCGTACCGTCCGTACATGAAGCGCATTAATTTTTCTCTGAAGCTGTTCATAAGCTGTCCTTTCCTCTGACATGGAATATCACAATAATTTTATCTTTACTGTTAACGGATATATTACTTTCTATGCCTTTAATCTGTCTTTAATTTTACCATATTCCGCCTGTAATATGCAATATATAAAAAAGCCTTGCATTTTTTGTAAATTTCGGTATAATTATTATGTTAAATAATTAACGGAGGTTAAAAACAATGTTAGTATCAGCAAAAGACATGCTTAACAAAGCAAAGGCAGGCAAATATGCAGTTGGTCAGTTCAACATCAACAATCTCGAATGGACAAAGGCAGTTCTTCTTACAGCACAGGAATGCAACTCCCCTGTTATCCTCGGTGTTTCCGAAGGCGCAGGCAAATATATGTGCGGTTATAACACAATCGTCGGCATGGTTAACGGTATGATCGAAACTCTCGGCATCACTGTTCCCGTTGCTCTTCACCTTGACCACGGTTCATACGACGGTGCTTATGCAGCTATGAACGCAGGCTTCTCATCAGTTATGTTCGGCGGCTCACACTATGCTATCGTCGAAAACATCGCAAAGACAAAGCAGATCATCGCAGACGCTGAAGCAAAGGGCGTTTCCGTTGAAGCTGAAGTCGGCGCTATCGGCGGCGAAGAAGACGGCGTTGTAGGCAGCGGTGAGGTTGCAGATCCCGCAGAATGCAAGATGATTGCTGACCTCGGTGTTACAATGCTTGCAGCAGGCATCGGTAACATCCACGGCAAGTATCCCGAAAACTGGGCAGGTCTCAACTTTGACGTGCTTGCAAAGATTCAGGAGCAGACAGGCACAATGCCTCTCGTTCTTCACGGCGGCACAGGTATCCCCGAAGAAATGATCAAGAAGGCTATTTCTCTCGGCGTTTCCAAAATCAATGTTAACACAGAATGCCAGCTTACCTTCGCAGCAGCTACAAGAAAGTATGTTGAAGAAGGCAAGGACCTTCAGGGCAAGGGCTTCGACCCCAGAAAGCTTCTCGCTCCCGGCTTTGAAGCAATCAAGGCTACAGTTAAGGAAAAGATGGAGCTCTTCGGTTCAGTAAACAAGGCATAAGAAATGACTTTTCATGAGCAAAAGGCAGTTGAGCTTTTCAGAGAGGGCTGCAACTGCTCACAGGCAGTTTTTCTTGCATTTTCCGATGTTACGGGCTTTGACGAAAGAACTGCATTACGGCTTTCCTCTTCCTTCGGCGGAGGGCTTGGCCGTCTTCGTGAAACCTGCGGTGCAGTAAGCGGAGCAGCTCTTGTTGCGGGCGTGCTGTGGGGCTATGATGACCTTGCAGACAAATCCCTCAAAACGCAGCACTATATGCTTGTTGCAGGCATGGCACATAAGTTTTCAGATATTTTCGGTTCCTACATATGCCGTGAGATACTCGGTATCCCCGAATATAAATATTCTCCCGAGCCTGATGACAGAACCGCTGAATATTACCTTAAGCGACCCTGCGAAAGGTGCATTGCCGCAGCAGCAAGAATACTTGACGAAGAAATAGAAAAAAGAAAATAATTTTTCACAGGAAGTCGTTTTCACGGCTTCTTGTTTTTTTGATTTAATGATGATAAAATAAAAATATACAGATTAAGGAGGCGCACTATGCTGATACTTTCACCCGAGGAAATAAGAAACGCAGAAGACACCGCTTACAAAAACGGACTTTCTTATGAAGATATGATGGAAAGTGCGGGAATGGGCTGTGCAGAGCATATTCTCACACATTACCCCACACTTAATAATATTGCAATTCTCTGCGGAAAGGGAAAAAACGGCGGTGACGGCTTCGTTATTGCAAGATATCTCAAGGAAGCGGGAAAGACCGTAAATGTAATAGCCTGCTTCAGCTCCCCCTCCGATGCGCTTTCCGAAAAGAACAGAAAGAGAATTGACGGCATTGTAAATATATATGACGGCAGTCATGTTACTGAAAAGGTAATTTCTCTTCTCGGTGAGGCTGACATTATAGTTGATGCGGTCTTCGGCATAGGCTTCAGAGGAGAGCTTCCCGGAAACATAAGTGAAATTTTCAGCATCTGTAAAAGCACATCGGCTGTTAAAATTGCAATTGATATTCCGAGCGGTATTACCACAGAAAAGCAGCTCCCCTGCGTTTGCTTTGTTGCCGACGAAACTCTTTCCATGCTCTGCTTCAAAAAGGAGCATATTTATAAGCCCTACAGTGCTTTGTGCGGCAAGGTGACTGTTATTCCCATAGGCTTTGCTTATTTCGGTGACGGCATAAATGCAAAAAGCCGTAATGAAATCAAGGAAATGCTTCCCCACCGCCCCTTTGATTCAAACAAAGGAAGCTTCGGAAAGGCACTTATAATCGGCGGCTGTTATAATATGCCGGGAGCACCCGTAATTGCAACAAAGGGCGCCCTTTCAACAGGTGCGGGACTTACCGCTCTGGCATTCCCCGATTGCACATATTCAGCAGTCACCTCCCGACTTTCAGAAAATATCTTCATTCCCCTGCCCTGTAATGAAGCAGGTGACATTGCAAGAAAGGCAATCCCCGTGCTTCTCGGAAGGCTTGACGGCTTCAATGCAGTTGCCATAGGGCCGGGGCTTTCGGTAACACCCGACACCGCGGCTTTAGTTGAAGCAGTAATAAAAAACTGCCGCAATAAGCTTATTATTGATGCTGACGGAATAAATATCGTTTCCCGAAATATAAATATACTGAAGGAGTCGGATGCAGATATTCTTCTCACCCCGCATCCCGCAGAGATGGCACGGCTTACAGGAAAAACAACTGAAGAGATAAATTCTTCAAGAATTGAAGAAGCTGTAAGCTTTGCAAGGGAAAACGGTGTCAATGTGCTTCTCAAGGGAGCAAACTCGGTAATTGCCTCTCCCGACGGCAGAGTATTTATAAATCCCACAGGCTCAACCTCACTTTCAAGAGGCGGAAGCGGTGATCTTCTTACCGGCATTGCGGCTTCTTTTGCCGCACAGGGGCTTTCTGTTTTTGACAGTGCCGTAATTGCTTCCTATATCCACGGTCTTGCGGGAGAAATTGCAGAAAAGAAATACACCGCCTACGGGGCAAGCATAGAAAAAATCACAGACTGCATTCCCGCCGCTCTTTCTGAAATTATTCAGGGAAAGTGATAGCTTGAAAAAAACATTCTGTGCAGCAATAGCTTTATTTACAATGTTACTTATTTTCTGCTCCTGCAGCGAGCCTTTATTTATAAAAGACTTTCTTCCCGAGAAAAGCTTCACCGTGCACATGAAGGCTATAAAAAATTCACAGGAATTTGAAGCAGACATAAGCTGTCTTAACGAAAATGACATAACTATCAGCTTCACCGTTCCGAAGGAGCTTTCGGGCTTTAAGGTAACAACCGCCGAAAACGGCTATTCAGTAAATATTTTCGGAATTATTGACGAGGTAACAGGTCAGGAAATAAACAGCAATTCTCTTCTTAATGTACTTGTTGAAGCTCTGCGGTTTTCGGTTTTTACAAATCACGGGCTTTTCACAAGAAAGGATGATTACTATGAAGCAAACCTGTCAATAGACTCCATTCCCGTGTATGTTACCTTCGGAAATGACGGATATATCCGCTCAATTTCGGCACAGACACTGAATTTTTCTGCACAGTTTGAAATTTCAGGTTGACAAAACGATAAAAAAACAATATACTCTCTTTTGTAAATATATAATTGCAACGGTACAGATGAGAAAATCATGTATTCTTTCAGAGAGAAAACGGTTGGTGCGAGTTTTCAGAATCGGTTTTTCCGTGCCCCTGTACGGCAACAGAGTGATGAATTCTGCGTAATTTCTGCGTTAAAGGATATCGAGGAGGTGCTTGGCACAATTCGGGTGGTACCGCGGTTTTTCCGTCCCGAAGAAGTGACAGGTATCTTTTTTTGTTTTTATGGGTAAAATTTTATTAAAATAAAGGAATGTGAACAAAATGGAATGGACAGGACTTAACGAGATACGCGAAAAGTATCTTAAATTCTTTGAATCAAAGGAACACTTGAGACTCCCCAGCTTCTCCCTTATCCCTCAGGGTGACAAGAGCCTTCTTCTCATCAATGCAGGTATGGCTCCCATGAAGAAGTATTTCACAGGCGAAGTAACACCTCCCTCAAAGAGAGTTACAACCTGCCAGAAGTGCATAAGAACTCCCGACATTGAAAGAGTTGGTAAGACATCACGTCACGGTACCTTCTTTGAAATGCTCGGCAACTTCTCCTTCGGTGACTACTTCAAGCACGAGGCTACAAAGTGGGCATGGGAATTCTGCACAGAGGTTATGGAAATGGATGTTGACAGACTCTGGGTAAGTATTTTCTATGAGGACGATGAAGCATTTGACATCTGGACAAAGGAAGTAGGTGTTTCTCCCGACAGAATGGTGCGTCTGGGCAGAGAGGATAACTTCTGGGAGCACGGTGCAGGTCCCTGCGGTCCCTGCTCTGAAATCTACTATGACAGAGGCGTTGAAAACGGCTGCGGCAGCCCCGACTGTAAGGTAGGCTGTGACTGCGACCGCTTCGTAGAATTCTGGAACCTTGTTTTTACACAGTTTGAAAACGACGGCAACGGCAACTACACACGTCTTAAGAATCCCAACATCGACACAGGTATGGGTCTTGAAAGACTTGCTTGTATTTCACAGGGTGTTGCGAACCTTTTCGAGGTTGACACCATTCAGAACATTATGAAGCACATAATGGAAATTGCAGGCGTTAAATATCACGAAAACGAAAAGAGCGACGTATCTCTCCGTGTTATCACTGACCACATCAGAAGCACAACAATGATGATTTCCGACGGCGTTATGCCCTCAAACGAAGGCAGAGGCTATGTTTTAAGAAGACTTCTCCGTCGTGCTGCACGTCACGGCAGACTCCTCGGCATTGAAAGAGCTTTCCTTTCCGAGGTTGCTGAAACAGTTATAAAGGAAAGCGGCTCCGCTTATCCCCAGCTTACAGAAAAGAAGGACTACATCCTTAAGATTATTGCTATCGAAGAAGATAACTTCAACAAGACAATCGACTCAGGTCTTCGTCTTCTTGAGGATATGATTTCCGCATGCGACGGTAAGGTTTTAAGCGGTGACGACGCATTCAAGCTTTCCGACACCTTCGGCTTCCCCCTTGACCTCACCCGTGAAATTCTTGAAGAAAAGGGCATGAGCGTTGACGAGGACCGCTTCAATGCACTCATCAAGATTCAGAAGGAAACTGCAAGAAACGCACGTAAGGATGCAGGTGCAGACGCATGGAAGAATTCCTCCGCATCTCTTAAGGGTATTCCCGAAACTGCTTTCACAGGCTACGAGGACACAGACGGTAAGGGTAAGATTATTGCAATTCTTACTGCTGACGGTGAAACCGCTGAAAACATCGGCGAGGGCGAGGAAGCTGTGCTTATTCTTGACTCCACCTCCTTCTATGCAGAAGGCGGCGGACAGTGCGGCGACAAGGGTAAGATTACAAACGGCAGCTTCACCTTCAAGGTAAAGGATACAACAAAGAATAACAACGGTATTTTCTTCCACAAGGGTATTGTTGAAGAGGGTATCGTAACAAAGGGCGAAGAGGCTGAAACACTTGTATGCAAGAGCTTCAGAGAAGCAGTAAAGAGAAATCACACATCTGCTCACCTTCTTCAGGCTACTCTTCGTAAGCTTCTCGGCACTCACGTTGAACAGGCAGGCCAGCTTGTAAACGAAAGCGTAATGAGATTCGACTTCACACATTTCTCTGCTCTTACAACAGAAGAAATTGCTGATATTGAAAAGGAAGTAAACAACATCATTCTTTCCGCTCTTCCTGTTGAAAGCGCAGAAAAGACTCTTGACGAGGCAAAGGCTATGGGCGCTATGGCTCTGTTCGGAGAAAAGTACGGCGACACAGTAAGAGTTGTAAACGCAGGCGGCTACTCACTTGAGCTTTGCGGCGGTACTCACACTGAAAACACAGGCAAGATCGGTATGTTCAAGATCGTTTCCGAATCATCTGTAGCATCAGGTGTAAGAAGAATTGAAGCTGTAACAGGCATCAATGCTCTTAATTTCGTAAACGAGCTCAACACATCTCTTCTTAAGACAGCAGCAGTTCTCAAGTGCTCAGCATCAGCAGTTGCAGACAAGGCTATGGCTCTTACCAATGACCTCAAGGCAAAGGAAAAGACCATTGAAAAGTTAAATGCCGAGATTGCTTCAGCAAAGGCTGCAGACCTCTTCACAACAGTCGGTGAATTCGGCGGAATAAAGGTTCTTACTGCAGACCTCGGCGAAGCAGATGCAAATGCACTTCGTACAATGCTCGACTCATCAAAAACAGATGATACAGTAATTGTAGTTTCAGGCAAGAACACTGAAAAAGGCACATGCTCCTTCGCTTGTGCTTGCGGTAAGGATGCAATCAGTAAGGGCGCCCACGCAGGCAACATTGTCCGTGAAACCGCAAAGCTTGCAGGCGGCGCAGGCGGCGGCAAGCCCGACTCTGCTATGGCAGGCGGTAAGGACATCACAAAGATACCCGAAGCACTTGCTGCAGTAGCTTCAATTGTTGAAGGCATGATAAAGTAAGGAGAATTAACTATGGATTGCATTTTCTGTAAAATAGCAAACGGTGAAATTCCTTCGCAAAAGGTGTATGAGGACGACAAGATTCTTGCATTCAAGGATCTTGCTCCCCAGGCTCCCGTTCATATTCTTATAATCCCCAAGGAGCACATCAGGTGGGCTTACGATGTAACTGAAGAAAACAGTGGCGTTATTGCTCATATCTTCACAAAAATCCCTGAAATTGCACAGTCACAGGGACTTGAAGACGGCTTCAGAATCGTAAACAACTGCGGTGAAAGTGCAGGACAGACTGTTCATCACATTCACTTCCACCTTATGGGCGGCAGAGAATTCGGCTGGCCCGCCGGATAAATCGTAATTTATGCACACTTTCTACCTTTTTCCATATTATGCTAATGGAAGGTACGAAAGGGGGCAAACCAAATGTTCTTCGGTAACGGATGCAACAGCTACTGGATTCTCTTCATCATTCTTATTCTCGTTCTCACAGGCGATAACGGATGCGGCAACCAGAATAACGGCTGCGGCTGTAATCAGAACAACTGCGGATGCGGCTGTAACTGATCTGATATAAAAATAGGAGCTGTAAGCGAAAGCTTACGGCTCCTTTTTGTTTTGCAGATTGTCTGTGCGACAGCTTTTACATCATAAAATTCTGCCCGCCTGAAGAGAACATAACCGCTCTTCTTACTCCGTGAGTCATAATAGTGGTGATAAGTCCTGCAACATCCTTCGGGGGAAGACGGTTTTCATTGTTAAGCCATATCCATAAAATGTTTACAACACCTGCTGAAATAAACTGTGCGCAATACCTTGCAAGCTCGGAGCTGTTATCCGCTCCTATAAACTGACCGATAATTTTATTCAGTCTCTCACCGATACTGATATTGCCCTTTTCACTTAAAATAACAAGAAATAAATCTCTGCTTTCTTCAACATAGGTAAGCATATCTGCAATAATTTTTGTCTGCGTTGCGTTTCTTTTTCTGCCATTTTCAAGTATCACATTTATATCACATGCAATATCATAAATTATTTCGTCATAAAGCTCCTGCGGTGACTGGTAGTGATGATAAAAGGTGCTTCTGTTTATATCTGCAACCTCACAGATTTTCTTTATGCTTATATCGTTTATTGCCTTGGTGTGCATTATCTCTATAAGAGCTTCTTTAAGAATTTTCTTGGTAAGCTTTACTCTGCGGTCATCATTGTTCATAATAAATCTCCTTTATTACACAAGAGAGATTATACATCAACATTCTGAAAAAAGCAACACCGTGTATATTTTTTGTCATAATGCATAATAAAATGCATGCTGCATAATAACAATCACTGTGCATAACAGCACAAAAAAACTGTACCCGCACAATGTCAGGTACAGTAAAAAGCTTATTTAAGTGTAGCGAGCATAACTGCCTTGATGGTATGCATGCGGTTTTCAGCCTCATCGAAAACAACAGATGCTTCACTTTCAAATACATCGTTTGTAACCTCGAATGCATCAAGACCGAACTTTTCGCCCATTTCCTTTCCGATTTTTGTCTTGTGATCATGGAAGGAAGGAAGACAGTGCATGAAGATACAGCCTTCACCTGCAATTTCCATTTTTTCCTTGTTCACCTGGTAAGGAAGCAGCTCATTTACTCTTTCCTCCCAGACCTCTGTCGGTTCACCCATGGAAACCCATACATCAGTACAGATTACATCCGCACCCTTGCATGCTTCCTTGGGGTCTTCAATGAAATTAAGCTTTGCTCCTGTTTCCTTGGCAATCTCCTCACATTTTGCAACAAGTGCTTTGTCGGGGAAATACTTTGCGGGAGCGCAGGCAGTAAAATCCATACCCATTTTAGCGCAGCCTATCATAAGGGAGTTACCCATATTGTATCTCGCATCGCCCATGTAAACGAACTTAATTCCCTGAAGTCTGCCGAAATGCTCCTTGATTGTAAGAAGGTCTGCAAGAATCTGTGTGGGATGATATTCGTTTGTAAGACCGTTCCATACGGGAACAGAAGAATATTCGGCAAGCTCTTCAACAATTTCCTGTCCGAAGCCGCGGTATTCAATACCGTCAAAGATACCGGCAAGAACTCTTGCGGTGTCAGCAATGCTTTCCTTCTTGCCTATCTGTGAGCCTGCGGGATCAAGGTAGGTTGTACCCATACCAAGGTCATGAGCCGCAACCTCAAAGCTTGCTCTTGTACGTGTGCTTGTCTTTTCAAAAATAAGCGCTACGTTTTTACCTCTTAATTCGTCATGAAGAATACCCTGCTTTTTCTTTGCCTTAAGCTCTGCAGATAAATCAAGAAGATAATTTATTTCTTCGGGAGTAAAATCTAAAAGTGTTAAAAAATCGCGTCCCTTTAATGTCATTACTTTCACCTCAAGTGTCTTATTTACGGGAAAGAAATTCTCTTACCTGTGCAATCTGTGTCTTTACGGATTGGATTCCCGTTCCGCCTGCGGAAATTCTTAAGTTTACACAGTTTTCAAGGTCAATTGCATTATAAAGGTCATCAGAGAAATTACTGTCAAATTCCTTATATTTTTCAAGAGGAATATCCTCAAGTATTGTCTTATTCTGTACACAGTAGCCGACAATCTGTCCGACTGTCTTATAAGCACTTCTGAAGGGAAGCCCCTTACCTACAAGGTAGTCTGCAAGGTCAGTAGCATTAATAAAACCGTTCTGTGCAGCCTTCTTCATATTTTCGGGAATAGGCTTCATGGTATCTATCATGGGGATAAAAATTGAAAGACACTTCTTCACGGTTTCAATGCTGTCAAATACAGCTTCCTTATCCTCCTGCATATCCTTATTATATGCAAGGGGAATACCCTTAAGGGTTGTAAGAAGAGCAATAAGATCACCATATACTCTGCCTGTCTTACCCCTTACAAGCTCTGCCATGTCGGGATTCTTCTTCTGGGGCATAATGCTCGAGCCTGTTGTATATGCATCATCAAGCTCAACGAACTTGAATTCCCAGCTTGACCAGAGAATAACCTCCTCAGAGAAGCGTGAAAGATGCATCATGATAACAGAAAATGCACTCATAAGCTCAACACAATAGTCACGGTCCGAAACGCCGTCAAGAGAATTGAGCATAATTCCGTCAAAGCCTAAAGCCTTTGCAGTCATCATTCTGTCGGTAGGATAGGTAGTTCCGGCAAGAGCACAGCAGCCGAGAGGTGAATAGTTCATTCTCTGAAGAGCATCCTTCACTCTGCCGATGTCCCTTGTGAACATCATAGCATATGCCAAAAGGTGCTGACCGAAGGTGATGGGCTGTGCACGCTGAAGATGTGTGTAGCCCGGCATAATAACTGACTTGTTTTCATCAGCCTTATTAACAATTGTTTCAATGAGAGAATAAAGAAGGTTTACAACATCCTCTGCCTCATCACGAAGATAAAGGCGAAGGTCAACCGCCACCTGATCGTTTCTGCTTCTTGCAGTGTGCAGCTTCTTGCCCACATCTCCGATGCGTGCAGTAAGGACTGCTTCAACAAACATGTGAATGTCCTCTGCGTTTTCATCAATGGGAAGTGCGCCGCTTTCAATATCTGCAAGAATAGTCTGCAGACCGTCAATGATCTGCAGACTTTCATTTTCAGAGATAATGTTACAAGCGGCAAGCATAGCTGCGTGCTCCATAGAGCCCTTTATGTCCTGTCTGTACATTTTGCAGTCGAAATGGATTGATGAATTGAAATCATCAGCCTCTTTGTTGAGAGCCTTTTCGAATCTGCCTGCCCACATTTTTTCCATTATATTTTCTCCGGATAATTATTTGATGTTGTTCTTTGCCTTCATCTTTGCATAAACCTTGGTGGGAAGACCGTAGAGGTTAATGAATCCTGCAGAGTCTGCCTGATTGTAAACCTCGTCCTCATCGAAGGTTGCAATTTCGGGGTCATAGAGTGAGAAGGGAGATGTAACACCCGCATTAATCATATTACCCTTGTAGAGCTTAAGAGTTACATCACCTGTAACTGTCTTCTGTGTTGTCTTAACGAAGGAAAGAATAGCTTCTGTAAGAGGAGTGAACCACTGTGCATTGTAAACAAGCTCTGCAAGCTTCTGTGCAACAAGTGACTTATAGTGAGCAGTTTCCTTATCAAGTGTGATGGATTCAAGAACCTCGTGAGCCTTGTAAATGATAGCACCACCGGGAGTTTCATATACACCGCGGCACTTCATGCCGACAAGTCTGTTTTCAACAATGTCAAGAAGACCGATACCGTTTGCACCACCGAGCTCATTGAGCTTTGCAACAACTGAAACAGCATCCATTTCAACACCGTCAATAGCAGTGGGAACACCCTGCTCGAAGTGAATCTTTACATAAGTGGGCTTATCGGGAGCCATTTCGGGTGAAACTCCCATTTCAAGGAAACCGGGCTTATTGTAAAGAGGCTCATTTGCAGGATCCTCAAGATCGAGACCTTCATGTGAAAGGTGCCAGATGTTCTTATCCTTTGAGTAGTTTGTTTCACGGTTAATCTTAAGGGGAACATTGTGTGCTTCCGCATATTCAATTTCCTCTTCACGGCTCTTGATGTCCCATTCTCTCCAGGGAGCGATAATTGGCATATCAGGAGCAAATGCCTTGATAGCAAGCTCGAAACGAACCTGGTCATTACCCTTACCTGTGCAGCCATGGCAGATAGCATCTGCGTTTTCCTTGAGAGCGATTTCAGCAATTCTCTTTGCGATAGGGGGACGGGCAAAAGCAGTACCGAGAAGATAATCCTCATACTTTGCGCCTGCCTGAACACAGGGGAATACATAATCCTCAATAAATTCCTTTGTAAGGTCTTCAATATAAAGCTTTGATGCGCCTGTCTTGATAGCCTTTTCCTCAAGACCTTCAAGCTCGTCAGCCTGACCTACGTTACCGGAAACTGCAACTACCTCACAGTTATTGTAGTTTTCCTTGAGCCAGGGAATGATGATTGAAGTATCAAGACCGCCTGAATATGCAAGAACAACCTTTTTGATTTTTGACTTATCCATTGTATTTTCCTCCGAACAATAAATTGCATTCAAATGATATGCATAACTATACATCATTATAATTATTTTGTCAAGTGCAGAAAACACATTTTTTGCTTTATACATTTTTATTATTCAATTTATATTAATTAATTATATAAACCATGACAAGGCAACATATAAAAAAATCCCCCTTATTCATTTTTATGCATATATTCATCACTTTTATGCATAAATATTCCAAAACTTTTTTGATTCCACCTATAGAAATTATGTTAACAATATGTTAAAATAATAATAATAATTTATTTTAAGGAGCGGTTTTTAATGTGCGAAAACTGTATCGGAAGCGACCTTACATTACTTTCCGATGTGTTTGATAAAATGAATGAAAACGGTGATAATCTCATTACTGTACTGCAGAAAGCACAGGATATCTACGGATATCTTCCTACAGATGTGCTTTATGAGATAGCTGAAAAAACAGGAAATTCACCTGCAAAGGTTCTCGGTGTTGCAACATTTTACACCCAGTTCCGTCTTAAAAAGGTGGGCAAGTATCTCATCCTTCTGTGCAAGGGCACAGCCTGTCATGTAAACGGAGCAGATTCCATTGAAAAGGCAATCTGCGAGGAGCTTAAGATTTCCGACGGTGACACAACAGAGGACGGACTTTTCTCGCTCAAGAGTGTTGCATGTCTCGGTTGCTGCAGTCTCTCCCCCGTTATGATGATAAACGAGGAAACCTACGGCTCACTCACTCCCGTAAAAACAATTGAAATATTAAAAGAAATCAAAGGGAGGGAAGCAAAGTGAGAATAGTTATCGGTGAAGGCTCCTGCGGTATTGCGGCAGGTGCATCAAAGGTACATACAGCCCTTTCTGCGGCTCTTGAGGGAAGTGCGGTTTCTATCGGAATTGCAGGCTGTATCGGCATGTGCTTCCTTGAGCCCATTGTTGATATTTACGACGGCAAGCTTCTTCTTAAAAGACTGGTAAAAGTAAAGGAAGAAAATGCCGTCGCCATCGCAAAGGCTCTTAAAAATAATGATATTGATGCTCTTTCAGCCTATGAAATCAGTGAAGAGGACAGTATATTTCTCAATAAGCAGAAAAGAATTGCGCTTCGTCGCTGCGGTCTTATTGACCCCGAAAGCATCAATGCTTATATAGAAGACGGCGGTTATACCGCACTTAAAAAGGTGCTTTCCTCAATGAGTCCCGAGGATGTTATTGAGGAAATAAAAATTTCAGGTCTTGCAGGACGAGGCGGTGCAGGCTTCCCCACATGGTTCAAGTGGAATGCCGCAAGAAAATCAGAGGGTACGGAAAAATATCTTATCTGTAATGCCGACGAGGGTGACCCGGGAGCATTCATGGACCGTGCCGTTATTGAAAGTGACCCGCACGCACTTATTGAGGGAATGCTTATCGGTGCTTATACTATCGGTGCTACTCACGCATTTGTATATGTCCGTGCTGAATATCCCCTTGCAATCATCCGTCTTCAGAAGGCAATTGATGAGGCTACGGGCAAGGGACTTCTTGGTGACAATATTCTCGGCACAAGCTTTTCCTGCCGTCTTAAAATCAAGGCAGGTGCAGGCGCATTCGTATGCGGTGAGGAAACCGCACTTATTGAATCCCTTGAGGGCAAAAGAGGTATGCCCCGTCTGAAGCCTCCCTTCCCTGCAGAAAAGGGCTATGAGAACAAGCCCTCAAATATAAATAATGTTGAAACCTTTGCAAATGTCAGCTGGATTATTGAAAACGGCGGCGAAGCCTTCTCTGCAATGGGAACAGAAAACAGCAAGGGCACAAAGGTATTCGCGCTTACAGGCAAAATCAAGCGTGGCGGTCTTGTGGAAATTCCCATGGGACTTACACTTCGTGAGGTTATATATGATATCGGCGGCGGAATCCGTGATGATAAGAAATTCAAGGCAGTACAGCTTGGCGGTCCGTCAGGCGGATGTATCCCCGAAGCACTTCTTGATACCGTAATTGACTATAAAGCACTTTCAGCTACAGGTGCAATTATGGGCTCGGGCGGTATGGTTGTTATGGATGAGGGCACATGCATGGTTAACATGGCGCGCTTCTTCCTTGATTTCACAACAAAGGAATCCTGCGGGAAGTGTGTTCATTGCCGAATAGGCACAAAGAGAATGTTTGAAATTCTCACCCGCATCACCGAGGGTAACGGCAAGTCAGGCGACATTGAACTTCTTGAAGAGCTTTGCGAGGGAATCCGTTCAGGCGCGCTGTGCGGTCTCGGTCAGACTGCCCCCAACCCCGTTCTTACAACAATAAAATATTTCAGAAATGAATATGAAGCACATATAAACGAAAAGCATTGTCCCGCAGGCAAATGCTCTGCACTTCGTACATTCGTCATTGATGCCGAAAAATGTAAGGGCTGTACACTCTGCAGCAAGAAATGTCCTGTCGGTGCAATTTCAGGTACGGTAAAACAAGCACACACAATTGACACTGCACTCTGCATTAAGTGCGGTCAGTGTAAGGATGTCTGCCGTTTCGGCGCAGTAGAAGTAAGGTAAAGGAGGTAAAGGAAATGTCTGATAAAGTAAAGCTTATAATTGACGGAAAAGAAATTACTGCAGCTATCGGCGATACCGTTTTAATTGCTGCACAGAATAACGGCATTGAAATTCCAAACCTCTGCTATCTTAAGGAAATGTCTCCCTACGGCGCATGCGGTATGTGCGTTGTTGAAATGGAAGGCTCTCCGAAGCTTCTTCGTGCATGCTCTGCAAAAGTAAGCGAGGGCATGGTAATAAACACAATGGGTGAAAGGGCTCTCAAGGCAAGACGGCTTGCTCTCGAGCTTATTATGGGTGACCACAAGGGTGACTGCATAGGTCCCTGTAAGCTCAACTGCCCCGCTCACACCGACTGTCAGAAATATGTAAAGGAAATTGCCGAGGGTGACTACGAAAAGGCTGTAAGCACCATTAAAGAGGTAATATCTCTTCCCGCATCAATCGGCAGAGTCTGCCCCCACCCCTGCGAAACAGCCTGCAGAAGAAATTATGTTGAAGAGCCCATCTCAATTGCATTCTTAAAGGCATTTGCCGCAGATGAAGTATTAAAATCAGGAAAGCACATTCTTCCCGGGGTAGCCGAAAAGTCAGGCAAGAGCATCGGCATTATCGGCGGCGGTCCAGCAGGTCTTTCCGCCGCATATCAGCTCATTCAGAAGGGACATTCGGTAACAATTTACGATAAAATGCCTAAGATGGGCGGAATGCTGCGCTACGGCATCCCCGAATACCGTCTCCCGAAGTCGGTGCTTGATGCTGAAATTGCAGAAATCAGCTCCCTCGGTGTAGAAATGCTTAACAACTGCACCATAGGCAAGGATATAACAATAAAGGAAATCAGAGAAAAGCACGATGCAGTTTTAATTGCAAACGGTGCATGGAAGAGCAGCTCCATAAGATGCAAGGGTGAAGACCTTGAGGGTGTATATGGCGGTATTGATTTTTTAAGAGCAGTAGCCCTTGGCGAAAAGCCCGCAATAGGAAAGAAAACTGCAGTTGTCGGCGGCGGTAACACCGCAATGGATGCATGCAGAAGCGCAGTCCGCCTCGGCGCCGAAGAGGTAAGCATCATCTACAGAAGAACAAGGGATGAAATGCCTGCCGAGGATATTGAAATTACAGAAGCAATGGAAGAGGGCGTAATTTTCCGCTTCCTTACAAATCCCGCTGAAATTCTCGGCACAGACGGTAAGGTAACAGGCGTCAGACTTCAGGTTATGACTCTTGGCGAGCCCGACGAAAAGGGCAGGCGCTCCCCTGTCCCCGTTGAGGGTGAATTCATAACACTTGAGCTTGATTCAATTATAATTGCTGCCGGTCAGAAAAATGACAGTGCAGGCTTTGAAGAAATTGAAACCACTCCGAGAGGCACAATTGCCGCTGACGAAAGGACATATATGACTTCAACCGAGGGTGTGTTTGCTGCAGGCGACACATCAAATGCAGGTGCATCAATTGCTATAAGGGCTATTGCAGAAGCAAATGAAGCCGCAAAATTCATTGATGCTTACCTTGACGGAATCGAGATTCCCTTCAAAGCTCCCGTCATTTCAAAGATTGACGTAACGGAAGATATGTTCAGCGAATACGAAAAGCATCCCAGAATCAAAATGCCTCACCGAGCACCCGAGGACAGAAGAAAGGATTTCAATGAAATCAATTTCGGCTTCAGTGCAGAACAGGCACAGGAAGAAGCCTCACGCTGTCTTTCCTGCGGATGTCACGATTACGGCAATTGCAGGCTTATTAAATATGCCGATGAATACTGTACAGACTGCAAGAAATTCTGCGGTAAATTCCACAAGGGCTTCAAAGAAAACAAGCTTGAGGTAATTTTCCGCGATCAGAACAAGTGTATTCTCTGCGGTCTCTGTGTAAGAGCCTGTGAGGATATTGCAGGTAAAGGGATTTTAGGTCTTATAGGTCGTGGCTTTGACACGGTAATTGCACCCGAATTCAGAAACGTTGACATTAAATCAATCTGTATGGATTGCAAAAAATGTGCCGAGGTCTGCCCCACAGGTGCACTTAAAATTACAGAATAAATTTTTAAGACGGATTTGTTTTTACATCTCCGTCTTTTTTTATTGCGATTTTATTCGGAATATGATAAACTTAATTTATCTTATGAAAGGTAATTTTCTGTATGAAGGACTACATAAACAATACTCTTTCCCCCTTGCTTCAGGGGGACGGCGGATATATTGAATTCCTCTCACAGCAGGGCAACAAAATTAAAGTTATCGCCCGTGGTGAATGCTCAAAATGTCACAAGCTTTCTCTGTGCCTTGAATGGTGCGAGGAAAGAATCGAAAATGAAAAAGGTATGCAAGTAACACTTGAAGCAGTCAGAAAAAAACCTTTTTTCTGGGATAAGTGAGGAAGAAATATGGCACATATAAAGGTTATAAGACGTTCAATGCGTCCCGAGGAATATATAGAGCTTCGTTACGGATGGCTGAAAAAATGCATTTACAAAAAAATGTATCCACTCTCTCCTGTTTACATCCGTCAGGCTCATCAGATAAGCGAAAACGAATATGAATTTTACGATGATGACTATTCACCTCTTAATATCGGGGATGTTTTCTATACCCCCGACGGCAGTGCCTTTCTGAAATGCGAGGCTACTCTTCCCGAGGAGCTTAAGGGTGAGGATTATTATTTTTATTTCAAAACCGCAAGTGAAATGATAGTAAAAATCAACGGCAAATATGCAGGCGGTGTTGATCCCAACCGCGAAACCTTCCCTGTATCAGCCTTTGTTGAGAATAATAAAATTTTAATTGAAACCGAAGGCTTCAACCGTTCAAAGCCCGACGATGAAAGAAATCCCGAAACCCTTGAAAGACGTGGCTGTCGTCAGGAATTCACAGGTTTTTTCCTTGTAACATTAAATGAAAATATAAAATCCTTGTGCTACGACCTCGAAATTTTCACAGATATTATTTCAAGCGGTCAGTTTCCCGAGGAATATGTATCAATTATTATAAACCGATTGGACAAGGCACTTAACCTCATTGATTACGACAACATAACAGATGCCGATGCAAAAAAGGCAATCGACTATATTGAAGAAAATATCTATGCAGACAAAACCTTCCGCGGCTCAGGCAAGGTCGCCCTCATAAGCCACTCCCATCTCGACATTGCCTATTACTGGAGAAGAATCCACGCAGTACAGAAGAATCTGCGCACTGTTCTTATCCAGATGCGCCTTATGGATAAATATCCCGACTTCCGCTATGCCCACACACAGGCATATACCTATGAAACCGTTGAAAAATATTATCCCGAGGTATTTTCGGAGCTTAAGAAAAAAATCGCCGACGGGCAGTTTGAAATTGTAGGCGCAATGTATGTTGAGCCTGACTGCAATGTTCCCTCTGCCGAAAGCCTTATACGTCAATGCCTTTACGGTCAGCACTATTTCAGGGAAAAATTCGGTATTACCGTTGATTCCTGCTTCCTCCCCGATGTTTTCGGCAACTCCTGGATTTTACCGCAGATACTTAAAAAGAGTGGTGTGAATTATTTCATCTCAAACAAAATGAGCACGTGGAATGACACCAACCGCTTCCCTCACAACAATTTTATATGGCGTGGAATTGACGGCAGCGAGGTCTATGCCTGCGTGCCTCCCACCCACTTCATAACATGGAACGAGCCTTCACAGGTAGTTGAAAATTGGGAAGCATTTCAGGATAAGCACACCGATACTCAAACCCTTTCAATGTTCGGCTACGGTGACGGTGGCTCGGGTGCAACCGAAGAAATGATTGAGCTTATGCACCGCTTCAATAAGCTTTCCGTAATGCCCGAAACCCGACACATCACCTGTAAGGAATTCCTGCACGAAAACTTCAACAGCGAGCATAAGTTTGATGTGTGGGACGGTGAATTATACCTTGAAATGCACCGAGGCACATTCACAACAAAATCCGACATCAAAAAGTATAACCGCAAGCTTGAAAACAAATTCCGTCTCGCCGAGCTTCTTTCAACACTCCGTGCGCAAAACGGCTCTGAATATCCCGCTGAACAGCTTCGTGAGCTTTACAAAAAATTCCTTGTAAATCAATTCCACGATATTCTTCCGGGCAGTCACATCACTCCTGTTTTCAGAGACTGCATGAAGGATTATATTGAAATTGACCGTGCGCTTGACAATATTATCGGCTCGGGTGAAGCCCTCTTTAATCCCCTGAACATTGAAAGAAGCAATATCGAATTTATTGAAAATAAAAATGGCATCTTCATCCGTGAAGGCAAGGCCGGTACATACTGCCGCACCGATTTTGCACCCCTTTCACAGGGTAGTTTCATTAAACCCGATAGTGATATTTCATGGATAAAGCTTAACGGAAATAATATTGAAACACCCGTTTATAAAATTATATTCAATGAAGACGGCAGCTTCGCTTCCCTTTTCGATAAAGCTCTTGCCCGCGAATGGACAGACGGTGACTTCAATAAGCTTAAAATTTATGATGACCGTCCCGGTGTTTATGATGCATGGGACATTCTCCCCGATTATAAGGACAAAGAGCTTTCCTTTGACATAAGCCGGCCTCTTTCCTTTTCAAAGGCAGACGGTGAGACTGCGGAATTTTCCGTTATTCAGAAAACCGACAAATGCACATGGGAAAGAAAAATCCGTGTCTTTAAATCTTCAAGAAAAATTGAGGTTGAAAATATTGTCGATTGGCAGGAATTCCACAAGCTTGTCAAAGCCGCATTCAACTGCAATATTCTCACCCGTGAGCTGGTCTGCGATACATCTGCAGGCTTCATCAGACGCGAAATGAACCGCAATACCACATGGCAGCAGGCTCGTTTTGAGTGCTGTCACCACAAATGGTTTGACCTGTCGGAAACAGGCGCAGGAATTGCTGTTATAAATGACTGCAAATACGGTGTCGGCGTATCTGAAAAAGAAATTACTCTTTCCCTGCTTCGTGCTACAGAGCGCCCCGATCCCCTTTCAGACCTCGGACATCACAATTTCACCTATGAAATATTCCCCCACGAGGGCATTGCTTACGGTGAAATCAATAAAGAGGCTCTCATTTTTAATGAACCTCTTGTAAAAGCAGATGTAGCATCTGTGCCCAAATGTCTTCTCGGAGACAGAAATCTAATTCTTCAAAGTGTAAAAAAAGCAGAAAATTCAGATATGACAGTACTTCGTTTTGCCGAATGTTCAGGGGCAAGAGGAAAGCTTTCCTTCGATGCTCCCGTAAAGGTGCTTGATTTCCTTGAAGATACACAGTGTGAAACCTGCGAGGTGGCATATAAGCCCTTTGAAATCATCACAATCGGGATATAACAAGAAAGGCATAAGACTTATTCAGTCCTATGCCTTAATCTTTTTTATCCGTTCAATATCAGAACATTTTGCTGATCATAACAAATACCATCTTGAACCATGCAACAAACTTTGTTAAATCGTCTGTGGTTCTTGAATACGCCTGATATCTGTAAAGAGCTTCCTCGTCATCACCATATACATCGAAGTAGCCTTCTACATATGTTTCATAGCTTGTGGGATCGTTTTCATCAATAACGAATACACGGGAGCCTACAGTTTCATCGTTGTATGAGCTGAAGCCAACACCGGGAGTATTAATGATATCAACACCCTGATGATTGATTACGAAATCATTCTTGTGGTCGTGACCTGAAACAGTTGCAATCACATCACCCTGCTGAACGAATGCCTCAAACTGTCCGTTTGAATAGTTAGGAGGACAGGGAGTCTCATGAAGATGACCTTCAACACCCTCGGGAAGTGTAACAAAGCCATTACCGTAAGGAACGGATTCTGCAGTGCCCTCTTCACATTCAACAAGTGCATCAAAAATATTGGGAACAATAATGTGCTGGAAGTTTATTGAATATACGGGATCACCGCCGTTAGCAGCCTTAAGTTCATTTGACTTTTCAACGTACCAAGCAATCTGCTCCTTTGTAGTGCAAGCATAGCCTTCAAGATTGTTTTCTGTGTTATATGTGCCTGAGTCTGTCATCCAGATATTAAAAGCAATTCTCTCACCGTCTGAAGACATAATGGGAAGATTGTAAGTGCCTACACCGGGAATAGCATCACCCTCATTATAGCCTACAAAGCAATCGTATGATTCATAAACGGACATCTGAAAATCCTTATCTGCAAGAGCACTTTCATCATCGTGATTTCCGAAAACAGCAGCAGTAGGAATACCGGCCTTTTCAAAAATGCTCATATACTCATTGATCGCTGCACGGGTGATTACCTTTGTTGTTGTGCTACCGCCTGAAATATTGTCACCTGTAAGAACAATAAGGTCGGGCTGTACCTTAGCAATGGTATCCTTAAGAAGCTTCTTTGTGATCATCATAAGAGGATAACCGTCCTGAATATCGGCAAACTGTAAAATTGTGAACTTTCCGTCATCACCGAACTGAAGCGTCTTATCGGTTTCCTTAGCTCCTGCAAAAAGTGAAATACAGGAAAGCATCATAATAACACCGAGTATAACTGCCAAAATCTTTTTCATTTTTTCTACTCTTCTTTCTGCTTTATTTTAAATAATACTATCATATTTCTGATATTTTTTCAATACTTGATTTATTTAATTTATCATATTATTAAAGAATATCTAACTGCAACAAATTCAGAATACGGTTTTATAAGTGCTGAAGTCTGACAGTAAGTATGACTTTGAGGGGATATACCGTGAGGTAGCTGAAGCTTATGAGGGATGCAGTGAAGCGGAGATTCTTGAAGAGATTGCGGCGCAGTATTTAAGTGTTGCTTTTTCAAGTGCAAACAACATCAGAAAGATTGTGGACGAGGCTTCCGCTGAAGAAACAAGCTTCCTGAAGAAGCTTGTTACACGCCTGAAGGAATTCCTTAATGAAATAAGACAGAAAATGAAGCTTTATGCCGGCACCGACAAGACGGTGAGAGCTGCGGTTGAGACTCCTGTGGAGCAGCTTGATTATATTGCTGATATGTTTATGACGGCGCTTAATGAGGTCGGAAAAACAAAAAAGCCCACCGAGAGTGACGGTGGGGTAAAGGCATCTATAAAAAAGACACGGACAATGTCTTATAGTAAACAGGTAGAAAAAGCAGAAAACGGTACTCTTGCAAGAAGCGATGCTTTGTTTATCGGAGATGCAACGGCAAATCTCCTTTCAATAGGTCTTTCGGATAAGCCTTTGGCGATGCATCAGGGCGATTACAGAAAATCGAGAAGAGAATCTGCTAACAATAAGAATTATTCCAGACACGGAATAAAGCTTAAAACATTCAAAAAGCTTCCTGTTTTAATAGAAGAAGCTGTTATGTTTGTTGATAACAACGATAAATTAACAATTATTACCAACGAATTGATGTCTGATACAAAAGGACAGCCGTCCTATGTCATAGTAGGCATACACAAGGATATGAAGATGGATAATGATGATATTCATCAGCCGAAAAGTGTTTATCCGCTGGATGATTTTGTAGAGCTAATAAAAAAATATGCAGAAAATGGTCAGTTTGTGATAACAGATAAAAATAAGGCTGATGAGCTTCTTACCCGAGTCGGAATTCAACCTTCCGAGCGGTCAAGAATCATCAGCCTTGCGAAGAGTACTATATCACAGAATGAGACTGATGTCAAGGAGAAAAGCTCGACTAAATATTCCTATGCAGGGGTAAAGGCAAAGACTGCAGATGTCAAGACTCTTGAGTATGCAATAAGGCTTGAGGATGTAGGCAAGTCCACCGCTGAAGAGATAAGACAGCAGACAGGCTGGTTCAGAGGCTATGACAATAAGTGGCGCTTTGAAATAAGTGACAGGGATATTGTAATAGACACAAGAGGGCTGTTCTCTTCCAATCCTGACATCAGAAGATATACCCAGTTGGTTGATAAGGCATATATCAATATGACAGCCACAGAAGAAGAGATGCAGGAGCTGCTTACTCTTGATAAGAATCTTGAGGGTGTCAGTCTTGCACCGAAGACGTTAGGTGAGCTTATACATCATCCTACGTTATTTGAGGCATATCCGCAGTTAAAGGATATTAAGATATACTTTGACGATATCGAAGCGAGAGGCGCATATAATCCTGTTTTCAAGGAAATAAGCATCAGTAAAAACCTTAAGCTTGATAAGACAAAGCTTACAAAGACTCTTGTTCACGAGATTCAGCATGCAATACAGGATATTGAAGGCTTTACAAACGGTTCAAGTAAATCATATTGGGAAGCGGTTTATAAGGAAGACTATGAGTCACTCAGGAATATGCGCAATAACCTTGATATGTGGCTGAAGGATATCGGTTTCACAGAATATGTCAACGAGTCAATGAAGCAGGTTGTTTCAAAAGAGAAGACACTGGCGCAGCATTGGGATGATATTGAAAGCTTTAAGAAGAATTCAAGATATGCCCGTGAAATTGAAAATTGCGAAAAGGCAATTGCAGAATTTGAATCACGTCTTCCGAGTCCTGCAGAGCTTTATGAGAGAACCGCAGGCGAGATTGAAGCAAGGGATGCCACTTTAAGGCATTGGCGATCTGATGAAGCAAGAAAAGAAAGCCGCCCTGATATAGACAGGACGGATGTTGTATTTGCGGAAGGCGAAGTGTTGTCGTTTGATATAAAGACAGATACTGACGGCAATAAGTTTGTTGATGTGAATCCTGATTTGTTTGATGCGAGGGACGGAGAATCTCACGCAAGCACTATTGCAAGAATCATAAAAGACCGCTTTAATAATCTTATATCTGTGAACGGTCAGCGGATACAGATTAATAAAACTACAAATGATGAATGGCGCCGTTCTAAATCTGCAAACAGCTTTTTGAAAAAGGATCCTCAGCTTTATGATGATAAGTTAAAAACAATTGCAAATGCTGATGAAATCATTGTAGCCGCAAGAAATTGGATTGGAGAAGAGCCGTCACATATTAGAAAAGATGATATCGTTGAATTTGCAAGAGGTAACGTATATTATCGTGTTGGCAATAACGGATATGCTGCAGATGTAATTGTAGCAATAAGAAATAATGGTACATCTGTATTATATGATTTGAGGAACATTTACTCAAAAAAAATAACAGACGCTTCTGTTACTATGGCGAGCGAAAGCCCCCAACGTAGTGCAGAAACATCTGTCACCGATAATGTAACACAGTCTGCTGTGGATGTCAAGACAAAATATTCTCGTCAGCGCCTGGGGGATGCCTGGGAGGATATCCGAGCCAAGATGTATGAAAATCAGGTGCACGAGGATATTATAAACGAGGTTGAGGAACACATCGGGAAGCTTCGCCGTGCAAACATCACCCGTGAAGAGGAAGTTACAGGCGGACTTATTCCTAAATATGAGGCTTTATTGAAGCTTGCAAGAGAGCACACCAAGGGAAGTGATGTAAAGGCTACAGAGCTTGCGGACACTCTTAACGACCTTGTGTGGGCGGCCCACGACGGAAACCTTGATACAAAGCAGTTTATTTCCACTGTCAGAGTGATTGCGGAAGAAATCATCAGCACGGGTAAGGTGCTGAATGATGATATGCCGTGAGTATGAGGAATTCCGCAAAATGTCAAGAGAAGAAACCGTTTATGTGTCACAGGAGGTTTACGACCAGTACGTTGAGGAATACACCAATGCAAGGAATCTCAACCGTGCCTGCGCCGGCAAGATTAAAATCAAGCCCTACACAGAAGGCAACAGAACGGGAAGAGCCCTTGACGATTTCTATGCAGAGCTTACGGAGCGTTTTCCTTCGCTTTTCAAGGAAGACGTTGATATTTATCATCAGCTTTACGAGATTCTTAATGCCTGGCAGTCGATTCAGCCGTGGACGGAATTCTACACAGATATCCTCGGAGTTAAAACAAGGGCAGACCTTGAGCATGCGGCGCTTATAAAGGCAGAAGAAATTCTTTCCGAGGTGCTTGGTATTACGGACACAGTGAAGACCATTGCAGATAAGTACGCAGATAAGCTTAAATATCAGCAGCAGCATTATAAGGAATATTACCGTAAGCAGGCTGAAGAGGGCAGAAATGAGGAAATAAGAAAGGAAAAGCTTCAGATTGCCGAGATTAAAAGAACAATTTATATTGAATATAAAAAAAACCGTGTACATGATGTACACGGTACTTTTAACTGTTTTGAAACACACCCTCAAAACTGAACAATGAATATGAAGAAGAACCAAGTAAAGAGGTCAAGCCCTCGACCTATTAGTACTGCTTAACTGAACACATCGCTGTGCTTACATACGCAGCCTATCAACCTCGTAGTCTACAAGG
>JAZUCC010000012.1:0-42552 GCA_045638965.1 Acutalibacteraceae bacterium | reverse complement strand
GCGAAGCGGTGAAAACAAAGCACTGTTATACCTTTACAGGGTATCAATTTTCAATTTCTTATAAAAATTCAGTTGTGGCTGTTACCATTTTTTTATTTTTTGTGCGTCAAACAGGTTGGCTTTTGCGCCGCTTGCGTTGATAAATTATGATTTACTCAAAAAAATGCGGTGCAGGCTGCTTTTACTGCAGTCTGCACCGTATGCTGTTATTTTGCTTTTACCACTTGTTTTCTACATATTCGCAGAATGCGTACATATCCTTGATTTCAAGCACTGTGCCGTCGTCGAGTACAACAGTACCGTTCCATAAGCCGTGCACCTGATGTGTGTGCATTCTTGCAAGGTTGAGAATATTTGTGTCGGAATGGTGGTCATAGTAGGGAGTCATTGTAAGGTTGAATCTTCCGTCCTCGGAAATGAATTTCCAGTCATTCATGAACTTATCGGGCTTGGGGAAGGTTTCAACATCAACTGCGCCGAACTTGTGAGCCTTGCCGTCGTAGAAGATAGCGGTTTCGGTAGCATTGCTTTCGTCACCGATTGCCCATGTGATTTCAAAGCCGAAAAGATGCTTTTTGCCCTCGTTATCCTTAAGATATGTTGGGCCGTTGCCCCAGTACCATACCATTTCATGAGGTGTGTTTACTCTGCCCCAGTCAAGAGCGCAGAAGGTATCGGTCTTCTTGAATTCATATACTGTGTTTCCTACCTTGAAGGTACCCTCACAGGGCATGCAGTTCTGCTTTGTGGTCATGAAATACTTTTTGGGGTTTTCCTTGAAGGGAAGAACTGTTGTGATGTTTTCAAGTCCCTCGGGGATATCCATTGTGAAATTACACTCAATGAAGGAGCCCTTGTAAGGCTTTTTGAAGTAAAGGTTACGGCGGTTTTCGCGGGTATCAAAAATTACATGAGCCTTGCCGACCTTTGCTTCAAAGTAGTTGGGCACATCTCCCTTGGGGGGAAGGATGTATTTGCTTTCGCCGCCGAGGAAAAGTGCGGTGCCGTCTGCAATTTTCTTTCCCTTTTTAAGGTCAACCAGCACTGCGGAAACATAGCCGCCGATTGATATATTTGCAAATGAGATCTGTACCATAAAGTTTTCGTTGCCCAGCTGGTAGAAATCCCATTCCTTTTTTCTCATTTTAGGATTGGAGCAGCTGCGGTCATAGTCGAAAACATTGTGTCTTGCCCAGCCCTTTGCAAGAAGGGTTCCGTCGTAGTCAAGAAGGCGGGTAGGCTCGGTGTATTCGGTCTGCTTTGAGGGAGCTTCCCATTCACCGAAGGGGATATAGGTTCTGTTGCTCATAATATCAACTCCTTATTATTATGAAATAAGTATAGCACAGTGAAAAATATTTGGCAAGGAAAAGCCCGTAAAAATAAAACGGAAGATACCGTAAAGTACCTTCCGTTGATTTATTTATCTGCCGATGCCGAAAATCTTTGCGTAGATGATGAAGAAGTTTTCGATATAAAGCATTAATTTGTTTACCGCATTGGAGATGCTTGTGAGAATGTTGCTGCCGTTATCCTGTGCGCCGTAGCCTGCCATGGAGCCGTTGTTGTCGGGTACACCGTCACCGTCGAATGCAAACTCATAAAGAAGGGGAGAGATAAGTGCTGTTATGAAATATTCGCCTGCGCTGATACCGCCGAAGATTTCGCCTGTAAGCTTCTTTATATCCTGTGTCATGGTGCCTGTGCCGCCCATGCTTGCGATAAGTGCGTTTGCCGCACCGAGGAAGATTTCATCGCTTACTGTTGCAAGGTCACTTTTAAGGATAAGAGAAACTGTGCGAAGAAGTATTTTAACCTCTGTGCTCTGTACCTCAAAGGGCTCTTCGCCTGCATAGTGCCAGGCTACAAGCTCTGTAGCAAGATCCCAGGGTGTTTCATAGTCGGAGTCGGGAATTTCGATGCTGTACTGCTTTGCAAGCTCCTGAACAGAGTTCTCACCGTAAAGGGGCATGCGGAGAATATCAACAAGGCCGCCTACTGCTGTGTTTACAAGGGGATAGAAGATAGAGCCTTCTTCAATTCCCATCTTTTCCATTGAAAGAGAGAGCTCAAGTCTGTACTGAATACCTGCCTTGAGATAGCCCTTTGCGTAAGCATTAAGGCCTGCGTTCATAGCATCGAACTGTGCCTGTGTGTAGCCCTTGACTGATTCAAAGGAGGAGGTGTCGATATTGTCGATGGTCTTTGTTTCGTATGTGATTTCCTCGTCTGTAAGGGAGAAAACCTTATACTGAAGGGGATACATTGAAAGAGCGGTGTTTGCAAAGTCATAAATCACATTACCGAGGGGTGTTGTGTAGCTTGTTGCGTCAGAACAATGCTCGTGACCCGAGAAAACAAGCTGAATGCCCGCGTCTGCAAAAAGAGTTGCGGTTGTATAGTGGAATCTTACAATGAAGTTACGGCTTATAAGTCTCTGCATGGGAAGGTGGTCAAGAAGGTTGTGGTGCATCATAAGCACGGGATATCTGCCGTCTGCCTTTGCCTTCTTTGCTTCATCGAGAACCCACATTACCTCCTTGATGCTCATGCCGTCTTCAGTTGACTTTGAGGGGTCGTTACTGTCGAGAGCGATAAGGCGGTAGGAGTCGCCGAGGTCAGCAGTATATGAAGCTGTGCTTTCAAGTGTTGTAAGAGCCTCGTTATAGCCGAAATCAGCATAGGTTTCAACGAAGTTTTCAACCTTGAAGTCGATATCTGCGGCACCCATATCGTGGTTGCCGGGGATAACAAATACGGACTTTCCTGTTTCTTCTTCAAATTTCTGAAGCTTTGCCGCAACATCGTAGTGCTCCTGCCATACGGTTCTGCCGTTGTCTGCAAGGTCTCCGGGGATAAGAAGGTATTCCACAGTGTCATCCTCTGCACACTGACGAAGAAGCTCATCAATGATAGCACCGCTTTCGTTGTCCATTGCGGCGCGTCTTGAAGCGTACCAGAAAATTTCATGGTCGTTTGTCTTTGTGAGCTCTTCCTCGGGCACATTGTAGTGAAGGTCGGAAGCCACCGCAAAGCCGAGAGCAGAAGATTTTTCAGCCTCATCCGCAAAAGAGATTACTGAAAATACTGAAAGAATAAGGGTAATTGCAAGAATTATACTTAATGCCTTTTTCATTTTAAGCACTCCTTGATTAAAGATAAAATTATTTTAGCAAATATTTTCCTGTTTGTACATATGTTTTTTTAATATTACAGAAAATAAAGCAAAAAAAGAAGTGCATGTGTTTTCGCTTTATGAAATTTTTATGCAGGTCACGGTGATGTCGTCGTGCCTGCCCGATATTGAAAGGGACAATGCCTCGTTTACAATGGCTTCGGCAAGCTCCTTTTCGGAAAGACCTCTGTTTTTCCGAAGCAGCTCTCTGAAGCTTACATGGGGGATAGTCCCTGCTCCGTCGGACATGATGAGTACAATATCTCCCGCTGACAGGGTGATTTCACTTTTCTGAAAGGCGACCTCCTCTAAAATGCCCAGCGGCAGTGAGCTTTTTTCCACAATGAGAGTTTTTTCCTTCTTCTGAATTACAGAAAAGCCTGCTCCTGCCTTGAAAAAGCGGCAAAGCCCCGTTTCGGTGTCAATGCTTAAAATGTCAAGTGTTGAAAGGGTTTCCTCGGCAGATTTGATTAACAGGGCGCAGTTTACCGCTTCAAGTGCGGTGTCTGCCGAAAAGCCTGCCCTTAAAAGCTGTGACATAAGGTTGCAGGTCATAACAGAATCAACTGCGGCGCGTGTGCCCGAGCCCATGCCGTCACTCAATACCGTGCAGAAGCTGCCCCTGCCGTCATAGAAGCACCGTGCGGTGTCTCCCGAAAATTCCTCTCCCGCTCCCGTGTGGGTGGCGGTGAAATATGAAATATTCAGCCTTCCCCTTTCGCAGAAGCAAAGCACAGTGCCGTTGTCGGAGTATTCGTCAACCACGGGGGGAAGGAAGTCTGTCCCCGTGATTTCATAGATTTTTTCAAGAAGAAGCTCCTTGTCATATTCTGCGGGAGTATCGGAGCAAAAAACCTCAAGTATGCTTTTTCCCGAGCCTTCCTTCTGATGGCAGATGCCCGAAACCGAAAAGCCCGCAGACCTGAAAACAGGGGTAAGTGCCGCTTCACAGGCGGAATCGGCTTCGGGGAGACTGCACAGCCTGTCTGCCGCATCCTCAAGAATTGACCCTATTGAGAAAAACTGCTTTGCCGCCGCCCGCTTTGCCTCGGATATCTCATGGCGGGCAATGATTTTTGCGCCCTGCTCAAGATATGCCTTGTTGAAGCTGTGGGCAATTTTATCGGGCATACGGCAGATAAGAGTGAGCCTTTCGGGGAGATCCTCGGTAAGAAGCTTTTCATTTTTCATAAGATATCTGTTTGCCTCGGAAAAAGCCTTTTTTGAAATGTCCCCGCATTTGTTCCAGCAGAAATCATATTTGTTGCATCCCTGGCAGATGTCCTCCTTTACTGCAACGGGGATGGTGCTGTAGTCGGGCTTGTCCGCCTTGCCGAGAAAGGCGGATACTGCACTCACGGTCCGTGAAATGTCCCGCACTGCCTTTGCTGAGCGCATAAGATTGAAGCTTATGTATTGCAGTTTTTTCGCGTTGGTGTCACGGCTTGAGGCGGGAATCAATTTTTCTGTTATTGTAAGCAGATATTTTTCCGGAATGAAAACGAAAAACATTGCACAGAAGACCGCTTCACCCACGGCGATTATTGCGGTGTCGGGCTCGCCCTTGAGAATCAGTGTGAGCGTTGTTGAAAGCACAAGGGATATTGCTATAGGGATTTTACCGTAGGCACCGCTGATTCCCGTGGTAAGTCCCGACAGAATAAAGCCTGCCATCAGCTGGGGCTGGGTGTCGGAAAAACCCAGGGTAAGTGCACAGCATATCCCCGCAAGAGCCGATGCAGACTCCTTTTTTGAAAGAGCTAAAAGAAGAATAGCGGAATATGCCGTGCATCTTGCGGGAGAAAAGCCGTATAAGGTGAGATTTTCAAGTGCTAAAAGAAAAACGCAGCCCGTGAAAACTGCGGAAATCGTGTCGGCGGTTGTAAGAAAGCCTCCCTGCCTTTTTTTTTCAGCCACACTCTGAAGCCTTAATATGAAAAGGGAAAAGGCGGATGCAATAAGAGCCTCGCATATACACATAATAAGATATGCACCCTCGGTATTCACCGCAAGGAAAACGCAGAGGGACACCGTGAAGCTTCCCGTGGCGGTGACGGACAGAGTAAGTATTGCCTTGTGCTTCTGTCGGGTTTTCGGCTCAATGAAAAGTCGCAGAATGCAGATTATTACCACCGCACCCACAAAGCGCAGGGAATCGAACAGTCCGAAAAAGGTAATATATCCTACCGCCGCACCAAGGGACGCGGTGATTATGTATTTATCGGTGATTCCGCCGAGAAAGCCCGTTGCAAAGGGTGAAATGCCCCCTGCAAAGGAAATTCCCGAAAAAAGAAAGCTTACTATGAATGAGCCTGTCTGAAGAAGAATTGCTTTTATCAGCGGCAGTCTGCCCTTAATTATGCCCGTGCTTACAAGGCCTTTCAGTTTTTCCATTTTTTTCATCCTTATTTTTTAGTTAAAAAAATAATACACCCCAAAGAATGAAAAAACTGTCATTTCCGCACCTTGTTTTTTGATGATAAAAAGGGTATTTTGGGATGAACGGGAAAATAAGAAAAAAGGAACGGCGTCTACCGTTCCTTTTTATGTCTGGTGAGAGGGGAGCTTCGGGGTTACTTAGCTTACTTTGATGAAAAATTCATCATAAGCGGCAAGAATATTATATTGCTCGCAGTAATAAGTAAAGTTATTGTTTTGGTCAATTGAAACAGTGCAGCTGATGTTGTCACCGGGTAATTCTTCTGTTTTCAGCGGGTAGTATCTGTTGTCGCTGTTTGTGTCGGAAACATATGTTATTAAGAATCGGTTGAAGTAAATCTGGTTTACAATGTTGTCGGACATTTTGCCCTCGGCTTTTACCACATATTTATATTTCTGCGGTTGATTGTGCCAGGTTCCGGTATAGGGAATTCTTGTTATTGAGATTTTTGTGATTGTTATATGCTCAGATGCGGTGAATGGCAAGGATTGGCTTTCAAGCAGTTTTAATTCTACCGGTCCGTTATATTCCTCAACATAATTACAGTTTATGCAGGCATGGTCCTTCAGTGTGTGTGCTGTTGCTTCACCGCTTGTAAGACCGCAGATGAAGCAGGTTTTGGGCGCGGTGCAGGTTGCATTGAGCCACATGTGATCGGCAACGGGGATGCTTGTTTTGTAGGTGTTCGTACAATATGAGCATATCATTACTGCAATGCCCGTTGACTGACAGGTTGCGGCTTTTTCGACAGCGATAATTTCATATTTATGCTCGCAGATGTTCTTGGCGGGTGCATCCAAGCCGACTGCGATTCTTAATACTATTCTTGCGTCGGCAGAGGTAACCTTTCCGTCGCCGTCCATATCCCCAAGTGTTACGGCAGTTGCGGAGAGTGAGAGTGCGACTACTAAAATAATTGAGATAATACATGTCAAAGCAGATTTTTTCATAAATTATTCCTCCGTAAAATAAAAGACGATGTAATCAGGGAATTTGTATGATTCACATAAACTCAATATATCACAAAAAGCGGGGGACTGCAATGAATTTGAGGGAATTGTTGTATATTTTTGTGGAGATTTATATAAATTCAGGGGTATGAAAAACGTAGCTTCCTGAAAATCAGGAAAGACCGCATTTGTTGTGTGGATATGTTTTCCGATGTGTGATTATATGCAACCCGCTTAGCGGAGAGGATAAAAAAATTCCGTTCTTTCGAACGGAATTTTTTGGTGAAGACAAGTGGACTTGAACCACCGACCCCTTGCATGTCAAGCCCGCCTTATGGCGTAAATCATTACTTTTTCGTGGTTTTTCAGTATGTTTTTTTGATATTATTTTTCAGTTTTTGGTGTGGTTGTTTAACACTATCCCTCATATAAAAACGGCACTTAAATGTATCAGAGTTCGCAAGGGTTTGTGATATGAGCTGAACAACAATATACAAATATATCGAGCTGCTTGAGAAATGAACAAAGGGAACGGTTTTTACCGTTCCCTTAAAGTTTGTTTAATAATGAACTGCACCGCATTCACATACGGGATTTGTGCCAAAGAGCTTAGAGAAGAAGTTTATTATCTTCCAGATAAAGCCCATAAAGCCTGACTTATGGCAGATGTGTGAACAACTGTTTTCGTCTTCTTCAACGCCAAGGAATTCATCGCAGTGATCACAGAATTCGTCACCATTGGTATCTTTATGCTCAGCCGTATCAACATAATCACTGACATAACTGTCACCGCATTCACATGTATATGTTGTGTAACCCTTTGCAGTGCAAGTAGGTTCTTTTACAACTCCTTCATAAGTATGCCCTGCGAGCTTTTCGATTGTTTCTGTGTAACTGTCGCCACAAGCACAGGTATATGTAAGGATACCTTCTTTGGTATGAGTAGAGGGAGTTGTGATTACGGAAGAGTAAGTGTGACCTTCAAGTTTAGCAATAGGCTCTTTGTAGGATGTACCGCATTCACAGGTAAACATCATCAAACCTTCTGTTGTGTGAGTTGATGGAACGATGACTTCCGAGTAAAAATTGTGAGAGTGATTCGGATTGTAGTTATAGTGAATTGTTGCATCTGCCAAGCAGTTGTTGCCATATGACGAGATTTGTATGCTTTCCCATTGTTCTTTTGAGCCGGAATAGTATACATCTGTAAGGTTGCTACAATCAGCAAATGCCGAAGTGCCGATAGAAGTAACACTTTGGGGTATGACAATGCTTGTAAGCTTGCTACATTTTTCAAATGTAATATCACGGATAGTTGTAACTTTTCCCGGAATGGTCATACTTTTAAGTTCAGAGCAAAGACTGAATGCGCCTTCTCCGATTGAAGTGAGACTGTCCGGTAAAGTGATGCCGGTAAGGCTTGAACATCCCCTGAATGCATAATTGTTGATACCGTATAAATCTTCCGGAAGTACCACATTTTCAAGTCCTGTGCAAAATGCAAAAGCATAATTGCCGAACATACAAGGTATTGTTATACTTTTAAGGCTTTCGCAACCGTAGAAGCAGGCTTCACGCAGGGAACTAATAGTGTCCGGGAAAGTGACACTTGTGATGTTTTTGCAATACTGAAACGCATCTTCGTCAAGTTTTGTTACAGGATAACCGCCAAGAGTTGACGGTATTATAATATCACCGCTGATTGAAGTGTCAACCTTCCAAACGATTGCTTCATCGCTTTCAATTCCATAGGTATAATAACCCTCTGTTGCTGCAGTGACTGATAGGGGGATGCTCAACAGCAAAAGAACTGACAACAAAATCGATAGACTTTTTTTCATTTTATTTGCCTCCGTAAATAAAAAAGTGTGCGCAAACCGAAGTTATGCACATACTAAAACACACAAACTTCGATTGCATCAGTATAAATTACATATACTAAACATAATACTACACTACATTAGGTGTAAAGTCAATACATCATTTATGGTGTATTGTAAGATTTAACTATCAGACATCAAGGGGATAGTTATGAAAAATTATATTGAAATTATAAGAGATCTGCGGGAGGACAATGACAAAACACAGAAGGAAATAGCAGAATATCTCGGAACAACACAGCAGGTTTACTCCCGCTATGAAAAAGGGGAAAATGAAATACCCGTAAGACACATAATTGCCCTTTGTAAATACTATAATGTGTCGGCAGATTTTATTCTTGGGCTAAAATGAAAAAGGACAGTCTTGCGACTGTCCTTTTTTGGTGAAGACAAGTGGACTTGAACCACCGACCCCTTGCATGTCAAGCAAGTACTCTAACCAACTGAGCTATGCCTTCATATTCTGTTGACTTGTGGGATTATAGCATGATTGACGGGTGTTGTCAATATCAATTCCGAAGGAATTGTATATCATCAAGGTGCAAAGCCTTGCATATCATCAACTTCGTAAGAAGTTGTATATCATCATTGCGAAAGTTTTTGATACACGCTGTGCGTGATGATATACAGCCTGACGGCTGATGAGATACCATCGCTTTCGCAATGGATAAAAAAATCTCGTTCTTTTCGAACGAGATTTTTTGGAGCGGATGACGAGGCTCGAACTCGCTACCTCCACCTTGGCAAGGTGGCGCTCTACCAGATGAGCTACATCCGCATTTTTCGGAACAAGTGATATTATACACATGTTGGTATGAATTGTCAATAGGTATTTTTGTTTTTTTTGATTTAATTTTTCAGGAATTTTCGGGGTCGGTTGTAGGGGACGGCATCCCTGACGTCCCGCATGTAGTGAAATGAAAATATATATTCCATTTATGTAGGACACGAAATGCGCCTCATCGGGTCATAACTTCTGTATTTTTTATTTTGCCTACGGGCGGGACGTCAGGGAAGCCGTCCCCTACAATATTGGTGCTTCGCACGCTCCCTGTGACGGGACGTCAGGGATGCCGTCCCCTACAAAAGAATGAACAATTCCGGTGGCGGGCGGGGCGAGGAGTGTTTTGTGCATACAAAAAAAGAAGCCGGCACGGGGGTGTCGGCTTCATTGGTGCTATGTGGTAGCGGATTGATTTTTAAGTATGCTTATTCAGCATCCTCTGCTTCCTTTATTAATTCGTCGGGGATTGCTTCACCGTGCTTTACGAATGCGATAAGGATAACTGCGAGGGCGAACATTACGGGGCTGTAGTAGAACAGCGACATATATGTACCTGCAAACATTCTTATAAAGCCGTAGAGAATGGGGGATGCAATCTGTGCGGAGAAGGTAGCTGTGTAGTAGTAGCCTGTGAATGTGCCGACCTTTTCAACGCCGCCGATTTCAAGAACAAGGGGAAGAGTATTAACGGTGATGAACATGTTGGCAGCACCGCCGAGGATAAGAACGGGGTAAATGAGGATTCTGAGGATACCTGTTACGGAATTAACAGTTTCAACAATAGCATCAAGTGCTACTGCAAATTCCTCTGTGCCTGTTTCAAGAACATCGTTTGCAACGGTAACGATTTCATTGTAGATGCCTTCACCAAGGTCAGCGGTAAGCTGTGCTTCATAAGCCTCATAGTAGCCCTTGACAGAGTCGGACATTTCTTCATTGCTCTTATAAGCAAGGAAGCCTTCAATGGTGAGGATTTCGTCATCAGCAAGAGTTCTGCCTGCATCCTGTGCAGCAGCACTTACATCTGCGTTGTAGGCATTGATGTTTTCGTCAATAGCTATATATGCATTGTTTACGGTAACGTAGTTGTTGATTGAAAGGTTCTTGCTGCCGAGCATACCTACGAATACACCGAAGAAAACGATGAAGGCTGCAAGGAAAACTGCAAGACCTGCCATGATGGTCTTTTTTCTGCCGAGCTTCTTGCCCATTTTACCTGCAGGGATAGCAGCTGCACCCGAGCATACTGCGAAGATGAGCATAATGAAGGTAGCTTCGGAGGTAATCATGTGGAGAATTTCCTGTGCAAACAGGGAGAAGAAGGTTGTGATTGCGTTTGATGCGCAGAAAAGGAAGAAAAGAGTACCGAGCATAAAGATAAGGCTCTTTCTTTCACCCTTTGAAAGCTTGATTGCCTTAAGCTCTGCTTTCTTTTTCTTTGCCTCTTCCTTCTGTGCCTTTTTAAGTGCCTTGTCGTCGGCATACTGATTCATTTCACCCTTGAGTCTGATGCTTGTGTCCTCTTCCTTTACGAAGAAGAGAAGAACGAGCATGCCCACAATCATAACAAGTGAGCCTACAACGAAAACATAGGGGAAGGAAACAGTTTCGTCAGCTGTGATTTCAGCCTTGCTGTAGCCTGCAATAAGTGTGCAAAGAGCAATACCGATTGTTCCTGCAACCATACCTACCGCACTGCCGATACCGCCCATAAGGTTGATTACTGCATTACCCTCGGAGCGGAGCTTGGGGGGAGTGAGGTCGGGCATAAGAGCAACAACGGGAGCTCTCCATAAGGACATGGAGAAAACAAAGAGGATAACGGTTATCATTGTAAGGGGAAGCTGGAGACTGCCTGATGTGTTGAGAGCAACAATGGGGATAAGTGCGAAGAGAACTGCCGAAATGGGAGCGCAGCTTACGATAAAGGGACGGCGCTTACCCAGCTTTGAATGGCAGTTGTCGGAAAGCTTACCGAAGGTGGGCTGGAAGATAACACCGAAGATGTTATCGAAGGTCATGATGATACCGATGAAAAGGGGTACAAGAGAGAAGCCGCCTGTTGCGGAAATTGTGCTCTGTCCCTGTGCCTCGGCAAATTTTCCTATCCACGGAATTGCATTTGCAAGAGAGTTGCTTAAGGATGTGATAAATTCACTCTCGGAGAGAATTTTGTTGAGAATTTTTGTGATATAAGGGTCATAAATAGCCCAGGCAATTGATGTTGCAAGGAAACCGAAGCCTGTGAGTATGGTTTTCTTTACATCAAGCTTGCCGTTTGATTTTACGTTCATTGAAGAATACTCCTTTGATTTATAGTTTTATATTTTCCGCAAAGCCGCGGAAAATGTTATATTTCTTTAGAGTTGCCTTATTCCTTTGTAGTCCAGAAATCGAACTCGTCAGCACCGTGCTCTTCTTCCTCCTTTCTCTGACGTCGGATATCGGCAAATGCCTTATCGTCTTCCTCGGTGTCGAAGGAAGAGAAGAAATCATCCTTATAAAGAGTGGAGGGAGCTTCTGTTTCGGGAGGCGTGAAGGTTGCATTAAGGGGATCGTTTTCCTCCTCTTTCTTGTTGAGCTCGTATCTCGGCGGGGGAGCTAAATTTTCTTCATTTCTGAAAAGAGAGCTGAACGGTGAGGTCTTCTTTTCTTCTTCGGGGGCTTTTTCCTCGTCGGAATATGTTTTTGAGCCGAAGCCCAGCTTATCTAAGAGACTTGTTTTTGCAGCCACTCTGCGGGGAGCCTTTGTCTCCTGTCCGCTTTCTGCAAAAAGGTCAAGAATATCATCGCTGATTGTGGTTTCCTTTGTTTCTCCGGCATCTTCCTCTGTGGGAGCGATTTTTGAAAAATCAACCACTGCCGGAGGCTCGGTGTAGGGGGCGCCCTGCATTATCATCTGCTCGCCCTCGTCTGCGGGCTTTTCATTGCTTCTGACTGCAGCTGCCATTGCCTTTTTTATGCGGGAGGCCGTAAGTCTGCCTGCTTCTTTTTCTTCGCCGTCGAAAATATCGTCCTCATCGGAGGTGTCGGGAGCTTCCTCATTTTCGGGGAGATTCTCTTCTTCTGCTTCCTCTTCCTTTTCGGAATACATATCGAAAAGCTCCTTATCAACAGAGGAGGTGTTCTGACGGATTCTTTCTGTGACATTTTCGGGAAGAGCAATCTTCTTCTTTATTGCGGTTGCCGCAAGAAGGGGAGTTGCCGCAAAGGTGATAAGCACCATGCATACCTGAATGAAAACTACGGGCCAGCCGCTCATGAGAGAAAGCGCGCCTGTTGCACTTAAGAGAATACCTAAAAGCATACCCGCGATGCTTACTGCCTCGGTCATTGCCTTTGCTACTCTTCTGAATTTTTCAAGCTTTACCGCACCCTCAATTGTGCGTGCAAAGGCTTCAAAGGAATCGGAGAATACAATGCCCGTATCCTCGGAGTCGGTAACGGTGTTTCTGCTCTTTGTGAAATCCTCGTTTGCATCCTTTTTCATTATGCGCAGGGATTCACGGGGAAGTCCTAAAATATCCTCGCCGAATTCCTCTGTGATATTGGGGTCGGAAATGCTTATGAGGATGTTCGCACCGTTTGATGCAAGAGAGCGCAGGCTCTTTGCCGTTGTTTTGTGACATGAATATTTTACGCAGAATACTGCAGCAAAATGTCCCTCAATTGCAAGGAAAAGGGGCTTTGTGCTTTCGTCGGTCACATAGGCTACGGTGTTTTCTGCGGGAAGCTCAACATTGTGGTTTACAAGGAACTGCTTTGTGCCTAAAAGAACTCTGCAGTCGCTTATCCATGCTGAAAAGCCCAGCTTGTCTTCAATGCTCAGCCCCTCAACCTCGGGATATCTGTCCTCAAGTCCCTGTGAGAACTGTGAGAATGCCTTTCCGAGAATTCCGCCTGCCTTATTTGAAATTACCGCAGCGCAGAATTCTGCCTGCTTCGGGGAAACATTTCTGCTGCATGCAGAGGAAATAACCTCGGCAGAGAAAATATCCTCACCGCTTAAAATGATGTCGTCAATGCAGTAGAAGCTGTAGGCATCGTTATAGCTGCCTACGAAGGAAGCCTTTACTGAAAGATTATTGTTTTCCGCTGCAATTGCAAAGCCTGTGAAGATAAGGCAGCTTACAGGGAAGGAAAATGCACTTGTGAGTGTGAAGCAGCCGAGAGCATAAACGGGGCTCTTTGTTGCGGCAAGTCCTATGACTGCGGCAAGTGCGGCGGCTGCTGCAGATGCAAGCACGATTCTTGATGAAGCCTGACCTGCAAATGCTGCAGATGCACTTCTTTTAAGGAAGTTTGAAATAAAACGGGTTTTGCCTGTATATACAACATTTGTTTCTGTTGTGCTTGAATCCTTGAGAAGACGGGATATGAGGTCCTCATCGGATATCTTTCTTAAATAGCATTTGTCACTTGTTGTGCCTACTGCCTTGAAGCAATGGCGGGTGCTGTCGAGATAGAAGGTTTTGGCAACAAGCACCGAGGCTGCAAGGATAATTACCGCGCCTGTAAGCATGTGATATTCGCTTTCGGGCTTAAGGGTAGTGAAGAATGCGGCAATATTCTGCATGAGTGCGCCGAGGTACATAATGAGAAGAGCGGTGTCGGTTTTAGGTCTTATTTTAAGAAGGGAGAAAACACCCTTTTTCAGCTCCTCTGCCATAATGACGCCTGACACAAGAAGGCAGACAAGGTTTACTATGTTATATACAACTGCGGAGCCGCCGAAAACGGTGAAGAAGCCGTTATTCATTTCTGCGGAAAGCCCTGCGGCTATATTTATTATGAGAAGAATGAGACCTGTAACCCCCACAATGAATGCCTTGATTATTGTGGTCTTTCTCGCTTCGATAAGCCGGTTGAAGATTTCCTTTCTTCTTGAGGGGTCCTGATATTCCTCTTCACCTACGGGGGTGAAATCGGTATCAAGATGCTCGAATTTTTTGCGTACCTTTATAAGAAAATCGGGGATTTTCTTTTCCTCGCGGCGGGGAGAGAAGCTCTTGTCATCGGATTCGCCTGTTTCCACTGCGGATTTTGTCCAGAAGCGGAAGCTGTTGATTCTCTTTTCTCTTACCTTTGAAAGCTCTTCTCTTAAAGCGGTTTCATCGGTGATGTCGGGAATTCCGGTGTTGTCCTCTTCGCCGAAGCCGTCCATTTTGAGCTGGTCGTCGTCAATTATATCTCCGTCACTGGTTTTTGCAATTTCACGGAGAAGTCTGCCCTTTGCCTGCAGGGGCTTTGTTTTATCGTCGGAGGTGCTTTCGGGGATTTTTTCAATGATAACTCCGCCCTCTTCCTCCTCGGGCCGGTCCTTGTCGATTACACTGGGAAGAATTCTTGTCTGTGATTCGGCGGTTTCGGCGGGAGTCTTGTTTGTGTCGGTCGCTTTTCTTGCCTCTTCCTTTTTTGCATCGTCGGCAGGAATGATTTTACGCTCGGTGTCCTGCGGGGCATGATTGTCTGCGTATGTATTTGTTTTCGTCAGGCTTATTCCGGGGGCTTTTTTCTCGGGTATGCCGGGAAGAAGTCTGTCGGTATACTTTGTTGCATTTGTGGGGATGTCGTTGCCCTTTGAGTTTACGGAAATAAACTCGGCATCTGTTTTCTTTATGAAACGGCTTTTTGGAATACTGTCGGTTGATTCCTCGGTGGTCTGTGCGGGCGGCTCTTCGTGAATCTCCTGCACGGGGGATTCGGGCTGCTCTGCGGGAGCTGCTTCTTCAGCGGGCACGGCGGGTGCATTTCTTACGGGGATTATATCCTCTCTTTCGGAAAGAGAGGGGTCGGCTTCTTCAATATTCTGTTTGTTGAAGTGCTTAAGGAATTTATTGTATTCGCTCATCTTTCTCACTCTTTCCCTTTATCTTGTCAGTGATGCTTCAAAAATAAGTACTGCAGCGGCAACGGATGCGTTAAGTGAATTTACATTACCCTTCATGGGAATTGAAAGCACGCCGTCGCAGTTTTCCTTTACAAGTCTGCTGACACCTGAGCCCTCGCCGCCTACAACAAGAGCAATGGCACCTGAAAGGTCAGCCTTTCTGTAGGGTGTGCCGTCCATGTCTGCACAATAGACCCAGATTCCTTTTTCCTTAAGGTCCTTTATGGTGCTTGTGATGTTCTTTACACGGGCTACGGGAACATATTCAAGTGCACCTGCGGAGGTTTTTCCTACAATGCCCGAAAGGCTTACGCTTCTTCTTTCGGGAATGATAACACCGTGAGCACCTGCGGCATCAGCGGTTCTTATGATTGCACCCAGGTTGTGGGGGTCTTCAAGTCCGTCGCAGATAACAATGAAGGGAGCTTCATTCTTTTCCTCTGCCTTCTGAAGAATTGCTTCTACTGTTGAATATTCATGGGCGGCGGCTATCATGATTACACCCTGATGGTGGGCATGACCGCACATGAAATCAAGCTTCTTGCTGTCAACCTCTTTTACTATAATGCCCTTTTCCTTGCATTCTGCAATGATGGGGCGGATGCTTCCCGAAAGCTCACCTCTCTGTACAAGAAGAGAGTCAGCGGGTCTGCCTGCTTTAAGTGCTTCCTTTACTGCATTTCTGCCGATAACGAGGTCGTTTCTCGGCTCTGCCTTTTCAAAGCGGTCTTCTCTTTCATTATCGTTATCCCTGAAAGACTTACGGGGTCTTTCGTCGTTATCTCTGAAGGGCTTTTTCTCTCTGTCGGAGCGGAAATTTCCCTTTCTTTCGTCAGATTTTTTATCCTTTGAGCCAAAGCCCTGCTGTCTTTTTTCGTATGCCATAATGTTCTCATCTTTCCCTATAATTATACAGAATATATTATATAATAATTATAGAGGTATTTCAAGAGAAAGTTGATTGAGCATGAATAAAAAAAATGTAATGCTTTCTGTGAAAAATGACACAAAAAAAAGACCGTCTGCCGTGCCTTGCAGATGGTCTTTGTGATAATCGGTGATTATTTTGATTCTATGAACTGCATGAGTGCATTCCAGTCCTCGCGGGAGAAGAAGTGTCTGCCTTTTCTTAAAAAATATCCGATGTGACCGTCGTAGAATTTTTCTCCGATCTCTGCTTTTTTGTCGCATACAAAGCCTGAAAGTCCTTCTCTTTCAAAGGCTTCTGATGCGGCAAAGCAGGTGAGCTGCTCGCCCGTGGGGTCTGCCCAGTCGTCCTCGGAGCCTGACACGATGCTGACATAATTCGGTGCTGAAAGTGCTACAAGAAAATGCTGGTCAAAGGGCATGCCTTCTTCATTATCAATATATTTGCTGTAGTTTTCACAGAACCAGTAGCCGAAGCTTCTGTGGATATCCCTTACGGTTTCACCTGTGTTGCCTCTTGCTATGGCCGCACCGCCGCAGCCCGAGCAGTTTGAATGAACAAAACGGAAGCGGTGGTCAAAAGCACCTGCCACAAGGGCAGTTTTACCAAGGCGGGAATGTCCGCAGACTGCCGCCCTTGTCACATCAAGGCGAGGCTCGGTTCCGGCATAGTCAAGGACACGGGATGCTGCCCATGCCCACAGGCAGAGCTTTCCGCAGCCGGTGTCACTTCTCTTGCCGTCGGGGTAGAAAAGCCCCGCAAGACCGTTGGTGAAGTCCCCGTCGTCACTTGTGACATCCTTATAGCAAAGGTTGAAGGCTCCGAAGCCGTTATCGAGTATTTCCTCGGCAGGGAAGTAGTAGTTGGGGACATTTTTTTCAAAGCTTAAATGCACGAAAAAGGGATGGGGACCCTCGCCCGCAGGGAGCATAAGGGACACGGGGAAGGAAAAATTTCTGCCGCCTACAGTACAGGTGATTGTGATTTCCCACATTTTACCCTTTCCGCAGAAATCGTTATCCGTGCGCAATTCTCTTTTTTCAAAGCTTATTTTTTCGGGAGGAGCAGGCATGAAGCCGTATTCCTCGCGTTGCAGAATTTCATATATTTCTTCCCTTGAGGGAAGGGGCGGAAGACATCTTTCTGATATTAATTCTTTCATATATATCCTTTCATTGAAGCATAATTCAGCGTTTGTACTGTTGAATTATGCTTTAAGCACCGCGTATCCGCAGGCGGGGAGGGTGAGAGTGCCTGACGCTTTTTTTTCGTTCAGCACATCAAGGTATGTTCTGTCGAGAATTGCGGACTGATTTTCCTGTGTGAAGTTGAAAAGGAAAATATAATCTCCGCGTTTTCTTATGAGAATGCTTTCGTTTGCTTCAATTGCGGTGTCGCGGGGGATAGAAAGCTCCTTTATAAGGTCTGCGCAGAAGTCGTCGGTGAAGTCCTCGTCATTTCTGAATGCGCAGTAATATGCGTTGCCCTTGCCGAAGCTGTTTTTTGTTACCGACGGCATGCCGCTGTAAAATTCCGAGGTATATGTGCCGAGCACCCGGGCACCTCTTGCGTGGATAACATCAAGCACATGCTGTGTTTTATAGGTCTTGCCCTTATATTCGGCAGTGCCTTCCATTCCCTCGGGAATGCCTGTTGATTCCTCTGTCCATATACCGAAAGCATTCTTGAGATTTTCTGCGGGAAGACCGCCGAAATAAACCATATCGTCCTTGTCGGCTGTGGCAAAAAGATAGGTTGCAACGAAGCTGCCGCCGCCGTTTACATATTCCTCAATTTTTTCCTTTACACCGTCTTTGAGCATATACATAAAGGGAGCAATCACAAGGTCATATTTTTTGTAATCGTCGGTTTCGCTTATAACATCGCAGGAAATTCCCCGCAGAGCAAAGGGCCGGTGCCATTTTTCGCATTCCGCAAAATAATCTCTTCTTAAATTGTTATAGCCGTGGAAATGCTCGGTTGCAAGGGAGTTTTCCCAGTCGCAGATGACCGCAACACGGCTGTCGCAGAGTCCGCCTGTCACACCGCCGAGCTTTTTAAGCTCACTGCCGAGTTGTGCTACCTCACGGAATACTCTTGTTTCGTTTGTGCCTACATGGTCAATTACCGCACCGTGGAATTTTTCGTGACCGCCGCGGCTTTTTCTCCACTGGAAATACTGCACGGAGTCTGCACCGTATGCCACTGCAAGCAGTGATTTCTGTGAATGTCTTCCCGGAGGGTGAAGACGGTTTATATCTCTCCAGTTTACAAGGGAGGGGGAGCTTTCCATAAGGAAGAAGGGCTTTCCGCCTCCCATGGAGCGGTAAATGTCATAGACAAAGGTCCATTCTCTTGCAATATCAAGGGGATTTTCAATGTCAAAGGGAGGATAGGAATCGTATGATATAAGGTCGAGCTTTTCTGCCAGCTTCTGATAGTTTATGCCGTTGTAATAGCCCATAAGATTTGTGGTTACGGGTATGTGGGGAGTAAGTCTGCGCAGAGGCTCAATTTCATTTTCAAAAAAGGAAATGTGACTGTCGGATACAAAACGGTTCCAGCACAGCTTCAGGGCGGAAACATGGTTTTCTCCGCGGAATTTAGGTGAGGAAATCTGCTCCCAGTCGGTGACTCTGTGACTCCAGAAGCCGTTCCACCATTTGAAATTCAGCTTATCGAGGTCGTTTTCGTATTCCTTTTTCAGCCATTCACGGAATGCCGCCTGACACAGATCACAATGGCATTCACCCGAATATTCATTTGATATGTGCCACATCATAAGTGCGGGATGGTCTTTATATCTTTCGGCAAGAAGAGTGTTGATTTTTCTTACCTTTTCACGATATACGGGTGAGGTAAGGCAGTGGTTGTGACGCACACCGAATTCATTTCTTATGCCTGTTTCCTCAACACGCAGTACCTCGGGGTATTTCTGCGCCATCCACGGAGGTCTGGCACCCGAGGGAGTTGCAAGCACTGCCTTTATGCCGTTTTCGTGCATCTTATCGAGAATTGTATCAAGGAATGAAAAGTCATAGACACCCTCCTCGGGCTCAATGAGTGACCATGCAAAAATGCCTACTGTGGCACTGTTTATGCCCGCTTCCTTCATAAGTCGCATATCGTCGTCCCATATATGGGGTGTGTTTATCCATTGGTCGGGATTGTAGTCTCCGCCGTGAACTATATATCCTAAAGGCTCCATAAAAAATCTCCTTTTGTGTTTGATAAGAAAATAATATCATAAAAAGGACCGCTGTACAAGAAAAAACCGTGCTTCACGGTTAACATAAAGCACGGTGAAAATTTGTACATTTTTGCTTATCTGAACATTGCGAAAAGTGTTCTGAAGAAATCGATAATGCCCTTGAAGAAGCTCTTTATCATTCCAAGGAAGCTGCCGATTGAAAGCCCCTCCTCAGTATCGGTGTAGCCGGGAAGCACTGCGTTATTGTCTGCGGGTGCTTCGTCAACGCTGAATCTTGTAAGCACGGGGATGATTGCGGTTGTGAGAAGAAGCTCATTGCCCTTGAATTTTTCAAGCGCGCCGCCTACTGTTGAAAGCACACTTTCTGAAAGCTCAACACCTAAAAGGTCAAGCACAAAGGAAAGCACGAGGGTGTAGTTCTGTGCGGTGAGATCTGAAAGAGCATAGTTAAGCACAACTGCAATTGCTCTCTGAAGAAGAATTACCTCGTTTGTATATGCGGGGTAGTTTTCGTCGCCCTCTGCGTGAGCCTGATAAAGAGTTACGGCAAGGTCAACGAGTGATTCATATTCTGTTGCGGGAAGAGTTGTGCCCATGGCTGCTGCCATTGCTTCAAGGCTCTTGCCTGCTTCCTTTTCATCCTTTGTATAAACGGGAAGCATCACAGCCTCGCAGACCTTTGCAATTACGAGGTCGAGAATTGCCTGAAGCTCGGGGTCGTCTGTCTTTATATATTTTTCAAGGGTTTCAGCCTTTGTGTATGCTGAAATTGTAGCTTCAATACCTGTGTAAGTGCAGTTTTTTGCATAAGCAAGAAAATCTGTCTGTGCAAGAGCGAGTGCATCGGGGTGAATGCCCTCGGGAAGAGTTGAGGTGTCAATAGCATCAACATTCTTTGTGGTGATTGTCACCTTTTCCCCAAAGGTAACCTCTCTGTATGCACAGGGGTATGCGTTGAGAGCGGTTGTGACACAGTCATAAATAATATTGCCTGCCTTGGAGGTGTGCTTTGCTATGTCGTGGTCGTGAGTGTGAGCGGTGAAAATATACTTCACTCCGCCGTCTGCAAGTATATCTGCAAGGGTATTTGTATCGTCATTGACAACGGCACTGGAATGGAAAAGGCTTACAAGAACAATATGCTCAATAAGGTTGTGGTGCATCATTGCAATAAGCTTCTTACCGTCAGCGGCAGCCTTTTCGCACTGTGCCTTTACCCATGCTGTAAGCTCTGCATCCACACCGTGAGGTGAAAGACCGGGAATTGTTGAGTCAATTGCAAGAAGACGGTATTCATCGTCAAGCTCTGCTACATAGGAAGCGGTGGCTTCGTCGTTTGCTATTGCTTCGCCGTAACCGAATTCGGCATAAAGAGCCTCGAATTCCTCTACTGTAGTATCAAAAAGGTCGTGGTTGCCGGGAGCTACGAAAACGCGCTTGCCTGAGGAAGCCTCAAATTCGCTGATAAGAGCGATGAAGGCGTCGTGCTCAGCCTTTGTTCCTATTGTGGTAAGGTCGCCGGGCATAAGCACGATGCTGCTGTCATTTTTTGCAGCGTCGCTGAGGAATGCCTTTATAATTGCAACCGATTCATAGGGAAGCTGACCGCCGGATGATGCGTGGGCGTATTCTTCACTTAATTTGTTTCTTTTTGCAACCTTTTCGGCGGTTGAATCCTGAAGGTCAAGGTGAAGGTCATTTACAACGGTGATTTTAAGCTCATCTTCAGCGGCATAGGCAGAAGCTGAAACGCAGCTGAAAAGCATAAGCACGGAAAGAAGAACGGAAATTATTTTTTTCATATTTATTACTCCCTTTTGGAATTATGATTTTATAATACTTTAAGTTTGGGTTAAGGTCAAGCAGACGATTGAAAAATACATAATAAATTAACAAAAAGCGGTAATTTGTAACAAAGTCTGTTTTTTCTTGACTGCGGTGAAAATGGGTGATAATATCTAGGAGCATACTTTATAATGACATTATTTGAGGACAGATAAATTTATGAAGAAAAAGATAAAAGGCTTTACAGCTCTTGTGCTGGCGGTGCTTACGGTGCTTTATCTTTCAATGACGGCTGTCGCACAGCAGACAGAAAATGAAATCGGCACAACCGCAGTGCAGGAGACTGCAACACAGGAGGTCACAACGGTACAGGAGACTACAACGCAGGAAGCCGCAACACAGGAGGCTACCACCGCAAAGCCTGTTGAAATCGTTTACGATGAAAGGCTTATGGGGGATGCCGACAACGACGGCAGAGTAACCGCCTCGGATGCAAGATTTCTTTTAAGAATATCCGTTGGCTTTGTTGAGGAAACTGTAGCCCTGATTTCAAGAGGTGACCTTGACAGAGACGGAAAAATCAGCTCCGACGATGCAAGAACCGCTCTTCGTGTTGCAGTAGGGCTTGACAGTGTAAGGTGCATTTTTCACGGCCACGAAATTGCCGAGACTGTTGTGAAGCCCTCATGCACCATGCAAGGCTATTCTGAAAAGGGGTGTAAGCACTGCGCTTATACCGAGGGTGCAATATATGCCGTTACACCCGCCACAGGACATGCTCTTAAGGAGACTACAACTGCCGCCTCCTGTACACAGGACGGAATTTTTACATCAATCTGTACGGTATGCTCATTTGTAAAGGAAAAAAGGACAGTGGCAGCCGCCACGGGGCATAAGTGGGGGATATGGCAGGAGTCGGGAGAAAACAAAAAGCGGGCATGTAAAAGCTGTGGGGCAGTTGAGACCGCAAAGAATGTAAAGACAATATATCTTACCTTTGATGACGGTCCCGGGGCATATACCGAAAGGCTTCTGGGATACCTTAAGGAATATAATGTCAAGGCAACGTTTTTTGTTACGAATCAGTTCCCGAAATATCGCTATGTGCTTAAGAAGATAGTGGCTGACGGACACGGTATTGCAGTTCACACAAAAACACATCAGTGGTCAATATATTCATCGAAGGATGCGTATCTCAACGATTTCAATACCATGCACAGTATAATTCTTGAGGAAACGGGAGTTGACACAAAAATATTCCGTTTTCCCGGCGGCACAAACAACACCGTAAGCCGCAGCTATTCAAGAGGAATTATGGCAACTATGGCAAAGCATATGACTGATGCGGGATATATTTATTTTGACTGGAATGTGGATTGCGGAGATACCCTTGGCTACAGTGCATCGAGGATTGCTTCTTATACCATAAATCAGATAAAGGGCAGGCACAGTGCCGTTGTGCTTATGCATGACATAAAGTTCAACACCGTTGAGGCGGTAAGGGAAATTATCAGATACGGACTCAACAACGGCTATACCTTTGCGGTAATTGATGAATCAACACCCAGGGTGCAGTTCAGACCCGTAAACTGACAAATAAGGAAAAATACAGCGGAAGAGGATGGATATGCAGTCCTGTTCCGCTTTTTTTGTAAATTTTTTGTAAACACAAAAAAGTTTTAATTGCATTTTATATTATTAAGGATTATATTAAGAGGCAGTTACATTTTTGTTGAAAAATGAGGAGTAAAAATGAAATTTGAAAATATACCTACAATACGCGAGCTGCTTGACACTGCACCTGTAAAGCATAATGACAGGGCGTTTGTCAGGTTTATCCGTAATGATGAGATAAAGGAAAAGAAATTCAGTGAGGTAAGGGCCGATTCTCTTGCTGTAATGAGAAAGCTCCGTCGGGACTACGGAGAGGGAAAGCATGTGGCAATTATCAGCAAAAGCACCTATGAATACATAGTAGCCGTGACAGGTGTGCTTGTAAGCGGTAATGTGGTAATTCCCATTGACCCTGAATCAACAGCAAGCGATGCTGCGGCAATTATCAACGATTCCGATGCCACAGTGCTTTTATACGGTGAGGAGCTTTGCGACCGCCTTGATGAAATAAAATCACTCTGCCCCGCACTCACAGGTGCCATTCCTATGAATGAGTGTGAATTTGAGAAAATTTACGCTGAATTTTCCGATTCCTCGGCTTATGCTTCACTTTCCGATTATGAAATGGACCCCGGGGCATGCGCACTTATCATTTACACATCGGGCACAACAGGTGACAAAAAGGGTGTTATGCTTTCGAGCTCAGCCCTTGTGAGCAATGTATTTTTTGAGCCCTATGACGACATTGTTTTCCGTCCCGATGTTATTTTATCCGTTCTTCCCCTTCACCATATCTTCTGCTTTGTTGCGGGGTATATAGGACCGCTCAAAATAGGTAACTGCATCTGCCTTAACGGTGAAATGAGAGACCTTTTCAAGAATCTTCTTATTTTCAAGCCGGGTCAGATTAGGGTTGTACCCCTTATCGCACAGGCTATTTTAGGCAGAATCCGTGCGGTGCATGCGAAAAATCCCCAGCTTTCACCCAAGGAGGCGGCGGCTCTGGTAACGGGCGGTAATCTTGATATGCTGCTTTCGGGCGGTGCATATCTTGACCCCGCAATCAGCCGTGCCTTTGAGCAGTACGGAATATTCCTGCGTCAGGGCTACGGTATGAGTGAAGCCAGTGCAAAGGTAACAGTACCCGACCCCGACTGCCCCATTGAAAGTGTAGGCAGACTTATGAGCAATCTTGATGCGAGAATTGTGGGCGGAGAAATTCAGATTAAGACTCCCGGCTGTATGATGGGCTATTATAAGCGCCCCGAGGAGACTGCCGAGGTTATCACAGAGGACGGATGGCTCCGCACAGGTGACATCGGTCATATTACCGAAGACAGAGTGCTTTTCGTTACGGGAAGACTCAAGAATCTTATCATTCTTTCAAACGGTGAAAATGTTTCTCCCGAGGGCATTGAAAACAGACTCGGATGCAACAAGCTTGTGTCAGAGGTGCTTGTATATGCCGAAAAGGATGTTATTGTTGCGGAAATTTTCCCCGACAGAGATTTTGCTGAAAATGAGGGAATTTCCGATATTGAAGCCGCGCTGGAGGAAATTACCGATAAGTATAATGAAACCGCTCTTCCTTCTCACATTGTTGCCCGTCTTGTTGTAAGGGATACTCCCTTCCCCAGGACATCAACGGGAAAAATCAGGCGTGTATAATGAGGTGAATACAAATGATAAAGCCCCGTAACGGTGAACGGGTATATCCGCTTACCCATTCACAGGAGGAAATACGCTATATGTGGAAATATTCCATATACAGACAAGCCTCACAGATTCCCTGCTCGGTAGCCTTTGAAGAGGAGCTTGACTTCAGACTTCTTGCCCGTGCGGTGAATATTGAAATTGAGAGAAATGACTGTCTCAGGCTTCGTCTTTTCCGTGATGAAAGGCTTGACTTAAAGCAGTTTTTTGTTGATGAATATAAGCTCGACAGGATACTTGTAAAGGAATTTTCGTCAAAGGAAGAGCAGGAAAAATATTTCGATGCCGAGTCCTCAAAGGCACTCAATGTATATGGCGGAGAGACCTTCAAATTCATATTTTTCCGTACCCAGGGAAAAAGCGGTATTTACATAAAGACCACACACATGGTTATGGATTTCCTTGCGATTTTTATTCTGTTCAAGGACCTTTTATCGGTTTATGACAGCCTTAAAAACGGTACACCCATGCCGCGCCCCCTTGCAAAGTATGAGGATGTTATGGAAAAGGAGCTGACAAGCCCCGAATTCAGGGAAAAGGTCGGAAAGGATACTGCAGTTATCGAGGAGCTGTTCTGCAAGGAAGGCAAAAGACCCTTCTACAATGCTCTTAACGGTCCGAAGGTTCTCGACTGGCAGGAAAAGCTTCTTCATAACAAGAATCTTAACATGCCCTTCATACATTCTCCCTTCAATGACTCCACACATCTGCTTAAAATCCCGTTGAGTGAGGAGATAAGCCGGGAAATAGGTGACTTTATAAAGGAAAACAACTTAAGCCCCGAGTGGGTTATTCAGCTTGGCTTCAGAATTTATCTTTCAAAGATGAACCGCAATACAAATGATACTGTTTTCTGGACACTCTGTCCCAGAAGAAGAACTGTCAAGGAGAAGCGCTGCGGCGGTACTCTTGCGTCAATTCTTCCCTGGAGAGAAATTCTCGGAAATGATGCAACATTTATGGATACTGTTCTGCAGATAAGCGGTACACAGGCTACGCTTTTCCGCCACTGTGATGTTCCCTTCGCAAGGGTGCGTTCAATGGAGAGAAAGAATTTCAACCTTTCTCTTGTGCAGACCGCCTGCAGCATGATGTTCTCATATCTGCCCTCAAGAGAGGATTTCTTTGAGAACAGACAGTATGAATTCTCGGCATATAATTTCGGTCATTACACCATGCCTCTTTATGTGCTTACAATGCAGAGTCCCTCAACAGGCAATTTTGTTTTTTCTTATCTGCACCGTACTCTTATCACCAAGGATAAAGAGGTTTACGACTTCCACGAGGGCGTTGTCCGTGCAATTCTTGCGGGTATCAGAAATCCCCAAAAAACTATCGGTGAAATACTGGAGGAAATATAAATGGATATTTTAGAGATTCTTAAGGAAATTATCTGCGAATATGTTGAAATCGAGCCCGAGGAAATTTCAGCGGATTCAAATCTCCGCTACGACCTTGGCGCTTCATCCTTCGACCTTATGAACATTGCCGTTGCAATCGAGGAAAGGTTCAAGGTGAAGATGTCAAACGCAAGCCTTCCCAAAATCAAGACCTTAGGCGACATCGCCGAGCTTCTTAAGGATAAGATAGGTTAAGATAATGTAAAAAAGAAAGACAGAGCAATAGGCGTTGTTTCCGTAAGGATACAACGCCAGTTTTATTCGCCATAAGGCGAGTTTTATTGCTTCGCAGTTATATTGTGCTTCGCACAGTGTTATTCGCTTCGCGAGTGTTAAGGCGAATAAAATAACACTGAATCTGCAGGATTCAATAACACTATTGTCTGAGGACAATAATATCACTCTGCCTTAAGGCAGAATATCACTTAAGTTGACCGAAAACGAAATGCGCACTTACTCACCACAAAAGGCATAAGTGCTAAAAAATGAGAGGTAACACGGAAATTAACCGTATTACCTCTTTTTCTGTTCTTAGTAAACCCGCTCATATGCCCTGTCTTTTTTTTTGCAGAAAAACGGGAGCAGAATTAACTGCTCCCTGATTTTTTAATAGTGTGCCGCACCGCAAACACATACGGGATTCATGCCGAAAAGCTTCCAGAAGAAATTAATAATTTTCCAAATAAAGCCCATAAAGCCTGACTTGTGGCACATGTGTGCGCAGAGTATGGTTTCACATTCATCGCAGGCAAAATCACCGTTTGTATTGATGTGATTTGTTTTTGCTGTTTCTTCTGTGTAGGAATATCCGCATTCACAAGTAAAAAGCTTTTCACCGTTTTCTGTGCAAGTAGGTGTTGCGAGTATTTCTTCTTTGAATGAGTGTTCCGTTGTTTTTGCGATAGTTTCTGTATATGTGTCACCGCAAGTGCAAGTGTAGGTCATAATACCTTCTGTGAGGTGTGTTGCAGGAGTAGTAACAACTGCAGTGTGAGAGTGACCATTTGCTTCAACGAAGTCAGCAACATAAGTGTCTCCACATTCACAAGTATATGTTGTGTAGCCCTTTTCTGTGCAAGTAGGAGCAGTTACAACTGTGTTGTAAGCGTGTTCAGTTGTTTTTGTAATAACCTCTGTATATGTGTCACCGCAAGCACAGTTGAATGTCATAAGACCTTCTGTGAGGTGTGTTGCAGGAGTTGTGATTTCTGATGAATATTCGTGTTCATGGTTTAATTCGTCAGGAAAAATCAAGGGAACATCTCTTAATTCAGGATAAGGATAATCATCTCTGCCTTCCATTGTCCACACGGTATCAAAATCCCACTGTGCAAATGTGCTTTGTTTTTTTAATTGGTCAGCGCTTTTTGCTGTTCCGTAGGTTCCTGTATAATTAGTAGCTGTTTCAGCAAGATAATAGCAAGAAGTTGTTGTTCCGTCATTAGTAATTGGTGATGCATCTTTAGCAGAAACTTCTTCTACGGATAAACAATTCTGAACTTTTGTGAACCCTGTATCGCATGAAATTCCTGCTGCTATGTCTGTTGCATATATACGTCCTGCGTTAAAGCAATTCTTTACATAAACATATGTTGCACCATAATTATAACTGCTATATGATTGTGTGAAACCGACAATACCACCTACCTGTCTAACACCATTTATTGTACCTGTATTTGCGCATTTTTCTACGGTTATCGAAGAATAATAGCCGTAAGCATTACCCCAAACAGTTACCTGGCCAGCTATTCCTCCTACGCAATTTTCACCTTGGACTATACCTGAAAAAATACAATTGTTAATTTTTGAACCATATTCGGCTTCTCCAATTATACCGCCAATGTAGCTTCCTCCAATAATATTTGCATTTGCAAGAGTGAGTCGTTTAACTGTAGCAGTGTATATATATCCAAACAATCCCTGATGAGTTTCATTAGGATTATTTATTTGCAGATTAACAATAGAATAACAATTGCCATCAAAAGTGCCTTTAAAGGGTGTTGAGATAGTACCAATTGGTTCCCAGCCTTTACCGCTGTTGTAAAAACTGCCACCTTCAGCGTAATCTTCTTCTGTGAAAACTATGTCATTCATAAGAATATACTTTCCTGATAAATCAAGCTTGATATTATCGAGGTCATCTTTTGTGTAAATACCAACATATCCTTCAGGAACAGATGTGAGATGTTCGCTGTCTGTTGTTTCAGCAAATGAAATTATGCTGAAGCAACTGAAGCACATAAGAATTGCTAAAATGATAGAAATGCTCTTTTTCATGTTTTTCCTCCTAAAAATAAAAAGTGTGGGCAAGCCGAAGCTTGCTCACACTGAAAAACACAAGCCCCGATTTGCTACCACACAAAACCTTTTCGACAACACGAAGAAGCACGAAAAGCGAAGCCTGTGCTTTTACCGAGAGGTAAAAACACTGCGCTGTTCGTGTTACCGAAAATATTTGGTTTTGTGTGGTACTTTCATTTTACCAAAGGTGTGGGGAATATTCAAGGGGGAAAACGATTTTGGCAGCTGTGTATTCCGATTTGGTCGGAAAAAATACGGTTTCAGGATGAAAAATGGCACAAGAGAATTTTAAAACAAAATAAACCATCGAAAACTATAGGATTTTCAATGGTTTCCGGTGGGAATGATATTGAGAGATTTTCTTTTTATCACGGCGAAGCCGTGTATATCATCAATTCCGTAAGGAATTGCATATCATCAAAACGCAGTTTTGTATATCATCATTGCGAAAGCTTTTTTGATACACGCTTCGCGTGATGATATACAGTCCTGATGGACTGATGAGATACAACGATAGCAACGCTATCGTTGATGATATACCATTGCTTTCGCAATGGATAAAAAAACAGACAAGCAATAGCTTGTCTGTTTTTTGGTGGGAGAAGGTGGATTCGAACCACCGAAGTCGTTGACAACAGATTTACAGTCTGCCCCCTTTGGCCGCTCGGGAATTCTCCCCTATTAAAAAAATGGAGCTGGTGGACGGACTCGAACCCCCGACCTGCTGATTACAAATCAGCTGCTCTACCAACTGAGCTACACCAGCGTATTCCTGTGTGGAACGCTTGATTAATATACCATAAGAAATTGCAATTGTCAACACTTTTTTTGAAGTTTTTAATTTTTTTTTGAAAAAATTTTTCAGGCGGTGCAGGGGGATTTTTTGTCTTATTCTGTTGTAAAGAAAAAGGTGCTTTGATATAATTGTAATAAGAATAAACAGGTGGTGTTTTTGTGTATAAGGTTGCAGTTCCCGTTGTGAATGAGAATGTTACACGCTGTACTCCCTTACGCGCTTATGATGTGCTTAAGGGCTTCGATGCCGACAGGGTTTTTCTTGCCTTGGGAAATTACGAGGCTGATTCCGATAAAAGGAAGCAGAGCTTTTGTGAGCTGCGGAAAAACTGTGCCTTTTTCAAGGAAAAAGGGCTTGAGGTGGGTGTATGGATATGGGCATTTATGCTGCCTGAGGGAAAATATACCTGTATGAAGGGGCTTAAGGGGCAGAGCTTCAGGGATAATATGTGTCCGCTTGATGAGGATTTTTTGCAGTTTGCTGAGGCTTATGTCACGGAAATGGCACAGTCCGGGGTAGACCTTATTATGTATGACGATGATTTTCGCTACGGCTTTTTAGGGGCCAGTCCTGCCTGTGTATGTGAGCATCATCTTAAGAAAATCAGTGAGCTTCTGGGTGAAGAGGTGACTGCCGAAACAGTACGGCATTATGTGTATAACGGCGGCAAGAATAAGTATCGCGATGCTTATCTTAAGGCAAACGGCGATGCCTTGAGGAATTTTGCAAAAAGAATGAGAAGTGCCGCAGACAGGGTAAATCCCCGGGTTCGTATGGGGGCGTGCGCCTGTCTTAATTCATGGGATATTGACGGAGTGTCCGCAGAAGAGATTGCCCGTATTTTTGCAGGAGACACCAAGCCCTTTTTCCGTCTTATCGGAGCTCCCTACTGGGCTGCTCTTCATTGCTGGGGAAATTCGCTGCAGGACTGCATTGAGCTTTCCCGTATGGAGTGTGCCTGGACAGTGGATAAGGATATTGAGATTTTTTCCGAGGGGGATGTGTATCCCCGTCCGAGAACTCTTGTGCCTGCTTCGTATCTTGAAGGCTTTGATACTGCACTCAGGGCGGCAGGCTGCACCGACGGCATACTGAAATACGGAATGGATTACACATCTGTGCCCGAATATGAGATGGGGTATGTTCGTTCACACAAGAGAAATCGGGAGCTTTATAAGGAGCTTGAGGAGATTTTTTCGTCGGCTGTTGCTGTGGGTGTGCGAGTGTATGAGACCCCTGCAAAGCTTGCTGATGCTGTGTTTGAGGAAGAGGAAAATATTGATAATATGTTCTTTTCTCTTTGCTCAAGGGTGCTTGCCTATAATACGGTTCCCACTGTTTTTGAGGGAAGGGGCGTTACGGGTGCCGCCTTCGGTGAAAATGCCCGTCACCTTGACAAGGGGGCTTTTGAAAGAGGGCTTATTCTTGATATAAAGGCAGCCCGGATTTTGTCGGACATGGGAACTGATGTGGGTATTTGCCGTTTTGGTGAAAAAATTTCTGCAGGAAGCACGGAGCTTTTCTGTGATAACGAAAACCGTATTCCCACCTACGGGGCAGAAATTTACGACATTGGGCCTTCGGAAAATGCCGAGGTATTAAGCTATACGGAAAAGGACGGCAGAAAAATTCCCGTTACCTACAGATATGTAAACAGTGACGGACAGAGATTTTTTGTTATTAATGTTGTTACGGGTGTGCACAATCCCGATATTTTAAGGCATTACGAGAGAAACAGACAGCTTACGGAGGCTGTGAGGTGGCTTTCGGGTGAGAGTCTTCCTGCCGCGGTAAACGGTCATCCTGCGCTTTATATGATGTGCAAGAAAAAGGGGTCCTGTCTTGCAGTGGGACTGTGGAATTTTTTTGCGGATACGGTATATGAGCCCGAAATTGAGCTTGACGGCGAATACTGCTCGGTGAGCTTTATTAATTGCACGGGGGAAATTACAGGAAATAAGGTGCGGCTTTCCCATATTCCTGCCTTCGGCTTTGCAGGCTTTTGTGTTGAATAAAATTACAGAAATTTCCATGGGCTGATTTTTGCGGAAGTTATACATAAAAACGGCATAAGACCGCGGATACGGTCCTATGCCGTAATTTACTTTGTAAAGCCGAGAAGCAGGGAAGCGAGAATGAGCCGTGTTGTTTTTTCAAGGGAATACATATTGAAGTTTGCAAGGGTGTCAAGGTAGGTGTGTATCTGTGAGGGCGGGGAAAGGTTATAGTCCGAGCCGTAGGCTGCCTCGGCTCTTATTTCTCGCCATGAAAGGGTGACAGAGGGAATACCTGCCTTTCTGAATGCTACTATATCGTGTCTGCCTGCGGCAACGGGGGAGAGGTACTGCGATTCTCCGAGATTGCCCAAAAGTGCCTTGCCGGAGTCTATTGCTTTGCTGATTTCGTTTGAAGAAGCCTGACGCCACGGGTAGGTGCTTCCCGAGACAGGCTCGGTGCTTACTGCAAGAATTGTTCCGCCGCCGATGGAGGAATTACCCGCCATGTCGATATTGAATACCTTCATACGGCTTATTTCATCTCCGGAAAGAGAATTTATATATCGGTATGCGCCATGGTAGCCCATTTCCTCTGCCGAAAGGAAGGCTACACGGACTTCACAGTCGAAGCTTATATTGTTCTGTGTTATGAGCTTTATTGTATGCAAAAGTGCGGCAACACCCGATGCATTGTCGATTGCTCCCGCGTTTTCAGCATCGCAGTCGAAATGTGTGCATAAAAGAAGAATATCGCTGTTTTCATTGCCCTTTTGCAGGGTTGAGACTATATTTGCGGTTTCGAGTCCGCTGTAGGTGAAGCTCTGCTTTTTGAAATATACATTATATTCACGAAGCTTATTGCAGATGTAGTCCTGTGCGGCAAGATTCTTTTGTGGATAAAGCACCGAGCGGGTACCTAAAGCACAGATTTCCGTCATAAGTGTCTGAAGCTCAGAAAATGATACGGTCTGTGTGAATTCCTTTACGGTGTCCTCCCTTGATTTTTCATCCTTTTCTGCATTTTCAGTGCCTACTGCAATGCGAAGGGCTGCTCTCGCGTCGAAGGAAGTGATTTTTCCGTCGGAATCAACATCATAAAGGCTTCTTCTTAATATAAAGGGAGTGTGAAGACCTACCGCCGCACGCAGTATCTGACGGGCATCGGCTGCGGTCACTCTGCCGTCACCGTCGGCATCGCCCTTTATGGGAAGAAGCAGTCCTATTGCCGAGGCGGTGGGGATGCTATAAAAAATTATCAGTATTGAAAGAAGTGCTGCAAGAAATTTTTTCATTTATTTTCTCCGTTTGATTGTGTCTATACAGTATAGCAATATAGAAACGCACAAGTCAACGGAATATTACATAAAAAAATAAAAGTTTACAGAAACTTAAATTTTCAGAATTATTGATTTTATAAATTGCTTATGTTATACTTTATTATGTTATATTATAAATCACAACGAAAAGAGTGTTGATATGAATACAAAAGCATTTGAAAATTACGAATCTGATGTACGCTCATACTGTCGCAGCTTCCCCACAGTCTTCGTGAAGGCAAAGGGCAGCATCATGACTGACGAAGAGGGTAAGGACTATATAGATTTCTTTGCGGGCGCAGGCGCTCTCAACTACGGTCACAACCCCGACTGCATGGTTGACAAAATTGTTGACTACCTCAAGAGTGACGGCATTGTTCATTCAATGGACATGTACACCGCTCCCAAAAGAGAATTCATTGAATATTTTCAGGAAAACATCTTAAAGGCAAGAGGCTTTGACTATAAAATTCAGTTTGCAGGTCCCACAGGCACAAACGCAGTTGAGGCGGCTTTGAAGCTTGCAAGAAAGAATAAGGGCAGAGAAAATATTTTCGCATTTATGGGGGCATTCCACGGCATGACCCTCGGAGCTCTTTCCCTTACAACCGACTCCTCATCAAGAGGCGGTGCAGGTCAGTGTCTTCATAATGTTACTCATATTCCCGCTCCCTACATGTTCGGTGGCTTTGATTCCATTAATTACATGGAAACAATTCTTACCGATGATCATTCAGGCATTGAAAAGCCCGCTGCAATCATTCTTGAATGTGTACAGGCTGACGGCGGTATCTATGAATTTGATGCACAGTTCCTCAAGGACTTAAGAGAGCTTTGCACAAGACATGACATTCTTCTTATTGCCGATGAAATTCAGGTCGGCAATGCAAGAACAGGTACATTCTTTTCCTTTGAAAAGGCAGGCATCACTCCCGATATCATCACTCTTTCAAAGTCAATCGGCGGTTGCGGTATGCCTCTGGCACTTGTTCTTTTTAAGCGTGAGCTTGACATATGGACTCCCGGTGAGCATACAGGCACCTTCCGCGGAAATCAGCTTTCCCTTATTGCAGGTAAAGAGGGTCTTCGCAAGGTAGTTGAAGAAAATGTTGAAGCAGAGGTTGTAAGAAAGGGCGCACTCGTAAAGGAATTCCTTACAAAGGAAATCTGCACTCTCGACAGCCGTATTTCCTTCCGCGGTGTAGGTCTTATCTGGGGTGTTGACTTCTCACAGTTCCCCACCGACATGACAAAGCCCCTTATTGCAGAGTGCTTCAAGCGCGGTCTTATTGTTGAAAGAGTGGGCAGAGACAACAATGTTCTCAAGCTTATGCCTCCCCTTGTTATTGAGGATGAAAACCTTCTTAAGGGTCTTGAAATTCTTAAGGAAAGCGTAAAGGCTATTCTCTGATAAGTTAAAATGCTGTCGCAGTTTTCTGTGGCAGCAATTTTGAATAAAGGAAGACAAAAAATGAAGAAAATAAGATTTTTTATAGCTCTTATAATGGCAAAGCTCGCAAGACTGCTTCTTAAGCTGCTGGGCAGAAATGCATCTTATCTGCCCGGTGAGGTTGCCCTTAAAATATCAAAGGATTTTTTAGGACATCTTACACTTCCCGAAAAGGTTATCTGCGTTACGGGTACAAACGGCAAGACCACAGTCAGCAATCTTCTTACATCAATTCTTACAAAAAACGGCTACAGTGTTACCAATAACTCCTTCGGCTCAAACGTGCAGGCGGGTGTTGCGGCGGCTCTTTTAGCGGACAGCAATATTTTCGGCAAGGCTAAAAAGGATATTGCAATACTTGAGGTTGACGAGCGCTCTTCACTTCTTGTTTACCCCTACATCAAGCCCGACTATCTTGTTGTGAACAACATCATGCGCGACTCCATAAAGAGAAATGCACACACAGGCTTTATAAGCTATATTATTTCCTCGGCTTTACCCGAGAAGACAAAATTGGTTCTTAACGGTGATGACTTTATCGCATCAACTCTTGCGCCCCAGTGTAAAAACAGAGTATATTTCGGTCTTGATGCATTGAAGCCCGAAATCAGCGAAAAGCCCTTCTTAAGCGACATTGTTTACTGTCCCGAATGCGGTGCCCTTCTTGAAAGCGAATATCTCCGCTATAATCACATCGGCAGAATGTATTGTCCCTCCTGCGGTAACAAATCCCCCGAAAGACAGTATCTCTGCACTGATGTTGATTTTGACAATTCAAAGTTTACCGTATCCCTCAAGGGCAGGGAGCATACCTTCAACCTTATCAATGATAACATTGTAAATATCTTCAATTTCACGGGTGCTATTGCAATACTTACCGAAATCGGTCTTTCGGTAGAGCAGATTGAAAAGGGCTTTTCAGAGTCCGAAATCGTAAAGTCACGCTTTGATACAATGAAGTCGGGAAATCAGGATGTCACCTTCATTATGGCAAAGGGACAGAATCCCATTGCGTGTGCCCGTTGCTTCAGCTATGTTGCATCAATAAAGAAGGAAAACAAGCTTGTGCTTGTTGACATCGACGACCTTCACGATAATATCGGTGAAAGTGAAAGCACCTGCTGGCTTTATGACTGCGACTATTCATATCTTGCAGATGAAAGCATTTCACAGATTATTTTCACGGGTCCCCGTTGCCGCGACCAGCTTTTAAGAGCGGTTATGGCAGGGGTCAGCAAGGAAAAAATTCTTCTCGAGCCTGATGTTTCAAAGGCAGTCGGGCTTATTGACCGTGAAAAATTCACCGATGTTTATGTCCTTTACGAGCTTTATCGTCAGCCCGATGCGGACAAAATGAAAATACAGTTTAAAAATGCAGGGGAGGGAACGAAATAATGACAGTTGAAATACTTTTTCCCGAGGTCTGCGGACTTTACGGTGACGCACAGAACGCGGAATATCTTAAAAAGACTCTGCCCGATGCAGAGTTTATAGTAACAGATTTTCTTTCAACTCCTTACTTTTTTGAAAATGACCCCGATATTATCTACATCGGCTCAATGAGTGAGGAAATGCAGAGAAAGGTGCTTGATAAATTCGCTCCCTTTAAGGACAGAATAAATGCTCTTATTGAAAAGGGTACTGTTATTCTTGCTACAGGTAATGCCGCAGAGCTTTTCTGTGAAAAAATTGAATATATCACTGAAAAGAAGGAGACAAAGGCTCTCGGAGTGTTCCCCCTTACTGCAAAAACCGACCTCTTCAAAAGATATAACGGTAAGGTGTTGGGCGAGTGCGACGGTATTGAAATTGTAGCCTTCCGCTCACAGTTCAGCTTTATTTACGGTGACAACAGCAGCTGTTATTTCCTTAAGATGGTGCGCGGTGACGGCATAAACACCGAAAGTAAGTTCGAGGGTATGAGAAAAAATAACCTTATCTGCACAACCTGTCTCGGACCTGTTCTTCCGCTGAATCCGTTGTTTACGGAGTATATTGTGTCTCTTGCGGGCGGCAATGCAAGGGCTGCCTTCCGTGATGAAGCCATGGCGGCATACGAAAAGAGACTTGAGGAGTTTCACGACGCAAAAGTAAAGTTTTAAGAAGTGTTACAAATCAACGTCTTTGACGCACAAAAAGAAGAAGCCTGTCACATTATGTTGTGGCAGGTTTTTTGTTTGTAGGGGACGGCTTCCCAGACGTCCCGCATGGAAATTTAATGAATAATGAATGATGAATGATGAAAAATGTCGGAAGACACATTGTAGGGGACGACGCCCACGGCGTCCCGCCCGCAGAAAATAAAATTACCAATGTTTCGTCCCGTGGTGGCACATATTCCGTCCTACATAAATGCGATATGAATTTTCATTTCACCGCAGGCGGGACGTCAGGGATGCCGTCCCCTACAAACAATCTCCGACCTCCGAGCGCCTAATGCCAATTGCCAAATGCCTAATGCCTGAAAAAAGGGTACAGCCTGAAGCTGTACCCTTTTTAGCATTATTTACCTGATTTTGCGCTGCGAAGCTTTTCTTCCATTTCTCTGATGGAATCAAGGTTGCCGTCGGAGGCTGCAAGGGAAGCTTCCTTTCGTCTCTGAAGAAGCTCTGCGTACATCATTTCCTTCTTTTTACCTGTAAGGTCGTAGAAGAGCATGGGGATGATACCCAGTGAGCCTGTGATTGTGGGGATGATGGTGAACATTGCAAAGAGGTAGAATTTAACATAGTCAGGCTGTTCCTCGCCCTTTGTATATGCGCCCTGGTCATAGCCTACAAACTTCTTGAGTGCGGTGGTAACAACTGCGCTGACGGAGGTTGAAACCTTTGCTGCAAGACCCTTTGCGACGGAGGTCATGGCTTCTGTTCTGTAGCCGTTCTTCCATTCGCAGTAGTCCATTGATTCGTTGTAAAGCTCGGTGCCGATAACAGACTTCAGACCGAAGAAGAGAGTCCAGATAAGCTCCCAGATAGCCATTGCGAAGAACATGGGAAGCTTCTTTCTGTAAAGACCGCCCTTGAAGGTCTTGGGGTTGAAGCCGATACAGCCGAAGAGGAATACGAAGATATAAAGGAAATTACCTATCTGCTTACTTACTATGTACAGAATTCGGCTGGAGAAGCGTCTTCTGAACCAGGGAACGAAGGAGTAGGAGATGGGGGAAATGGGTGCTGCGGGAATACCTGCAACAAGTGTCATTGAAGCAAAGTGAAGAACGTCGATGTAGTAGTCAGACTGGCTGCCCGATATGCTGAAGCCGCCGAGGAAATCGGAAAGCGTCATAAGAAGAACGGGCTTGTTGTTCACGATTGATTTCAGCGAATCCATAATACTGGGAGTCTTGATGGACTGCATAACTCTTTCCTTTGAGTTTGAGAAGAACCAGAAGGACATTGCAGAAGCAATTATTGTGGTGGCACAGCCCATGCCGACGAATGCAAAAAGATACTGACCTTCCTTTGAGATTTTGCCGCCCTTGAAGGTGTTGTTGTCAATAAGGTCAAGAAGAACGGTCATTATCTGCTCGGGGAGCTTTTCCCCTACGAAGCCCGAGGCGAAGTTTGCGATTGTGATAAGTCGCGTTCTGTCCACAGGATGCGGCGTTATTGTTGCGAGCATACCTGTTCTTGCAATGCTCTGGAAGGTTGTAACTGCTTCACGGATGATTTCAAGTGCAAGATAGAAAATGAACTTTGAAAGTGACATTGCGCTTGAGCCCGAGAAAAGCACGGGCATGAACCAGTAAAGCATTGTTGCGATACATCCGGGGATTGCAAGGCCTAAAAGATAGGGTCTGAACTTACCCCAACGGGTTCTTGTTTTTTCAACGATTGCCGCTGTGAATATATCGTTTACAATATCCCAGATGCTGTTGATTGATTTTGCAAGGGTCTGATATCCAAGGTCGATTTTAACAATGTTTGTTATAAATCGTGTGGTATAGGTGTTGATGTTAAGGCTTTGTGCCGCGTCCCACAGAATAAAGCCGAAGGTTTCCTTGCCGCCGACATAACGTCTGTTTTCATAGACGTAGCCTAACTGCTCATCGGTATATGCTGTGTTGTTGACTGCTTCCGACAAAATATCTCCTCCTTTGGTGTATTGTTATTATACTAACACAATTGAATGGGGAATACAAGAGGGAAAAGTGAAGAAGGGAGGAGGTCGGAGGGAATAGTGAAGAAGTAAGAAGTAAAATCCCGACGCGAAGGCATTCGGGATTTTTGGAGGGCGGAAGATATAATGTGTGCAAAAAAAAGGGACTGTATCGTCTGATACAGTCCTTAATTTTATTTGCCTGCTTTTGCTTTTTTAAGCTTTTCTTCCATTTCGATAACCGTATCAAGATCACCGTCGGAGGCTGCAAGGGAGGCTTCCTTTCTTCTTGCAAGAAGCTCTGCATACATCTGTTCCTTCTTCTTACCGTGAAGGTCGTAGAAGAGCATGGGAATAATTCCGAGTGTTCCCGTTGCGGCAGGAACAATTGTGAACATTGCGAAAAGATAGAATTTAACATAGTCGGGCTGTTCCTCGCCCTTGGTGTAAGCATTCTGGTCATAGCCTACGAACTTCTTGAGAGCAGTTGTAACAACACCGCTGACAGAGCCCGAAAGCTTTGCCGCAAGACCCTTTGCAACGGAGGTCATAGCCTCTGTACGGTAGCCGTTTTTCCATTCGCAGTAGTCCATTGATTCGTTGTAGAGCTCTGTGCCGATAACGGACATAAGACCGTAGAAGAGAGTCCAGATAAGCTCCCAGAGTGCCATTGCGAAGAACATGGGAAGCTTCTTTCTGTAAAGACCGCCCTTGAAGGTCTTGGGATTGAAGCCGATGCAGCCGAACAGGAATACGAAAATATGAAGGAAGTGGCTGATGTTACGGCTGACAATGTAAAGAAGACGGGAAGAGAACTTTCTTCTGAACCAGGGAACGAATGAATAAGAAATGGGCGAAAGGGGAGCTGCAGGAAGACCTGCAACAAGTGTCATTGATGCAAAGTGAAGAACATCTATGTAGTAGTCCTGCTTGCTTCCCGAAATGCCGAAGTTTGCAAGGAAATCGGACATTGTCAGAAGAAGCATAGGCTTGTTGTTTGCAATTGAACGGATAGAATCCCTGATGCTGGGGGTCTTTACAGACTGCATAATTCTTTCCTTTGAATTCATAAAGAACCAGAAGGACATAGCCGAAGAAATAAGTGTTGTTGCGGCACCCATACCGACGAAAGCACCCATAAGCTGATTTTCGTGTGACATACCGTTTTTGAATACCTTGTTATCAATAAGGTCAAGAAGTATTGTCATTCCGTGCTCGGGAAGCTTTTCGCCGAAAAAGCCCGAAGCAAAGTTTGCAAGGGTTATAAGCCTTGTCCTGTCAACAGGGTGTGGCGTTATGGTGGCAAGCATACCTGTTCTTGCAATACTCTGGAAGGTACCTACACCTTCACGGAGAACTTCAAGTGCAAGATAGAAAATGAATTTACCTAAATTCATCGCAGGCTTTCCTGCGAACAGAATAGGCATAAACCAGTAAAGAAGCGTTGCGATACAGCCGGGAACGGCAAGACCTAAAAGATAAGGTCTGAACTTACCCCAACGGGTTCTTGTTTTTTCAACAATTGCCGCTGTGAAAATATCGTTTACAATATCCCATACACTGTTTACGGTTTTGACTATTGTCTGATAGCCAAGGTCGATTTTTACGATATTGGTAATAAATCTTGTTGAATAGGTATTGATGTTAAGGCTCTGTGCTGCGTCCCACAAAACGAAGCCCATAGTTTCTTTTGTGCCGACATAGCGTCTGTTTTCATAGACATAGCCTAATTGCTCATCAGTATAAGCAGTATCATTTTTCTGTTTCTGAGCCAAAATTATCTCCCTCCACCGTTTCTTTTATTTTATACTATCATATTGTAAAGAGTATTTCAATTTGGCTTTTTGAACAAAAAAATCCCCCGATGTTTGACATCGGAGGATTAAGATTATTTTGCTGTTTTGCTTGCCTTGAGCTTTTCTTCCATTTCTCTGACAGCATCAAGGTTGTCTTCGGAAGCTGCTGAGCAGGCATCCTGACGGCGCTGAAGCAGTTCAGCATACATTCTTTCCTTCTTCTTACCGTTAAGGTCATAGAAGAGCATAGGAATAACACCGAATGAACCTGTAATTACGGGAATAATTGTGAACATTGCGAAAAGGTAGAACTTAACGTAGTCGGGCTGCTCCTCACCTGATGTGTAAGCATTCTGATCATAGCCTACAAACTTCTTGAGAGCAGTTGTAACAACGGAGCTTACAGACTGTGAAACCTTAGCTGCAAGACCCTTTGCAACAGAGGTCATAGCCTCTGTTCTGTAGCCGTTTTTCCATTCGCAGTAGTCCATTGATTCGTTGTAAAGCTCTGTGCCGATAACGGACTTAAGACCGTAGAAGAGAGTCCAGATAACCTCCCAGGTTGCCATAGCAACAAGCATAGCCCACTTGTTTCTGTAAAGACCGCCCTTCATTGTCTTGGGGTTGAAGCCGATACAGCCGAAAAGGAAAACGAAAACATAGAGGATGCTTCCTATTTCGTTACTTGCGATATAAAGGAAACGGGAAGAGAAGCGTCTTCTGAACCAGGGAACGAATGAGAAGGATATGGGAGACAGAGGAGCGGCAGGAATACCTGCTACCATTGTCATTGATGCAAAGTGAAGAACGTCTATGTAGTAGTCTGACTTGCTGCCCGAGATACCGAAGCCTGCAAGGAAGTCGGAAAGTGTCATAAGAAGAACAGGCTTGTTGTTCAGGATGGATTTAACCGAATCCTTGATGCTGGGAGTCTGAACGGACTGCATGATTCTTTCCTTTGAATTCATAAAGAACCAGAAGGACATACCTGATGAAACGAGTGTTGTAAAACAGCCCATTCCCACGAAAGCCATAAGATACTGGCCTTCTCTGCCGTTTTTGCCTGCCTTGAAGACATTGTTGTCGATAAGGTCAAGTATAACTGTCATAATCTGCTCGGGAAGCTTTTCACCGAAGGTACCCGAAGCGAAGTTCGCAATTGTGATAAGACGGGTTCTGTCCACAGGGTGCGGCGTTATGGTTGCCAGCATACCCGTTCTTGCAATACTCTGGAAGGTTCCTACGCCTTCGCGGAGAATTTCAAGAAGAATGTAGAAAATGAACTTGGCAACAGACATTGAGCTTGTGCCCGAGAAAAGAATGGGCATAAACCAGTAAAGCATTGTTGCGATACAGCCGGGAACGGCAAGACCTAAAAGGTAGGGTCTGAACTTACCCCAACGGGTTCTTGTCTTCTCAACAATAGCTGCCATAAAAATATCGTTAACGATATCCCATACGCTGTTGATTGTTTTCTGGATTGTCTGATAACCGAGGTCGATTTTAACAATGTTTGTTATAAATCGTGTGGTATAGGTGTTGATGTTAAGGCTCTGTGCTGCGTCCCAGAGAACGAAGCCGACGGTTTCCTTTGTGCCGACATAGCGTCTGTTTTCATAGACGTAGCCCAACTGCTCATCGGTAAACTGCGGAGCGGTGTTTGTGTTTTCTGCCACCAATATCCCTCCTATTGTTTTTTATACCAAAATATAATAACATATAAAAAACGGCTTTTCAAGGATAAGGCAGACAAATGAAAAAATTAGTGAGAAATGACCAAAGAAAACCTCCTTTTTTTGTCGGAAAAAAACAATTTAAAAAAGTGTTGACAAACTGCTTTTACTTTGGTATAATGTGCGAGTAAATAAAGCAGACCTGTTGTCTCACCCTGCGAATTCCGTTTTTCAGGGTAAATAGTTTCAGAGTTTTTTAAGCCACGGCTTTCATTCTGTAATTATGTGCGGACAATAAGGTTGTCCGCATTATTTTTTGTATTTCATTTTGGAGGTGCTTGTTTATCGCTACTAAGGAACTTCAGATCAATGAGGAAATCAGAGACAAAGAGGTCAGAGTTATCACTGACGACGGTGAACAGCTGGGCATCATGTCCGCTGCAGACGCTCTTAAGGCAGCTTCCTACAGAAGCCTTGACCTTGTAAAAATCGCTCCTCAGGCTGTACCCCCCGTATGTAAGATTATGGACTACGGCAAGTACAGATTCGATCAGCAGAAACGTGAAAAAGAGGCTAAGAAGAATCAGAAGGTTATTGAAATCAAGGAAATTCAGCTTACCCTCAACATTGACACTCACGACGTTGAAACAAAGGTAAATCATGCTATCCGTTTCCTCAAGGCAGGAAATAAGGTTAAGGTTTCTCTTCGTTTCAGAGGCAGAGAAATGGTTCATCCCGAAAGAGGCCTTGAAATCATGCAGTCCTTCGCAGATGCATGTGCAGAATACGGTAACGTAGAAAAGGCTGCAAAGCTCGAGAACCGTACAATGCTTATGTTCCTTGCTGCAAAAACAGCAAAATAATTAACTTCCACAAAAATTATCAGGAGGAAAAAACAATGCCTAAAATCAAAACAAACTCCGGCGCAAAGAAGCGTTTTAAGCTTTCAAAGAACGGCAAGCCCATCCGTGCTCATGCCTACAAGTCACACATCCTTAACAAAAAATCAACAAAGAGAAAGAGAAATCTTCGCAAGACTGCTGTTGCTGACAAGACCAATGTTAAGCAGATCAAGCGTCTTATTCCTTACAAATAAGAAGAAGATTTAACGGAGGTAACAAAGAATGGCACGTATTAAAGGCGCATTAATGACTCGTAAGAGAAGAAATAAGGTTCTTAAGCTCGCTAAGGGCTACTACGGCTCAAAGAGCAAGCTCTTCAAGACTGCTAAGCAGGCTGTTATGAAGAGCGGTAACTATGCTTACATCGGCAGAAAGCAGAAGAAGAGAGATTTCAGAAGACTCTGGATCGCAAGAATTTCTGCAGGCTGCAAGGCTAACGGCATGAACTACTCA
>JAZUCC010000011.1:0-7875 GCA_045638965.1 Acutalibacteraceae bacterium | reverse complement strand
GCACAAAAAAAGCCCTCAAGCCCTTGATACATAAGGGATTGAGGGTTGTTATGCAATCGTGCGGCTTTCGTGCGATTTGCGTGCGATTTTTTGCCGTTTTAAATGCGGACTTTCGTGCGATAAAGTGCGGGGAGCTTATTTCATTGTCCTTATAGCATTGGCAATTGCAAGCACCGCAACACCCACATCGGCAAAAACACCTACCCACATATTTGTAAGTCCTAATGCGGCAAGAATAAGCACAGCGAACTTTATACCAAGTGCAAAGGCTACATTCTGCCTTACAATGCGCTTTGTTTTTCTTGCAATTTTCAGCGCCTGGGCACACTTTTCAATATTATCATCCATAATGACAATGTCGGCGGCTTCAATGGCGGCATCACTTCCCACACCGCCCATAGCAAAGCCCACGTCACAAAGGCTCAGCACGGGGGCATCGTTTATGCCGTCTCCCACAAAGGCTACGGTGCTGTTTTTCTGTCTGTTGTCGCAGAGCTTTTTTACAAAATCAGCCTTATCGGCGGGAAGAAGCCCGCTATGATATTCAGTAATTCCAAGCCTGCCTGCGGTCTCCTCTGCGGCGGCGGTGTTGTCGCCCGTAAGCATGATTCTTCGGGAAACACCAAGCCCGTCAAGGGCGGAAAGTGCCTTTCCTGCATTGGCCTTGGGCAAATCGGAAAGGGCAATGAAGCCTGCAAAAATGCCGTCGATACAAAGGAATACACCTGTTGCGGCATTGTTATATTTTTCGGGTACAAAAATTCCCCGTGAGGTAATAAAGCGACGGTTACCTGCAAGAATCTTTCTGCCGTCAACCGTGGCTTCAACTCCCCCGCCTGCCTGCTCGGTGACATTCTCTGCGGGAGAGATATCTCCTGCGGCACGGACAATGCCCTGTGCTACGGGGTGCAGTGAATAATATTCCGCCGATGCGGCACCGGAAAGCAGCTCATCACGGGAAAAACCGTTTTCGGGACTGATATCCGTAACCGTAAATTCGCCCGTTGTGAGAGTGCCTGTTTTGTCGAAAACAAATGTCCCTGCATTTCCAAGTGCTTCAAGAAATGATGCGCCCTTTATGAGAATACCCTTTTTCGATGCACCGCCGATGCCGCCGAAATAGGAAAGGGGCACGGAGATTACAAGGGCACAGGGACAGGAAACCACAAGGAAGATAAGACCTCTGTACACCCAGTCACGCCAGTCACCGGTGATTATTGAGGGAATTACTGCAAGAAGCAGGGCGGAAATTACAACCGCAGGGGTGTAATATCCTGAAAAGCGGGTAAGGAATTTTTCTGTTTTAGCCTTATTCAGAGTGGAGCTTTCAACAAGCTCAAGAATTTTAGCGGCGGTGGAATCGGAAAATTCCCTTGCCACCTCAATTTCAACAGTACCCGTAAGATTTATACTGCCCGCTCTGACCTGCTTGCCCACATATGCATCCACGGGAGTGCTTTCACCCGTAAGCGCTTTCATATCAAGGGCGGTTTCACCCTTTGTGATTACACCGTCAAGGGGAATTTTTTCACCCGCGCGGACAATTACGGTCTCCCCTACACCTACCTCCTCGCAGAATACGGTGTCCTCGTTGCCGTCACGGATAACCGTGGCTTCATCGGGCGCCAGCTCCATGAGAGAGGATATTGCTTTTCTGCTTTTTCCCACGGCAACACTCTGAAAAAGCTCACCTGTCTGATAAAAAACCATAACGAAAACACATTCGGGATATTCACCGATTATGAGTGCACCGAGGGTCGCAACGGTCATGAGGAATTTTTCGTCAAACACCTTGCCGTGAGAAATGTTTTTCACACAGCCGAGAAGCACATCATACCCCGCCACAAAATAAGGCACGAGGTATAAAATGAGCATTATGATATTATGAGGCGAAAGCAGCTTTTCAACAAGAAGCGCCGCGATAAACAGAATAAGCCCCGCGACTATCCTGTAAAGAAGCTTTTTCTGTTTCTTTGTCATATAACTACCGTACAGTCGGGAATTGTCTTTTTAGCAACAGCGGGAATTGCGGCAATTACCGCATCCATATCGCCATCCTCTGCTTCAACTATCATCTTACCTGCAATGAAGCTGACGGAAGCGCGTGTTACTCCCTCAATACCGCTGATTGCCTTTTCAAGCTTTGCGGCACAGTTGGGACAGTCAAGGTCTTCAATCTTAAATGTTTTTTTCATATCGGTTCTCCTTAATAAGAGTAATATATAATTTTTATATATGCTTTGTTGACATAATATTTTTTAGTGATATACTTTAAGTGTTCTGTTAATAAATATAGCACAGTTTTTTTGACTTTTAAAGAGAATTTATGAAAATCCGAAGGGAGAATTCTTATGAGTGATAAAATTATAAGGGTAGGCGTTGTGGGACTCGGCAGAGGTACCGCAATCGCACGTTGTCTTAAGGGTGTTAAAAATGCAAAGCTTATTGCCTGCTGCGACCATAACCCCAAAATTCTTAAAAAGGGCTATGACGAATTAGCCGAGGTGCTTCAGGATAAGGATATTATTCAGTTTTCCGACCTTGACGAAATGCTTAAAACTGATATTGATGCCGTAATCGTTGCAACCGAAGCGGTTTACCATGTACCGATTGTAACCAAGGTTATGAACGCAGGAAAGCATGTATTAAGTGAAATTCCCGCTGTAAATTCCCTTGAAGAGGCAAAGGAGCTTAAGGCTCTTGTAAGATCACACCCCGAGCTTACATATATGGCGGCTGAAAACTGCTGCTACTGGGCATTTATCCAGACCTGGAAGAAGATGCAGAGAGACGGTCTTTTCGGTGAAATTGCTTATGCAGAGGCTGAATATCTTCACGCACTTGACCCCGATGAATTTGCTCCCGATTACTACCCCGAGGGACACTGGAGAACATATCAGCCCGCAATTCACTACCTTACACATGAGCTTGGTCCCCTTCTTTATGTTATGGACGACTACTGCACCAGTGTAACCTGCATGGAAGCAGATGTACATTACGATCCCTACACACCTCTTCGTAAGGAAACAGGTGTGGCACTTTTCAAGACTGCAAAGGGTGCGGTTATCCGTCTTCTCGTCTCATTCGGTGCATACACAAGCTATGACCACAACTACCGTATATGCGGAACAAGAGGCACAATTGAAACCGACAGAAGATGTGTTGTTGACAACGCACATTCCCTTGCAAGCCTTTACAGTGTTCCCGGAACATTCTCCGCTAATTCAAAAATCGATATTCCCGTTACAACCGCTTATGAGGGTGAAGACACCAGCGGTCACGGCGGTGCAGACGGTAAGATGGTTAAGGATTTCATTGACTGTATCGCAGAGGGAAGAAAGCCCGAATTGGATGTTGACTTTGCAATTCAGATGTCAATTCCCGGAATTTTAGCTCACAAATCCGCAGAAATGGGCGGCGTACCCGTTGAAATTCCCAGAGATTTTGAATGATTAAGGTAATATTGTAAAAAAGGAAATCTATGAACACAGCATACTCCTTAAAACACAATAAAAAAGAGTTCGTGCAAGGACTTAAGGACGGGCTTCCCATAGGACTCGGCTACTTTGCCGTTGCCTTTTCCCTTGGTGTTCTTGCAAAGGAAGCAGGTCTTTCCGCCTTTCAGGGCTTTCTTGCAAGTGCCTTGTGCTCGGCTTCGGCAGGCGAATATGTGGGCTTTACCCTCATTGCCGCAAATGCCACATACATTGAAATGGCGGTGGCAACCTTTGTGGCAAACGCAAGATATCTTTTAATGTCCTGCGCATTGAGTCAGAAGGCAGACCCGAAAATGCCCTTTATCCACCGACCTCTTTCATCAATGTACATAACAGACGAGCTTTTCGGCATATCAATAGCACGCCGCGACTACTTCAATCCGTGGTATCACTACGGCGGCTGTGTAAGTGCTGTACCTCTTTGGTGTATAGGCACGGCGGCTGGTGTAATTGCGGGTAACATTCTCCCCGTATCCGTGGTAAGTGCCTTGTCCGTTGCTCTTTACGGCATGTTTATTGCCATTTTTATCCCCCCTGCAAAAAACGACAGGGTTATAGCTTCCCTTGTGGCAATAAGCTTTGCTTTAAGCTTCATTGCAAGCTGGCTCCCCGTTGTCCGTGATATTGCCGAGGGTACAAGAACAATTATTCTTACGGTTATCATTGCAGGTGCGGCGGCACTTATTTTCCCCGTAAAGGATGAAGAAGAGGGGGAAACGGCAAATGGATAAGAACATTTATATCTATATTCTCATTATGGGTGCGGTGTCCTACCTTATAAGAGCAATTCCCATGACACTGCTTCGCAAGCCCATAAAAAACCGCTTCATAAAGTCCTTTCTTTATTATGTGCCATACGTAACATTGGCAGTTATGACCTTCCCCGCAATCATCAACGCAACCGAATACCCTGTTGCGGGTGTGCTCGCCCTCATCGTGGGCATTGTCACCGCATATTTCGGCTTCAACCTTATTAAGGTTGCGGTATCCTGCTGTGCTACGGTGTTTGTAGCAGAGCTTATAATATCTTATATAATGAAGTAAAAAAGCGTAGGCTTCGGCTTACGCTTTTTTGGCAGGCATCAGGCATCAGGGAGTAGGCAGTAGGCAATAGGCAGTAGAAAATAAGCTATATACACTAATGCCTCCGCCGCAGGCGATTGCACCTCTTCACTTTTCCTTTTACTTATTACTTTGCCGAAGGCTGCCGTCCCCTGCATAAGGTAAATTTATTTTTTACATATTATCTATAGAATTTCATTTCCTGCTGTGTTATACTATGGTCAGATTTTTATAAAGAGAGAGAAAGTAAATGAAAATTATTGAAAACAAAACCTTTGATGAAGAGCGCGCGCTTTACGGCTCGGACTCGGTTACAGCAATCGCTTGCCGCTTTGACGGTCCCGCTGACGGCGAAAGTGCCTTCAAGGAAAGCCGCAACATAAAAACAGATAAGTGCTATTTCAACCTGCGTTACCCCTTCTGGCACACACATACACTCACTGTCACCGACTGTGAAATGACAGAGCTTTGCAGAGCAGCTCTGTGGTACAGTGACAACATAAGCATTGACGGCACAAGGCTTCACGGCATCAAGGCTCTTCGTGAATGCGAAAAAATCGACATTCGTAATTCAAGTGTCATTTCCCCCGAATTCGGCTGGTTTTCAAGGGATATCAACATGGAAAGCACTGCCTGTGAGGGTGAATATTTCATGTTAAGAGCCGAAAATCTTGACTTTAAGAATGTAAGCCTTAAGGGTAAATATTCCTTCCAGTACATAAAAAACTGCACCTTCACTGACTGCGATTTCGATACCAAGGATGCATTCTGGCACGGGGAAAATATCACCGTAAAAAACTGCCGCGTAAAGGGTGAATATCTTGCATGGTACGCAAAAAACATCACCTTTATTGACTGCGAAATTTCAGGCACACAGCCCCTGTGCTACTGCGAAAATCTTAAAATGATAAACTGCACCATGGCAGGCGCCGACCTTGCATTTGAAAAAAGCTCGGTTGAAGCCGAAATCACAACAGAGGTTATCAGTATAAAAAATCCGAAGTCGGGCTATATTAAGGTAAAGGGCTACGACGAGCTTATTTTAACCGAAGGCACAACATGTGAAATTATAAAGGAGAATTGACATGCTTATTCCCGTATTTTCAGAAAACAAGGATAAATCCATGCTTCTTTTTTTTGAAGCAGACGGCATGGACACTACAAAAATGTACAACGAGCTTGAAAAGACCTATGTATGCTTTGAAACCATGAAGCAGACCATAAAGGACGGAAAGAAATATATCGTGCTTGAAATCAAGGATGAAGAGTAAATTCAGAATTCGGAGCTATCGTGCGGGAGCACGGATAAAAAGTTTTGGTTAAGCTTTTTCAAAAGCTTACGGTGTCAAGAGGCGGAGCCTTTTGCCGCACACCGCAGTGTGCGGAATCCCCTATGCGTCAATAGCGCAGGAGGATTATAAGGAACCCTCGCCGGGGGTTCCTTATGTGCGAAGCACTATTGCCTATTCCCTACTGCCTATTCCCTATTGCCTATTCCCTATTGCCTGAAAAAAACCTGTCTCCATCGGGAGACAGGTTTTTTTGTTATATCAGCGTTCTTACCCAGACCTTTTTGCATACGAGCACAAGTCCCACGGCGGCTTTGACGAGCATAAGCGCCTGAACTATGGGGAATACCCAGTAAATTGAAAAGCCTGCGAAATAGAGAATGAATGCGGCGGGTACGGAAACAACCCACTGGACACCCGAATCGAAAAGGAAGGTGACAAAGGTTTTGCCGCCTGAACGCAGGGTGAAATATGCCGCATTGGCTATGGAGTCTATCCACATGGCGCAGGAGAAAACACGGATGAAATACACAGCAAGCTCCTTTGCCGCATCGTCGGTTTCGGCATAAAGAGAGGGAATAGCCGCACCTATGGTGAAAAGCAGTACACCCATAACAATGCTTAAAGCAAAGGAAAAGGCAGTGAGCTTTTTTACTGCATCGATGGCCTCCAGGTGCTTCCCCGCACCAAGAAGTCTGCCTGCAATAATGCCGATAGCCGAGCCCATTGAAAGGAAAGCAATCATAAACAGGTTGTTTACGGTGCTTGCAATAGAGTAGCCCGCAACGACCATGGGTCCGTGAAGAGAATAGGCAACGGAGAGAAGTGACATACCCGTTGACCATAAAACCTCGTTGAAGAAAATGGGAAGAGCCTTCTTTGTAACGGAAACGGTAAGCTCTGCGGGAATTTTAAGCTCATCGAAAAGATAGCGGACATAGGGGAATTTTGTTTTTCTCTTTTTAACGGCATACACCACAAGAATTATAAATTCCACATAACGGGAAAGCACCGTTGCCGCAGCCGCACCCTTGACACCTGCAAGTGCATGAAGACCTACCTTGTCAAAAATAAGAAGATAGTTGAAAACGCAGTTTACAACAACCGCAACAAGTCCCGTAATCATGGGAGTAAAGGTGTCGCCCGTCTCACGAAGAGTACCCGCAAAGGCATTTGCAAGGGCAAAGGGCAGAAGACCTATGAGGATAATGCCCAGATACTGCTTTGCATATTCCATTGTGGCGGCTATGTCAACACCGTCTCCGCTTTCATGCAGGAAAAGGGAAATAAGTGCTTCGTCAAAGGCAAGGAATATTCCCAGCCCCACAAGGAAAAGCACTATGCAGATATATATTTTATATCGCAGCGTATGTCTTATACCGTCGTTGTCCTTCTTGCCGTAAAACTGTGCGGTAAAAATTCCCACACCGCTTATGGCACCGAAAATAGCAAGATTGAAAATAAAAACAAGCTGATTGACAACGGAAACACCCGTCATCTGCTCCGTGCCGACAGAGCCCACCATAAGGTTGTCCAGCATGTTTACAAGGTTTGTTATAAAGTTCTGCAGCATTATGGGCACTGCAAGGGTAAAGGTCATTTTATAAAATGATCTGTCACCCACAAAGGATTTTAAGAAGTTCATATAAATTTTTCCTTAAAGGGATTCATTAATGATTAAAAGATGTTATTTCACAAGAACGCAAAAATAAATTTTGCATTGCAGGGGACGGCATCCCGGACGTCCCGCATAAAGGAACGTGCGAAGCACCATTGTAGGGGACGGCTTCCCAGACGTCCCGCCCGTAGATAATAAAATACAGATGTTTCGTCCCGTGGAGGCACATTTGCCATTCTACATACATGCGATATAAATTTTCATTGCACCGCTCGCGGGACGTCAGGGATGCCGTCCCCTACACAAAATATCTCTGTGCTTTATGCGGGACGTCAAGGATGCCGTCCCCTACACTAATGCCTAATGCCTATTCCCTATTCCCTACTGCCTATTCCCTATTCCCTATTCC
>JAZUCC010000010.1:0-9912 GCA_045638965.1 Acutalibacteraceae bacterium | reverse complement strand
TATGAGAACATTTATAAAGTATCGGTAAAAATCCCCACAATGAAGTCCATTGACTAAAAAATTAAACGGATACCCTTTTGGGTATCCGTTTTTTTATGCAGTAGTCAGCATCATGATGTTTGCAATAAAAAACAAAGCAGTTCTTCGACCCTTTCACAATCAAAGAACTGCTTACATATTTATTTCAATCAAAAAAGTCATCGCCTTTTTTTGAAAAAACAATCAATTCGTATTTACTGCCCTTTCTCGGTCCTTACATAATCTGTAGCCTGTTCTGATGCCGTTTCTTTACACTTTCGCACCGCTTAAATGACCGTTCCTCATGCTATAAATCGAATTTGCAGGGGATAATAAACTAAATCATTCGAATTTTACCCGATTTTCTTTGTTTCGGTGGGAATATAAATAGTTTTATTTATCGACTGAAAACTGTTTTTTCCTGATTAATTTTTAATATGCCATTGGACTCACTCTCTCTGAATTTTTGCTTCTGGTGTTTCCGGTAAAAACTTCAGTAAACCTTTGGTCTCACACCTTTTCGATTTTTTTAGTGTTTCCTTAAGTTAATCTTCAGTAAACCTTTGGTCTCACACCTTTTGATTTTTTTGAGTCTGCTCCGACAACCGCTCAATCTTAAATATTAAAAAGGTTGGTTCTTATTATCAAGCTGTTATACTCTGAGCTGCCAGTTGTCGGTAAGGGATGAATTCCGTTTCAGAAATTCTTTTTCCTGAAGAAAAATTAATAGTACATCGGACTCACTCTCTCTTATTTTTCTGCAAAGCTCCGCACTGTCAAAAAAATGTCATAATTTTGACTTTCTTATTTTTCACTACTGTATTTATGACCTGTTTTCATCTGCGGAAAGGTTTTTTCTGAACTTTTTCAAGCTCTTCTGTCAGTGGTACATCGGACTCACTCTCTCTTTGATATTTCAGAAAACCTTCTGTTCTCTGCACCCTCATAATAGCACAGGTCAATACATTCTGTCAACGTTTTTTGAACACATTTTAAATATTTGTACAACTTTCACAAAGTCGAAAATTGTGTCATAATTTTGTCATTTTTGATTTTCGTGTCATTTGTGCAATTTGACGAAAGAAATACCCCCTCTCCGAAGAGCGGGGGAAGAATTTGTGCTGATTTTATTGCGGTACGTCAGGGATGCCGTCCCCTACAAGTGCAACTCTCCGAATTCCGAATCAAGCTTACGCCTTATATTCTCTTATAACGTTTCCGTCAAAGTCCTTCCATAAGAAGGTATCGTTTTCATATATCATGTAGCCGTGGTGGGAGTTTTCCTTGGGGATTGATACGGAGCCGGGATTCATATAGGTATATGTATCATATTCCGTGCATTTCGGCACATGTGTGTGACCGTTAAGAAGAATGCTGCCAGCGGGCATGGGAGGGGGTGTGGTCTCCGAGAATTTGTGTCCGTGAGTTGCGAAAACAGATTTTTTACCGCACTGAATAATACAGTAATCTGCAAGCACGGGGAATTCAAGCACCATCTGGTCAACCTCTGTATCACAGTTGCCTCTTACACACAAAAGCTTATCCTTGATTTCATTAAGAGCAGGAATAACCTTCTTTGGAGCATATTCCTCGGGAAGATCGTTTCTCGGTCCGTGATAGAGGATGTCACCGAGCAGAAGGAGGCGGTCTGCCTTTTCACTCTCAAATGCCTCAAGCATTTTTTTACAGTAGAAATATGATCCGTGAATATCGGATGCAATCATAAGCTTCATAAAATTTTCTCCTTATACGAAAATAAAATTTACAAGTAAAATGTAGATAAGAGTACCTGCCCCTATGCTTAAAAGGGTGTTTCGCCTCCATATATGAAGCAACGCAACAACAGCAACACCGATAATTTCGGGGATACCGTGGGGATATTCGGCAACACTTACGTTTTTTAGACAGAACACAACAAGCATACCCATTATTGCAAAGGGAAGCACCTTGCCGAGATAGTTTACAAACGGATGAGTTTTGCGCTTGCCTCCGAAAATGATAAAGGGGATAAAACGAAGAAGTGCGGTAACTGCGGCACAGATGCCGATTAAAAGTGCAGAATGCATATCAGGCATTTTAACACTCCCCCTTTCCGCGTCTTACGAATTTCAACACCGTAAGCGCAAGGGTTATGAGGAGCATGGCGGGGATAAGAAAGCTGTCTGCACCGAATATGAGAAGACAAAGCGCAGATGCAGTCACACCGATTATTGCCGCCGCGTGATCCTTCGAGGAAAGCCACTGCTCCACAAATACCGTCACAAAAAGGGCGGTGAGAGCAAAATCAATCCCCTTGGGAGCAAAGTTAAAGACAGAGCCTACGGCAGAGCCAAGCACCGAGCCTGCCACCCAATAGAAATGATTGAAAACAGACACTAAAAAATGATAGCTATGACTGTCTTCCTTTTCGTCGGTGCAAACAAGAGAATAGGTTTCATCGGTCAGGGAAAATATGAGATAGGGCTTTATTTTACCCGCATCCTTATATTTATCAACCATTGAAATACCGTAAAAAATATGTCGGGCATTCACAAGCACGGTGGTTATTGCCATTGTGATGACAGATGCACCGCCCGACAGAAGATCAATTGCAACATACTGCATTGAGCCTGCGTATATTAAAAGGCTCATAAGAAATGCCCACGGCACTCCGAAGCCCTTTGAGTGAAGCACAAGACCGAAGCCGAAGCCGAGCACTATATAGCCCGAAAGCACAGGCACGGTAGCCTTAAGGGCTTCTTTTATTTCATCCTTTTTGATTTTCATAATTAATCAGGGAGCTTCCTTCCGCAATCATTACAGAACTTAAAATCCTTTTCAACCGTATTTCCGCAATAGGGGCAAAAGGAATTTCCGTTTGCATCAACATAACGGTTGACAGTTCCTGCCGAAAAATTATTGCCGTAGCGTTCATTCCAGGAGTCAGTCTCTTCGGTACCGTCAACAATATCAAACTCGGAGCGACGGTTCTTTGAAAAAGCATTTCTGAAGCCACGCACGGCATTGAGAATTCCGACAGCGACAAAAATAAGCCCGAAAAAACCCATTGCACCGCCACCGCTTGAAAACACCATAACAGTCCAGAACAGACCGAACAAAGCGGCAGCAATGCCCATAATACCGCCCATAAACGACGGTTCTCTTCCCATTTTTATACTTTTCACGGTATCACCTCACTGCATTTTCGGATATTGTACCACAAGACATTCATATATTCAACTGCAAAGCCGCTATATTTTTCAGCAGCAATAAACACCCGATAAACATTTTATGAACTGTTTGTAAATTTTCCTGCCCGTATTGATATGGCGGTAAATTATGGTTTATAATGTTTTTCGGAAATATAATAAAAAGGAATGATATTATGGCTAAAATTATAGCATTTCCCTTATCCCTTATCTTCGCATTTCTTTCATTCTTCGGCGTATACCTTCCCAAAACCGAGGTTGAAATAAATCAGGAAGAATGGAACACAAATTACCCTTATGTTTTTGTTCACGGTCTTATGGGCTGGGGCGAATATGATGCACACTACAAGCTTATGCCCTACTGGGGTATGTTCGGCGGCGAGCTTATGAGCAAGCTTGATAAAAGCGGCTTTGACTGTTATGCAGCGTCAGTTGCAGGCACAGCAAGCGCATGGGACAGAGCCTGCGAATTATACGCACAGCTTACAGGTACTGTTACCGATTACGGCAAGGCTCATTCCGAGGAGCACGGCCACGACAGATTCGGCAAGGATTTCACAGGCAAGGCTCTCATTCCTGCCTTTGATGCAGAAAACAAGATAAATCTTCTCGGTCACTCCTTCGGCGGTGCTACAATAAGAGTTTTTGCAACACTTATGGCAAAGGGTGATGAGGCTGAAATCAACGCTACACCCGAAAATGAAATCTCTCCCCTTTTCACAGGCGGCAAGGCTGATTTCATTCACTCACTTACCACACTTGCAGCACCCTCAAACGGTACAACTGCTTACGCTGCACCCTCTGAAGACAAGGACACAGCAGCATACGATATGTATATCGATAATGCCTTGGCTCTTAATGAGAAGATGGTTACAGACAGTGATACCTATTATTTCGCAATCCCTTGCTCTGCAACAACAAAGCAGGATGACGGCACATATAAGGCAGACAGAAGCATTATGGAAAGTATGTTTGTCAGCAGCGCAGACGAAATGGGTTCATACACAGGCGTTACCGCAGGCGGCTTCACCTTCGGTGAGGAATGGCTTGAAAATGACGGTCTTGTAAACACAATTTCCGCTATGGCACCCTCATCAGCACCCTCCGCTCAGTATGAAGAGGGATATGTGCTTCCCGGTGTATGGAATGTAATGCCCACCTACCGCGGCGACCATATGTCCTTACAGGGCGGTATGATGAAAACCAATGTACAGGTATATGAATTATATCTCAACCACCTCAATATGATAAACAAACTCGGATAAGAAGCCTTATACCGCAGCTGATTTTTTCGGCTGCGGTTATTTTTTTGCGGTTTTGCAAAATATGTCTTGTTAAATTCTGCTGGTTATGTATAATTAATATAAACCACCGAAAGAGAGGTACAAAAATGAACAAGACAGAAGCAAAAATGAGAGCCAAAGAGCTTGTTGCAAAGATGACTGTTGAAGAAAAAATTTCACAGCTTCTTTACAACGCTCCTGCTATAGAGCGCCTTGGCATCAAGGAATATAACTGGTGGAACGAAGCAGCTCACGGTGTTGCCCGTGCCGGCACAGCTACGGTTTTCCCCCACGCAATTGCCATGGCGGCAACCTTCAATCCCGAAACAGTCAGAAAAATCGGTGACATAATTTCAACCGAGGCTCGTGCAAAGTACAACAAGAGCGTTGAATTCGGTGACTATGACATATTCAAGGGACTTACCTACTGGACTCCCAATATCAACATTTTCCGTGATCCCCGTTGGGGCAGAGGTCAGGAGACCTACGGTGAAGACCCCTTTCTTACCGCAACTCTCGGCTCTGCACTTATCAAGGGTATTCAGGGTGAGGGTGAATTTCTCAAGGCATCTGCCTGCTCAAAGCACTATGCAGGTCACTCGGGCCCCGAGGGGATGCGTCACGGCTTTGATGCAATAATTTCCCTCAAGGATCTTCACGAAACATATCTTCCCGCCTTTGAGCATACCGTTAAAAACGGTGTTACAGGCGTTATGGGTGCATACAACAGAACAAACGGGGAAGCATGCTGTGCACACTCCTATCTTCTCAGCAAGGTGCTCCGCAAGGACTGGAGCTTTGACGGCTACGTTGTTTCCGACTGCTGGGCAATTGCAGACATCTGCGGTGACCACCATATCGTTGAGACAAAAGCAGAGGCTGCTGCCCTTGCGCTCAAAAACACCTGCGACCTCAACTGCGGTGAAACATATACCGCACTTATTGATGCTTATGAGCAGGACCTTGTAACAGAGGAAGAAATCACAGAATGCTGTGAAAGGCTTTACACAATCCGTCATCTTTTAGGTGAATTTGAAGAGGTGCGTCCCTACAGCGATATCCCCTTCACAGCTGTTGACTGCAAGGCACACAGAGAATTCAACCGCAAGGCGGCACAGGAAAGCGTTGTTATGATGAAAAACGACGGCTTCCTTCCCATTGACAAGAATACAACAAAGAGAATTGCCGTTATCGGTCCCAATGCTCTTTCAACAACCGCTCTTGAAGGTAACTATTTCGGACATGCTTCCGAATATGTAACAGTTGCAGACGGCATAAGACGCACCTTCACTCAGGCTGATATTGCAGTTGTAAAGGGTTCAAACTATTACTTTGAGAAAACTCTTTATCATGACGGTCACGGATATCTTCTTTCTGACGGTCTTGCAGCAGCAAGTACTGCTGACATCACTGTTCTTGCTCTCGGTCTTGACTTCTCCGTTGAGGGCGAGGAAATGTCAAACTTCAGTGACGACTTCTTCATGCAGGGCGACAGAAGATATGTAAATCTTCCCAAAACACAGATAAAGCTTGCCGAAGCAGTATGCGATGTATGCGAAAATGTTGTTGTCGTTATCATGTGCGGCAGTGCGGTTGACCTCGGAGAAAAGGTAAACAGCAAGGCAAAGGCTGTTCTTCATGCATGGTATCCCGGTGCACAGGGCGGTCTTGCAGTTGCAGATATCCTTTCGGGTAAGGCATCCCCCTCAGGCAGACTTCCCGTTACTGTATTCTCAACAAAGCATGACATCCCCGCATTCGAGGACTATTCAATGAAGGGCAGAACATACCGCTTCATTGAGGGCGAGCCTCTTTATCCCTTCGGCTTCGGTCTTTCCTATACACAATTCAGCTACAGCAGCTTCAGGGTGCTTGAAAGCACAGAAAATGAAATCAGGGCAAGTGTTGAAATCACCAATACAGGTGACATTGCCGCTGAAGAAAGAGCACAGGTTTACGCATCCTTTACCGATTCAAGAACTGTGACTCCCCACTACCAGCTCTGTGCAATAAACGCACTTACTCTTGAAGCAGGCGAAACAAAGACCGCTGAATTCACAATAGACAAGTACTGGTTAAGCGCAGTGCTTGTCGACGGTACAAGAACAGCACCCGACGGTGCAATCACTCTTTACTGCGGCGGACATCAGCCCGACAGCAGAAGCAATATCCTTGCAGGCTACAGTTGCGAAAAAATTGAATTATAAAACATATTGAATAATCTCGGAGAGGAGAATATTTATGTCGATTGAAAGCTTACTCGTTCTTGCAAAGCAGGTTTTATGTGCTTTATTTGCTCTTTTTCTTCCGTGGGCAGGAATCGGACTTCCTGCTCTCGGACAAAACGGTCCCGTAGGGGAAGAAACCGTAAGAATCATGTCCTTCAATGTCCGTGACGGTGAGTTTGACCGTGAGGAAATTGTTCCTCAGGTTGTGGCTGACTACATGCCCGACTCCGTAGGCTTCCAGGAATGTGAGGGCACATGGTATCTTACTCTCAAAACCTATCTTCCCGACTACACAATTGTAGGTGTGGGCAGACTCGCAGGCGTTCCTCTTATAGGTGAATCCACAGCCATCATGTACAGAAACGACAAATATAAGCTTGTTGACAGCGGTACCTTCTGGCTTTCGGAAACACCCTTTATCCCCTCAAAGGGCTGGGATGCAAATTACAACAGGACCTGCACATGGATTGTGCTTGAAAGCCTTGAAACAGGTGAGCAGTATGCCCATGTAAACACTCATCTTGACAACGGCGGAGCAATTGCCCGCGAAAAAGGACTTCAGATGGTGCTTGACAAGGCATCGGAATTTGATATGCCTGTTGTAATCACCGGTGACTTCAATTTCAGCAAAACCTCGGAAAACTATACACTTATGACATCAGGAGCATTTTCTGATACTGCAGTGCTTGCAAATGCGGCTGACATCGGCGGCACGGCACACGGCTACGGCGGCGGCACAGGCGGAAGTCCCATTGACTTCATTCTTGCGAATGAAAAGATAAGCCAGGTGCTTACCTATAAAATCATGAGAGAAAAGTATAATGACCGCTATCCCTCCGACCACTACCCTATTTATTCGGATATGATTTTCGGATAAGCTTATTTACAGAAGAAAGCAATCCATTTTCGGATTGCTTTTTTTTATTTTTCATGTTATATTTATATTAATTGTAAAGAAACGGAGTTGAAAATCTTGGCAAAAGAGAAAAAACCGCAGGAAGTAAATACACATCCTAACCGCATAGGCATAAAGGAAGCTGCAGGCTACACCATTGCCGAAGCAGGTAACATGTTCAACCTTACCTATATTTCGGGATATCTGAAGCTTTTCATGACAGACGTTCTGAAAATCCCCGCAGCCTGGGCAGGCATTATGCTTATCATCACCCGTCTGTGGGACTGTATAAATGACCCTATATGGGGTGCTATGGTAGCAAAGAAGGCACCGACCAAGGACGGAAAATTCCGCCCCTACCTCAAGTGGGTTTCAATTCCGCTCGGTATTTCAACCGTGCTCTGCTTCTTACCCTATAATCTTCTTACAGATAACACAACCATACTTTTCATAATTGCCCTTGTTGCCTACACCTTCTACGGAATGATGTACACGGGCATGAACATCCCCTTCGGCTCACTGGCATCCGTTATCACCGATGACCCCAAGGGCAGAACTCTTCTTTCAACCTTCCGCTCCATAGGCTCGGGTATCGGCGGTGCAGTCGTTTCACTGCTGGCTCCCATGCTTATCTATTCAGTAAGACTTGACAGTGAAGGTAATCCCCTTGTAGACGTTACGGGAAAGGTGCTTAAGGATGCAGACGGCGGCAAGATGTTCGTTTTCGGTCTTATTATGGGCATACTTTCAATCATCTTCTATCTCTGGGGCTATAAGACCACCAAGGAAAGAGTTCCCTCCGAGCCCGAACCCAAGGTGGATTTCAAGGCAACCTATGTGGGACTTTTCAAATCCCGTCCCTTTATCACCGTAGCCCTTGCAGGTGTTTTAATCAGCGGTCAGCTTCAGTTCAACTCCTTCAACACATATCTTTATAAGAACTATTTCCTCAACACGGGACTCGGTACACTGGGCACTGTCTGCAATTACCTTCCCATGGTAATTTTTGTTCTCTTCACTCCCCGTCTTGTTGAGAAATTCGGCAAGAAGGAGCTTTGCGGCAACCTTTCAGTTCTTTCAGCTTTCGCATCCGTGCTTGTTGCGGTGCTTGCAAACAATCAGAAATTCTTATGGTGGATTGACCCCGTAAACGGCAGACTCCCCGCATGGATTTTCATGGTTGGTCTTCTTATCATCGGCTTCGGCTATACCTTTGTAAGCCTTACCTGCTGGGCAGTTGTAATGGATGTTATCGACTATCAGGAATATAAGACAGGCATCAGAAACGAAAGTGCGGTTTATGCGGTATATACCTTTGCAAGAAAGCTGGGTCAGACAATTGCAGACGGCAGCGGTCTTTTCCTTTTACAGTGGGCAAAGTATGACGGCAATATGTCGGGCTTCATTGACGGCACAAGCCAGAAAATCATGCTTATATGCACAGTTATCCCCGCAATAGTTTACACAGGAGTATGGCTTCTCATGAAATTCGGATATCCTCTTGACAGAGAAAATCTGAAGCCCGTTTATGCATTTATCAGACAGAAGCGCGAAAACGAAAGCGGTCTTTCACAGGAAAGTCCTCTTGTATAATGAAAGCTTTCTTCCTTTCCTTCGGGATCAATCTTCTCTTTAACCTCGGGGGACTTATCCCCTGTGCAATTGCAGTTGCCCTTCATTTTATTTTCGGAATTTCCCTTTGGTGGGCATTTGCCGTTGCTTCAATTTATCTTCTCATCATTTTTCTGCGGACACTTCTGCTTTACTCTCTCAACAAAGCGGGAAATCTGCCGGAAAAGCAAAGGCCAAACAAAAACCCTTACTCAAAAAAGGGATATGAACCAATAAACCGTGACAAAGAATAATTAACACATTTGAAAGGAGAAATATTTATGGGTCTTATCAAAGCCGGAATCGGGGCACTTGGCGGAGTTTTAGCCGATCAGTGGAAGGAATTTTTCACCTGCGATTCCATAAGCGAAGACATACTTATAGTTAAAGGACAGAAGAATGTTTCAGGACGTTCCTCAAACACAAAGGGCAGTGATAACGTTATCACATCAGGCTCGGGTATTGTTGTTGCCGACGGTCAGTGTATGATTATCGTCGAGCAGGGCAAGGTCGTTGAGGTCTGCGCAGAGCCCGGACAGTTTACCTACGATGCTTCAACGGAGCCTTCAATCTTCTCGGGCTCATTCGGTGAAAGCCTTAAGGAAACCTTCAGGACCGTAGGCAAGCGTTTCACCTTCGGCGGAGAGCCCGCTAAGGATCAGAGAGTTTATTATTTCAACACAAAGGAA
>JAZUCC010000009.1:0-44805 GCA_045638965.1 Acutalibacteraceae bacterium | reverse complement strand
TTTTTCTTTTTTACTTTTGAAAGTGCAAAAGCATTGCGGCCGATTTCCATCAGTTCGTCTTCGTTATACGCGAAGCCTCCGCCCGTTCCGCCAAGCGTAAAGGCGGGACGCAGTACAACCGGATATCCGATCTCTGCCGCTGCACGCTTTGCCTCCTCCAGATTATATGTGATCTCGGAAGGAATCGTCGGCTCGCCGATCGACATACAGAGTTCTTTGAACAATTCTCTGTCCTCTGCCCGCTCGATACTCTCGCTGCTTGTGCCAAGCAGCTCAACACCGCATTCCTTGAGAATGCCCTTCTTTTCAAGCTGCATTGCAAGGTTAAGACCTGTCTGACCGCCGATTCCGGGCACGATTGCGTCGGGACGCTCGTAACGGAGAATCTTTGCGATGTATTCAAGTGTGAGAGGCTCCATGTAAACCTTATCTGCAATGATTGTGTCTGTCATGATTGTTGCAGGGTTTGAGTTGCAAAGAACTACCTCGTAGCCCTCTTCCTTGAGCGCAAGACAAGCCTGTGTGCCCGCATAGTCAAATTCGGCAGCCTGGCCGATAACTATGGGACCTGAACCAATAATCATGATTTTTTTGATGTCTGTTCTTTTAGCCATAACAATCTCTCCTTATATATCCTGATGTTCATAAACGATTTTATTGTCGCAGACTGTAAGCATGCATACGCCTGACAGTCTTTCTCCCGTGAAGGGGGTTGCTCTGCCCTTTGAAAGGAATTCATCGGGGTTTACGGTATATTCCTTTTCAAGCTCCCATACGGTGAAGCTTCCGTCAAAGGGAATGCCGAAACGCTTACGGGGATTTATTGACATAAGCTCAATGAGCTTTTCAAGGCTCATTACGCCTGTTTTTACAAAGTGTGTGTACATTACTGAAAATGCGGTTTCAAGACCTACTATTCCGAATGCACTTTTTTCAAGTCCCTTGCTTTTTTCCTCTGCGGAGTGAGGGGCGTGGTCTGTTGCAATCATGTCGATTGTACTGTCAAGGATGCCTTCAACAAGAGCAAGCCTGTCCTCTTCTGAACGAAGGGGAGGATTCATTTTGAATCTTCCGTCCTCCTGCAGGAAGGAATCATTCATCACAAGGTAATGGGGACCCGTTTCACAGGTTACATCGAGCCCTTCCTTTTTTGCCTGACGGATAAGCTCAACGCTTTCCTTTGCTGAAATGTGACACACATGATAGCTGCAGCCTGTTTCTCTTACAAGCTGAAGGTCACGCTCAATCTGCTTCCATTCGCTTTCGGAACAGATTCCTCTGTGTCCGTGTGCCTTTGCGTATTCACCCTTATGTATATATCCGCCCTCAAGAAGGTCATTGACCTCACAGTGAGCTGCAATGATTTTGCCGAGCTCCTTCGCCCTGAGCATGGCGGCTCTCATCATGTCATCGGACTGTACGCCTCTGCCGTCATCGGAGAATGCCGCACAGTACGGTGCAAGCCCCTCCATATCTGCAAGCTCTTCACCCTTTTCGCCGACGGTGATTGATGCATAAGGGTAAACTCTGATTGTTGCATCCTTTTCAATTGCATCAAGCTGTATCCTCATATTTTCGATGCTGTCGGGGACGGGGGAGAGGTTAGGCATTGTGCATACTGCTGTGTAACCGCCGTGAGAAGCTGCATTACTTCCCGACTTCATATCCTCTTTATAAGAAAAACCCGGTTCGCGAAAATGCACATGCACATCGCAAAAACCGGGAAATACAGTATATTTAAAGTCGTTAAGCTTCTCATCAATGCCGGCAACAGAAAATAAAGCACCCGTTCCGGTTGAATAACCGGGAAGGTATGATGAACCTATTACTTTAGCCTTCATTGATTCTGCCATCTTTTTTCCTTTCATAAAATCAACACAAAACCATGCAGACATAACACAACAGCGAAAATACATAAGCATTTTCGCAGTCTGCAGATGGTCCGGATGCTGACTGTCAGTTCAGATTTTTCTCGATTATTTTATCACGAACCCCATTATTTGTCAATGTGTAATCAATATAATTATTAACTTTCTTATAATAGACAGTTTGATGCCCGGAAAACAGATGAAATTTGTTTAAAAGATAAAATGAGGTTGCCTTCTCACAGTGAGCGGGTAACCTCATTTTTCTCTTTTTATCCTACCGAAAATGTGGCTTCTTCGATTGCGGAGGCAGCTGTTGTTGCCTCCTCGGATGTGACCTCATTCTGTGCAAAAACGCTCTCTGTTTCGTATGTGCTTTCCTCAAAAACAGGGGCTGCGGTGGTATCATTTTCCGTTGTTGTTTCTGTTACATTTCCGCCTGAACAGGAGCAGAAAATGACGGCAAGAGACAGGATAAGAGTAAGTAAAACTGCAATTTTTTTCATGGTTTTTCCTCCTGAAAATAGTCATTCCGGATGCTTTCCGGTATCACAAGTTTATGCTTCCCGTTGCTGAAAAAACAACACTTTTCTGTCGATGATAAAAATTATCCGGAAAAAAACAAAAAAATGCCCGAAAAAAATTAAAAAATCATAAAAAAATATGTCTGAACCCCTTGATTTTTATAGGGACACTCTATATAATATAACTAAATTGATTGGAGTCAATTGGGCTCAATATGATGCTAATTGGAGTTGAAAGGAAGTGGGAGGAAAATGAGCAACAACTATCTTGGTGTATCAAAGCATACTCTTGAAAACGGAAGCCGTCTTATTATTCCTCTGCGCTTCAGGAATTCCCTGCAGCCTGAATTTGTTCTTTTTAAGTCTCCCGACGGCTGTGTGTCAATTTACGACCTTGAAAATTTTGAAGAGATTCTTAAGCAGACCCGCCTTCTTGCGGGAACCAAGGAAGGACGTATGCAGGCGAGAGTAATCACAAGAGCCGCAAAATACATATCTCCCGATAAGCAGGGACGATTCACAATCCCCGCCGACTATCTTGCTTACGCAGGACTGGGAGACACTGTATATCTCACGGGTGAAGGAAACCGCATTGAAATATGGAGTGAAGCAGACTTCATTGAGCAGGGCGGAGAGGAAGAGCTCACACCCGATAAGTTCCCCGAAATATTCTATTGATAAGGATAAAGTGATATGCAGTTCAATCACGTTCCCGTCCTCTTTTATGAAACGGTTGACTCTCTTAAAATCAATCCCGACGGTATTTATGCAGACTGTACGGCAGGCGGCGGCGGACATTCGGCGGAAATTCTTTCAAGGCTTTCCGATAAGGGCAGGCTCATTGCCTTTGACCGTGACCCCGATGCCATAAAAAATCTTACCGAAAAGTTCAAGGGTAAGGAAAATATAACAATAGTTAAAAGTAACTACTGTGAAATAGACAGAAGAATGGAAGAGCTCGGCATTGCTGCCTTTGACGGAATCATGGCAGATCTCGGTGTCAGCTCCTTTCAGCTTGATACCCCCGAGCGTGGCTTTTCCTTTCATAACGATGCCCCCCTTGATATGAGAATGAGCAAGGAAGGCATAAGCGCAAAGGACATTATAAATACTTACTCCGAAAAGGAGCTTACAAGAATATTCACCATGTACGGTGAAGAGAAATTTGCAAAAAGCATTGCAAGACTTATTGTTGCAAGAAGAGAAAAAACACCCTATGAAACTACCTTTCAGCTTGCCGAAACTGTAAAGGACGGCATTCCTGCAAGAGCAAGACGCGAGGGCGGACATCCTGCAAGAAGAGTTTTTCAGGCAGTAAGAATTGCAGTAAACGGTGAATATGAGGACCTTACACCTTCTGTAGAGAAGATGTTTGATGCACTTAAGGTGGGCGGGGTGCTTTCAATAATCACCTTCCACTCGCTTGAAGACAGAGCGGTAAAGAATGCCTTCAGAAAGTTTACCGAGGGCTGTACCTGTCCCAAGGATTTCCCTGTATGTGTGTGTGGAAAAACTCCACGCGGTCAGCTTCAGTTCAAATCTATGGCTCCCACGGCAGAAGAGCTTGAAAGAAATCCGAGAAGCCACAGTGCGAGATTGCGCAGTATAATAAAGTTAAAATAATAATACAATAATAGATGTATATATAAGGAGAACGCAGAAATGTCAGATAATCAGGCAAGAGCATTTGATTTTGAATATTTTGAAACAGGTTTCTCTGCCGCTCCTCAGAGAAAAAGTGAAGAAAAGGCAGCTCCCGGTATAAAAAAGGTTGCCCCCAGAACAAAAGAGGAGCTTCGCAAGCAGGAAATTCAGGGACTTAAAAAATCCCTCCGCGTTTTTGCAGTTGTAATGACACTGTTCATGATAATCAGCATGCAGATTGTCGCAGGTGCAAAAAGCTATAGTCTTGACCGTCAGATTCAGGAGGTAGAGGCTCTTCTTGCAGTTGAAGAGGCGGAAAATATCCGACTTTCCTCAACGCTCAACGGAATAACAGGTATTGCGGTTATTGATACCTATGCTACAGAAATTCTCGGCATGACAAAGGTTGAAAATTATCAGATACAGTGTATTGATCTTTCTGTCGGTGATACGGTTCTTTATACCTCATCACTGTTCAAGGGACAGAATAAGTAATATTGCAGGCATAAAACTGCATATATTAATATGAAATATATAAATAAAAGATAAAAAAGGATGTAAACAGGGGCGGATATACTTTCGCCCTTGTCGGTATTCTATAAAGATATAAAAAGTGTATATAATCAACAGGTGTGAAGGGAGAAAACTTCGTTGGCAGTGAAAAATGATGAAATGAAACGCACCTCATTAAGCGCAAAGCGGGCAGTAATCGGCCTGTATGCGGTAATTTTTCTGTTTATTATAGTTCTTGCGGGAAGACTTGCTTATCTCACAATTATCAAGGGTGATGATTACAGACGCCTTGCCGAGGATCAGCAGTATAATGACTCTGTGCTTTCTTCTTCAAGAGGTACTATATATGACTCCAAAATGAATGTTCTTGCGCAGACCGCATCGGTATGGAGAATTCAGATAAATCCGAAAAAAATTGATGACGATCAGGAGCTTTCGGCAGTAGTTGACGGTCTTTCAACAATTCTTGAGCTTGATGCAGTGAAGCTTCGGGAAAAAATTGAAAAGAACAGACAGTACGGCTATCTCATTATTAAAAATGAGGTTGAATACAAGCCCATGTCCGATATTCTTCAGTATGCAAAGGAAAATAAAATTGCCGATATAATCTTCAGCGAGCCCGATACAAAAAGATATTATCCCGACGGTACTTTAGCTTCAACTGTTATCGGCTTTACGGGTACGGACGGCAACGGTCTTTACGGCATTGAATATTATTATGATGATTCGCTGACAGGTGTTGACGGTAAAATATTCACTCTCCGTGATGCCCGTGCAAATGAGCTTGACAGTAACAATAAGATTATCTATGAAGCAAAAAACGGCGAAAATTATGTGCTTACGCTCAATAATGAGGTTCAGACAGTGCTTCGCAGTGCATGTATGAGCGCGCTTATTGAAAATGATGCGGATAATGTGTACGGTATTGTCATGAATACGAAAACAGGTGCAGTTCTCGGTATGAGCAATGTTCCTGACTACGATTCAAACGATCCCTTTACAATTTCCGATGAGGCACAGGCTGAAATAGATGCTCTTGAAACAGATGAGGAAAAGAACACTGCCTACAGCAATGCCCAACAGATGCAGTGGAAGAACAAGGCAATTGCCGACTTCTACTATTCAGGCTCCGTTTACAAGGTGTTCCTTGTTGCGGGTGCGCTTGAGGAAGGCGTTATTGATGAAAATACATCATATAGCTGCCATGGTACAATCACTGTAGGAGACAGAACAGTCAAGGACTATAATCCCATCGGTCACGGCGTGGAAACTCCCATGACCTTGCTTGTAAACTCATGTAACACTTTTTCTGTTCATGTAGGTCAGAAAATGGGTGTTGATTTATTCTACAAATATTTTGAAGCCTTCGGCTTTACCGAAAAAACAGGAATTGACCTTCCCGGTGAGGGCTCTCCCGTTGCAGGTATTACATACCATTCACCTGACATATCCTTTACAAATTCAAACCTTGTCAGTGTATCCTTCGGTCAGTCAAATCAGATTACTCCCATACAGGTTGCTGCAGCTATAAGTGCTGTAGGTAACGGCGGTAAGCTTATGCAGCCCTATATTGTAAGTAAAACAATCGACGATTCGGGAAATACTATAAATGAAACCACTCCTTATGTAAAAAGACAGGTTGTTTCCGAATCCACAGCTGCTACCGTAACCTCTTATATGGAAGAGGTTGTAAAAAGAGGTACAGGTGCCAATGCTTATGTTGCAGGCTACCATGTTGCAGGTAAAACAGGTACCAGTGAAAAAACAGGTATCACCGAAACAAAGGCATATATCGCATCCTTTGCAGGCTTTGCACCTGCCGATGACCCCGAAATTACGGTTGTTATTGTTATAGATAATCCCAAGGGTGCTATGTATTCGGGCGGTGATATTGCCGCTCCCGTTGCAGGTGAGGTCTTCTCAAGAATTCTTCCCTCAATGGGCATTGAGCCTTCCTACACCGATTCCGAGCTTGCAAAGCTTTCGGGGGCTACTCCCGATATGGTAGGAAAAACTCTTTCTGCGGCAAAGTCAGAGCTTTCAATGACAGAGCATGTTGTAAGAGTAATCGGTAACGGAGACACTGTAATTTCACAGTCTCCCGAGGCAGGAAGAACAACTCCCGCAAACGGTGTTATCGTTCTTTATACAGAAGAGGATATTGAAAAGGAAACAGCAATTGTTCCCGATTTCAGCGGACTTACGGTTTCACAGGCAAATCAGGTTGCTGTTAACCGCGGCTTCAATATCAGAATTTCAGGCAGCTCCTTCTCAAGTGATTCCGTTGTTGCTTATAAGCAGGAATATGATGAGGGTACAGAGCTTGAGCTTGGCAGTGTAATTACCGTTTACTTCAAAACAAGCGGTATTTCAGACTGATACGGATGTGAAAAAAAGAGGAAGAATAATGGCTCACAATTTTTTGGAGGTATTATTTTGAATCTTTATGAATTATTAAGCGAAGCGGGGCTTGCGGCAGACCTTCCCGATTGCGAGGTCTGCGGGGTCACGGAAAATATTGATAATGTGCAGAAGGGAAGTGTGTTTGTTGCCGTAGCGGGCGGACACCGCGATGGGAATGAATATATTTCTTCGGCACTTGAAAGAGGTGCGGTGTGTGCCGTTTCGGAAAATCCGTCTGATAACAGGCAGATTGTGACGGTAGGCGATGCCCGACTTGCACTTTCAATGCTTTGTGATGCCTTTTACGGCCATCCTCACAAAAAGCTTAAAATGGTCGGTGTTACGGGGACCAACGGAAAAACCACCGTCTGTGAATATATTTCCTTTATTCTTTCGTCGCAGGGAAAGCGATGCGGTGTTATAGGAACACTCGGAGCAAAAAGCGAAAGCCGTATAACACCAACGGGATACACAACACCGTCTGCGGAAATTTTATACCGTGAGCTTGACGGTTTTGTAAAAGACGGCTGTGAATACTGCATTATGGAGGTTTCCTCACAGGCTCTTTCACAGAAGCGGGTTGAGCCTATACGCTTCAGCCTTTCGGTTTTTACAAATATCGGCACGGACCATCTTGATTACCATAAAACCTTTGAAGATTATCTGTCCGCAAAGGCAAGCCTTATACAGCTGTCGGACAGAGCTCTTATAAATGCGGATGATATAAATTTCTGCTCAATTGCAGAAAATTTCAGCGGAGAAAAATATACTTATTCTGCAAAAGACAGATATGCGGATTTTGCAGCAAAGGATGTAAAATTCAGAGCCGCTTCCACGGGCTATATATATTTTAACAATAAAGATATTGTTCCCGTGAAGCTTGATGCCACCGGTGAGCTTGCCGTCTATAACAGCTTATGTGCATTTTCAGCCTGTGAAATTCTCGGTGCCGACTGCAGCAACTTCGGTATCATTGCTGAAACACTTCCAGAAATAAAGGGCCGCATGCAGAAAATTACTGCCGGCGGTATTGATGCGATAATTGATTTTGCACATACTCCGCAGGCACTTGAATCGGTTCTTTGTGCTTTGCGGCAGAAAGACAGCGGAAAAATAATCGTTGTATTCGGCTGCGGCGGTGACAGGGATAAAGGCAAGCGCCCCGCTATGGGTGAAATTGCCGCCCGTCTCGGGGATGCGGTGATTCTTACAGATGATAATCCGAGAAGTGAGGCTTCTTCGGAAATCATAAACGACATTCTTTCGGGAATCAGCGGTAAACGGAAGGTTATTGTTGAGCCCGACAGAAGAAAAGCAATAGAAAAAGCAATTAAAAAAGCAAAAATCGGAGATACTGTCCTTGTTGCAGGAAAAGGACATGAAGAATATCAGATAATCGGTTCTGAAAAGCAGTATTTCAGCGATGAGTTGACCGTCAGACAATTGTTCGGTCTTGTTTGAAAGGAAAGAGTACTATGAATTTGGGTCTTGCAATTCTTTTATGTGTGGCAATAAGCTTTATTACGGCATACCTTCTCGGCTTTGCCGTGGTACCCTGGCTGCGTAAGCTTAAGTTCGGTCAGGCAATTCTTGATATAGGTCCGTCATGGCACAAAAAGAAGCAGGGAACACCCACAATGGGCGGCTTTCTTATAATTGCAGGCTTTGCGGCAGCAGTTGCAGTTGTACTTATAACTGATAAGCTTATGGGCGGAAATATTCTTTTACATGAAAATTCCCGTCCCTCCGATGTTGTTTATATTAAAATTTTCAGCGGTATCCTTATGGCAGTGGCATTTGCTTTTATCGGATTTATCGATGACTATATCAAGGTTGTAAAAAAGAGAAATCTCGGTCTTACCGAAGTTCAGAAGACTGTTCTTCAGATTGCAGTTATCACCGTATATTTATTTACATTATACAGAAGCGGTGTGAATTTCATTTTTATTCCCTATCTCGGAATATATGAAAACACATTTATTTTCTGGGTTCTCGGATTTATTGCAATATACGGTACTGTAAATGCAGTAAACTTTACAGACGGTGTTGACGGTCTTTGCTCTTCCGTTACTGCAGCTGTGTGCATCGGCTTTACCGTTTGCGCGGTTATTATGAGCTTTTCGGGACTTTCCGTGCTTACTGCATCTCTTTTCGGTGCTCTTTTAGGCTTCCTTATGTGGAACTGGAATCCCTCAAAGGTTATCATGGGTGACCTGGGCTCCTTCTTCCTCGGCGGTCTTGTGTGTGCATTTGCCTTCTCTCTTGACGCACCCTGGCTTATTGTTCTTATCGGATTTATATATGTACTCGAATTTGCATCTGATATCATTCAGATTGCGTATATAAAAACTCACAAAGGAAAGCGTCTTTTCAGAATGGCTCCCATTCACCATCATTATGAAATGGGCGGCTGGAGTGAAAAGAAAATATGTAAAGTATTTACACTTGTCACAGCTATAGGATCAGCTGCAGCGGTGGCTCTCAGCTGGTTCGGACGACTTCAGTAAAGTAAATTACTTTACAATATGCACTGATGTGCAAAAAAATGCGCCGTGCTTTACGGCTGAAAGGTGGAAAATATGCAAGCCTTTGCTTCAATGAAACAGAGCATTGCAGGTAAATACAGAAAAAGCCTGTTGGGTCAATATATAAGATCAAGGGGTGGACTATGGGCAGAGGGATCCTTTGATGTTCTTCTGTTTGTTTTCCTTGCAATTCTTATTTTTGCGGGACTCACAATGCTTTATTCCGCAAGTTATCCCAATGCATATTCCGACGGACTTGATCCTGCATATTATTTCAAGAATCAGCTTGGCGGCATTGCCTTTGGTGCTGTTCTTATTGCAATTATAGGAAAAATGAATCACCGTCTTTTCATGGAGGCGGGTGCAATTCTCGGAAGCCTTGTTTCAATAGGTCTTCTTGTTCTTGCCTTCTTTATCGGTGACGGTGACGGCGGAATCAAAAGATGGATTACTATTGCGGGCATTCAGTTCCAGCCCTCCGACATTGCAAAGTTTACTCTTATTCTCACTCTCGGCTACATGCTTCATCAATGGCATCATCTTATGGTCAGCAAAAGACCTCTGGTTATAAGAAGATTTCCTTCAATCACCAACTTTGCCGCAAATGCAAACAGAAAAATCGGCAGACCCGTTTTTAATGAATCATGGAAGATTGTCGTAGGCTGTGTTGCGGTTATAGGTATATATGTCGGTCTTGTATTTTTAGGCTCACATCTTTCAGGTGCGATAATCATGCTTGCTGTTGCTGCAATCATGCTTTTTGTAGGTGAAATAAGACCTACATGGATAGTCTTTTTCGTTGTATCCGTTATTGTCATGATTCCCATTCTTTTTGCAACGGGTATTCTCAAGGAATACATGCTTGAACGAATCACCAATTTCTTCAGCTCCGAAAAGGATGTTCTCGGCGGTGACTGGCAGACCACGCAGGCTCTTTATGCAATCGGCTCGGGTGGCTTCTTCGGCAAGGGACTCGGTCAGTCGGTTCAGAAATACAACTATGTTCCCGAGCCCCAGAACGATATGATTTTCTCAATCATCATTGAGGAGCTCGGCTTTATAGGCGGATTTGCCATTATTGTGCTTTTTGCTCTTGTAATCTGGCGCGGTATAGCAATAGGCGTAAACTGTCCTACAAGATACGGCGCACTTGTCGCCTTCGGTATCACTTTCAAGCTTGCATTACAGGTATTTTTCAATATCGGTGTTGCAACAGACATTATCCCCAATACGGGCATCACACTTCCGTTCTTCAGCTACGGCAGAACGGCACTTATAGTAAATCTTGTTGAAATGGGAATTCTTTTCAGTATATCAAGAAGCTCCCGAATGAAAAAAGTTTAAGCAAAGGAGATAACCTATGAAGGTACTGATTGCAGCAGGCGGCACAGGCGGTCATATAAACCCCGCGCTCTCACTTGCACAGGAGGTAAGAAGCAGACATCCCGACGCGGAAATCCTTTTTGTGGGAACAAGTGATCACATGGAAGCAACTCTGGTGCCTAAAGCAGGCTTCAATTTTGCAAGCATTGAAATAAGCGGCTTTCAGCGCTCATTTTCAATTTCATCAATTATCGAAAATCTTCAGACACTCAGGAAGCTTATGTTTGTAACAGGGCAGTGTAAGAAAATCATAAAAGAATTTCAGCCCGATGTTGCAGTAGGCTTCGGCGGATATGTAAGCGGTCCTGTTGTAAGAACTGCTCATAAGATGGGAATAAAAACTGCAATACATGAGCAGAATGCTTTCCCCGGAAAAACAAACATTGCCCTTTCAGCCTATGCCGACGCGGTAATGCTCACTTCTGAGGAAGCAAAAAAGTATCTTAAATGTAAAAAGACTCCTTTTGTTACGGGTCTTCCCGTGAGAGAGGAAATTCTTACGGCAGAAAAATCGGCAGCAAGAAGAGAGCTCGGAATTTCTTCCGATGCGACGGTTGTTCTGTCAACAGGCGGCAGTCTCGGTGCTGCGGCTATCAATGAAAATATGGTGGATGTCCTTAAGGAGTTTGCCGACTCGGGCGTTGTGTTCATACACGGCTACGGGCAGAACGGTAAGGATATGCCCGAAAAGCTGAAATCGGTCGGTGTGGATATTGAGAATAATAAAAATCTCCACGTTTCCGAATACATATACGATATGGCAAAATACATGGCGGCGGCAGACCTCGTAATAAGCAGAGCAGGTGCCAGCTCGCTTGCGGAAATTCAGGTGCTCGGAAAGGCTTCATATCTTATTCCGTATCCTTATGCCGCAGAAAATCATCAGTACCACAATGCAATGGCTCTTGTGAACCGCGATGCTGCAATGGTATGTCAGCAGAAGGAGCTTACGGCACAGAAGCTGAAGGCTCTTATTGCAGAGCTTATTGATAATAAGGAAAAATTCGTAAAAATGGGAGAAAATGCCCGTGCCATGGCAATCTGCAATGCAAAAAAGCAGATATGCGACATCGTGCTTTCTCTCATCGGCTGAGCTTGTACCTGTAACACGGACAAATTCACCCTCATAGAATAAAGCGTAAGTTTTATCGCGAAAGGGTGTAATTATGAGCTCGTATGTTATAGAGGGTAGCAGAAGGCTTGAAGGAAAATGTGAAATTCAGGGTGCAAAAAACAGTGCGCTGCCCATTCTTGCATCTACTCTGCTGTGCGACGGACAAAGCATTATAAAAAATTGTCCCGCACTTCTTGATGTTGATGCGACTGTTAAAATTCTTGAGCATCTCGGCTGCCGTGTCAGAAGAAATGAGCATACGGTAAATATAGATTCCGCTCCTGCAACGGGTGAGGAGATTCCCGAAAGGCTAATGCGCGAAATGCGCTCCTCCGTAATTTTTCTCGGAGCCATTCTTGCAAGAAACGGCAGAGCTGTGCTTTCGACTCCGGGCGGATGCGATATAGGACTGCGCCCCATTGACCTGCATCTTGATGCCATGAAAAAGCTCGGTGCTACGGTAAGAGAGGAATTCGGAAAAATCGAATGCTCGGCTCCCGATGGGCTTAAGGGTGCAACGGTAACCCTTTCATTTCCCAGTGTGGGTGCTACGGAAAACATTATGATAGCGGGGAGCACGGCACAGGGGACAACCACAATAATAAATGCGGCAAGAGAGCCTGAAATCAGCGATCTTGCGGATTTTCTGAATTCCTGCGGAGCAAGAATTTCGGGTGCGGGACAGGGCACGGTAGTAATTGAAGGTGTAAAAAGGCTTACAGGTGCCGTTCACAGGGTGATTCCCGACAGAATAGTTGCCGCCACATATATGGCTGCTGCCGCCGTTACGGGCGGAGAGGTCAGATTTGATAATATTATCCCTGCGCATCTCGGTCATGAGATTGATATTCTCATAGAGGCGGGATGTCAAATTTCCACAGACAGCAGAAGCCTTATGCTTCATGCGCCGAAAAGGCTTAATAGTGTCAAGATTATAAGAACAATGCCCTATCCCGGCTTTCCCACGGATACGGGCGCACCTGTTGCCGCAATGCTTACAAAAGCAAAGGGTACATCGGTGCTTATTGAAACAATTTTTGAAAACAGATTCCGCTATATCGGAGAGCTTATAAGGCTCGGTGCAAAAATCAGGCTTGACGGCAGAATGGCAGTTATTGAGGGAGTTGAAAGCCTTCACGGTGCCACGGTCCGTTCAACTGATCTTCGCGGCGGTGCGGCACTTATGATTGCAGCACTGGGCGCAGAGGGGGAGTCTGTGATTTCATGCATAAATCACATTGAAAGAGGATACGAATGTCCCGAAAAAATAATTCAGGGGCTTTCGGGAAAAATTAAAAGGATTGATACGGAAGATGGAGAGGAATAATCAACAGGATATCCACGGTATAAAAAACAGCCGCTTTTCTCCCGAGGAAAGAGCAAGAATGTCCCGCGATAATGAGCAGTACAGAGAAGCGGCAAGAAATGACCGACCTGTTAAAAAGGCAAATAAAAAGACCGTGTCTGCTTCCAACGATAAAAGCAGAAAAGCAGGCAAGGCTTCACCGAGTAATACGGCGGGCAGCAGAAATGACCGTGTAAAAAACAGCTCCGAAAACAGAAAGAAGCAGAAAAAGCGTCAGAATAATCTGATTATTGCCATGCTTCTTATTGTGGCTCTGGCTCTTCTCGGTGCATTTGCAAGCTTTTCAATGACCGTAAACGGCATAGAGGTTTCGGGCAGTGAAAGATATTCGGACAAAACAGTGCTTGAAGCCGCGGGGCTTGATAAGGGCGACAGCATGCTGCTTGTGAATCTCGGAGCTATGGAATACAAAATAGAAAGCACTCTGCCGTATATTGAAAATGCGGTAATAAAAAGAAGCTGGCCCGATAAAATCATTGTGACTCTTGAGGATGCGGTAGCCTCTCTTGCAATAGATACGGGAGACGGCTATATTCTCATGAATAACTCCTGTAAGGTGCTTGATACCGATGCAATTGTCATAAACAATTCCGCTCTTGTGAAGGGTGTTTCGGTGGTTGAAGCAACAGAAGGTAAAACAGTGGTTTTTTCCGATAATGTAAGCACTGAAAATTTTGTGAAGCTTTGCAGTGCATTTGCGGAGCACGGAATTGAAAGCATATCGGAATATGACCTTACCTCCGTATCAAATATCAGTGTTATTCTTGACCACAGAATTGAAGTAAGACTCGGCACACTTGCGGGAGCTCCCGATAAGCTTGCCTTCTGTAAGGCGGTAATCGATGAAACAATAGCATCCGACAAAAAGCATCCCATGATTATTGATGTGACTGCAGACGGTAAGGCGTATGCAAGAAGAAAGGATGACAACAGTGTAAGCTTCGGTGAGGTGACAACACAGGAGTCACAGGAGACAACAGAGGCAGAAACAGAGCTTATTGCAGGATAAAAAATCATCTGCACGGTTATAAAAAATAAAAAAATCGTTAATATTGTAAGTACTTGTTATATTTTTTGATTTTTTTCTTGAATTTTATAAATAAGTATGATAGTATAAAATATGATTATTGTGTAAATACGTATTGGAGGATATAAATATGGGTTTCGAAATGTCAAACGAGTATGATCTTGTTACTCAGATAAAGGTCGTAGGCGTAGGCGGCGGTGGCGGAAATGCCGTAAACCGCATGGTAGAATCAAATGTTCAGGGTGTTGAATTCATTGCAGTAAACACCGATAAGCAGGTTCTTATCAATTCCAAGGCAACAACAAAAATTCAGATAGGCGAAAAGGTAACCTCCGGTCAGGGCGCAGGCGCAAAGCCCGAAATCGGTAAGAAGGCTGCTGAAGAAAGTCTTGAATCAATAAACGAAGTTCTTGCAGGCACAGATATGGTGTTCATCACTGCAGGTATGGGCGGCGGAACAGGTACAGGTGCTGCTCCCGTTATTGCACAGCTTGCAAAGGATAAGGGCATTCTTACAGTCGGTATCGTTACAAAGCCCTTCGAGTTTGAAGGTCGTCGTCGTATGACACAGGCAGAGGCAGGTATCGCAGAGCTTGCACAGCATGTTGACAGCCTTATTGTTATTCCCAACGAAAGACTCAAGCTCGTTTCCGATCAGAAGATTACATTCCTCAACGCATTCTCCGTTGCTGACGATGTTCTCCGTCAGGGTGTGAAGAGCATTGCAGAGCTCATCAAGGTTCCCGGTATCATCAACCTTGACTTTGCAGACGTTACATCCGTAATGAAGGATGCAGGTCACGCACACATGGGTGTGGGCAGAGCAAGCGGCAAGGACAAGGCAGAAAAGGCTGCAACAGATGCTATCTCCAGTCCTCTTCTTGAAACAACAATCCAGGGCGCAAAGGGTGTTATCATTCTTATTTCCGCATGCACAGACATCACTCTTGATGATGTTGATATTGCTGCTACAATCGTTAAGGATGCTGCTGATATTGATGCAAACATCATCTTCGGTGCTTCCGTTGATCCCGCTCTTGATGATGAAATGATCGTTACTGTTATTGCAACAGGCTTCGGCAAGGACGGCAATGTGAATACCCCCGTTGTTACCGAGGTTAAGAAGGAAGAGCCCGCAGAAAAGGTTGCAGAAGCTGCAGATTCTTCAACAGGTGTTGACGAAAGCCTTATGGACATCTTCAACATTTTCAAGAACAAGGATTGATAGGTTTACCTCTGAAAAGCTTGAAATAACTTGAATCAATCAGGGGCGTTCTTTAAGTGCGCCCCTCTTTTTCTATTGTTTACCCCTGAAAAAATCCGGCCATGTGCCGGTGAAAGGAAATTCTTATGGCAGAAAACAAAAAGATGGTCGAAGCCATAACCTCAATGGAGGAAGACTTCGGCAAATGGTACACTGACGTTGTTAAAAAGGCTGACCTTATTGACTATTCAAGTGTCAAGGGCTGCATGATCATCCGTCCCTACGGCTATGCTATCTGGGAGCTTCTTCAGAAGCAGATGGATGACCGCTTCAAGGCTACAGGTCACGAAAATATTTATATGCCCCTTTTCATTCCCGAATCACTTCTTCAGAAGGAAAAGGATCACGTTGAGGGCTTTGCTCCCGAGGTCGCATGGGTAACTCACGGCGGTAGCGAGCCTCTTCAGGAGCGTCTTTGCGTAAGACCTACCTCCGAAACACTTTTCTGTGAGCATTATGCTAATGTTGTTCAGTCCTACAGAGACCTTCCCAAGCTTTACAATCAGTGGTGTAATGTTGTTCGTTGGGAAAAGACAACAAGACCCTTCCTTCGTTCAAGAGAATTCCTCTGGCAGGAGGGACACACTGTTCACGCAACAGCCGAGGAGGCTATTGAAGAAACAGAACGCATGCTTAACCTCTATGCTGACTTCTGCAAGGATGTTCTTAATATGCCTGTTGTAAAGGGCAGAAAGACAGACAGTGACAAGTTTGCAGGCGCAGAGGCAACATATGCAATTGAAGCACTTATGCATGACGGTAAGGCGCTTCAGGCAGGTACATCACACTATTTCGGTGACGGCTTTGCAAGAGCATTCAATATGACATATACTGACAAGGAAAACAAGCAGCAGTATGTTCATCAGACCTCTTGGGGTACAACCACAAGACTTATCGGTGCTATCATCATGTCTCACGGTGATAACAACGGTCTCGTTCTTCCCCCCAAGGTTGCTCCCACACAGGTTGTTATTATTCCTATTGCCGCTCATAAGCCCGGTGTAAAGGAAAAGGCAGAGGAATTAAGAGAAAGACTTGCATCCGCTTTCAGAGTAAAGTGTGATAATACAGACAATTCCGCAGGCTGGAAATTTGCAGAATACGAAATGAAGGGTGTGCCCCTCCGTCTTGAAATCGGTCCCAAGGACATTGAAAACAATCAGTGTGTTCTTGTGCGCCGTGACAACCGTGAAAAGTATTTCGTATCTCTTGATAACCTTGAAGAGGAAATCGCAAGACTTCTTGATGAGCTCGGTACAGCTCTTTACAACAAGGCTCTTGCAAACATCGAAAAGAAGACCTACAGATGTACTTCAATCGATGAAATCAAGGATGCACTTGCTGCTAACGGCGACGGCTTTGTAAAGGCTATGTGGTGCGGTGAAGAGGAATGCGAGGATAAGGTCAAGGAGCTTACAGGTGTAGGCTCAAGATGTATCCCCTTTGAGCAGGAAACTCTTTCAGATACCTGCGTATGCTGCGGCAAAAAGGCAATCAATATGGTTGTCTGGGGCAATGCATATTAATAGCAGAATATATGACAATACGGCATCTTTTACGGATGCCGTATTTTTTTATAGCGAAGATAAGGAAAAGCTTATTCAGCTTCTTTTTTATTGGCTTTATTCTGAATATTGTACAAAAAGAACGGGTAGCGGAAACCGCTACCCGAAATTTTATTTATCAGCTGTTATTGAAGCTGCTGTCTTAAAATGATTCAAGACCAACAACAACTCTGAGAATTTTTCTTGCGTCACCTGATTCAATTTTGCCGCTTGTGTCAACGTCTGATGCCTTGAATTTTGCAGTACCGGGTTCAACAGTGTCAAGACCGACAGCTGCACGAAGAGCTGCTCTTGCGTCAAAGGATTCAAGCTTGCCGTTCATATCAGCATCGCCAAGAATGTATGTTGCGGGGATTTTATAGCCTTCTTCAAACAGACCTGTAAGGAGATCGTCAATAAGGTCGATAATTGCTACATTTATCTTCTTGTCAAAGAGAGAAGCTTTTTCATTTGCTGCAAGCATGTCAACAGATGCCTTGATGTCAAAGTTGAGGAGATTTCCGAGGAACTTGTCCATAAGCATTGTTTCAAAGTCAAATGCAAAGTAATCGTTTCCGCAGCCTGTGATGAAGGAGAGGTCAATGAGTGAATCGAGAACTACGTTGAGCTTGAAGAAGCCGCCTTCGCCGTCAAGCTTGCCTCTTTCGGTAGAAAGACCGTCTGCTGATGCGGGAAGACCGTCAACAAAGTTAAGAGCCCAGTCAACGATATCGTCGAGATATGCTTCACCGGTCCATGTGCTTGTGTCAGCGGGAAGCTCATAATAAGTAGTGCTCTTGTTGTAGTCGAGAGCCTTTGCTGCTGTTTCCATGCCGATTTCGAAAATGAGATCAAGACATGCTGCGTCTGTAAGTGTATTTACCTTTGTTGCCTTTGCTGCAGACTTGATCTGCATGGGAACCCATTCTGCATTTGTTGCTGCATATTTTGCTGCAAGAACTGCAAGCTGCTCAAGTGTCTTTACAGATGCTAATTCAGCTGCATTTGAATTTTTGAACCAGCCGGGGAAGAAGAGCTTAAGAACTTCAATAGCCATTTCTTCAGCTGTCATGTTTTTAACCTTTGCTTCATTGAAAGCAGAAAGGTCTGCGCCGAGCTTGTTCTTATCAATTTTTGCTAACTTGGGAAGAAGGAAACGGAAGGTCTTTGTGAGATTTTCGTTGATGTTTTCGTTGCCGCCTCTCTTGAGACCAAGCTTCTGGAAAGCATCTGCGGTAAGAATCTTTTCAAGAAGAGTGATTACTGCATCGTTGAGCTGAGCAACCATATTGCCCTTGCCTGCGCCGAGAACTGCATCAAATTCATTTCCTGTGAAGTTATAGTCCCAGTTGAATACTTCATCAAGGATGTTGCCGTATTCATCATCAAGGGGCTTAACCTTGTCAACGAGAAGCTGCTTAACATCTGTATTAAGGGGACCTACGAGGAGATTCTTATAGATAGCACCTGCATATTCCTCAAGGAAGCCGTAGATTGAAAGGCCTGTTACCTTGTCAGCTTCTGCCGGTGTAACGATTTCAGTGGAGCCTGTGAGAACCTTAAGGAATGAAACACCGAAAAGCTGGTCAGCTGTATATGAGCCATATACATCATAGCTGAGGTTGACTGCATCGCAGAACATTTTCTTGATAGCTTCGGGAGAAATGTTTTCCTTAATCATGTTATTGATGTCTTCAGATGTGCCTGAAGCAACATTTTCAACTGTTCTGCCGAGAGAAAGCTCACCCTTGAGAGCCTGCTTAAGCACATGAATTGTGCCGTCATCAGCAAGCCATGAGAAAAGAGCATAAACAACATCAATGCTTGATGATTTATTGCTGATTCCCTTGATAGTCTTGTTTGAAAGCTTTTCAAGGTCGCCGAGGTTGAGAAGGAAATTGTTGTTTGCAACACCGCAGAGATCGGAGAGAGTCATAACTACACCGCGTGCGGTTTTGAGGTTAATATTGATGCCGAGGATAGGGGTAAGTGTGGTAACAATGCCCCACCAGCTCTGATTTGTAAGCTCTGCAGTCCATGTGGGGAGGTTTTTGTCAAGCCATGCCACAAGTATATCAGCAAGCTTTTCCTTTGATGCAGACATAACATCTGTGCTGCCGATTGCAGTTTTGAGGCTTTCGTCCTCAACGAATGTGAAAACAAGACGAAGGATTGAGCCTAATGTCTCTTCCTTTCTGTTATTGAGGTTTTTGAGAAGCCATTCAACGAGATTACCGAGGTTTTCGCCCTGAATGAGCTTTTCTGCTGTGTTTACATCATCCTTGATCGCTGCGGCTGAAGCCATAAGCGGAACAGAGGAGAAAGCAAGCACCATAGCAAGAACTATTGCTATAATTTTGTTTGTCTTTTTCATTAAGAAAAACACCCTTTCGTGAAATTTTATAACCTTTTCGGACACTCCGACTGATTATATGTTTATTTTAAATGTCTCCCAGTTAATTGTCAACACCATAATAATTGTTGTTTTTAACAAGATTTGGGTTACAAATTTGTAATATGTTTCAGAATTATGAACGAAACGCAAGCTATTGAAGACGGGTCGGAAATTTTTCTGAAGTGTCTGAATTTTTTTGTTTTGTTGCATGACAGAATATGACAGTTTTTGACTTATTTGCAATGTACGGCAGACAATAAGCTGCAGAAAAATTGTAAAAAGTGCAGAAAAGTTAAAAAAAACTTAAAAGTTGAACAATTAAACTTGATTTTAATCGCATTCTGGGTTATACTGTTTTTGCTTTTGTAAACCGATATTCGGAGGGATATTCAATGAAATTACTTGAAGAAAAAATTCTTTCCTGCGGAACAGTGCTTCCCGGACATATACTGAAGGTTGACAGCTTTCTCAATCATCAGATTGATGTATCTCTTCTTTCCGAGCTCGGTAAGGAATTTTACAGAATTTTTGCTGATTGCAAAATAACAAAGATTCTCACAGTTGAAGCATCGGGTATTCCCATTGCCTGCTTTGCCGCACAGCATTTTGATGTACCTGTTGTTTTTGCAAAGAAGGGACACCATAAGAACATAGGCTCCGATTGTTATACAGCCGAGGTCTATTCCTATACAAAGGGAACAAGCTACACAATTTTTGTTTCCCGTAAATATCTTTCTGCCGAGGATAATGTTCTTGTAATTGACGACTTCCTTGCAAACGGACAGGCAGTTCTCGGGCTCAAGAAAATTGTAGAGGATGCAGGCGCTGCCTTACAGGGTGTGGGCATTGCAATCGAAAAGGGCTTCCAGGACGGCGGACGGCAGATCCGTGAAGCGGGAGTCAATCTCAAGTCTTTAGCAATTGTTGATTCTATGACTGATGACAGCATCAGCTTCAGAAGTGACGATTGAAAAGAATAAAAAATTTTATTGGAGGAACCCAAAGTGAAAAAGGTATTCAAGGTACTCGCACTTGTTCTTGCTCTTTCAATGGTTGTAGCTTTCGCAGCTTGCGGCGGCAACACAACAGAAGAAACAACAGCAGCAGGCGACGAGACAACAAACGCAGGTGAATTAAACGAAGTTAAAGTTGGCTTTATCTTCCTTCACGACGAAAACTCAACATACGACAAGAACTTCATCGACGCTGCTATTGCAGCTTGTGAAGACCTCGGCATTGAGTATGCACAGAAGACTCAGATTCCCGAGTCAAATGCTTGCTACGATGCAGCAGTTGAACTTATCGAGGTTGACGGCTGTAACGTAATCTTCGCTGACTCCTTCGGTCACGAATCATTCCTTATCAATGCTGCTAAGGAATACAAGGATGTAGAGTTCTGCCATGCTACAGGCACACAGGCTCACACAGCAGATCTTGCTAATTTCCACAATGCATTCGCATCAATCTACGAAGGCAGATATCTTGCAGGTGTTGCTGCAGGTATGAAGCTCAACGAAATGATCGCTGCAGGCGAAATCACAGCTGAAGAAGCAAAGATGGGTTATGTAGGTGCTTTCACATTTGCTGAAGTTATCTCCGGTTACACATCCTTCTATCTTGGCGCAAAGAGCGTTTGCCCCACAGTAACAATGGACGTTAAGTTCACAGGCTCATGGTACGATGAAAAGGCAGAAAAGGAAGCTGCTCAGGCTCTTATCAACGGCGGTTGCGTTCTTATCAGCCAGCACGCTGACTCAATGGGTGCTCCCACAGCTTGCGAAACAGCAGGTGTTCCCAATGTTTCCTACAACGGCTCAACAGTTGCTGCTTGTCCCAACACCTTCATCGTTTCCTCAAGAATCGACTGGACTCCCTACTTCAAGTACATGATTCAGTGCGTACAGAACGGCGAAGCTATTGCTGCTGACTGGACAGGCACAATCGAAACAGGCTCTGTTGTTCTTACAGAAGTAAATGAAGCTGCTGCTGCAGAAGGCACAGCTGCAAAGCTTGAAGAAGTTAAGGGCAAGCTCCTTGACGGTACTGTAAAGGTATTTGACACAGCTACATTCACAGTAGGCGGTGAAACTCTCACTTCTTACCTTGCTGACGTTGATACTGATGCTGCTTATGAAAAGGATACAGAAGTTATCGAAGACGGTGTATTCTATGAGTCAAAGTTCCGTGCTGCTCCCTATTTCGACATCGAAATTGACGGCATCACTCTTCTTGACAGAAATTACGGCTAATAAAATTATTTCGCAGTCTAAGGCGGGATTTCCCCGTCTTAGACTGATTTTGAAGAAATTGCTGTGTTTTTTTTCATAGCAATTTCTTGAGAATTTTTAAAGAACGGGGGTTCAACGTGTCAAAACAACCGGCTATTGAACTTAAAAATATTACCAAGCGATTTGGTAGTAAGGTTATTGCTAATAAAAATGTAAATCTTACCGCTTACCGTGGTGAGATTCTTTCCATTCTCGGCGAAAACGGAAGCGGAAAAACCACCCTTATGAACATGATTTCGGGTATTTATTTCCCCGATGAGGGGCAGATTTTCGTTGACGGCGAGGAGGCAATGATTGCTTCTCCTAAGGATGCTTTCAACCATAAAATAGGTATGATTCATCAGCATTTCAAGCTTGTTGATGTGTTCACCGCTGCCGAAAATATTGTTCTCGGCATTGAAGACGGTAAGTATGACCTTAAGCGTTCAACACAGGAGATAAAGAAAATCAGCGAGCAGTACGGCTTTGATATTTCTCCCGAAAAGAAGATATATTCCATGTCTGTTTCAGAAAAGCAGACAGTTGAAATCATAAAGGTGCTTTACCGCGGTGCGGATATTCTTATCCTCGACGAGCCCACTGCAGTTCTTACACCCCAGGAAACAGAAAAGCTTTTCGCAATTTTACGCAACATGCGTGACGACGGAAAGTGTATCATCATTATCACCCATAAGCTGCACGAGGTGCTCTCTCTTTCCGACAGGGTTTCCGTTCTCCGTAAGGGTGAATATGTAGGTACGGTAAACACAAAGGAAACAAGTGAAAGCGAGCTTACCGAAATGATGGTAGGCAAGAAGATTGAGCTTAATATTGAAAGAAGTGAGCCCAAGGACAGCACAGACCGTCTTCTTGTAAACGGAATCACCTGTGTTGACAGACAGGGTACAACAATGCTCGACAATGTTTCTTTTACTGCAAAAAGCGGTGAAATTCTCGGTATTGCCGGTATTGCAGGCTCGGGTCAGCGTGAGCTTCTTGAATCAATTGCAGGTCTTCAGCATCTTTCAGCAGGTGAAATTATTTACATAAATCCCAAGACTGACAAAAAGGAAAATCTCAGGGATAAAACTCCCGTGCAGATCCGTGATATGGGTGTGCGTCTTTCCTTTGTTCCCGAGGACAGACTCGGCATGGGCCTTGTAGGTAACATGGATATTATTGATAACATGATGCTCCGCAGCTACTCAAAGGGTCATTCCATGTTCCTTCAGAGAAAGGCTCCCAAGGACCTTGCAATGAAGATTATCAACGACCTTGAGGTTGTAACTCCCGGTGCTACAACTCCCGTACGTCGTCTTTCGGGCGGTAATGTACAGAAGGTTCTTGTAGGTCGTGAAATTGCCGCTTCTCCAACAGTGCTTATGGTTGCATACCCCGTAAGAGGTCTTGATATCAACTCATCATATATGATTTACAACCTTCTCAACGAACAGAAGGAGAAGGGCGTTGCTATTATTTTTGTAGGTGAAGATCTTGATGTTCTCGTTGAGCTTTGTGACAGAATCATGGTTATAGGCTCGGGCAGAATCACAGGTGTTGTTGATGCCCGCACCACAACCAAGGAAGAAATCGGTCTTCTTATGACAAAAACAAAGGATGAAGGAAAGGAGAATGATAATGGCTGATGTTAAAGTAAAGCATAGCAGAGAGCCTCTTATCCATATTGTCAAGCGTGATGATATGGCACCATGGAAGGCATGGCTCATCCGTATCGCAACTATTGTCGTTTCAATTTTCCTCATGGGCTGTCTTGCAATGGTGCTTACCGAAAGAAGCCTCGGTGATACCTTTGAAATAATGTACCGCGGTGTTTTCGGCAGAATTGAAACGGGCTCCACCGTAATGCTCTGGAAATATCTTCAGGAAATTGCAATTCTTCTTTGCCTTGCACTTGCTCTTACTCCCGCATTCAAGATGAAGTTCTGGAACTGCGGTGCCGAGGGGCAGGCTCTCATGGGCGGTCTTGCGGCAATGTTCTGTATGATAAACTTCGGTAAAACTCTTTCATATCCCGTGCTTTTACTTGTTGTTATCGGATCAAGTATTCTTGCAGGTGCAATATGGGGACTTATTCCCGCAGTTTTCAAGGCGCTTTTCAATACAAATGAGACCCTGTTCACACTTATGATGAACTATATCGCAACACAGATTATTGCTTACTATGTTTATATCGTAGGCGGCGGCTCAAATGTTATTCAGCCTGTAGCAGAGGGTAATCTTCCCGTTATAGGAAACTACAGATATCTTACAAATATTCTTATTGTTGCCGTTCTTACTCTTGTTATGTATGTATATCTCAAATACAGCAAGCACGGCTACGAAATTTCCGTTGTAGGTGAAAGCCAGAATACAGCCCGTTATATCGGAATCAATGTTAAGAAGGTTATTATCCGTACCATGATAATTTCAGGCGCAGTCTGCGGTATTGCAGGTATGCTTCTTGTTGCAGGTACTGACCATTCTATCAATACAAATACCGTAGGCGGTCAGGGCTTTACCGCAATTATGGTATCCTGGCTCGGACAGTTCAACCCCTTCATAATGGTTCTTATGACAGGTGTCATCTGCTTCCTTCGTATGGGTGCAGCAAAGGTTGCCGATACATGCATGCTCAATGCTTCCTTTGCAGATATTGTTGTAGGTGTGGTAATTCTCTGCGTTGTAGGCTGTGAATTCTTTATCAGATATTCCGTAAAATTCCGTCACAGTAAGAAGGAGGTAAATGCATGATAGTTCAGTTTATTTGCCGTGCCATTCTTCTTGGTGTTCCGCTTCTTTACGGTTCAACAGGTGAAATTGTCACAGAAAAATCAGGTCACCTCAACCTTGGTATTCCCGGTATTATGTACGTTGGTGCAATAAGCGGTGTTATAGGCTCATTCCTTTACGAAAAGGCATGCGGTAATAATATCGATAATATGAACGGTATTCTTGCAGTGCTTATCCCCCTTGTATGTGCAGTGCTTGGTTCAGTTTTCATGGGCTTTATCTATAGCTTCCTTACGGTAACTCTCCGTGCAAATCAGAATGTTACGGGTCTTGCTCTTACCACCTTCGGTGTAGGCTTCGGTAACTTCTTCGGCGGCTCACTTATCAAGCTTGCCGACAGTGATATGCCCTCAATCGCACTTACAAAGACCAGTGGCTTCTTTGCAGTAAAGCTTCCTTTTGCAGACGATCTCGGTGCAATCGGTGAGATTCTTTTCTCCCATGATTTCCTTACCTATGCGGCAATTATTATAGCTGTTGTTGTAGCTTTTGTTCTTAACCGCACTCGTGTAGGTCTTAATCTCCGCTCCGTTGGCGAAAATCCTGCAACTGCTGATGCCGCAGGTATCAATGTTATCAGATATAAATATGTGGCAACATGCATCGGTAGTGCAATAGCAGGTCTCGGCGGTCTTCAGTATGTTATGGCCTATGCTAACGGCGTATGGACAAACAATGCCTTCGGTGACAGAGGATGGATGGCAATTGCTCTTGTTATCTTTGCTCTCTGGAAGCCCTCCTCGGCAATTGTCGGCTCATTCATTTTCGGTGCTCTTTGTAATGCAAACAACTACATTCAGGGACTTGGTACGGAAACACAGGAGCTTTTCAAAATGCTTCCTTATGTCGTTACCATTATTGTTCTTATCATTACAAGCATGCGTAAAAAGAGAGAGCATCAGCCTCCCGCATCTCTGGGTATTTCATATTTCAGAGAAGACAGATAAACAGAAAAAAGTTTATACAGCCTTTACGTGTTTTTTGCGTAAAGGTTGTTTTTTTGCACAATTTCGGTTGATATTTCAGCGATATTGTGTTAAAATACAACTATCTATAGCGCTTGGGAGAAATTAAATGCACGTATTGAAAAAATCCATTAAATTATTGGCAGTCTTAATGATTGCGGCCCTTGTTCTGTCGGGCTGCGGCTGTTCAATGATTCCCGCTTTTGATAAAAATGAAATAAATTCCGTAAAAAGCTATGAGGGCTCTGCAGTAAGCTCACGCGCATACGACAAAGCCGATGCTGTAAAGCTTTTTTCCTCCGAGGCGCTGGACTTATATTTTGACAAATCAAGCGGTGGAATCTGCTTTACTTCTCTTTATACGGGAAAAAGCTGGACATCTATTCCCGTAGCTGAAAATTCATTTGCCTCAAGCTTTGTTGTGAATGTTCTTTCGGGTGACACGGTGCATAGTCTTGATACATCGGCATGCAGTGCAAGTAAAAACGGTATCACTGTTGAAAAGACCGAAAAAGGTGCAGTGATAACATATAAGCTTACTTCAGGTGATATCACACTTGTCATGCCCGTTGAGCTTGCCGTTTCCGGTGCCGTGGTTGAGGTCAGCTGCGATATTTCATCCTGCACGGTAAATGAGGGTGTGAAAATTCTTTCCGTTCAGTTTATGCCGTATCTCGGTGCGATACGTTATGATGCATCAGCCGTTGATTATTCCGTTTTTGAAGACTGGTATCTTCTTCCCGACGGTGCAGGTGCTCTGATGTTTACCGCAAGTGAGGATGAAAACAAGGAGCTTGTTTTTTCTGTATATGGTAAGGATTATTACGAGGAATATATCCCCGCATCCGTGGGTGCCTATGGTGTGAAGCAGACAGGCGGTGCTTTTTCCGCAACTGTATGTGACGGTGACGAAATCTCTCTTATAAGAGCCTGTCGCACAGGTGCAGATTCAAAGAATATCAACAGAGTTTTTACTGAATTTATAATTACCCCCGCAAGCGGTGCATCGGAAAAAATTAAAACAGGGAAGAGCTATAGCGGAAAAATCGGTGTTTCTTATGAATTCCTTGCAGATGCCGACAGTGACTACATTGATGTTGCAACCTCGGTAAGACAAGCACTCATAAGAGCAGGGCTTATGTCCTCGGAAAAATGTGACGGGGCATATCCGCTTACGGTATCATTTGTAGCAAGCACTGACGGCAGCGGTAAAAATACAACAGCATCCTTCGGGCAGGCGGAAAATCTTTTAAGCATGCTTAAGGGCAAGGGTGTGAATGAGATAGACATGGTGCTTCTCGGTGCCGTTGGTAAGGGACTTGAAAATTCTGCCTCCGAGGGGCTTTCCGTTGTTTCCTCTGCGGGCTCAGAGCAGGAGCTTGATGAGTTTCTTTCTTATGCAAAAAAGCAGAATCTCAATGTATATGCAGGTGCAAATCTTCTTACATCGGACTCATCCTTTAAGTCTGTCAGCTCAATTTCAGGTGAGAAAAAGACTGATGTCAATGAAAATCCCTTAAGTCCTTATATTGGCGAGGAAAGCTTTACTATGAAATATATTTCCCCGGACAATATAGATAAGGGAACAAACAGGCTTCTGAACCTTATTGAAAAATATGATTTTTCAGGTATCTGTATAACCGATACGGAAAATTCAGTATATGAAAATTCCCGCAGTGAGCAGGGCTTATATACGGGATATGACAATTTACTTCAGAATAATCTTTCTGCTATTTCTGCTTCAACACGGCTTGTTGTCAGCGGAAGCAGTATGAATGTTATAAAATATGCCGACAGGCTTTATGATGTGAATTTAAGCAGTGTGACGGAAAACACAGGCTCATATATAACAGCACCGTTTATTCCCGCGATAATTCACGGCAGTCTTATTTATTCGGGTGCCGCTGCGAATTCGGGTACGGTTTCAAGAATTGAACTGCTGAAGTCTGTCGAATACGGCGGAGTGCCGCACTATCTGTGGGTGTCAGATGAACGCTCTGACAAGCACTATGATTACACGGTAAACGAAGCGGTTGAATTCATGAATGAGGCTTCCCAAAAGCTTTCTGACCTTTCCTCAAAAAGAATTACGGAGCACTTTATGTATGAAAGCGGAGTTTACTGCACAGGGTATGAGGGCGGAGTCAGAGTTTATGTGAATTATAACAACTACTCCGTAATAATCGGAGAAATCTCCGTAATGCCTTATAATTTTCTCAGAATAGGATAAACAGTATGACAAATGAATTTGATGCAATGACACAGGATGTCGGTATCGGCGGAATCCGTACAAAATACGGCATCAGGGTGCTTTTGTGTTATATACTCAAAAATGTTGACAGTGAGGTTTCAAGAACTGCTTTCGGTGAAATTTTAAGAAGCAGTGAGCTTGTCAACTTCTTTGAAATTAATCCCGCTCTTGATTCTCTTTATGAAAACGGGCTTGTTGAGCTTATTGAAAAAGAGGATGACGACTATTTCAGAATTACTCCTGCGGGTGAATCGGTAGCGGAAAAGCTTCAGACCGATATATCAATCACCGCAAGGGAAAAGGCTCTTTCCGTTGCCTTCAGGGTTGTTACCCGTGAACGCTTAAAGGGCAGTGTGGATTATAAAATTGAAAAAGCAGAAAACGGATATTATGTAAACCTTACCGTGTATAACGGTGATGAGCTTATGCTTGATACAAAGCTTTATTCGGCAGATTTTCTTCAGGCACAGCTTGTAGGGGAGAACTTTATGAGAAATCCCAATAAACTTTATGAGGGCATAATTGATGCTCTTGTCCGTTGAGGTAATATATGTTTGAACAGATTATAAATATAGACAGAATGGAGCAGGCGGTAAGTCTGTTCGGAAGCTTTGACGAGAATATAAAAATACTCGAAAAAGAGTTCGGTGTTGAAATTGTAAACCGTGGCTCACAGCTTAAAATCACAGGTGAGGATATTGATGTAACAAAGGCATCAAAAGCATTGCAGGGGCTTATAATGCTCATAAACAAGGGCGAGCAGCTTACTGAGCAGAATGTACGGTACTGCATTTCTCTTGTAAATGAGGGAAACGATGATAAGCTTCCTTCAATTTCATCAGATTGCATCTGCATCACTACCTCGGGAAAGCCCGTCAAGCCCAAAACTCTCGGTCAGAAAAAATATGTTGATACCATAAACAAGAATACCATTGTTTTCGGTGTAGGCCCTGCGGGTACGGGTAAAACCTATCTTGCCGTTGCAATGGCTGTTAAGGCTTTCCGTGCCAAGGAGGTTAACCGTATTATCCTTACCCGCCCTGCAGTTGAGGCAGGTGAGAAGTTAGGCTTTCTGCCCGGTGACCTTCAGCAGAAGGTTGATCCCTATCTTCGTCCGCTTTACGATGCTCTTTTTGATATGCTCGGAGCTGACAATTTCCAGAAATATCAGGAAAAGGGTAATATTGAGGTAGCACCTCTGGCTTATATGCGAGGCAGAACCCTTGACGACAGCTTTATTATTCTTGATGAAGCACAGAACACAACTCCCGAGCAGATGAAAATGTTCCTTACCCGTCTCGGCTTTAATTCAAAAATTGTCGTAACAGGTGACGTTACGCAGATTGACCTTCCCGACGGCAAGAAATCGGGACTTAAGGAAGCTGTAAGGATTCTTAAGAATATTGAGGATATTGAAACAGTCCGCTTCTCTGAAAAGGATGTTGTCCGACACAGACTTGTGCAGGATATTATAAAAGCCTATGAAAAAGGTGAAAAAAAGCGTGATTAAGACTTTTAATCGTGAAAGGAAGATTATATGGCAAACAAAACTAAAGTAATCATCACAAACGATCAGAATACCGTAAAAATTCCTTCGGGCATGCGTCTTCTCATCAGACGCTGCTGCAATGCGGTGCTTCTTATGGAACAGTTTGAGGATTCCGCTGAAATAAGTGTCCGCTTCGTTGATAATGAGCAGATAAAGGAGCTTAACGGTGAATACAGGGACATTGACAGAGAAACTGATGTCCTTTCATTTCCGCTGGGTGAAAACGGTGAATATGACCACAATCCCTCAAGCGGTGCTGCACTTCTGGGCGACATCGTAATTTCCATGCAGAAGGCTATGGAGCAGGCAGAGGAATACGGACATTCTCTTGACAGAGAGGTCGCCTTCCTTACTGTTCATTCAATGCTTCATCTTTTAGGCTATGACCATGTAAACGGCGGTCTTGAAGCACTTCGCATGCGTGAAAAGGAAGAAACCGTACTTACACAGCTGGGGCTTAAGAGAAACGGCGCTTACTATCTCGATGAGGAATAATGACATGACAGAACAGAAAACCGCATTTATTGCAATTGTAGGTTGTCCCAATGTGGGTAAATCCTCAATTCTTAACAGACTTTTAGGTGAAAAGATTGCAATTGTTTCCCCAAAGCCCCAGACTACCCGTACAAGAATAATGGGTGTTCTCACAGAAGGTGAGGTTCAGCTTGTTTTTACCGATACCCCCGGTTATCATAAGCCTAAAACAAAGCTCGGAGAAAAAATGGTAAAGGCAGTGGGCGAGGGAATCCACGATGTTGATGCATGCTTGCTGGTTGTTGAGCCCAAGGGTGAAATAAGAGAAGAGGAGCTTACTCTTATAAAGAAAATAAGAGACTCCGAAATTCCCGCAATTCTTGCAATCAATAAGGTTGATACCATTGAAAACAAAGAAGACCTTCTTGCAAGAATACTTGAATTTTCAAAGCTTTACAGCTTCACATCCATTGTTCCCGTATCTGCTCTTGACGGAAACGGACTCGGGGATCTTCTCAAGGAGCTCAAGGCACTTTCTTTCCCCTCACAGCATCTTTTCCCCGATGATACACTGACCGATCAGCCCGAAAAGGTTATTGCCGCAGAATACATAAGAGAAAAAATTCTCAAGTTCACCGACAAGGAAATTCCTCACGGTACTGCAGTTGCAATTGAACGCTTCAAGGAAAGACCCGATGCGGATATTCTTGATATCGATGCTACAATTTATTGTGAAAGAGAAAGTCACAAGGGTATCATTATCGGTAAAAACGGCGCAATGCTCAAGAGAATTTCCACAAAGGCGCGTCTTGATATGGAAAAATTCTTTGATTGTAAGGTAAATCTCAAATGCTGGGTAAAGGTGAAGGAAGACTGGCGTAACCGCGAAGGTCTTATTCATAATTTCGGTCTTGATTAATGGAAAAGTTTACAATTGACGGAGTTGTGATAAAAACATCTGTAACGGGAGAAGCCGACAGAATTGTGTGGGTGCTTACCCGTGACAGAGGTATTATAAGAGCCTTTGCAAAAGGTTCAAGGGGTACCAAAAGCCGTCTGCACGGCGGTACCTCTCTTTTTTGCTACTGCGATTTTACATTTTCCGAGAAAAACAATGTATATAATATAAATGAAGCACTTATAAAAGAGGTATTCTTTGATCTTCGCGGAAGCATGGAAATTCTTACTCTTTCCCAGTATTTCTGCGAGGTTCTTATGAAATGCGTACCGGATAAGTGTGAGGAGGAGGTATATCTTCGTCTGCTTCTCAACTGCTTTCATTTTCTTTGTAAAAACAGAAAGCCTGAGCTGCTTATAAAAGCTGTGTTTGAGCTGCGGCTTGCCTGTATTGCGGGCTATATGCCATCGCTTATTGCATGCAATGTCTGCAATGAATATGAAACGGATACAATGTATTTCAGCTGTGCCGACGGCAGCCTTTTCTGCGAAAGCTGCGGCAAGGGGATGGCTATACCAAGAGTGCCCCTTCCCGTTATTTCTGCTATGAGGCATATCTGCTTTTCTGATTTTTCAAAAATTTTCTCGTTTGAGCTTCAGGAAAATTCTCTTGATATGCTTAACCGTCTTACGGAAAATTATCTGAAGGCTGTACTCGGACAGGAGTTCAGACTACTTGATTACTTCAAGGATATAGGGAAATGAGTCTCTGAAAATATTTTAGAAAAGTTCTAAAAACTATTGACTTTTAAATTAGAATCAGTATAATAAATTTAGAACGATTCAAAAAATATTCAGGAGGCGATAATATGACAAAGCAAAGAGCTGCAATAATTAAGGTCATGCGTGATAATTGCGGACACTTTACCGCTGAAGAAATATTTTTGTTGGCACAGAAGGAATATCCTTCAATAGTTCGTGCTACAATATATAATAACCTCAACAGTATGGTGGATGAGGGCAGTGTCAGAAGAATCTGTCAGTCGGGGCAGCCCGACAGATTCGACAGAAATCCGATGCCTCATGAGCATATAATATGTGTTGACTGCGGTAAGGTTGTTGATGTTAATCTTGAAAATTTCCAAGAACGTCTCGGTGAAGAAACAGGCAGTGAAATTATAGATTACGAATTGGTTATTCATTGCAAATGTCCCGAATGTCGGGTATTATAATCAGGAGGAAATAAAAATGGAACTTAAGGGTACAAAAACAGAAAAGAATTTAATGGAAGCTTTTGCAGGCGAAAGCCAGGCAAGAAACAAATATACCTACTTTGCATCTGTAGCAAAGAAGGAAGGCTATGAGCAGATTGCTGCTATCTTCCTTAAGACTGCTGAAAATGAAAAGGAACACGCTAAAATGTGGTTCAAGGCTCTCGGTGAGCTCGGTGATACAGCACAGAATCTTGCAGCCGCTGCAGCAGGTGAAAATTACGAATGGACAGATATGTACGATCGTTTTGCAAAGGAAGCTGAAGAAGAAGGCTTCACAAAGCTCGCTTTCCAGTTCAGAGAGGTTGCAAAGATTGAAAAGAGCCACGAGGAAAGATACAGAAAGCTCCTTTCCAATGTTGAAATGCAGGAAGTATTTGCAAAGGCAGAGGAAACAATGTGGGAATGCCGTAACTGCGGTCACCTTGTAATGGGCAAGAAGGCACCCGGCATGTGCCCCGTATGCGCTCATCCTCAGAGCTTCTTTGAAGTAAGAGAAGAGAATTATTGATTCCTTACGTTTTAATTTGATTTATAAAATTTTCCGCATATTCGTAAAAACGGGTATGCGGATATTTTTTTGTCAAAAAATGCAAATGGAAAATAATGGTAAAAATATCATAAAATGCTTGCAATTCAGTATGTGTTGTGTTAATATATGGAAGAAATAGGAAAAAATAACATTTTTCAAGGTTATAATTCCGTAAAAACGAAAGGAAATGTGTATAATGAAACAGAAAAAAGTATTGATTGCAGAAGAAAACGGCGAATTTCTCAAAAGCATGCTGAACTCCTTGCGCAGCTTCGGCTTTGAGTGTATAAGCATTCCTAAAAACGGGGAAGAGGTCATTGCGTGCATTGAAAAATATTCTCCCGATATCGTAATTATGGAGGCATTCATGTCGCGCTTCGATGCTCTTGCTGTGCTGAAGCTTGCAGGCAGCATGAAGCTTTCCGTCAAGCCCTATTTTGCAGTACTTTCAAATGCCGATAATTCCGATTTTGAGCAGCAGGTGCTTGCAGGCGGTGCAGACTACTATTTCATAAAGCCTGTTGATGTGGGAATTCTTTGCGAAAGAATTGCACAGCTTACAGGCTGGGATTCCAAGGGCGGTAATGTAATCAGAATGAAAAATGCAGGGGAGCCCGATCTTGAAATAACAGTTTCAGATATTATGCACGAGCTTGGTGTGCCTGCGCATATTAAGGGATATCAGTACTTAAGAGATGCTATAATTCTGTCGGTCAATTCACCTGAAATGATGAATTCCGTAACCAAAGTTTTATATCCCACCGTAGCAAAGCATTTCAACACAACCTCATCAAGAGTTGAAAGAGCAATCCGTCACGCAATTGAGGTTGCATGGGACAGAGGGGATATTGATGTTTTAAGTGCCTATTTCGGATACACAATCCAGAATTCCAGAGGCAAGCCTACAAACTCTGAATTTATTGCAATGATTGCAGATAAGCTCCGTCTTAAAATGAAGAAAATTTCATAAGCAGATTGCCGCCGTAAAAGGCGGTAATTTTTTTGTTATAAAAAGAACATTTGTTCATATTATGTGTTTACTTTTATAATATTTTTGTGTATAATACAATCAGAGATATATCGTCAGGAGAAACTATGGATAAATTCAGACTTGTGTCCGACTACAAGCCCACGGGAGATCAGCCCCAGGCGATAAGGGAGCTTGTTGACGGAATCAATAAAGGCTATAATGAACAGACTCTGCTGGGTGTCACAGGCTCCGGTAAAACATTTACCATGGCAAATATCATTGCCGAGGTGAATCGTCCTACCCTTGTGCTTGCGCATAACAAAACTCTTGCGGCACAGCTCTGCTCCGAGTTCAGAGAATTTTTCCCTGACAATGCAGTTGAATATTTTGTATCCTACTATGACTACTATCAGCCCGAGGCATATATAGCATCAACAGATACCTATATAGAAAAGGATTCTGCCATAAACGATGAAATTGACAGGCTCCGTCATTCTGCAACCTCTGCGCTTTCAGAGCGCCGCGATGTTATAATTGTTGCCAGTGTTTCGTGCATATATTCTCTCGGTAATCCCATTGACTATAAAAATATGGTGATTTCTCTTCGTACGGGAATGGAAAAAAGCCGTGATGAGCTTTTAGAAAAGCTTGTTGAAATTCAGTATGAAAGAAATGACATCAACTTTGTGAGAAATAAGTTTCGTGTAAAGGGCGATGTTGTTGATGTTTTCCCCGTTTATAACAACGAAAATGCAATAAGAATTGAATTTTTCGGCGATGAAATCGACAGAATCTGTGAAATAAATCCTCTTACTGGTGAGGTGAAAAACACCTTTTCCCATGTCGCAATTTATCCTGCCTCCCACTATGTTGTATCTCCTGAAAAAATACAGAAGTGTGTTGATGAGATAATTGCGGAAATGGAGGAAAGGGAAGCGTGGTTTAAATCACAGGGTAAGCTTATTGAGGCGCAGAGAATAAGAGAGCGCACTGAGTATGATATGGAAATGCTTCTTGAAACAGGCTTCTGTAAGGGTATTGAAAACTATTCCCGTATCATGGCGGAAAGAGAGCCCGGCTCTGCTCCCTTTACTCTTCTCGATTTCTTCCCCGATGACTATGTCATGTTCATTGATGAATCACATGTAACTCTTCCTCAGGTGCGCGGAATGTTCGGCGGCGACAAATCAAGAAAGGATTCACTTATTGAATTCGGCTTCAGACTGCCGTCTGCCTACGATAACAGACCGCTGACCTTCAACGAGTTTTATGATAAGACAAGGCAGAAGATATTCGTAAGTGCAACTCCCGGTGAGCTTGAAAAGAGCTTAAGCTCGCATATTGCCGAGCAGATTATCCGTCCAACGGGACTTCTGGATCCTGAAATTGATGTGCGTCCCATCGACGGACAGATTGATGACCTTATCGGTGAAATCAATGAAAGAGTTGCAAAAAAGGAAAGAGTGCTTGTAACCACGCTTACAAAGGCAATGGCGGAAAGCCTTACGGATTATCTTACCGATTACGGTATAAAGGTGCGATATATGCACTATGATATTGATACAATGGAGCGAATGGAAATAATAAGGGATCTGCGTCTGGGTGAGTTTGATGTGCTTGTCGGCATAAACCTGCTCCGTGAAGGACTTGATATTCCCGAGGTTTCCCTTGTTGCAATTCTTGATGCCGATAAGGAAGGCTTCTTAAGGTCGGAAACCTCGCTTATACAGACCATCGGACGAGCTGCAAGAAATGCTGAAGGCAAGGTAATAATGTATGCCGACACTGTTACAAATTCCATGGAAAGAGCAATTTCCGAAACCTTCCGCAGACGCGAAAAGCAGCAACGCTTCAATAAGGAAAACGGAATTGTTCCCGCAACAATCGTCAAGGGTATAAGAGAAATTCTTGAAATTTCCAATACACACAAGGCGGCGAAAAAGGAAAACGGCATAAAGCTGTCAAAGAGAGAAAGAGAGCTTCTTATAAATCAGCTTACCAAGGAAATGAAGGCAGCCGCAAAGCTTCTTGACTTTGAAAATGCCGCATATTTAAGAGATAAAATCAAATCGCTACAGGAAAAAGGATAATTTATGATACAAAGAAAAATAAAAATTGTCGGTGCAAAGGAGCATAATCTCAAGAATGTTTCTCTTGAAATTCCCCGTGACAAGCTTGTGGTTTTTACGGGACTTTCAGGCTCGGGAAAATCAACCCTTGCATTCGATACCATATATGCAGAGGGGCAGAGAAGATATGTTGAATCTTTGTCCTCATATGCGCGTCAGTTTTTAGGACAGATGGAAAAGCCCAATGTTGAAATGATAGAGGGGCTTTCTCCCGCAATTTCCATTGACCAGAAAACCACATCAAAAAATCCCCGTTCAACCGTAGGCACGGTAACGGAGATATATGACTATTTAAGACTGCTGTTTGCTCGTGCGGGTATTCCCCATTGTCCTGTCTGCGGAAAGGAAATCAAGCCTCAGAGTGTGGATGAAATGACCGACAGGGTTATGTCACTTGAATCGGGCACAAAGTTTATGATAATGGCACCCGTTGTCCGTGCAAGAAAGGGCGAGCATGTCAAAATTCTTGATGAAGCAAGAAAAGCAGGCTTTGTAAGAGCACGCATCGACGGCGAAATGCTTGAGCTTTCCGAGGAAATCAAGCTTCAGAAGACCAATAAGCACACAATTGAAATTGTTGTTGACCGACTTGTTATGAAGGAGGGAATTTCTTCCCGAGTTGCCGATTCTCTTGAAGCGGCACTGAAGCTCAGTGAGGGTATTGCTCTTGTTTCTGTTGTGGGCGGAGAGGAAATGATGTTTTCACAGAATTTTTCCTGTCCCGATCACAATGTAGGTATCGGTGAATTAAGTCCCCGTCTTTTCTCCTTCAATAATCCCTTCGGTGCATGCCCCCGTTGTTCGGGACTCGGTATTTTCAAAAAGGTTGCCCCCGAGCTTATCATTCCCGATAAGAAGCTTTCCATTAATGAGGGTGCTATAAAGGGCTGCGGCTGGACAAATGAAAAATACGGCACAATTGCCCGCATGTATATGGAGGGTCTTGCAAAGCATTACGGCTTTTCGCTTGATACACCTGTAAATGCTCTTCCCGAAAAGGCTGTGAATGCCATTCTTTACGGTACGGGCGATGAAGTAATCAAGCTTAAAAGAAGCTTCCATACGGGCTCAACGGAATATGAAGCACCCTTTGAGGGTATTGTAAATAACCTTGAACGCCGCTATCAGGAAACAAACAGCGACTGGTCAAGGTGGGAAATTGAGCTTTTCATGTTCGATCATGAATGTCCCGAATGTGCGGGCGCAAGACTGAAAAAAGAGGTGCTTGCGGTCACAGTCGGCGGAATAAATATAGATCAGTTCACAAGAATGTCCATTTCCGAGGAAATTGCATTCCTCAATGCTCTTGAGCTGACGGAACGAGAGCATATAATTGCCGACGGCATTATCAAGGAAATAAGAGCAAGACTTGAATTCCTCCAGAAGGTCGGACTTGATTATCTTACACTTTCCCGTTCCTCGGGGACACTTTCGGGCGGTGAAAGTCAGCGAATCCGTCTTGCTACACAGATAGGCTCTGCACTTACGGGTGTTTTATATGTGCTTGACGAACCCAGTATCGGTCTTCATCAGCGTGACAACGAAAAGCTTATTGAAACTCTTAAGAATCTCCGTGATCTCGGAAATACTCTCATTGTTGTTGAGCATGACGAGGACACAATGAACAGCGCTGATTTCATTGTTGATATCGGTCCCGGTGCGGGTGTGCACGGCGGTGAAATTGTTGCGGCGGGTACACTTGAAGACATAAAAAAATGTCACCGCTCAATTACGGGACAGTATCTTTTAGGTGAAAAGAAAATTGAAGTCCCCGGGAAGAGAAGGGAAGGCAACGGAAAATATCTTAAAATCCTTGGTGCGGAACAGAATAATCTCAAGAATGTTGATGTAACCTTCCCCCTCGGAAAGTTCATTGCTGTTACGGGTGTTTCAGGCTCGGGTAAGTCCTCTCTTATTAATGAAATTCTTTACAAGCAGCTTGCAAATGAGCTTAACGGTGCTAAAAAATTCCCCGGGAAGAACAAGGGCTTTGAGGGAATTGACAACCTTGATAAGGTAATTGACATTGATCAGTCTCCTATTGGCAGAACTCCCCGTCCAAATCCCGCAACCTACACCGGGGCATTTACCGATATAAGAAAGCTTTTCTCCGAAACCACCGATGCAAAAATCAAGGGCTATGCTCCCGGCAGATTTTCCTTCAATGTGGCAGGCGGCAGATGTGAAGCCTGCTCGGGTGACGGTATTGTGAAAATTGAAATGCACTTCCTTGCCGATGTATATGTGCCCTGTGAGGTTTGTAAGGGGGCAAGATATAACCGTGAAACCCTTGAGGTGCGCTATAAGGGTAAGAATATCAGCGAGGTGCTTGATATGACGGTTGAGGAAGGACTTAATTTCTTTGAAAATCAGCCCGCAATAAGAAGAAAGCTGCAGACTCTTTTTGATGTAGGTCTCGGTTATATCAGCATCGGTCAGCCCGCAACCCAGCTTTCGGGCGGTGAGGCACAGAGAGTAAAGCTTGCAACTGAGCTTTCAAGAAGACCAAGCGGAAAGACAATGTATATTCTCGATGAGCCTACAACGGGACTCCACATTGCCGATGTGCATAAGCTTATTGAGGTGCTTCAGAAACTTGTTGATACGGGAAATACCGTAATTGTAATAGAGCACAATCTCGATGTTATAAAAAGTGCGGACCATATAATTGACCTCGGTCCCGAGGGTGGCTTCCGCGGCGGTGAGATTGTGGCACAGGGTACACCCGAGGAGGTAGCAGAATGTAAAAAGAGCTACACGGGTAAATATCTTAAGAAAATGTTGAAATAAGAGGATAAAAAAATGGGAAGAATTATTAATAAAAAACTGAGCCTTGCTTTTCTGATCGCAGGCTTCGTATATGGTCTTGTGCTACCTTTCTGCTGGGGAAATAATCCCCTTGATGAGCATGGCACACTTTCGCTTCTTTGTGAGGATAAGCAGGTGTTTTTCTGGGCATGGGGCATTGTCACAATCGGCGGAATTATTCTCAATACACAGTATATGTATAAGAAATTTGAGTACAAAAGCCGTTTTCTGGATGTGCTTTGCGTTGCTTCTTTCATAAGCATCTGTGTTGTTGCCCTTACTCTCGGACACAGCATTGATGACTGGAATCCCAAGAGACTTGCACACTGGATTGCAACAGGTGTTTTCATTGTTTTCTGTGTTGCTTCAATTGTATTGTTTTTTATGATAAACATAAAGAAACGCAAGGGCTTTAAGCTTCTCGCGGGTCTTTCATGGTTAGTGCCCGTTGCATTCGGACTTATCTTCGGTCTTTACGGTAAAAGCGGACTTATGGAAATTGTTCCTGTTGCAATGATGCAGATTCTTTTGTTTATTGTCAATTTCACAAGCCTTATCAATACTGAAAGAATTGAAGCGGTACAGACGCAGCCGCTGACAAAATAAAGGAAAAGCTATGCAAAGAAGTATTACAACCGAGGTTCCCCCGGAGCTTCACGGTGAAAAGCTGATAGTTTTTTTAAGAGGATATCTTAAAATATCAGCCCGTCTTCTTCCGAAGCTCAAGAATGACCCTATGGGGCTTTTAAGAAACGGTGAGCATATAAGAACCGTTGACAGAATATCTGCAGGAGATAAAATTACCGTAACCTTTCCCGAGGAGGAAAATCTGATTCCTCCCAGTGATACACAAGGTCTTGATATTGTGTATGAGGATGACGATATTCTTGTTGTGAATAAATCGGCAGATATCGCAATGCATCCTACTCACAATCATCAGGGAGATACCCTTGCAAATAAAATTTCCGCATATTTTACGGAAAAGGGAAGACAGGTTGTTTTCCGTGCCGTGGGCAGGCTTGACAAATGCACATCGGGACTTGTTATTATTGCACTCAATGCCCACAGTGCAAACATACTTTCCGAGAATGTGCATAAATATTACATAGCCCTTGTGGGCGGAGACTATAAGGGTTCGGGAACAATAAACCGACCCATTGTCCGTCCCGACCCGGGAAAAACCTACCGTTGGGTAGGGGAGGACGGTGAATATGCCGTAACCCATTGGGAAAGTATTAAGACCGACGGAAAAAGAAGTGCGCTGAAAATCAACCTTGAAACGGGCAGAACCCATCAGATAAGAGTGCATTTTGCCTCCGAGGGGACACCGCTTTTAGGGGATGATATGTACGGCTCGACTGATTTTTCCGTAAGCCGTGCCGCTCTTCACTGCTTCAGTCTGAAATTTCTTCATCCCGTCACGAAAGAAGAAATATATCTTGAAGCACCTCTTCCCGAGGATATGAAAAGGGTTTTTGATGTAATAGAATAAAAAGAAGGCAGGTACACTTATGCGGTGTAGCCTGCCTTATGCTTTACAGATTTTTTGTACGAAGTCCCTTTGGATAATGGTTTTTGGCTCTGCCGTTCGAAACCTTTGCACCGCCGAGGGTACAGCCGTTTACGGTAACCACAGCCCAACCGTTTTTGCAGTCTGCCTCAATTTCTTCTCCGTGAAGATATTTCCTTATATCCATGCCGTTTGCATCAAGCTCAATTTTTCTTCTGAAATATTTTCCCATAGCCATAAAGAACTGATGATGGGGCACGATGTAATTTTTCTTGATTTCACCTATTGTCACACCGCAGGAAAATGCACTGCCCTTGGGGACATCAAGCCCGGGAGTGAAATAAACGGGATTGCCGTTATACATTCTTACATTATTTTTTTTATACTCTGTCAGTGTATCATCAAGAAAATCGGTGACGGCTTTGTCGGTCTTGTCCTTCTGTGCGGGCGCATTTTTATAAGAGCCTGCTTCGCCTTTTCTGTGAAGCACTGCCATAAACTGTCCCTCACCCTTTGAAATATAGGGGTAGAAGCGTCTTGCATAATGAAGCTTTTCACATTTACAGCCGTGGAAGCATATACCGTCTGCCGTTGCATTTTTCACACTTTCCTTAACGGGGACTATCTCAAAATCGGGATGATTATAAAGAAAATCGTCGATAACCATTTCATTTTCTTCAAGTGAAAATGTACAGGTGGCATATATGAGATAACCGCCGCTTTTAAGAAGGGGGAGGGTATTTTCAAGAATTTCCTTCTGTCTTTCGGCACACATCAGAACATTTTCCTCGCTCCACTCATCAACGGCAATTTCTTCCTTGCGGAACATGCCCTCACCCGAGCAGGGTGCATCACACATTATAAGGTCAAAGGTGTCTGGAAAATATTTTGAAAGCTTTTTGGTGTCCATGCATGTTGTGACTGTGTTTTTAAGTCCCAGTCTCTCAATGTTGCCCGTAAGTATTCTGCATCTTGATGAAATATATTCATTTGAAACGAGAATGCCGTTTTCACCAAGCTTATTTTTAAGCTGTGTGCTTTTTCCGCCGGGGGCTGCGCACATGTCAAGCACGGTCCAGTCGGGGGCAACGTCAATACATTCAGCAGGTGCCATAGCTCCGGGCTCCTGTATATAAATCATACCCGCATGGTGATAGGGGTGATTACCTGCTTTTTCGTAATTGAGGTAAAAGCCGTTTTCGACATAAGGGATTTTTTCATTTCCGAATATATTTATTTTCTGAAAATCCTCAAGGGAAATTTTATCGGTATTCACACGAAAGCCCTTGACGGGCTCTTCCTCGAGTGCTTTCATGTAGGCATCAAAGTCGAAGCCCTCAAAATTTTTCATGCGTGAAATGAATTTTTCGGGTAAGCTTTTCATTTATTCAACATCCTTCATTTCCGTGTAAAGCATACACATTCCCACTGCAGTAAGTGCCGCGGTTTCCGTGCGCAGAATTCTTTTACCGAGGGAAACAATTTCTCCGCCGTTTTCCGTTGCAAGAGAAATTTCCTTTTCGTCAAAGCCGCCCTCGGGACCTATGAAAATTCCTACGCTCATGCCGTCTCTGATTTTTGAAAGAGCATCCTTCGTGCTTTTCATTCCGTCCTTGCTTTCGTAGGGGACAAGAATAAGGTCAAGATTTTTTGCGAATTCAAGTGCCTGCTTATAGGGCATAACGGGCATAATTTCGGGAATTATGTTTCTTTTACTCTGCTTTGCCGCGCTTTCCGAAATTGCCTGCCAGCGCTCGAGCTTTGATTTCTTCTTTTTTTCCTCAAGCTTTACAACGCAGCGGCTCATTTCTGTGGGAATTATTGAAAATACCCCCAATTCAACGGTTTTCTGAATTATAAATTCCATCTTATCGCTTTTGGGAAGTCCCTGAAAAAGGTATATTTTAACGGGAAGCTCCGTGCTCTGATAGTCCTCCTCGGTAATTCTCACAATAGCGGTATCACCTGAAAGGGAAGCAATTTCGCAAAGGTGGCTTTTTCCGTTTTCACTTACAAGAAGAGTATCTCCCTCGCGCATGCGAAGCACATTCTTTATGTGATTGAGGTCACTGCCCTCAATGTAAAAGCAGTCCTCCTGTCTTGAATTTTCGGTAGCAAAAAAATTAAACATTCCGTTCACCGTGAAAAATTGTAGTTTTTAATATAATATAACATTTTTTGTTGTCTATCAACATAAAAATGATAAAAATTTTTACACTGAAAAATAAAGGAAAATGTATAAAAGTGTTTTACAAATACAATTAAATATGTTATAATCTGTTCATCTATATAATAAGGCGGTGTAAAAATGGCTGAAAACAAGAGTGCGCTTGCCGGAGCTGTTGATATGAGCTCCTTTGCTGAAAGACGTTTTGTCAGCAAGAAGGAAACAATAGCTTATGTGCTTAATGACGCATCATACAGTCTTAATATCAACGATTTCAAGGATCGTTATATTTACGACGTAGTTAAAATCGATTTTGACTTCCTTGCATTTCAGAATATTTTCGCTACAGTTTGGGATACGATAAACGATACATTTATCGGTGCCATGGTTGAAAAGACCAGAACCCGTTGGGGTAAGTTCAGACCCTATCTTCTTTTAGGTGAGTTCCCCCTTACTATTCTCGGTCTCTGGTATTGGTTCATTCCCTTTATCTTCCCCGATACCCCCGATAATCATGTTCCCAAGCTTATAATGTATTTTGCAATGTCAATTATTACCGAAACAGTAGGTACCTTTTCTGCGATTGCAAAAACCGGCTTTTTGTCGACAATAACTCCGTCACCTATGGAAAGGTCGCGGCTTATTGCACTTGCTAATGTTGTTACTCATATCTTTGAGGATATACCCAAGCAGGTATTCGGTATTATTTATGACCTTGTTATCAGCAAGAAAATCAACATAAAGCTTCCTGTCCTTTTCTCAACCTTCGGCTCTGCCTGTGCGTTGATTTCGGCAGGTCTTGCAGTTTATTTCTTCTGGACATCCAAGGAACGAGTTGCACAGACTATCTCAAAGCCCAAGTTCAAGCACAGTATAAAGTCTGTTATCAATAATAAGCCTATGATGATTTCGCTTATATCCTCATTCCTCGGCGGCTTCTCCATAGGACAGAGCAGAACAAACTTCTACATAGACGTTATCGGCTCAATCACATGGAAGACTATCGTAGGTATTCCTGCATTCCCCGTTAAATTCATAAGCTACAGCTTCGTTAAGCCCTTAAGAAAGAGATTCTCTACAAAGGCTCTCTGGATATTCGAGGATGCATGGACGGATATGCTCTGGATGCTTGTTTTCGGTATCGGTTCAATCAACAACAACTTCCAGAAGAAGCACATCATTCTTCCTTTAATGGGGCTTGAAGAAATCTTTGAAATGTGCGTTTACGGCTTAAGAAGAGTTATTCCCGCAGAAATCAACAACGAAACCATGGACTACTGTGAATGGAAGAACGGCTACCGCTCTGAGGCTATGACAGGTGTTACAATGTCAATTATCCAGAAGCTTCAGCAGGCAGTTATGGGCAGTATCAACAGCATGGTTATGAAGAGAATCGGTTATGTTCAGGGTAAGGATATCGGCACACAGACCGATGCTACAAAGTGGTGGATTTTCGCTCTCGGTACAGGTATTCCGATTATCTCGTCAAGCCTTGGTATCATCCCCAAGTTCTTCTATCCTCTTTCAGCTGAAAAGCGTACACAGATGTACGCAGAGCTTTATGAGCGCAGAGCAAAGAAGAATGAAATTATGACAAGCGCATCACAGGAAGAAATCGATGAATTTGTAAGAGGCGAGTTCAAGGATTAATTTCAGCATCAATAAATTTTCGGGTGTTCATTTTACGGACACCCGATTTTTTTTTGAACTTTTCTATTGACCTTTTGTTATAAAATTTGGTATAACTCAATTAAAGGGGTGTTTATAATGAAGCTTAAAAGTAAAATTCTTCTGACTGCAGGCGCTCTCGGTGCCGCAGCATTTATTGTAAAGGCAATGCTTGAAAACAAGCCTGTTGCGGATATGCTTCTGCCTGCGGGCTTTACTGTTACTGCACATACAGGCTGTGAGGGAACAAAGGATAATTCTCTTGATGCCATAACTCTCGGCTACGGCAACGGCGCGGATATCGTTGAATTTGACCTTAATTTCAATGCTGACGGTGTGCCTGTTCTTTCTCATGACAAGCCTAAGGGCAATGAGGTAACTCTTGATGAGGCATTTGCACTTGTTGCGGGCTACAACGGTCTTCAGGTAAATGTTGATGTTAAAAATCCGCTTGACCTTACAATGGTTAAGACGCTTGCTGAAAAGCACGGTATTGCTGACAGATTTTTCTTTACGGGAATAGGTGAGGAGTGGGCTCCCGTCGTAAGAGAGCAGACTCCCGATATCATATACTATCTCAATACATCTGTGGATAAAAGCAGAATTGATGATAAGGAATATATCAGTGAGCTTATAAGCAAGGTAAAGGAAACAGGTGCCGCAGGACTTAATATCCACTTCGGCTCATGCTCCCGTCTTATGGTTGATATGCTTCACGCAGAGGGTCTTAAGGTGTCTGTATGGACAGTCAACAAGAAGAGTGCCATGAGAAAGGTGCTTACATACGGCTGCGATAATATCACAACAAGAAAGATTTCAGACCTTATGTCCTTTGTCCGTACTGTCTGACGAAGACTGTAGCAGATAAATAAAAATTACCGACAGAATCCACATGGGTTCCTGTCGGTTTTTTTTAATATATAGGAAATTGCTCGCATTTGTGAGCAATTTGCTTGTATCAAGAAACACCTTTTCCAAGATTGGGGGTAG
>JAZUCC010000008.1:0-10735 GCA_045638965.1 Acutalibacteraceae bacterium | reverse complement strand
TTTAACTACTTCATTGGACTCACCACTTTCTATTTATTTTTTAACATTGCAGGTGGACTATTATCTTTCATTTCTGAAGCCCTCCTTTCTTTTGTTGTCTTCATTATAATGCATATTTAACAGTTTGTCAATAAAAAGTTGATAATTTTTATGTAAATTAACAAATTAATTTTACAAAAAAATAAAATCAGAATTGAACACCAATCTCAATAGAACACAAAATTAATTTCTTCGTCTGTAGGGGACGACCCTCGGAAACATTGTCGCCTCGCTTCCCTTGGAGCGGTCGCAATGCTCTGTGTTTCCTCATCTCATCAGCAAGGCTTCACCTTCCCCCGGAAGCGCCTTGCTTCTTCGCCCATGGCGTCCCGCCCGCAGCAAATATAAAGTCTGCACAAAATCACCGTAGGAAACAAAAGCATTTTTATTATCGTGTAGGGGACGTCGCCCACGGCGTCCCGCTTGTAAATAATAGAAATACAGATGTTATGACCCGTGGTGGCACGTTTCATATCCTACGGAAATAATAATATAATTTTTTATTTCACCGATGCGGGGCGCCGTGGGCGAACGCCCCCTACAAAATTTCCGTTTGCGGAAATTTTACCTATTCACTTTTACTTTTTTCACTTTTCCTGCGGGATGTCGAGGACGCCATCCCCTACACACCTCCGACCTCTAATCCCTCTTCCCTCCTGTGAGGCACAAAAAAGAACCGGGCAAAAACCCGGTTCTTAATTATTCGCAACATCTTATTTTACATTTACAGGACTTCCCGTGGGTGCAATTGCGATATAAGTATTGCCTGCCTCCTGATAAAGCTGGCTGCCGTCTTCAAGAGTAAAGTGGAAAACATCATTATCATCAGCGCGGGACCACTTGACAGAAATCATCTTACCGCCGCATGCGAAGTAGCCGTCGCCTGTGCCGATAAGGTCAGCAACGTGGTAAACGTCCTGGTTTTCTGTGGGAGCGAACATAATGATAACATTCTTGAAGGAAACAAGCTGCTGTGCGGCATCGTCAGCCATTTCCTTGCCGTACTGTCTGAAAACGTACTTATCAAGACCTGCATCATATCTGAAGCCTGAAGCCTTTTCTCTGCCGAAGAGAGTGAAGATAAGCTCGATATCGTTAGCAGCAACACCGTTCAGGGGAGTACCCTCTGCTGTAAATCTGAAGCCGTATTCCTCTCCGGGAGCGGTAAGAGCCATGTTGCCTGCCTCAATAGCATTGTAAAGGCTGCCGCCGTTAGCGAAGAGAGTATGCTCATAAGCATAGCCCGCAGCTGATCTGCCCTGATCTCTGTAGCCTACAGGCACGTCAACAAAAAGGTAGTCGATGCCTGACTGCTGCATGTCGGAAATAACCGCACCACTGCCGCCCGAGAAGCACATAACAGCATTGTAGCCCTGTGCAATGTCGGTGAAATTATATCTTGTGGAACGGATAGAGCCGACATGGTCAACCTTTTTAATGTCAGAGAAAAGTGCAAGACCTCTTGTGCAGTAATCGTTTATATACATTTCAAAGAAAACATCAGCGGAGTTGATTCCCTTGAAGGGCATTGCGGGAGATACATTGTTGATGGAAACACCCACAACACGGCCCTCATATTCTGCATCCGTAGCAGAGCCGTTAAGGGGATTTATATATGCTGCCTGAGTATCGGCTGAAGTCTCGCCTGATTCAGCGGCGGTGGTCTCTTCCTCAGTTTTTCCGCCACAAGAGCCAAGAACAAGCACAAGCATAAGTGCTAAAACGATGGATAATACTTTTTTCATATAAATTCTCCTCCAAAGGAAATTTTTTAACTTCGTGTAGGGAACGGCATCCCTGCAATTGAGGTAATAAGTAAGAGTGAATAGTGAATAAGTAAATCTACTGCCTATTGCCTATTCCCTATTCCCTATTCCCTATTCCCTATTCCCTATTCCCTTATAACCTTAAAGGCTATGCCTTTTTCACTCTTCCCTCGATGTTTTCACCAAGGAAAATGCCGCCGTTGCGTCCGAATTCCTCGGGGTCGCCCGTGACATAAAACTGTGAGTCTCCCCTGACACCCGAGGTGTTCAGAAGATTTTCACCCTTAAGCTTATCATAAAGAGCTCCCAGCGAGCTTGTTCCCGAGGGAACAACATGCATGTCAGGCACAATCTCCTTTACAATATCCATTAAAAGGGGGTAATGGGTACAGCCTAAAATGAGAGTGTCAATACCCTCTTTTTTCAGCGGCTCAAGGTATTCCTTGAGGGCATCAACCGTTTCGGTGTCGGCAGAGCTTATTTTTCCCGCTTCCACAAGAGGCACAAGCTTCGGAGCGGCAACGGAAAACACCTGACAGTCGGAAAGATAGGATTTCACCATTCTTTCGTAAGCACCGCTTTTCACGGCGGTGGCGGTGGCAAGCACACCCACCTTCTTATTACGGGTAAGCCCTGCCGCTTTCTCACTTGCGGGAGCAATAACACCCACAATGGGAAGAGTGTAGCACTGACCGATTTCCCGTCTTGCGGTAGCATCGGCGGTGTTGCAGGCAATTGCAATAGCCTTTACACCCTTTGACAGCAGAAATTCCGTATTCTTAAAGGCAAACTCGGTAATCTGTCCGGGGGTCTTATCCCCGTAAGGTACATTCAGCGAGTCGCCGAGATAAACTATATTTTCATAAGGCATATTCTCTCTTATGGCCTTCACAACGGTAAGCCCGCCAAGCCCCGAGTCGAAAATGCCTATGGGTTTATTGGATTCAGACAAAAATTACACTCCTTAAAGTGAATTCACAAGTGATTTGAAATGCTCACCGCGCTGCTCAAAGCAGGTGTATTGGTCATAAGAGCTTGTTGTGGGTGAAAGAAGAACAACATCCCCCGAAGCGGCAATTTTTACCGCCTCATTCAGGGCATTTTCAAGGTTATCTGTAAGTATTCCCTGACTGCCTGTGAGCTCACGGTGGATTCTTTCCCCGCACTCACCGTAGGAAATCACCTTTTTCACACCGCCGAGTAAGCTCTTTAAGGGTGAAAGGTCAAGTCCCTTTTCGTGACCGCCCGCAAGTAAGATTACGGGGGCGGAAAATGCCTTGAGAGCAGTAACGGTGGCGTCAACATTTGTGCCCTTTGAGTCATTGTAATATCTTACACCGTCTTTTTCACGGACAAATTCAATGCGATGCTCAACACCGTTAAAGGAAGCAACTGCCAAGCGGATATTTTCGGGGGTAACGCCGCACTTTATGGCAGAGCCTACACCCACAAGCACATTCTGTACATTGTGACGGCCTACAACCTTTATGTCACTTACGGGAAAAAGCTCCTCACCCTTAAGGTAAACCGCCTTTTCGTCTGCATAAAGGTCAGCAGAGCAGTCGCAGAGGCTGTATGTCATAACGGTACAACCCACGGGGACTTCCTTTGTGTATGAGGAAATCAGCTCATCGTCAAGGTTATAAAGGAAAAGGTCAGAGTCCTTCATATTTTCATAAACACGAAGCTTTGAGCGGTAATATGCATCCTCTGTACCCATAAAATCAAGGTGGTCTGCGGCAAGATTTATGATAACCGCAGTCTCGGGACGGAAAGAAACAATGTCAAGAAGCTGGAAATTGGAAATTTCAAGGACAATGTAGTAGCCCCCGTTGTTTATAAGGTCATGCTGCAGCACCATTTCGCAAAGGGCAATGCCGATGTTACCGCAAAGAAGAGTCTTTCCGGGGTGCTGGGCTTTTATAATTTCATAGGTAAGTGTGGCAGTGGTGGTCTTGCCGTTTGAGCCTGTAATGGCAACATAATGCTGGGGCGCAGACACCATGAAAGCAAGCTCAATTTCGGTGATTACGGCAATACCGCGCTCACGAAGCCGCTTTACAAACCAGAGCTTTCCGTTGATACCGGGATTTTTAACTGCAAGGAAGTATTCCTCCTCAAAAATATCCTCGGTCTGATTCACAACACGCACACCCATAGCCTGAAGCTCGGGCAGCTCCTTTATATCTGAAAGTGCTTTTGACTCGGAAACGGTGACCCGGGCACCAAGCTTATGAAGCAGCTTCACAGCCGCCATGCCGCTTCTGGCAAGCCCTAAAACAAGCACTCTTTTACCAAAAAAATCTGTCATATTATCTCCTGAATCACACACGCACGGAAGTGCGGATTAAAAGTTTTCGTACACGCACGGGAGTGCGGATAAAAAGCTTTCGCACACGCACGGAAGTGCGGATTAAAAGTTTTCGTACACGCACGGGAGTGCGGATAAAAAGCTTTCGCACACGCACGGGAGTGCGGATTAAAAGTTTTGGTTAAGCTTTTTCAAAAGCTTACGGTGTCAAGAGGCGGAGCCTTTGCCGCACACCGCAGTGTGCGGAATCCATACGCTTCAGTAGCGCAGAAGGGGTTCGCGGGAAACCTCGCCGGGGTTTCCCCGAGTGCGAAGCACCAAAACCAAGCCGCACTCTGCCACCATAAATATATATACTCTTATATTATATTATTCGCACAAAAAAATGTCAACGAAAAACCCCGTGAGAACAAAAAAATAAATTTCCGTTTGTAGGGGACGGCATCCCTGACGTCCCGAAAAAAGGCACGTGCGAAGCACAAAAAAAGACCCGAATTAACGGATCTTTTTCTCTGCTTTCTCAAAATTATGCATCCAGTCAACCTTAAAAAAGTATATCATAAATATAATACTGCTGAGCGTCCATGTTATGGGATAAGCCCACGAAACGGTGGTCAGCTCATTTACCGCCTGAAGAGCAATATAAATATAGCTTACGCGGAAAAGACACCAGCAGCCAAGCATGGTGTACATCGGCACCGTCGCCTTGCCTGCCCCGCGCAGCACACCTGCAATACAATGGGAAAAGGCAAGAAGACAGTAGAAAAGGCAGATTGTCCGCATATGCTCTGTGCCTGCCAGCACCGCTTCCGCCGAATCGCTGAAAAAGCCTATAAGATAGGGCGCAAAAAGGTAGCTTACAATACCGATAAGCTCCGCCATAGTGCAGCTGCAGACAACACCGAAGGCAACGCTTTTTTTCACACGGGCATATTTTTTTGCACCGAGATTCTGTCCCACAAAGGTGGAAGGCGCCTGAGTAAAGCAGGTAACAGGTAAAAATGCAAAGCCCTCAAGCTTTGAATATGAGCCGCAGCCTGCCATGGCAGCCTTTCCGAAGCTGTTGATATTGGTCTGCACAAACACGTTTGCAACGGCAATAACACTGTTTTGCACACCCGAGGGAATACCGTAGCGGAGAATTTCAAGAAGACTTCTCTTGTGAATGCGGATTTTTTTAATTTCCACACGGTAGGGCGTGTCACTGCGAAGAAGAAGGATAAAGCACAAAAGCGCACTTATGCCCTGTGAAATGGTTGTTGCAACCGCCGCAGAGCCGACACCGAGCTTTAAGACTGCAACGAAAAGCATATCGAGAACAATATTCACTGCGGTGGAAAACATAAGGTAGTATAAAGGATGTCTGCTGTCTCCTACTGCATGTAAAATACCTACAAAAATATTGTACATAACAATGAATATTGCACCCATAAAATAATAGCGGAAATATTCAACGGACTGGGGCAGCACCTCCTCGGGAGTGCCCATTGCAGAAAGTATATAAGGGGTCAGAAGCACCCCTGCAAAGGTAAGAAAAATTCCCGTGACCAAGCCGAAGGCAATGGCGGTGTGAATGGTTTTTGACATCTCCTTATAGTCCTCGGCACCGTAGGCTCGGGCGATAATTACACCCGCCCCCATTGCAACACCGTTGAAGAAGCTTACCATCATAAAAATAAGGCTTCCCGACGAGCTTACCGCTGCCAGAGCATTGTCATCTATAAAATTGCCCACACACCAGGCGTCAAAGGTGTTGTAAAGCTGCTGAAAAAGGTTACTGAGAAAAACGGGCAGAGCAAAAAGCAGCATAGATTTCCAGATAGCTCCTTCCGTTAAAGACCTGCGCACAGACGACAAACATACCACCCCCGTTTTTCAATATACCGATTATAGCACCAAGTCAGGGATTAGGCAATAGGGATTAGGGATTAGGCAATAGGGATTAGGGATTAGGGATTAGGCAATAGGCAGTAGGCATTAGGCAGTAGGCAGTAGGCAGTAGGGATTAGGCAATAGGCAATAGGGATTAGGGATTAGGGATTAGGCAATAGGCAGTAGGGATTAGGCAATAGGCAATAGGCAATAGGCAATAGGCAATAGGGATTAGGCAATAGGGATTAGGCAATAGGCAGTAGGCAGTAGGCAGTAGGCAGTAGGCAATAGGCAGTAGGCAGTAGGCAGTAGGCAGTAGGCAGTAGGCAATAGGCAGTAGCTTTACTTATTCACTATTACCTGTTACCTCTTACCTCAACTGTAGGGGACGGCATCCCTGACGTCCCGCATAAAGGAAGGTGCGAAGCACCATTGTAGGGGACGACGCCCACGGCGTCCCGCATGCACATAATAAAAGGCTTGCACAAAACCTTTGCAGAGACATAAACCATTGTAGGGGACGGCATCCCTGACGTCCCGCATAAAGGAACGTGCGAAGCACATATAATGCCGCCCACGGGTCCCGACATTCCTGATTCCGAATTCAAAAAAATATCCCGACACCAAACGGCATCGGGATAGTGAAATAATTGAAGTAATTATCTCTTTGAGAACTGTCGTGGCGTTAAGAAAACAGTCCGGTGGACTGTTTTTAGCCTGCGACCGCAGCAGCTTTTGTTGCGAGGACACCTCAGTGGGGTACAAAAAAAGCCCCGGAAGTAAAATACTCCCGAAGCGTTTTTCGATAGATAAAAGGTACTTATCTCTTTGAGAACTGAGGTGCACGACGAGCGCCCTTGAGACCGTACTTCTTTCTTTCCTTCATTCTGGGGTCTCTTGTTAAGAAACCTGCCTTCTTGAGGAGAGGACGAAGATTTTCATCATGCTGAAGGAGAGCTCTGGAAAGACCGTGACGGATAGCACCAGCCTGGCCTGTTACACCGCCGCCCTGTACCTTACAGATAACGTCAAACTTTTCTGCTGTTTCTGTGAGAGCGAGAGGCTGACGAACGATGAGCTTAAGAGTTTCAAGACCGAAATAGTTGTCGATATCTCTGTCGTTGATGATGATTCTGCCTGTGCCGGGATATACGCGAACACGAGCAACTGACTTCTTTCTTCTACCTGTGCCGTAGAAATAAGGATTTCCTTCGTACATTGTTTATTGCCTCCCTTTCTTAAAATTCTCTTACAGCGGGCTTCTGAGCAGCATGGGGATGCTCTGCGCCAGCGTAAACGTGTAAACGGTTCATAGCAGCCTTGCCGATGGAGTTAGAAGCAAGCATACCCTTAACAGCCTTTTCAACTGCAAAGCAGGGCTTTGTCTTCATAAGAGTGCTGTACTTAACTTCCTTCATGTTGCCGATATAACCTGTGTGATGATAATACATCTTCTGATCAAGCTTCTTGCCTGTAAGAACAACCTTTGATGCGTTGATGATGATAACAAAGTCACCGCAGTCAACATGAGGTGTGAAAGTAACCTTGTGCTTACCGCGAAGAAGAACAGCAGCTTCAACAGCGAGTTCGCCGAGTGTTCTGCCTTCTGCATCAAGAACGTACCAATTGCGTTCAACGTTCTGGGGATTAGCCATATAAGTTGACATAATTGAACCTCCGATAAATATTTTTTCTTAAATCAACAGTGGTAAGTTTACCACAAGGGAACACGTAAGTCAACACCTTTTTTCAAGAAATTAATTTAACAAGGCAAATGCTCCGTTTTTCTTCGTTTTTCTCCGTTTTTGACCCAATTTGCTCACAAATGAATTTGATTTAGGGATTAGGGATTAGGGAGTAGGGAGTAGGGATAAATAAAAAGTCGTCCTGCGACCAATCGAGGGAAGCAAGACGACTATGTTTTGCATGAATGTGATTAAGGAGCAGGCGTTAGCATTTTTATCATAGCATTCAGCATTTTGCCTATTTCGCACAATGCAGCTAATGCAGTTTTTGCTTGTGCATCTGAAATATAGCCTAACATAATACAGATTTCTATCTGTGTTTCAAGCTCATATTTTGAGCCACGGGCAATATTTAAAAATCTTATATAATCATTTCGGTAATTTCTTCCGTAGCCTTCAGCAATATTAGAAGGTATGGCAATAACAGCCCTTTTCATCTGGTCACTTAAAGCATATCTCTCCTCTTTTGGTAAAAATCTGATTAATGAATAAACCTCTTTTACCAGTTCCATAGATTTCTGCCATACAACCAAATCTTTATAACTACTCATGCTATCCTCCTATTCCCTATTCCCTATTCCCTATTCCCTATTCCCTATTCCCTATTCCCTTATTTCTTAAGTCCCATAAGTGTATAGCTTATCTCCATAAGCTTATAAATCATCATCGCTACGGGCTCCAGGGCATCCCATACGGGCTCGTCATAGAGGGTAATCCATGTGGTAATTGAGCGGAAAAGGTGGAGACAATGATTATGGGAAATATCGTGCTTTTCCCTTTCACCCATTCTTGTAATGCCCATTTCCACCATATCGTTATAAAGGTCAAGCCTTTCGCTCATCCAGAGGTAGGGGTGTCGGAAAATTGAAAATTCACTGCGGTAGTGAGCGCATTTCCAGTATCTCCAGCTGATGTGTGAGCGCTCAAGCTGTGCCAGCTGCGCATCGGTCATTTCAGCGGCAAAAGCCTTTTCCCACAGGTCATCGCATACCTTAACCCTGTTGTCGGGGAAGGTGATGAAGGTAATGAAGGATTCCTGGTCAATGTGCAGATGCATAAAGGAATCAAGCTGGAAATCGGTGATGTAGTCAATAAATTCCTTGACATACTCTCCTGCACCGCCGTAAACCGCCTGACAGTAGCCCAGCATTTCAGCCTCATAGTCAAGATAAGGATTCTGCATGAGCTTTGAAAGAAGATATGTTCTCATTTCCGCAAACTCACCGTCTGCGTCAGTGATATAGTAAACACCCTGCTCATATACACCCTTTACGCCATGCTCATAGAAAATCTGAATATTTCTCTGAAGCACACCGAAATTGGGATGAATCACATTGTTTTCATAGCAGTTGAGAACATAGTCCCATATATAAAGTCGGTCGCAGATTTTATTCCAGTCACGAAGGTCCTGCATAAATGCCGCATTATCATCACAGCCTTCATCATCAAGGGGATGACCGAAGCAGCACTCAATGGAGCAAAGGCGCACAATAACATCCTCCCGGGGAACTACATTCGAGGGAGCCTTTCTTGTGTACTGATATGCAAAGGTATCAAATGCAATGTTGTCATAGTCACGCACTGCGCGGACTCTTCGGGCAATTTCATTGACAAAGGTTATCATTGTACCTGCCTGTGAGCCGTTTTCCCTGTCAAGAACCGCACAATTTTCACAGGTGCAGTACTGCTCGTTATCCGCCTGGGTCACGGAAATTATCTGCAAGGGAGCATCAGGCTCATAACTCTTGTCAAGTGCCTCAATAACCTCGGCGGTAACAATATCCTTTACCGCCTCATTGGTAAGGCAAAGCTGCGTGCCTGTTCTTACACCGTCAACAAGAGCAAAATATTCGGGATGGTCATTGAAATACTTTTCGGGTGTGCAATATAAATTCACAAGTGTATGGCTTGAACCACCGATATAGGACACATCCCCGCCCTGCTCGGCAGTAAGATTCTTATAAACACCGCCCGTAAGTCCGTTAGCCACGGAAAATTCGGGGTCATGAGCACTCTTCGTGTCGGTTTCGGAATACTCAAAGAAAGGAGTATATTCAACCTCAATATCCCCGCTTACGGCAATTTCCCCGTTTTCGGGAATCACAATAACCTGATCCTCATACCAATGACAGCCGCAGAATTTCTCAAGAAATGCATAAACACCGTTTATTGCACCCTTGTTTCCCGCACCGTCAATGATAATCATACCGCCGTCAGTATAAATTTCATAGCTGCCGTTTTTCTTACCCTCGGCATCATAGTCGGAAAATTCAGTCGCGCCCACGGAAATGACAACTCCCTGTGCCTCATTCTCCGCTACCACCGCAATCTCCTCACCCACTATCTGCGAAAGATAGTAAGAAAGCCTTTCAGCCGCATATTTTTCGGTAATTGCAGCATCCTCTGCCACTGCTATCACCGCATCCTTAAGGGCTATCTCCCCTTGCGCAGCAAAAGCCGCAGGCACCGTCATAAGCACCATAACTACCGAAAGAATTATTGCAATAATCTTCTTCATAGTCTTTTCCCCTTTATTTCGGACATGTTGCCCGATTAATATATAAATTTTAACATATGTGTAAAAGCAAGTAAATCGACGATATGTTAAAAATTTACAATCCCCGCTTGTGCAAAACAGAAAAAGCACCCACAGAATGTGAGTGCTGACAGAACTTTTCTATCACGTCAAAGCCGTGTATATCATCAATTCCGCAGGAATTGTATATCATCAGAGCTTCAGCTGAGTATATCATCATTGCGAAGCTTTATGCACACTACGTGTGATGATATACCATTGCTTTACAATGGATAAAAAAACGCTTCCAAAGAAAATTTTTCAGTAATTTTCATCACGGCAAAGCCGTGTATATCATCAATTCCGCAGGAATTGTATATCATCAGAGCTTCAGCTGAGTATATCATCAAGCCGCAATAGTATGCACCTTCGGTGATGATATACGCCTTCGGCGATGATATACAGCCTTACGGCTGATGATATACCA
>JAZUCC010000007.1:0-351153 GCA_045638965.1 Acutalibacteraceae bacterium | reverse complement strand
ACCCCTGAGGTGTATTTCAACACATCAGGGGTAATTTTTATTTTCTGTAATTATCGTGATCATCATGCATTGCAATTCCGTGTTTTTTAAAAACTTCGGTTGCAGTTTCAATGTCATCCACACGAAGAACTGTCCATGCTTTTCCCTCTGCTTTGCCGATAAAAGCATACATATACTCAATAGCAATATTTGCTTCAGAAAGCACTGCGAGAAGACTTGCAAGCCCACCTGGAGCATCATCCATGGCAGCAGCAATAACTTGTGTACATTTAACCATAACACCGGATTCTTTAAGTGCAGTAAGAGCAATATCAGGCTTATCCACAACAAGTCGGAGAATACCGTATTCAGAGGTATCAGCAAGGGAAAGGGCACTGATATCTATATCATTTTCTTTAAGAACATCAAGAACAGCAGAAAGTCGTCCGATTTTATTTTCTACAAATACCGATAACTGTTTCATAATCATACTCTCCTTATACTTTTCTCTTATCAATGACACGCTTTGCTTTACCCTCACTGCGTGCAATTGATTTGGGATTAACAAGATGGACACCTGCGCTGATACCGAGCACATCCCTTAATCTCTCTTTGATAAGCTTTTCAGTCTTTTCAATAGTCTTGATATCATCAGAGAAAAGTTCTTCACTCATTTCAACGTTAATATCAAACGTATCAGTATTATTAACTCTGTCAACAATAATCTGATAGTTAGGTGTAATATCACCGCTTACCTTTAGTAAAACTTCTTCTATCTGTGAAGGGAACACATTTACACCTCTGATAATTAACATATCATCTGTTCTGCCCTGAGGTTTATTCATTCTTACATGAGTTCTTCCGCACTTGCACTTTTCATAATTGAGAGAACAGATATCTCTTGTGCGGTATCTTATAAGCGGAAATCCCTCCTTAGTGATTGTCGTAAAAACAAGCTCCCCATGAGCACCGGCAGGAAGCACTTCAAGTGTATCCGGGTCAATGATTTCAGGAATAAACATATCCTCACACACATGCATTCCTGACTGGTGCTCGCATTCATAAGAAACTCCGGGACCCATAATTTCAGAAAGCCCGTAAATATCGTAAGCTCTGATACGCAATTTTTTTTCGATTTCCTTGCGCATATCTTCACTCCATGGTTCTGCACCGAAAATGCCGACTTTTAGTTTCAAGCTGTCAAGCACACCGGCCTCCTCAGCCGCTTCGGCAAGGTACATAGCGTAAGAAGGTGTACAGCAAAGACAAGTTGAACCGAAGTCAACCATAGTCTGAAGCTGATTAGCGGTATTACCTGAGGATGTAGGTATAACGGTAGCGCCGAGTCTTTCAGCACCGTAATGAGCACCGAGACCACCTGTAAATAATCCGTACCCGTAAGAAACCTGGATAAAATCATCTTTGTCAAGACCTATTGCATTCATCATTCTTGCAACACAGTCTGACCATGCATTTATATCATTTTCAGTATAGCCTACAACTATCTTTTTACCCGTTGTACCGCTTGAAGCATGTACTCGTTTAATGTTTTCCAATGGCTCAGCAAATAGCCCGTAAGGATAATAATCACGAAGATCCTGCTTGTATGAGAAAGGCAGCTTATGAAGATCTACTATCCCTCTGATATCTGACGGCTTAAGTCCGAGCTCGTCCATTCTGCTTCTGAACAGCTCTACCCTTTCATACATTCGCTTTACCTGATTTTTAAGTCTTTCACTCTGAAGTGCTTCAAGCTCTTCTCTGGGCATTGTTTCAATTTTTTCCTGCCACATTGTTTTTTCCTCCTAGGGGATTTTCTGATAACAGAGGAATTTTTTTGCAATAAAAAAATCCTCCGCAAAAGCAGAGGACGGATGTACCGTGTTACCACCTCATATTCGGAATTTCTTCACAGAAATTCCCTCACGGAGTACAACTATACTCCCGCACTGTAACGGGTGCTCCCGTTGAAGCCTACTGAAAATTCAGCCCACAGCTCTCGGAATGAATTCACACAATTTCCGTTTATGTCTCGCACCAACCGACAATTCTCTGAAAACTTATCTTGTGCTACTGGTTTCCGGTCACAGCCTTTATGTGATAACTTTATCACTTTAACCAAAAAAAGTCAATATTTTTCTGCATGATATTCGATATAAATGTTTAATATATTCATTGACAGATATTAATTGTTAAGTTAAAATTTAAGTAATAATTCAGAAAGAGGGATGCTCTTTGAAAAATGATTTAATAAAAAACAAAGACTATTTCAGACGCAACAAATGGGTGTATTCCCTGGGCGGTATAGGAAGAGACCTGGCTTACACTCTTTATACAGGCTTCCTTTTAACCTTTATACTTTACACAAAAAATATAACTGACGGACAGTTTGCAGCCATAAGCATCATCATGATTATCTGCCGCATCTGGGACGGCATCAACGATCCCATCATGGGCGGTATTATTGAAAACACTCGCACAAAGTTCGGTAAATTCAAGCCCTGGATATTTATCGGCGTAATTACGAATGCAATTGTGCTTGTTCTTATGTACACAATTAATCTTGAAGGTATTTTATTTGTTATTGCTTTTGCATTCCTTTATGTTCTCTGGGATCTTACCTATACAATGAACGATATCGGTTACTGGTCAATGGTTCCTGCCCTTTCAAGCGAGCCCAGAGAAAGAGATGTTATAACATCAATGGCAAATCTTTTTGCGGGACTCGGCACAATTCTTGCGAATATTCTTATTCCGCTTCTGACAGTAGGCTCAAGTGCCATCGGAAACAGTGCTGTTACCGGCTATAAGGTTGTTTCTATTGTCATTGCAATTTCCTTTATCGGTTGTCAGATGTTTGTCTGTGCAGGTGTTAAGGAAAAGCCCCTCCCAAAAACAACTGAAGCTCCTGAAAAAATCGGCATCAGAAAAATGATTCAGATAATTTTCAACAACAAGCAGGTTCTCTGGACCTCTCTGATTCTTCTGTTTGCAAGTATGACAAGTGCACTTCTTACCGCCTTCGGAACAAATTACATCTATCTTTCCTACGGATATGAGGGCTCCAACACTACACTTTTTGTTGTGGCATACGGTGCGGCTTCGGGACTTACATTTGTTATCTACCCCATGCTTACAAAGAAATTCACAAGAAATCAGATTATAAAAATGTCTTTTGTGCTTTTAATTGTTGGCTACATTGCATTCATGCTTTCAGAAACCTTAATCAAGAATGATGATATTGCATACTATGTACTTTGTCTTGAAGCATTATTCATAGGCATCGGCGGTGCTCTTTTCTATCTTATTGCTGCAATTCTTCTTGCAAATACCGTTGAATATAACGAGCTTATGACAGGCGAAAGAAATGAGGCGCTTATATTTTCCGTGCGTCCCTTCATGTCAAAGCTTTCCAGCTCTCTTCAGCAGGTTATAATTATGGTGGTCTATCTTGCAATAGGTCTTACAGATATCACAAACAAGATTTCAGATGCTGAAAATGCTGCTATATCAAACCCTGATGTATGGACAGAAGCATACAAAACCTCTTATATTGAAGAAATTCTTACGGGCGCCACAGACGGCATGACCTTTGCTCTTCGTGCAGTTATGGCTTTCCTTCCCATAATTTTCATGGGCATCGGTGTTCTTATAACAATGAAAAAATATAAGATTGATGAAAAGGAATACGCAAGAATTCTTAATGAGCTTGAAAAGAGAAAATCATAAAAGAAAGGGACTGCTTAAGCAGTCCCCTTTTTATGCGATAAATTTTCCAATAAGACGTATCAGCATGTCAGTAGCATAAACACACGAAAGCTCCCTGACAACATTTCTTCCGACATCGCCGAAATGCTTTGTTGATGTAAGAGTTTTGCCTTTTACATAAAAGCCGAAGCATACAGTGCCGACGGCAGTATCATTTTCATCAGCGGCAGGACCGGCATATCCTGTTATTCCGACTCCTATATCAGCCCCTGCTGTGTCAGCCGCTCCCTTTGCCATTTCAAGAGCAACATTTTCACTTACCACGCCGAAATTTTTTATAGTATCGGCTTTTACTCCGACAGTATTGATTTTTGCTTCGTCGGAATAGGTAATATAAGATGCTCCTATAACAGCGGATGAGCCTGCCACTCCGATAAGCGATGACATAAGCATACCTCCGGTGCAGGACTCGGCGGCACTGATTTTAAGATTTTTTTCTAAAAGTAAATTTACAAGCTGCTGTGAAAAATTCATGTTTGCACTCCCCTTTATCTGCTATTATATTATCACAGATAAATCAAAAATTAAAGAAATTTTTTCTTGATATAAATTTTCTGCAGTTATATAATTAATCGGGTGATAAAAATGAACTTTTTTAATTGTCATACTCATACTGATAACTCTCATGACTGCCCCACTCCCCTTGAGGATATGTACCGTGCGGCTGTAAATGCGGGGCTTACGGGCTTTGCTGTCACCGACCATTGCGACTGTGAATATGCAGACAATAAAGAAATGGTGAATGATATACTGAACTCCTTTGATGAGGCTGAGAAGCTTAAGAAAAGCTGTGCAGACAGTATGATTATTTCATGCGGTGTCGAAATGGGTGAAATGCTTACCGACACAGCATTTTCGAAAAAAATGATTGCTGCAAGAAATTGGGATATGATTCTCTGCTCTGTGCATGCAGTAAGCATTCCCGAATTTGAAATGCCGTTTTCGATGATTGACTTCTCGGATAAAACCGACAGCTTTATTGATATATATATTTCAAAATATTTTGAAGAGCTTTACGAAAATGCTATGCACTCTGATTACGATGTGCTTTGTCACCTGACAGTAATATTAAGATATGTCGTTTACAAATATAAAAAAACCGTTGATATCACAAAATATTATCCGATAATTGAAGATATTCTCAAAGCAGTAATCAGCAGAGACAAAAGCCTTGAGGTCAACACCTCGGGAATACATGACAATTACTTTATGCCTGACCGCGACATTCTTATGATGTATAAAAATCTCGGAGGTAAGAAAATTTCAATCGGCAGTGATGCCCATGTCCCGCAGAATATTTCTGCAGGACTTTCGGAAGCCGCTGAATTACTTAAAAGCATTGGCTTTGACACACTTACCTATTATATTGAAAGAAAATGTCATTCATACACTATATAATAAAAAATACCCGTGAAAATGATTCACGGGCTTTTTTGTTATCCTATCACATCAACAAGTGAGCTGTCCTCAAGAAGGGTGTTGAGATTATACAGATACAAAAGATGAGTAAATGATGTATCTGCAAGCACATGGTCGATGTTATCAGTGTAATATCGGGGATCTATAATCACAATATTTTCAAAATGCGGGATTAAAAGAGGAATGAAGCAGTTGGCATAGGAATCCTTGAAAACAAGAAGATTTTTCTCATTGAGATTTTCAGTGCGGATAATAATACGAGAGAAATTGCCTCCAAAGAATAGCTCATACTGATTCTTATTTTCAAGCTTTGAAAAATCAAATACCCCGGGACTTTTTTCCTGTGTATCGATATTCTGAACATAATATGTTCCCTGTACATTCTTCGGTAATACGCAGCTTAATATATCACTTGTTTCATAAATTCCCGAGGAGGAAGCAAGCGTTCCGCTGAAGGAATTACTGAAAATCAGATTTTCATAGTCCGATTTTCTGAAGGAAATGCCCATTTCCGACATAAGCTCTTCAAATGCAAGCAAAGCGGCATCTGCGGTCCAATGATGGTCAGTTCTGAAATAAAGTGATGCGGTATCCCTGTTATTTTTAAGAATATCACTGACATCAATTGCTTTTATTTCAGAAAAAAGCATGTTGTAAATTTCAGTAATCTGCGATTTCTGATTATCGCATTCAAGAAATGCGGGAAGCTCATTGTCATAGACATAGCTGGCATTGGGTGCAATCAGAAAATACTGATTTTCAATTTTGCTATCAATCGCAAACTGATTTACGGCATCGGTAATGCTGTTCATTCTGTCACGGTCAAATTCCGAGGGAACCTCGAAAAGACGATTATTTTCACCGCAATATACGTCATTTATCTTTGTTTTTCCGAGAAACCGTGAGATGTATGTTTTGATTGATACAATCTCGTCACGATGCACAAACTGATCTGAAAGATAGCTTTCAAGTCCGCTCATGAAGCTGCCGTCTGCAACAGATGCCAATGACAATGAGGGAACCTGTGAAAGATATCTGTTTTCTGTTTCCGAATACTCATTATCGGCAAGATATATTCCCGCCGCAAGCACTCCGATGAGAAGTGAAAACAAAAGCAGGGCAAATAATACTGTAATGGTTTTGTTAAAAGCTTTAGCCAATTATTATACCTTCTTAAAATCTGAAATATAAAAACGGGTTATATGTGTCACCTATAAGATAAATTACACTGACTGCCAGAAGTGCAAATGAAATCATGTATCTGCAAAGCTTTACTGCAGTTTTTTCATTATCACGACTGAAGGTAAATACACCAGTTGAAATTACACCCGCAATAACAAGCATTGCGGCATTGGAGTATAGCATATAAAAATCAGCTGATGAATATATTCCGTTTCTGCCGAAAAGGGACAGGGTGAACTGATAAATATCAGAAAGCGATGTAAAGGAGAACAGTACCCAACCAAAGAGAACAAAAATGAAGGTGACAATTCTTCTTAATATCTTCGGGATGATTTCAATTACTCTGTTGAGAACATACTTTTCAAGAATCAAAAGGATAAAATAATATATTCCCCATAAAATAAAGTTCCATGAAGCACCGTGCCACAGACCGGTAAGAGACCACACAACAAAAAGATTGAAAATATTTCTCATTACGGAGCAACGGTTTCCTCCGAGGGGAATATATACATAATCCCTAAACCATGAGCTTAAGGTTATGTGCCATCTTCTCCAGAAATCAGTAACACTTGTGGCTATATAGGGATGATTGAAGTTCTGAGGGAATGAAAAGCCGAAGATATTTCCGAGTCCGATTGCCATATCGGAGTAACCGCCGAAATCAAAATAAATCTGAAAGGCATAGAAAATAATGGCAATCCACGATGAAACAAGAGAAAGCTCCCCTGTACCGACAGATATAATTTCCTCGAATACCGAACCGCAGGAATTTGCAAGCACCGCTTTCTTGAAAAGTCCCACAATAAACTGAAAGAGACCTTCGCTTACCTTTGAAAAGCTTTCGGTTCTGTTTTTAAGCTCCTTTTCGATCTGGCCGTACTGAACAATAGGTCCTGCGATAAGCTGCGGGAACATTGAGATGTAAAGAGCAAAATCCGCAAGACTTTTCTGAACCTTTGATTTTTCCTTATAAACATCAATAACATAGGAAAGAATCTGGAAGGTATAAAAGGATATGCCTATGGGAAGCACGGGTGAAACATAGGAATTTTCAAAACCAAGAACAGAGGATATATTTTCTGCAATAAAGGAGCTGTATTTGAAAAATACAAGAAGTCCGAGATTGAAAAAGAGTGAAAGACACAAAAGAAGCCTTCTTTGTATTTTTCCTTTTTCATACTTATCAAGATGCAGAGCAACCGTGAAATTGAACACGATGCTTAAAAGCATAAGTATAATATTTCTCGGTTCGCCCCATGCATAGAAAATAAGGCTTACCGCAAGAAGAATAAGATTCTTGTATTTAATTACCGCTGAGGAATTTTTACCGAGAGTGAAAATATTCGGAATAAAATACAGCACCGCAGTCACGGGCAAAAATACAGTAAGGAAGGTTACGCTACTGAATACCATATTATTCCTCCTTACATCAACGCAGACAGGGATGAAAAAATCTCATCCGCATCTGATGACACGCAGAAAAATATAACATTTGATATAATTTCAATTCTTGCCGCCTCAAGCATTGCAGCCTGCTCGGGAGCATAGCCATTGAAAAGATTATATTTTTCATTCAGGTAATTTTCAAATTTTTCTTTGATTTCATTGATATTTCCGTCATTGACTACACCAATGAAAATTTCATTTACATTCATAACATCATCGGAAGAATAATAAATGAAGGAATCTGAAGACGGAAGCTCAATTGAAAATTTATCCTTAAGAAACAATTTATCTCTTTCAATAAGGTCATTTTCTGCAGCAGCTTCAAGTGAAGCGTATACCTGCTGCGCTGTCATATCTGTGGGCTTATCCGTTATCTGTGAGCTTAAGATAAACAAAACCGCAAATATTATGCAAAGCAATTCAACTATTCTGTATTTATGCATAAAAAATCTCCGTCAAGAAAATATACAGGTAAATAAATGAGGAAGCCATACATCAACATAAAATGCCTTTGACATATGTATTCCGTCAGAGCCGAAGTAACTTGCCTTGCCATCAAGACAACTGCTGTTGTCAACAAAACTGACCTCAAGCTCTTCACACATCTGCTTTAATGCAGCATTGTACTTATCAAGATATGTATATCTGCTGCTGACACTTTCTGAAACATTGAAAATGCCGCTTACATAAATATCGGTATCGGGAAGCTCAGATTTCAGTCTTATGATTATATCAGTGTACATGGAAATATAAAATTCAAGCTGCGAATCGGAGTTCGTAAGCATATTGATACCGTAATGAAGAATAAGATTTTTCGGGTTGTTGCTGATAATTTTTCCGATATTTCCCTCAAGATGATAAAGACTTGCACTGACCATCGTTATCATATTGGACTTATCAAGAACATTATAAATTTCAAGCCCGTTCATAAGGGAGTCACCAACAATCAGGGAGTCGGAAAAAATCTGCCTGTATGTGAGTGTGCCTTCCTCCAGCTGCTTTTTCATATTTTCAAAGCGCTGACGCTTTTCCTCTTCAAGACGCTGCTGCTCATAATATGCGGCTCTGATTTCAAGCTTCTCATTTATTCTGCGTTCAATTTCGCGAACGTCAAATGACAATAAAGAATCAATAAATGATGTATCCGCAGCAGAAGCCTTCTGAACGGTGAAGCTGTCTGAAAGTCTTATAAAATTATAAGCAGGAATCGCAAGAATGACTATAAGCAGTAAAATTTTCAGGATTATCCTTTTCATTTTGTCACCATTAAACAATTTTTTCACATGTGGAATATTTTACTACTTTTATTTCCTTAAATCAACATAAAAATTACGCTGACCATACAGCCAGCGCAAATTTTTATTTAGTCAGCAGATTTTTAAGTTCAAAAACATCATCAGCAATCATTCCTGCACCGTTTTCAGCAAGCACAGACCTGTCACGGAAGCCCCATGAAACACAGATACAATCAAGTCCTGCATTTTTTGCAGTTTCAATATCAACCTCGGAATCACCGATATATATCGCTTCATTTTCAGATGCACCGAAAAATTTCATAGCATTATACACAGAATCGGGGGCGGGCTTGCGGGGTATTCCCTCCTTCTCACCTGCAAAATAATCAAACATACCGTTAAAATATCTGTCAACAATATCCCTTACGGCAAAATCAGCCTTATTTGAAACAACGGAAAGCTGAATACCAAGACTTTTAAGGTCAGTAAGAAGCTGTATGATTCCGTCGTATGGCTTTGTTTTATTACAGCTGTTGTGCTTATAGTGATTTCTGAAATCATCAAAAACAGAATCAACAACATTCACCTGACATTCCGAAGGAACACTTCTTTCAACAAGAAGTCTGATTCCGTTTCCCACAAAGCCTCTGACCTCATTTTTCGTTCTTTGAGGAAGATGGTTTTTCTCAAGTGAATAATTTACGGAATCGGTAAGGTCATCAAGAGTATCAAGCACCGTACCGTCCAGATCAAATATTATCAGTTTATATTGCATAAAAACACCTTTTACAAACAATTTCTGATTGAATTATACAACACAAACAAAAAAAGTGCAATTCCGAATAATCGGAACTGCACCATAAATCAAAAAATTTTATTTCTTCTTTTCCCAACCGTCAAAGATTTCATCGAAATCATAAACATTGTTTTCGTCGATTGAGTGGTTGGTGTACCATACCTGTGCAAAGAAGGGATTTGTCTTTGCGATTTCATCGTAATTCCACTTCTTTTCGGGGAGGTAACATTCAGGACACCAATGACCGCCGAGAAGTATGAGATTGGGGCTTGCTTCAAACTCGTGACCGCAGCATCCGCACTTCCATGTAAGCTTTGTTTCAAGATCACCCTTTGTCATCTTGTCGCTTAAGCATTCACCGCCACGGAACTGTGCTGCCTTCTTCATATCCTCAATGTCAAGCTCTGCTCTGGGCTTTGATTCATCATAACCGTGATCAAGAACGAAATCCTTTGCAGCAGAAATGTTCTTGTCGGGGCTTTCAAGCTTGAAATCATCCCATGTGGAGGGAATCTTGAGGTAGTCTTCATAAGAGCCGTAGTAAGCGGAAAGTCTTACGGGATCCTTTGTCTTGATCCAGTCAAGAGTACCCCATCTTTCAGTCATTGCAATCTTCTTCATGAAGGGCTTTGCACATGCACCGATAAGCTTCTTTGTGGGGATATACTTGGGAATTCTGAAATAGAATTCAACCTGGTTAGCCATATGATCAAAGTAATCCTTTACGGGAATATTAGCACGGAAATGGAGATACTTTTCAAGAAGATCGCCGTCAGCATAGTACTGACCGTGGAAGTTCTTTGTTGTGAACCAGTTGGGATCGAAGAGAGTCTTGGGAGAACCGAGACCGATACAACCGAGAAGGAGCTCTTCAAATTCATAGTTTGTAAGTCTGTACTGCTCACCTGAACCGATGTTATAGAAGTTTCTGTAGAATTCTTCGGGAAGATCTTCAGTAACGAAATTTCTCATAAGACGACCTGAATCTTCTACTGTACACCATTCAAGCATACCGTTAAGAGGAACGTGATACATGATGGGTTCCATATTGTGAAGAATTGCAGGATAAAGGATACCTGACTGACGCATTACAACCCAATGCTTGATTCCGCTTTCAACGAAAACTCTTTCAGCCATTACCTTTGAAATTGCATAGTGGTCATAAACGGAAACCTTGATGGGGTCACCGCATCTGCCCCAATGAATGGGAGTGTTTCTGTCGCCTGTTTCAGCAACGGAGCCTATGTAGCATACCTTGATATCGTCAGCATTGGGCTGAGCAAGAACTGCCTTAACGATATTTTCAGCAGCGCCGACATTAACCTTTCTTGTTGTGTAGGGCTTGTAGTCAGCAGCGGGAGAAACCATGCCGCCGATGTGAAGAACATAATCAGCACCTGTGATACCCTTGAGAATTGAATCATATTCAAGGAAATCACCCCAGATGATTTCAACATTCTTCTTGCCCATATAAGGCATAAGAAGCTCTTTGTTTTTGTCGCTGGGACGTGCAAGGAAATTAATCTTTACATCGCCGAGTTTGTAAAGCTCCTGGAATGCAGCCCAACCCATATTACCGGTACCACCGGTGAGAAATACAGTTTTCATTGAATTTACCCCCTAAAATTAATCAAGTAATTTTATAACAAATATAACTTAAAGTAAATATAAAGTTAATTAATTAACAGAATTTTTACATTTTGATACCGAGCAAATTGTAGATTGCTGTGGCGATATCAATGTATAAATCCATGAATGTACGGGTCATTACACCTAACATTGCATCAAGCTTTGTGATATCACCAAACTGTGTAAGGTATGCGCCGTCACCGAGAACATAGTCGGAGACTGTAAGCATTTCTGATTTATAAACAGATGTATCTGCTTCATTGATAGTAAGCATTCTGATGCCTCTTGTTGCATTGTCACCGTAAGATTCGAAGGAGCAGCCGGGCGTATTGACGATATCAACACCGTCCTTTTCAACTGTGAAAGAGCTGAGGTGATCATGACCTGAGAAGGTAGCTACAACGTCTCCTGTTTCAACAAAAGCATCAAACTGACCGAAGTTGTAGTAGCCGGGACAGGGAGCTTCAAGAAGATAGCCGTCCTTGATATTGTGAACATAGGGTAAATATGTATATGTTCTGCCGAAGAAATTAAGAGTAGCCTCACCGAGAGCCATAGGAGCTTCAAAGAACATGCTGTCATAGATATCCTGAACAATGATGTGCTGGAAGGACATAGCATAAACAGTTTCGCCGCCGTTTGCAGCCTTGAGCTCTGCAGCAACATTCTTGTACCACTTGATCTGATCCTCACGGACTGCATCATAGCCGAGGCGATTTCCGTCTGCATCGGAAACGTAAGAATTGGAGTCAAACATATAGAGATTGTAAGCAACCTTTGAGCCGTCAGAGGACTTTACTGTGAGGTTATGTGTACCTACACCTGTAAGCTCGGGAACTGCATCGTAAGCGAGACAGTATTCACCGCCGAACTGCTGATACATAGCAAAAAGCTCTTCACGGGAAACACCCTGCTCGTCATCATGGTTACCGAAAACAAGTGTAAAATATGTCTTGTTTTCAACGAACATATCGCAGATTTCCTTGATAGCATCTGCCTTGTCTTCCTTTGCTGCAACAGTGTTGTCACCGCCGAGGATAACGATATCGGGCTTGTAAATCTTGATCATATCTGTTACGAAAGCCTTTGTTGTCTTATGCATGGGATATGTATCCTGCATATCACAGAGATTGAAGATAACAAACTCGCCGTTTTCGTCAAATTTAAGCACATCGTTATCACCTGAAGCTGCAAATGCAACAGCACTGAAGCTTAACATCATAACGAGACTCATTAAAACTGCAATAATTTTTTTCATTTTACTTTCCTCCTGAAAATTGTCACAATAATTTTACTACTATTTATATTAAAAGTCAAACTACCCTGTCATTTTCAGCAAAACAACCAATTTGATTTGTCAATTTTAGTTATTTATACAGAATATGTTTTGCATATTGATATTACATTTTTGTTGATTTATTATTAAGATATTACAAATGAAAGGACGATAGTCTATGAACAAGCCCGTTCTCGGAATTCAGCTTTATACATTAAGGGATTTTTGCCAGAATGCACAGGATTTTGATGATATCCTCGCATATCTTTCGTCTCTCGGTGTCTGCGATGTTCAGATATCCGCAATAGGTCCCATTGATGCTGAAATTCAGAAGGAAATTCTTGATAAATATAACATGAAGGTCTGCGTTACCCACAAGCCCTTTGACCGCTTTATCAACGATACCGATGCACTTATCAATGAGCATAAGATAATTGATTGCTATGCACTCGGACTCGGCGGTGCGGCTGATGAACACAGAGGCACAAAGGCTAATGTGGATGCATTTATCGCAAAGGTCAACGAATTCGGGAAGAAGCTTAAGGCAAACGGCATGACCTTCAACTATCACAATCATGATTTTGAGTTTAAGGCACTTGACAACGGAGAACGAATGATTGACTACCTTATAGCAAATACCGATCCCGAGCTTTTCCGTTTTATTCCCGATGTTGCATGGATTCATTATGCGGGAGCTGACCCTGTGGAATATCTCAAGAAAATGAAGGGCCGAGTCACAGTGTGCCACTTCAAGGATTATGTTATCGTTGACGGTGAAAGAAAATTCTGTACCCTCGGCGAAGGAAAGGTTGATCTCAGGGCATGCTATGAAGCCTGCAAGGAGCTTGATATCCCCTACATAATGTATGAGCAGGACATTGACTGGATTGACGGTGATGCAAAGAAGGCAACAAAGCTTTCATGGGAATTTATGCAGACACTCGACAAATAAAAAAATACGGACTTCAGTTTTTTTCTGAAGTCCATTTTTATTTATACTTTTATCATATTGCGGAGTCTTAAAAGAGTAAGCCGTTTTCTCATATAGGGAGAATATTTTACACAGAGGTCAAAATACTCCTGCTTCTTTTCTATATCCTCCACAGTAATTTTACAGCCCGCACATATCATAGCGGCTTTTACCTCTTTATAAGAAGGCACACTGCCGATAATTTCACGGATTTTCTGCCAGTTTTCCGTAATATCCGCAGGGTTGACACCGTCCACGATATTTTCAGGAAAATTAAGCTTCTTTACGTCATCAGCCATGTCACCGTAAACAGAAAATACCTTTTCCCAGTCAACTTCTTCATGGACACCGGTTACTGCTTCATTTTCAGCAAGCTTCCCGTAAAATTCAAGCATTTCAAGTGTACAAACACCTACATCCTCTCCGTGGAAGTTAGGAATAATACCCTGCGGAAGCTGAAGACATTCCATGAGATGCGCGATTATATGCTCACTTCCGCTTGCAGGGCGGGAGCTTTTGTGGAAGCTCATTGCAATGCCTGTCATAAGAAGACTTTCAAAAATTTTACCTGCTGTTTCTTCATCATTAACAGTTACAAGATGAGACATGGAAAGAAGCGTATCTGTTGCAGACTTAGTAAGAGCGGCTACCCTTTCACAATAATGCTCACCTGTAAGAAGTGCCGATATCTGCCAGTCAATAAGACCTACATATTTTGCCATCATATCGCCGAAGCCCGAGGACTTAAGCTGCGCTGGTGCAGCAGCAAGGATTTTTGTATCACCTATTATCACCTGGGGGCTTCTTGCCTGATATGAAGACTTGAAGCCGTTTTTTACAATGGGTGATGTATCCGAAGCAAACCCGTCCATTGAGGGCGCGGTAGCAAAAACACAAAGCTTCTTATTCTGTCTTGCTGAGGCAAGGCGGCATGGGTCATTAACAGAGCCAGTGCCAACGGAAAGCACTGAAATATCCTTATCTCTTATAAGATCCTCAAGCTCTTCAACATGAGACATATCCGCCACACGGATATCGTCATATATTTTAAACTGAACATTGAACTCAGTTAATGCATCAATAATGCCGTCTGCTGCGGCAAGAGTATTTTTATCTGCAACAAGAAGAAGATTTTCGGAAAAATTATTTTCCTTCAGTATTCTTCCTGTATCTTTTAATATTCCCGATCCGATTCTTATATCCTCAACGGTTGTTTCATGTACTCTGCCGCAGGAACAGGGCTTGCGGAATGCATTAATTATATCCGATATTTTCGACATAACATTACCACCATTAAAAATTGCAGAAATAATCTGTAATTCTGTCAATATTATCAGTATTGTGCTCTGTTTCCTTTGAAAAAAGTCTTGCACATTCAAAAAAAGTTTTACCTGAAACACAGGAAAGATATGCATTAAGATAGCAGGATGAAATGATAAACAATGCCCTTGAATAGATATCAAGGTCATTTACTGCCTTGAGATAGTACCTGTAGAGCATATATCTGCAGAATTTAATAAGCATATTTTCATTTTCAGCAATTGCTTTTGCAATATCGGCATCACAGACATCATATTTTTCTGCCAATAAAAGCATTTGCCGCCATTCAACAGTCAGAATTTCATTGCACTTAAGAGCTTTGATAAATTCCTTGATGAAAGAGCAATTGAATTCGGGAAAATCTGCAATATATACCATATCAATATCAAGAGAATCATCAGCAGATGTGTTGAGAATAAGAGAAACAAGCTCATAAAATCCGCACTGAGCTTCAAGAAGATCTTTTCTTGAAGAAATAAGAAGAGAAAGCACTTCATCATCACCATCATAAACGGGAACGGGATATTTTTCATTCTCGGCTTCAGCAATAATACGGTTTGCTTCGGGGCATGAAAGAGAAAGACTGATTTCCGTAAATCCGTCATACTCCTCGGTAAAACGGGGATGTGCCTTACAGATTTCACTTGTAAAATCCTCACCAAGCCTTATATGTATATCACAAAGCCCGTCATCATTCAGGAAAGGACATCTGCCCTCACAAAGCGAGAAGCACCTGTCCCCTTCACTGTCCGTGGTTATTGCATTCCTTATTTTTTCACCGAATTCACCCGATACGGAATCATATTTTTTACAGGTTTCTTCGTCTATCACTATTTCCCATGCCTTACAGCAGGAATCGGGACAAGCCGCCGCTATACAGCGGAAATTTTCATAATAAGAAGGATAATAAATTTTCATATAATACCAAAAAAAGCGCCATGATAACACGGCGCTTTATTTAATCAGATTGAGATTTCCATAGCTGTATCGTAGAGCGAAAGGTCTATTGACTTCTTCATATTGAGAGCCTCAACGATGTCAAGGTCAATAATCTTTTCCTTCTGCATAGCAACAACACGGTTACCGATGCCCTCAAGAAGAAGGTGTGCAGCGTAGGATCCCATCTGGCTGCCTGCAACTCTGTCCTTGACTGAGGGAGAGCCGCCTCTCTGTACATGACCGAGAACTGTTGCTCTTGCCTCAACACCGAGATTGTGCTCTATGTACTTTGCAAGTGCAGATACACCGTTGATGCCCTGTGCTTCAAGCTTTTCATTTACGCCTTCAGCAACAACAATGATAAAATGACGCTTACCTGTCTTCTGTGTTCTTCTCATTCTTTCAATGATATCCTTTTCGATATCAAATTCAAGCTCAGGAATAAGAATGGATGTAGCACCGACAGCAATACCTGCGTTAAGTGCAAGGAAGCCTGCATGTCTGCCCATTACCTCAACAACTGTACAACGATCGTGTGATTCGGAAGTATCTCTGATTTTGTCAACCATGTCCATAATTGTGTTAAGGCATGTATCATAACCGATTGTGTAGTCACAGCAAGCAATGTCGTTGTCGATTGTGCCGGGAACACCAACACAGTTGATACCTCTTACGGAAAGGTCTCTTGCACCCTTGAAGGAGCCGTCGCCACCGATAACAACAATACCCTCGATGCCGTTTTCCTTGCAGATGCTGATAGCCTTCTGCATACCCTCTTCGGTGCAGAATTCCTTACTTCTTGCGGAATGAAGCATTGTGCCGCCTCTGTGGATAATATCTGAAACGCTTCTTAAGTTCATTTCATACATATCGCCTTCCATAAGTCCTGCGTAGCCTCTTCTGATACCGAGAACTCTTACACCGTTTTCGCAACCTGTTCTTACAACTGCACGGATTGCAGCGTTCATGCCGGGGGCGTCGCCGCCGCTTGTTAATACTGCGATAGTTTTCATTATTTTTTCCTCCTGGAAGATTCTTTAAATCTTTTTATACAATTAGATATAATATAGGTTTACGTGTATAAAGTCAACATAAAATTTACTTTGTCCGCAATTAAACCTTAAGAACAACATTTTTTTCACCTAAAAGTGCCTTAAGACCTTTAAGAAGCTCGTTTGTGGGATCGGTCATAATTCCCGTAGAGAAATTATAGCTCTTTGTATCCTCATAATAAAGATACAACGGAATATTGCCTTCAAAAATGGAACACATCTTTGATGCTCTGACAGCATCAACACCGCTTTCGGACGATACCTTAAGGAAAAGACCACGTCTGCCTTCTTTTTTTACGGGAGCAGGAGCAGACGGAGCCACGGGTGCCTGCTGATAAGACGGCTGTGCCGACTGATTATTCTGCACTGTTGACCTTACTCTTTCTCTTTCATAGGTCGTGTAAGCACTCTGCTTCAGGGTATATTCTGCGTCGGGAAGCTTATAGTTATCAAGGAAAGCATCGTCATCGGGAATTTCACTCAAGGGCACAACATCTTCACAGAGAAGCTTGGGAATTTCGTCGTCTCGAAGAGAAACCTTACCCGTAAGAAGAATTATGTCATCCTCAATAAAGTACTGTGCGTATTTGTCAAACTTTTTGGGGAATACAAGCACCTCAACACTGCCATAGACATCTTCAAGCTGTAAGAATGCCATGGTCGTATCATTTTTTGTGATTTTCTTTCTTACCATTGAAAGAAGACCTAAAATGCGTACCTTATCGCCATCCTTATAAGGAGAATCCATATCTGTGGGTGAGGATTCAATAATATCGGAGGTCTTTGCACTGCCGAGTCTGCCCGCAAGACGGACATGCTCTGTCATGGGGTGACCTGACATATAAAGACCTGTTGTTTCCTTTTCCATTGCAAGTCTTTGCTTTTCGGGAAATTCCTTGACATTGGGCGGCACGGGCTCTACAGCCTTTGCAAGGGCACTTCCAAGGTCAAAAAGACCTATTTGTCCTTCAATTTTGCCCTTCTTGTCATTTTCAAGTGCACTTAAGATATCATCTATCATAAGGAACATCTGATTTCTGTTAAGACCGAAGCAGTCAACTGCGCCACTCTTGATAAGATTTTCAAGTGCGCGGCGATTAAGCTCCTTACCGTAGCAACGCTTACAGAAGGTATAGAAGGTTTCAAAGGGTCCGTTTTCCTCTCGCTCGGATATAATCTGCTTGATTACACCGCTGCCGAGATTCTTGATGGCAAGAAGACCGAAGCGGACATTTTCACCTACAACAGTGAATTTTTCTTCAGATTCATTAACACTCGGAGGAAGAACCTTGAAGCCGAGGTTAGTCTGACATTCTGTTATATAGCCTACAACCTTGTCTGTATTATCAAGAACGGAGGTAAGCATAGCCGCCATGAATTCCTGGGGATAGTAGCAACGAAGCCATGCAGTCTGATATGTAACATAGGCATAAGCCGCTGAATGAGATTTATTGAAGGCATAGGATGCGAATGATGCCATATCGTCAAAAATAGCATTGGCAGCATCGGCAGAAATACCTCTCTTGATACAGCCGTCACACTTTGAGCCTCCGTCGGTACCGTCGGAGCCGTAAAGGAAGAACTTTCTCTGCTGCTCAAGCACATCTGCCTGTTTTTTTGCAACCGCACGACGAACCATGTCAGCAGCACCGAGGCTGTAGCCTGCAAGCTCTCGGAAAATCTGCATAACCTGCTCCTGATAAACGATTGTACCGTAGGTAACATCAAGAATAGGCTTGAGCTCGGGAGTATGATATTTGATATTTTCGGGGTCCTGTCTGTTTGCAAGATATGCAGGGATGAAGTCCATGGGTCCCGGACGATACAGTGCAATAACCGCAATTATATCTTCAAGATTGTGCGGCTGCATGTTAATCATAAGAGAACGGATACCGCCCGATTCACACTGGAATACGCCGAAGGTACCACCCTCGCCCAGCATTTTATAAACACCCTCATCATCAACATCAATTTTCATGATGTCAAGTGCAGGATCTTTTTTATGAATCATTTTAACCGCGTCATCAATAACGGTAAGGGTGCGAAGACCGAGGAAGTCCATCTTAAGAAGACCGAGAGCCTCAACCCATCCCTTATAGTACTGTGTAACAACGGAATCACCGCTTTTAAAAAGCGGAACATAAGCATCAACAGGCTTATCACAGATAACAACACCTGCTGCGTGCATGCCCGTATTTCTCGGCATGCCTTCAATTTTAATTGATGTATCAATTACCTTTTTAACAAGGGAATTTTCATCATACATCTTTTTAAGCTCCTGGTTTGACTGAAGAGCCTTCTCTATAGTCATACCAAGCTCCTGGGGAATTTCCTTCTGAATTGCGGTACACTCCGCAACACTCATACCGAGCACCTTACCGACGTCACGCACCGCACCGCGGGCAGCAAGAGTACCGAAGGTGGCAATCTGCGAAACATGGTCTGCACCGTAACGACGGACAACGTAATCGATAACCTCCTGTCTTCTTTCATAACAGAAGTCGATATCAAAGTCAGGCATGCTGACTCGTTCGGGGTTAAGGAAACGCTCAAAAAGGAGTGAATAACGCATGGGGTCAATGTCGGTGATACCGCAGGTATAAGCCGCAATACTGCCCGCACCGGAGCCTCGACCGGGTCCTACGGGAATGCCGACACTTTTAGCATAGTTTATGTAGTCCCACACGATGAGGAAATAGTCGATAAATCCCATCTGATTGATAACGCCAAGCTCATAGTTAAGACGGTCCATATATTCCTGCGGATAGTCTTCACCGTAGCAACGCACCATTCCCTTATAGCAAAGGTCGGAGAAATACTCGAAATGGTCACGGTTATCAGGCACCTCAAATATGGGAAGCTTTGTGTTGCCGAATTCAAATTCAACATGGCATCGCTCGGCAATAAGATTGGTGTTTGATATAGCATCGGGGACATCGGGGAAAAGAGAAAGCATCTCATCACCCGATTTTACATAAAATTCCTCTGTTTCAAAGCCCATGCCTGTGTCTTCTTCAATTGTGTGCTTTGTTGCAATACAGACAAGAATTTTCTGTATTTCCGCATCCTCTCTCGTTATATAATGTGCGTCGTTTGTGGCAACAAGAGGAATATCAAGCTCACGGGCAAGCTTTATAATAACGGGGTTTGATGATTTCTGGTCGGCAATGCCGTGGTCCTGAATTTCAAGGAAATAATTGTCCTTACCGAAAACATTCTGATACCAGAGTGCGGTTTCCCTTGCCTTTTCATAGTCGCCCTTGAGAATTGCCTGTGGAATTTCACCTGCAAGACAGGCAGAAAGGCAGATAAGCCCCTCGTGATATTTCTCGAGAAGCTCCTTATCTACACGGGGCTTTGTATAGAAGCCCTCGGTCCAGGCGGCGGAAACCATCTTGATAAGATTCTGATACCCGGTCTGATTTTCAGCAAGAAGCACAAGGTGATATCTTTCATTATCAAGACCGTGTACCTTATCAAATCGGGTACGCTGTGCGACATAGACCTCACAGCCTATGATGCCGTTGATGCCTTCAGCCTTACATGCCTTGTAAAAATCAACAGCTCCGTACATTACGCCGTGGTCGGTCATGGCGATGCTTTTCATACCAAGCTCTTTTACTCTTTTTATAAGCGGCTTGATACGGCATGCACCGTCAAGAAGAGAATATTCAGTATGTATATGTAAGTGGGTAAATTCTGTCATTTTATTTTCCCTGTCCGTAGTATGCGTTTTTGCCGTGCTTTCTCATGTAATGCTTATTGAGAAGATATGAGGGAATTTCTTCAACGGAAGGATTAAGACGCATGGTCTTGAGTGCCATTTCGCAGACAATTTCAAGTGTACCTGCATTTTTAGCAGCATCCTTTGCTGATTTTCCCCATGTAAAGGGACCGTGAGAGCGCACAAGCACTGCGGGTACTGCATTTTCATCAAGGGAGTTATCTCTGAAATGAGATACAATCACATCTCCTGTGCTCTTTTCATATTCGCCGTTTACCTCCCCGGCAGTAAGCTCTCTTGCACAAGGCACCTCACCAAAGCAGAAATCCGCATGGGTAGTGCCGAGAGCAGGGACATTTATACCCGCCTGTGCAAATGCAGTAGCATTAATCGAATGAGAATGTACAACTCCGCCGATATCGGGGAAATTGCGGTATAAAACTGCATGTGTAGCAGTGTCGGAGGAGGGGTTATACTCTCCTTCTACCTTGTTACCGTCAAAGTCAACAATAACCATCATATCGGGGGTCAGTTCTTCATATTCAACTCCCGAGGGCTTTATGGCAAAAACCTTTTTTTCTCTGTCACACTCGGAAGCATTGCCCCATGTAAAGGGAGCAATGCCGAGCCTCCAGAGCATCATATTTGCTTTGTATGCTTTTTCTTTTATATCTCTATACATAATATATATTACTTCAACTTTCTGATAAGAGCACCAAGCTCAAGCTCCTTAAGAAAGGAATTTATTTCGGTGTCCTTGTTGATATAAACAAATTCAATATCAAGAATATTTGCAAAGTCTCTCATCATTTCTGCTGTTACATCATAGCTTAAAACAGAGTGGTGTGCTGCACCTGCATAAATCCATGCTTCGGCAGATGTCTTGAGGTTGGGAGCGGGCTTCCAGAGAACTGCTGATACGGGAAGATTGGGAGTATCATTCACCTGTTCAACACATTCTACATCGTTTACAATCATGCGAAGACCGTCACCCATGTCAACAAGAGAAACAACAATAGCATTGCCGGGCTTTGACTTGAACACAAGGCGGGCAGGATCCTCTCTGCCGCCGATTCCGAGGGGGAATACCTTTATTTCGGGCTTTGTTGCAGCAATAGTAGGACAAACCTCAAGCATGTGTGCACCCATAATCATTTCATTGCCGGGCTCAAAATGATAAGTATAGTCCTCCATGAATGCTGTACCGCCTGTCATATCGGCAGTCATAGCCTTCATGATTCTTGTCATAGCTGCAACCTTCCAGTCGCCCTCTGCACCGAAGCCGTAGCCCTTTGCCATAAGGTCCTGTGAAGCAAGACCGGGAAGCTGACGAAGTCCCTGAAGGTCTTCAAAGTTTGTGTGGAAGGCGGTAAAGCCTCTTTCATCCATAAACTTCTTTATTGCAATTTCTTCCTTTGCCTGATAGCGGACAGCTTCAATATTATCTGTGGAGAGAGTGTATTTTTCCTCGTACTCCTTCATAAGTGCATCAATTTCGGCCTGTGTTACCTTGTCAAGCTCTGCAATGATATCACCTACACCGTAATGCTCGATTTCCCAACCAAGCTTCATCTGTGCTTCAACCTTGTCGCCGTCGGTAACAGCAACACTTCTCATGTTGTCACTGATACGAAGAACTCTTGTTCTTCTGCTTTCAAATACACCCACTGCTGCACGCATCCATGAAGCAACTTCCTTGCGGAAGTCTTCATTTTCCCAGTGTCCTGCAATAACCTTACGCTTTACACCCATGCGTGTGCCGATATAGCCGTGCTCACGGTCACCGTGTGCGCTCTGATTAAGATTCATAAAGTCCATATCAATGCTGTCCCAGGGGATATCACGATTGAACTGTGTATTGAGATGAAGATAGGGCTTCATCATTTTGGAAATGCCTGAAATCCACATTTTTGAGGGTGAGAAGGTATGCATCCATGTGATGATACCTGCGCACATGGGGTCATTGTTTGCCTTGATTACGGCAGCTTCTATTGCCTTTGAGGTTGTCACACAGGGAAGGACCTCAACGGTACAGGGAATTATGGGGTCAGCATTGAAGCCGTCCGCCATAATTTTTGCATGTGCATCTACCTCTTTTAATGTTTCATCACCGTAAAGGTGCTGTGAACCGATAAGAAAATAAAACTTATAATTTTTCATTGTACTTCTCCCCTGTTATACGGACTTTTTGATTTCCTTAAGGCGCTTCATCACATCGTTTGCGCCCTTACCGAAATAGTCATGAAGAATCTTGTATTCGGCATAAAGCTTATCATAAACTGCAACAGCGTCGGGATTGGGAGTATATTGTGTATCAAGCACCTTACCGAGCTTTGATGCTGCAGAGAATACATCGTCATAGCCGCCGTTTTCCTTACCTGCTGCAACACTGCCGAAGATTGCAGAGCCAAGAGCACCGCCCTGGTCGGAGCCTGCAATTTTAATGGGAAGATTAAGGATATCGGAATAAATCTGCATTGTCATGGGGTCCTTCTTTGCAATACCGCCTGCTGCATAGAATTCATTTACCTCAACGCCGTATTCACGGAAGGTTTCAATAATCATTCTTGTGCCGTAAGCTGTAGCTTCAATGAGAGCACGGTAGATTTCCTCGGGCTTTGTAAGAAGAGTCATACCGAGAATCATACCTGTAAGGTCAACGTCAACAAGGCAGGAGCGGTTACCGTTCCACCAGTCAAGAGCAACAAGACCGCTTTCACCGGGCTTATACTTTTCAGCCTTTTCGCGAAGGAACTTATGTATATTCATGCCCTTTTCCTTTGCAGCCTCATAGTAGGATGCGGGAAGGCAGTTTTCAATAAACCACTGGAAATGGTCACCTACACAGCTCTGACCTGCTTCATAACCGAAGAAGCCGGGAAGGATACCGTCCTCAACAACACCGCACATTCCCTTGACCTGCTTTTCCTCGTTGCCGAGAAGCATGTGACATGTTGATGTACCCATGATAGCAAGCATCTTTCCTGCCTCGGCAATACCTGCTGCGGGAACGAATACGTGAGCGTCAATTATTGCGGTAGCAATTGCAGTACCTGCATTGAGACCGAGCTTTTCAGCCATAGCTTCAGTGAGCCCGCCTGCCTTTGAGCCCATAGGTGAAATTTCCTCGGAAAGCTTATCTGCCACAACATTTTCAAGTCTGGGGTCAAGTGCCTTGAAGAAATCCTTTGAGGGATAGCCTGTTTTCTTATTCCACATTTCCTTATAGCCCGCACAGCAGGAATTTCTGTTTTCCTTGCCGCAAAGCTGCCATACAACCCAGTCTGCAGCTTCAATGAAGGTGTCAGCCGCATCATAGATTTCGGGAGCTTCATCAAGAACCTGCCAGATTTTCGGAATAGCCCATTCGGAGGAAATCTTGCCGCCGTAGTTCTTAAGCCAAGGCTCATTTCTTTCTTCTGCGATTTCATTGAGCTTATTTGCAAGATGCTGTGCAGCATGGTGTTTCCAGAGCTTTACATAAGCGTGAGGCTCATCCTTGTATTCATCCATGAAGCAAAGAGGTGTGCCGTCCTTTTTTGCGGGAAGAATTGTACATGCGGTAAAGTCAAGACCGATACCAACAACATCATCCTTTGAAACACCGCTTTCCTTCATAACTGCAGGAATGGTGTTATAAAGCACGTCGAGATAGTCCTGGGGATGCTGAAGCGCCCAGTCAAAGCCGAGCTTCCTTCCTGAAGGAAGACATTCCGACATAACGGAATGAGGATATTCAAACACTGCTGAAGAAAGCTCTTCACCTGTTTCATTGTTTACAATAAGTGCTCTGCCTGAAAGAGTGCCGTAATCGACACCGATTGAATACTTTGCCATTTATTTGTCCTCACTTTCAAAAATATACTTTTCGGGAGCCACAGCCTTAACATAGACCGTGCTATAAACATGATATATTACAAAACCCGGATTTGAAGCCGGAGGTTTTTTCAGATTTCTGATTTTTGTATAGTCAACCTCAACCATGCCCCTGTCTCTGACGGAAGAAAAATATGCGGCACAGGTTGCGGCAAATTCCATTGCGCAGTTTGTGGGCTCATTGCCCTCAAGGGACAGAACAACATGAGAGCCTGCAGTCTTCTGTGCATGAAACCATATATCGTTCTTTGATGCTTTCTTAAAGGAAAGATTGTCATTCTGGATATTGTTTCTGCCTACATACACCTTGAATCCGTCAGGCGAAGTGAACTCAAGAGGCGGAAGGGGTGCATTCTTCTTATTTTTTGTACCTGTTTTGCTCTTTAAGAAGCCTGCCGAGGAAAGCTCCGTTCTTATTTCCTGAAGCTCTCTTTCTGCTTCTGCACGGGAAAGTGCATCCTTTACAGTCAGAAGATATTCAAGGTCAGCTGAGGATTTTTCAATAAGCTCACCGAGCATCCTTTTAGCTGTCTGTGCCTTGCGGTATTCCTTATAATAACGCTGTGCATTGGCTGATGGTGAAAGATGTGCAAGCACGGGGATTCTTACAGTTTTATAATCGTCATAATAATTGGGCAGATCATAGAAATCCCTACCCTTTTCAAGAGAATAAAGATTCGCATTTATAAGCTCCGCAAAAATTCTCTTCGACTCACTGTCCTCACTGGAAGCAAGCTCCTCGCGCTGAACATTCAGCTTTCTTGATGTCCTTTCTATAAGGGAATTCACAGTTTTAAAAAGGTCCTCTGCCTTTGAACGGGCACGCTGAAGACGCTCGCGTTCAAAATAAAACTTATCGGGAATCTCTGACAGTGTATCCGTAAAGTGCATCTTCGCACTGTTATCATAAAGTGTCAGCGGCATATATGAAAAGTCAAGATATTCACCGTTTGCATCGGTAAGATAACAGGGCTTATATTCACCTGAAAGAACAGCTTCCTTCAGAATGGATATTTCATGATAGAGCCGTTCCTTCATGCCATCGGTCATATCAGCTACATCAACATCGCCGAGAGTGATTCTGTAAGCAATTTCACGGGAAATAAGCGGTGATATACCTGCAATTGCCGTCAATACAGCAGAACTGAGCTTTTTTTCTCTTAAGGAAAGAATTTCATCAACAGCCTCTTCAGCCGAAGATTCAGAAAGAGAGAGCTTTTTCTGCTGTGGTGGCATAACATACATCCTGCCCGGAAGTATTTCACGGAAAGAGGATTTTGAAGAATCCACTCGTTTGAGTGCATCAATAATAATTCCGTTTTCATCGAGAAGAATGCAGTTTGAATACTGAGCCATAATTTCAACTACAAGAGTTCGGTTGACTCTGTCGCCGATCTCGTTAGTAGCATTCATTTCAATAAACAGAATTCTGTCAAACCCCGCCTGATGAACATGAGTTATGACAGCACCGCCGAGCTGTTTTCTCAACAGCATACAAAGCATGGGCGGGGTCTGGGGATTTTCGGGAGAAAAATCCGTAAAATTAATTCTCGGAGAGTTACCTGAAACAGATATGAAAAGCTTTCTTGTTTCGGTTCGTGTCCGAAGAGAAATGACAAGCTCATATCTTGTGGGAAGATATATTCTGTCAACCTTTGCGCCGACTGCAAAATCGGCAATTTCATTTCTGAGAAAATGAAGAAAAATACCGTCTATAGCCATTTATTTCTCCATAATAACGGTATTGCTCTGCGGACATGCCGAGAATACCGTGCAATCAAAGTTTTCGTTAAGTTTTTTTACAAGTGCATTTACCACGGGAATTTCAGTTTCAAAATGTCCTGCGGCAAAAAGTGATATCCCCGACTGCTTTGCATCAAGGAATTTATGATATGACGCCTCACCTGTAACGAAAGCATCACATCCGAGATTTAATGCATCCTCAATAAAATCAGCGCCTGAGCCTGAGCATACAGCAACCTTTTTAATCGGTCTTCCGCCGTCACAGTATGATACGCTATCCGATAATCTGTTTTTAAGGTATGCTGCCAAAACACTTGCAGAGACTGGCTCATTAAGCACAGCGGTATTAAGAAAGCCTTCAGCAATGCTGATGTCTTCTTTTGTAAATTTGTCAAAAAGAAGCTTACAAAGTGCATCATTGACACCATCGGCAGCCTTATCGAGATTTGTGTGAGCACATATAACGTTAATACCGTTTCTGACGGCATCATACACAACATCTCCGAAAAGCACTGCAGAGCACGGACGGAAGATTACGGGGTGATGGGATATGATAAGCTGTGCGCCGTGTTCAACGGCAAAGATTATTTCCTTTTCTGTAACATCAAGACAGACAACCGCCTTTGTAACCTCTGCTTCGGCATCACCTATAAGAAGACCGGAATTATCCCATTTTTCAGCAGTTGCAAAGGGGGCAAAGGAATCAATATAGCCGAGAATATCTTTTACCTTCATATTCCGCACTCCTTTTCATAATACTCCCTGATATCAAGAAGCTGACGCATTTCATCAGTTATAAAATCCGCCGACCTACGCGCCTCGATTTTTACGTCAATACGGTGAAGCTGCTTTGCAACGTACCGAGCATTGATTTCATCTCGGGGCGGCAAAAAGCCGAAGTGATAAAAGCCGACGTGCGAAGCGCAGGCTTTCCCCGTATACACCGCGGACATAACACAGTATACCTTTTTGTTATCAACAACAAAGCGCTCATCTTCGATTTCAAAGCCGTTTTCATAGAGATATTTTCTTACGTCCTCGGTATGTGTCATAGGCTGCAGGATGAGGTGCATACCGTACCTTTTTATCCACGGAGCAGCCGAAAGAATTTCCGAGATAAGCGTGCCCCCCATTCCGCAGATAGTGATTTCATCTGCCTCATCAGGAAAAACCTCCCTGAGGCCGTCCGAAACACGAAGAGAAATGCTGTTGTTAAGCCCGTATGTATCCACAGTGTTCTGTGCATTTTTAAGCGGCATAATACCGATATCACAAGCAAGAACACTTTCAGCTATTCCCTGAGAAACAAGATACGCAGGGAGATATGCGTGGTCCGTTCCGATATCAACAATTTTTGTACGGCATCTTATAAACGACGCCGCACATAAAAGTCTGGGACCTAAATTAATCATCCGCGTGTAAGAAAGTAGTTGTTGAGCTCTTCGATAAGATCGTCAACATCTACGCCATGAACCATGCAAGCCTGTGCAATTGATTCATTTCTTGCAGAGGGACAACCGAGACAATGCATGCCCATATTAAGGAAGAAGGGAGCTGTACCCTTGTCTGCTTCAAGAATTTCACCGATTTTTGTTGTTTTTGTTACTACCATTTCTGTTATCTCCTTCGTAATTATTAGTCATTTTCAGCAAGAGTATAGCTTACTCTTGTGTTTGTCTGTGCGACAATATATTTCGGTCTGTCCTTTGACTCGGTATATACACGTGCGAGATATTCACCGATAATACCGATGCAAAGAAGCAGAAGAAATGCAATAAAGAACATACCGCAAAGAATAAAGGGAACAATTGCGGAATACAAGGGGTCTGCGATGTTACGGATAATACCGTAAATAAAAGAAACAGCACAGATAAATGCGCATAAAGCAGAAAAAACAAAGCTCATGCGCAAGGGAGAGGTTGTAAAGCCTAAAATACCGTCAACAGCATATTTTAAGAGATTCTTCAGTGACCATTTTGTTTCACCTGCTGCGCGCTCACGGTTAGTATGACCTATCCACTTCACATTAAAACCTACCCAGCTGAATATTCCCTTTGAAAAACGGATATTTTCGGGCATTGAAATAATAGCCTTTACAACATCCTTTTTCATAATGCGGAAATCCTGTGCGGATTCGGTTATTTTTGTTTCGCTTACCTTGTTGATTACCTTATAGAAGCTGTCAGAAAGTATGCTCTTGAGCTTTCCTTCTCCGTCTCTGTCCTCACGGTTTGCGGCAGCAACATCATAACCCTCACCGTCAACATAATGGAGCATTTCGGGAATAAGCTCGGGAGAATGCTGAAGGTCTGCATCAAGAATACCGATAAAATCAGCCTTTACTGCATATTCCATGCCCGCAAGCATTGCAGCCTCCTTGCCGAAATTCCTCGAGAAAGAAATGAACTTCACATTCATATCTCTTGCGGCAAGCTCTTTGATGATTTTAAGAGTGTCATCTCGGCTTCCGTCATCAACAAAGACAAGCTCTGTTCTGTAGCTTTCTTTCATAGAATCAATTACCTTTGATGTTTCCTCGTAAAACATGTGAAGTACATCTGCTTCGTTGAAGCAGGGTACGATAAGTGCTAATGTTTTCATAATTTTCACCTTTTCTTTATCAGCAATCGTCAAATTCATCGGCAAGAACAGCCTCGGCGCACTTTATGCCGTCAACTGCAGCGGAAACTATACCGCCTGCATATCCTGCACCCTCGCCACAGGGAAAAATTCCCTTGATGCTTGCCTGTCTGAATTCATCGCGTATTATTCTTACGGGGGAAGAGCTTCTGCTTTCGGGAGCAGTAAGTACTGCCTCGGGAAGCGCAAAACCTTCAAGCTTTTTATCAAATGAATATAATGCCGCTTCAATGGAATCAGTAATTCCCTTTGGCATTACCTTTCTTATGTCCGTCGGATTTACTCCCGTAGGACACGAGGGCTTAACAAAGCCAAGCTTACTTGACGGACGGTTTTTAAGAAAGTCACCTACTGTCTGACAGGGTGCTGAATATGTACTGCCGCCCTCAATAAATGCACTGCGTTCAATTTTCCGCTGAAGCGCAATACCTGCAAGAGGATGAGAAGACGGGAAATGCTCGGGATTCACGCCCACGAGAATTGCGGAGTTTGCGTTTTCCTTGTCACGGGCAAGCTCACTCATGCCGTTTACAACAACTGCATCCTCTTCAGAGGAAGCACAGACAACCGTACCGCCGGGTCACATGCAGAAGGTATATGCACCGCGGTCATGCAGTGAATGATTTGAAAGCTTGTAGTTTGCGGCACCTAAAAGCGGATTGTTCCACTCCTTGCCGAACAATGCTTTATTGATAAGCTCCTGCGGATGCTCTATTCTTACACCCATTGAAAAAGCCTTCTGCTCCATTAAAACTCCGTGAGAAAAAAGCATTTCAACGGTATCCCTTGCGGAATGACCCGTTGCAAGAATGAGACAGTCGGTTTCAATATCAACAATACTGCCGTTTTCATCCCTGAAGGATACACCCTGAATGAAGCCGTTCGCCTTGTATATGTCACAAAGAGTACAGCCGAAGCGGATTTCACCGCCAAGACCCTTTATGTACTCACGCATGTTTTTAACTACCGTCACAAGTCTGTCAGTTCCGATATGAGGATGTGAAGAGTAAAGAATCTGCTCGGGTGCGCCGAATTTATAGAAGGTGTCAAGCACCAATCGGCAACGGCTGTCCTTTATGCCTGTTGTCAGCTTACCGTCGGAAAAGGTTCCGGCACCACCCTCACCGAACTGAACATTTGATGAGGTGTTGAGCCGTCTTGTATTCCAGAAGCCGTAAACATCCTTTGTTCTTGTATCAACATCATTTCCCCGTTCAAGCACAAGGGGATTAAGCCCCGCCTGTGCAAGAATCATTGCCGCAAACATGCCCGCAGGACCGAAGCCTACGATTATGGGGCGGAACACCGAGGTTCTTTTGTTTTCGGGAAACTCGTATTTATATTTTTCACAGGTGTGAACCTTGTTCTGCGGGAAACGCATTGCAATGCTTTCCTCGTCAAGCTCTGTTTCAAGATTCACCGAGTAAATCATTTTTATGTTGTTTCTTTTTCTTGAATCGATTGATTCTCTTGCTATTTCAAAGCCCTTTACCGACTCACGGGAAATTCCCACTGCTTCGGCAGCTTTATTTATTATTTCTTCCGTTGAAGCGCCAATCGGCACGGATATTTCATTAATTCGAAGCAATTTCAGTTCTCCTGTACGGCAGCAGTACCTGCAACATAAGCAGATGACCATGCCCACTGCAGATTATATCCGCCGCATTCGCCATCCACGTCAACAATTTCACCGCAGACATGCATACCCTTGACCTTTTTAAGCTCCATGGTTGAAGGATTAATTTCCGAAGCACTGATTCCGCCTGCGGTAACCTGTGCATCAGAAAACCCCTTGACAGAGCTGATTTTATATCTTTTGTTTTTTACAACAGAAACGATTTTGTCAATAACCGCCTCATGAAGACAACCTGTTTCCTTCTGCGGATTAATGCTTATTTCAGAAAGCAGGAATGCGCCCAGCTTCTTCGGCATGATGCTTCCGAGAAGCATTTCACCTGTAAAAGACGGATGAGACGTATTGATTTGCATAAGCACAGACTTGAGCTCTTCAGTACTAAAAGCCGGGGCGGAATCAACCACAGCAACAACATCGTTTCTTCCGCTGTCAAGAGCCGCAGAAACAAACCTTGACACCTGCATTGAGGGGATGCCCGAAAGTCCGTAATCGGTATATTGAATTTCTCCCGTGTCCTCTGAAAGAATTTTACCGCCGAGTCGCACAGAAATTTTTCCCTGCGCACGTATGCCCTTCAACGATTTGGTAAAACCGGTGCAGACAATCGGAGTAAGAGCAGGAAGAAGGGGCGAACAGGAAATACCGAAGGGCTTTATAAGCGCAAAGCCGCTGCCGTCACTTCCCTGCACGGGTGCCGCCTTACCGCCTGTGGCAAGAATCACCCTGTCTGCATAATATCTGTCATTGAGAAGAAATCCGCTGCCGTTTCTTTTGACTGAGGTAATCTTCGTTTCTGTTACTTCCCTGATTCCGCGTCTTACAGTTTCACAGCGCAGCACATCAAGCACCGCAGCAGCCTGTAAGGACATGGGATATATTCTTCCCGCAGAATCACTTTTAGAACAGAGCCCCAGTGAACGGAAAAACTCTACCGCAGAATCATTGGTAAAACGGGAATAAACATCAAAGGCAAACTCCGCTTCACCACGAAAATGAGCTGCAGTGATGTTTTCGTTGGAAAAATTGCATCTGCCGTTTCCCGTTACAAGAATTTTTTTGCCCACACGGGGATTGACCTCATAGAGAGTTATTGAGACCTTTTTTTCGTTTCGTGAAGCCTCTTCTGCTGCAAAAATTGCAGAAGCAAGTCCCGAGGCTCCCGCGCCTATAACGGCAATTTCAAGCTCATTACCCATTTTCTTTATCATCATCAAACACTAAAGCCAAAAGAGCATCAAAAACTACCGAATCCTTATCGATTGCACGCGCCGCACGAAGCAGAGAAACAAACTTTCGCTCATCCTTTGAAAGGTCTGTCATGCGTGTTTCCTTTACCGCCTTTATTCTGTCGATTTTACTTTCACTGCTGTTCCATGCAGAGGAATCTCTGTCAAGACCTATAAGCCATTCAATATTGACATTATATACAGCAGAAAGAGTCTTAAGAGCATCAATGGAAGGCTTGATTGTACCAAGCTCATAGTAGGAATAGGTTGAGCGGTCAATTTTCAGAATATCCGCAATTTGCTGCTGTGTAAGCTTACACTGAGTTCTTGCAGCCTTAAGTCTTTCGGCAATAATCATATGAGCCCTCCGTAACGGTAAAATTAATCCGGACAAGCTGATGCTCATCCGGAGAAATTATAGCATTTAATTATTATAAATGCAAGTATTATTATTTTTCAGCATCAAGAAGCCATTCAAGGTTTACTCCGAGCACTTTTGCAATAATAACAAGCTCGTAGTCAAATACTCCTCTTACCTGACCCTCAAGCTTTGAAAGTGCCGAAGCATTGATATCCATCCCCTCAACCTGAAGGCGCGCAAGGAAATCCTTTTGCTTCATACCGAGCTCTTTACGCTTTGCTTCAACACGGGAGCCCACAATATTCCGCGTGCCGAGTTCTTGCTTTCGCAACCTCATAAATAATCCTCCAATATTTTTTTGATAATTTTATCACATTTCAGTCGATTCAGTCAACATTTTTGACAGAATTTCAACAAATTTCTGTAACAATTGACCGCTTTTGCACAAAAATTATTCCTCAATACCGTTGATATAATGATTTTTTTGTGTTAAGATATACACAACAATTATACGGAGAAAAGCTTATGAACAATATTTCGGTAAATAAATGCGATCTTCTTTTCGATTTTTATGAATTGGCACAGTCAAACGGTTTTCTGAAAAACGGAATAAGTGAAACAGTTGTATGGTTTGACATGTTCTTCCGTCCCGCCCCCGAAATCGGAGGCTTCTGCATAATGTCAGGCGTACGTCAGCTTGCGGAATATATCAGCAGCCTCACTTTTTCCGAAGAGGATCTTGAATTTCTCAAAATAAGAGGCATGAGCGATGAATTCATTGCTTATCTCAAAAACTTCAGATTTTCATGTGATATATGGGCAGTTCCCGAGGGAACACCCGTGTTTGCAAACGAGCCTGTTGTAAAGGTACGCGGTCCCGTAATTCAGGCACAGATGCTCGAAACTCTTATTCTACTTTCCGTAAACCATCAGTCTCTTGTTGCAACAAAGGCAAACCGTGTTGTCCGCGCGGCAGGCGGAAGAGCAATCATTGAATCGGGCGCAAGAAGAGCACACGGTGCGGTTGCGGCAACAGGCGGTACAAGAAGTGCATACATCGGCGGTTGCTGTGCCACAACAAATGTAAGTGCCGCAAAGGAATATGACCTTCCTCTTTTTGCAGCAATGAACAACACATGGGTGCAGATGTTTGACAGTGAATATGAAGCTTTTGCAACCTACTGCAGAGAATATCCCGACAACTGCGTTCTTCTTATTGATACATACGACACCATGGACAAGGGACTTCCCAATGCTATCAAGGCATTTAACGAGATTCTGACTCCGCTCGGGAAACGTCCGAGGGGTGTAAGAATTAATAGCGGGGACCTTGCATATCTGTCAAAGAAAATAAGAAGAGTTCTCAATGAGTCAGGCTATCCGGACTGCGATATCTATGCATCCAACTCACTTGATGAATATATCATAAGGGACATGCTTCAGAACGGTGCAAGAATTGACAGCTTCCTTGTCGGTGAAAGACTTATCACCTCTGCATCGAATCCCGTAATGCCCGGCTCCTACAAGCTTTCAGCAATTGAAAAGGACGGTCAGATTATACCGAAAATCAAAATTTATGATAATGTTTCAAAAATCACAACACCCTGCCCCAAGCTTCTGTGGAGACTTTTCGACAACGAAACAGGCAAGGCTATTGCAGATGTGCTGACGCTTCAGGATGAGGACCTTTCCGACTGCAAGGAATATGAGCTTTTTGACCCCGATTATACATGGAAGAAAAAGACTGTTTCCGATTTCGTTGCCCGTCAGCTTCTCGTGCAGATTTTTGATAACGGCACACAGATTTACAGCTTCCCCGATACCGATACGATAAGAAGCTATTGTGCCGAGCAGATTGATACTCTGTGGGAAGAGGTTGTTCGCTTTGAATATCCTCACAACTATTATGTTGACATTTCACATAAATTATGGTCACTCAAGCAAAAACTTATAGACGAGTGCTTCTCAAAATAACATTTTTTTGCTTTACTGTTGATTTTCTTCCTCAACAGTAAAGCTTTTTTTCTGTGCTATATCCTCCTCGCACAGAAACTTTCCGCTGATTTCACAAGAGGACGTAAAAGCTGCAGAAACATCCGATTCAAGCACCTGTGTCTTACTGTACAGCTTCAATGCCCTTAAAGAAAAATCTCTGAATGCAATAAGCATAGCCATACCTTCAGACAGTGAAATTTTTGTTTCATTAAGTGTATATTTATGTATTCTTGAAATAAACACGGGATAAACAATATCGCCGCTGTTGAAATAATAACGGCTTTCTGTAAAGCTATATTCCTTTATATTATTCACTATCGGAAAACACATACCGAAAAAGCTTGCAAAGTAATTATCTTTACACTCGTTGACAACAGAAACAGTAAGCTCCATAGGTACTGTGCTTGTTATAAAATTCCTTGTTCTTGCAAGGATAAATGCATTACTGTCAACAAATTCCACCGTGCCGTCTCTGTGATTTTTAACCCCCGAAACAAGCAGATCACCTTTAACAACAGCCGTTCCCTTATAAATATTCCCTTCCCCTGAAAAGATATCCGCCCTTACAATTTCACCATCCTTTGCCGCTATAATATTGCTGTATATATTCTCCTTATATTCCTCCTCAGCCTTGACCTCACTGATATTCACAAAGCATCGTGAGCCTACAAGGCTTACTGAAACCCATGAAATATCATCGTACATTTTGTAAAGACTGAATTCGATATCCTTACAGTTTATACTTTCACAGAATACACCCTCACGGACACCGAGAGAAGATAGTGTGGCTTCAAGCTTATCAGCGGGAATGCGTTCAAGCCCTTGTATATCAACGCTCCACACAAAGCTTCGCAGTAAAAGAAGGATTACAGCAAACAGAAATAGCCCCACAGGCAAGCCTGCTCTTTTTCTGTACCTGATAAATGTATCGGGAAGCCCCTTTCTTGAAATTATTTCCACTTTCATTCCCGATTCGGCGGCACAATCAAACAGCGGCTTCACATCCATCTGACTTACATATCCGCTGATACAGTCCTCCGTTCTTCTGATTTCATATAATAAAATTCCCTTTTTCCGACATTCTCTGAGAAACAGTCCGAAAAAGCCCTCGGTAGCACAAAAGTGTACCCTTCCGAAAACAAAATCCTTTATCCTTCCGCCCATACTCTCACCTGTCAATAAATTTTATGTCTTCAATCTGACCGCTGACTATAATTTTCTTATCATTGAAGGTATCAAGAAGCAGATTATGTCCCCTTATCTGTGTAAGACACTGCTTTGCCTCAACAAAAATATAATCCTCATCATATTCAAATATATCTGTAATCCCCGAAAGATTCAGCAATCCGTCCGAATTGAATTCCAGAAGAAATTTATTGTCAGTATCAATCTGTGCACCTCTGAAAAAATTTCTTAATCGCCTGCCCAATGAATTAAACTGTGTTATTTGCAATCAATCAACTCCGATCCTACAGAAATATTATGTATCAGCGGTATTAAATAGCACCCGCAGACATAATATTTACCATGAAAGTAACAAAAAGCATTTTAATTCAAAAACACAACAGTATATTTGCAATAATATCATTTTTTTGCGCTTTGCTTTTCATATTCTCCGAAAAAGATATAAAGGAAGCATGCATAAAAAGCATATATAACTGTATTGAAATTATAATACCATCTGTTTTTCCCATGATATTTCTTGCATCATTTATCACAGGAACGGGCTTTTCACAGCAGCTGAAAGCCCGTCTTCACAAGCCCATGAGTTTTCTTTTCGGCATTGACGGAGGCTGCCTTGAAGCAATGCTGACAGGACTTACAGGCGGATATAATGTTGCCCTGAAAACTGCCTGTGTTCTTTATGAAAAAGGAAAAACTTCTGCTGAAGCTGCCCGTAGGTGTGCCCTGTTTTTCACCTCCCCCGGTCTTGCTTTTACAGTCGCAGTTACAGGCATTTCTCTTTACAATGACTTTAATACGGGCATAAGGTTTTATATTATTACAACTGCAGTAAGCCTGCTGACATCGATAATATATAACATAAAACACAGAAATTTTACCGGTTTCACAGGCTACAGCAAAAACGAAAGGATATCGGAAATTTTTATAAGCAGCGTTTCATCTTCGTCAAATGCGGTAATTTCAATATGCTTCAGCATTGTTCTGTTTGCGGCTTTTACTCAACTGCTGTATTCCGTTATTCCCATAAAACCGGTGTGTGACATTATAAGACTTCTTGCAGAGGTCAGCAGCGCAATTATTTTTTCATCCTCCGCGTATCCTACTTCAGTAACTCTTTTCTGCCTTACTTTTGCCGGACTTTGTATATTTATTCAGTCACTTCCCGACCTTAAGAAACTTGATATCAAGCCTTCACAATATCTTAAGGTAAGATTTATACAAGCATCTTTGTGCGGCGCAGCAGAATTTATATATACAAGACTGTTTCCCTCATCTGTTGCGGTAGTCGCACATAATATTACTTTATCGTCTCACAAGGGCACTGCATTCGGGTCTGTTACATTAATTTTTATGTGCCTGATTTTTCTGTGGGAGGTAAAAAGCATTAAAAGAATGACGACTGAGCGACAATATTAGTCTGCCTTTTACAAAAAACAGAACTTGCCAGTTTCCGTAAGATGTGATAAAATAATTCCATCAAACGGAAAGAGTGAATTTCAATGAGCAGAAAAATTATAGGAAATCAGGAGCCAAGATGCGAATACTGTAAAATCGGAAAGCTTTCGGCTGACAATGAAACAGTTCTTTGCCCTAAAAAAGGAATAATGAATAAGCATTACTGCTGCAAAAAGTTCAGATATGATCCGCTCAAAAGAGTGCCAAAGACAAAAACACCCGAGCTTATGAAATTTTCTCCCGAAGATTTCGAGCTTTAAGGGAGGAAAACATGTATAAAAAATTCAACCTCGGAATAGGATTAGATAAAAACGGGCGCATTGCCGAAAATCTTACAGAGCTTACAGGCAACACCCCCATGGTTAAAGCAACAGGCTTCTGCCGTCTTCACGGCATTGATGCGGAAATTATAGCAAAGCTTGAATATTTCAACCCTCTCGGCAGTGCAAAGGACAGAGTCGGAATTGCTCTTATTGATGACGCAAAGAAAAAGGGACTTATCAATGAAGACACTGTTATCATTGAGCCTACAAGCGGTAACACAGGCGTCGGGCTTGCCCTTTCATGTGCCGTAAACGGGCTTCGCCTTATTCTTACAATGCCCGAAAATATGAGCCGAGAAAGAATACTTCTCCTTAAGGCTCTCGGAGCTGAAGTTATTCTGACTCCTAAGGAAACCGGAATGGCTGGTGCAATCGAAAAAGCCAAAATGCTGAAGTCTGAAATGGGTAACGCTTATATTCCCGATCAGTTCAACAACAAGGCAAATGCAGATATTCACAGAAAAACAACAGGACCTGAAATTCTTCGTGACACCTACGGAAAAATTGACTATTTTATTGCAGGTGTCGGAACAGGCGGAACAATTACGGGTGTCGGTGAAATTCTCAAAGCATTCAACAAGGACATAAAAATTGTTGCAGTTGAGCCTTCTTCATCCCCTGTGCTTTCAGGCGGAGAAAAAGGCACACACGGACTTATGGGTATAGGTGCAGGCTTTATCCCCTCAATTCTCAACAAAGATATAATTGATGAAATTATTACTGTAACGGAAGAAGAAGCGTATATGGCATCCCGAGAAATTGCAAAAACAGACGGAATTCTTGTTGGAATTTCTTCAGGTGCAGTGCTTCACGCGGCAAAACAGACAGCTCTTAAAAATAACAACAAGAACATACGAATAGTTGTTCTTCTTCCCGATTCGGGAGAAAGATATCTTTCAACCGAGCTTTATAACAGCTGACAAAAAGGACGTACAATTTCTGTACGTCCTTATGTTTTTTTATGAAAGGATGAATTTATGTATTTATTGAAAAAAGGAGACACAGGCTCAATAGTTGAGCTTTTACAGCTCGCACTTATCCGTTCAGGCTTTCTTTCAGGTAATCCCGACGGAATTTTCGGAAACAAAACCGAGGATGCACTTATACGCTTCCAGAATGCCTTTTATCTCACTGCTGACGGCATTGCAGGAGAAAATACCTTTGCAGAGCTTGAGCGGTTTATTACGGGCTATTACACAAAAACAATATCGAGAGGTGAAACTCTCTGGTCTGTTGCCGCACTTGCGGGAACATCACTTGATTCGCTGATAACTGCAAACCCTGAAATTGACCCTGACAGGATTTTCCCGGGAGATAAAATTATTGTTCCCTTTATAAATCCGCTCATTCCGACTGATATTTCCTATTCATTCTATCTTGTAAGTCTTCTCATAAAGGGGATTATGGCAAGATATCCGTTCATAAAAAGCGAAAGCTTAGGAAAAAGCGTAATGGGCAAGGACATTACCTCTCTTTGTGCAGGAAACGGAAAAAAGGAGCTTTTTATAAATGCAGGCTTTCATGCAAATGAATGGCTGAACATTCCCGTGGTGCTGAAATTTTTTGAGGAATATCTGAAAGCCGTATCCAGAAGGAGACTTCTGTGGGGCGAGGATGCTGTGGGCATCTATGAAAACACAAGGCTTCACCTTGTCCCTCTTGTGAATCCCGACGGGCTTGACCTTGTGACCGGTGCACTGAAAAACGGGACATATTTTGAAAACGCTCAAAAGATATCCTCACAATATCCCGCAGTACCATTTCCCGACGGTTGGAAGGCTAACATAAACGGTGTTGACCTTAATCTGCAGTATCCTGCTGAATGGGAAAAAGCAAGAATGATTAAATTTGCCGCTGGCTTCACAGGTCCGTCGCCTATTGAATATGTGGGTACCGCTCCCCTTACCGAGCCTGAAGCACGAGCGGTTTATAAATATACCAAGGAAAATGATTTCAGAATGATTCTTGCCTACCACTCACAGGGCAGCATCATATATTGGAAATATCTTGATTATCTCCCACCCGATAGTGAGAGAATCGGCAGAGTTTTGAGTGAAGCATCTGGCTATCCCCTTGAAATCACACCACCCGATTCGTCCTACGCAGGCTACAAGGATTGGTTTATCGGTACCTATAACAGACCGGGATATACCATTGAAACAGGCATCGGCACCAATCCCCTGCCCATAAGTCAGGTTGACAAAATCTACAATGAGAACAGACTGCTTTTGCTGAATGCTCTTAAGGAAACTGCAGAATTATAAGAAAAAATCTTACGATTTATCAACCCCCTACCCACAATCTTGGAGAAAAGGTGTTTCTTTTTATAAACAAATTGCTCACAAATACGAGCAATTTCCTATATATTAAAAAAATCGGGTACAATAATGTACCCGAAAATTTTTATCTTTCAATATCAACTGACTTTCCTGTTTTTGCGGAAAGATAAATTGCATCAAGAATTCTCATAAGCTCAACACCGTCATCGGCTGTTGCCTTACACTTTGCCTTGCCGTTTACACTGTCAACAAAGTTTTTGATTTCTCTCTTGAAGTCTCTTGCAAAATCAAAGTCGTTACTGCCGTGAGGAACAATATCAGCAAGCTGATTATTGAATTCTGTGTAAATTTCAAAGGGATCAAGATTAAGACCTGCCTTATCACCGTAGAAAGCAATATCACCGCAGTTGTTCTTTCTGTTGAGATTGAAGGATGCTTCAACATGAAGAACTGCACCGTTATCAAAACGGATCATTGCTGTTGCAAGGTCTTCAACTGTGAAGATTTCTTCTTCCATTACAGTTTCACTGTGCCATTCAGTACCTCTGATGTGGCTTCTTGCCCCGATTTTATCAAAGGTTGCACCGAATACGGTTACAGGCTTGGGACAGCCCATAATGTAACGGGAAAGGTCAATAACATGAACGCCAAGGTCTATAAGAGGACCGCCGCCTGAAAGCTCCTTGTTACCGAACCAGCCACCGGGGAAGCCGCAACGACGAAGATATGATGCCTTTGCATAGTAAATTTCGCCGAGATGTCCCTTTTCGATGTAATCAATAGCAGCTGCAGCATCATTGCCGTGACGACGGACAAAGCCGATCATAAGAAGCTTGCCGTTCTTTTCTGCTGCTTCTTTCATTTTAAGTGCTTCTTCAGTGTTCATAGCCATGGGCTTTTCGCAGATTACGTGACAGCCCGCATTGAGCGCTGCAATTGAGCATTCTGCGTGAGCATTGTTCCATGTACATACGCTTACGATATCAAGGTCATTTTCCTTGAGCATATCATAGCAGTTGTCATAGCAATGGGGAATGCCGTATTTTTCAGCATAAGCCTGTGCCTTGGGAAAATTGATGTCACAGCATGCAACAAGCTCAACCTCGTCACCGAGAGCCTTGTAGCCGTCCATGTGTGCGTTTGCGATACCGCCGTTACCGATAATACCTACCTTGAGAGCCATAATTTTCTCCTGTCAATAAAGCTTATTAAGAATATCTGTAAGGAATGCCACTGCATTCTTTATGTCCTGAAAACGGGTTGCCCCTGCTTCTCTTTCAATGGTAAGGAAGCCGTCGTAGCCGATTTCCTTAAGAGCCGCAATGTACTCGGGGAAGGGAACGCCACCCTGGCCGAGGGGCTTTTCATCGTAATCATCATCGGAAAGCTTGATGCCGTCCTTTGCGTGAGTGTGAACGATATAGTCCTTGAGAATGTGAACTGCCTCTACAGGGTCCTGACCTGCACACATTACAAAATTTGCGGGGTCAAGGTTGACCTTTGCGCTCTTTGTGTCTGCCTTTTCAAGAATACCGCGGAGCTTTATTGCCATTTCGGGGCCTGTTTCGGTAGCAAAGGAAACTCCGATGCTGTCGCCATACTTACCGAGGCGCTCAATTGTCTTTACTATATTATAATATTCCTCACTGTTTTCATCGTCAGGAACTCTGCCGATGTGAGTTGTGATAACTCTTGTATCAAAATCAAGTGCAAGATCCATCATCTTCATTGTTCTGATAATACCCTCTTCATTGGTATCCTTTTCATTGAAATGAAGACCGAAATCTGCGCAAAGAGCTGAAAACTGAAGTCCGTTATCCTTGACAAACTTAAGAATATCTGCTCTGTCCTGCTTTGTAAGAACCTCGGGAGCAAGCTCGCCACGGGTAACATAAGGCTGAAGACCTTTAACACCCATGTCACGTGCAAGAATTACAGCTTCCCTGAAGGGAACCTGAAAGGAATCAGGGATTACGCCGATTTTCATCATAATTTTTTACCTCCGCATTTTATTCCCATATATTTTACTATAAAGCTGCAAAGGAATCAATAATTATTTATTAACTTGACAAATAATGCGGCGGGATGATAAAATTTTTCTATCTTACATTAAGGAAACTGATATAATGAATATAAATGATGCGGTAATGCTTATACAAGAAAAGATAAATACATCATCCAAAAGCCTTACAATTGCAATTGACGGCAGATGCGCTTCGGGGAAAACTACCTTAGCCGCTCTTATTGAAGAGTTTTCAGACTGTAATGTAATTCACCTTGACGATTTCTTTCTACAGTCTGAACAAAGAACGCCTCAGAGACTTGGCTCTCCGGGCGGAAATTTCGACAAGGAAAGATTTATTGACGAGGTAATCACCGGTATGCGTTCAGGCACCGACTTTTCCTATCACCGCTTTGATTGCAGAACAATGAAGCTTGGCGAAGAGATTCATGTAAAGCAGAAGCCCCTTACAGTTATTGAGGGCTCATATTCATGCCATCCCGACCTTTCCCGCAATTGGGATATGAAATTTTTTGTAACAACCGACAAGGAAACACAAAAAGAGAGAATAAGAAAAAGAAATCCCGACAAGGCTGAAATGTTCTATTCCCGTTGGATTCCCATGGAGGAGGAATATTTTTCTTATTTTGACATTGAAAAAGCCTGCGATTATATCATCAACACATAATAAAGGAGCTGTAAAAACTTTCGTTTTTTACAGCCCTTTTTATTTTACAAATTTCTGAGGAGTTTTGCCGCCTTTGGAGCATCAACACTGAAGTCAAAGCATGCGGCTTCAATTGAAATACGCTGACAGGCACCTGTTTCAAGTATATCAATAAATGATTTATAATCAATTTCGTCGGCAGATGCGGGGTAAACACGATTCTTCCCTTCTCTGCCATAAGGGTTTGAGATATGAGCATGAACGATTGAATCCTTTATAAGCTCAAGGTCTTCGTTGGTATCCCCGCTGTTAACCATGTGATAGATATCTGCCAGACCGCTGATATTTTCTCTGTCAGCAAGAAGCGCAAGCATAACTCCCTCTTTAATAGTGTTAATCATATTGGTTTCGCGCTTGCAAAGCGGCTCGGTTACAACCGTTATTCCGTATTTTGCAGCCTCAACAGAGGCAATTTCACGAAGGAAATATACCATCTGCTCTACTGCCTTTGCCCATGAATAGCCTTCGGGGATGCTTCTTGCGCCTGAAGAGCCGAAAACAACAATCTTTACACCCATTCTTGCACAGTTTTTCATACCGCGGGCAACAAATTCCGTTACTGCTCCATAATCTACATTATCACCTGTTACGGGAAGATTTCCGGGCAGGAAGCAGTTTACGGCTTCACAGAGAATATTATATTTCTTCTCTCTTTCCTCCCACAAAGCAAGCTGTTCCTCTGTTGCATTTGCAAACATCTGAAAACCGCATTCAAGATAGTCAAAGCCGCTTTCAACGGCAATTTTTACATTTTCCTCATTATCAATTCCGCAACAGACACCAAATCTCATATCAAATTACTCCTTTTGTTGAATAGTTGGCTGTATATAATATATTATCATTCAGCTTAGAATTTGTAAAGACGACAATCATAAAACTCTGCATCAGAAGCTACATAACGGCAACTGATCAAGGTGAGCCGTAAAATTAGCAAAAGAAAGCTTGGGGCATTTGTTTTTTCTGTAGATTATTCTTGTGACACCGCAATTATCCGCCTGAAAGCTGAAATGCTCAATATCAGAATAACCAAGTGCCGCCGATAAAAGATATGTAAGAAAGGATCCGTGAGACACAACAAGAAGATGCTCGCCCTCTTCAGCCTCATTAAAGAAATATTCAATGCATCTGCGTGCTCTTTCCATTCTTATTTTATCATTTTCGCCCTGTATAAAAAGCGGTCCGCCCGTAGGTGTCGGCTCTGTGGTACATGGAATTGCAAGGGGGTATTCTTTTTCAAGATAAGCTATATCCGTGCCTGCAATTCCGGTATTGATTTCAATAAGGTCAGGCAGTATCACTACCCTTTTGTCAAGCTTTTTTGCAACCGGAAATACCGTCTGCACCGCCCTTATAAGCGGACTTGAATATATTTTATCAACCGAAGAAACGATTTCATGCTCCGCTAATTTTTCAGCCTGCAAAAAGCCCCTGTCCGATAGAGGTGAATCATCCTTATGAAAGCGGTCCTCGTAGTACGCCCCGATGTTGTTCATTGATTCACCGTGACGCACAAATGAAATAATGAAATTTTTATCGTACAGCATAATTCACCTCAGAAACACAAGTTTACTTATATTTATAATATCAAAACAGCTGTATATTTACAAGCAAATCAAATATTTTTATTAGCATTCTGTCAATAATTTTATATTTTTTTACAGCACTAAACAAAAAAAGCAAGACCATCCTAAGACAGCCTTGCAAAATGAAATTATTCTGTTGCTTCAAAATGAAGAGCAAAGCTGTCTCCATCTCTGTCGGGATAATCAAAAAGTGAAATGCCTGCATTCATTAAAAGTGCACCTGAATAAACTTCACCGTCTTCAAGACACTTATAATATTTATCCGGATCAAGTCCCTTAAGCTTAATAAAGAAGTTTCTTGCCTCCATAAAGAACTTGATAACAACGGTAAGCATTGCCTCGTTCTTATCCTCGCTTACAAATTCCCATGCAACCCTATAGGGATCGTCCCAGGGATTTATAATTCTGTAAAGGTCACCGTAGTGGATAAGATCATAGTATCTGTGATAGTCGGCAATCTGAGTTTTGATTTCCGCTCTTGCCTCTTCGCTTATCTTTGCAGGGTCAAGCTCATAGCCGAAGCTGCCCCACATTGCAACATTTCTCTTTGTTTCGTAGCCTGAACGGCGGGATGCGGAAACATGAGCACCCTGTACAGAAGCGGGATAGCAAAGAGAAGAGCCGAACTGAATATCAACTCTTGACAGAGCATCGGTGTTATCGGAGCACCATATCTGGGGAGAGAAATACATCATACCGGGGTCATAACGACCGCCGCCGCCGGAGCAGTTTTCAAGAAGAAGATGGGGATATGCCTTAAGCAGTCTGTCCATAAGCTCATAGGTACCGAGAATGAAGCGGTGGAAGAATTCACTACCCTTTTCCTTGGCAAGAAGAGCTGAACCTGCTTCTGTGATATTGCGGTTGAAGTCCCACTTTACATAGTCGATATCATTATGAGCTAAAACCTCACTCATCTTATCGAAAAGATAGTCTCTTACATCCTGACGGGACATATCAATAACATACTGCCATCTGCCTTGTGAGGATTCACGGTTCGGAACATGAATATGCCAATCGGGATGAGCGCGGAAGAGATCTGAATCGGGAGAAATCATTTCAGGCTCATACCAGATACCGAACTTGAGGCCAAGGCCCTTGATACGGGAAACAAGACTTCCGATACCGCCACGAAGCTTCTCTTCATTGACCTCCCAGTCACCGAGTGCTCTGCGGTCGTCGCATCTTGCACCGAACCAGCCGTCGTCCATAACAAGCATTTCAATACCTGTTTCCTTTGCCCACTTTGCGATATCAAAAAGCTTATCGTCGTCGAAATCGAAATATGTGCCTTCCCAGTTATTGATAAGCAGAGGACGCTTTGCCTTCTTCCATGGACCACGGACAAGGTTATTGTTATAAAGACGGTGGAAGGTACGGCTCATACCGCCGAGACCTTCTGCGGAATATACAAGCACTGCCTCGGGAGAATAAAATTCCTCGCCGCTTTCAAGAGTCCATGAGAAGTCAGAGGGATCAATACCCATCATAACACGGGAGGATTCATTGTAATCAACCTCAATTTCGCAAAGGTGATTACAGGAATATACAAGATTGAAGCCGTAAGCATCACCATGATCCTCGGTTGCACCGTGTCGGAGAAGAGCCATGAAGGGATTCTGCTGTGCAGAGGATGAGCCACGTCTTGAGCCTATTCCCTGTCTGCCGTGAGCAAGAGGTCTTCTTTCAAGATTTCTTTCATTATTGTGTCTGCCGTAAAGAGTAAGCAGATCAAAATCAGAGCTGTTCATATCAAGGTTGAAGCTCATTACCTTTTCAATTGCAAAGGGCTTGTCGGAGGTATTTCTGATGATAACACTTCTTGTCATTGCGCTGTGCTTTTCAAACACGGTATAAAGAAGCACTGCCTCGGCGCCTGTAACCTTATCGACGGTTGTGATTTCAAGAGTTGTGCATCCACCCTCTTCACTTTCATAAAGAGCAGGAAGTCCCTTGAGTGCAGGCTTACCTGCATAAATCTTATGGGATACATAGCGCATATCGGTGGATGCATTACCGTCTGAATTTCTTATTTGCAGTGAAGAAATTCTCATATCCCCGCAGCCGTTACAGCCGATTTCAAAGGGATAAACGTCTGCAGAGAAATCACGGGTAAGCATATGTGGATTTGATGCAGAGAATGACGCATACATTCTTCTGTCCTCAAAGCTTTTAAGATTATAATCGGGAATCTTCGCACCGTAATACAGATGAACAAGATAATTTTCATCGTAAATTCTGAAGATATAGCTTGATTCAGCCGTATCAAGCTTGAAGATTTTCTTTTCACTGTCAAAAATAATGGGCATAATTTTACCTCCGTATAAAAAAATACCGTCACCTCGAAGAATCGGGATGACGGTTTTGTAATAAACTTAAGCTTCGTTCTGTGCCTTTTTGGCAAGAGTTGAAGGTCTTTCATTGTAAGGAAGAAGGAATTCCGAAACATCCTTATATTTAACCTGAATGTTCTTCTTTTTGTAAATTACGTTAACAGCAATCATAACAACGAAGAGAAGAACTGCTACAATATAAGCTGCAGGATTCACAGTACCTGTGAAGATACCGGGAAGAGCAGATGTAAGCTCACTTATCATAAGGTTATAGAAAACAAATGCTACAGTTGCAAGAACAATACCGATTGAGGGAATTGTGATATTTCTTACAATACCCTTCTTTGCTGCAGAAAGAGTAAGAAGGAAGAAGCCAACAAGTGTAAGCACTACCATAAGCACGAGACAAACAAGAGCAACTGCCCAGTAAATCATTGCTGTGCCGACAAGGTCAGAGCCTAAAAGCTTCATGAGAAGATCAACATCAAATCCGTTGTCGATAATGAAGGTTACAATTGAAATGAGATTAACTGTAGTATTTTTTTCAAGATAAGGAAGGATGTAATTTACGGTACCCATGGGAAGAAGAGTTGCAACAATGGGAAGAAGACCAAGAACAAGTCTTACGATTGAAAGAGGGTGACCGATAAGGGAGAACTTGAGTCTGTCAAACTTGGGCTGGCTCTTTGCATGAGCATATTCTGCCCTGTCTGCCTCTTCACGAAGACGGTCTTCAATACCGTAGTACATAACATTAACACCGCACTTGGGACATTCGGGACGCCAGTCGGTCAATTTGAGCTTATAATTACATTTTGGACAAAATTCTGCCATAAAATATCACCTATCCTAACGCTGATAATATGCCTTTTATACTTACATATTGTATCATAAAAATTTCTATAATACAAGAAGAAAATAATCTTTGTGAAATATGTAAATTATTCAAGCATTGTTTTGTCGATATTGACATTATAAGGCTCGGAAAGAGCAAGAATCTGTTCTGATGTGATAAACTGCTTCTTGCCGCCGCAGGACATAACCTTGATTAAGATTTCAGCTGCCTTTTCGATTGTATCCATAAGACCGAATGCAACGTCGAAATCCTCACCTGAGCAGAAAATGCCGTGGTGTGACCATATAACTGCGTCGTACTGCTTGATTTTTTCACCTGTTGCAACTGCGATGTCAGCACTGCCGCATACCATCCAGGGTACAACACCGATGCCTGCAGGGAAAACGATGGGACATTCAGTAATCATTTCCCAGATTTCACGTGTGAATACCTTGTCCTCAAGAGGAAGAAGGAAGGTAAGAGCGATGATATTTGCAGGATGTGCATGCATAATTACACGGTGCTTACCGTTTGTCTTTTCCTTCTTGATTGAGTGATTGAGAAGGTGTGTGGGGAATTCGCTTGTAGGCACGCCGCCCTCGAAAAGACCCCATACGATTTTGTAATTTTCACCCTTTTCATCAATCTTAACAATGCAGATATTGTTTTCGGGCTCGTTTTTTACATTCATGTAAAACTTACCGCTGCCTGTTACAGTAAAATATTCATTCTTAAGGTTTTCAACGGTGATACCGATGCTCTTCCATTCACCGTTATCATTGAAAAGATGCTTTATTGCTTCAACCTCTTCATCCTTCATACGGTAGGACATGTTACCGCCGTTTCTTTCATTCCAGCCCTTAAGCCAGGACTGGTTACAGGTGTCAACAAACTTTGCTACTGCTTTGAGCTCAAGTACATTATTCATTTTTATTACTTCCTTTCAGCGAGTACGGTATTTTCATACTCTTTTACAGATTTATACCAATTTTCATTTGCACATACATTATTCATTTCACAGAACTTATTCCATACTGCGCTTACGGGATAAGTTTTCACCTCTTCGGAAAGAATGAACATTTCAGTGAAGTTACCTTCATTCTGAAGACGGGCAAGCTCAGCATGAGGTGTAAGAAGAGCACCGAGAAGTGCCTTGAGCATATTTCTGATGCCCATTGTCCATGCGGCAATGCGGTTGATGCTTGCATCGAAATAGTCAAGACCGATAAGCACTCTTTCGGGACCTGCGATTACGATTTCCTTTGCAATTTCCTTAAGCTCGTCGGTATAGCCTACAACATGGTCGGAGTCCCAGCGCACTCCCCTTGTAACATGAAGAGCTACCTTGTCGGAGAAAAGAAGCATTGAGGGAATCTTGTCCGCAACACTTTCAGTGGGATGATAGTGACCGTTGTCAAGAAGACACATGCAGCCGTTTGCTGCGGCATAATTCATATAAAACTCGTGTGAGCCTACAGTGTAGGATTCAACGCCGATACCGAAAACCTTTGATTCAACAGAATCAACGAGATGTTCGGGGTTATATTTAACGGAAAGAATTTCATCAAGAGAAGCCTTAAGACGGGCTCTGGGGCTTGTTCTGTCAGCGGGTGTTTCCTTGTAGCCGTCGGGGATCCATATATTGTTAAGGCAGGGAGTTCCGAGCTTTTCACCGATATAAGCACCGATTTTTCTTATTGCCTTGCAGTGGTCAATCCAGAAGCGACGTACACTTTCATCGGGATGAGAAAGTGTAAGACCGTCAGAAGCCAAAGGATGAGAAAAAAGTGTGGGGTTGATATCAAGACCGAGACCGCGCTGCTTTGCAAACTCAATCCATTTGTCAAAGTGCTTAGGCTCAAGCTTATCGCGGGACACAACACCATCGGAATAGTCAGCATAGATTGCATGAAGATTGATTCTGTGATGACCGGGTACAAAGGAAAGCACCTTATCGATATCTGCCATAAGCTCTTCCATGTTGCGTGCCTTTCCGGGGTAATTACCTGTAGCCTGGATACCGCCTGTAAGAGAGCCTGCGGACTCAAAGCCGCCTACATCGTCACCCTGCCAGCAGTGAAGAGAAATGGAAATACCGGAAAGCTTCTTTATTGCTTCATCGGTGTCAATGCCGATGGAAGCATACATTTTTTTAGCTTCATCGTAAAAACAAGACATATTCACACCTCTTATTTCTTAAGCTCAATTGCCTTCTTTGCTTTTGCGGCAATATTTTCTGCGTTGAGACCGTATATTTCAAGAAGCTCAAGTGCGGGACCTGACTTGCCGAATACGTCTTCAACACCTACTCTTGTTACGGGTACGGGACAGCTTTCAGCAAGCACCTCTGCAACAGCAGAGCCCAGCCCTCCGATTACGGAATGCTCTTCTGCAGTTACGATACAGCCTGTCTTCTTTGCTGCATCAAGAATTATATCCTTATCAATGGGCTTAATAGTTGCCATGTTTATAAGCGCTGCGGAAATGCCTTCAGCTTTCAGAAGCTCAACAGCCTGCATTGCTCTTTCAACCATAAGGCCTGTTGCGATAATTGTAACGTCAGTACCCTCATTGAGGTAAACGCCCTTACCGATTTCAAACTTATAGCTTTCATCAAAAACTCTCGGTACTGCAAGACGACCGAAGCGCATATAAACGGGGCCGTCATGCTCTGCTGCAGCCATAACTGCAAGACGTGTTTCAACATCATCAGCAGGATTGATAATTGTCATGCCGGGAATTGTTCTCATAAGAGCAATATCCTCACAGCACTGATGGCTTGCACCGTCTTCGCCGACGGAGATACCTGCATGAGTTGCACCGATTTTTACATTTATATGAGGATAGCCGATTGAATTTCTTATTTGTTCAAAGGCTCTGCCTGCTGCGAACATTGCAAATGAGCTTGCAAATACAGTGTAGCCTGATTCTGCAAGGCCTGCAGCAATACCCATCATGTTTCCTTCTGCGATACCGCAGTCATAGAATCTTTCGGGAAATACCTTCTTGAACATGCCTGTTTTTGTAGCGGCGGCAAGGTCTGCATCAAGCACAATAAGCTTTTCGTTCTTTTCGCCGAGCTCCGCAAGAGCTTTACCGTAAGCGTCTCTTGTTGCTGTTTTAATTACGTCTGCCATTGTTTTTCTCCTCCTTATCTGCTAAGCTCTTCAGCCGCAGCATTCAGTTCGTTCATAGCAATTTCATACTGCTCGGCATTGGGTGCACTGCCATGCCATGAAACCTGATTTTCCATAAAGGAAACACCCTTGCCCTTTACGGTTTTCATAATAATAGCGGTGGGCTTATCCTTGCATGCCTTTGCTTTTTCAACAGCTTCTTCAATCTGATCGAAGCAATGACCGCAGATTTCAATTACATTGAAGCCGAAGGCTGCAAACTTTTCGGGAATGGGATAAGGAGAGTTAACCTCTTCAACACTGCCGTCAATCTGAAGATTGTTATTGTCAACAATAACGGTAAGGGATGAAAGCTTCTTTGCAGCAGCAAACATGCAAGCCTCCCATACCTGTCCCTCCTGAATTTCACCGTCACCGAGAATTGCATATACACGGTAGGGATCGCCCTCAATTTTTGATGCGAGTGCAAAGCCGCAGGCGGCGGAAATACCCTGACCGAGTGAGCCCGTGCTCATGTCAACACCGGGCACATAGTTCATATTGGGATGTCCCTGAAGATAAGAATCGGACTTTCTTAAGGTTTTAAGGTCCTCAACAGGGAAAAAGCCTCTTTCGGCTAAAACTGAATATAATGCAGGTGCAGCATGTCCCTTTGAAAGAACAAGTCTGTCTCTGCCCTCCCACTTGGGATTCTTTGTATCAACCTTCATTTCCTTGAAATAAAGATAAGTAAGAATATCAGCAATTGAAAGTGAGCCGCCGGGATGACCGCTTTTTGCGTTGAAGGTACCTTCAATTATGCCCTTTCTGACGTTGACAGCCTTAAGCTTCAGCTGCTTCTTTTCATTTGATTCCATATTAAGCACTCCTTTTATTTATTGAGCTTATTTACTACGTTAATAAAATATTCGGGCAAGGGGGCTGAAAATTCAAGCCAATGATTTGTTGTCGGATGTACAAATCCGATTGTTGCGGCATGAAGACACTGACCTTCAAGCCCGAAGGGATTTTTGGAAAGCCCGTAAACACCATCCCCCACAATGGGATGCCCGAGGTGTGAGGTGTGGACTCTTATCTGATGGGTTCTGCCTGTTTCAAGTGTAAAGCGGCAATAATCATAGCCCTTGTAATGCTCAAGCACCTCGTAATGAGTTACTGCATTGCGGGGATTAAGTCCGTTTACCGCCTGTTTTTTTCTGTCATTACGGCTCCTGCCCAAAGGAAGGTTTATTGTGCCCTTATCAAGGGGCATTGAGCCTGTGACCACGGCGAAATATTCCCTTTTGAAGCTGTGCTCCTTTATCTGTTCGGCAAGATGTGCATGGGAAGCATCATTCTTTGCCACAATAAGAAGACCGCTTGTGTCCTTATCTATTCTGTGGACGATACCCGGTCTTATAACACCGTTTATGGAGGAAAGACGTCCCTTACAGTGATACAAAAGTGCATTGACCAGTGTGCCGTCGGGATTGCCTGCCGCAGGATGCACCACCATTCCGCGGGGCTTGTTGACAACAAGCAGGTCATCATCCTCATAAATTATTTCCACGGGAATATTCTGCGGCTCAGCCTTAAGCTCAACAGGATCGGGAATTTCAAGATATACCTCATCCCCTGCCTTAAGCTTCAGGCTCTTTGTAGCAACACTTCCGTTTACGGTTACCTTGCCCTCTGCAATCAGCTTCTGCACGGCGCTCCGTGAAAGTGAGCTTTCCTCAAGACATATAAGCTTATCAAGCCTGTCCCCCGCATTTTCGGGAGATATTTCAAAAACTAACTCATTCACTCTTCGTGTCCTCGTTAAGCTTTTTCTGTTTTTTTGCTTTTTCATCCCTTATGATTTCATAAATAAGATAGAAAGCAAGAAGGAATGCGCCGCAGACAACAAGTATATCGGCAAAATTATATACGGGGAAATTCACAAACAGAGTTTCTATGTAATCCACAACAAAGCCGCGATATACTCTGTCTATGGTATTTGCCAGACCGCCTGCAATAATCATAGGGATGCATATATTATAAACGACAGGTCTTTTGATGGGTAAAGCAACATAGACAATGGCCGCTGTCACTAATAAGCCTGTAACTGCGGAAAGCGCTTGCGGATTTGAATCGAACTGTCCCCAGGCTACGCCCGTATTCTGTATATATGTCCAGCCGTAAAGCCCTTCAATGAAGCCTACATGCTCATAAAGAGCAATATTATCAACAACAACCTTTTTGATTATAAGGTCAATTGCAACTAAAACTGCAATTGCAGCAAGCTGAACAGAAAGAGTTATAATTTTTTTCTTATTGATTTTTTTCACTATAAGCCTCCTGAAAAGCGGCAATTATCTTCTGCCCTTCTTGCCCTTTTTCTTAAAGATGCTTGGTTTTTCTTCCTTCTTTTCCTCGATTTCAAAATCTTCAAATGCGGAAAAATCGATCTCAAAGCTGTTTATTGCAGATTCGCTGACCTCTTCGGTCTTTTCGGCAATATCAGAGAAATCGGAGAAATCATCACTGAATTCATCAAGCTCCTTTACGCTGACATCGGAAGCTACACCTGCATCCTTTTCAATATCTGCACTCTTATCGTCAACAATCTCATTGATAGCACTACGGAGATTCTGGGCAATTGCGGAGAAATCGTCGGTTGAATAATCAACTCCTGATGTAAATACGGGAGCCTCATTCTCCTTTTCTTCCTTTTCCTCAACCTCGGCTTCTGTAAGAGCCATTGTGCTGAAATCGGTTGCATTGTCATTTTCGTCAATGAACTTTTCAACATCAACATCAACGGACTTTTCCTTTCCGCTGAAAATTGCTTCAATCTGCTCTGCAGCCTTTGACTGCGGTCTTGCATCAGAAGAGAGCTTTGTACTTTCCAGCACTGCTTCGTCTGCCTTTATGTCTCTTTCCTTATAAAGACCATATACGGAAAGCATTTTTATTACGTCAACATCCTGTGAAATAGGCTCAAGGTAAGCATCAACATTAATCTGGAACACATCGTCATTTTCTTCAAATGCGGGAAGAACTGAAAGAGCAGCCTTCTGTGCAGCAAGCATTTCTTCACTTGCCTTAACCTGCTTTTCAAGGCTTTCACGAAGCTGAACTGACTGACTCTGAACAATGTGATAATTCTTTTCAACAGTTGTGATAAGGTCAACAAGCTTAACCTTAAGGTTGGTTGCAAGAGAAGTCATTCTTTCGCATTCGTGCTTTGCTCCTGCAAGCATTTCAGCTGACTTTGAGCTTGCCTCGTTCATCATATCATCTGCATTCTTATCAGCATCAAATACCTTTGAGCGTGCAGTGATATCGGCATTTTCAAGCAAGGATGTGCTCTGAGCCTTTGCCTGTGAAAGGATAGCTTCAACAGTTGTATCAGCCTCACTCAAGGCTTCCTTAACGGTATTTTCTGCTTCACTTACAATCTGCTGTGCCTTAAGCTTTGCTGCATTGAGAAGCTCTTCTGCTTCCTTTCTTGCGGTTGTATGTATCTCTTCACCGATGGTCTTTGCCTCGGCAAGAAGTGCTTCGGCATTTACCTTTGCATCCTCTGCTTCCTTTACGGCACCTTCCTTTATAGAAGCAACCTCTTCCTCTGCGCGCTGCTTTGCCTCTTCAATATACATAAAGGAGTTATGAGTGCTGACACGATTAAGCTCATCTGCCTGCTTTTTAGCCTCATCAACCATCTGCACTGCACGGGTTTCAGCCTCATCAATAAGCTGTGTGGAGGTTACCTTTGCATTTTCAAGATTCTCCTTTGCACGTGCAACAAGTGTATCAGCCTGCTCCTTTGCGGAGTTTACAAGGCTTTCGGAATATTCCTCTGCTGCCTTTGAAAGCTCATCAGCCTTATGCTGTGCCTCTGTTAAAAGCTTTTCACTTTCAGCTGCCGATTCCTCAATAATACGGTTGAGTTCATTTTCCTTTTCATTGCGAAGTACCGCAACCTCATTTTCAGCAGCTTCCTTCATTGAAGCAACCTCTGCCTTTGCATCACTGATGATAACATCAGCAAGACGCTTCGCATCATTAAGCTGATTTTCTGCCTCTTCCTTTGCTTCTTCTAAAAGACCTGCTGCTTTTTCATCGCAATCGGCAAGAAGCTCGTTTACGGAAGCCTCAACCTCGGCTTCAACGCTTGCGGCTGATTCTCTTGCTGCGGCAAGATAACCGTCAGCCATAACCTTAGCGGACTGAATGATGCTTGTATATTCAGCCTCTGCTGCAGCAGTGATTTTTTCAGCCTTAAGGTTGGCACTTTCAATTATGCCTTCACCCTTTCTGACAATATCACCTACCTGTGCATTGGCATCGACAATAATAGCATCTGCCTGTGCCTGTGCATTGGCAATAACAAGGTCTGCGCTCTTCTGTGCATTAAGAAGAACGTCACGGAGAACATTTTCGTCCTTTCTGTATTCATCAAGCTTTGCTGCAAGAACACTGAGCTTTCTGATAAGGTTACCGTTTTCCTCAAAAACCTCTTCATAGTTTGATATAACGGAAGACAGTATCTTATCAACATCGTCAGATGAATATCTGTCACCGTCAAATTTCTTGAGTTCTATCTGTTTAAGCTGTGCGGGAGTGAGCATATAATTCGCATCCTTTCCTCTTTATCGTCAGACTTTCTATTTATTAAACAAAAAACATTCCGTTGCTTTCGAGTTCATCGAGCAGGTCACCCATAACATCAACATTATAAGGTGTGATAATGTAAGTATTATTGGCAATTTTCTTGAGCTTGCCGCCGTTAGCATAAGCAACACCGCTTAAGAAGCAAAGAAGCTTGCCTGCATGCTCCTTGGGGGTGTTTTCAAGATTCAGCACAACGGTTCTTTTGTCAAGAAGCTCGTCGGCGATAGGAGTTGCTTCATCAAAGTTTTCAGGCTTTTTAAGCACAACCTGAAGCTTTGCTGTTGTGTGGATATCCACTACCTTTGTGCCGTGGGGAATTGCAGGAGTTCTTCTTTCTGACACTGCTGTGCTTCTTGAAGCGGTATCCTTTCCCGCTCCCTCATAATCTATGCTGTCTGTATCTACCTCATCAAAATATCCGTCATCGATATTGAGAGCCTTTTTGATTTTATCAGAGATTCCCATTGATTTACTTCCTTTCATATATATACATTATAATATTTAATACAACTTAATACTGTCGTGCGCCGAAAAGTGCACTTCCGACACGCACAAGGGTTGCCCCTTCAAGAATAGCGGGAACAAAGTCAGAGGACATTCCCATTGAAAGCACCGAAAGCTCTGCCTTCCCCTTAAGGGCTGAAGCCGTATCCTCGTAAAGACGGCGTGTACGTTCAAAATATTTCCGTGCTTCATTTTCATCACAAATGGGAGGAACACACATAATTCCTTTCAGAATCACACCCTGTGCTTCAGCCGCATAGTGTGAAGCCTCTGCAAGAAGTGCGGGGTCAAGCCCTGTTTTTGATTCCTCGTCACCTATATTAACCTCAAGAAGAATTTCCATTGAGGTATTATGAAGTCCTGCCTGTCTTGATATTTCATCGATAAGCGACAGACTGTCAACTGATTGTATCATTGAAACCGTGTCAATGATTTTTCTTACCTTATTCGATTGAAGATGTCCGATAATGTGCTTTTCAACACCATCAGCGTCAAGAAATTCAAGCTTTCCTAAAAGCTCCTGTACCTTGTTTTCACCCATAAGGTCAACACCAAGTGAAAGCATGCGGTTTATAAGAAGCGGGCTTACAGTTTTTGTTACCGCCATAAGACGGACATCCGAGGGGGATCTGCCGCTTTTTATTGCCGCTTCTGAAATTTCGGCGGTTATTCTTTTATAGTTATCGTCAAGATATGAAAGTGAGGGGTCAGTTAAGTAGCTTTGAGTCATATAAATCAATTCCCTCCAGTATCATTTCGTCATAAACTGCAAGATAAGAGCTGTCAAGAGCCTGCGGCTCGGAAAGAACAATGCTTTCATCGGAATAAATAATGCTTACCTTTTTGAAGTTAACAAGATTACCCTCCTTGACATATACGCCCTTTTCACCGTCAACGGTACGAAGAGCCATTCTGTCAACTGCGATTCCCGAAAGAGAATCAACTCTTATCTTAACTGCTTCCTTTCGCAGTGCTGCAATTTCCTCATTCATTATATTGCTGCTGAGAACAACGGTAAGAACATCGCTGCCCTCTGTCTGATTGATTGCTTCAATTTTCATGCGAAGCTCCTCAACCTGTGAATTGCCGAAGATTACCGTTACGTAAGACCCGCGGACCTTATTGCCGAGCTGATGCACCTTTGCATTGAAAACAAGATACCAGTTGAAATCGGTAATAAGCTTTCCTACATTTGCCGATGAAACCGCAGAAGGCTCTGTTTCAAAAAGCACCTCGGCATCGGTATATTTATATGCGACTATATTATCATAATCAGCAAGCTTTTCGTAGCCGTCGGCAGAGTCAACATAGTAGCCCGCCTGTGAAACGGTTACCTGTGAGCCGCTGCCTGCAACAGACTGCAATGTTGCATATTCAGCTTCAAGGGCTGATATTTTTGATGAAACATCAATTTCTGCTCCCGTTGCCATCTGCTTTTTCATAATGGCCTCACGAAGGCTTCTTGAAAGCTCGTAAACAGAGGAAAGATTGTCGCTTTCTATTGCCTCGCTTAAGCTGAACAATGAATTGGAAACACCGCTTTTATATACTGCGATTTCCGTCTGCAGCGTTGTTGCGGAGTTTGTTGCAATTGACTTATAATATTCAATTTCACTTTTTATTTCCTTGAGCCTTGAAGCCGACTCGGCAGCTGAATCTGAGGAATAAATGCTTGCAACCGTATCTCCGATAGCGACCTTTGAGCCGTTGTCAACAGCGGGAACAACCGTACCCGAATACGAATTATCAATAAGAACTTCTTTTCTTACGGCGAATGCCTCGGTATCGATTGTTTCATAGACCGTTCTTGTCACCGCAGTCTGTGTTTTGACGGAAACAGTTGAGCCCTCAAGCGCAAACAATGGGTAAATAATCATGAACATAAGCACAAAAATGAACACAACTGCAAGTATTTTTTTGATAAGCGGAGATTTTATCTCAACATCAATATCCGTATTCACATGAATATTATTCAACTGCTTCACCTGCCTTATAAATTTCTGATTCGTTTATTTTATTCACTGCGAAATCAACCATATCATCAACTGAAGCATATGTGTCGCAGTAGAGCCTTACGGCTGATTCATTTCTTCTGAACCATGTAAGCTGTCTTTTTGCATAATGTCTTGTGGCTTTTTTCAGATTATCCGTAGCCTCATCAAGGCTGATTTTACCTTCAAGAAACGGGGCTATCTCCTTGTGCCCTATAGCCTGTGCGGAGGTGTAGTCGTTATGAAGTGAAAAATATTCCCTTGCCTCATCAACAAGACCGCTTTGAACCATAATATCCACGCGTCTGTTTATTCTGTCATACAGAGTCTCTCTGTCTTTATATTCAAGACAAAAATAAAGACTTTCATATGGAGTTGGCACTGCCCTTGAGCGTTTTCTTATTTCCGAGGGCTTTTCACCTGTAAGCATATAGGTTTCAAGTGCTCTTAATACTCTGCCCTCATTGTTTATGTGAAGAGTGGCGGCTGTTTCGGGGTCTGCCTCCTGAAGCTCCCTGAACAAAGCCTCAATTCCCTCTTCTTCTCTTCTTTTACGGAGCAGTTCCCTTATCTTTTCATTGTCGGGCTGTTCCTCGAAGGTAATGTTCTGCAGAAGTGAGTCAACATAAAGCCCTGTTCCGCCGCAGATTATTACTTTTTTATTTCTTGATATGATATCCCTGATTGCGGCAGTAGCATCATCAATGTATCGTGCAACACTGTATCTATCCGACGGATCGAGAAAATCTATAAGATGATGAGGCACATGAGCGGTCTCATCGGCAGTGGGCTTTGCTGAAGCAATGTCCATGCCCTTATAAATCTGCATGGAATCGGCAGAAACTATTTCGGCACCGATTCTTTTTGCAAGCTCAACGGAAAAAGCGGTTTTGCCCGATGCAGTAGGACCTACAATTGCAATTACGGGTATTTTGTTAATTGATTCTGACATTATACTCTTCCGAACTGTTTTTCTATTTCGTGCTTTGAAAGCTCATACATGACAGGTCTGCCGTGAGGGCAGTAGCGTATGCTTTCATCGGCAAGAAGCTTCTTTACGAAGGCTTCAGTTTCCTCTGTCTTCAGGCTGTCTCCCGCTTTTATTGCGGCTCGGCAGGCTGAAGAGTGATAAAGCCATGTAAGCTTTTCGGGCATGGGCTTCAGCTTTCCTTTTACAAGCTCCCCTGCCATTTCCGTGATAAGTGAAGGAATATCCTCCTTTGAAAGCACAAGAGGAAAGCCGCGGACAACAACTGCACCGTCGCCGAAATCCTCAACAAGGAAGCCGCCCTTGCGGAATACCTCAATATTTTCAAGCACGGCAACATATTCCTTTGCAGAAAGAGTTACCGTTACGGGCATAAGAAGCATCTGTGAGTCGCCTGTGAAATCTGTTTCTGAGAGCTTATTGAAAATCATTCTTTCATGAGCTGCGTGCTTATCTATAATAAGCATTTTATCGCCGCATTCAACAAGAATGTAGGTTCTGAAAACCTCACCGACAACACGGTACTGTGCCTTTTTCGGCGTATCCTCAACAATTGCCTCATTGACAGGCTCTTTTTCTGTGCCGCCGTCATAGCTGATAAAGCCCTTGTTCTTCTCTTCCACCTCTTTCCTTGAAATAAGGTTTGAGAACACGGATGAGGTATCACGCACCATTGAAACAATCGGTGTGTCGGGCACTGCAAAGGGCTTTTCTACAGGCTTTATGATTTCTTCAGGCTTATTTTCCTGAAGCTTCCGGGCAGGCAATGAACTCTGCTTTTTCTCTTCACAGGGCTCATCATCGGCAATAATATCTATATCAACCTTTTTTACGGGTATGATTTCGTTTTTATATGTAATTTTTTCTGTCTCTTCCCTTTTCACGGGAGCGGTAAATATGCTTTGCGCGGACGAAGGCTTTACTTCAGACTCCGAAGCATGGGGAATAACGGTATTTGCTGCAGAAGGTGAAGCGGGCTTCACGGGAATTTCCGCACATTGTGTATCAGGCTTTTTTTCCTCGGGTATATTCACCTGCTCGGTAAAGCGGAGCTGAACAGACTGCATCTCTTTTTTAGCGGTAACATCACGCTTATCACGAAGTGTTACCCCGGGGCGTATATTATCGCCCTTATTGAGAGCAGATTTTGCGGAATAAAATACCGATTCAAAAATCTTTGAGTCCTCGGAAAAACGGATTTCCGTTTTAGCGGGATGCACATTTACATCAATTTTGCCTGCCGGGATATCCACAAACAGGAAACACACGGGGAATTTACCTACCATAATGGAGTTTTTATATGCTTCATCAAGAGCGGCGGATGCAACAGGCAGTCGGACATAACGTCCGTTAACAAAGAAATACTGTAAATTTCTGTTTGGTCTGTTGTTAAGGGGACGGGAAATAAAGCCGTGCACCTTAATTGATTCATATTCATATTCAACGTCAATGAGAGACTCGGAAATTTCTTTTCCGAAAATGCTGTATATTGCAGACTTAAGGTCACCGTTTCCGGTTGTTGAAAGAGTCTGCTTTCCGTCTCTTATAAGAGTGAATTTGATTTCGGGATGTGAAAGGGCGGTTTTTGCAACAACATCGGACACATAAGTCCCCTCGGTCATGTCCTTTTTAAGGAATTTCATTCTTGCGGGGGTATTGTAGAAGAGGTCGCGGACAATTACTGTTGTGCCGTCGGGACAGCCCGCATCGTCAAAGGAAACCTCTTCACCGCCGTGAATTTCAATGCCTGTACCGATTTCCTCATCAGAGGCTTTTGTAAGCATTGAAAGGCGGGAAACTGCGGCAATTGACGGAAGCGCCTCACCGCGGAAGCCTAAAGTGAAAATAGCATCAAGGTCTTCACCGCAGCTGATTTTACTTGTTGCATGGCTTATAAAGGCGGTTCTTACATCCTCACGGTGTATTCCGCAGCCGTTATCGGTTACACGCAGATATTTCACACCGCCGTTTCTTATTTCAACGGTTATGTGGGTAGCACCTGCGTCTATTGAGTTTTCAATCATTTCCTTTACGGCAGACGACGGACGCTCTACAACTTCGCCTGCTGCTATAAGCTCTGCCACGGATTTGGGAAGAACATTGATTTTCGGCATTTTTCCGCCGCCTTTCGTAAGATTTTATGTCTGTTATCAGACTATGCGCTTTTTGATTTCATAAAGCTTCTGAAGAGCCTCAATGGGGGTAAGAGTGTTCACATCAATGTCTCTTATTTCATCAATAAGCTCATTGTTTGCATTACTGAACATCTGCATCTGCATGGAGTCATCCTCTTTTATCCTTGAAGATATCTTCACGGGGGTGGTCACCGCACCGTTTTCCTCAAGCTCCTTGAGAATTACCCTTGCACGGGACACAACAGACGACGGAATACCCGAAAGCTTTGCAACCTCGATACCGTAGCTGCCGTCTGCCGCACCGCGGACAATTCTGCGAAGGAAGGTTATATCATCACCGCGCTTTTTAACGGAGGTGTTGTAGTTTTTAACACCCTGAAGGCTTCCTTCAAGCTCCGTAAGCTCGTGATAGTGTGTGGCAAAAAGTGTTTTTGCACCGATTTTCTTCTTGTCGCTGACATATTCAAGCACCGCACGTGCAATGCTCATGCCGTCATAGGTGGAGGTGCCTCTGCCGATTTCGTCAAGAATAATAAGGCTTCTTGAAGTGGCATTTGCAAGAATTGAGGAAACCTCGCTCATTTCTGTCATGAAGGTTGACTGACCGCCTACAAGGTCATCGGATGCACCGACACGGGTGAAGATACTGTCAACAATGCCGATTGATGCGGATGCAGCGGGAACAAATGAGCCAATCTGCGCCATGAGGACAATTATTGCGGTCTGTCGCATGTAGGTTGATTTACCTGCCATATTGGGACCTGTGATGATTGCCGCACGGTTTTCGTCTCCGTCAAGAAGAGTGTCATTGGGAACAAAGGGGGCATCATCAAGGAATTTTTCAACAACGGGATGTCTGCCGTCCTTTATTTCTATTGTATCGCCCATATGCACATCGGGGCGGACATAGTTATTATTAAGTGCCACCTGTGCAAGAGAGCAGAGTGTGTCGATTGTAGCAAGCACGAGTGCTGTGCTTCTGAGTCTGAACTGTGCATCGGCAATTTTAAGACGTACATCATTGAAAAGCTCATATTCAAGCTTTGATATTCTCTCCTGCGCGCCGAGGACCTTTGATTCAAGCTCCTTAAGCTCGGGAGTGATATATCTTTCACAGCTTGAAAGAGTCTGCTTTCTTATGTAATGCTCGGGAACATATTCCTTAAAGGAATTAAGAACCTCAATATAGTAGCCGAAAACACGGTTGTAGCCGATTTTAAGCTTCTTGATGCCTGTTTTCTCCTGCTCCTCGGCTTCTATTCTTGCAAGGAAATCCTTCCCGCCGTTTACAATTACACGAAGCTCGTCAAGCTCACTGCAGTAGCCGTCACGGATCATGTTGCCCTCTCTTACGGAGAAGGGCGGATCATCAACGATTGATGCGGAAATCAGCTCTCTTATTTCATCAAGAGTGTCAAGCCTGTTATAAAGATCCTTCAGCATTGAACAGCTGAAGCACTGAAGCATTTCCTTTATTTCAGGAAGCTGCAGAGTGGTGGCATAAAGGCTGCGAAGCTCCTTTGCATTTGCCGAGCCGTAAACCACACGGGTGGTGATTCTTTCAAGATCGTTGATGCCCGTAAGTGCATCGGAAAGCTCTGCACGAAGCTGATTCATTTCGTAAAGCTCACCTACCGCATTCTGACGGCTTGTGATTCCCGAAAGATTTATAAGGGGCTGTTCAACCCAGCTGCGCAGAAGTCTTTTACCCATTGCAGTGCGGGTTTTATCAAGCACCCATAAAAGAGAGCCTTTTTTCTCTCTTCTTCTCTCGGTTTCGGTAAGCTCGAGATTTCTTCTTGTTACCGCACCGAGGGAAAGATATTTTTCGTCGTTATAGACCTTGATTTCAGTTATATTGGCAAGGGAATTTTTCTGTGTGGAATAAAGATAAGCAAGAAGCCCGCCGAGAGACCTTACGGTTTCCTCCTGCAGGTTATCAATATCTGTATTACCTGCAAAATGACGCTTTGCAATATCAATTGCCTCGGAAAAGGATTCCTCACTTCTTACGGATGCTAAAATATCCGTTTTTCTTGCTATATATGCCTTAAGAGTTCTGTCTCCCGTAAGTGCTTCATTGCACACAAGCTCTGCAGGAGCAAATCGGGCAAGACCGTTTATTATCTTATCGGAAAGCCCCATACCTGTTTCCGTGCTGACATAAAGCTCGCCTGTGGAAACATCACAGAAGGACATGCCTGCAGTGCATTCACCGAGATAAACACATGCAAGATAATTGTTCTTTTCCTCGTCGAGCATGATGCTTTCGGTAACGGTACCGGGCGTTACAACCCTTATAACATCACGGGTTACAATGCCCTTTGCCTGTGCGGGATCCTCGGTCTGCTCACATACTGCAACCTTATAGCCCTTTGCAACAAGGCGCGCAATATAGTTTTCGGCTGCGTGAAAAGGAATTCCGCACATGGGTGCTCTTTCCTCCTGACCGCAGTCACGACCTGTCAGTACAAGCTCAAGCTCACGGGATGCGGTTTTCGCATCGTCGAAGAACATTTCATAGAAGTCTCCGAGACGATAGAAAAGAAGTGCGTCCTGATACTGCTCTTTAATTTTGAAATACTGCCTCATCATAGGCGTGTATTCTGCCATCTTTTTTCTTCCTTGCCTTAAAAATTAGTTAATCTGTTTTATCAGCCGCAGCCGCCGCAGGATGCGCAGTTTCCGCCGCAGGATGCTTCATCGGGTGCCTTTACCTCGCAGGTTTCGGGGTCGTCACCGTTTACGCAGAGAGTAAGAAGCTGGATTACGTGATTCATCATTGCATCAACCTCGCCCTTTGCTTCTTCGTACTTTCTCATATTTTCGTTAAGCATGATCTGTCCGTAGATTGATCTGAATTCACTGTCGTAGCCTTCAAGCTTTGCGTTGTCAGGCTCTTCCTTCTGTGATTCATTCTGATAGGAAAGCTGAATAAGATTAAGCTTGCCGATAAGGCCGTTGAGCTCTATATCATTTTCATTAGCCTTCTGTGCTTCCTGGAAAGCAAGGTATCTTTCGTCTGCCTGAATTGCCTTGCCGAGTTCTCTTGTTGCTGTGATAATGTCCATTTGTTTGTCTCCGTTCAGATATATTTATTTAACAAGCTCACCTGATAATATCCAGTTGAGTGCTTTTGTTACCTTTACATTGGCATAAGTGCCGATAAGTGAGGGGTCCCCCTCGAAATCGATATTTATATTTCCGTCGGTTCTGCCCGTAAGCCTGCCGTCCTCTTCCTTTGTGAAGCCCTCTACAAGCACCTCATAGGTTTTATCAACCATTGAAGCGCATCGCTCGGCGGCGATTGATTCCTGAAGCTTCAGAAGCTCTGTGAACCAGGCGGATTTTTCCTTGTAGGGTACGGGGTCATCCATTTTTTCTGCCCTTGTTCCCTTTCTTACAGAGAAGATAAAGGTGAACAGGGATGTGAATTTAACCTCACTTATAAGTGAAAGTGTATCGAGAAATTCCTCATAGGTTTCACCCGGGAAGCCTACGATGATGTCGCTTGTGATTGAAATATCGGGCATTACGCTTCGTGCGTATTCTATAAGTCCGATATAGTCCTCTCTTGTGTAGCCGCGATTCATTTCCTTGAGCACACGGTTATTGCCCGACTGGAAAGGAAGATGCAGATGACGCGCAACCTTTTCACAGGCTGCCATTGTATCAAGCAGCTCCTTTGTGCAATCCTTGGGGTGGGATGTCATAAAGCGGATTTTGAAGTCACCCGGAAGGTCGTTTATCATTTTAAGAAGCTTCGGAAAATTCATTCCGTCGGCACTTCCCTTGCCGTAGGAATTGACATTCTGTCCTAAAAGGGTGATTTCCTTTGCACCGAGAGCGATAAGCTCTTTTGCTTCCTTAATAACCTCCTCGGGGCTGCGGCTTCTTTCCCTGCCACGGACATAAGGAACAACACAGTAGCTGCAGAAATTGTTACATCCGTACATTATGGGAAGCCACATTTTGAAATCACGGTCACGATATACGGGAAGCCCTTCGGCGATTTCACCCGTTCCCTCGGCGGTTTCAAAAACACGCTTGCCCGAGCGCAGAGCCTTATAAAGCATTTCGGGAAGCTTATGAACCGCAAAGGTGCCGAACACAATATTCACATAGGGATAGCTTTTCTTGATTCGCTCCCACACATGTGTCTGCTGCATCATGCATCCGCAAAGAGCAATTATCATATCCTTCTTTGCATTTTTAAGAGGCTTGAGAGCACCCACATTTCCGAAAACCCTGTCCTCGGCATGCTCACGCACCGCACAGGTGTTGAAGAGAACAAAATCTGCCTCCTCACGGCTTTCGGTGAAGACATAGCCCATTTCAGCAAGCTGACCCTTAATTCTTTCGGAGTCGGCAACATTTCCCTGACAGCCGTATGTATGAACAAAAGCCTTCGGATTACCCTCGGGATATTTCACCTGAAGGATTGCTCTTATCTTTTCAATATATTCTCTTTGCTGTGCCATCTCCGCAGGGGAAACAACGGGAAAGGCTTCCTTGTTATGCGACAACTTTGTGCCTCCGTTCTGAAAAAAGGGCGCAATACCCCGATAAAAAAATTAAAGTTCAGTTTATTATATATAATATTATTATAAAAGTAAAGAGGAAACTAAAAAATATTTTCGGATTTTATTTTCTCGCCCTCGGCGGTAACACTTAAAAAGGCGCGAAGCCTGTAAAGAATTTTACCAATCTCATCGGCATCGTCGTCTTTCAATGCCGCTTCAAGCTCAAGATAATACCTTTCAATGCTGTCGGCATCGGTGTGCTTGAGAAATAAGGGAAAATATTTCTTGTTTTCCTGCCACATTGAAAGAATTTCCTGTGCACACAGTCTTTCATCGGAAATACTGTCAATAGTCTCAATCGTTTTATCTATTTCATTTATAACGAAGCTGACACTGAAAAAGCTTACAAGAAATGAAAGCAGAAGAAAAAGAAATGCGATAACAAGTCTCTTTGTCATAATTATTCCTTTCTTATGAAATTATAGTTTCCGTTTTTATCAACCGTCAGAAGAAAGATATTTTCAATCCTCTCCCCTGTTTTCCTTATAAGTGCCTGAAGCTTATTCTCATTCATCCCGCAGTCCTTGAAATCGGAGCGGATAATTCTGCCGTCCATTACAACAACACAGGAAAGCCCGCTGTCCTTTTTCTTTATATCCATATCCTCAAGGGTAACATTTCTTTTTTCTGTTTTCAGAAGCACACTCAAAGTACCGTCGGTTTCGGCAATTGCATACTGCACATCGGAGATATCAAAAACATCCTTCTGCCGAAGAGCCTCAAGAAGGTCATCAAGAGTAAATCGCAGACGCTTCATCTGGCTCTGGTCAATAACGCCGTTTCTTATAAGTATCAGGGAATTTCCCTGCAGAAGACTTCTTATACGAAGACTTTTCATGCTTGCAACAGACATGAGAATTTCAAGACTTACAAGCACCGCTATTGCAACAAGGGTGTTGAGCATGGGGATATCGTTATCCTGCATGGGGGTTGCCGCCATTTCCGACAGCAGTATTGTCACAACAAGCTCTGCAGGCTGAAGCTGACCTATCTGCCGTTTACCCATAATACGCACTGCAATAACAATAACTATAAGTAAAATACCCGTTCTCACAAACGAAATAAGCATAAAATCATCCTTTCCGCATTTAGTATATCCTGATAATTTCAGGCAATACATAATAAGAGAAAGGATGAGAAAATTTTGAAGCAGCAGACTGATTCAGCATATATAACAGGCAATGTCTCTCTTGACGAGAAAAGCATAACCCGAAGCTTTTCGGGAAGCTTTGACCTTGTAAAAAGAGAAATAGATTTTTCGGGCATACGCGCTTTTGTCTTTATTCTTGACGGCATGTGCGATGAAATAAAAATCACGGAAAGCATTATAAAGCCTGTAACAGACTGTGTAATTCCCGATGGAATGAGCGCAGATGAGGTAATAAGGAAGTCCCTTTTCAAGGGGACGAACATGAAAGAAAAAACAAGCATTGCAGACTGCGCAAGGGACATAATTTCGGGAAATCTTGTGCTGATATACGAGGGCGGGAAAAGTGCCTTTTCCTTCCCCTTTCAGGGCTTTCCGAAAAGTGCGGTGAATGAGCCGCAGAGCGAGCAGAACGAAAGAGGCTCACAGGAGGGCTTTTCCGACAATTTCAAGGACAATGCTACCCTTATAAGAAGAAGACTGCGCACCCCGTCTCTTGTAATAAGACAGATAACTGTAGGAAAAGCAAGCAACACTCCCGTTCTTGTCTGTTACATCAAAGACAAGGTAAGCGACAGACTGCTTTCGGATGTTACAAAGAGGCTTGAAAAAATTGAGCTTGAAGCGGTGCTGGGCTCGGGATATCTTCGTCCCTTTCTTGATAACCGACATCCCTCATTTTTCACCGATACAGGCATTACCGAGCGCCCCGATACATTTTCGGCAAAGCTTATGGAGGGCAGAGTGGGACTTATCTGTGACGGAACCCCCTTTGCACTTATAGTTCCGTATCTTTTCATCGACTATTTCCATGCAATTGACGACTACCTTTCAAGCACTTATTATGCGATATTCATGCGCCTTCTTCGCATAATCTGCTTCATTATTGCGGCAGTGCTTCCGGGTGCATTTGTGGCAATAAGCCTGTTTCATCCCGAAATTATGCCGGCAGACATCATGTACGGTATATCGGCGGCAACGGGAAAAACACCCTTTCCCATAATGGTTGAAGCACTGACAATCCACTTTATCTATGAGGTTGTGCGTGAAGCTGGGCTTCGTATGCCCCGCTCCGTAGGTCATGCGGTAAGCATTGTGGGAGCATTGGTAATCGGTGATGCGGCGGTGACAGCGGGGCTTATTGCAGCACCCATGCTTATTGTTGTTGCTCTTACGGCAATTTCCTCATCGGTCATTTCAAAGCTTCATGAGCCTGTGGCAATTCTGCGCTTCGGCTTCATTATTATCGGCGGCTTTACGGGGCTTTACGGCATAATGCTGGGGCTCGGAATCATGATAATTGACATCTGCTCGGTGTCACCCTACGGCATACCCTTTTCCGCTCCGCTGTCCCCATTTGTGCGACGCGCGCAGACCGATGCAATAATACGCAGAAGCTGGACTAAAAATCAAAAGAATAATCTTATCGGGGAGATGCGTTTTTAATGAAAGCAATGGGAAGAGTCAGCACCTCACAGATGTTCTGTGTGCTGTTTCTTTGCAGAATAATATCACTTTTTACCTTTATGCTGCCCTCGGCGGCATATCTTCCCTCGGGAGACAGAATCATTACCGCCATCCCCGTTATGTTCATTGAGCTGATATATTGCATTATCCTCATTTATACACTGAAGATAAACGGCAACAGCAGCATCATTACCTCGGCAGGAAAAATCAGCCCTTTTGCAGCAAAGCTTCTTGCGATAATCTACACCCTCTCCTTTATATGGTTTGCGGGAATCGGTACTGCCCGCTTTGAGCTTTTTATAAGCACCGTTATGTTCCCGAATTCCGAGCTTTATTTCATGATTTTCCTGTTGCTTGCGGCGGCATTCTATGCCTCTCTCAAAGGACTTGAAGCCATTTCAAGAGCATCGTGCATATTGTTTTTTATTCTCGGGATCAGTGTACTTTTTATTATTATTTCCGTAACGGGTGAATTCAGATTTGTAAACCTGAAGCCCATTTTCACAGAGGGAATAGCCCCTGTTACCGCCTTTGCCTTTTATGTCAGCGTACGGGCGGCAGAGCTTCTTACTCTTCACATAAATGCACCTGATATTAACGGCAGAACAGGAGCTATGGCGGTTAAATGGTCAGTAATTTTTTCCTTGGTAACAACGGTGATTCTCACGGTGCTTTCAGGTGTTACGGGAGAATACGGAAACGATCAGATTTTCCCCTTATATACTCTTACGGTTATTGCAAAATTCGGCATTTTTGAACGGCTTGATGACATTCTTACGGGAGTGTGGGTGCTTTGCAGCTTCGTTCAGCTTTCATTTCTGATAAACACGGGAATGAATGCTCTTTCGCAGGGCTTCGGGAGAATAAAAAAAATCCCCGTGTCACTTTTGCTGACAGTGGGAATTTTCTGTGTATATCTTTTCACCTCACAGACAGTGGCAGTGTTTTCCGAGGCGGTGTCATCAAGGGCTGTTGAAATCATTTTTGTTGCACTTATAGGGGTGATTCCCCTTACGGTCACACTCATTAACAGAAGAAAGGGCAAAAGGGAAAAGGCTTGAAGAAATTAACGGCAGTGCTTCTTATATGCACTATAATGCTGCTTTGCTCCTGCAGTGAAATTGAAATAGTTGAGCTTAATGAAAGGCTTATAATTGAAGCCATAGGAATAGACTTTGAGAACGGGATTTACAAGGTGACAATTGAAGGACTTGACAGCTTCTCTGCGGGAAGTGACTCAAACTCCATATCCGCTCCGAGCCTTACAAAATGCTATCTTTTTGAGGGTGAAACAATAGGTATGGCAATGAACAGTATTTCTGTTATCACGGGGCAGATTCCCCTTTTTTCACAGGCAAGAATACTGATTTTAGGCTATTCAACAGCAAAGGAAAAGCTCAGCGAGGTGCTTGATTTCTTCCGCCGTGAATACACCACGAGAACGGACATTCTGTTTGCCGTGGCAAAGAACAAGGCATCCGATGTGGTATCGGCAGATTTCGGGCAGAATGTTTCTGCGGGAAATATTCTTCATGCGGCAGTTTCATCGTATAAGCATACGGGAAGAAGCATATACACCCCCCTTTACCGCTTTCTGAATTCCGTTATGGGTGAAACGGACAGTGCATACTGTCCTATAATTGACATCAAGGAAAATGCCTACAGCAAGGGCAAGGAGGTGCTTCTTGCAGGCACAGCGGTTTTCGGAAAAAACGGAAGCACAATCACACTTTCGCCCGAAATGACACTCGGACTTGTGATTATAAGCAATGACATGGAAAATGCTGACCTTACCGTTGAATCGGACAAGGGTAAAGCAACACTTGAAATAATTGACTGCAATACAAGAATCGACACAGAGATAAAAGACGGCAGGGCAAATTTTACCATAAAAACCACGCTGCGGTGCGATATTCCCGAATTTCAGTCGGAGCATTTCAAGGGTCTTTCAAAATCGGACACTGAAACAATTGCAATGGAAGCAGCAGTAAAAATTACGGACATTGTGTCGCAATGCATTCACGAAACCTTATATACACATAACTATGATGTATTCAACCTCGGCAGAAGAATAAATCTCACGAACAACGGCTTTTACAACAGCATTATAAACGGCGGTGCAAAATTATCTGAAATCTGCGATATTGAAATTGAAACAACAGTTGAAATAAGAAGAATAGGAAAAATCATTCTTGATAAAGAACAGGAGTAAAATTCGGAATTCAGAATTCGGAATTCATAGAACCGTAAAATATATTTTCTGCCGAAAAACGCAATCTGCACTGATGGGCGACGACCTATACACTAATGCCTATTGCCTAATGCCTAATGCCTATTGCCTATTGCTTATTGCCTATTGCCTATTGCCTCAAAAAGGCTCCCCTTTCGGAGAGCCTTTTTTTTATTCAACAACAATCTTCTTGAAGCTCTTCTTGCCGCGCTTGACAAGAAGTCCTTCACCGATTTCTTCCTTTGTGTATGCCTTTTTAATATCGGTTACCTTTTCACCGTCAACAGTAACACCGCCCTGCTCAACGGCACGTCTTGCCTCGGAGCGGGTAGGGGTAAGTCCGGATTTTACAAGCATTGTAAGGATATCAATTGCACCGTCACGGAAATCCTCCTCGGATACGGGAGCGGCGGGAGCATCACTGCCGCCGTCAGCGAAAAGTGCGCGTGCTGCAGCTTGTGCCTTGGTAGCTTCCTCGTCACCGTGAACAAGCTTTGTAAGCTCGAATGCAAGAATTTCCTTTGCAGTATTGAGCTGTGCGCCCTCCCATGCATCCATCTTATCAATTTCTTCAAGAGGAAGGAAGGTAAGCATACGGATGCACTTAAGCACGTCTGCATCACCGACATTTCTCCAGTACTGGTAGAAGTCATAGGGACTGGTCTTGTTGGGATCGAGCCATACTGCGCCGCCTACGGTCTTACCCATCTTCTTTCCTTCGGAGTTAAGAAGAAGAGTGATTGTCATAGCATGGGATTCCTTATCAAGCTTTCTTCTGATAAGCTCACGGCCGCCGAGCATGTTTGACCACTGGTCGTCACCGCCGAACTGAAGATTACAGCCGTATTTTCTGTAAAGCTCTAAAAAGTCGTAGCTCTGCATGATCATATAGTTGAATTCAAGGAATGAAAGTCCCTTTTCCATTCTCTGCTTGTAGCATTCGGCACGAAGCATATTGTTAACGGAGAAGCATGCGCCGACCTCTCTTAAAAGCTCAACATAGTTAAGGTCAAGAAGCCAATCGGCATTGTTTACCATCATAGCCTTGTCCTCACCGAATTCAATGAAGCGCTCCATCTGCTTTCTGAAGCATTCACTGTTATGCTCAATTGTTTCCTTTGTCATCATTGAACGCATATCGGTTCTGCCTGAGGGGTCACCTATGTGTGCAGTACCGCCGCCGATGAGAGCAATGGGCTTGTTGCCTGCCATCTGAAGTCTCTTCATAAGACAAAGCGCCATAAAATGACCTACATGAAGAGAATCGGCAGTGGGGTCAAAGCCGATATAGAAAACTGCCTTACCGTTATTTACAAGCTCACTTACTTCCTCTTCGTTTGTAACCTGGGCAATAAGTCCTCTTGCCTTGAGTTCGTCATAGATTTTCATAGAATACCATCCTTTATAGTAATGAATAATTAACAAAAAAATAAGTCTGCCCTTGAATAAAAGGACAGACCGTAAGTCCGTGTTACCACCTTTTTTCGGTAATTCCTCACGAAATTACCCTTAACGGCTCATAAAAATGAGTCTCGCACAATAACGGATGCCACCGCCGCAGCCTACTTACTTTAGTGTTCGGTGCGAAGCTCGGGGATGTATTCACAAAAGCACGACTGCAATCTTCCACCTGCCGATTGCTCTCTGAAAGTCCGTGACAGCTGCTACTTCTTCCCGTCAAAGCATTGTATTGAAAAGGATTTTACAATAAAAAACAAGGTTTGTCAAGCATCAGAATATCATGTGAAGCATGGTGATGTCAGCCGCACAGATAAGTGCACTTAATGCATCAGCAGCAAAAACCGACAGAATGATGCTGTTATTACAAAGGCTTGTTCCCTTGCGCTCTTTTACAAAATAATAAATAATCCATATACCGAGAACAACGGGAAGAGCATACGCAGCAGCTCTGAGCACCGCAAACATGGGAGATGTAACCTCCACGGTAAATGAGGTATATCCGCTTGCCAGCATGCTGGTCTGTGCAGAGCTGAAGGCAGATGCACGAAGAGCAGCGCAAACGATATAGACTATGAACCAGACTGCATATAACCCGCCGTTTATCAGTGACAGAATAAAGAAGGGCTTGCTGTCACCGGGCTTTATCTGAAACTTTCTCATATTTTCACCTGTTTATCAGAAATTGAATATGGCACCTGCACCATAGGTTACAACTGACATGATAAGATCGGCAATAAACACGCCGAGTGCAATAACGGGAATTGCCTTCTTGAAATCAATGCCTAAAAGCGCGGCAAAGAGTGAGCCCGTCCAGCCGCCGGTTCCCGGAAGAGGAATTGCAATGAATGCAAGAAGTCCCCACTGCTTGTATTTAAGCACCTTATCGGCATTCTTTGCAGTCTTACCCTCAAGCTTTTCAATGAAGCCCACAAGAATGTTATGCTTCCTCATGAACTTGAAAATCTCCTTGATAAAGAGAACAATAAAGGGCATGGGAATCATATTACCTATGTAGCAGATGATGAAAGCCTTGAAGAAATTGATTTCAAAAAGCTTTGCAAGAATCATGCCGCCCCTGCATTCAAGAATGGGTAAAAGGGATGTAAGAAAGATAATAAGCTCGTGGCTTGTGCCGTCGCTGAAAAGCGAAGCAAACCAGGTTGTAAGTTGTTCTGTCATTGTGTAATCTCTCCTGATCAGTTGATACCGTTTTCAAGCATGTATTCCCTTACGGAAATAAGAATATCCTTATCGTTGTCAAATTTCAGTCTGTCAAGTGCCTCGTTGTAGCGAAGCCAGATATAGTCTTCAATTTCTTCGCGCTGGATAACGGTCTGCGTATCCTCGGTAGAGCCAAGGAAAACCTCAACGCGCTTTTCGATTCTGGTGCCTATCTTGTACTGGGAATCCTTGCAGAAGCCGGGTAATATATTTATATGCAGACCCGTTTCTTCAAGAACCTCTCTTATTGCAGTTTCCTCTCTGGTCTCCCCTTTTTCCATGTGTCCCTTGGGGAAGCCCCAGTTATTACTGCGCCTGTTCTTTATAAGCAGGAAGCGGTATTCCTCATTGATACGGCGGAAAACCACCGCACCGCATGAATGCTCATAAAGACAGTCAAGAGAATATGAATCCCTCGGCTCGTTGAATTCAAGCACATCTCTTATTTCATAATCGATCCTTCTCATGTTCTTGGGTGCAACGACAAGCACGGACCGTCTGTTGTCGTTGTATCGGAGAACCGCAATAACCTTCCCCTCGAAAACGCGCACCGGATGATTGACCCCGAGAATATAAGCTCCCAGAGTGAAGCTTTTCTTTTCACTCTGAATCTCGGCAGTCCCGTAATTTATGATATATCTGACACCGGTACGGAGTTCAAAAAAATTACACGGCTTCGTCACCCTGACTTTAACCATTTTTCCTAACATTACATAAAACTCCGCATAATACAAGTATAAACATCATTATATATAAACTCTGCGGAATTTTCAAGGATTATTTTTCAAATGTTAAAAAAATTTAATTGAGGTACTTTTTTAAGATATTTTCAAAATAAATGTTGTATTTTGTACCGTGACAAGATAAAATATAGTTGCGGGGTTTCCGCACAATATCAGCAGAAAAAAAGGGGACAGACAGTATGGCTGATGATATCTATTTCAACTCCCGTAAGGAAAATATAAAGAAGGACAGGCAGACAAATGCCTACACTGAAAAAATCAATGCGGATGAGCTTAACAGACGTCCCGGTGATTACTCATTCGGTGATATTGTAACCGAAAGAGGAAAGATTACCGCAACAGTATCCTCACCGAAAAGCAACAAGCCCCTGAAAAACAGCGGCAGAAAAAAGAAGAAAAAATCAAAGGGCACAGCAAAAAAGGTACTGACTGCTCTGCTTTGCACTGTCATTGCACTTTTCATTTTCGCAGGCGTAACGGTGTCTTATGTGCTTTCCGATTATGAGGAAAAGGAATTTTCGGAAAATGTTCACATTGAAGATGACCGTGACCTTCTCAGCTCACCCTTGGTTTACAATATTCTGCTTCTCGGCATTGACACTCTCGAAACAGAATCCTCCTCACGCTCCGATGCAATGATAATAATGTCAATTGACTCAAAAAACGGACAGATAAAGCTTTCCTCCTTCCTGCGCGACTCCTATGTTTACATTCCGGGCTACGGCAACATGAAGCTGAATGCAGCCTGTGTTTACGGCGGCCCCCAGCTTGTTTGCGACACCATTGAATATAACTTCGGCATAAGAATTGACGACTATGCAAAGGTCGGCTATGATATGTTCATTAAAATTATTGATGCGGTGGGCGGTGTCACAATTCCCGAAATCGACGAAATTGAAGCCTCCGCACTTGCAAAAGAGGGCTTTATAACAGAGCCGGGCACGGATATTGAGCTTGACGGTGTGAATGCACTGAAATATTGCAGAATAAGAAAGGGCCAGGACGATTTTTACAGAACGGGCAGACAAAGAGAGGTTATTTCCCTTGTATTGAAGAAGCTCCCCCTGTCAAATCCCTTCACTCTTCTTAAAACCGCCAAGGAAATTGCCTCGACAATTGAATGCTCAATAGGCAAGGGAGAATTCTTTTCCCTTCTTATGAAGGCGGTGCTTTGTCTCGGCGGAGACATTGAGCAGCTGACAGTACCTGCAGACGGCACATGGTATAACGACACAAAGAACTATCAGGCAGTTCTTGTGGTTGATTTTTCACAGAACAAGGAAAAACTCGCAGAGTTTCTATATAATTAAGGAGAACAGTTTATGAAATACGCAAAACTTACACTTGCAAGCGAATTCAGAGTAGGTCTTACCGACAAAAGAATCTACGGCTCATTTGTTGAGCACCTCGGAAGATGTGTTTACGGCGGCATTTATGAGCCCGGACATCCGAAGGCAGACGAAAACGGCTTCCGTGAGGACGTGCTTGACCTCGTAAAGGAGCTTGATGTTCCGATAGTCCGTTATCCCGGCGGCAACTTCGTTTCAGGCTATAACTGGGAGGACGGTATCGGTCCCGTTGCAGACAGACCCAAAAGACTGGAGCTTGCATGGGGTACGCTTGAAACCAATGAATTCGGTACGGATGAATTCATGAAGTGGTGCAAAAAGGCAAATACCGCACCCATGATGGCTGTAAATCTCGGTACAAGAGGACCCGACGAGGCAAGACAGCTTGTTGAATACTGCAACCACAAGGGCGGTACATATTTAAGTGATCTGAGAAAGAAATACGGCAGTGAGCTTCCCTATGATGTAAAGCTGTGGTGTCTCGGCAACGAAATGGACGGTCCCTGGCAGATGGGCTCAAAAACTGCTTATGAATACGGCAGAACAGCCTATGAGGCAGCAAAGGTCATGAAGTGGACTGACCCCACAATTGAAACAGTGCTTTGCGGCAGCTCAAGCTGGGGCATGAAGGCCTTCGGTGAATGGGAAACCACCGCTCTTGATATTGCATGGGACCATGTTGATTATGTTTCAATGCATCAGTACCACAACAATAATGACAATTATCTTGAAAACTTCCTTGCAAAGGGTGTTGAAACAGACCGCTTCATTGAAAGTGTTATTGCGGCACTTGACTATGTTCAGGGCAAGCGCCACTCTAAAAAGAGAATCGACATCTCCTTCGACGAATGGAATGTATGGTATCATTCAAACGGTGCAGAATTTGAAAAATGGTCAAAGGCTCCCCACCTTCTTGAGGACGTTTATAACTTTGCCGATGTTCTTGTTGTCGGCGAATTTCTCAACTCTATTCTTCGTCACTGCGACAGAGTAAAGATTGCATGTATTGCACAGCTTGTGAATGTCATCGCTCCCATTATGACCGATGACGGCGGTGAAGCATGGAAGCAGACCATTTTCTATCCCTTCATGTTTGCATCAAAATACGGCAGAGGTCATGTGCTTCAGGGCATTTACGATACCTCAAAGTATGACACAAAATGGTACTGCGATGTTCCCGATGTTGACACCGCCGCAGTACTTTCCGAGGACGGCGAAGCCCTTACCATATTTGCAATTAACCGCGACCTTCACGATGATATTGTGCTTGAAACAAAGCTCTGCGATTTCGATGGCTTCAGAGTAGTTGAGCATGTTGCACTTGAACACAATGATTTTGACGTAAGAAACACCCGCGAATGTCAGAATGTTGCCCCCGTCACAAAGGCTCTTCCCGAGCTTGACGGCAGAATGCTCAAGGCTTCACTCAAGGCAATGAGCTGGAATATGATAAGACTTGAAAAGGTAAAGGCTTGACAGCAATCTCCTCCACGTAAAGCAATATAGCTTTACAATATTTTTTCAATTGCCTTATTGAATTTCAAAATCCATTGGTATATAATAGTAGAAAAATCTTACGGAAGGAAGAAAACCATGTCTAAACTTTTCAATGCCTATTGCAGAGTTTATCAGAAGGCTCTTTTTGTCGGCTCACAGTTTCTTGACTGGAGAAAGCCCGAGCTTCTTTCAGGTGCTGGCGCAGTAAAGCAGCTTCCCCTCACCGTTAAGGAAAAGGGCGTTTCAAAGGTGCTTGTTGTAACCGACAAGGGACTTATGTCTCTCAAGCTTCTTGACAGCCTTTTTGAAGAGCTCGAAAACACAGGCATAAGCTATGTTGTTTTTGACGGTGTTCAGCCCAATCCCACCATCGGAAATATTGAGGATGCGGTTGAGCTTTACCTTGAAAACGGTTGCGAGGGTATTATTGCCTTCGGCGGCGGCTCACCCATGGACTGTGCAAAGGCCTGCGGTGCAAGAATTGCCCGCCCCGACAAAACAATTCCCCAGATGCGCGGTGTTCTCAAGGTTATGAAGAAGCTGCCTCCCCTGTTTGCTGTTCCCACAACTGCAGGCACAGGCTCCGAAACCACCGTTGCTGCGGTTGTTTCCAACCCCATCACCCACGAGAAGAACGCAATCAATGATAATCACCTTATTCCCAAGGTTGCAGTGCTTGACCCCGAGCTTACAGTAGGTCTTCCCAAGCACATCACATCAACCACAGGTATGGATGCACTTACCCATGCAGTTGAAGCTTACATCGGTAAGAGCAACACTCCCGGCACAAAGAAGGCTGCTCTTAAGGCTACAAGAATGATTTTTGATAACATCTACACAGCCTATGAGGACGGTAAGAACCTTGAAGCAAGAAAGAATATGCTTGAAGCATCATTCTTTGCAGGTGTTGCTTTCACAAGAGCTTATGTCGGCTATGTTCACGCAATTGCACATAACCTCGGCGGTCATTACGGTATCCCCCACGGTCTTGCAAATGCTGTAATTCTCCCCTATGTTCTCGATTACTACGGAAAAACAGCTTACAAGAAGCTGGCAAAGCTTGCTGATACTGCAGGTCTTCCCACAATGGGTATGAACGACGAGCAGAAGGCAAAGCTCTTCATTAAAACTATCCGTGAAATGAACGAAAAAATGGGCATTCCCGCAAAGTTCGACTGTATCAAGGAGGATGACATCCCCACAATTGTTGAACGCGCACTCAAGGAAGGCAATCCCCTTTATCCCGTTCCCAAAATTATGGATAAAAAGGATTGCGAAGCAGTCATCAGACAGCTTATGGCTTAAGCAATTCGGATTTCAGAATTCGGAATCCGGAGAAACATACAATTTATTTTCTGCTCCTCGGAAACGGGGAGCATTTTTTATTCTCTATAGCGGGATTTCGATGACGACGCCCACAGGTGCGAATCGCCGAATTCATAATTCCGGATTCCGAATTTTCTGCGAATTAAATTTTTCTCTTGCAATTATTTTAAGGCTATATTATAATTATTCTGTTAAATTATAATAAAAAGGAGATGTCCTTATGTCACAGAAGGTAAGAGTCGGCATTATCGGTGTCGGCAACATGGGTATGAGCCATATCAACAACTTTGTTGCAGGTAAAATGCCCGAAATCGAAATCCCCTGTATTGCAGATATCGACGAAAAGAAATTCGATCGCGTTAAAGAAAAGCTTCCCGATGCAGTGTGCTTCAGCACAGCAACTGAGCTTATAAATTCAGGTCTTTGTGATGCGGTTTTAATCGCAACTCCTCACTATGACCATCCCCCCATCGGCATTGAAGCTCTTAAGGCAGGTCTTCATGTAATGAGTGAAAAGCCCGCAGGTGTTTATACAAAGCAGGTAAATGAACTCATCGCAGTTGCTGATACCACCGATAAGACATACGCAATTATGTTCAACCAGAGAACAAACTGCATTTACCGTAAGGTAAAGGAAATGGTTTCCTCGGGTGAATACGGCGAAATGAAGAGAGTAAGCTGGATTATTACAGACTGGTACAGAACACAGGCTTACTACAATTCAGGCGGATGGAGAGCAACATGGGCAGGCGAAGGCGGCGGTGTTATGCTTAATCAGTGCCCCCATCAGCTTGACTTATGGCAGTGGATATGCGGCATGCCCACAAAGGTAAAGGCTATCTGCCACGAGGGCAAATGGCACGATATCGAGGTTGAGGATGATGTTTCAATCTATGTTGAATACGAGAACGGTGCAACAGGTACATTCATCACCACAACAGGTGACTACCCCGGCACAAACCGTCTTGAAATCACTCTCGACAAGGCAAAGATTATCTGTGAAGATGGCAAAATCAGAATGTTCCTTCTTGACCAGCTGACTTCTGACTTTACAATGAATTCCGAAGAAGGCTTCGGCAGCATCAAGGGTGAATGGGTAACAGTTGAAACAGACGGCATCAACGACCAGCACGTAGGTGTTATGAATGCATTCGCTGCTCACATTTTAAGAAACGAGCCCCTTGTTGCAGACGGCAGAGAGGGCATTAACGGACTTACAATCTCCAACGCAGCATTCCTTTCCTCATGGCTTGACAAGACAGTTGAGCTTCCCATTGATGAAGAGCTTTACTATAGCCTTCTCAAGGAAAAGATTGCAACATCAAGAACCGATAAGGTTGTTGTTGAAAGAGTTGAAGAGGATATGAGCAACACATTCTGATTTTTGCAATAAAATCGGAATGAAGTGTCAGAAATTCAGTCGTTCATTTGCAGGGGACGTCGCCCACGGCGTCCCGCATAGTAAATATGAAAAATTTGCAGCATATTTGCACAGGACTTAAAATGTGCCGCTGCAGAGCTGAGCATCTGTTGTTTTTTCTGTATGTAAGCGGGGCGCCGTGGGCGACGCCCCCCTACCAAAAAAATGCTGACTACTGATAAAAGTTCATTTACAAAGTGGATTTTTATGAATAATCAGCAAATTCAATATAAACCAAAGGAAGCAGAAATTATGTTATTTTCACAGGACATCGGAATAGATCTCGGCACAGGTAACACTCTTGTGTGTGCAAAAAATAAGGGGATCATCATCCGTGAGCCGTCAGTGGTTGCGGTTGATGTAAAAACAAGTCCCCAGCGTGTTGTAGCCGTCGGCGACGAGGCAAAGAGCATGATGGGCAGAACACCCGGCTCCATTACTGCAATAAAGCCCCTTAAGGACTCCGTTATTGCAGACTATGACATCACGGCGGATATGCTTAAGATATTCATGAAGAAGGCAACTGCAGGCACACTCTTTGCAAGAGCCCGTGCGCTTATCTGCATTCCCTCGAGCATCACAGAGGTTGAAAGAAAAGCGGTACACGATGCGGCAAAGGCGGCGGGAGCAAGATATGTAAGCCTTATTGAAGCTCCCATGGCAGCGGCTATCGGAGCAGGACTTACAGTTACCGAGGCAAAGGGCAGCATGATTGTTGACATCGGCTCGGGTACTGCAGAGGTTGCGGTAATCTCCCTCGGTGACATTGTTGCTTCACGCACAGTAAAGGTGGCGGGTGATGCCTTCGACAATGCAATAGTTCAGTATATCAGAAAAACATATAACCTTCTCATAGGTGAAAAAACTGCAGAGGAAATCAAGCTTTCAATAGGCTCTGCTGCTCCCTACAGCGGTGAGGGTGCAATGTCAGTAAAGGGAAGAAATCTTTCCGACGGACTTCCGGGCACCTGTGAAGTCACATCAAATGATGTAAGAACCGCTCTTACAGAGCCTCTCAATCAGATTCTTGATGCTATTCACATGACCCTTGAGAAAACTCCCCCCGAGCTTTCTGCAGACATTATTTCATCGGGCATTATCCTTACGGGCGGCAGTGCAAATCTGCGCGGTCTTGATAAGCTCATTGAAAGAAAAACAGGCATGACCGTACACACTGCGGAAAATCCCACTGACTGTGTTATCACAGGTATTGCAGTCTGTCTGCAGAAGGACAACCTCAATCTTTTCAGATAATCGGAGAACTTAAATGAAAAAGTTTTTTTCATCAGTAAAATTCAGAATAACACTGGCAGTGCTTTGTGCCCTGCTGCTTGCGGTGTTTTTCGCAGCAGTCACCACAGGCGGCTCTTCTCCCCTTTCCTCTGCCGTAAGCTTTGTTATGACACCCCTTGAAAATGCGGCGCTGAAGATAGCTCAGAGCTTTGAGAATTTCAACGGCTATTTTGTTTCCTCGGGCGTATATATGAAGCAGATTGAGGAGCTTGAAAGCAGAATCAATGAGCTTCGCAGTGAAATGGTAGAATATGAGAAAACAAAGCATAAGCTTGAGGCTTATGAGGATTTCCTCGGAGTAAAGGAGGAAAATCCCGATTTCACCTTTGTACCCGCAGAAATCATTATGCGTGACACCTCGGATTACTACGGCTCATTCACTCTCAACGCAGGCAGTGCAGACGGCATCAACGTAAACGACCCCGTAATCTATGCCGACAATCTCATAGGCGTTGTAAACACCGTAAACCAGAACAACTGTACGGTTTACACCCTTTTCAATCCCGATATTTCCGTTACTGCTTATGAAATAAGAACAAGAGAAAGCTGCTACACCGAGGCTGACTATTTCCTTTCACAGGAGGGAATCATAAAGCTTTCGGGCTTCAGAAAGAATACACCGGTTGTTTCGGGCGGTATTGTCTGCACCTCGGGCATCGGCGGTATTTATCCCAAGGACCTTATCATCGGCACGGTAAAGGAAATAAGAAACGATGTGACAGGTCTCTCATCCTATGCTCTTATCACCCCCGGGGTTGATTTCACAAAGCTTACCGACGTGTTTGTAATCACAGACTTTGAAGGTAAGACCACGGGAGAATGAAAATGAATATCAGACGCTTCTATCCCCTCATAAGAAGGGCTTTATTCGCACTGATAATTCTGGTGCTGCACCTTTTCCAGTTTACGGTAATTCCCCTTACGGGCCTTTCCTTCCCCGTGCTTGCTCTGCTTCCCATGGGCGTGGCGGTAGCGATGTCGGAAAAGGAATTTCCTGCCGTCTTTTACGGAATTTTTATAGGTGCTTTATGGGATTCTGCATCCCCCGTCACAGACGGCTTATGGGCATTTGTTTTCCCTGTAATGCTCTGCATAGCGGGACTTCTGACCCACTATACTCTGCGCAATACTCTTCTTACCGCCCTTATTTTCACTCTCACAGGTACTGTAATTTACCTTGCGGCGGTAAGCCTTTACGATACAGGCAGCTTTTCATTCGAAATTATGGGTGACATTATAAAGCATCAGTGGATTCCCGTTATAATCACCTCACTTATAATCTGTATCCCCGAATATTTTCTTACTAAAAAAATTGCCAAAACATTCCACCATGATAAGGTAAGCTTCTGAGGTCTCTATGAAAGATAAAATCAACAAAAGAGTCATCTCAATATTTCTGTTCTTCGGAGTGTTCTTCCTCGGCTTCTGCGCACTGCTTTTCTACATTCAGATAGCAAACGCAGAGGAATATTCCGCTGACCCCGCGCTTTCAAGCTATGATGTTACGGTGTCTGCGCCCCGAGGGGAAATTATGGACAGCAGCGGCAATGCCCTTGTCTATAATGAGCTTATAAACACTGTTACCTTCAACTACATTGAATTCCCCCGTGATGATGAGTCAATCAATAAAATTATCTCATCACTTATAAGCATTCTTGAAGAAAAGAACGAAAAATGGCTCGATACTCTTCCTCTCGTTTTTGATGAAGAGGGAAAAATTACATATAAGGAAAAATCCGAGGCAGCGGTGAAATACCTCAAATCCTCCGCAGTGTGTGCGGTGAATGACTACGCAACCGCCGAGGACTGCCTGCAGGTGCTGATTGAAATGTATTCCCTTGAGGGCTACAGCCGCACCGAGGCAAGAAATATCGCAAGCGTAAGATATAACATGCACAAGCTCTATTTCTCCACCTCACTGCCTTATACCTTTGCAGAGGGTGTGTCCGTTGAAACACTGGGCTATATCAAGGAAAACAGGATTCTTTTCCCCGGCGTTGATGCAGATGCTTCCTCACAGAGAAAATACTCGGGTGACGGCACTGCAGCGGCACATATTCTCGGTGTTGTAGGTGCAATAAGCTCCGAGGAATATTCCGCGGCAAAGGCGGCTCTTGATGAAAAGCTCTCCGACCCCTCTCTTTCCGACGAGGAAAAGGCTGAGCTTGAAAAAACACGCTATCAGCTTAATGACTACATAGGAAAAAACGGAATTGAAAGCTTTGCGGAGCAGTATCTCCGAGGACTTGCAGGAACAAAAACTCTTTCTCTTACCTCGGGAAAGCAGGTGCTTGAAAGCTATTCTCTTGTTCCGAAGGCAGGCAATACGGTTTTTCTTACAATAGACAGAAATCTGCAGGAAATTGCAGATAAATCACTTAAGAATCAGATTATGGCGGTTACCGACTCCGAAGCCCTTGCAAAGGGTCTTACCCCCGCAGGTGCGGTAATTGTTCAGGATGTAAAAACAGGTGCGGTGCTTGCAAGCTCCTCATACCCCAACTACTCACTTTCAACATATTATGAGGACTATGATGCTCTTGCAGCAGACCCGGGTAAGCCCCTGTGGAACCGTGCGGTTCAGAGTACTTATTCGCCCGGCTCCACTATGAAGCCCGTAATTGCAATTGCGGCTCTTGAAGAGGGACTTATCACCGCAGATTCAAGAGTTTACTGCACAGGTCAGTATGAGTATATCGACCAGGTTTTTGCCTGCTTCAATAAAACCGCCCACGGACACATAAATGTCGAGCAGGCACTTCAGCATTCATGTAACATTTTCTTCTTTGAAATGGCGCGTCAGCTTGGCATTGAGAAAATGAACACATATTCATCACTTTTCGGTCTGGGCTCAAAAACGGGCATTGAAATCTCCGAAAGTGCAGGCATTCTTGCAGGTATCGCCTACCGAGACTCTCTGGGACTCGGCTGGAAGGCGGGTGAAACCCTTCTTGCCGCCATCGGTCAGTCGGATAACTCCTTCAGCCCCCTGCAGCTGAACAACTACTGTGCAAGCATTGCAAACGGCGGCACAAGATATGTTCCCTATCTTATCGACAGGATTGTTTCCTCCGATTTCGGTGAAACAACCTACTCCCATCAGCCCGAAATAGCGGTTGAAACCAACATTTCCAAGGATACCCTTGATACGGTAAAGCGAGGCATGTACCTTGTTGCAAACGAAGGCTCCTGTGCACCCTATCTCGGCTCACTGCAGTACAAGGTAGCCTGTAAGACAGGTACAGCTGAAAAGACACTTGTGGTTGACGGCAACATAGTTGAAGGCACCGACGGCTTCCTTATTGCATTCGGTCCTTACGAAACTCCCGAAATTGCAATCACCGTTGTTATTGAAAATGCAGGCAGCGGTTCATCAACAGCACAGGTAGCGGCTGATATTTTTGAATATTATTTCTCAACCATGGACACCTCACCCACAATTCAGCCCGACAACGAGGTAATATGGTGATTGAGGCAATATGCAATAGGCAATAGGCATCAGGGATTAGGTTTACCTATTCACTATTCACTCTCGGTGTCCCGCCGGTAAATATTGAATACTGCAATTATGTCCCGTGAAGACAATTTTTTGTGTACCACATAAAATCATACTAACCTTTTATTCCACAGATACGGGACGTCAGGAATGCCGTCCCCTACATATTAAACAGAATTCCGAATATCACACTATAAGGTTGTGTTAAAATGGCAATCAAAACAGTTATAGCCTCCGGTAAGGGCGGTGTAGGTAAATCCACCGTCTGCAAGAATCTGGGCTTATACTTTTCCTCAATCGGGAAAAGAACCCTTCTTATTGACTGCGATGCAGGTCTTTCCTCACTTGATATAATGCTCGGAGTGTCCGACAGGGTGAATTTCACCTGGACAGATGTTTACGACGAAAGCTGCAGCATTGAGGACAGCATACTTAAAATCAATGAAAATCTCTATCTTCTCCCCTCTCCGAGAGCGGTGCTGAAGGAAGAATACGAAGACGCAATAAAGAGCATCACGGAAAAGCTCGACACAAGCTTTGACTACATTTTTATAGATGCTCCCGCAGGTGTGGGCAGAGGCTTTATAAGAGCTGCACAGGGAGCAACCAAAGCCCTTGTGGTTGCTACCGCCGACGAGGTATCCGTAAAGGGTGCTTCAACAGTGGCTTCACTTCTTCGTGACGAGGGTGTGAATGAGGCAAGGCTTTTAATCAACCGCTATGACATAAAGGCGGCAAAAAAAGGCAGACTTCTTACTGTAGATGAAATTATAGACAAAACCCTTGTTCAGCTTATAGGAATAATTCCCGAGGAAGAAAACATCATGTATTCCACGGTAAGCGAAAAAAAGCTTAAAACAAAAAGAAGTGACGGCGCATTTATGAGAATCGCAAAAAGAATATGCGGAGAAAATGTTGAGCTGAAGCTTTCACAGCTGAAATAAGTGTTGAAAAACAGAAAAAACTGTGTTATTATATTATATTATTAATTAAGCATAAATAAAATTTTAAGGACGGTGGATTTATGAACATTGCATTAATAGCACACGATTCAAAGAAAGAACTTATGACACAATTCTGTATTGCATACTGCGGAATTTTAAGTCACCATTCACTCTGCGCTACTGCTACAACAGGTAAGCTCATTGAAGATGCTACGGGTCTTCCCATAAAGAAGTTCCTCGCAGGCAGTCAGGGCGGCGCACAGCAGATAGGTTCTCTTATTTCCTGCAATGAAATCGACCTTTTGCTTTTATTCCGTGACCCCCTCACGAAGAAAGCATCTGAGCCTGACGACAACGACCTTCTCCGCCTTTGTGACGTTCACATGATTCCCGTTGCAACAAATATTGCGACTGCAGAATCCCTTGTACGCGGTCTTGAACGCGGCGACCTTGACTGGAGAAACCTTGTAAGAGGCAACTGATAATCTAATTTTTTGAGGAGAAAACCCCATGGCACTTTTAACTAAAGCACCGAGAGGCACACAGGACACACTCCCCGGGGAAAGCTATAAGCTCCGTTCCCTTGAAAACTCCCTCGGAGAGACTGCGGGCAATTTCGGCTTCAGGGAAATAAGAACCCCTGTTTTTGAACACACAGAGCTCTTTATGAGAGGTATGGGCGACACCACAGACGTTGTTCAGAAGGAAATGTACACCTTCAACGATAACGGTAACCGCAGCATTTCACTTCGTCCCGAAGGCACTGCAGGCACCGTAAGAGCATTCCTTGAGCACGGTCTTTTCAACGAGCCCCTGCCCCAGAAATATTTCTATCACACATCCTGCTACCGCTATGAAAAGCCCCAGGCAGGCAGACTCAGAGAATTCCACCAGTTCGGTGTTGAATCCCTCGGTACAGCCTCCCCCGCTGCAGATGCGGAAATCATAGCATTGGCACGTCAGATTTTTGATTTCTATGAGGTTGATGATATAAGCCTTGAAATCAACTCAATCGGCTGCCCCGAATGCAGAAAGAATTACCACAAGGCACTCATTGAATATTTCACCGAGAAGAAGACAGAGCTTTGCGAAACCTGTCTTTCCCGTCTTGAAAGAAACCCCATGAGAATTCTTGACTGCAAGTCCCCCGTATGCTCTGCTATCGCAGCAGATGCACCCGTGGTACTGGGCTTTTTGTGTGAGGAATGCGAGGACCATTTCACAAAGGTCAAAAAGCACCTTGATGCCATGGAAATCCCCTACACGGTAAATCCCCATATAGTAAGAGGACTTGACTATTACACCAAGACCGTTTTCGAGTTCGTTTCAAATTCAATCGGCGCACAGGGTACTGTATGCGGCGGCGGCAGATATGACGGACTTATCAAGGAGCTCGGCGGCAATCCTCTTCCCGCATGCGGCTTCGGCATGGGCATGGAGCGACTCATGATGCTTCTTGAGGCACAGGGAAAAACTCTTCCCGAGGAGCCCAGAATCCAGCTCTATGTAGCACCCGCATCCGAGGAGCAGTCCTATCTTGCTTCCAAAATAGTAAATGACCTGCGCTATGAGGGAATCAGCGCACTCACTGATCTCGGCGGTCGCTCCCTCAAGGCACAGATGAAATATGCAAACAAGAAAAACGCACTTTACACAACTGTTCTCGGCGAGGACGAGGTAAACAAGGGTGAAACCACCGTAAAGAACATGGACAGCGGTGAGCAGACCACACTTTCCCTTGAAAATTTCGCTGAAGAATTCACAAGACTTACAATACAGGACATGGTTGCAGGTATCACAGGCAGCTTTGACGGAGGAATCAATTAATGGAATTTATAACAGGCATGACAAGAACCGACTACTGCGGAAATTTCCGTGTTAGTGATGTCGGCAAGGAAGTAACCGTTTTCGGTTGGGTACAAAGAGCAAGAAATCTCGGCGGCCTTATCTTTATTGACCTTCGTGACAGAACAGGTCTTTTACAGCTTGCTTTTGACGAAACAACTGCAAAGGATGTTTTTGAAAAGGCTTCACAGGCAAAGAGCGAATATGTTCTTGCTGCAAAGGGTACAATCAGAGAGCGCTCGGCAAAGACAGATAAAATCGCAACAGGCGACATTGAAGTTTTCGTTACAGAGCTTCGCATTCTTTCAAAGAGTGAAACACCTCCCTTTGAAATTGTTGAAGGCTCACAGACAGGTGAAACAACCCGTCTTAAGTACCGTTATCTTGACCTTCGCCGTCCCGACCTTCAGAGCAACATCATTTTAAGAAACAAGGTTGCAAAAATCACCCGTGACTATTTCTATGACAACGGATTTATTGAGATAGAAACTCCCATTCTTATGAAGTCCACACCCGAGGGTGCCCGTGACTTCCTTGTTCCCTCCCGTCTTCACAACGGTGAGTTCTATGCTCTTCCCCAGTCTCCCCAGCTTTACAAGCAGCTTTCAATGGTTGCAGGCTTTGACAGATATATGCAGATTGCACGTTGCTTCCGTGACGAGGACCTGCGTGCAGACCGTCAGCCCGAATTCACACAGATTGACCTTGAAATGTCCTTCGTTGATGTTGACGATGTTTTAGGCATGATTGAAGGCTACATCTCAAAGCTCTTCAAGGAAGCTATCAATGTGGAAATTCCCACACCCCTCCCCCGTCTCAAGTATGTTGATGCTATGGAGCGTTACGGCTCCGACAAGCCCGACACCCGTTACGGCATGGAGCTTTTCGACCTTTCCGACATCGTAAAGGAATGCGGCTTCTCCGTATTTGAAGGCACTGTTGCTTCAGGCGGCACAGTAAGAGGTATCACTGCAAAGAATGCAGTTTCCGCTTACACAAGAAAGGAAATTGACAAGCTCACCGAATATGCAAAGGGCATCGGCGCAAAGGGCATGGCATGGATCCGCCTTACAGACGACGGTATCGCATCCTCCTTCGGCAAGTTCATTTCAGAAGAAAAGATGCAGGAAATCCTCAACCGTGCAGGTGCCGAAAAGGGAGACGTTGTATTCATCATCGGCGACAGAAAGAATCTTACTCTTTCCGTTCTCGGCGCTCTGCGTCAGGAAGCAGCAAAGAAGCTTGACATCATCCCCGAGGGCTACAACTTCCTCTGGATTGTTGAATTCCCCTTCTTCGACTGGGACGAGGACTCACAGACATGGGTTGCAATGCACCATCCCTTCACTTCCCCCATGGATGAATGCATCCCCTATCTTGACACCGATAAGGGCTCTGTAAGAGCAAAGGCTTATGACCTTGTTCTTAACGGCATCGAGCTTTCTTCAGGCTCAATCCGTATTACAAACCCCGAGCTTCAGGGCAAGATTTTCGAGCTTTTAGGTCTTTCCGACGAGGAAGCACACAACAAGTTCGGCTATCTTCTTGATGCTTTCCGCTTCGGACCTCCTCCCCACGGCGGCATGGGTATCGGTCTTGACAGACTTGTAATGCAGATGATCGGCGCAGAAAGCCTCCGTGATGTTATCGCATTCCCCAAGCTCAAGGACGCTACTGAAGCAATGACAGAATGCCCCTCAAGAGTAGATGACGAGCAGCTTAAGGTTCTCGGCCTCGAAATTGCAAAAACAGAAGAGTAAGGCATCAGGCATCAGGCTTTAGGCAATTGGCAATTGGCATTAGTAATATTAATATTTCTGCTCCTCGGAAACGGGGAGCATTTTTTTAGGTAATAAGTAATAGTGAATAGGTAGTGTACGGAGAATCCTTATTGACTGATATCTAATCCTTAATCCCTGATCGTTAATCCCTAATCCCTCTTGCCTACCACATATAATAATGTTATAATATAAAAAAACGCTTATGGGTGGAAATATGTATAACGAAAAGCTCACTTTCAACGAAAACGGAAAATTCAGAATACTGCAGTTTGCCGATGTACAGGAATCTGCTACGGTAAATCCCGACACTATAAAGCTCATGACCCTTGCTATCGAAAAGGAAAAGCCCGACCTTGTTGTGTTTACGGGAGATCAGATATACGGCATTCACCCCTCATTTTATAATAAAAGCCGTAAGGAACAGGCTGTAAAGGTACTTAAGGAAATCATTGCCCCCTGCGAAAATGCAGGTATTCCCTTTGCCGTAACCTACGGCAACCATGACTGTCAGGTAGGTCTTAAAAACCACGAGCAGGCAGATATTTATGCAGAATCTCCCTATAACATTTCAGGTGAGCCTCACTCTGATACCGACCGCGGAACCTTCCGTCTCCCCCTTTATGACGGCGAAAACCATGTGTTCGACATTTATCTTTTCGACTCCAACGGTCAGGCTCCCACAGGTGAATATTTCCCCGTTTTTGAAGAGCAGCTTGACTGGTTCAGAGCCCAACGGGAAAAGGCAAAGGAAAACGGAGAATACACCTTTGGTATTGCCTTTCAGCACATCCCCTGTCCCGAGTTCTTTGATGTTATAAAGAAGGTCCGTTTCGGCACAAAAGGGGCTGTAGAAGCCTTCCGTACTCACAAGGGCGAATGGTATGTACTCCCCGATGAAATTAAAAATGCAGGCGGTTTTATGTACGAATCCCCCGCAACTCCCGACCGCAATTCGGGACAGTTCGATTGTCTTAAGGAAAAGGGCAACATCCTTGCTCTCATCGTCGGTCACGACCACATAAATTCCTTTGTTGCCGACCACAGCGGCATGAAGCTTATCTATACTCAGGGCACAGGCTTCAATGTATATGGTCCCGGAAGAAACAGAGGTGCCCGTGTTGTTGACCTTGACCTTTGTGACCTTTCCCGCTTCGACACTCACACGGTAACCTTCGGTGAGCTTTGCGACGATAAGCTATCAAATCCTCTGCAGGAATTTGTTTTTACCCACATCCCCACAAGCATGGAGCAGGTGAAAAGAATTGCCGTCCTCGGCATGGCAGGAGCTGCCGCCGCAGGTGTCACCGCCCTTGCAGTATATAAAAAATACAGAAGAAAATAACATGAAGGCAGGGCTATCTCTGCCTTTTCTTTATTGGTCCGGGCCCGTTGCGCCTTATCATTTCCTCAAAACGCGCAAGGTCATAGCTCGGTGTTTTGAAGCATTCCGGAAAATTATTTGAGGTGTCCTTTGCCGCATCTCCTGCCCCGTTTCTGCCCTTGACCTGATCATCACTTATCCACTCGATAAGGGTGTTATAATGGCTGGCGTAATACTTTTCGGGATGGTTGGCAAGATAGGCGGAAAGCTTGTTTATATATGCCTGTCTGCAGTCTGTATGGGTGCAAAGGTCAGCATATTCCTCATCCGTCAGAAGCACATTTCTGTTTACGCCGTATTCTTTCTTTTCACAAGGCACATCCGTTTCCTTATAAACCGCAGCCGCCGTCTCATTACTCTTTGCACATTCAGGAATATTCCCCACAATTTTCGGAAAGGCTTTCCTGCCCTGCTTTTTCTTCTCCGCCACATCAGATGCGGTATTTTCCGTCAGATATCTGTCAAGCACGGTTATTTTGGTGTTCTTGTTTCCGTTATTTTCCGTTTTAATACCACCCGCCTGCTCAAAAACGGAAAGTAGGTATTTAAGCCTTGAAATATTCACATTACACCGCTCGGCAAGCTCGGGCTTTGAAATCAAAAGCTGATTTTTCTCCACAAGCACCCCGTCCATATAGGTCTCACTGAATCGCATAAGACTTAAAATCATATAAAGCACATAAAAAGCATCGTGCGGTTTAAGCTCGGGGTAGGTCATCAGCATTCTCGGCAGCTTCACAAATCCGTCTGTCATATTTCCTCCTATAAAAAGCAATGAAAAAGTCCGGCACAAAAGCTGTGTCGGATAAGTTTTATATATATTTAATTTGTCCTGTGTCTGTATTATAACACAAATAAAATTTAAATTGCCCCACTTGAGGCGATTTATGAGCCAAATATTTAAATTATTTTCTACAACTTTTTGGTTGTATTGCACAAACGGGGCAATTTCCATGCCCCGTCTTTCTTCTATATCCTTATTGTAACCTTTATTATATATCTTTCTTCTGTATATAAGGGGTCTGACAATCGGTCGGATAAAATTTTCCTGACCGTCAGACAATCAGTCTGACAATTTGCCGACGCTCGGTCTGATAATTTCACTTTTCTGCACACCCCGTAAGCCTTTATGCATCAAGGGTTCAGGGCAAATTTTCACTTGGCTGAAAATTTACGATACCGTCGGACAATCAGTCGGCTAAAAATTCTGCCACCGTCGGACAAAACGTCGGAGAATTAACGACAAAAAAATAAAGCTTTCCATTCATTGTAGGGACAACGCAAAATAAATTCCTATGACTTACGGTAATTTGTACAAACTTTCTTTTCCCTGCTGCGGGACGTCAAGGATGCCGTCCCCTACAATTGAGGTAAGAAGTAATAGTGAATAGTAAAGAGGTAAACCAAAGCCCTAATCCCTAATCCCTAATCCCTAATGCCTATTGCCTATTGCCTGCTGCCTTATTCAATCACCCTGTATTCCCCTGACCTTAAAATCCTCAGCAGGTCTTCATTAGTCTTTATCGGCTCTTTTGTAATAATACCGCCGGGAACGGTTTTTTTCTTATCATGAAAATCTCCGCCCGAGGTTCTTATCTTGAAATTACATTCATCTGCCCACTTTTTTGCCTTTTCATTTGCATCGGTGCCGTGGTCCTTGCCGTTATAAATCTCACAGCCGTGAAGATAACGGGGATTGTGGCGGAAGCGCATTTTTCTGAAGGGATGTGCTTCAAGAAGAATAAGTCCCTTACTGTCACAAAGCTTAAAAAGCCTCTTGAGATACAGAAGCATAAGATTTCCGCTGTTTTTCAGAAATTCCTCATCAACACCGTAAATAAGAAAATCGTCAATTGTAAAAAAGAAACGCACCTCGCAGCCGAGAAGCACGGTAAAATCCTCTCCCGCCGCCTGCTTTGCCCTGCGGTAGCCCTTCATATAATGCTTTATATACCGCTGCGGCATAAAAGCACGGTGAAAAAGAAAGGTCTGGGGTGAATAGTGGTCGGTAATTACAATACCGTCAAAGCCCCGCTCTTTATAAAATTTTACCGCATCCACCGCACGCGATGTTGCACAAAGACTGACATCCGCCGTGTGACAATGTAATTCGTATTTATATTCTCTCATTATAATCCCCTGCAATCTGAAAAAAGCAAAAATTAGGTTACTGTGTAATTATATACCAATATAAGAAAAATTTCCACCCATTGAATAAATTTTTACGTTATGCATATATTTAAATGTAATAATAATAGAAAGATAATTAAAAATAAAAAAAAGAGGAAATTTTTTCAATAAAACTATTGCAATTTTTCAAAATTTGGGTAAAATATATTTAGCACTCAAATTACAAGAGTGCTAAAATCAAAAATTTTCAATTTATAAATTTATCTCGGGAGGGATTTTATTATGACACTCAGACCTTTAGGTGACAGAGTTGTTCTTAAGTTCACACAGGCAGAAGAAACCTCAAAGGGCGGCATTATCCTTGCAGCTGCTGCACAGGAAAAGCCCCAGACTGCTGAAGTTATCGCAGTAGGTCCCGGCGGAATCGTTGACGGCAAGGAAGTTGAAATGCAGGTTAAGTGCGGCGATAAGGTTATCTTAAGCAAATACGCAGGAACAGAAGTCAAGTTCGGTGCAGACGAATATGTAATCGTCAAGCAGTCCGAAATTCTCGCAGTGGTAGAATAATTTTTTTTGGAGGAATACCCCATGGCAAAACAGTTACTTTACGGTGAAGACGCAAGAAAGGCTCTTCAGGCAGGTATTGATAAATTAAGCAACACAGTTAAAATAACACTCGGCCCCAAGGGCAGAAATGTTGTTCTTGACAAGAAATACGGCGCTCCCCTCATCACCAATGACGGTGTTACAATCGCAAAGGAAATCGAGCTTGAGGATCCTTTTGAAAACATGGGTGCACAGCTTGTCAAGGAAGTTTCCACAAAGACAAACGACATTGCAGGTGACGGCACAACAACCGCAACTCTTCTTGCACAGGCACTCGTTAATGAGGGCATGAAAAATGTTGCAGCAGGTGCTAACCCCATGACAGTAAAGAAGGGCATCCAGAAGGCTGTTGATGCGGCAGTAAAGGCTCTTAAAGCAGATGCAAAGCCCGTTGAAAGCTCTTCAGATATCGCAAGAATCGCAACAGTTTCCGCTGCTGACGAAAACATCGGTAATCTTATTGCAGAAGCAATGGAAAAGGTTTCCGCTGACGGTGTTATCACTGTTGAGGAATCAAAGACCGCTGAAACATCATGCGATGTTGTTGAAGGTATGCAGTTTGACCGCGGCTACATCTCCCCCTACATGGTAACAGATACCGACAAGATGGAAGCAGTTATTGACGATGCATTCATTCTTATCACAGACAAGAAGATTACAAACATTCAGGAAATTCTTCCTCTTCTTGAGCAGGTGCTTCAGGCAGGCAAGAAGCTTGTTATCGTTGCTGAGGATGTTGAGGGTGAGGCACTTGCTACTATTCTCGTTAACCGTCTTCGCGGTACATTCACATGCGTTTGCGTAAAGGCTCCCGGCTTTGGCGACAGAAGAAAGGAAATGCTTCAGGATATCGCTACTCTTACAGGCGGGGAGGTTATCACCTCTGATCTCGGTCTTGAGCTTAAGGATGCTTCTGTAGCACAGCTCGGCCGCGCTCGTCAGGTTAAGGTTACAAAGGAAAACACAATTATTGTTGACGGTGCAGGCGACAAGGCTGCTATCGGCGCAAGAGTTAATCAGATAAGATCTCAGATTGAGGTTACAACAAGCGAATTTGACAAGGAAAAGCTTCAGGAAAGACTTGCAAAGCTTGCAGGCGGTGTTGCAGTTATCCATGTTGGTGCGGCTACAGAGGTTGAAATGAAGGAAATGAAGCTTCGTATCGAAGATGCCCTTGCTGCTACAAAGGCTGCTGTTGAAGAAGGCTATGTTGCAGGCGGCGGTGTTGCTCTTCTCAATGCAATTCCCGCAGTTGCCGCTCTCCTTGAAGAAAACGACAACACAGATGAAATCACAGGCATCAAGATCGTTCTCAAGGCTATTGAAGCTCCCATCCGTCAGATTGCTGCAAACGCAGGCCTTGAAGGCTCTGTAATCATTGACGCAATCAACCGTTCCGGCAAGAAGGGCTACGGCTTCAACTTCGCTACTGAAGAATACGTTGATATGTCAGAATCAGGCATTCTTGACCCCACAAAGGTTACACGCTCTGCTCTTCAGAACGCAGCATCTGTTGCAGCTATGGTTCTTACAACAGAGTCACTTGTAACAGAAAAGCCCGACCCCGCAGCAGATGCAGCTGCAGCAGCTGCAATGGCAAGCCAGGGCGGCGGAATGTATTAATTCAATACAGAATTCTCAGAACACAGACAAAAAACTCTGCTCCTCGGAAACGGGGAGCAGTTTTTTGCTATTGATAACCCGATTTTTATATTACATTAAAATAATCAGCAAATTTCAAAAAAGTTCACATTTTTTTGAAAAAGTTATTGACAAATGTTTTGGTTTGTTGTATAATTCAAAACGTTCCGAGTGAACACCAAATGAATATAGAGGTATAGTGTAACGGTAACACTCCGGACTCTGACTCCGTCATTTAAGGTTCGAATCCTTATACCTCTGCCAGAAAACGACAGGTTTCGACCTGTCGTTTTTTTATCCTTTGCGAAAGCAATGGTATATCATCACGCGGTACGCGTGTATCTCATCACCGAAGGTGTATATCATCAGCCGAAGGTTGCATTTTTCTTTCGCAATGATGATATACAATTCCTGCGAAATTGATGATATGCAAGACTTTGTCTTGATGATATACACGGCTGTGCCGTGATTTATGAAGAGATCGATTTTATGCGCAAAACGGCAAAAATATCTTTTTTTCCAATTCAAAGGGGTTGGTATATAATCCCCCACAAGAATGCATTTTATAGCAAAATCTCTGCTGAATTAATAAAAATCAGATCCTTATTTTCTGCTTCAGAAAATAAAGCGGAGCGCCCGATTTTATTCGGGTGCTCCGTTTTTTATTCACATCAGATATTTGCCGTGAAATTATAATTTATTCATCAGAATTTTCATCAGTCCCGCCGCACACCTTGATGCATATAATAAAGAAAACAAGGGATAAAAGATAAATAACAAATGAAAACCACGGACTTATAACCGAAAGAATTCCGCCTGCATCTGAAGCCACAATAACCTTATCGGCAAGCCTTACTATAACATATAATATACATATCGCATCAAGCACGGCTGTAAGTGCAAAAAAACGCCTGTCCTTTTTATGGAAAATACATATCAATGTAAAATAAAGACCGCAGAACACGGGAAGAGAAAAAAGAACCAGAAGCACCGTAAACCATTCTGCAGTCGGATTTACAGCATCGGCAAAAACAAACTGCACACAGGCAACGGCAATATTGAAGACGGGAAGCAGCATAAGTGCTGAAAATGCAGCAAGCTTTGCCTTACTTTTACTGAATAGCGAAGCCGTAGCCCTCACCACATTTGCGGCAATAAGCAGAATAGCAACAATAAGAAGTGTATTAAAGGAGCTTACCGTTGGATTTCCTTCCCATATACGGGGAAGAAGGAAGGAAATTATGAGAAGCACGGACATAAAAGCCCCCTTAAGGGCAACTCTTATGGTATCCGACTTATTCTGTGTCATAAATTTTCCTCCTTCCTTGAAGTTAATGATTAATAATTAATAATATACCTTAACAGTCTTGATTTCAAAGGGACGGAAGGTAACAACGGGTGAAGTACCCTCAAGAACCTCTGTTTCCTCTTCAAGCATGTTTGTAAGTGCAACCTTCTTTGCCTTGTCGGTGAAGGTCATTTTTGCTTTTGTGTATGCGCCCTCTGCTTCATATACACGGACAATGAATGCATTTTCAGCATCCTCACAGGGCTTTATAGCTTCAATGAAGCAGTTGTCAGCATCAATTCCTGCAAGTGCATTGAACTCAACTGTACCCTTTGTCTGAAGAGCGGGAACATTGAGCATATATGCGGGCTTGATTACGCTTTCACTGTTAAAGCCTGAATTATGAGGAAGAACAGAATATACGCATCTGTGAAGACCGTCAACATCACCGATATGGTCAGGACGGTTACCGCCCTTATGAAGCGAAAGACGGAGAGAGCCGCCCTTTGCACTGATACCGTACTTACAGTCGTTGAGAACTGCAACACCGTAGCGTGCTTCGGAAATATCGGAATACTTGTGATTGAGAACCTCGAACTTTGCCTGCTCCTCTGATGTATTTCTTGTTGTGGGACGCTTTGCATAGCCGAACTGAATTTCGTGACGTGCAAAATCGTCAAATACATCACTGTCGAATGCAACCTTTAAGAACTTGTGGTGATCGTTCCAGTCCATGACTGTATCAAAACGGATTTCCTGTGTTGCGGCAAACATAATCATATCCTGTGTTACTGTTGACTTGTCGGAAATCTGATACTTGTTTCTTATGATGTAAGCAACCTTACCCTCTGATACAACCTGTGACTCAACAAGATTTGAAGCATCCCTGAACTTAAGCTCATAGTCGGAGTCAACATCCCAGTTGTCCCAGAATGCGGGAAGGTCTTCAGCAAGCATGAGAGTATTGTAGTTTTCACCGTTTACTATCTGACGCATTGCAAGCTTGTCGTAATACTGACTGATAGTGCCGTTTTCGGCAATTTCTACCTCATAAAGAGGAGCAGCAATTCTGTTGCCCTCACGAAGGAAGCTTGAAGAAAATCTCTTTTCAGCCTCTTTGAGGGTCAGAGTAACACTTGAGAATGCGGGAATCTTAACACCCTGAACAAGAAGGATGCTTTCGCCGTCAAGATTTACATATCTCTGCTGATCGTATCTGCCGTCAATCATTACATCCTCAGGCAGCTTTAAGAAGAGAACATCATTTCTTTCAAAGGAAAGAGTATTTATAACTGTGATTGTGTTGTCGTCGTTGCCCTTGATAAGAAGCTCTGTCTTTTCCTTTGCATCCTTTATAAGAGCGGTAGTTTCGGCACGGCTTTCAACATGAGCCTTGTTGATGCAGGTGCCGGGAAGAATATCGTGGAACTGATTGAGAAGAAGAGTTTCATAAAGAGGGGCAATTTCCTCGCTGTCCGAAGCCTTGTCATTCTTTACAGCATCGCTTACTGTCATGATTTCAAGGTCACGGAGAGCAAGCTCACTCTTACGGTTATTTCTCTTGATTGTGTGCTGATTTGTAAGTGTACCTCTGTGAAGCTCAAGATAAAGCTCGCCACGGTATGTGTTGGGATTCACACACTCTGCTTCAAGCTCCTTCATGAAGTCACCGACAAGCTTGTAGCTTGTCTTGGGCACACCGTCAAGGTCTTCAATTCTTCTTGCCATTTCGCACATTTCAAACTGAGGACCGCCGCCGCCGTCACCGAAGCCGAAGGTAAGCATACGCTTGTTGTTCACGCTCTTCTGCTTGATGCCTACTTCATTGTTGATTCTGTCATAAACATCACTGACATCGGGATGATGGTGAGTTGTGTTAAAGTGTGTGAATACCTTTGTTCCGTCAATACCCTGCCAGTAGAAGGTATCATAAGGGAAATCATTTGTATCGTTCCAGCCGATTTTTGTTGTAAGGAAATAATCAACTGCACAGCCCTTCATAATCTGGGGAATAGCAGCAGAATAGCCGAAGGTATCGGGAAGCCAGAAGCAATTTGATGTATAGCCGAAATGCTTTCTTGTGAATCTCTGTCCCCAGAGGAACTGTCTTATCATTGATTCACCTGAGGTGATATTACAGTCACATTCAACCCATACACCGCCGTTGGGCTCATATCTGCCCTCGGCAACAGCCTTCTTGATATCCTCAAAAAGCTCGGGATAGTGCTTTCTTATCATATCACCGTGACAAGCGGAGGACTGGATGAACTTATATTCGGGATACTGCTGCATCAGGTTAAGCTGATTTGCGTAAGTTCTTGCACACTTCTTAACTGTTTCACCTACATGCCACAGCCATGCTGTATCCATGTGTGAGTGACCGATGATTGCAGCCTCGGGAGCAGCATCACCGTTCTTAAGAGCAAGAACCTCCTTGATGTCATCCTTTACTGTGCGTAAAGCGGCAACAACATCCTCAAATGCAACATCGTCTGTTGCAGTGGGAACATTCTCATAAACCTTAAGAAGAGCGTTTACTGCCTTTGCTCTTGAAAAGCTGCCCTTGGGAAGAGCCTCTGTCATCTGGAAAATGGTCTTGAGGTCGAAATAGAATTCCTGAGCCTCATAATCCTTAACGCAGATATCCGCACCGTTGTAAAGGAACTTGAATTCTGTTCTGCCTGTATTTTCAAAGGGCATACAGCCGGGAACAAAGTGACCTGCATAATATTCTAAAACGATATCAAGCTTCTCACCTGCCTTGGGAGCAAACTTTACCATATCGCAGTAGTGGTTGCCGTGAGCGGTAACAACAATCTTGGAAGCAAATGTTCCGAAGGGCTTACCGTTTACAAAAAGAAGTGCTTCATAGCCGCCGATATGAGGCTTGATGAAAAGGGTCTGTCCGTCAAGCTCAGCAGGAACCGTAAAGTCACCTCTGAACCAGCAATATGTACCCTCGCCTTCCCAGTATTCGCCTTTTTCAGCCTTTGTGAAGGGAAGGTCGGGAAGAGAGTGATATCTCTTGTCAACGTGACACTTTTCTACGTTTTCAAGCTCGCCTACCTTAACGAAAATATGGGGCTCCATTCTTTCAATGAACTGTCCCATTTTTCCGAGGAAGCGTTCAATCTGTTTTTCATTGAGCATATTAAAATCCTCCGTAGGAAATATTTTCTTCCATTTTATTATAAATTATAAATATTTTCAAGTATTACTTTGAAAATATGTTAAAAAAGCCACGGCCGGACGAGGTCTTCGGTGTACACACCGAGGCATTCTTCACAAGTATTGTCTCTTCTCCCATCACCACAATATCGCACCAGCTTATTCTGTAGGCTTCACACCGCCTGAAGGGAAAGCCTGCAGGCTGCTGACATACAATTATTGCCTTGATATTCCCCGTGCATACCTCCGCCTCAACATCGCACACATAACCTATCCTGCAGCCGTTTTCAATGCTTATTACATCCTTATTCTGCAGCTCTTCAATCATACAGCTCATATAATCACCAGTAAATTATATTCACAGGGATTAATAAATATGCAAAAGCGGCAAGAAGCATCCCTCCGGCCGCTATTCCCTATTCCCTATTCCCTATTCCCTATTCCCTATTCCCTATTCCCTATTCCCTATTCCCTATTGCCTATTGCCTATTGCCTACTGCATACTGCCTATTCCTTAATCTTCCTCTTTATACTCTTTTCAAGTCGCGACACCTGTGCCTGTGAAATTGCAAGCTCCCCTGCCACCTCGGTCTGTGTCATACCCTGCAAAAAACGCATATTCATTATCTGCTTTTCCCGCTCACCCAGATTCTTAATGGCATCCTTGATGCATATTTCAGCAATGCAGTCATCCTCGGTGTGATTATCCGAAAGCTGATCAAGGACAAAAAGCTCATCGCCGTTATCGCAGTACACAGGCTCATATATCGACACGGGAGTCACTACAGATTCAAGGGCAAGCACAACATCCCTTACATCAAGCCCCAGCACCTGTGCAATTTCCTCGACAGTAGGCTCACGGTTATTCTCCTTCATAAGTGAATCCTTAGCCAGCATCGCATGATATGCAGTGTCCCTCATGGAGCGGGAAACACGCAGATACGTGCTGTCACGCAGATGCCTTTTAATCTCCCCTATTATCATAGGTACTGCATAGGTGCTGAAGCGCACATTCATTGTAAGATCAAAGTTGTCGCATGCCTTTATAAGACCTATGCACCCCACCTGAAACAGATCATCGGGATCCTCATCACGGTTGCGGAAGCGCTGAACCACCGAAAGCACAAGACGGAGATTTCCGTTTATCACCCGTTCTCTTGCCTTCTTGTCACCCTGCTTTGCCTTTCTCAGAAGCTCTAAACACTCATCACCCTTGATTGCCTTCAGCTTTGATGTATCAACAGAAGAAATTTCAACCTTTTTATAAAACATCCTTCACACTCTTTCCTTAAAGTCAATTTTCAGTATTGACGGAAACAAAGGAAATAATGCACATATACTTATCACAAATAAAAGGAATTTTGTTTATTTTCACAACTCACATACTGACCCTATAAGCATTTGCTTATAGGTGTAATAAATCTCATTCATTATCAAAATAAAATAAGACAATAATTATTTTTTTTAATCAAAAATCATCATAATTATTCAATCTTTTTCTTGACATTCTCACCTTATTGCAGTATTGTATTTATTAAATTGTTTATTCAAGGCATCAATATATAGTATTATTATCATAATTTATAACAGTTATGGTGCCCTATAAATTTTATTTATACCATTAAACGGAGGCTACACTATGAATCCCTATATCGAACGAGTTATAGAAAACGTAAAATTAAGAAATGCACACGAGCCTGAATTTATTCAGACTGTTGAAGAGGTTTTCTCTTCCATTGAACCCCTTATTGAGGCTCATCCCGAATACGAAAAGAACGACATCCTCATGAGAATGACAGAGCCCGACAGAGCTGTTTCCTTCCGTGTTGTATGGACAGACGACAACGGCAATGTTCAGGTTAACCGCGGCTACCGCTATCAGTTCAATTCTGCTATCGGTCCCTACAAGGGCGGTCTTCGCTTCCATCCCAGTGTATATTCAGGTATCATCAAGTTCCTCGGCTTTGAGCAGACCTTCAAGAATGCTCTTACAGGTCTTCCCATCGGCGGCGGTAAGGGCGGCTCAAACTTCGACCCCATCGGCAAGAGTGATGCTGAAATCATGCGCTTCTGTCAGGCATTCATGACAGAGCTTTACAGATATGTAGGTCCCGATGTTGACGTTCCCGCAGGTGACATCGGTGTAGGCGGCAGAGAAATCGGCTACCTCTTCGGTCAGTATAAGAGAATCAAGGGCACATTTGAAAACGGCGTTCTTACAGGTAAGGGACTTTCCTACGGCGGCTCTCTCATCCGTCCCGAGGCAACCGGCTTCGGTGCAGTTTACTACCTTCAGGAGGTTCTCAAGCACTATGAGGATTCACTTGAAGGCAAGATTGTTGCAATTTCCGGCTTCGGTAACGTTGCATGGGGTGTTGCAACAAAGATGGCACAGCTCGGTGCAAAGGTTGTAACACTTTCCGATCCCACAGGCTACATCTACGATCCCGACGGTGTATCAACAAAGGAAAAGCTTGATTTCATGCTCAAGATGCGTTCCGAAAACCTTACAATTGATGAATATGCAAAGAAGTTCGGTGTTGAATTCTTCCCCGGTCAGAAGCCCTGGGGTGTTAAGGCAGACATCATCATGCCCTGCGCAACACAGAACGAGGTTGATATGAATCAGGCAAAGAAGATCGTTGCAAACGGTGTTCAGTATTACATTGAGGTTTCCAACATGCCCACAACAAACGATGCTCTCAAGTATCTTCAGATGAAGTGTAAGGCTGTTGCTCCCTCAAAGGCAGTAAACGCAGGCGGTGTTGCTGTTTCCGCTCTTGAAATGAGCCAGAACTCCGCAAGATATATGTGGTCAGCAGAAAAGGTTGATGCAAAGCTTCACGACATCATGAAGCACATCCACGATGTATCCGCTGAATGTGCCCAGGAATACGGCCTCGGCTATGACCTTGTTGCAGGCGCAAACATCGCAGGCTTCAAGAGAGTTGCACAGGCAATGCTTGACCAGTGAATAGTATAAAAAAATGCCACCGCAAGGCGTTGTACCCGTAAGGATACAACGCCAGTTTTATTCGCCATAAGGCGAGTTTTATTGCTTCGCAGTGATATTGCGCTTCGCATAGTGTTATTCGCTTCGCGAGTTTTAAGGCGAATAAAATAACACTGAATCCGCAGGATTCAATAACACTATTGTCCGGGGACAATAATATCACTCTGCCGTAAGGCAGAATAACACTTAAGCTGACCGAAAATGAAATGCGCACTTACTCACCACCAAGGTGCAGGCGTAAAAAAAATGGGAGGTAATACGGAATATCCGCATTACCTCTTTTTGTGTCCTTAGCAAGCCGTTTCAAAGGTGGCTTTTTTTGTAGATCGGCGGTCAGAGAAGCATAAGATCAAAAAAAAGCTCTCACAATTTTTCCGTGGGAGCCTTAATTTTGTATTCATAATACATGTGCCTTCGGGCTGCATCAAATTTTCTCCGACCTCCGATACCGCCCTCCGACATAATTATTGCCTAATGCCTAATGCCTAATGCCTACTTAATCTTGATAATCTTATCCCCTTTTACGTGGTAAGCATGCTTTGCAAGCTCAATAAGAGGGGCATCATTTTTTGGGGAATCGGTGTAGAAATTTTCAATCTCTGCATCGGGGAAGGCGTCAAGGAATGCAGGCACCTTTCTCGAGCGCAGACAAAGACGCTCAATTTTGCCTGTCTTATCATCAATAATGCTTCCCACGCAATGCTTTATACCCAGTCTTTTGCAGATTTCAGCCATTGTGCTTTCGGGAGAGGCGGTGACTATAACATCATCCTCCCGCTGAATTTCCTTGTAAAATGGCTTTATGTTGTGCATGTGCTTATCCCAGAAATCAACGGAATCAGCACGGATATCCTTTATATTCTTGAAATAATCCTCAACAAAGGGAGCATAGTCCGCAAGTGCCTGCTCGACGGTGATTTTTCCCAGCTTATACTTGAAAAGAGCATAGAAGACCTTGGGGATATATTTCAGAAGATAAGGGGTCTTCTTTATATAGTAAAAGAAGAAATGAAGCACACTTTCTCCGCGGTAAATGGTATTGTCAAAATCGTAAACATTCATCCTACTGTCTCTCCGAAGGTATATTCTGAAACATCAATATAAACATCCTCATTGGTAAGTGTACCTGTCTCAAAGGCGGTAAGCTTCCACATAACGGTAAGCATATCCGATGCATCGTAAGCCTCGCACTTTGCAACAAAGCCGTACTGAGCATCAATCCACACATAAACCGATTCCTTCAGGACACCGTCGGAATATGCACGCTGAATATATTTGTGACAGCTTCTTCCCGCAACCTCTTCATCATACATATAAAGAACATTGCTCTTTGAAGGAAGGTCCGCATCAACCTCGGAAAGCTTCATGAACATACTTGAAAGGGAGCTTATGCTTTTTCCCTCAAGCACGGAATGAGCCTGATTTGTTTCACCGTCAATAAGAACATAGTAATCGGTATTCTTACCGTTTTCCTTATAGTAAAGCACCGATGAGGTATCAACATATTCAACGGTAAAAGCCTTTGATGCCTTCTTCTCCTTAATCTGCATTGTTGTAATGCTCTGCTCGGGATTATAGTATTCATATTCAACACTGAAATTCTTCTGCCATGCCTTGTTGACAGCAATTTTTTCGGGCTGAGCACCTTCAGCGGTTGTTCCCTCCTCGCGACCCGAGGGGGTATATTCATAATCCGTGCTTTCCTCGTCCCCGGCAGGAGTTTTGTTGCAACCCGCAAAAAGGCTGCATGTCATAACAAGTGCCAGAACAAATGCAAAAATTCTGTAATGCATCATAGTTTCCTCCAAAATAATACTACCTATAATTATTATACAAAAATCCCGCTTTGTCAAATAAAATAATTATTAAAAAAGTATTGTTATTGTATCTTTTTTGTGTTAAATTATAATTAATTATATAAGGAAGGATGAATACCTTGAAATATCAGATCATCAAAAATATTCACAACAAATTCCCCGTTTTTGAAAAAAATAAGCTCACTCCCCGTGCCTATGCCGTAGCTTTTTCCGATGCAAAAGCTCTTAAGGCTACAGCTTTAAGAGACGAAAGATATGCCTCCGACATGGTAAGTGTGCTTTCGGGCGAGTGGAATTTCAAGTATTACAAATCAATAAACGATGTACCCGACAGACTTGATACCGCAAAAACAAGGTTCGACACGGTAACTGTCCCCTCCGACTGGCAGAGAACAGGCTATGAAGAGCCCGTATATCTCAACTGTCCCTATGAAATCAAGACAATTGCTCCCGAAATTCCCGCTGATATGTCTGTGGGAATTTACAGAAAGGTCGTCAATATCGACACTCTTTCACACAAGCACATAATCTCATTCCTCGGTGTTTCCAACAACCTTTCCCTTTATGTGAACGGAAAGTTCGTGGGCTATTCCGAGGGAAGCCACAATACTGCAGAATTTGACATCACCTCACTTCTGGGCGAGGGTGCAAATGAAATCGTTGTTGTCATTTTCAAGTGGTGCAACGGTACCTTCCTTGAATGTCAGGATATGTTCCGTGAAAACGGCATTTTCCGTGATGTGCTTCTTTACAATTACGACGAATGCTATCTTTATGACTATGATATCACAACAGAAAAAACAGACAAGGGCTATGACCTTACGGTAAAAACCGTTCTCGGCGATAACAAGAGCTGCGAAATCAAGGCAGAGCTTGTTTCTGCCGACGGCAAAACCGTCTGCGAAAAAACAGTAACGGGCGAAGAGGAATTCATATTCTGCGACCTTGATGTAACTGAATGGAATGCTGAAATTCCCACCTGCTACACACTTTATCTCACCGTAATAAACAACGGCAAGGAAGTCATGACAGTCCGTCAGACAACAGGCTTCAGAACAATCGCCATTGAACACGGTGTTTTCAGATTCAACGGCAGACCTATAAAGGTAAAGGGTGTGAATCACCACGACACCGACCTTATGAAGGGCTATTCAATGAGCCTTGCAGATATGGAAAGAGATATCCGTCTTATGAAGGAGCTCAACTGCAACGGTGTAAGAACCTCTCACTATCCCCCCGACCCCTTCTTCATCACTCTCTGCGATACCTACGGACTTTATGTTATTGATGAAGCCGACATTGAAACCCACGGCTGCTGGGAAATGGCAGACAACATCGACTACATAAGTCATGACCTCAAGTGGGCAAAGCACTATGTTGACCGTGTGAAGAGAATGTATTTCCGCGACAGAAACCATCCCTCAATCATCATGTGGTCACTTGGTAACGAGGCAGGTGGCTATAAGTGCCACGACCGCTGCTATCAGTACCTCAAATCAACAGGCACTCCCATCCCCGTGCATTACGAGGGTGTAGTAAGAAACAAGCGCTTCCATTACGATGTAATCTCCGAGATGTACACCTCAACCGAGGAAATCGAAAAAATGATTGCAGGCAAGAGAATCCGTGAATATGAGGACAAGAAATACCACACAAAGGAATATTCAAAATATCCCTTCTACCTTTGCGAATACTGTCACGCAATGGGTGTGGGACCCGGCAACCTCGAGGAATACTGGGAGCTCTTCTACAAGTGGGACAACTCCATGGGCGGTTGCATCTGGGAATGGGCAGACCATGCGGTTTACCACGATGAAAACGACAAGAAATATAAGTATAAATACACCTACGGCGGCGACCACGGTGAAAAGCAGCATGACGGTCACTTCTGCGTTGACGGTCTTATGTATGCAGACAGAAGACTTCACACAGGTGCAAAGTGCATGAAGGTTGTTTACCGCCCCCTGCGTGCAGAATATAAGGGCGACGGAGTATTCACCTTCACAAATACAAACCGCTTCCGTGATTCAGCATATATCACAACAAAATATGACCTTCAGATTGAAGGTGTTTCCGTGCTTACAGGCGAGCTGGAGCTTAATATCCCCGCAATGGGCACACAGGATGTGACAATTTCAGGTCTCGGACTTGATGAGGGCAAGGCTTGCTACATCAACTTCATCTATACCGATAAGGAAACAGGTCTTGAAATTGCCCTTGAGCAGATTGAGCTTCAGAAGGGTGACTGCGAATACGACATAGAAATCGGCAACAAGATTTCCGCAGAAAGTGAAAACGGCATCCTCACAGTTGTATATGACAACGGCAAGGCTATGTTTGACGGCAATACAGGTGAGCTTATCTCCTACACAGCAAACGGTAAGGAAATTCTCAATGTGAATCCCGCAGAAGCTATCGGCTTCAATGCAAACCTCTGGCGTGCACTTATTGATAACGACGCAAAAATGAAGGAGGAGTGGGAAAAGGGCGGTCTCAACAAGCTTAAGAAGAGCCTTGTTGAATTCTCCGCATCCATCGAAGACGGTGAAATCGTTGTTGATTCTCTTTATGTCCTTAAGGCAGGCAGAAAAGAAATGTACAGCTTCTTCATAAAGTATGTAATCTCCTCTCTCGGTGCAATGGAAATAAAGACAGGTCTCAAGAAGCTCTCCCCCGATGCAGTTGCTGACATCCCCCGCTTCGGTCTCACACTTGAGCTTGACAGAAGCTTCACAAGGGCACAGTATTTCGGCAGAGGCGAGGCAGAAAATATGCCCGACTTCACAGCACAGTCCCCCGTTGGTATATTTGCGGCTGATGTGGCTGACATGTACGAGCCTTATGTCTTCCCCCAGGAAAACGGCATGCACTGCGATACCCGCTGGCTTAAGCTTTCCGACGGTGAAAACACCGTGGCTATCTACGGTGACAAGCCCTTCTCCTTCAGTGTACATCATCAGACACAGAAGGCAATCGACAAGGCACAGCACCAGGAGGATGTTAAGGACATGAACACCACATTCCTTACAATTGACGGATTCACAAGAGGCATAGGCTCGTCAAGCTGCGGTCCCGATACCCGTGAGGAATACAGACTCGATGCAGGAAAAATGATGGAATTCAGCTTCACAATCATCCCCATGAAAGGATAAATCTATGAGCAATTCAGTTTTCAGTAACAGCTTATGGCTCACATTCCCCGCTATGGATGCCGTTCTCACAAGAACGGTATTCACCGCGGATAACATAAGGAATGCAACCCTTTATATCACGGGGCTCGGCTATTTTGAAGCATTCATAAACGGCATCCGTGTAAGTGACGAGCATTTCATTCCCGCAATGACCGACTATGAAAAGCGTGACCTTTCGGGAATTCACATGCCCATTTACGACACTCTTTCCCACAGAATCTATTACTATAAGTACAACGTAACCGCTTCACTTACAAGCGGAAAAAATGTGCTCGCAGCCCATATAGGTGCGGGCTGGTACGGTCAGCATGAAAGCCCCAACGAGGGTATGCCCTACTGGGGTGACAATACCCTTGTTTTCTCTCTTGTGCTTGAAGATAACGACGGTAATATAACCTATGTGAATTCATGCCCCGGAAATACTCTTCACCGCAAAAGCTATATCCTTGAAACAAGCCTTTACTACGGTGAATATCACGATGCAAGAGCATATCCCGAGGGCTGGAAGGCGGCAGAATATGACGACAGCACCTGGAGCACCTCCCTTACCCGTGAAGCCCCCGAAACAGAGCTTTATGAGTGCTTCTTCCCCTCTGACAAGGTTATAAGAACACTTGAAGCAAAGGTAATTTATGAGTTCGGTGACAGAAAAATTTACGATATCGGCGAGCTTGCCGCAGGCTATGCAGTTCTTGTTTTCGACGATGAAGCAAGAAATAATGAGCGTGCAACACTTCGCTATGCCGACGAGCTGAACACCGACGGAAGCCTTCAGTTCCACTACACAGGCGGCACATCAAGAATGCAGCGCGACCACTTTGTGTATGACATGCGTGCAAAGGGACAGGAATTTCATCCACGCTTCACATGGCATGCCGCAAGATACATTGAAGTGACAGGTCTTGCACACATCACAGAATACAGGGTGATTCAGACAGACCTTAAAAAAACCTCCGATTTTTCATGCAGCAACGAAACCCTTCAGTGGATTTTTGATGCATACGTAAAAACACAGAATGCAAACGTTCACGGCTGTATCCCCTCCGACTGTCCCCACAGAGAACGCCTCGGATATACAGGTGACGGTCAGCTTACCTGCGGTGCGGTAATGAGTGTTTTCGATGCAAGGGCAATGTATAAAAAATGGATGGCAGACATCCGTGACTGTCAGGACAAGGTGGGCGGTCATGTTCAGCACACTGCTCCCTTCTACGGAGGCGGCGGCGGTCCCGGAGGCTGGGGCGGTGCGGCAGTAATTGTCCCCTACCGCTACTACAAATTCTACAACGATATTTCCGTATTAGAGGAAAGCTACGATTCAATGAAGGCTTACCTTAAATATATGGTAAATCACTGCGAGGACGGTATTGTGACAAGCGAGGAAAAGGGCGGATGGTGCCTCGGTGACTGGTGTCCTCTCGGAAACCGCGTTACAATCCCCGAAGCCTTTGTAAATACCTACTTCCTTGCAAAGTGTGCCGATATGACTGCCGAAACCGCTGAAATTCTCGGCAAAGCTGAGGATATTGCAGCTTATAAAAAGCTGGCAGAGGATTCAAGAAGTGCTCTTATCCGCCATTATTATAATGAGAAAACCGCTTCCTTCTGCGAGGGCACGCAGGGTGCGGACGCATTCGCCCTTGATTTAGGACTCGGCAACGAAAAGACAAGGCAGGGCTTTACCCAAAAATATGAAAAGCTGCTCACCTTTGATACAGGTATTTTCGGAACAGACCTTGTCATCAGAATGTTGTTCAATCTCGGCAGAGGCGATATTGCATATAAAATGCTTATAAACGAAGAGATAACCTCCTTCTACAACATGAAAAAGCAGGGCGCTACAACACTCTGGGAAAACTGGGACGGCTGTGACTCCCGCTGTCATCCCATGTTCGGTGCTATAGTTGAATATTTCTTCTCAGGCATTTTAGGAATACAGCGCGCAGATGATAAGGCAGGCTACGGTGAAATCACCGTAAACCCCGCAGAAATTCCCGAGCTTTCCGAGGTATCGGGTACAATGAGAACTCCTCTCGGCGATATCACTGTTTCCGTTACAACCGACGAAAACGGCAAGCGCACCGTAAGGACAGAAACAACAGGCTCAATCACCGTAAAGAAAGGATAACATCATGGTTGAAATTTTCAGAGTTTTTTTTACTTTTATAACAGCCGTTTCACTTTTTATAACAGGACTTTTATCTCCCGCAGCACTCGGAGAAAATTCAGAAAATCTCTCCTTTGAATATCTTCAGTATCCCGATGAAATTGTAACCTTTTTACAGGCAGGCATTTCAGTTGAAGATTATATAGCCCGTGCAGATGCAGGCAGAGAGGAATATATTGAGGCGGCAGGCTACCGTGACCACCCGGGTGTTATGATTTCCCCTTATTACACCGCAGAAATTGCAGGCACCAAAATCCCCGTATATGCAACAACTGTTTTCTCGGGTGAAACACAGAAAGGGCTTTTACAGTCCTTCTCCGAGGTATATCTCGACAAGGACACGGAATTTTCCTTCAACATCGAGCTTAATGCAGTAAGCATAAAAATGAACAATGCAATCTGCCTCCCCGAAAGCCTTGGTGTTGACTGCGTTACAAAAAACGGCACAATGCGTGCTACCATTACTGATTTCGGCATTTACACCTTCCTTTTCAACAACGCAGGTCAGGAATATGCCTATACCCTTTTTGTCCGTGAAAATGTTGACGATGACGAGGAAATAGCAAAGCTGGTTTCCGAGCTTGGTGAGGAAAATGTTATCGTATGTGAAGGCTATATCGAAACTCCCTGGGCAAACATCACTACTGATAATATGGCAATTTACCTTAAAAAAGGCACTTATGTTGTGGCACAGCACATGTACGACATAAAGAGTGCCGAGGATGAAAATCGCTATATTGAAGAGGATGCATTAAGCTCCAACTCAATCGGTCTCACTCGCAAGCCCTTCGTTAATGTCTATAACTGTGACAATTTTACAATTGCAGGCTACGGTGCTATTGACCTTACCGCTCTTGACCGCCGTGAGCGCCGCGGTGTAGTAATGTGCGGTGTTACAAACGCAACTGCAAAGGGCTTCAAGATTTTCAATTCTCCCGAATGGTCCTTTATTACCTATGACTGTGAAAATGTTGACATAACAGCCGTTGACATCTTCGGCTACCGTATCAATGCTGATGCTTATGCTATCTGTTCATCAAGAAATGTAACCGTAACTGACTCCTTCTGCAGAACAGGTGATGACCTTTTCGATGTAAAGGGACTCGGCGGCAGACAGGGCATTGAAAGCAGAAATATAGTATTCTCCGATTGTGTTGCCTGGGGCGGCAAGGCACGCTGCTTCGGCATCTGCGGTGAGGTACACTCCCCCATTTCCGATGTTACCTTCAAGGACAGTGCAGTTATTATCCGTGATGCCACATGGCACGAGGACAGAATCGCATCTCTTTCAATCATTGTTGAAGAGTCCGGCGGCAGCATCAACAATGTAACATTTGAAAACATTGAAATCTTCCGTGATGACGGCAGAGCAATCGGTGTTGTTATTTTAGGCGAAAGCATTGAAGACTTCGACTGCGAAGGCATCACATTCAGAAACATCAGCTACCGTGCCTGTGAGAAATCAAAGGTTTCATCAAACGGCAAGAAAAACAACATAAGCGTTACATTTGAAGATATCTTCTACGGCAACCGTGAAATAAACGGAAGCTCCTTACTTTCATTCGATATCGACAAAACCGCTGATGTTTCATTCAAGTAAATCATACATAGCAAAGCGGCTCGGGAAAATCCGAGCCGCTTCTGTATTATTATAATAATTATTCCTCAATAAAGCCGTAATATCTGCCTGCCCAATAGTTAAGAAGCCATTCACTGGGCTCAACATATCTGTTGTCATAGCCGCCTTTGATACAGAATGCTTCATAGGAAAGACAGCCGAGAATTCTTTCATCAGCGGGAAGTGCCCATCGTGCCTGAGGCCCGTCACCAAATTCCTCGGGACCGTGGTTTATTTCAACATCGGGACGGATAGTGTGGTCAGTTTTATAGTCCATAAGGTCGAGTGAATAGTCCTCAAGTGTTTCAATGCACTCTTCAATGTTGGTATGACCGCCTGTCCACAGTGAAAGAATGAAAGCATAAAGAGGATAATGCTCAATCTTTTCATAATTATAATGACGGCGAAGAGCAAGAAGAAGATATCTTCTCATATCGTCATTCTTTTCATACTCAAGAAGAGGCATGATTGAAAGAATACCTAAAAGGTCATCAATGTGATTAGCCCAGCTGTCATAACGCTTATACATAAGAAGATTCATGCCGTAGTGGTGCTTTCTTATAAGCTCTTCTGCCACATCACCGTATTTCTTTTCCCCTGTAAGATGCTCTGTAATTCTCATAAAAGCCACAAGTTCAAGGGAGTTTATGCCCTTTTCCCAGCACCACAGCTCCTCTGAATTCAGCTCCTGGGGACCGAAATGTGCCCATGTTGTAGGAAGCCCGTCAACATCACAAAGAGTGTAACCGTTTTCAATAAGATGGTCGGAAACTCTTGCAATTGATTCGGCAATTTCCTTCTTTTCCTCTTCTGTTGCAAGCATATCACTGTAATATGCCGCAGCAAAATAGTGACCTACAAGCTCGTCGGAGGAGGTCTCACCCTTCCACTCAAGCTCACCGATTTCATCGGTTACTCTGTGCCACTCGTGATGCCCGTCACCGAAGCGATGCTCACCGGGTCGGCGGTATGCTCTTGCGGGGAAGCCGCTGATGCCTGTAAGATTCTGAAGCTTGAGAATTGCCTTCATGGTCTTACCTGCCTGCTCACGTGCCTTTTCATCCCCTGTTACCTTATACTTGAAGCAGAGTGCGCCGAGATAAAGCGCAGACCATAAGCCGTCATTATCTGAAATTTCATTTGTGCTTTCCTCTAAAGGCACGGAAATATCACTTACCTGTGCGCCCGCATGGTAGTTTTCACGGGTGAAATATTTCATTTTATCGTCGAAATATTCTGCCTTTTCGGCAAGGCTCATTTCCTTGAGTTCAATTCTCGAAAGTCCCTTGTCGGTTGCAATCCAGTATTCCTTATTATCAGCCCTTACTGCAACGTCAACTGCCTTTTCGGATGCAAGATATCTGCCCTTACCTAAAAATCTTGTTTTCCAGCCGTTTACAACATAAAGACCGATTTCGGTTGCAAAATAAAATGTTCCGTCGGTGCCGAATGCAATTCTGTTGATTGCGGTTTTCGGGAAGAAATCAAAATCATCGGGAGTGAGCCACTCACTCTTTCCGTCATAAAGATATACACCCTTATCAGTACCTACCCACACATTACCGAGTGAGTCACCTGTAAGAGTTCTTATGCCTGCGGGAGCCTTACACATACCGGGAATAAGCGTGCTCCATCTGGGACGCTTGCCGTGAAGCACTAAAAGCGCCTTGGGACATGAGGCAAAAACCTCTCTGTCACCGAAAGCGGTCATACAGTCGGTGCATTCAAAATCAAAGCGCTGAAATCTTGCAAATTCACCGTCTGTAAGCTTATAGCATGTGGAAACGGTTGCAAGCCAGATATCGCCGTTGCCGTCACTGTCAATGTCAACAGCCTTATCCTCAAAGCTCTGCTTCTTTACAACTGACTTTCCCTTAACGGTATAAACCGCATTTTCGGTGCCCGCGTAAAGCACACCGTCAGCAGCTGCAAAAAGAGCAGTGATTTTTTCGCCGATTCCCTCAACAGCAGTAAAGCTGTTGCCTGTGAAATAAGCAAGTCCCTTGTCAGTGCCTGCAAAAAGAACACCGTCCGCACTGAACACAAGACGGGTTATATTATCAGAAGGAAGTCCCTTTCCCACGTTAAAAAGAGTTCTTATCTTCTGCGGAGTTTTCTTTGTTTTAATTGAATAATGCTTCATATCTCTTCTCCTTTGCAAAAAGCACCTGTCCGCACGTGTGTACAGACAGGTGTTTATGTAATTTATTTACCAAGGAACTGGGGAAGGAATTCTCTGTGAGCATCCTTCATTTCCTCATAGCAGTCTCTTGCCTTCTTGAAGTCACCGATGAGAGGATGAACCATCATAGCATTGTAAGCAGCCCTGTCATCACCGTTCATACCTGCTTCAACAGTGTATTTTTCATAGGTCTTAACAACCTGCATAAGACCCTCAATGTGACGGGTCCATGTTTCTCTTACAGGCACGGGCTTAGCACCGTCTGCACCGATTTTAGCGGCAACCTCAACAACATCGTTGTCCTTCATGAAAGGAAGTGTGCCGTTATTGAGAACATTTACAACGTGAACATCATTAAGGTCATTTGCGATTGAATCAATAAGTGAGCATGCAGCAAGAGAATACTTGTGACCGCCGCGCTTGTCAAGAAGTGCGGGCTTTATGCAAAGCTCTTCATCCTGATACATTTTGAGAAGCTGCTCTTCAATTTCCATGCAAACCTGTGCACGGCTCTTCTTGTCTTCCTTAAGATGCTTGATTTTATCCTCACGGTTGTAGTAGTACTGAAGATATGATGAGGGCCAGCCGCCGCAGGAGCGAAGGCAATCGGGATCGAAGCCGTCATCAACGATGTTAGCCATAACCTTGGGAGCAAAGCCCTCGTCGAAGAGCTTGTAAAGAACATCCTCGCCGTCCTTCATAACTGAAGTAATCCAGCTTAAGTGGTTAAGTCCGAGATATGTAACCTCTGCATCCATACCCACTGCTTCCTTTACATCGTCGATCATATCAATGGGCACATTGCAAAGACCGATGCACTTTACCTTTGTATTGTTAAGAACATAGTCTGTAATGATACCCGAGGGATTTGTGAAGTTGATAAGCCATGCATCGGGGCAAAGCTCCTCAATCTTCTTACAGATGTTTCCGATTACGGGAATTGTACGGAGAGCCTTGAAAAATCCGCCGATACCTGTTGTTTCCTGTCCGATAAGACCGTACTTAACGGGAATTGATTCATCAAGATAACGGCAAGGAAGCTTACCTACACGAATCTGTGTAACAACGAAGTCTGCACCGGGAAGAGCCTCGTCAAGGTTATCAGTCATAACAACCTCTGTGTCCATGCCTGCAGCCTTTATCATTCTTTCGCAAAGAGAGCCTACAATGTTTCTCTTTCTGTCGTCAATATCCATAAGAACAAGACGCTTGAGCTTAAGTGAGTCCTGTCTCTGTAAAAATCCGTCAACAAGCTCGGGGCAATAGGTACTGCCTGAACCGATTACTGTAACATTGATTTCCTTCATAATTCTGCACCGCTTTCCTTTTTATTTGTCTTCAAGCATCCAGTTGATACAGCCCATTACGGGAGCAACCGTAAGCTTTATGAATTCAAGCCTTCTGCCACTGTATTCTTCAGTTTTTGCAATAAGCTTGTTTACATATACATCAGAGGGGAGCTTACAGTGCATTGAGCCAGAAAGCACAACCTGAAGCACCTCGTCTGTGAAATTCTGATTTCTTATGTGAGCACATATAAACTGTGCGCCTCTTTCAGCCATGACATCTGCAATTTCCACAGCAGCCTTATCACCGGAGTTGAGAGCCTCAAAGTAGATGTCGAGCATATCTCTTACGATATCGTCGCCTTCCTCTTCCATATCAGCAATAAGAGAAAGAACACCTGCACGGTCCTTTGTGATGCCGAACTTTTCTACAATCTTATCTGTCATTGATGTTTCCTTTATTTTAAGACAAACATCATCGTAAAGCTTGCCGAAGGTCTGACGGGCTATCCAGTGACCGCCGCCGACATCGCCTGAAAGCTCACCGAAGCCGCCAACCTGTAAAAGCTTACCGTCATTGTCAACACTGTTACAGCATGTGCCTGTACCGCAGTTATAGCCGATACCTGCCTTGCCTGTAATGCCAGCCTTGACAACGATAAAGCCATCATTATAGATTGAGAAGGGCACATCAAGACCGAGCTTCTTAAGCTCCTCGGTCATTTCATCGCACTGATACTGATGGTCAATACCTGCAAGAGCCATAAGAATATGCTCAATTGAAGAAAGCTCAAGGGAATTTTCCTTAAGAAGGTCATTTATGCCTCCCATAATGATTCCTGCTGCCTCGGGGATTGCACCCTCAAGATTTTCATGGTTACTGCCTGTTGTCTTTACAGAAGAAAGCATTTCCTTCTTTTCATTGAAAAGGGCGTACTGTGTTTTTGTGCCGCCGCCGTCAATACCTATGTAAAAGCTCATTTATTTTTCCTCCTCGTCAGTAAAGTAATCCTCACATACCTCTTCAAGGCAATAGATACCGCGTCTGTAATCCTCACGGTCAATCCACATACCGTTTGTGAAATCGGGTACGGGTACAGGCATACCGCCCATTGCAACACTCTGCTCGGAAAGACATGTAATTGCCATCCATGCCGCCGTGTCATATACATCAATGGGGGGCTGTGAGCCTACCTGACAAGCCTCAACGAAGGCTGAAAGAACAAGATAGTCCATGCCGCCGTGACCTGCCTTGACACCGGCCTTTTCATACTGTGCCCATAAGGGATGGTCATATTTCTCTCTGATTGTCTCAAACTTTGTCCAGTCGTGTGTGGTTTCTGTTACACCTGTGATTGCACATGCTGCAGCATCGTCAATATCGGAGAAGATACCCTTTGTGCCCTGAACAAGATAGTTTCTTGTGTAGGGTCTGGGAAGACAGCAGTCATGTGTAAGGGTGATTGTTTCACCGTGAGCACACTTTATAATTGTTGTAACAACGTCACCGCAGGCAAAGTCATAGCCGTAAAGGTCATAGTCCTCGCCCTTGTTTTCCTTGATCCACTGATTAAGACCTCTTGACTTGCTTGACATTGAAACAAGTGAAAGGAAACGGTTTCCGCGGTTGATACCGAGAACCTTCGAAATGGGACCTAACTGATGAGTGGGATATAATTCACCGTTTCTGTTCTGGAAATTGAAAAGTCTGCCGTGACGGTTTTCTCTGCCAAGGCTGATTTCGTCACGAAGGTCGTGTCTGTAGCCGCCCTCACAGTGAATGATTTCACCGAAAAGACCCTGCTTTACCATGTTGAAAACTGCCATTTCGTTTCTGTCGTAGCAGCAGTTTTCAAGAAGCATACAGAACTTGCCTGTTCTCTCGCTTGTTCTTACAAGCTCCCAGCACTCCTCAATTGAAGCGGCACCGCCGACCTCCATTGCAACATTGAGTCCATGGTTCATACCTGCAATTGCAATTTTTGAATGAGTAATCCATGTAGTGAAAACAACAAGAGCATCAAGCTCCTCTTTATCGAGCATCTCCTCATAATCAAGATAGCTTTTTACCTCATAGCCGTCATAGTTTTCGGAGTTCTTTACAATCTCAATACCGCGCTCCGCACGGTCCTCATATTTGTCACAGACACAGGGGCATACAACACCGGGAACTGCAAGTAAAAGCTCAAGCATGCCTGAGCCTCTTCCGCTGATACCGACTGCACCGATTCTTACTTTTTTTACTTCGCTCATTAAAATAACCTTCCTTCAAAGCATTATACAGACACATTCTACCATAATAAAAACATAATTTCCATACTTAATTCATATTTTTATTGAAATTAATCCATATTTTTGTTAAAATACTGCTGAAAGGCACATGCAAAAATACACTTTGAAAGGCAGATTGTTATGCGTTATTACATAAATGCAAAAATTATAACTCCCGACGAGATAATCGAAAACAAGGCAGTTGCGACAGAAAACGGAAAAATCGTTGCGATTACAGATATTGTTCCGAAAACTGCAGACACAGAAATCATCGACTGTGAGGGCAGATATCTCTCCCCCGGCTTTGCTGATATCCATGTTCACGGCGGCGGCGGTTATTCTGCTATGGGCACACCCGAGGATATTGAAAAAATGTGCCGTGCACACGCACTTTACGGCACAACCTCAATTCTGCCCACAACCCTTGCCGCTCCCATCCCCCAGCTTAAAAAGGTTATCAAAAACATAGAGCAGGCACAGAAGTCCTGCACAGATTCAAATATTTTAGGCGTTCATCTTGAAGGTCCCTTTATTTCAATGAAAATGAAGGGCGCACAAAGCCCCGACAATATTCTTGTGCCCACCCGTGAAAATGTTTCAGAGCTTCTCGACAGCTCCGACATCATAAAAATCATCGGAGCAGCTCCCGAAATTGAAAACGGATTCATCGTGGGTGAGGAAGCAGAAAAGAGAGGCATTGTTGCCTCCGTTGCTCATTCCGACGGTGATTACAGCAATACCGAGGAAGCACTCCTCCACGGCTACAGTGATGTTACCCACATCTACTCCGCCTGCTCGGGCATGAGAAAAATCGGCATATTCCGCCATGCAGGTGTAGTTGAAGCAGGTCTTTCCCTTGACGGCTACACCACACAGTTCATTGCAGACCTTCGTCACCTTCCCTACGGTGTGCTTAAGCTTATCTATAAGGCAAAGGGAGCTGACAAGGCCTATGCTATCACCGACGGACTTGAATATTCCGCCCTCGACATGGAGGAAGGCACGGTTATATTACAGGAAAACGGTCTTGAGGTGCTTTATGAGGACTCCGTTATGAAGCTTTCCGACCGCTCATGTCTTGCAGGAAGTGTTGCAACAAGCAATGTGCTTGTAAGAAACATGGTAAAGGTTGCAGGCATCCCCCTTACCGATGCCGTTAAAATGGCAAGCCTTACTCCCCTTTCAGTTATCGGCTGTGATAAAGAAAAGGGCAGAATTGAAGCAGGCTACGATGAGGACATCATCCTTTTTGATGAGGATATCAATGTATCCTTTGTCTGCGTAAAGGGAAAAATCATCAAAAACTGATTCTTAAAGCATGCCTTAAGAAAATCTTAATAATTACTACAGTTGTTTGTTAAGAATTTTTATGGGATAATACAGTCAGTAAAGGAAAGCGAGGCTTAATATGTTTACTGTACTTGTATGCGATGACGAAAAGGATATTGTATCCGCACTTAAGATATATCTTACCGCCGAGGGCTATAATGTTATTGAAGCCTTTGACGGCAGACAGGCAATTGAATTAATGGACAAGCATGAGGTTCACCTTATCTTAATGGATATTATGATGCCCGAAACCGACGGTCTTACCGCCCTTGTGAAGATAAGGGAAAAGCACAACACTCCCGTAATTTTCACAACGGCAAAGAGTGAGGATAATGATATTATAATGGGCCTGAATCTCGGTGCTGATGACTATGTGACAAAGCCCTTCAATCCTGTTGAGCTTTTAGCCCGTGTGCGCTCACAGCTGCGTCGCTACACAAAGCTCGGCGGCACGGTATCCTCCTCAAACATAACCGTTGCGGGAATTTCCATTGACGACAACGGCAAATGCGTTTATGTTGACGAAAAGGAAGTAAAGCTCACTCCCAAGGAATATGAAATTCTGAAGCTTCTGGCTCTCAACCCGGGGAAGGTCTATTCCCCCACGGAAATCTACCGTCATGTGTGGCACGATGAGCCCTTCGGAGCCGATGCCACCGTTGCAGTACACATAAGACACATCCGTGAAAAAATTGAAATCAATCCCAACAATCCCCGCTACATAAAGGTTGTATGGGGACAGGGATATAAAATAGAAGAAAATCTGAGGTGATAAGAGTGAACAGATTAAGGCGCTCTCGTTTCATTAAATTCATCGCAGGAATTCTTTCCGTTCTGCTCTGTGCCGCCATTGTGCTGAATGTTGTAGGTACAATTATACTTATGGACGAAAACCTCTACTATGCAACCCGTCAGCAGCTCCAGCAGAAGGTGTATTCATATATCTACGAATATACGGCAAGCGATCTCATGCGATATCTCAACAGAATTGAGGATATGAACACCATCGACGGCGGTCATCATAATTATAACGACTCGGAAATTCAGCTTTACCGCTCGAAATATTCACAGGAAAACTCCAATATCTATTTTGAAATCCGTGATGAATACGGACATCTTCTGCTTAATAACGAAAGCCGCGGTAATGAGGATGTATTCGTCTTTTCACAGGTATTTAAAAATCATTACAATGCCTACGGCTACAACGGAGGCTGGTATGTAAAGGGGGATTCCTACCGTGAAGCTGTTTCCTATACCTCGCCCGAAGATGTAATAGTAACCGAGCAGACAACGGTTTACGAAAACGGCACAATTGAAATAGTGCACCCTGAGTATGAATCGACCACCTACCCCGAGGAATATTACGAAGAGGAATATGCCGAGAACGAGCTGAATGCCACCGAGGTGCTGACAACCCTTGTACCCCGCACACCCGCCCCTTCCGGCGATAAAAACGATTACAATATTCAGGAATATGAAATCACAAACAGCTATTCGGGTAACACCGTGGAGCTTCACTATTACTACACCGACGAAATCAGTCAGCCGATTCTTGACTACTGCAAGGAATTTCTTCAGTCTCTCCCTTATAACATAACCGAGTTTTCATTCCGTCAGGATGAATACTATGTTGAAATCTATGAGGAATCTGAGGACGAATACAATACGGAAATCTGGCCTACCTTCGGTGCAAACGACGCAGTCCCCGCCACAACCTTTACAACAAAGCTTCTTACAGACGGTAACGAAACCGAGCTTACCTACACCTACCGCGGCTCACTCATTTTAAGTGAATTCCGCGACAGACTCAAATATATCTGCCTTGCCGAAAAAATCAGCGACGACATTCAGTCCTATTCATATATGCAGAAGGGCAACAGTCAGCTTATTGTGACTGTAAATGTACCTGTATATTCAGCCTATGTAAAGGACATTTATTTCTATGCCGAATGCCTCGTTGATGCGGCAATGAATTATAAAAGCAACATAGTCGCGATAACTCTTTTGTATGCTGCAGGGCTTCTTATCTGCCTTATCTATATCTTCTGGTCGGCAGGCTACATCCCCCACAGGGAAAAGCCCGTAGCCCGCGGTCTTCATGCAATCCCCTTTGACCTTTATGTTGTGCTTACAGCACTTGCATGTGTCGGCTGTGCGGGAATGATCTGCATCTATGACGAGCTGTTCATTATGCTCGGCAGCTTCGGGCTTGTGTTCATAGCTCTTTTCTTTATATATACCCTGCCTGTAAGAATAAGAGCCGGGAAGCTGCGCAGCAACAACCTTATAACATATTTATACCGTGCAATAAAGAAATCTGCTGCGGTAACAAATGAAGCAACCCACTCCCGCCTTGCAATAGTCCTGTGCGTTCTTGTTTTTGTTATTATCACAATATTTGAAATTATTCTTTTCATCATTTGCAACGAAACGAATGCCGCAACAATCACCCTGCTTATTGCAATCGGTGAAATTCCCCTTATAATCGCAACTCTTGTTATTCTGACCGCTCTTCACAACGGAGCAAGGGCTATTTCCAAGGGCGACATCACCTACAGAATAGACAAATCCTTCCTCATAGGCCCCTTCAGACGGCACGCAGAATACCTCAACAGTATAAACGATGCGGTAAACCGTGCGGTTGACGAAAGAATGAGAAGCGAAAGTCTTAAAACCGAGCTTATCACTAATGTTTCCCACGACCTTAAAACTCCCCTTACCTCAATTGTGAATTACATTGACCTTCTTAAGAAAACCGATATCAGCGACAGAAAGGCTCTTGAATATATTGAGGTCATTGACCGTCAGTCACAGAGACTTAAAAAGCTTACGGTGGATATTGTTGAAGCATCAAAGGCGGCAACAGGCAATGTTGAGGTAAATCTCGAAAAAACCGCGCTCAATGTAATGCTTCTGCAGACTCACGGTGAATATTCCGAAAAGCTTGAGGAAAAAAATCTCACACTTGTTGATGAAATCCCCGAAAAGGAAATCTTCATAACTGCCGACGGCAGACTTCTGTGGAGAGTCATTGATAACCTGATGAACAACATCTGCAAATATTCAATGCCCGGCACACGTGTATATCTCACACTTTGGGAAAATAACGGCAGAGCCTTCATTTCCTTCAGGAATATTTCAAAGAACAAGCTCAATATCACTCCTGAAAATCTCACCGAAAGATTTGTCCGCGGCGACTCATCAAGAAATACCGAGGGCTCGGGACTGGGACTTTCAATTGCAAAATCATTAACCGACATTATGGGCGGCAGACTTTCTATTATTATCGATGGCGACCTGTTCAAGGTAACCCTCGCATTCCCTTCAATTGATTCTCCCGCAGCCATGGCCGAAAACGAAGCGGAAATATAAGAAAATATCTTACGACTTATCAGCCCGCAGCCCCCGGAATTGGGGGATGCGGGTGCTTCTTGTTATAGCAGAATTGTTCACAATGCGAGCAATTTTCTGCATAATAAAAATGGCTCCCCTGTGATTCTTTTCACAAGGGAGCCTTTCAGTTCACATAGGTACAGAGTTGACCGCCCGCACAATGAGAGTGCGAAGCTCTTACAATGCCGACCACGAGTCCCGACATTCCTGAGTCACACAAGCTGCGCGATGACTTCAACCTCTGCAAGCACATTTCTCGGCAAGGTCTTCACCGCAACACAGCTTCTTGCGGGCTTTGATACGAAATACTGTGCATATACCTCATTGAAGGCTGCAAAATCTGCCATATCACTCAAAAAGCATGTTGTCTTGACAACATTTTCAAAGGTAAGCCCCGCTTCTTCAAGCACAGCCTTAAGATTTTCGCAGATTCTTACCGCCTGTGTCTTTATGTCCTCGCCGACAATTTCACCGCTTACAGGGTCAAGAGGAATCTGTCCCGATGTAAAAAGTAAATTTCCCGCCTTCACTGCCTGTGAATAGGGTCCTATTGCCTTGGGCGCCTTATCTGTGCTTATATATTCCATAAAAAATACCTCCGTTGTTCTGTTTTACTGATAATACCACAAACTGAAAAATAAAACAACACCCATCTTCATCACCTGCTCCCTACTGCCTATTGCCTACTGCCTATTGCCTACTGCCTACTGCCTATTGCCTACTGCCTACCGCCTACTGCCTGTTCCCTATTGCCTGCAGCCTTCCGAAGCCATCTCCGAATTCCGGATTCACCACTATATATTGTGGTTTTTGTTTTTTACGCACAAAAATTTTTTTGATTTTTTTCTCACTTTCTGTCAATATGACATTGACAAAAACCCATAAAAAGCTTTATAACAAATATGTAAATTCAATTGAGCGGTAATTACTCGTTTTCAATTGAATTATTTATTTTTTTCAACAGAAATTTCGCATTTCTTATTGATTTTGTGCTTAATATGCGATAGAATATAGTGTATTATTTTTTTCGCGCAAATCCGGTGCCATTCGTGGCCTTATGAAAGGAACAATAAATTATGGAAAACATCAGATTAGTCGGCACAGTTTCCAGAGGTATCCGCTGCCCCATCTTCCGTGAGGGCGACAACCTTGCAAAGGCAGTTGCAGACAGCGTTCTTGCTGCAGCCGAAAACGACGGCTTCCAACTCCGCGACCGTGATGTAATTGCTCTTACAGAGTCAATAGTTGCACGTGTACAGGGTAACTATGCATCAATTGAAGACATTGCAAACGATGTAAAGGAAAAACTCGGCGGTGAAACTATAGGCGTTATCTTCCCCATTCTTTCAAGAAACCGTTTTGCTATCTGCCTTCGCGGTATTGCTATGGGTGCAAAGAAGGTTGTTCTTATGCTTTCTTATCCCTCCGACGAGGTTGGTAACGAGCTTGTTTCTCTTGACAAGATTGATGAAGCAGGTGTAAACCCCTACTCCGATGTTCTCTCCCTTGAAAAATACAGAGAGCTCTTCGGCTCAAACCTTCACCCCTTCACAGGTGTTGACTATGTGGATTACTATGCTTCTATCATCAAGGAAGCAGGCGCAGAGGTTGAAATCATCTTTGCAAATCAGGCAAAGGCAATTCTTGACTACACAGATTGTGTTCTTACCTGCGACATTCACACCCGCGCAAGAACAAAGAGAATTCTCAAGGCAGCAGGCGCAAAGGCTGTATGCGGTCTTGATGACATCATGACTGCTCCCGGCACACGCGGCGGCTACAATGAAAAATACGGCCTTCTCGGCTCAAACAAGTCAACTGAAGATTCAATAAAGCTTTTCCCCAGAGAATGCAAGGACCTCGTTCTTGACATCCAGAAGCAGATTCTTGATGCAACAGGCAAGAATGTTGAGGTTATGGTATATGGCGACGGCGCATTCAAGGATCCTCAGGGCAAAATCTGGGAGCTTGCAGACCCCGTTGTTTCCCCCGCTTTCACAGACGGTCTTATCGGCACACCCAACGAACTCAAGCCCAAGTATCTTGCTGATAACGATTTCAAGGATCTTTCAGGTGAAGAGCTCAAGGCAGCTATCTCCGCCTCAATCAAGGCAAAGAACGACAATCTTGTAGGTAACATGGCTTCACAGGGCACAACTCCCCGTCAGCTTACTGACCTTATAGGCTCACTCTGCGACCTTACAAGCGGTTCAGGCGACAAGGGCACACCCGTAGTTCTTGTTCAGGGCTATTTCGACAACTATACAAACTGATTTCTTCATACGGGCAGCCCTCGGGTTGCCCTGTTGAAATTTACATATCAAGGAGGATTTAATTATGGATTCAAACAAAAGACCCGATACAATGGCTCGCATCACAACCAAAGAGCTTGCAGATTCATTCATTGACGAACAGGTAAAGGCTGTCAGAGAACAGGTCGGCGACAAAAAGGTTCTTCTCGCTCTTTCAGGCGGCGTTGACTCTTCTGTTGTTGCTGCTCTTCTTATAAAAGCTATCGGCAAGCAGCTTGTCTGCGTTCATGTAAACCACGGCCTTATGCGTAAGGGCGAAAGCGAAAACGTTATCGAGGTTTTCAGAAACGGTCTCGATGCAAATCTCGTTTATGTTGATGCAACCGACCGCTTCCTTTCAAAGCTTGAAAATGTTTCCGACCCCGAAAGCAAGCGTAAAATCATCGGTGCTGAATTCATTAATGTTTTTGATGAAGAAGCTGCAAAGCTCGACGGCATCTCCTTCCTTGCACAGGGCACAATCTATCCCGACATTCTCGAAAGCATCAAGCAGGCTGAAGGCAAAAAGGCTGTTAAGTCTCACCACAATGTAGGCGGTCTTCCCGAGGAAATGGAAATGCAGCTCGTTGAACCCATCAAGCTTCTCTTCAAGGATGAAGTAAGAGTAGTCGGCGAAGCACTCGGTCTTCCCCATGCTATGGTTTATCGTCAGCCCTTCCCCGGCCCCGGACTCGGTGTCCGTTGCCTTGGTGCTATCACCCGTGATCGTCTTCACGCTCTTCGTGAGGCAGATGCAATTCTCCGTGAGGAATTTGACCTCAACGGTCTTGCAGAAAAGGTATGGCAGTATTTCGTTGTAGTTCCCGATATGAAGAGCGTCGGTGTTAAGGACGACAGCCGTTATGAAGGCTGGCCCGCAATCCTCCGTGCAGTAAATACAACTGATGCTATGACTGCAACAATCGAGGAAATCCCCTATGCAGTCCTTCACAAAATCTGTGCCCGCATCACCGCAGAGGTTGACGGCATCAACCGCGTCCTCTACGACATCACCCCCAAACCCACCGGCACAATTGAGTGGGAATAAGACCTATTGTTTCAGCAAATTTGATTTATCATCTTCGGGGCAATTTTCTTTATCCTTTCGCAATTGGATGAATCGCTGAAAACTCAAACAATATAGTAAATATGAAGAAGCAGCAGACCTGTCGGTTTGCCGCTTCTTTTTTTTATTCTGAAGTATTACCTTCTTCCTCAATTCTCCCTGTCACATTTTCAAGAATTTCAAAGGGAGCATCAAATGTATTGTCCTTTATTGTGATATTTTCGGTATATTCAAGCACAAAGGTGTGTCTTCCCCACATGGGCTTTATAAAGCGGTTTCCTGTAACCGTAAGGCTTTTGTGAACAAATTCACGGGAATCAGCTTTCATTATTTTCGGTGTTACCTGTATTACGGGAGCCCCCTCCCATGTGCTTCCGAAATTACAGGCTTCAACAACGTTGTTTCTGAAGGTGATATTCGTAGTGTAACCCGACTCAAACCAGAAATTGCAGTCATCCTCAATTAAAAGAGCAGGTCCCCACAGCTTTCGGAAATGATTATTTTCAATTACTATCTCACCTCTTGTGGTACAGAGAATACCCCTGCCAGAGGTAGGACCGAAAAAGCAGTTTCTTACATAAAGATCAGGGGTATATGTAGCATTTTCAACCACGTCCCTGTCAAGCACAATTTCTTCGGGAATATTATCAATTGTAAGCCTTATATCTGTATCATCAAGCCTCTCGAAAGCCAATACCCTGCAGCTGCCGTAAGGAATGAGAGTATCCCAGCGAATGAAATCAAGCACATCTCCCTCGGCATAAGCCTGAAAACCCCATGTTTCAGGGTGCATGAAGCGGACTGTCATAGTACCGTTAGTTCTGTCAACATCAACAATTCGCAGGTGTGTGCCGTGTACATTGATAAAATCATCCTGTGCACCGCGGGCCTTACATGAATCAATTACAATATCTCCCCTGCAGCCCGAAAACTGAAAGAAATCGGCTGTGCTTGCAATAGTTCTTCCTTTAGCGGGGGTAAAATCGCAATTGCGGAAGGTAATATTTTCACAGAACTGACTTACCATGCCAAGACCGTGCATGAATTTTATACGAAGATTTTCAAAAGTGAGATTTTTACATCTTAAAAACATACTGCCCACCTGATCGCGGACTATGCTTCTTGTCTGAAAAATTTCCCCTGTATATATTTCCGTTTCAGCATCGGCAAGTGTTCCTTCAACAATACCGTCGCCACAATCAGCAAGCACGGAAAAGGTAAGCTTATTACGGTCAAAATCTCTTGTTGTCTCGGTTTCGGGATTGTAAACCTTGAAATATCTTTTCTGAACATTACAAGCGCTTTCCCAATAGGGCTTGCTGTCTGCCGCCGTTTCACCGTGCCAGAAAAGAGTGTTATCCGAAACACTGTAAATGCAGTCGGGATTAATCTTAATTTTAATTCTGCCGCCTTCACTTTCAAGAACCGTAAATTCAGTCATTGTGGGCACGGCATAATCTATGGTAAGATTTTTAAGGGTAATGTTTCCACAGGCATCAAAAAGCAAGGGAGTCATTTTACCGTGAACGACAATTTCCGCCCCGTTTCCGTCAATTACGAGGTTTTTCTTTTCCTTGAGAAAAATTGCACTGAATCTTGTTCCGTCGGGATTTTCGTCCTTTTTGGCAGAATTAGAACAATAATACCCCGTTTTTATAAAGCTGTCCTCCGGTCTCACATCATAAACCGTATTTTCAAGGATAACAGCATCTTCGTTTTTTATATTTCTGAAAATTTCACTTAATCTGTTCATAGGCTTCTCCGCTTCTTTTATAAGCCGATTATACAATAAAAAAGCTCCGACTGTAAAGCCGGAGTTTTCTTATTTATTCGGGAAGGCTTACATCGTTATGTGCAAGTATCAGCTCACCCTCGGCATTCCACGATGCCTCGTCTGCCCAATAATAGATATTGCCGTCACTGTCAACACAATAGTCATTATAGTAACGGTATTCTTCATAATAGTCTTCCATATATTCCTTGTAATACTCATCAAGCTCCTCCTCGGTCATTGATGATGTATCGGGATAATAAGGCTCCAGAAGTCCGCCCTTATCACAATAGAACCAACCGTCAGAGGTTACATAGCAGTCATAAGATAAATATTTTTCACCATCGTCACGGATATAAAATTCCCCTTCATACCTATAACCGTTTTCATCAAGCTCTATCAGCGTACGGGTATAAACATGCCCGTCCTCGTCATAAAGAAGAACATCATCCTCATTTTCATAGGCTATTCCCTTTTTGTCATAAAAAACTCCGTCAACGGCAATTCTGTAGTAAGCATCATCCCAATCCATATTGTCAATTACAGCATTGGAAACGAAGCCTGAAAGCCCAATGAGAACATAACATACAAGCACCATAATACCAAAAGCTCTGCCGCGGCTTTTCTGCTTCTGCTTTTCATCACTGTTTATATCGGGAAGCTCAACAAGACACTTGGGACAGATTTCAAACCTTGAGAAGAAGCGGTCACCACACTGGGGACATACCTTGGTATCCTCACCGGGAAAATCCTTGCTTTTTACAAGAAAAGCTATCAACGTCCAGAAGCTGAACAGAACACCGCAGACATACCATGCAGGAGAAAGCTTCTTGTTTTTTGCCGCAGCCGTATTGTGCATATATAAAATTCCGAAAATTGCAGATGCTAAACTGAAACCACTGATAGCAACAGCAAAAATAGTCATGCTCAAAACAAATTCCATATCCGTTCTCCTCTTCTTTTTCTGATTCAATGATACATCATGCGATAAATAATTGCAAGAGTTAACAAAAAAATTAATTATCTACCCTCACATAGACCTGCATTTCGTTTTCCCCGCGGTTAGCCCACTTGTAGTACGGAATAAGCTTAAGAGCAACCGGAGTCTTTTCGGACTCTGCCCATTCACTGTAAAGCAATTCGCTTTCCTTTTCCCTATAGCCCGGGGCGGTAATATTCTCTCCGTCAAAAAAGGCTTCTTCCTTTATGTCAAGTAAAAGCCTTTGCAGTACCTTACCGTTATCAATTTCCTCAAGGCAGTAAACAAAGGGACCTCGGGTAACAGCTACAGCACCTGCCTTTCCACGGACTCTGTTCGAGCATCTGATAAGCCTGATATCAGGCTCATATTCTGCCCTGATTTCCGTATCAGCAGTTATATTGAAATATGCATATCCGTCCTTTTCGGAGTAAGGTACATTAAAAGAATATTTTTTACACCATAAAGGAATTCTCAAGGCAAGCATAAACGGTCTTTCAGGGATAAGCTTAATTGTCACTCTGCCGTTTTTGACATAATCGGAAATAACTTCAATTCTGCCCTTTTTACCTGCTACAACACTTCCTATATACTGATGCACATAGAATATATTATCATTTTCTGTAAAGGCATATTCATTTACAGACGAGATAAGACGGGCAATATTCGGCGGGCAGCAGGCACAGGAAAACCATTTCTGTCTTACTGCTTTTATGTGCCTTTTTCTTGAATCTTTATGTGACGCCTCGGGATTCACCTCAAGAGGATTCACATAAAAAAAGCTTTTACCGTCAAGTGCCATTCCCGCAAGCACAGTATTATAAAGAGCCCTTTCAATTGTGTCACCAAGCACAGCATCGGGGCATATTTCAAGCATTCGCCTCAGAAAGAAAATAAGGCCGATAGAAGCACAGGTTTCATTGTAGCACAAATCATCGGGCAGGTCATAATCAAAGCTGAATGCCTCACCATCAACGGTGGAGCCGATTCCGCCCGTTATGAACATCTTTTTATTAATTATATTATCACTTATTTTAAGCAATGCTCCGTAAAGCTCATCATCATTACATCTTTTAGCAATATCTGCCATACCGCTGTAAAGATAAACACCCCTTACCGCATGGCCCGTTGCCTCTGTCTGATATTTGGGCTGACAGTGTGCCTGATTATAATGATAGTTATCGTAAACCGTAGTTTTCCCCTGTTCAACATCGAAATAATACGGCTTCTTGCCTCTTTCTTCGATAAAAAAACGGGCAGTATCAAGATATGTCTTCTCTCCTGTGATATCGAAAAGCTTCACAAGTGCCATTTCTGCAATCTCATGACCGGGATAGCCCTTGATTTTATCCTCACCGAAGGTATCGCATATAAGGTCTGCAAAGGAAAGCGCCGCATCAAGAAGCTTTCTTTTCCCCGTAGCAGTATAATATGCTACAGCCGCCTCCGCAAGATGACCGAAGCAGTAAAGCTCGTGCCAATCACGAAGATTTGTAAATCTGTCCTTTATGTTGTTTATAATAAACAGCGTGTCGAGATAGCCGTCGGAAAGCTGTGCAGCACACACAATGTCAATAATTCTGTCCGTCTTTTCCTCAAGTTCGGAATCGGGATGATTCATAAGAGAAAATGCAACCGCCTCAAGCCATTTATATACGTCACTGTCCTGAAACACCCAGCCGTGAAAGGAATCGGGAGGACAGTTTTTATCGTCATAGCACCACTTATCGGTGGGATAAACAGGCACACACTCTCCCGCAGAAAGCTTTTTTACTGTTTTTCCCGCCTTAATGAAATTTTCTATTGAATAGCTTTTTTCCGCCCCGTCAATTCTGTCATGCAAAGCCTCGTACTGATAAGGAATTACCTCCTTACGAACAAGCTCCGCCTGCTTTTTCCAGAATTCATCCGTAAGTGTAAGGTCGGATAATTTTACATACTGTGAAAATTTATCAGAATTCATCATAACTACCTCTCTTCAGAAAAATTATAATAAATTCCCTTGTTACGGTCAACATAAAAATACAAGCCGCACAAATGAAAATTACCGCACTCCGTAATGAAGTGCGGTAAAAAAAATTATTTATTTGCTTGCAGTCTTGCTCATTGTGAAAACAAGCTCGCCGCCTGCCATAAGCTGCTCATGAGTTACATAAGTGCCTTCAAGCTCAACGCCGTTGAGTGTTACGGACTTTACATAAACATTTTCTGCGCTCTGGTTAAGTGCTGTAACCTTAAGGGTATTACCGTTGCCGAGTGTGATTTGGGCACTGTCAACATTGGGAGAGCCGATCCAGTACTTATCTGTACCTGCAAGAGGATAGAAGCCCATTGAGGAGAATATATACCATGAGCTGAGTGTACCGCCGTCGTCGTTACCGTCAAGACCGTTTACCTCACTGCTGAAGCGCTCTGCGAGTGTCCAGCGAACCCATTTCTGTGTAAGGTCAGCTCTGCCGGCATTGCTGAAAAGATAGGGTGTGTGGATATCGTGCTGATTTCCTACCCAGAAGCCGCTGCCGGGGTCAATAGCCGCACGGTTAACGGAGGCATCCTCCATGAATGCTTCAAGCTCGCTTACAAAATACTCTTCACTGCCGAAAAGCTCAATCATACCGTCGATGTCCTGAAGAGCATTCCATCTCCACTGTCTTGCGCTGCCTTCGCAGTAGCAATCAGCAAACTTCTTTATCATAACTGCATCATAGAAGGTTGTGATATAGGGGCTGAAGTTCCATACATAGCTTCCGTCGGAGTTTCTTGCCTGGAAGTACTTTGTTGCGGGATTGAAGGTGTTCTTGTAGTTCATTGACTTTTCATAGTACTTCTGTGCATCCTCTTCATAGCCGAGAGCAGCAGCAAGAGCTGCAATTGCACCGTCTTCCCATGAATATTCAATGGTTCTTGCAACAGATTCATCACCGGGTGCAAGATCATCGGGCACATAGCCGTACTGGTTGTAAAGATCAACATAATCTCTGCCGACCTTTGTATCCTTTACCTCTGATGAATGCTTCATGTATTCATAAGCGGTTTCAACATCAAAGTCAAAGCCCTTGAGATAGCTTTCTGTGATAAGAATGTTTGCGGGGTCACCGAGCATTGAGCCTGCATAGCCTGCGCCCTGTGCCCAACGGGGAATTGCGCCGCCCTTTTCGGCCATATCAAGAAGAGAATTGAGAACGTCTGTCTGAATTTCGGGAGCAATAAGAGTATAAAGTGAATGTGTTGTTCTTACTGTATCCCAGAGTGAAAGGTCAGTTCTGTAGGTGTAGCCTTCAGCCACTGAAACCTCTTTGTTGAAGTCAAGATACTCACCGTTTACATCTGTGAAATCAGTGGGCATTATCATGCTGTGATAAAGTGCAGTATAGAAAATCTTAAGAATTTCTTCATCTGTGCTTTCTACGTCAATTACTGAAAGAGCCTCTTCCCATTCGTTAAGAGCTTCCTTTCTTACATCGTCAAAGGTAAGACCGTCTGTTTCGGTTTCAAGATTGAGCTTTGCATTTTCAGCACTTACAAAGCTTATAGCCATCTTCATTTCAACAGGCTCGCCTGCGATATCACCGAAGTTAAGGTCAATACCAAGGTCTTTTTCGTCACCCTTTATTTCATAGCTCTTGATAGCCTTATCGGTTGTTGCAGCAAAATATACGGGAAGACCGTCATATCTTGAAGAGAATGCAGCATAAAGGATAACAGAACCTGTAATAACACCGTTTTCGTCAACCTCTACCTTGCCGCTTCCTGTACTGTAGTTACCTGCTGTGCTTGTAACATCAATATAAAGACGGGCATCCGAGGAGCTTCCGAAGGTATATCTGTGAACACCTGTACGGATTGTGCTTGTAAGCTCAACGAAGCAGTCAAGTGTAGGAAGATATACGGAATAGTAGCCGGGAACTGCAGCTTCATTATTGTGTGAATATGCAACTTCCTTTGCTTCTGCACTGCCTATTGCAGGAGTTACTCTGAACATCTGATAGTCTTCTGCGCCTGTTCCTGAAAGTCTTGAAGCACTGAAGCCCTTGATGTGTCCGTGCTCATAATAGTAGCCTGATGTATTGGTCTTAACGATGTATGCACCGCCGATAAAGGAAGTATCGGGACCGAGTCTTACAGTACCGAAGGGAACGGTAGCAGCAGGACTGAGCATACCGGCGGTCCAGGGAGTACCGCCTGTTCCGATGAACGGATCAACATACTGTGTATATTCCCCTGTTTCGGGCTCGGGCATGTCATAGGACTTTAACATAAGTCCGTTGAAAAGACCTGCAAAAACCATTTCAAGGGATAAAAACATTGAAACAAAAATTCTGATAAATGGCCACAACATAGAATTTTCCCCCATTAAATAATAGTTATATTAAATATACACCATGCTTTTGATATTGTCAAGACAATGAAGAGAATTCGGAATTCGCAAAAAACAACATTTTGTGCATCTGACACAAAAAGGGACAGAAATTTCCGTATTTGCTGTTTTCAGCGGTGGCAAGGCGTACAACGGTACTCCGAACCGCTGAAAACAAAGCGTCTGCTACCTTTCACTGTGCATCAAAACAAAGGGAAGAACCAACCCTCTGCGTGGCTCTTCCCCTTTTATTTTTGTCGCGACAAAGACGGTGATTTATGCACAAAAAAAGGGCCAGAAATTGCCGTATTTGCTGTTTTCAGCGGTGGCAAGGCGTACAACGGTACTCCGAACCGCTGAAAACAAAGCGTCTGCTACCTTTCACTGTGCGTCAAAAGCAAAGGGAAGAACCAACCCTCTGCGTGGCTCTTCCCCTTTTATTTTTGTCGCGTCAAAGACGGTGATTTATGCGCCCTTTTTTATCTTAAGCCGAATGTGTCGAGGACATAGTCCATATCCTTATCGCCTCTGCCTGAAAGGTTGATAAGCACAGAGCCATGCTCCATTGTTTTTGCAAGCTTCATGCCGTATGCTACTGCATGTGAGCTTTCAATAGCGGGAATAATACCCTCGAGACGGGAAAGCTTGAAGAACGCATCAATTGATTCCTCGTCGTCGATTACATCATACTTTACTCTGCCGATTTCCTGTAAGAATGCGTGCTCGGGACCTGATGAGGGATAGTCGAGACCGCTGGCTACAGAATAAACGGGAGCGGGCTCGCCGTTTGCATCCTTAAGCATGATGCTGTTGAAGCCGTGCATGATACCCTCTGTACCATATTTGAGGGATGCTGCATGGTCACCAAGCTTTTCACCTCTGCCGAGGGGTTCAATACCGTAAATATCAACGGGGTCATTAAGGAAGCCCGAGAAAAGACCTGCCGCATTTGATCCGCCGCCCACACATGCTACAATAGCAGAGGGAAGATGACCTGTCATTTCAATGAACTGCTCTCTTGCTTCTATACCGTTAACACTCTGGAAGTCTCTTACCATCATGGGGGAGGGATGCGGGCCGAGAACTGTACCGATACAATAAATAGCGGTTTCATACTCCTTGCTGTATGCATCAAAGGCTGCGTCAACTGCTTCCTTGAGAGTCTGAAGACCGTGAGTAACCTCAATAACATTTGCGCCTAAAATCTTCATTCTTGCAACATTGGGAGCCTGCTTCTTAATGTCAACCGCACCCATGTAGATGTCGCATTCAAGTCCGAAATATGCAGCAGCAGTAGCAAGGGCAACACCGTGCTGACCTGCACCTGTTTCTGCGATAACCTTCTTCTTACCCATATACTTTGCAAGAAGTGCTTCACCCATGCAGTGATTGAGCTTATGAGCACCTGAATGGTTAAGGTCCTCTCGCTTTGCATAAAGCTGAACCTTACCGCCGAGGCTGTCGGAAAGTCTTTCAAGGTGTGTTACAGGTGTGGGTCTGCCCTGAAATTCCTTTCTGATTCTGCGAAGCTCTGCAATGAACTTTCTTGACTGACAGATTGAAAAATAAGCCTGTGTAATTTCATCCATAGCCTTTACAAGCTTTTCTTCAACAAAAACACCGCCGTATTTTCCGAAATAACCGTCATTATCAGGGTAATTATTGAAATAGGTATCAAAATTTACATCATTAAGTATCATTTTTATGTCTCCTCAAGTTATAAGCTGATTTTTGTTTTTCTGAAGACCTTAAGAAGCAGCACACCGAAGATAATTCCTGCAATACCTTGAACGGCATTAGGCGGAATATTCACAAGAGATGCACCGAAGCCATACATGAAGCCTTCAAAAATATAATATCCTGCAACCATTATAACCTCGGCTGCAACACCTGATATAATTGCAGCAACCAGATCATTGGTTTTCTTTGCAAGTGTTTTGTAAAGAAAATATGCACACACTGCCATAAGCCCCTTGATTGCAAAGGTCACGGGAGCATATACGAAATAGCCAGAAAAAACATCGGCAAGCGCACTGCCGAGACCCGCTGCAAGAAATGAAAATCCCGGAGGTAAAATAAAGCCTGACAGAAGCACCATGCAATCACCGAGATTGACATAGCCCTTAAGGGGTGAGGGAATTTTCACAACCATTGTTGCAACACATGTGAGCGCTGCAAGAAGTGCCGCAGCGACAAGAATTCTTGTTTTTTTGTTCATTTTCATCTTCCTTTTATTTTTAATTTTATTTCCCCATTAAATTACGTGCATCACCGGCGACTGCGGATGCAACAAAATAAAAAATCCCCGACAGATAAATTCTCTGTCAAGGACGAATATACTTATCCGCGGTGCCACCTTGATTCACGGTTTTCCGTGCACTTTAGGATACTGACATATCCCCGAAAACTTACGCATTTCATCGCGTTGCAGAATACTCTGTGAAAAAAAACACATTTGACTGCACCCTCGGCGGCCCATTTGATAAACGGTACTGACCTGCATTCCACCACCGCAGGCTCTCTTTGCAGCCCTTATTTACCTTTACTTCCGCTTCATCGGTTTACTATAATAAAATTATAATAGCACCGTGATTTTTTTTTGTCAATAGAATCATTGGATTTTTTGCAAAAAATGTCACTGTAAATAATATGCAGTATGACAATTGACAGACAATTTCAAGGGTGGTAAACTTAATATGTAAATAACATTTACAATTTTTTAAGGAAGAGTGATAATTATGAAAAAAACACAGAAAGCCATAGCCCTTATGCTTTGTGTTCTTATGCTGTTCGGCGGAACATTTTCCGCATCAGCCGCATTTGACAGTAAGTCACTTTCAAGAGACGAATGGCAGAAGGTTTACGAAGAAAACATTACAGATAATACGCTGCCGATGCTTTGCGTAGGTGCAAATGAAACCGAGCTCAATATCTGCTGGCACGCTGACAAAAACGCGGCATTTCCCGAAGTAAGATTAGCAAAAGCTGCCGATATGTCAGACGCAATTGCTTTTGAAGGTGAAACCACAGCTTCAGAAAACGACGAGCAGCTTGTTTGCCGTGTTACATTAACAGGCATTGAGGAAAACACCGTTTATTTCTATCAGTGGCATTCCGAAAACGGTTGGAGCGATGTTTGCAAATACGAATCAAAGGGATTTGACAGCTTCAAAATGCTTCTTGTGGGAGACATTCAGATAGGCGGACAGTCTTATGATAATCCTGAAGAGCAGTCAAGAATAGGCTATGTTTGGCAAAGCGTTCTCGATGAAGCACTTACAAAAAATCCCGACATCAGCTTCCTTCTCTCCCCCGGCGACAACACCTCAACCGGTGAAGCAGCCGACGAATGGCAGACTCTTTTAATGCCTGAATACGTAAGAAGCCTTCCTCTTGCACTTGCTATCGGCAACCATGATAAAAAGGGTATGATGTATGATTACTATACTCATATGCCCAATGAATTTTTCGGAAAATATTTTGAAGGTCTCGACAGAGATTTCTGGTTCCGTTACGGTGATGTGCTTTACCTTGTATTTGACGCTTGCTCAGGCTCTGCCGCTGACCACAGAGCAATGGCAGAAGAAGCAGTAGCTCTTAATCCGGATGCAAAATGGCGTGTAGGCGTTATGCATCAGGGACTTTATGCTCCCGGTATTGCAATGCTTGAGCCCGAAACAGCCATTCTTCTCAATGCAGTTTTCCAGCCCATCTTTGAAATGTATGACCTTGATATAGTTTTCACAGGACACACCCATATGCAGGGAAGATCAAACTTCATAAGTGACGGAATAGTTGTAGGAAGCGCAAAATCAGGTGAAACCTACACCGATCCCGACGGCATCATTTATCTTAACACAAATGCATTCTGCGATCAGGGAAATGCAGGTTACCTCTTCCCTTATACGGCATATGCATTCGAGGATGCTGATGTTACAACCTATTCAACTGTCGAGTTCACCGACACCACTATGGCAGTCAAGACCTACAGAGGCGATAACTCCGAACTTCTCGACAGCATCACTATTGAAAAAACTAAGGATTTTGCCGATACCGAAGCAAGCGTATTTTTACGCTCAATGCTTTATAAGCTTGTTGAGCTTCTCGGACTTATATATATGCAGATAGATAAAATTGCCGTTGCAATCAGAGGCGGGCATTTCTGATAAATAAAATTTATCTCTGTCAATGCCGTAGCTTCCCGTTTACTTAAGCCATATAAAATCGAAAATAGACGAAAAAGGTCAGTAATTATGTTATATAATTAAAACAACATAATAGTAATTGACATATACTCCCCTTCCGTGTTAAAATACCGCACGGAAAGGGAGTTTTTTTATATGAATCTTGATTTTGCGTTCTTCTTCAACAGTCTGCTTCTCGGAGCAGGACTTGCTATGGATGCTTTTTCCGTGTCCCTTGCCAACGGTCTTAATGAGCCCTGCATGAAAAAGGGCAAAGCGGCAGGCGTTGCAGGTATATTTTCTGTTTTTCAGGCGCTGATGCCTCTTATCGGTTGGCTTTGTGTTTCTACCATTGCACAGAAATTTGCAGCCTTTGAAAAGCTTATCCCCTGGATTGCACTTGTGCTTCTCGGAATAATCGGCGGCAAGATGCTCATCGAGGGAATAAAAAACAAGGATTGCAACTGCGAAGAAAAGCCCGCAATCGGTATAACAGGTCTTCTTGTTCAGGGCGTCGCAACCTCAATTGATGCCTTATCTGTAGGCTTCACAATTGCCGATTATAATTTCACCGAGGCAATACTTGCCTGTGTTCTTATCGGAATTGTAACCTTCTTCATCTGCTTTGCCGGCATTTTTATCGGTAAAAAGGTAGGCACAAAATTTTCAGGCAAGGCAGGTATATTCGGCGGCGCAATTCTCATCTTCATAGGTCTTGAAATTTTCATTTCAAGCTTTTTCGGAAAATAAGATACATATTATATACGGGCACGGAGCATTCGCTCTGTGCTCTTTTTTTACAAAAAAACTATTGACAAATCGGTTTACATACTGTAAACTTGAATTACAGTTTACAACATGTAAACCTTAAAGGAGTGATTTATATGTCAGATATCGGTTTGGGCGCTGTTGAAAGCAGATTCGCAGATATAATCTGGGAAAATGAGCCTGTCTCCTCGGGAGATGTAGTAAAAATGGCACAAGAGCAGCTCGGCTGGAAAAAATCCACTACCTTCACCGTGCTTCGCCGTCTTTGTGAAAAAGGAATTTTCATAAACGAAAAAAGCATTGTCCGTTCACTTATTTCAAAGCAGGATTTCTGTTCCATGCAAAGTGAACGATTTGTAGAGGATACCTTCGGAGGCTCTCTTCCTGCCTTTCTTGCCGCATTCACAAAAAGGAAAAAGCTTTCCGAAGCAGAAATTGAAGAGCTTCGCAGAATGGTAAATGAATATAAGGAGGATTAATTATGGAGGATATTTTCATTAAAATTCTCAACATGAGCATAACAGCATCATATTTTGTTGTGGCACTGATAATTCTTCGTATTGCCTTCAGAAAAATCCCCCGCTGGCTTACCTGTGCATTATGGGGACTGGTTGGTCTTCGTCTTATTCTTCCCTTCTCATTTGAAAGTATTCTGAGCCTTGTGCCGAGCAGCGAAACCATCCCTACGGGCATTATTTATGAATCAAGCCCCTATATCACAAGCGGAATCGGAATTATTGATGCGGCTGCAGAGCATATTCTTTACAGAACTGCCGCCCCCGATCCCGCTGACAGTGCAAATCCCCTGCAAATAATTACAATAATCGCCGCAGCAATATGGCTCACGGGCATTGCCGCAATGCTCATTTATACAATTGTAAGCTATATTCTCATTAAGAGAAAAACCCGCGAAAGCATAAAAACAGAAAACGGAATTTATATATGTGACGGCATCGGCTCTCCCTTTATTTTAGGTATTATAAAGCCGAAAATTTTTATTCCTTCCGCCACAGCCGAGGCTGATACCCTGCTTATTATTTCTCACGAAAAAGCTCACTTAAAGCGTCTTGACCACCTGTGGAAGCCTCTCGGCTTTCTTATACTCTCGGTTTATTGGTTTAATCCGCTTATGTGGGTGGCATATATTCTTTTGTGCCGTGATATTGAAGCCGCCTGCGATGAAAAAGTACTGAAAAATAAGGGAGCTGAAGTAAAAAAGAGCTATTCCGAGGCTCTTATAAACTGCTCCGCACAAAGAAGGCTTATCACCGCCTGTCCCCTTGCCTTCGGTGAAACGGATGTAAAATCAAGAATCAAAAACATTCTTTCCTATAAAAAGCCGGCATTATGGATAATCATAGCAGCCCTTATTATAAGCATCGTGCTTTCCGTGTGCTTTATGACAAATCCCGACGGAATGAAGCTTAATGATATCACAGGCTACGAAAGCATATTCAGCGATGTTGAAAAAATTCAGATTTTCATCGGCAACGGTCATATCTACACAACAGAAGACACCAAACCCGAGCTTTCCGATATTAAAAAGGTAAGAATCGACAAAAAGCCCGTTGATAAAAGCTTCACCCCCGGCTTCAGAATTGAAATAGATGATGAAATAACAATAAATATCGATGAAAGCATCTCAATGCTTTATTTAAGCTGCTATTCCGAAGGAAGCCTTCGTCAGTCACCTACATATACAATACGAAATGCCGAGGTGCTGAAAAACCTCTTTTCAATCAGCAATTACGTCACGGGAATAGACGGAATATACGTAAGCGTTGAAACCATTGAAGAGACTGAAAGCGGACTTAATTTCAATGTTATCTGGCATAACGAACGAGACATAGATATTGAATACGGTGAAATATATTCCCTTCAGCGCTTCACAGAAGAAGGCATATATGAGGATGTGCCCTTCCCCGAGAATTTCGTATTCTTACTACCTGCCTACATGTTAAAAGCAGGCTCAACGGCAGAAAAAGCCTACCATTGTCCCATGAAGCTTTCCGACGGTGAATACCGCTTCACCACCACATTCCTCACATCGGACGGCAAAAGCTATGAAGCAAAAACAGTCTTTTTCATAGGTGAAAGCACAATAAGAGATAATGCAAAGAAATTACTCACCCTTGATGATGTAATAGCACTGTCAGAAAAAGGCAAAGATCTTTCCTGGTCAGATTTTGAAGACTTCGCTTATGTTGAAACAGGAAGCGGACTTTATATCAGAGCATATAAAATTGATGAAAGATTTTCACTTACAATCGGCGGCGCAGGGACTGACACCGAGCCTATGTATATTTACCTTTGTACCCCAAACGGACTCCGTGTTGATATTAGAGGCGATGATGTTGCAGCTTTCATTGAAGAAAATAAGGACACACCGATTCCCGAACCTGCTGTTACATTCACCTCCCGTGCATTTCCGGTTGACCGAACAGGGAATAACCTTAGTGAAATAATGAAATACGGAGCTTATCCACCAACCATTAGGGATAAATTGAAAACATTTGCTACGGTAAGAATTGACAGCTTCAATGAACTTGAACAATTTTACAATCATTTTGAAAGCAAAATGAATTTCAGCCTTATGACAGAAATTTCAGCTTATCCTTTCTCCGAAATAAAGACAATCTATTCAGAGGAATACCAGAACGGATTTTTTGACGATCACAGTCTTCTTATTGTATACACATCGGCATCAAATGAACAGTCTTACTTTGATGTTGTCAGTGTGCAGCCTGATAACAAAAAGCTTTATATCAACATCCGTGAAAATGTTTACGCAAACACCGAAAATTCAACACCTACAGGTTGGTTTATTATAGTTGAATTACATAAAGCTTATCTTGCTGATATAGAAAGTGTTCTGGCATATGCAGGTGTAACCGCAGAGCTTCCCGAGCCTGAGATCACTCACAGCTACCATCAGGTCTCCGATTCGGGATATATTTGGGAAAGAAGCCTTTATTTTTACGATAACGGAACCTTTATGCTTTCTATGTCCCCCTACAGCAGCTTTTTGGAAATCGGCAGCTTTGAATATCAGGGTGATCTTCTGATTCTTACAAGCGAGGACGGTGAACGCCGTTACGTTTTTGAAGTTAATGCCGACAGCATCGCCTTCAGAAGAGATGAATCAGTGGTTTATAAGCTGTTTACCGAAGACGAGGTTCCCGACGGCGCAAAATTTATACTGCAATAGGAAAATGTATTACACCACTTGCAGGGGACGTCGCCCCACGGCGTCCCGCATCGCAAAAATAAATTCATACATCATTCTTTCGTAGGCTATATTATGCGCCACCACGGGACATAAAATCTGGAATTTTATTATATTCAGGCGGGACGTCAGGGATGCCGCCCCCTACACAAAATTCCAACCGCCTTGTATGCGGGGCGCCGTGGGCGCCTCCCCCTACAGATAATAACAGACAATCATACAACAACTATAAAAAAAGGTCACAGGATTACCGTTGCGGTAGTCTTGTGACCAAAATTTTTATATTTAATTACACCTCAAAATCGAGACAGCTTCTCTGCTTTGTAAAGGGGCGCACCTTTGTGTTTGCAACCTCCTGATGTAAAGGATGTGCAGCGTAGAATTTCAGTGCATCCTCACTTTCAAATGTGGAATCAAGCATTAAATCAGCGGTTGAGGAAGCAAGACCTGCGGTGTTTACCTTAACGTCAACAAGACCGTCAATTTTACCTGCAAGCCCTTCAAGTCCCTCCTTGATGCCTGCCTTTATATTCTCCTTTTCCTCGGGGGAAAATTCATCCTTTAAGTTCCATAAAATAATGTGCTTAACCATATTTTACTCCTTGATTACATCAATTTTTTCTATACCGTAATAGCGGAAGATTTCAACCGTATTTTCCGTAAGCCTTTCACCACACACCGCAACGGGAATTGCAGGGGGACAGGCGACCGAGGGGGATGCTAAAATTCTGCCCACAGCATTTTCCGTAGTAACGGCTTCACTCTCCGCAAAAAGTGCGGTCTTCATATCCATTACCCGCTCTCCCCTTTTGTTTTCAGGGGTATGGAAACGGATTTCCTCTTTTTTTTCTATTGAAAGAAGTGCATTTTTTAGCCTTGTAAGCTCACCGTCATCAATTTCGGGAGTAAGCATCATGACGCAGAAATCAGGGTCGGAAAATTCACATTCAATTCTGTTTTCTCTTAAAATATCGGCTATTTCCTCGCCCGTATAGCCGTATTTTTTAGCATCAATTGTTATTTTCAGCGGCTCATTTCCGAAAAGAATGTAGCCGTGATTTTCAAGCTCAGCCTTGAGCCGTGTTAATTTTGCAATAAACTCCGCAAGCTCTTTTTTATAGCCACCGTCAAGCCTTGCATTCATTCTGTCAAGTGATGCTAAAATAAGATACGAGGGGCTTGTGGAAGCAAAAAGTGACATTGCCTTTTTTGCATTATCACATAAAATGCGGGGCGCATTTTCCGATATATGAAGATATGCTCCGCCCGTAAGCACAGAGAAGGTCTTGTGAGCAGAATCGCAGCACATATCTGCTCCCATAGTTATGGGGTGCATATCCGATGAAAGGAATTTAAGATATGCTCCGTGGGCATTGTCAACGACTAAAAGCACACCGTATTCACGGCAGACCGCTGAAAGACCCTTTATATCCGATATCACACCGAGATAATCGGGGCTTGTAACATAAACCGCAGTGGGAAGAATATCGCTTTTTTCAAGCTCTTCCCGCAGTTTTTCAGGGGTGATTTCACAGCTAACAACACCTGTGCTTTTTTCGGGGAAAAGGAATTTTACATCGATATCAAGAAGCGCAGAGCTGGTCATAAATACCTTATGAGCATTTCCTGCGGCAAAAATCAGCGGCTTGTTTCCGTCACTTATTGCCTTCATTTTTATAAGCGAAAGCATAGCTCTTATGCAAAGTGACGAGCCCTCGGCAGAATAAACCGTAGCTCTTGTGCCGAAAAGCGCAGCAGCATTTTCCTGACTTTCACCTAAAATTCCCGTTTCATGATAAAGCACATCAGCACCGTCAATTTCGGTTAAATCACAGGCTTCGCAAAGACTACCCTTACCCTTGTGACCGGGCACATGAAGTCTTACGAAGCCGTCATTCTTATATTTTTCTATAAAGTATGCAACAGGTGTATTCATCATTCACCGAGAGTCTTTGCTGCTTCAAGCATAATTGCACATTCCATTCTCTTTCTGAAAAGGTCACAGCCATAGGAATATACACCGTTTACACTGCCTGTTGCGTGATATGCGTTTGCTGCACAGCCGCCCGAGCAGTAAAGCTTTGCCCAGCAATCAGCACATTCGGGGCGGGTATATACATTACATGCCAGAAATTCATCCTGAATTTCAGTGTTGGTAACACCCTCGAAAACACTGCCGAGACGATATTTCTCTTCACCCACGAACTGATGACAGGGATAAAGGTCACCCCAGGGAGTAACTGCCATATATTCAGTGCCCGAGCCGCAGCCCGAAACTCTCTTATAGATACAGGGGCCGCCCTTAAGGTCAATCATATAGTGATAGAAGGTAAAGGGCTTGCCAGCCTTGTGTCTTTCAAGCATTAAAAGAGCAAGCTCCTCGTACTGCTTCATAACAATTTCCTTGTCCTCTTCTGTAAGAGCCGAGGGGTCGTCGGATGCACATACAACAGGCTCCATGCTGAGCTCTGTAAAGCCGAGGTCGAGCATAGTTCTGATATCCTCTAAAAAGTCGGGATTTGCATGTGTAAATGTTCCGCGCATGTAGTAGTTTTTATTGTCTCTTGCCTTGACGAATTTCTGGAATTTAGGAACGATATATTCCCATGAGCCTCTGCCCTGATAGTCAACACGGAAGCGGTCATGAACCTCTTTTCTGCCGTCAAGACTTAAAACAACGTTGCTCATTTCACGGTTTGAAAATTCAATTACATCATCATCGACGAGCATGCCGTTTGTTGTGAGTGTAAATCGGAAATTCTTTCCCTTTTCCTTTTCAATGCTTCTTGCATATTCCACAAGCTTTTTCACAACATCGAAATTCATTAAAGGCTCACCGCCGAAGAAGTCAACCTCAAGGTTTCTTCTTGTGCCTGAATTTTCAATAAGGAAATCAAGGGCGCGCTTACCCACCTCAAAGCTCATGAGCGCACGGTCACCGTGGTACTTGCCCTGACTTGCAAAGCAGTAGGAGCAGTTGAGATTACATGTATGTGCAATATGAAGGCAAAGCGCCTTTACAACACCCGATGTTCTTCTCTTGAGCTCACCTGCTATGGGCTTAAAGGAGTCCGGCGTAAAAAGCTTTCCTGCATCTTTGAGATTTTCAATCTGACATAAGCAGTCTTCGATTTCTTCCTTTGTTACCTCGGGATTGTCGGGATATTTTGCAAGAATCTCCGAAATAATTTCTTCCTTTGAGGAAGCTTCAAACATATTGATTATGTCGAAAGCCACCTCATCGACAACATGAACGGAGCCTGAACAGATATCAAGCACAATATTCATACCGCCGAGCTTATATGAATGTATCATAGTATATTCTCCGATTCACAAAAAATGCCGCCAGTCGGCGGCAAAATCTGTTTAGTTAAAAATTAGTCCTGAGTCTTGTTTTCGCACTGCTGATTAGCAATACCGCAGCTTGTCTTACAAGCAGACTGGCAGGATGTCTGGCATTCGCCGCAGCCGCCGTTTATTGCGCTTTCGCAGAGATTCTTTGTTTCAATTGTCTGAATTTTCATATTACATATCCTCCGATAGTATTTTTGTATAGTTTATCACATACTTTTCAATAAGTCAATTGACATAATAAAAATAATTAAAAAAGTTCGATTTGACAATATTTACGGTGAATGCTATAATCTTCTGCGTAAAATATCCCAGAAAAGAGGTTTTCTTATGACATTCATACTCAATAAGCTTATTGCTCTTGTTCTCGTTCCCCTTTACATGAGTCCCGTGCTTCCCTTCCTTCACATTGCAAAGCTTTTCAATCTTCCGCAGGAGGTTATTTCCTTAAGTGCCAACGGTATCGGCTCCGAAGAGGATCCCGTATATCTCACTGCACACCGCGGTGTTCACGCAGAAGCTCCCGAAAACACAATTCCTTCATACGAAAAGGCTGTTGAATACGGCTACTACACAGCAGAATGCGACATCCGCCTTTCAAAGGACAACGAATGGGTGCTCAACCATAACGATACTACAAACAGAATGTTCTGCGAGCAGGCAACAATTTCAGATTATTCCCTTGAAGAGCTCAAGACCTTCACCTACAAGCAGGGCGCAAATTTCTGGAAATATGAAGATCTCCGTATCCCCACTCTCGGTGAATATCTTGATGTTTTTGTAGGCTCCGCTACCCGTCCCCAGATTGAAATCAAGGCAGAAAACTTTGATATGCTCTACAAGATTATCGACGAGCTTGAAGCAAGAGATATGCTTAAGCAGGCTATCATAATCAGCTTCGATTATGAACAGCTTCAGTATATTGATGCTATGGGCAAGAGCATAGAGCTGTGGTATCTCTGTGACGAAATCACTCCCGAGGTTATTGCTCAGGCAAAGGCTCTCAATTCCGAATGCTGGCTCTCCCCCAACTTTGAAAAGAATGATGCAGGGTCTATTCAGCTTGCAATTGATGCCGGCGTCAGCTGCTCCTTCTGGACGGTAAATGACCTTGACGACGCAAGAATGCTTTATGACATGGGCATCCGCTACATTGAAACAGATATTTTCTGCAACTGATATCAGTACGGTACTCCTTGTGAGTGCCGTATTTTTTTGTTGACTTATATTAAAAAAATAATTATAATGTAAACTGAATATACTTTGAGAGGAGAATTCTTTTGAAGCACCCCGAAATTGTAAATAAAATGACACTTGAACAGAAGGCTGCTTTTGTTTCAGGTCTTGACTACTGGCACACCCAGGGAAACAAGGAGCTTGGACTTCCTTCCATCAACATCACCGACGGTCCTCACGGTCTTCGTAAAAAGAACGAAAACAAGAAGACCTCTGACGGTATAGGTCTCGGAAATTCAGTTCCCGCAACCTGCTTCCCTCCCGCATCCGCAACCGCATGCTCATGGGATCCTGATCTTATTGAGTTCATGGGTAAGGCACTTGCTGACGAATGTCTCAAGGAAAAGGTTTCCGTAATCCTCGGTCCCGGCATGAATATCAAGCGCGCACCCACATGCGGCAGAAACTTTGAATATTTCTCTGAAGATCCCGTGCTTGCAGGTAAAATGGCTGCAGGTCTTGTAAAGGGTGTTCAGTCAAAGGGTGTCGGCACATCTCTTAAGCACTATGCATGTAACTCACAGGAAGCATACAGAATGATTGTTGACGAGGTTGTTGACGAAAGAGCATTAAGAGAGCTTTATCTCACAGCCTTTGAAATTGCAGTAAAGGAAGCTAAGCCCTGGACTGTTATGAACTCATATAACAGAATCAACGGCGAATATGCTTCACAGAACTACTATCTTCAGCAGAAGGTATTGAGAGGCGAATGGGGCTTCGACGGTCTTATTGTTACCGACTGGGGCTCATCTGTTGACAGAATCCCCGGACTTATGTGCGGCACAGACCTTGAAATGCCCTCATCAGGCGGCTATAACACAAAGAAAATTATTGATGCAGTCAACAGCGGCGAGCTTAATATTGAGGATCTTGATAAGAGAGTTGATGTTGTTGTTGACCTTATTCTCCGCTCAAAGCCCGCACTTGAAAAGACAGTAAATTTCTCCTTCGACGACCACCACGCAGTAGCAAGAAAGGTTGCAGAAGGCTCAATGGTTCTTCTTAAGAACGATGACAACATTCTTCCCCTTAAGAAGGGCATGAAGGTTGCAGTTATCGGTGAGCTGGCATCCGCTCCCCGTTATCAGGGCGCAGGCTCTTCAGTTATCAACCCCACAAAGCTTGACAATGCTCTTGAAGAGCTTAAGAAGCTCGGTGTTGATGTTACATATGCAAGAGGCTATGAAAAGAGCAAGAATGAAGTAAATGAGCAGCTCTTTGCTGAAGCAAAGTCCGTTGCAGCATCCTGTGATGTTGCACTCGTGTTTGTTGGTCTTACCGAAGAATTCGAGGGTGAAGGCTATGACAGAGAAAACATTGAAATGCCCTCATCTCACAATGCTCTCGTAAGTGCTGTTGCAGAAGCCAATGCAAACACAGCAGTTGTTCTTGCAGGCGGCTCCGTTATCAATCTTCCTTGGATAAATGAGGTTAAGGGTCTTCTTGACACACGTCTCGGCGGTCAGGCTACAGGCAGTGCTACAGCAAACATTCTTACAGGTGCAGTTAATCCTTCAGGTAAAACATCCGAAACATATCCTCTCGCATACTCCGATAACCCCACCTACGGCAACTATCCTGCAGGTCCCGTTACAAGTGAGCACAGAGAATCAGTTTATATCGGCTACCGTTACTATGACAAGGCAAAGAAGGATGTTCTCTTCCCCTTCGGCTACGGTCTTTCATACACAAGCTTCGAGTATTCAGACCTTCAGGTTTCTGCTGAAGAAATCAACGACACAGATACGCTTACAGTATCCTTCAAGGTTAAAAACACAGGTGATGTTTTCGGCGCAGAGGTTGCACAGCTTTATGTAGGCGACATCGAATCCACAATCTACCGTCCCCTTAAGGAGCTTAAGGGCTTTAAGAAGCTTTTCCTTGAGGCGGGCGAAGAAAAGGAAGTTACTCTCACACTTTCAAAGAGAGATTTCGCATTCTTCAATGTATATAGCGGTGAATTCCATGTTGAAAGCGGCGAATTTGCAATTCTTATCGGCTCATCCTCAAGAGACATCAAGCTTCTTAAGACTATCACAGTAAATTCAACAGACACAGCAACTATCCCCGATTATTCAGTAAGTGCTCCCGCTTATTACACAGCTGATATAAGCGGCATGACCGGTGCACAGTTTGAAGCAGTTCTCGGCCGTCCCATTCCCAATCCTGAGCGTGATACAACAAAGCCTATTGACATTTACTGCTGTCTTGACGATGCAAGACATACCAAGTGGGGCGGCAGAATCTGCGGTCTTATTGAAGGCATGATGGCAAAAATGGGCTCCGACGCAAACGGCGACGGTAAAATGCTTGCTGCTATGGCAACACAGATTCCTATAAGAAACTTCATTGCAATGAGCATGGGTGTGTTCTCCACTGGCATGGCAGACGGTCTTCTCATGATTCTCAACGATGACAAGTCAAGCTTCGCAGGTCTTATGAAGATTATTGCAAAAATCGGTCCTGCTATCACAAAGCTTCCCGCTCTTATCAAGTCTATCTGATAAGCATACAACAAAAAACAGTCATTTCTCCGGAAGAAGAAGTGACTGTTTATTTTTATGCTCTGAAGACTACCGTAAATACAGTTCCGTTTTCAATATCACTTGTAACGGAAATATCACCATTATGAAGCACTGCAAGATTCTTACAGATAGAAAGTCCGAGTCCGTATCCGCTACCCGCAGTTCTTGCCTTATCCGAGCGGTAGAATCTTTCAAATATATGCGGAATATCCTCCTCGGGAATAGGATTTCCCGTATTCTTTGCAGAAAGGTATATGTCATAGCCCATGCCCCTTCTGATGCTGTAGGTACGGCGCTTTTTCAATGTCAGTGTGACATCCCCGCCAAGAACCGAATATTTCACGGCATTATCAAGCAGAATGTGAATTATCTGACGCAGTGCAACTTTGTCTCCGTTCATGTGAATACCCTTATCAATATCTGTTACAAGAAAAACTCCTTTTTCAAATGCAACAGGCTCAAACTGCAGGGCAAGCTGCATTGCAACATCCGACAGACTGACATTCTCAAACTGATTTTTCAGGGCAATATTATCTGTTTTTGCAAGCAGCAGCAGCTTTTCCACCAGATCCTTCATATGTGTTGCCTCTTCGTGAGTGCTGTTCACCCATTGCAGCTGACTTTCTACTGTTTCTGCCTTGTGTGATTGAAGAATGCCGTTATTGGTAAGAATAACAGTAAGCGGTGTTTTCAGCTCATGCGAGGCGTCGGCAATAAAGTTTTTCTGCTGTGCCCAAGCCTTTTCAACAGGCATCAGACACATTGTGGCAAGGAATCGCATAATCAACCATAAAAAGATTGATGCAAGAATCATAAATATTACGCCGTCAAAAAGAATAACCTTAAGATACGAAAAATAAAGCGTTGAATCGGCAAAAGCAATCCGACAGCCGTTCATAAAGGTATTGCGATGATAAAAAAGATTGTAGGCATTGATGTGACCGAAATCGGAATCTGCACGAAGAACCTTTTCAACTGCTTTGGAAACAATGGTCTCATCCATGTTTGCACGGCTGAATTCAAGAATTGTTATACCGCCCAGCTCCTTTGCCTCAACAACACAAATATTTGCGGCATGAAGAGCGAACAGGGAGTCATTATCCTTCCCCTTCCCTATTTCGGGGACAATGTTTATATTCTCTGCGGCAGAATATGTCTGAAGCACCGACTTCATATCAAGTGTTATTGACATAAAAAATGCCGTTCCAGAAACGATATAAAACACGGCAAGAACACCTGAAATAATAAGCATTGAAATGGTTACAAAGCGCCGTCTCAATCTTTTAAGCATTATTCTTCACCTCAAGGCGATAGCCTATTTTTCTTAATGATGCTATTTCAATTTTACTTTCAATAAAGTCCAGCTTTTTGCGTAAAAATGAAATATACACCTCAACATTATTGTCAACCGCATTGGAATCATATCCCCATACCTTTACTATGAGGTCCTCTTTGGTTGTGACAATACCCGGATTTGACATAAATATTTTCATTATTTCAAATTCCTTGAAATTAAGATGAACACTCTTCTCACCGTTTGAAAGGTCGCAGGTTGAAAGATTGAGCTTTGTGCCCTCAAAGGACAGCTCATCAAGAACAACCTCACCCTGTCTTCTTGTAAGTGCTCTGATACGTGCCAAAAGCTCCTCGGAATCAAAGGGCTTTGTCATATAATCGTCCGCCCCCGAATCAAGTCCCTTTACCTTATCGAAAATCTGATCTTTTGCGGTAAGCATAAGAATAGGGGTTGCAATTTTTTCCTTACGAAGCCTTGAGGCAAGCTCATAGCCATCCATAACAGGGAGCATTACATCAAGAATTATAATATCATAAATTCCGCTTACGGCATAATCGTAGCCGTCTCCTCCGTCAAAGGCAAGGTCAACCATATATTTCTGCTCGGTAAGAATATGCTCAAGTGCAAGCGCAAGCCGCTTTTCGTCCTCAACTACAAGAATCTGCATAACTGCCTCCTTAACTTTCTATGTATATTATTACATAAATATCCTGTTCAATCAAGACTTTATTATGCCGTGCTTAAAACTGTCTTAAAACCTATTTACAACAAAGGAAATTGAGTATATACTATAAAAATCAACCGGGAAGGAAGAAAATAAAATGCTTGAAAATTTACCCGATTTAATAAAGGAATTTGCATCAACTCCCTACCTTGAGCACAATAATATTGAGCTTTGCGAATATAAAGAGGGCTGGTGCCGCGGCAGAATAAGAATTGAAAATCATCACCTGAATCTTCATAAAACCATGCACGGAGGCTGTGTTTTTTCCCTTGCAGATGCAATTGCAAGCTACACGGCAATGACACTGGGCACCATTGTCACAACGCAGAGCGGCTCAATCAATTACCTTTCTCCCGTAAAGAATACGGAATTTCTTTATTGCGAGGGTAAGATTATCAAGGCGGGAAAAACCATGACTGTTGTACGCACAGAGCTTTATGACGACAACAACAAATTGCTTGCAGACGGCAGCTTTTCCTGCTTTGTGCTGGCAGAAAGATAACAAAAAACGGAGATGCTCTTCTGAAGCGTCTCCGTATTTTTTATACTCTTTTGATTTTTCTTGAAAGGGTCTTTTCAAAGGGCACCTCACGCATCTGAACAGATTCAATCTGCTTATATGAGGGAAGCTCCTTCAGAGCGCGCCTGATATCTGCTTCAATATCTGCGGGAGACTTTTCAGGCCCCTCCTCACAGTAGATTTCGGCAATCAGCGCAATCTCTTCACCGTGCTTGTTTTTCTTTGCCTTGACAACAACCTCGGTGATATACTCAATGCTCATAATGAGATTTTCTATTTCCTCGGGGAAAATGTTCTTACCGTTATTCAGAACAATAAGATTCTTCTTTCTACCCGTGATGATAAGCATGTCATCCTTTGTTATTCTGCCGTAATCCCCTGTTCTGAACCATCCGTCAACAAAGGCTTCTGCAGTCTGTTCGGGGCTCTTGTAGTAGCCAAGCATTACATTGTCGCCCTTGATAAGGATTTCACCCTCACCGTTTTCGTCGGGCTTGTCAATCTTCCACTGCACACAGGGAAGCCTGTGACCTACACTTTCAAAGGAATTATCAGCAAAAGAATTAACACTTACAAGAGGCGAGCATTCAGTGATACCGTAGCCACCTATAAGAGTGATTCCGAGAGTGTCAAAGAATTCACCGATTTCCTTTCTTATTGCAGCACCGCCGCAGATAATAAGCTTAAGATTTCCGCCGAATTCCCCGAGAATTTCAGCAAACATTTTTCTTCTTATATCAATTCCGAGCTTCCTTAATGCCTTTGTAAGCTTCACACCGAAGTTGAATTTTGCTTCCTTGCCCTGCTTTTTTATGCTTCTCTGAATGCCGTTTATAAACATTTCGGCAAACAAGGGAACAATGATTATATAGTCGGGCTTGAAAAGCTTGAAATCGGCAAGCACCTGCTTGAGAGATGTGTTTATGCACATTGTAGCACGGCAATGAATTGAGGAAAAAATATCAACTACCGCCTCATATGTATGGCACATGGGCAGCACGGAAAGACCAGTTGTAAGAACATTGCAGACCTCAAGACCGTAGTTTACCTCAGCAATAAGATTGTTTTCGGAAAGCATAACACCCTTTGATGCCCCTGTTGTGCCTGAAGTGAAAACAAGAAGCTTCAGAGCATTCTTATCTTCATTGACACAAGCTTCAAATGCTGCAAGACCTGCCTTTCTTCCAAGCTCCATAACACGGTCATAGGAAATGAATCTGCCGTCGTCTATATCCTTGTCAAGACAGATGAAATATCTGATATTCGGGAGATTTTCTGCGTTTTTCATAAGTGCTTCAGCGGTTGAGCTGTCATAAAAAACAGCAACACTGTCACTTACAGTAAGAACGTTCACAAGATCCTTTTCGGGAAGCTCCTTATCAACAGGAACAAAAACACCTGCGGACTGAAGACGCGCCATGTATGAAACTATCCATCTGTAGGAATTTTTTGCCGCACAGGCAATATGACCGTAACCGAGGCCAAGCTCGCAAAGCCCTGCCACGAGATAACGAGTGTCATCGTAAAACTCACTGAAGGTGACCTCTGCGATTTTTTTACCCTTCATACGGTATCTGAAGGCACACTTGTCACCGTCTTCAGCGGCTGCCATATACATCATTTGTCTTATTGAGTCAATTTTTGAATAAGCCATTAAAAGTCTCCCGAAACAAATCGACACTATCTGCCGAATGTGTTGCATTAATACTACCTTGACAAGTTTAATCGCGAATTAATAATTTATTAATTAATGTTGCTAAATTATGTACAAACTGTTAACTTCAATAAGATTCTTTTTTTTAATTATAATCATTATAATTATATATATTATTTCGGTTGACTTCAAGAGATTAAAATGTTAAATTATAAGGTATTATGATACAAAAACTGTAACAACTTTTCAGTCTATAACGAAAGGACCGCTTATGCCAATTACAGAGATTCTGCAGAAAAATGCAGATTTTTATCCAAATGAAACTGCTCTTGTTGAAATCAACCCCAAGCTTGACAACAAGACAAAAATGACTTGGAGAGAATATTCTCTTATTGTCACTGACCCGCAGCAGGCATACAGAAGAGAAATGACCTGGGGCGAATTCAACAAAACCGCAAACCGTTTTGCAAACCTTCTTCTCACCCGCGGCATCAAAAAGGGGGACAAGGTTGCAATTCTTATGATGAACTGCATTGAATGGCTTCCCGTTTATTTCGGTGTTCTCCGCACAGGCGCAGTTGTGGTTCCCCTCAACTACCGCTATACCGCCGATGAAATCAAATACTGCATAAACAAAGCAGATGCGGATTTCATTGTTTTCGGTCCCGAATTCACAGGACGAATCGAAGAAATCTGCCACAGAGTCCCCCGTGTGAAAATGTGGCTTTACTGCGGTGAGGACTGTCCCTCCTTTGCAGACAGTCTTGATGAGCTTATTTCCTACTGCTCATCAAAAACTCCTAAAATCCGCATAACCGATGAGGACGATGCCGCAATATATTACTCATCAGGTACAACAGGCTTCCCCAAGGCAATTCTTCATACACACAAGGCACTCATGCATTCTTGCATGACAGAGCAGGCACACCATTCACAGACAAAGGATGATGTTTTCCTTCTCATTCCGCCCCTTTACCACACAGGCGCAAAGATGCATTGGTTCGGCTCCTTCCTTGTGGGTGCAAAATCAGTTATTCTCAAGGGTATAAAGCCCGAATGGATCATAAACACCGCACACGAGGAAAAATGCTCAATCGTATGGCTTCTCGTTCCGTGGGCACAGGACATCCTTGATGCAATTGATTCAGGTGAAATTGACCTTTCACAGTACGATTTATCCCGTTGGAGACTCATGCATATCGGTGCACAGCCCGTTCCCCCTTCACTTATCAAGCGCTGGAAGGCAGTGTTCCCGAATCACCAATATGACACAAACTACGGTCTCAGTGAATCCATAGGTCCCGGCTGCGTACATCTTGGTGTTGAAAATATACATAAGGTCGGCGCTATCGGAAAGGCAGGCTACGGCTGGGAAGTAAAAATTGCCGATGAAAACGGCAACGATGTCGCAAACGGAGAGGTCGGCGAGCTTGCAGTAAAGGGTCCCGGTGTCATGAAGTGCTACTATAATGACGAAAAGGCAACAAATGAAATTCTCCACGGCGACTGGCTTTACACAGGTGACATGGCAATGCGTGACGAGGACGGCTTCATCTTCCTTGTTGACCGTAAGAAGGATGTTATCATTTCAGGCGGTGAAAACATTTACCCCGTACAGATTGAGGATTTCTTAAGAAAGCACGACTCAATAAAGGATGTTGCGGTTATCGGTCTTGCACATGCAAGGCTTGGTGAAATTGCAGCAGCAATCATTGAGGTAAAGGAAGGCTTCAGCCTCACAGAGGAAGAAGTAAACGACTTCTGCCTTGACCTTCCCCGTTATAAGCGTCCCCAGAAAATAATTTTCGCTGATGTTCCCCGTAATCCCACCGGCAAAATCGAAAAGCCCGCTTTAAGAAAGAAATATCAGAGTGAAAATCTCATAAAAATGCAGAACGAAATCAATTAAGGTGATAAAATGAAAAAGTTAATGCTCGGAAACGCAGCCGTAGCCCGCGGTTGCTATGAAGCAGGTGTAAGGATTGTATCCTCATACCCCGGCACACCCAGCACAGAAATTACCGAAAATGCGGTAAATTATGAAGAAATCTACTGCGAATGGGCTCCCAATGAAAAGGTGGGCGCAGAGGTTGCTATCGGTGCAGCTATAGCAGGTGCAAGAGCTATGACCTGCTGCAAGCACGTTGGTCTCAATGTTATGGCAGACCCCGTATTCACAGCATCCTACACAGGTGTAAACGGCGGTCTTGTAATTGCGGTTGCAGATGACCCCGGAATGCACACATCACAGAATGAGCAGGATTCCCGTCACTATGCAAAGGCATCAAAAATCATGATGCTTGAGCCCTCCGACTCATCCGAATGCAAGGAATTCACAAAGCTTGCATTCGAGCTCAGTGAAAAATATGACACTCCCGTTTTCCTTCGTCTTACAACCAGAGTTTCTCACTCACAGAGCCTTGTTGAGCTTTGCGACAGAGAAAATGACGAGCTCAAGGCTTATGAAAAGAATCCCGCAAAGTATGTCATGATGCCCGGCAATGCAATAAAGAGACATGTAGATGTTGAAAACAGAATGAGAGCGCTTGAGGAATATGCCGAAACCGCTGCAATCAACACAGTTGAAGACAACGGTGCAAAAATCGGTATCATCACATCAGGTGTTACCTATACATACGCAAAAGAAGCCCTCGGCACAGCTGCTAACTTCCTTAAGCTCGGTATGGCTTACCCCATGCCCGTAAAGCTTATAAAGGACTTTGCAGCAAAATGCGACAAGGTTTACGTAATTGAAGAGCTTGATCCCTTCATAGAAGAGCACTGCAAGGCAAACGGCATTGATGTAATCGGCAAGGAATGCTTCACACTTTTAGGTGAATACAGTGTAAACCTTATAAGGAAGGTTGTTCTCGGCGCAGAAATCACAGAAGTAAAGCCCGAGCCTATTCCTGTCCGTCCTCCCGTAATGTGTGCAGGCTGTCCCCACAGAGGTACATTCTACGTACTTAAAAAGCTCGGACTTACCGTTTCAGGTGACATCGGCTGCTACACTCTCGGTGCTGCCGCCCCCCTTTCCGCTATTGATACAACAATCTGCATGGGTGCTTCAATCAGTGCCGCTCACGGTATGGCAAAGGCAAGAGGTACTGAATGGGGTAAGAAGCTTGTTTCCGTTATCGGCGACTCAACCTTCATGCATTCAGGCATCACAGGTCTTATTGACATTGTTTATAACAAGGGTGCAAACACCGTTCTTATTCTTGATAACTCCATCACAGGCATGACAGGACATCAGGAAAATCCCACAACAGGAAGAACAATCAGGGGCGAGGCTACAAAGCAGGTTGACCTCGAGCTTCTTTGCAAGGCAGTGGGCATTGACAATGTTGTTATTGCTGACCCCTTTGATGTAAAGAACTTTGAAAAGGTTGTAAAGGAAGAAACCGCAAAGGACGAGCCTTCCGTTATCATTGCACAGCGTCCCTGCGCACTTCTCAAAACAGTAAAATACACAGGCAGATGCAAAATCACTGACAAGTGCAGAAACTGCAAGATGTGCCTCAAGGCAGGCTGTCCCGCAATCACTGTAAAGGACGGAAATCCCGTAATTGATCCCACACAGTGCAACGGCTGCGGTCTTTGCATAAACATCTGTCCCTTTGATGCTATAGAAAAGGAGGAGGCTTAAATGGAAACTAAAAGCATTATGATCGTCGGTGTAGGCGGTCAGGGTACACTTCTTGCAAGCCGAATCCTCGGCAACGCAGTTATCAGTCAGGGATACGATGTAAAGGTATCCGAGGTACACGGAATGAGCCAGCGCGGCGGCTCTGTTGTAACCTATGTCCGCTACGGTGAAAAGGTAAATTCCCCCATCATTGACAAGGGCGGCGCAGACATGATTCTTGCTTTCGAGCTTTTAGAGGCAAAAAGAGCACTCCCCTTCCTTAAGGATGGCGGAAAAATCATTGTAAACGATCAGCAGATTGATCCCATGCCCGTTATCATCGGTGCCTGCAAATATCCCGCAGCAATTGATGAAAGCCTTAAGGCAAATGCAGATACAACAATTGTTGATGCACTTTCCCTTGCAAAGCAGGCAGGCAATCAGAAGGCTGTAAATGTTGTGCTTATCGGCGTTATGGCAAAAAACTGGGACATTCCCTACGAGGTATGGACAGAAACTATCAGAAATACAGTACCCGAAAAATTCCTTGAAGTAAACCTTAAGGCATTTGACCTGGGCTACAATTCATAAAGGAGAAGAGACATGAAAGAATTAAACAAAAAAATTGAACATCTTTCCGATTCCGTTATCCGCAGAATGACAAGAATCTCAATGGAATGCGGAGCTATAAACCTTTCACAGGGGTTCCCCGATTTTGATCCCCCCAAGTTCATTATGGACAACCTTGCAAGAGTTGCGTCCGAGGGTCCTCACCAGTACTCTCCCACATGGGGTGCATATAACTACCGTGCTGCAGTAGCAAAAAAGGTTGGCATGTTCATGGGTATTGAGCTTGACCCCGACAAGAATGTTCTCGGTACAATCGGCAGCACAGAGGCTATGATGGCTACAATGATGGCAATTTCAAACCCCGGTGACAAGATCGTTATCTTCTCCCCCTACTTTGAAAACTATGCAGCACAGAGCCTTTTCAATTCAATTGAGCCTATCTTTGTTCCCCTTGTTCCCCCTGCATTCACATTTGATGCAGACAGACTTGAAGAAGCCTTCAAGGATCCCAAAACAAAGGCTATGCTTCTTTGCAACCCCTCAAACCCCTCAGGTCGTGTATTCACCAAGGATGAGCTTCAGGTAATTGCTGACCTTGCAATCAAGTATGATGTTATCATCATCACAGACGAGGTTTATGAGCACATTATCTTCGAGCCCCACAAGCACACCTACATTGCTTCTCTTCCCGGAATGTGGGAAAGAACAATCTGCTGCTCATCTCTTTCAAAGACATATTCAATCACAGGCTGGAGACTCGGCTACATTGTAGCATGCGAGGAGCTTATGAACCGCTGTAAGAAGATTCATGACTTCCTTACTGTCTGTGCTCCCTCTCCCCTTCAGGAAGCTATCGTTGCAGGTCTTGAGGCACCCATGTCATATTATAAGGAGCTTCAGGATCACTACACTCACATGAGAGATATCTTCGTAGGCGGTCTTCGTGACCTCGGCTGGAAGTTCACAGAGCCCGAAGGCTCATACTTCATGATGGTTGATATTTCCGAATTCCAGAAGGGCATGACAGATATCGAATTCTGCGAAAAGCTTGCATACAAAGTAGGCGTTGCAGCAGTTCCCGGCTCATCCTTCTTCAAGGAGGATGTAAACCACCTCGCCCGTTTCCACTTCGCTAAAAAGGACGAAACACTTTACGAAGCACTTGAAAGACTTTCAAAAATGAAGGATCTTATGTAAATGTAAAAAAATCTTAATTTAAAGCATAATCTCCATTCCTGCAATAAGCAAGAATGGAGATTTTTATTATGTAAAAATTATGTATTCCGAACTCCGACATCAGATTAATACCCGTAATATTTCAGCCACTTTATATAAAGCGGCATCCATGAATCTGCAAGAGGCTGATTTTCAGCAATACCGAGCCCATGACCGCCATAGGGAAAAATGTGAAGCTCACAGGGAATCTGTGCCTTTATAAGGCTTGACGCAAGTCTTAATGAGTTTTCGGGATTTACCGCTCCGTCTTCAGCAGTATGCCATAAGAATGCGGGAGGAGTATCCTCACGCACGATATTTTCCGATGAAAGCATCTTCACCATATCCATATCGGGATTTTCACCGAGAAGATTATGAAGAGAGCCGAGATGTGTGATTTCGGGGTTAAGGGAAGCTACGGCATAGCAGGGTGCAAAGGTATCGGGACGGGAGGATACACGGTCGATTTCATCACCCTCCGTAAGGCCGTTATCAAACCGAAGACCTGTCATGCAGGTAAGATGTCCACCTGCCGAAAAGCCCATTGTACCGATTTTTTCGGGATTTATGCCCCATTCCTTCGCATTGTATCTTATAAGTCGTATAGCTCTTCTTGCATCTGTTTCCATTACGGGATGCTTATAGGGAGCAATTCTGTAGGTAAGATAAGCCGCTGAAATTCCGTTGTCATTGAGATAGCGGCAGATTGCATCACCCTCATGGTCAATGCAGACAAAGCCGTAACCGCCGCCCGGAATTACAAGCACAAAGCCGTTTTCCTTACCGTTATCAAGAAAATATTCCGTAATTGAGGGAGGCTCCTGACCGAATTCAGCATTGAAATAAGGAACATCATTCTCCCAGAGATATATTTTATTCTTCATATAATCACCTTTTTCATATCATATATTCCGATATTATCATTTCAGTGAATTATTGTCAAACAAAAAAAGAGAGAAGCCTGAACTTCTCTCTTGAAAAATGTCAATATGACTTATTTTACCATGCTTGCGATTTCTGCTGCGAAATCGTCAACCTTCTTTTCAATGCCTTCGCCCTTTTCAAAACGAGTGAAGCTCTTAACTGCAACGTCTGCGCCGAGAGCCTTAGCCACTGATGCTACATAGCCCTTAACATCACCGTCGAAGAGGTCTGAACGAACGAATGCCTGCTCAAGAAGGCAAACCTCCTTGATCTGCTTTGCAAGACGACCCTGAACGAGACCGTTGAAGATCTTGTTTTCAACAATTTCAGCCTTCTTGGAAACTGCAAGAGCTGCAAGAGCTGCATAAGCTTCCTTGGAGATGAAGTTGAAGAAGTTCTTTCACTGCTGCTGATCAAGACCCTGATAGATAGTTGTATCTTCTTCGTTCCATGTCTTTGTGTCGATTACTTCAGCGATAAGGCTGTTGAGAATGGGCATGGGAAGTGAATCGGGCTTATTGAGAGCACTTTCAATTGTGATGTTTTCCATCTTTGCGAGTTCTTCAGCAGAAATATCATCCTTGCTTAAGAATTCGGGGTTCATAGCTGCTGCCTGCATAGCAATGTTCTTGCCCATTTCAGCAAATTCAGCCTTTGCAGCTGTTGCATCGTCTGTATCGAAAGCAACGATAACACCGATTGAACCGCCTGCGTGGATATAAGTTACTGTGTGACCTTCAACAACAGCGAATCTTCTGACCTTAAGGTTTTCACGAAGAGCAAGGAATACTTCCTGAACTTCCTGTTCAACTGTCATTTCGGAATCAATGCACTTTGTAGCAAGAAGAGCTTCAAGGTCAGCGGGCTTTGTTGCAAGAACAGTCTTAGCAACCTTAGCTGAAAGCTCTACGAAGGGAGCACCCTTTGCAACGAAGTCTGTTTCGCAGTTAAGCTCAACAAGTACGCCTGCCTTGTCATCTGCACATGTAGCAACGATACCTTCTGCTGCAACACGGCTTGCCTTCTTTGCAGCGGAAGCAAGACCCTTTTCTCTGAGAATATCAATAGCCTTGTCGATATCACCGTCGGTTTCAACAAGAGCCTTCTTACAATCCATCATACCAACGCCTGTCTTTTCACGAAGAGCCTGAACGTCTTTAGCTGTAAATGCCATTTTAATTTCCTCCTGATTATCTTATTTTATCGAAAATAAGCCCGCACAATGTACGGGCTATTAAAATTATTCTGCGAATTCTGCTGTTTCAACTGCTGCTTCTTCAGCTGCTTCAACTGCTACTTCACCCTGACGGCCTGCGATAACTGCATCAGCCATAGCGCCTGCGATAAGCTTAACTGCTCTGATAGCATCGTCGTTGCCGGGGATTACATAGTCAACTTCATCGGGATCACAGTTTGTATCTACGATAGCAACGATCGGAATACCGAGCTTCTTTGCTTCGAGAACTGCAATTCTTTCCTTTCTGGGGTCAACGATGAACATAGCTGCGGGCTGCTTCTTCATTTCTGTGATACCGCCCATGAACTTTTCGAGCTTTTCTCTTTCGAGCTTAAGCTTGATAACTTCCTTCTTGGGGAGAAGATCGAATGTGCCGTCTTCTTCCATCTTCTTGAGCTGTTCAAGTCTCTTGATTCTTCTCTTGATTGTGCTGAAGTTGGTGAGCATACCACCGAGCCAACGAGCATTTACGAAGGGCATGTTGCAGCGTTCTGCTTCTTCCTTGATGGAATCCATAGCCTGCTTCTTTGTACCTACGAAGAGAATTTCGCCGCCGTCTGCTGCGATTTCATGAATGAAGTTGTAAGCTTCTTCGAGCTTCTTAACTGTCTTCTGAAGGTCGATGATGTAAATTCCGTTTCTTTCTGTGAAGATATAGGGAGCCATTTTGGGGTTCCATCTTCTGGTCTGGTGACCGAAGTGCACACCTGCTTCAAGCAGCTGCTTCATTGATACTACTGACATATTTTTTTCCTCCTTTTGTTTAACCACCGCAAAAACTTATCTCACACGGAACAGGGGCTATGTCGAACCTCTGCACACCCGTTGTGATATCTTTGCGTGCGTTTTGCTCGACAATTATATCACAACAATTTTTAAATTGCAATAGGAAATTTCATTTTTTGCGACTGATTTTTAAATATTTTTATGTTTTATTGACATTTCTGCGCGCATTATAGTAATATATATACAGGAGGTGATGTATATGGGCGAATATATGGTATGGGTATGGCTTGCACTTTTAGTCCTTTTCATCATCACTGAAGTTGCAACCGTACAGCTCACTACCATCTGGTTTGCGGGCGGCGCGCTTACAGCAATGCTTCTTGCGGCATTCGGAATGGACAATATTGCAATTCAGATAATTGTATTTCTTGCAGTATCAATCATTCTGCTTTTTGTCACAAGACCGCTTGTAAAAAAGCACATTACAACAAAAGCGCAACCGACCAATGCAGACAGATGCATCGGACAGCCTGCCGTAGTTACCGAGGAAATTAACAACCTCATCGGTAAGGGAGCTGCAAAGGTAGGCTCAACCGAATGGACTGCAAGGTCACTTTCGGGTGAAATCATACCGAAGGATACAGTTGTCACAGTTGCCCGCATCGACGGCGTAAAGCTAATAGTTGAATAAAGGAGGAATTTATTTATGCCCGAAATTTTTATCCCCATTCTTGTAATTGTCGGACTCGTTCTTGCGGTCCTTGTTCTCAACATCAAGATTGTTCCCCAGTCAAAGGCTTATGTCATTGAACGACTTGGAGCATATCACACCACATGGGACACAGGTCTTCATTTCAAAATTCCCGTAATTGAAAGAGTTGCAAAAATCGTTTCCCTTAAAGAGCAGGTAGCAGACTTCCCTCCCCAGCCTGTTATTACAATGGATAATGTAACAATGCAGATTGACACCGTTGTTTTCTATCAGATAACTGACCCCAAGCTTTACTGCTACGGTGTTGAGCGACCCATTGCAGCTATTGAAAATCTTACCGCAACAACTCTTCGTAACATCATCGGTGAATTGGAGCTTGACCACACTCTCACATCCCGTGATACAATCAATGCTAAAATCAGAGTTATTCTTGATGAAGCAACCGACGCATGGGGCATCAAGGTGAACAGAGTTGAGCTTAAAAACATCTTCCCGCCCAGAGAAATTCAGGAAGCAATGGAAAAGCAGATGAAGGCTGAGCGTGAAAGACGAGAAGCAATTCTTCGCGCTGAAGGTGAAAAGGCAGCCGCAGTTCTCGTTGCAGAAGGTAAAAAAGAATCCCAGATTCTTGCAGCAGAAGGCGAAAAGCAGTCCGCAATTCTCCGTGCAGAAGCTGTTAAGGAAGCAAAAATCAAGGAATCCGAAGGTGAAGCACAGGCAATTCTCAAAATTCAGGAAGCTACAGCAAAGGGTATTGAGCTTATAAACAACGCAAAGCCCGAGCAGGCAGTGCTTACTCTCAAGAGTCTTGAAGCATTTGAAAAGGCGGCAGACGGCAAGGCAACAAAGATTATTATCCCCTCTGAAATTCAGGGACTTGCAGGTCTTGCAACAGGTCTTAAGGAAGTAATCTCCGACAAATAAAAACTTATCAAAACAATTTCCGCATCGGTTGCCCGATGCGGATTTTTTATGGTTTTATTTACTTTCCGGGAATTGCAGATTCATGAGGAATATTCTGACTGATTGCCGAAAGCAGTTCATCAACTCCGATAACCTCAACATTATCACCGAGCTGACTTACAAAATACTGTAAATCATCAGGACCCACTGTCCATGGGTGAATATTGATAACGGTATATCCGTTTATGGAATTGATATCGGCTGTTTTTGCATTGACAATATCAGCCTGCTCCTTAAGCCATTCATTGGTTACATCCTCTGCATTTCCTGTGGGATACCAGAGACTGAAGCCTACACATACAAAGGGCTTGTCATCAACAAAGAATACTCTGCCCTCGCCGCCTGCATAATTATTGGGGTCAAGCTGAAGAATACCGCCGTCGATATTGTCATATCTTGAGAAATATGAAAGTCGTTTTTCAATGCTGTTATAGAAGCGGCCGAGCTTTATTTCATCAAGAAGAGTCATTACACGAAGACCCGATTTAAGCATTATAGAAGCGGTATAATCGGAAAAAGCTTCAAGCTCCTCAGAATTCATGTTTGTGATTCTTGAATATCCGCCGCCTGTGGGCCCCGTGATAAATGACGCATTACCGTCATTTGCTTCAAGTGTTCTCTTGATATCAACCTCGGAAATTTCAGAAAGAAGCGGGCAGAAGGTCCAGCTTACGGGCACATCGCTTTCAAAGCTTTGCCATGTGTGATATTCACTGAAGCCGTTCTGAATCCACTGTGCGTTGTCACCGTCACTATAGACAATTGAAACATAATGCTTTTCGGGGTCAAGGCTTACCTCATCGGGAAGCTTTTCCGTAAAATTCTCCTCTGCTGCATCAAAGGATGAAAGAAGAGTAAGGTTATAGGAATGGTCCGAAGGAATTACCGTGTGCCCGTGACGGGAGGCACATTCGGTAAACTTTATTTCATACTGACACCAGCCGAAAATTATTGAGCCTTCATTGAGCTCACGCATTATCTTATCACGGAAAAGTCTGCCCGGATAGTCACTGTCCTCAATGTATATTACGAAAATATTCTGCTGGATAGCAAAGTCTCTCATGCCCATTGCATAATAATACTGATGAACAAGAGTATCATTACGGAAGTAATCCTTATATTCCTTATAGAAATTCTTGAGGTACTTAAGGTCAATATCGTCTCCGCTGATATCTGCACTCTTTGTAAGTCCCAGTGCCTTCACACTTTCCTCAAGCTCTGCTGCAACGGGAAGCCAGCCGTTTATGGTTGCAAGATTTGTTGCGGTATTCAGCTGACCGTGGTCCTCATGAGTCCTATAAAGAATGTATCCGCCGTCCTTTATAAAGGACCTGAATTTTGTGATAACGGATTCAAAGCCCCAGGGATTACCCTCTTTATCGTTATAAGAAAGTGTATAGCCTGCCTTTTCAAGCTCCTGAAGAGCATAGGCATTGGAAGCGTTACCGTAATCAATGAAAATTGCGGGCTTTTCACGGGCTACAAGCCCCTGAAGAGAAATAATTGTATCTCTCTGTGCAACATTCAGAACACCGAGACTTATTACCGTTATTTCTTCGTCAATATCATAATCCTCAAAAATGTCCTGCATTTCAACAAGCTCTTCCTCGCTCTTTGCGTCGGGTGCCTTTTTCAGTAATGCCGCATCAATGGTGTTGAAAAGAATCGAAAACATCATTACAACAAAGGAAAGCCAATAAACTATCTGACTCATAAAATCACTCCTGCAGTCAATATTCAGCCATATCCACTGTATGAATACATATTATCACAAAAAAATTGCCCATGTCAACAATTACCTCAGCCCCCAGTCTGCGACTTTTACACACATTCCACAAAAACCGTTTAGGAATTTCTATATATAGTATCAATTATATTAATTGTTAATCTATTGACAATCTTATTTCAAAGGACTAAAATTTAAGAAAAATGTTCAGGATGGATTTAATTTTATGCTTAAATACATATTATCTCTTGACCAGGGTACAACAAGCTCCAGAACAATTGTGTTCAACAAGCAGGGCGAAATTGTATCAAAGGCACAGTATGAATATGAGCAGATTTATCCCAAGGCAGGCTGGGTTGAGCATAACCCCGATGCAATTCTCAAAAGTCAGCTCCGTTCTCTTGCAGATGCTCTTATCGAGGGCGGAATTGAAGCCAAGGAAATTGCGGCAATCGGAATTACAAATCAGCGCGAAACCACAGTTTTATGGGATAAAAGAACCGGTAAACCCGTATATAATGCTATAGTATGGCAGTGCAGAAGAACTGCGGCAATGTGTGAGCAGTTGAAGGCTGAAGGTCTCGGCGATTACATCAAGGAGCACACAGGACTTATAATCGATGCCTACTTCTCCGCAACAAAAATAAAATGGATACTTGATAATGTTCCCGAAGCAAGACAGCTTGCTTCTGAGAACAATCTTCTTTTCGGCACAATTGACACATGGCTTATATGGAATCTTACAGGCGGCCGTGTTCATGTTACCGACTACTCAAATGCTTCAAGAACAATGCTTTTTGATGTTGATAAGCTTCAGTGGGATAAATATCTTTGCGACAGACTTGACATTCCCATGAACATACTCCCCCGCGTTGCTCCCTCAAGTGAGGTTTACGGTGCGGTGGCACAGGGTATCCCCGGAATTGAGGCTCTTGCTGGTATTCCCATCTGCTCAGCAATCGGTGACCAGCAGGCAGCATTGTTCGGTCAGGCATGCTTCAATCCCGGTCAGGCAAAGAACACCTACGGAACAGGCTGCTTCCTTCTCATGAATACAGGCAAGGAGCGTGTTCACTCACAGAACAATCTTGTTACAGGTATTGCATGGGGCATCGGTGATGAGGTTCAGTACTGCATAGAAGGCTCGGCGTTCAATGCAGGCAGTGTTATTCAGTGGCTTCGCGACGAGCTGCAGATTATTGACAGCGCTCCCAAGTGTGACAAATATGCAGCACAGGTCCCCGACTCAAACGGCATATATCTTGTACCCGCTTTCACAGGTCTCGGCGCTCCCTATTGGGACATGTATGCAAGAGGCTGTATCATGGGTCTTACAAGAGGTGTAAACAAAAAGCACATCTGCCGTGCGGTTCTTGAATCAATAACTTATCAGATGACCGATCTTCTTGAAGCAATGAAGGCAGACTCGGGTATTGAGCTTACAGAGCTTCGCGTTGACGGCGGTGCAAGTGTAAGTGATATTATGATGCAGATTCAGTCCGATTTCATAAACACCCCCGTTAACCGTCCGAAAACCGTTGAAACAACTGCTCTCGGTGCCGCATATCTTGCAGGGCTTGCAGTAGGCTTCTGGACAAACAAGGAGGAAATCGAAAGCAACCGTGAGGTTTCAAAGGTATTCACTCCCGAAATGGATGCCGAAACAAGAGAAAGACTCTATAACGGTTGGAAAAAAGCAGTTACCCGTGCTATGAAATGGGCAGAATTAGAAGATTAAAGCAGGTTATTACCAATGGACATAAAGGAACGCTCCCTTGAATTACATAAAAAACTCAGGGGAAAACTTGAAATAATATCAAGAGTGCCTGTAAGGACAAAGGAGGACCTTTCCCTTGCCTACACCCCGGGTGTTGCACAGGCTTGTCTTGAAATACAGAAGGATCCCGCACTTTCCTATGAGCTTACAAGAAGATGGAATACGGTTGCGGTTATCACCGACGGCACCGCGGTTTTAGGACTGGGGGATATCGGTCCCGAGGCGGGCATGCCCGTTATGGAGGGCAAATGTATTCTCTTCAAGGAATTTGCAGGCGTTGATGCACTTCCTATATGCATCGACTCAAAGGATCCCGATGAAATAGTAAAAACAGTAAAGCTTATTTCAAAAAGCTTCGGCGGAATAAATTTAGAGGATATTTCAGCTCCCCGATGCTTTGAAATCGAAGAACGGCTCAAAAAGGAATGTGACATCCCCGTTTTTCACGATGATCAGCACGGAACAGCTATCATAGTTACGGCGGGCATCATAAATTCACTTAAGCTTACAGGCAAGAAAAAGGAAGAGTGTACTGCAGTAATCTGCGGAGCAGGTGCGGCAGGCACGGCAATTGCAAAAATGCTTCTCGCATTCGGCATAGGAAATGTCAAGGTCTGCGACAAGGACGGTATTCTTTGCAGAACAAATGACACCCTCAACAGCGCGCAAAAGGCCCTTGCAAAGATAACAAACAATGAGCTTCAGACAGGCTCACTTTCCGATGCACTTGTGGGAGCGGACATTTTCATTGGTGTTTCAGCTCCGGGAATTGTCTCAAAGGAAATGATCGGCTCAATGAACAAGGATTCCATCGTTTTTGCAATGGCAAACCCCGTTCCCGAAATCATGCCCGACCTTGCCAAAGAAGGCGGTGCAGCGGTTATAGGCACAGGAAGAAGTGATTTTCCCAATCAGGTCAACAATGTACTTGCTTTCCCCGGAATTTTCAAGGGTGCGTTGAGCGTCAGAGCAGCTGATATCAACGAGGAAATGAAGCTTGCGGCGGCTAACGCAATAGCAGCTCTCGTATCAGAAAATGAGCTTTCTTCCGAATATATACTCCCCCACGCATTTGATGGGCGCGTAGGAGAAGCAGTCGCAAGGGCTGTGGCACAGGCTGCAGTAAAAAGCGGTGTAGCAAGAATCAATACAGCAAATGAATAAAAGGAGATATTACCCATGGCAAGAGTTTACAATTTTTCAGCAGGTCCCTCAATGCTTCCTCTTGAAGCACTCAAAAAGGCTCAGGCAGAGCTTTTAGATTATGAAGGCAGCGGTCAGTCCGTAATGGAAATGTCACACCGTTCAAAGGTGTTTGACAAGATTATCAAGGATGCAGAAGCACTCATGCGTGAAATCATGAACATTCCCGATAACTACAAGGTGCTTTTCCTTCAGGGCGGTGCATCCTCACAGTTTGCAGCAATTCCCATGAACTTCATGAACAAGAACAACAAGGCTGACTACATCGAAACAGGTGTATGGGCAAAGAAGGCATTCCAGGAAGCAAAGAGATACGGTAACGCAAGAGTTATCGCATCCTCTGCAGACAAGACATATTCCTACATTCCCAAGGTGACAAAGGAAGACATCGACCCCGAGGCAGACTATGTTTACTACTGCATGAACAACACAATCTACGGCACAAAGTATCCCTACATCCCCGAAACAGGTGATGTACCCCTCATTGCAGACATTTCCTCCTGCTTCCTTTCAGAGCCCCTTGATGTTTCAAAATTTGCTGTTGTTTACGGCGGCGCACAGAAGAACATCGCTCCCGCAGGTCTTACAGTTGTAATTGTAAGAGAGGATATGCTCGGCAATGCAATGGATATCACTCCCACAATGTTCAACTACAAAATCCATGCAGATAACGATTCACTTTACAACACTCCCCCCTGCTTCACAATTTACATGTGCAAGCTTGTTCTTGAATGGATAAAGGACATGGGCGGTCTTGAGGCTGTAAAGGAAAACAACATAAAGAAGGCAAAGCTTCTTTACGATTTCTTCGAGGAATCAAAGATGTTCAAGAGTGTTATCCCCGTTGAGGACCGTTCTCTTATGAACATTCCCTTCGTTACAGGCAATGAAGAGCTTGATGCAAAATTCGTCAAGGAATCAACCGCAGCAGGCTTTATAAACCTTAAGGGTCACAGAACAACAGGCGGTATGAGAGCTTCCGTTTACAACGCAATGCCCATTGAGGGTGTTGAAAAGCTTGTTGAATTCATGAAGAAATTTGAGGCTGAAAACGCCTGATTCAAAGGAGTCTTACAAATGTATAATGTTCTCACATTAAATAAAATATCCGCAAGCGGTCTTTCAAATTTTGATGCAGACAAATTCACCTGCGCTGATAATTTTGAATCTCCCGATGCAATAATCGTAAGAAGTGCGGCTATGCACGAAATGGAATTTGCTCCCAATCTTCTTGCAGTTGCTCGTGCAGGCGCAGGTGTGAATAATATTCCCATCGACCGTTGCACAGAAAACGGCATCTGCGTATTCAACACTCCGGGCGCCAATGCAAATGCGGTTAAGGAACTGGTTATCTGCTCACTTTTCCTGGCATCCCGTAAAATCGTACAGGGTGCAAAGTGGAGTGAATCACTCAAGGGTAACGGCGACGGTGTTTCAAAGCTTGTTGAAAAAGGCAAGGGCAACTTCGTAGGGCCCGAAATCTTCGGCAAGACACTCGGTGTTGCAGGTCTTGGTGCAATCGGCATCAAGGTTGCAAACGCTGCAAAGGCTTTAGGCATGACCGTTATCGGCTACGACCCCTTCATTTCCGATGCAGCTAAGGCACAGCTTGATGAAGATATCACGGTTACTGCAAATCTCGATGATATTTTCGCTGCAGCTGACTACATTACTCTTCACGCTCCCCTTAATGACGGCACAAGAGGAATGATAGGCAAGGAAAATCTCGCAAAGTGCAAGGACGGCATCCGTGTTCTCAACTTCTCAAGAGGTGAGCTTGTTGACAATGCAGACATTATTGAGGCTCTTGCAAGCGGCAAGTGTGCAGCTTATGTAACCGACTTCCCCACCGATGAACAGCTTTGCACAGACGGTGTTATCGCTATCCCCCACCTCGGCGCATCAACTCCCGAGGCAGAAGAAAACTGTGCGGTTATGGCAGTTTGTCAGCTTTCCGACTACCTTCTTAACGGTAATGTAAAAAATTCAGTAAACTTCCCCGCTGTTGCCCTCGACAAGGCAGGCAAGGTAAGAATCACTGTTGTTACCGCAGGCAATATCTGCTGCGATGTAAAGAAGGCACTTGAAGCAAAGGGCATTGAAATCAAGGCAAAGGCATGCGGCGTAAAAAAAGATGTCGGCTATGCAATCTTTGATACAGACAACGAAATCACAGATGAGTGCATTGAAGAGCTTAAGGAAATTCCCGGCGTAAGCGCAATAAGAATCATCTGATTGAAATAAAATTCAGACCTGTCGGTTTTTCCGGCAGGTTTTCTTTATATAATTCTTTATTAAAGTTGACATAATATTTATTTTAATGTATAATTACAAAAGGTTACAAAAAGTATCAAAGATTTATAGGAGAGATATTTCAATGTTTTCAAAAATCAATTTAAACAGTGATACAAAATCTACCTTACGCTTTATTGAATCCGTAGCAGAGGTTATTGTGCTTTCTGTAATTTACATAATCGCATATCTGTTCCTTTTCCCCGAAGGCACCTTCCCCGAATTTGTCACAATAGGCAAGGTTGTTCTTTTCGGAATTTATCTGTTCCTTAACTGGATTCTCATTAAGAATTCCGACGGCTTTGAGTTCGGTAACATGAAGGTTTCCGAGCTTTGCGTGGCACAGTGGATAGGAATCGGCATTACCGATGTTCTTACATATTTCCAGCTTTGCCTTATTGCAAACAAGCTTGTGTCTCCCATTCCCGTGATAATCCTTCTTGTGGCACAGGTTATTGCTTCAATGCTTTTTGTTATCGTTTTCAGCTTCATTCACAGAAAGCTTTATGCCGCACACAAAATGATTATGGTTTTCGGTACTGACAATGCAGTCGGCATGAAAATCAAAATGGACAACAAAAAACAGCACTACAAGGTTGCAGAGCTTATTTCCGCTGACAAGGGCTATGACGAAATCTGCAAGGAAATCGTCAAGTACGAATCAGTTATCATCAATGATGTTGATGCAAAGCTCCGTAACGATCTTCTTAAGTTCTGCTTTGAAAACGGCATAAGAACCTATGTTGTCCCCAAAATCACCGACATTATTATGCGTGGCGCAATTCCCATAAATGCATTCGACACTCCCATGCTTCTTATAAAGAGCACAGGTCTCAACCTCGGCCAGCGCTTCCTTAAGCGCGCAATGGATATTGCAATCAGCCTTTGCGGTATCATTGTTGCCTCCCCCGTTATGCTTCTTATTGCACTTGCAATCAAGGCAGAGGACAAGGGCCCCGTTTTCTATAAGCAGAAGAGAGCAACCATCGGCGGCAAGGAATTTGACATTCTTAAGTTCCGCAGCATGATTGTCAATGCAGAAGCAGCCGGTCTTTCAATTCCTGCAACAGGCAACGACCCCAGAATTACAAAAATCGGCAGAATCATCCGTGCAACCCGTCTTGATGAGCTTCCCCAGATTATCAATATTCTCAAGGGTGACATGAGTATTGTAGGTCCCCGCCCCGAAAGAGTGGAGCATGTTAAGGAATACGGCGAGGAAATCCCCGAATTTGCTTACCGTCTCAAGGTAAAGGGCGGTCTTACAGGCTACGCACAGATTTACGGCAAGTATAACACAAGCGCTTATGATAAGTTAAGGCTTGACCTTATGTATATTGAAAACTATTCAATTTTCCTTGATATCAAGCTTATTATTATGACAGTCCGCATTCTTTTAAGTAAGGAAAGCACCGAGGGCTTCGATGTTGCAAGAAACAACGAAGAAAAGCTCAACTCCATGCTCGACGAGCTTCACAAGGACGGCAAAATCAGCACAAGCGAAGACTAAAGAACAAAGAGTATTGCAGAAATGCAATACTCTTTTTTTATGGCTTTATTTTTTGCAGTTTTTGTCAAAGGAGGGGTTGCAGGCATAGAAGTTTTTACTGTCGAGCCTGTCAGTCGCAAGACGAAGTCCCTCTCCGAAGCGCTGGAAATGCACAATTTCCCTTTCCCTTAAAAACTTAATAGCATCGGCAACATCAGGGTCATCCACAAAGCGCAGTATATTATCATAAGTAGTTCGCGCCTTCTGCTCTGCCGCAAGGTCCTCGTGAAGGTCTGTGATAAGGTCGCCCTTCGACTGAAGATATGCCGCAGTAAAGGGTACACCCGATGCCGCAACGGGATAAACCGCCGCAGTATGGTCAACAAAATATTTATCAAAGCCCGACGCCTCAATCTGCTCACGGGAAAGATTTTTCGTAAGCTGATACACAATTGCACCGATCATTTCAAAATGCGATAATTCTTCAGTGCCTATGTCCGTTAACAGTCCCTTAAGCTCGGGATAAGGCATTGTATATCTCTGTGAAAGATATCGCAGTGATGCACCGATTTCACCATCCGGCCCGCCATATTGCGAAATAATAAGCTGGGCAAGCTTGGGGTTGCACCTTGTGATTTTTACGGGATACTGTAATTTTTTCTCATAAGTCCACATCAGCAATCACCTCCGTTGTCCCAGGGCCAGGGATTTTTGAGCCACTCTATACCCTCTCCTGTTTTCGGTGACAAAGGACCGAAGCACTCCTCATATTCTGCAGTAAGCTCGTTGAGCCTGCAGGTATATTTTTCGTGCATTCCGAGTGCTGTCATGTCATTGGGATGGGTATTGAGATAAAGATGCAGCTCCCACAGTGCAAACTGCACCGAGGAAATAGTCCTTAAAAGCTTTTCACGGTTGCTCACTTCAACGCACCCCTTAAGAAAGGCTTGTAAAGGTCCTGAAAAAGTGTTCCGCGGCACAATGCAGTCTCATCATCAAAGGTTGTCTTATCTGTCTGAAACGGCACATAAGCCATGGTTGTGACAGTATCTGCAGGTAAGGCAGAAAGAGGCTTAAAACAGTCAAACTCCTTACCACAATCATTTTTTATCACATAATCTCTCCTTTCATATTTTCGAGGTTTCCCTCGATTCATCATATTCATCAGGACAAATTGTGTGAAAAGAAAAAAGCATATAGTTTTTCTGATAGAATTGTGTTATAATAGCATACAGGAGGCGATTTTCATGAAAAAGAAAATATCCGGAATAATATCAATCGTTTTAGCTCTTGTTATCATTCTGACTGCGAATGTATCCGCAACCGTAAATTATCTCGGTGATATGGATGGTAATTCCAAGGTTGAAGCCAGTGATGCAAGAACCATATTGCGAGCAGCAGTAGGTCTTGATACACTTTCCCCGGAAAAGTTGAAAATTGCGGATACTGACAATGACGACACACTGTCATCAAATGATGCCCGTACCGCTCTTCGCATGTCCGTAGGTCTTACTGATTGGATACAGATATCCGATGAAGCAGAAAAAAATATTTTTGAAATACACTTTATTGATGTCGGTCAGGCTGATTGCGCACTTGTTTTATGTGACGGCGATACTCTTCTTATTGACGGCGGCAACACAGGCGACGGAGACGATATCGTTTCATATCTTTACGAAGAGAACATTACAGAGCTTGACTACATAATCTGCACCCACGCACATGAAGACCATGTCGGCGGACTTGCCGACGTACTCAATAGCTTTACCGTTTCGGAGGAAATTTTTGCTCCCGCAACAGGCGCAACAACAAAATGCTACACTAATTTCATTGCTGAAGTTAAAGAACAGAACAAGGAAATTTCCGTGCCTGAAGCAGGCTACACATTTTCATTGGGTGAAAGCACAGTTGAAATTCTCGGACCTGTTACCGAGGATTATAAAGATATAAACGACACATCAATCGTTACAAAAATTACATACGGTGAAAACACCTTCCTGTTTACGGGTGACATGGAAAGAGAAGCCGAGGAAGACCTTCTTGAAGCAGGCGCAGACCTTAAGGCTGATGTGCTGAAGGTCGGTCACCACGGAAGTGAAAATTCCACAACCTACCCGTTTTTAAGAGAGGTTATGCCTGAAATTGCTGTAATAAGCGTCGGCGAAAACAATGATTACGGACATCCCACCGAAGCCGCATTGTCAAGATTACGTGATGCCACAGCAACTGTTTACCGCACAGACCTGCAGGGACATATTATTATTTCAAGTGACAAGAAAAACTTAACGGTTACAACAGAAAAGAACAAGGATGCTGTTACAAATCCGACCACACCGTCAATTCCTAACACACCAGAAACTCCGTCAGAGCCGACTACACCTGATACACCCACAGAAACAGGTGAATATATAGGAAACATAAATTCAAAAAAACTACACGTACCGACATGCTCATCCCTTCCGAAGGAAGAAAACCGCATCTATTTTGCAACAATCGATACCGCAATTGATGCAGGTTATGAAGCATGTAGCCGTTGCAAGCCATTTTAATTTCATAATATAAAAGAAAACTGTATCAGCACATTTAATGAGCTGATACAGTTTTTTCATTAATAGCATCTTCCGCAAGCTCCAAAACCATTGCTGATTGCATATGATTTTGTGACCTCTATCGGATCTATCATATTACTGCAACCTGAACGGCAGTGATATTTTGTTCCGCCATTGGTCGGAATCCATACCATAACTTCACTTACATAATTAGGATCTTTTATACCGCAAACAGTACATTTTCCACTTGAATAGCTATGTCCGTTTGCGCTACCTTCGGTTGTTCCGCATGAAAGACATGTTTTTGCAGTTGTACAATTAACATCCTGCCAATCATGTCCCTTTGCGCTTCCGCTGGTCTCACCGCAATCGCACATTCCGGGTTCTGTACATGTTGCAGCAGAAAATGAATGAACATGTGCTTCTGTTGTAGGCTCCGTAGAAACAATTTCTTCCTTCGTTGTTGCCTCTGTCTTTGTAGTAACTTCTGCTTTTGTTGTAACTTCAGCTTTAGTTGTACTTTCCACTTTAGTAGTTACTTCAAATTTTGTTGTAGTTTTTTCTATCTCAGCTACATCCACCGATGTTTGTTCTTCTTCAACAGTAACTTCTTCTGTTTCCATTGTATTCTCAACATCACTTATAGACTCTTGTTCTATTGCTGTTTCTACTGTCATTGCATCAGGTACTGTTGTACTTTCTTCTGTTGAAGCCATAATTCCACAAAAAAGGATAATAAAAATAACAAAAACAATACTTCCGAAAAGAACAATTTTTTTCATCTTTTTTTCCTTTTCTTTTTTTGCCTTGCGTTTTTCAATTATTTTATTTAACATATCATTCTCCTCTAATCGCGAATAATTTTTACATAAAAACCATATTTTATAACCATACAGTTATATATCAACAATATTATATAGCGGTCATGTTATGATGTCAATACCAAATGGTTATGAAAGATGGTGTCAGTGTGGACAATTACTACCCCCGATTGCGTGATTTGCGTGAGGATCACGATTTATCACAAAGGGAAGTTGCAGATTATTTAGGCATGAAGCAGCCGCAATATAATCGCTATGAAAGAGGTCTGAGAGACATCCCTACAGATGTATTAATTAAGTTGGCTGAGCTTTATAAAACCACTACTGACTATATCCTCGGACGGACAAATGAGTATTAAAACAGACGATGTACATCAAAAGCACATCGTCTTATTTTTTTATTCATTTTTTAGGCATGAAGAATTTCACGGTTTCGGCAAGGCGGGTGGGAACGGGAGGATTCCAATCCTTTTCGGGGGCGGGATGAAGACCGTTTTGCTCATAATAGGCGCAAAGTCTTTTCACTGCATCATAAAACTCCCCGTAGCTTCTGTTTTCCTTTGATGTCCATCCACATTCTGCCACGGCAAACCAACGGGGGAAGCACATATATTCAAGCCGTTCATCGGAATTTATATGCTCTGTCCATATTGGAGATTCCACACCGATTATTGACTGAATACCCTTTTCGGTAAGCCCTCTGAATTTTTCAGGCTCGAATTTATACACTGCCTTCAGCGGATGCATACCGTAGGGATAGTCGGCATAGTAGGGGGTAAATGGAGAAAGAATAAGCTTCTGACCGCCGTTTGCCGCCGCGGCAGTTCTTTTTACACCCTTCTGCCAGTGCTGAACGGAAATGTCACGGGAAAGTCCCTTACCCTTGAGGCAGTCATTCCACACAATAGCTTTCTTACCCTTGCTTTTAAGGTATTCTGCCATTTTATTTATAAAAAAGCACTGCAGGTCATTGTAGTCGGAAATGCCGTTTTCTTCCATGGTTTTTCGGCATTTTTCACAGGAACGCCAATTAAGCTTCGGCACCTCGTCACCGCCTATATGCACAGTATCATAGGGAAAAAGCTCACATATTTCATCGAGAATTTTCTTAAGATATTCCTGTGCCCTTTCGTTTCCTGCGCAGATAATATCCCTGAAAATTCCCTGACTTGTCTTTACCTCAACCGCTTCACCCGTACAGGTAAATTCGGGAAAAACATGAAGAAATGCACTCTGATGACCCGGCATATCAAGCTCGGGGATAACATCAATATATCTTTCCTTGCAGAAAGCAACAATTTCCCTGATTTGTGATTTTTTATAATATCCCGAATAGGAGTTGTCGCTTTTGCAGTTTATGAAATTATCACATTTTCTGACACTTCCCTTTTCGGTCAGCTCGGGAAGGCAGTCAAGCTCAATTCTGAAGCCCTGATCATCAGACAGATGCCAATGAAGCTTATTCATTTTCACATCTGCGGCAACAGATATCATTTTCTTCAATTCATCAACGGAAAACATGTGCCTTGCACAGTCAATCATAAAGCCGCGGTGAGAATAACGGGGCTTATCCTTGATGCGAACACAGGGTACAACATCATAAAGAGCCGTAAGCTGACGCAGTGTGACATCAGCATAGTAAAAGCCCATATCACCCGATGCGGTTGCCGTGATTTTATCCGCTTCAACAACAAGCTCATATTCACCGTCAGCACCAAAGGTGTTGTCGGTTATTTTATCGGTAATACATTTGATTTCCGAGGTACCGCTATAAACCTCAATATCCTCGGGCTGCGGAATAAGACGCATACTGTCACTCCTTAAATTACCATTTCATATTCGCCGAGATTGCCGTTTTCAAAATAACGCTTAAGGTCATAGGGAGCATAAATACCCGTATCGGTCACAACCCCGCTTACAAGCTCGGGAGGTGTGATATCAAATGCGGGATAATAGCCCTTTACACCTTCTGCGGTAGTCTTTGTGCCAAGTGCCTGCAATGAAAAATCGGGGTCACGCATTTCGATTTTAACGGTATCGATTGTGGGATGCACATGGTCCGGCGCACCTGTTACAAAGTAAGGAATCTTATTATATTTTGCAGCAATTGCAATCTGGAAGGTGCCGACCTTGTTTACAACATAGCCGTCCATACAAATTGCATCAGCAGCAGAAGTGAAAACATCTATATTTTCATTTTTCATAACGAACGCAGGCATGTTATCGGTAATAACGGTAACATCCATTCCCATGTCACTACATACGGTAGCAGTAAGCCTTGCTCCCTGGAAATAGGGGCGGGTTTCAGGGCAGAAAATACGGACATCATTCTTGCCCTGCTCCTTAAGCACACGGCACATCTGTCCTACAATGGTCTCACCGAAGCACTGTGTCATAACGGCACCGTGGGCAGGAATCATATCAACAAGGTAGTTTGCCATTTTATACACCTTGTTATATCTCATATTATTGATAGCTACAGTATATTCAACAATAGCCTCGGACACATTCTTGCCCGATGCAATTGCTTTTTTTGCCGCATCAAGACAGCCGCCTGTGATAAGCCCCATGCGGTTTGCTGTGGTGGGTCTTGCATGGGAAATGGTATAGGAAGCCAGACGGAGATACTCAAGCTGCTCCTTTTCGCTCTTGTCCTTACATTCATAAGCGGCAAGTGCCATACCCGCAGCCGCAGCGGTATAAGGTCCTGCAGATTGGGTTACCATATCCCTTATAGCCTGTGTGACCTCATGGTGATTGTGACAGGTTACAAATTCTGTTCTTAAGGGGTAAATTCTTCTGTCGAGAATTTTAACCGCTCCGTTTTCATACCACGCAATATTTTCATACTGAAGCATGAATGCCAGATTCTTATCTGCTCTTTCCATATTGCACCTCAATTATAAAGTCTTTCAACGGTCTTTCTTACGTTGAAATATACCTTTTCTTTATCTATGGTAAGGAATTCACCCTTTTCGTAAATTGTCTTACCGTCAACAACAGTCATATAAACATCGCTTCTGCCTGCTGAATATACAACGAGAGCCGCTTCATCAAGGCAGGGGAACATATTGGGCGCATCACATGACAGCACAACGAAGTCCGCCTTGAAGCCTGCTTCAAGATTTCCGCATTTCTCTCTTCTCTGAAGCCTTGCACCGTTTACGGTTGCCATTTTAATTACCTTTTCGGCATTCATCACGGTGGCATCTGTCATAAAGCCGTTATGGATAACAGCTGCAAGATGCATTTCCTCAAGCATATCAAGGTTATTGTTGCTTGCAGTACCGTCTGTACCGATTGCAACATTAATTCCCTTTTCAAGGAATTTTTCAACTGGAGCAAAGCCCGAGCCAAGCTTCATATTGCTTGTAGGATTATGTACAATGCTGACACCCTTTGCCTTCAACAAATCCATATCACTGTCGGAAAGTGCAACACAGTGAGCGGCAAAGGCAGAGGAATCAAACGCACCGAGAGAATTGAACCATTCGGCAGGAGTTTTGCCGTATTTTGCAATACAAGCATCATGCTCCTTTGCAGTTTCGGACAGATGTATATGAAGATTTCCGTTTTTCTCATTAAAAAGCTCACTGTAGTAGCGGGTGGTCTTTTCATCACAGGTATATTCAGCATGAACACAGAAATCCACAAGAACTCTGCCGTCAAAGGTATTGTTATAGCTGTCAAAAAGTGCAAAAGACTGCTTTATTCTATAGGAATCCTTGGGATTTTCCGAGGGATCAAAGCACTGCACGGGACGGCAGATATTTGCACGAAGACCTGCTTTACCTACTGTCTCACAGGTTCTTTCAGGCTCAAAATACATATCGGAAAAGCTGACTGTACCGCTTGATACCATTTCCATCAATGCAAGATATGAGCCTGCCTCAATATCGTCAGCAGTAAGCTTGTCCTCAACGGGAAAAACCTTCTCAAAAAGCCATTTATCAAGAGGAAGGTCACTGCCAACACCTCTTAAAAGAGTCATAGGAGAATGTGTATGACAGTTATAGATACCCGGCATTATGATTTTGCCTGACATATCCTTCACACAGTCAAATTCACATTTAGGCTCTTCTTTTCCCACATAGGTGATAATATCATCACTCACAGCAAGAAAGCCGTTTTTTATAACATTCAGCTTATCATCAACAAAATTTATTACAGAGGCATTTTTATAAAGTGTTTTCATAATTACATCCTGCCTATCAATTTTTCTACATAATCACAGAAGGGCACACTGATTCTCGAGGCGGTCTCCCCTACCTCTTCATCGGTAAGCTTTCTGTCAAGCACACCTGCCGCCATATTGGTCATAACCGAAAGTCCTAAAAGAGGCATACCGCAATGAGCCGCTGTAAGTGCTTCGGTAACGGTGGACATGCCCACGGCATCGGCGCCTAAAATTCTTGCCGCTCTTATTTCAGCGGGAGTTTCAAACTGGGGACCCGTGAAATACATATAAACACCCTCGCGGAAGGTGAGGGATGAGCCGTCTGTGCATTCCCACGCAATATCACGCAGAGCCTTTGTGTACATATCGGTTGTATCAAAGAATCTTTCGCCGAATTCGTCAATATTCTTTCCCTGAAGCGGGCTTGCACCCGTAAGCTTCAGATGGTCACTGATAATCATGATGTCGCCAACATTATAATCTGTATTAACGGCACCTGCGGCATTTGTAACAATTGCTTTTTTTACACCTAAAAGCTTAAAGAGTCTTATGGGCAGAGTGAGCATTTCAAAGGGATAGCCCTCGTAATGATGGAATCGCCCTGACATGCATATTACCTTTTTTCCCTGAATTTCACCGAAAACAAGTCTGCCCTCGTGTGACTGTACGGTGGATTCAAGGAAACCCGGAATTTCACTGTACGGAATTGATACGGGATTTTTTATTCTTCCTGAAAAAGCCTTAAGTCCCGAGCCTAAAATAATACCGATTTCAGGATCTTCCTTTATTATATTTTTAACATAATCTGCAATGCTTCTGAAATACGCAAAATTCAATTCGGACATATATAACACCTCATTGTAAATATTACCACAAAATACATCCTTTAGCAACAAAAAAAGCAGGTCATATTTCAGACCTGCAAAAATTTTATTTAACACTGAAGAGAATTTCACCGTAAGAGGGATAGGGCCAGAATTCTGAATGAGTTTTTGTTTCAAGCTCATCAACAAGAATACGAAGCTCTGTCATACAGGAAAGTATCTTGTCTTTACTGAAGTTTGCAAGAGCGGTATTATCTGCACATTCGAGTGCTTCAACCATATAGCCCTCAAGCTCCTTCTTCTTCATGAATGCTGCATTCTGAAGAGAGGAAAGGTCTCTTACAAGCTCTGCTTCATAATCACAGGGAATGTCTGCACCGAGGCTCTTCTTTGAAATCATTGTTGTTGCAAGCTCACGGATGTAGCCGCTTACTGCAGGAAGAATGTCCTTGTTTACCATATCAAGCATCGTGAGTGCTTCAATATTGATAACCTTGCAGTAGTTTTCGGAAAGAATTTCATAACGTGCCTTAAGCTCTTCAACTGAATATACCTTATGAGTTGTGAAAAGCTCAATATTCTTTTCGGCAACAAGACTGGGAAGTGCATCGGGAGTTGTCTTCATATTGAGAAGACCTCTCTTTTCTGCCTCGAAAATCCATGCATCATCATAGCCGTTGCCGTTGAATATGATTCTCTTGTGCTTTGAAATAGTCTCCTTGATAAGCTCATGAAGAGCAGTCTCAAAGTCGCCTGCGTTTTCAAGAACGTCTGCAAACTGTCTTAATACCTCTGCAACAGCTGTATTGAGAACAACATTACAGTTTGAAATTGTATTTGATGAGCCGAGCATTCTGAACTCAAACTTATTGCCTGTGAATGCAAAGGGGGAGGTTCTGTTTCTGTCGGTTGTATCCTTGGGGAACTTGGGAAGAGTATGTACACCGATACGAAGAAGCTCTTTTTCCTTTGTACCGTAAGCACGGTCAGCCTCAATAGCTTCAAGGATTTCAGTAAGCTCTGCTCCGAGGAACATTGAAACAACTGCGGGAGGTGCTTCAAGTGCGCCGAGACGATGGTCATTGCCTGCTGCAGCAACAGAAACACGAAGAAGGTCCTGATAATCATCAACTGCCTTGATAACCGCACATAAGAAAAGAAGGAACTGTGCGTTCTCACCGGGTGTGTCGCCGGGGTTAAGAAGGTTGATGCCCGTATCTGTTGAAATGGACCAGTTGTTATGCTTACCGCTGCCGTTTACACCTGCAAAGGGCTTTTCATGAAGAAGGCATACCATATTGTGTCTTCTTGCAATCTTCTGCATAAGCTCCATTGTAAGCTGATTGTGGTCAGCGGCAATATTTGTTGTGGAGAAAACGGGAGCAAGCTCGTGCTGCGCGGGAGCCGCCTCGTTATGCTCTGTTTTAGCAAGTATTCCGAGCTTCCACAGCTCCTCATCAAGCTCTGTCATAAAAGCCTTGATTCTGGGCTTTATGGCACCGAAATAGTGGTCATCAAGCTCCTGACCCTTGGGAGGCTTTGCGCCGAAAAGAGTTCTGCCTGTGAAAACAAGGTCCTTTCTCTTTTCAAAAACATCCTTGTCAACAAGGAAATATTCCTGCTCTGCGCCGACTGTTGTATTTATTCTTGTTACATCATCGTGACCGAAGAGCTTAATAACTCTCATAGCCTGACGGTTAATAGCTTCCATTGAACGAAGAAGAGGTGTCTTTGCGTCAAGAGCATGACCGCCGTAGGAGCAGAATGCAGTAGGAATACAAAGCACTCCGTCCTTTATGAATGCATAAGATGTAGCATCCCATGCGGTGTAGCCTCTTGCTTCAAAGGTAGCACGAAGACCGCCCGAGGGGAAGGATGAAGCATCGGGCTCACCCTGGATAAGCTCCTTGCCTGAAAATTCCATAATTACCTTATTTCCGTCAACAGGAGAAATAAAGCTGTCGTGCTTTTCTGCTGTAATGCCTGTCATAGGCTGGAACCAATGTGTATAATGTGTTGCACCCTTTTCAATTGCCCAGTCCTTCATTGCATTAGCAACAACATTTGCAAGACCGAGCTCAAGGTGCTTACCGAGCTTTATGGTTCTCTGAAGAAGCTTATATGTTTCATGAGGAAGCTTCTCCTTCATTACATTATCATTAAAAACATTCAGACCGAAATATTCGCTTACCTTTGCCATAATATACCTCTTTCGCAAAAATAATATAATGGGACTGCAGTTGTTCTGCAGCCCCATTGCTGATATTCAGTATTTTATATTAATAAGAACCTTTTGTCAATAGCTTATAATAAAATTATTCCTCTGTATCGGGCTCGATAAGTCCGTAGCCTCCGTCATCGCGTCTGTAAACAACTGCTACATTGCCGTCGGATGCATTGCGGAACATATAGAACTTATGTCCCAGCATATTCATCTGAAGAATTGCTTCATCAACTGACTGGGGCTTGATAGGAATGGTCTTTGTGCGGACCAGCTGAAATTCGGGCTCTTCATCCTCAACAGGTGCATAGTCGTCAAAGGCTCCCGTACGAAGGCGCTTTTCCAGCTTTGTTTTGTTTTTACGGATCTGGCGGATAAGAAGATCCACACAATTGTCAAGTGCCTCATTCATATTCTCTGCCTTTGCCTGTGCCCTGAAAATCATGCCCTCATTCATAACTGTGATTTCCACAGTCTGTGAAGTTTTCTCCACGGTTGCAGTTACTTTTGCGGTGGCTGAATCTCCGAAGAAGCGGTCAATTTTCTGAAGCTTCTTTTCTGCATGCTCCTTGAAGGAATCTCTTGGAGTACATTTTCTGCCGATAACTGTAATTTTCATAACTACATCCCCTTTGGAATAGATTAACAAAAAAAACGGACGGGTACGAAGAAGATATATTTCTCTCTTCTCGTCACCGCCCTTCCTTCTGTTCAACCTTATTATAGCATCAATCAGGCTGAAAGTAAAGATATTTTTATAAGTTTTTCACATTTTTTTATAACTTTTGCGAAAAATTCTATATACTTTGTCAGATTTCAACAAAAGATATTATATTTCAACCTCAACATGCCTTGTAACATGGCAGCCGATGTTGACCGCAACGGGAAGTCCCGCTATGTGAGTGGGATATACCTCAATATTACATGCAAGTGCGGTACAGTCCCCCGAAAAGCCCTGCGGACCGATACCGAGAGTATTCACACGGTCAAGGATATCCTTTTCCATTTCTGCATAAAGGGCTTTTTCATTAGGCACCGTCACATCTCTGCACAACGCCTTTTTGGAAAGAATTGCCGAATATTCAAAGTCACCGCCGATACCGACACCGATTACCACGGGCGGGCAGGGTCTTGCATCAGCATCCCTTACAACAGACACAACAAAATCAACAATCTCATCCCTTGTTGCGGTAGGATTGAACATACGGTGCTTACTCATATTTTCACTGCCGAAGCCCTTGGGAGCAACAGTAAATTTAATGCGATCCCCTTTTACGATTTTTGTATGAATAACCGCGGGAGTATTGTCCCCCGTGTTCACTCTTTCAAGGGGGTCGGCAACCACGGATTTACGCAGAAAGCCATCTGTATAACCCTTTGCAACACCTCGGTTTACGGCAGTCTCAAAATCATCACCGACAATATGCACATCCTGACCGATTTCTGCAAAAATAACCGCCAAGCCGCAGTCCTGACAGATTGCAATCTGCTTTTCCTTTGCAACCTCAAGATTGACCTTCATGTCACTGAACATGCTTTTTGCAATAGAAACTGTTTCTTTTGCGGCAAATTCATCAATCCGCTCAACAAGTCCTGCAGGCAGTGTGATGTTTGCACTGATTACAGCTGCAGCAATTTTTTCTGTTATAATTTCAGATAAAATTTCTCTCATAATATTCCTCATAAAAAACAAACCGCTGAAATGCTAATGCAAACAGCGGTTATATGTATTATCTGTTGTTGTTCGAGTAACCGCGGCGTGTTCCTGTCTTAAAATCTCCGCTACGCTTAAGGACCGACATTTTTTCGTCACTTTCCTGCTTGAACTTTGCCATCATATCTTCAAAGGACATGGGAGCTGCCTGCTGTGCGGGCTTTGAGCTCTGCTGTGAAAAACCTCTCTGATTATTGTTCTTTGAGTAACCGCCTGACTGTCTGGGCTCTCTTCTGGGAGCATCATTTGTCTTGGGAGCGGGCGGCAGTGCCTGCTTGATTGAAAGGCTTATCTTGTTGTTCTCGTTGATTGCAAGAACCTTAACCTTGACATCCTGTCCTTCAGTAAGAAATTCAGCTATGTCCTTAACATAAGTTGCGGCAACCTCGGAAATGTGAACCATTCCGCTTTCGCCGTTGGCCATTTTTACAAATGCGCCGAATGAAGTAAGTCCTGTTACCTTGCCTTCATAAATTTCACCGATCAGTGACTGCATAAATTAAAGGGTCCTCCTAAAACCAGAGATTTATTAAACCGCTGTAAAACAGCGGTCAATTACTTATTTGCCGGGGGTTACATCATAATATACCTTTTCATCGGGATAGGCATATCCTCTTTCGCGTGCAAGATGCTCATAAAGCTCTGCTTCGTCGGAGTTGTTTATAAGGTAATCCATTTCCTGATTTTCCTGCTTTAACTGCTCAAGCTGAAGATTAAGAGCATCAAGCTTGTTCTGTTTTTCGTTGGTATTTATGGAAATTGTTGTAAATACGGTAATTGAAGCCACGAATGCCACAATAATGCAAAGCACAAGAATTATACTGCGACGACCTGTTGCTTTTGTCACAAAAAACACCGACTTCCTTTTTCAGAATATATATAAAAAAACAATATGTCAAATTAACATAGTAATTATATAATACAAATTGTATGATATCAAGTGTTTTTTGCAATTTTTTTCATTTTTTTCCTGTTTTTATTCACTCTTTTTTTCAGCGAAGAAAACAGGCTGCGGCTGTATGCTGTAATTGCGGAGCCCGGGAAAATACGAAACAAAATAAACCCCATAAGCTCACCTGCAAGAATATAAAAGCGTATCATTCCCGAGCAGTATTTCAGCATAAGCATAAATGAAATAAAGGCTGCAGGAATAAAAAATAAAATGTCCCGAATAAACACAAAAACCGCTCTTTTTCCGCCTGATGCATTAATAAGCATAAATATACAGAAATACATTCCGAGAAGATATCCCGTGCCTACGGCCTTTACAAAAACCCACAGCTGGACCTCATGCTCAAAACCGAGAATCATCTGAACACCCTTGACATAAAGCCTTCCTTTTTTGATACCCTGTCGGAGTATGTAACCGAGTTTATTCTCCCCGTTGCCTGCACATCACCGCTTTCCGTATTTATCACACTCACCGTAAGTCCCTCTCCCCTTATGGTTATCTGTCCGTAATCGGAAAACAGCGCAATTTCCTCATCATCAAAATTATCCGTTGCGGTAATACCTGTAAGAGTTATGCTTTTCCTGCCGTCCATAATCACCGTATGGGGAAGCTTTACCTTCTTTTCCTCCATATAACGCTCACCTTTCAGTTTCTTTGTATAATTATATGGACGGAAAAATTCAAATATATCAAAAATATATAAATTTTCACATATCTTTTCGTTGATTTGTATAGTGCAAATTTCCTTAATTTATGATAGAATTATCCAGTAAAAACTTTCAGGAGGACACAAAAATGATCAGAATTGAAATGGATAACGGCGCAATTATCGATATCGAGCTTTATCCCGATAAGGCACCCAAAACTGTTGAAAACTTTGAAAAGCTTGTTAAGTCAGGATTTTATGACGGACTTACCTTCCACAGAATCATAAGAGGCTTTATGATTCAGGGCGGTGACCCTCAGGGCACAGGCATGGGCGGTGCAAAGGAAAAAATCTACGGTGAATTCAGAGCCAACGGTTTCCCGCAGAATGACCTTAAGCATACAAAGGGTGTGCTTTCCATGGCAAGAGCAATGGACCCCAACTCCGCTTCATCGCAGTTTTTCATCATGCACGAGGATGCACCCCATCTTGACGGCAGCTACGCAGCCTTCGGTAAGGTGGTTGACGGTATTGATGCAGTTGATGAAATTGCATGCACTCCCACAACCTACGGTGACAGACCCGTTACCCCCGTTGTAATCAAGAAGATGTCAATCATCTGATTCAAACCCGATAAAAAAAATCCGTCCGCACAAAATGCGGACGGATTTTTTCAGCAAGAAAAAAGTGCCCGCATAAAATCGGGCACTATAATTTTACATATTCTGGAAGATGTTAAGGATAACGCCACCTGCAATAACTGATGCAATCTGACCGGATACGTTAACACCGATGGACTGCATGAGAAGGTGATTCTGTGAGTCCTCCTGAAGACCAAGCTTGTGAACAATTCGACCTGCCATGGGGAATGCAGAAATACCTGCAGCACCGATCATGGGATTGATCTTTGTCTTGAGGAAAAGGTTAAGAACCTTTGCAAAGATAACACCGCCTGCGGTATCAAATACGAAAGCGAAAAGACCAAGACCCATAATAAGAAGAGTTTCGGGCTTAAGGAACTGGTCTGCCTGCATCTGTGATGCAATTGTGATACCGAGGAAAATTGTGATAAGGTTTGCAAGAACCTTCTGTGCTGTTTCTGAAAGTGAATCAAGAACACCGCATTCTCTCATAAGGTTACCGAACATAAGGAAGCCGATAAGCGCAACTGATGAGGGAGCAACAAGACCTGCAACTGCAGTGATGATAATGGGGAAAAGGATTCTTGTGATCTTGGATACAGACTTGGGTCTGTAGGGCATTCTTATCATACGCTCCTTCTTTGTTGTAAGAGCCTTGATAATAGGGGGCTGAATAATGGGCACAAGAGCCATATATGAATAAGCCGCAACCATAATAGCACCGAGATACTGTGAATTCAACTTCTGTGCAACAACGATAGCTGTAGGACCGTCAGCCGCACCGATAATAGCGATTGATGCAGCGTCGTTTGCAGGGAAGAATCTTGATGCAAGACAAAGAGTGAAGAAGATACCGAACTGTGCAGCAGCACCGAAAATCATAAGCTTCGGATTCGACAGAATCGGACCGAAGTCAATCATAGCACCGATACCGATAAACAGAATCAGAGGAAAAAGCTCATTTGAAATACCCATTTCATACAAGGTACTGAGCGGTCCTTCTGCGGAAAGAATACCGTCAACAAACTGATTAACGGCACCGGAAAAGGGAAGGTTTACCATTATAGCACCAAATCCCATGGGAAGAAGAAGGGTGGGCTCCATTTCTTTCTTTATTGCAAGAAAAATAAGAGTTCCGCCGATAATCCACATAATTATCATTCGCCAGTCGAACTCAGCAAAATGACCAAACATATCAGCAATTGAAAACATTTTTATATTTTCCTTTCTGTTTATTATTCCGGTAAAAATCTCATTCTTCACCGAAACACAAAATCGGACAGATTATACCATAAGAAAAGCAATAAGTCAATTAAAATAACCGTTAATACAACAAAAAAATTCTCCCGACTAATCGGGAGAAAATATTTACCAGTTGATTTTCCAGTTTTCGCTCTGTGAGCCCTCGCACTCACCTGCTGCAGTTACAAATGCAATTTTTGCTTCAACTGCAATGTGAATGGGAATCTTATATGCAACAGATTCAACATAACCGTCTGAATTGATAACGAAATCCATTGTGGAGCCGGTGTATGTAATATCAAGGTAGTTAAGAGTGATACCGCTGAGGTCAACGTCAGATGCATCGAGGAAGCCTACACTTGCTGCGTTGTGAGTGGGATGGTTGGTAAGAGTACCGACTTCCTTTACAAGCTGGATATGAACGATAGTGCTGTCGCCGCTCTTCTTTGCATAAGCTGTTGCTATACCTGCTTCAGTAAGTGTGAAGGCACCGCGCTTGGGAAGAAGAAGAGGCACATTTTCACCCTCGGCGTTTGTTGTTCTGCCGCCGGTGAAGGTAAGTGTTTCCTGTGAGGGCTTTGCAACACTTGCAATGATACGGTCTGCTGTGCTCTTAATAAGATCACCGCCGGGAGCCTTCGTGACACGCACATCAAAAGCTTCCTCATGGTCAACCGTTACATTGTCTGTATATGCCTTTGTCTTTGTGACAGCATCAGTTGTGAATTTAAGAATTTCAGCTGTGGTCCAGGTGGAGGGATCTGCCACTGCAGGCTGTGTTGTAACCTCAACCACAGGAGCCTGTGTTGTTACCTCCTGCTGAACGGGAGCTGTTGTAAGCTCAACAATACCAATTGTTGTCTGAACCTCTGCAGGCTGGCTCGGAACGGGAGCTGCAGTAGTTGCCTCTGTAAGATAAATTGTTGTTGTATTGTATTCAGGAACATTACCCTGGTCAGGTCTTGTGGTGATTTCAAGGATGTTGCTTGTGTATCTGAGACATCCGCTGAAAGAAAGCACAGCTGCAAATGCAAGCACAAGAGCCAGTACCTTTTTTAAGTTACTCATTTTATTATTTCCTCCTAAAAAAACTGCCTTTGTATATAATAACCGACAAAAAAGCAATAATCAATAGACAACTGATAAAATATTGTATAAAAACGACTTTTTTTACATATAAAATGCCTTATTGAGCCATGCGCGGACATGTTTGCTTCTGTTACAATAGATAAAAAACAGCATCATAACAAAGGTACATATTGCAATAACAATACCTACGACGGCAAAATTGTAGTTTTCCGAGAACATTGAGGCAAGAAATCCCGCTGCTAAAGAAAGAGCCGAGCTTTCAAGCAGAAAAACAACTAAAATTGCAGTCCAGTGATGATTTTTCTTTCTGTTCCATATAAGCATGAATAAAACTGCAAGGGCAATAAGAGCAATAATACACAGTGTGCTTTTTGCGAAAACGATATTCACATCATTAAGGCTGAAGACCGTAAAGAAAAAAGCCGTAACAGCAACTGTATCAAATGCCCACATAAGGAACGGATGGGATTTTTTTGTAAAAAGAGGAAATACAAAAAGCACCCAGAGCAGAAGACTTGCCCCTCCGACATAAATAGACCAGAAGCCGCTTCTTATAAAAAAGATATTAAGAAACAGCATTACTATATTCGGAACCAGCATTATAACGGAAATAACAAATGCCACAAATTCCTTTTTTATGCTTTTGGGTATCTGGATTGTTTCGGCAAAGGGCTTTTCCTTGGAAACCTCTGCTTCACAATTAGGATTTATAACAGGTGTGGAGCATAATGCACATTTTTTTGCACTTTTATCAAGCTCTACACCGCAATTTACGCAGTATGACATAAAAACTCCTTTTATTCTCTGTTACTTTCGATTTTTACATGAATTCCCATTTTTACAAAGGCTGTGAAGAAATCTCTCTCAACGTCGCTTTCAACATAAGAATTGGCAAAGGTAATGCAAAGATTGTTATTCAGTGTTGCAATTCCGAGTCTTGCCGCATTGACCTTACCGGGCGGCGGAATCAGAATGCATTTTTCTGTATGCACACGCATTTCCTCGGGAATTACAATTGCACCGAGATTTGTTATAAGCGACGAATTTGTCTGCTCGGCAGTAATTGCAAAAGAAACACCGACACCGAGATTTTTCACAACAAGCGGCAGTGCCCTGACAAAGGGATTTCTTTCAATTCCCATATTTGCGGTAATCATCATATTTAGATCTTTTTCGTTTCTTTGTAATCTCAGCTGATATTTTGTCAGCTCAAGCAATTCATCAAAGCTATATACACCCTTGTTGGGGTCAACCTTGACACGAAGACATATACTGAAATTACGGAGTGTTTCGGAATTGAAGGTGCGTCGAAGGTCAATGGGGACCTGTACACATACCTCCTTCTGCTTTCTCTCTTCCCGAAGCTGCTTTTTACAAAGCACATCGAGCATAATTGCTACAATAAACTCTGTAACAGTAACACCCTTTGCCTTTGCTGCAGCATGAAGCCCGTCAAAGGGAATGATTCCCGTTGTATAATTTGCCGTGTGCCAGGGCATTCTTGTACCCTTTGCATGATAACAGAATTTATCTGCTCTCTTATATTTAGCCTTTGATGTGGCATTTTTTACAAATGAATCCTCAAGCTCTCCTTCGGTATTCCTGCCGTTGATATCAAGCACAAAGCCGCCGACGGGAATATCATGCCCCTTGAGTCGGAGATACTGGGCAACAAGCGTTGAAATAAACATACTGCAGCCGTGTCCGTCACTTAAAGCATGATACATATCAACGGAAATACGGTTGCCGTGGTAGTAAACCTTAAAAAGGAATTTTCTGTTTTCCTTGAACTTTACCCTGTAAAGAGGGTTTTTGATATCAGGTAAAACCTGCGGAGTATTTTCATTCTTTTCGAGATAAAACCAGAAGAAGCCATGACGGATCTGCACGTCATAGCAGGAAAAACGGGGCATGATATCAATAAGTGCCTGCTGAAGAATTTCGGGCTCTACCCTTTCCTTCATTTCATAGCAGACTCTGAACACACTTGACCATGTGTTTGAATTCTGTCCCGGAAATATTTTTGCGGCATTATCAAGCTTAAGCCAGAAGCCTTTTTTTGTATTTTTTATGTCTTTCATAAAACTCACATACCGCCGACCGTATAAAAGCCGATCGGCGGCAAAATCAATTTATTATTTACTTTGCAAGCGCGCCGATAAGCAGCATATATTCACCTATCTGTGCGCCGAATTCGGGTGCACCGTCCATGATAAGCTTGCCTGCCTTTACGGATTCAAGCATATCATCGGTAGACATAAGAATACCGAGTGCGGAGTCAAGGTTGTTGAAGCGCATTGTAAAGAAAGGCATTGCTCTCTTGTATTCGCCCTTACCTGCCTTTGACTTACCTGCTTTAATACGGATGTAAGCAGAAACACTGTCTTCACCGTCAACCTTCCATGCATAAACACGGTCGGGGCTCTTGAGAGTCCAGTCATGAATCTGCTCATGGCCGAGCTTGTTGAGAGTTGAAATACCGACTGAAAGAAGATAGAAATAACACTTAACAAGAAGGCGCTTTGTATCCTCGTCTGCGGGAGGTGTCTCAAGACCTAAAAGGTCAGCCATCTTAAGAAGAGCCATCATGAATACACCGAACTCATAAATGAAGTTCACGCCCTTCATTTTGGGAAGAGTTGCGGGACCAATTTTGCCCTTGAAGAAAGCATTCATTGCATCAACACTCTTGAATTCGAGTTCAACGAACTTCTGCTTGCCTACTCTGTGCGCAACTTTATTTGCATGAATGAGCCACTCGTCACCGTTTACAACGAAGTGTGTAGCCCACTTTCCGTCGGGAGCATCCTTATCAAGACAGCTTACCTGATAAACACAGTGCACCTTCTTGAACTTTGACTTAAGCGACGGAACATCTGCAACTATGGTCTTAAGAAGAGGAAGAGCACCGCAAAGGAAAATTTTATTAGTATAAATAGCTTCAGATGCCATATTCTCAACCCTTTCTGAATTAAACCTCGTCGTCCCAGTCGTCGTCAAGCTCGAAGTCAGCCTTCATTACCTCACGAACTGCAGCGATAATACCGTTAGCATCAATGCCGAGGTCAGCCATGATGTCCTCATGAAGACCGATGGGAGCAAACTTATCCTGAACACCGAGCTTCTTGAATGCACAGCCCTTACCTGATACAACACCTACCTCTGCAACTGCTGATCCGAGACCGCCGACAACATTATGGTCCTCAACCGTGATGATACGACGGGTATCCATTACTGCCTTTACGATTGCTTCCTTGTCGATAGGCTTGATTGTGTGCATATCAAGAACTCTTATCTTGAGTCCGTCAGCCTTTTCAAGGAAGTCTGCAGCCTGTACTGCCTGGAATACGCAGGAGCCGCAAGCAATAATTGTAAGGTCTGTACCTTCATTTACGGTAACTGCCTTACCGATTTCAAAGCCGTAGTCATTTTCCTTGTAAAGAACACGGTCAAAGCCACGGTTGATTCTGATATAGAAGGGGCCGGGTGTTTCATAAGCTGCCATAACAGCATTATAGGTTTCAACACCGTCAGCGGGACAGATAACTGTAAGATTGGGGAATGAACGGGTTACTGCAAGGTCAGAAATAGCATGGTGAGTTGAGCCTGCCTGACCGAAGGATGTACCTGAATGTGTTGCAATAACCTTTGCGTTTACATTCTGATAGCAAAGGTCTGTTGAAAGCTGATCTGCAGATCTTAAGGAAGCGAACTGCGAGAAGGTTGAAAGGAAGGGTACAAGACCTGCCTTTGCCATACCTGCTGCAATACCGAACATGTTCTGTTCAGCAATACCTACATTGAAGAATCTGTCGGGGAATTCCTTCATAAATTCGCCGATCTTTGTGGACTTTGCAAGGTCAGCAGTAAGGGCTACTACCTCGGGATGCTCTCTGCCGAGCTCAACAAGAGCCTTACCGTAGATTTCAGCAGTAGAAAGTGATGTTGAATCAAGTGCTGTATATGTTAATCCGCCTGCCATCTTATTTTGCCTCCTTTTCTACTCTTGCAATACGTGCAGCATAGGACCTTTCAAGTGCCTTCTTGCCCATTTCATACTTTTCGTCGTCAAATGCGCCGTAATGCCATGTGTAATCGTCTTCGATGAAATCAATACCGCAGCCCTTGATTGTGTTACATACGATCATAACAGGCTTGTCTGTCTTGTTTTCATAAGCAAAATCAATAGCCTCGCAAAGCTCCTTGATGTTGTTACCGTCAATTTCCTTTACAATGAAGCCGAAAGCCTCCCACTTTGCGCAGAAGGGCTCGAGGTTCATAACATCCTCTGTTCTGCCGTCGATCATACACTTGTTACGGTCAACAAAGCTTATCATATTTGTAGTCTTGTAATGAACTGCGCTCATAGCTGCTTCCCAGTTTGAGCCTTCGTCACATTCACCGTCACCGAGAACAACAAATGTCTTGTAGTCCTTGCCCTGAAGACGTGCTGCAAGTGCAGTACCTACTGCAATTGACATACCGTGTCCGAGTGAGCCTGTTGAAGCGTCAACACCAACAACCTTGTTTGAGTCAAGGTGCATACCCATTTTTGAACCGTAAAGGTTGAAGGTCTTGAGCTGCTCAACATCATTAAAGCCGTAATCACAAAGAGTTGCAGCATAGCAAACACCTGCATGACCCTTTGAAAGAATAAATCTGTCTCTGTCTGCCCAGTTTGCATCATCAACCTTAATGTTCATATATTTATGATAGAGAACTGTCATAATATCAAGAACACTGAGACCGCCGCCGATGTGAGCTGAACCTGCCCAATAAGTTGTATCAAGGGTAAGGTTACGGAGCTCATTGGCCTTTTTTTCAAGATTAAGCCATTCTTGTTTGGTTAAAGGCATAGTATTTTCCTCCTCATTGTATGTAACAGGAAATTGTATTCCCTGCTGATTGAAAATTAATATTTGTGTCTGATAGCCTTGAATGCTTCATCAGCAACATCAAGAGTAAACTTGATATCCTCCTCTGTGAGAGCTGCATTGATGAAATGGTTGTGATGACCTGCGAAGAAAATTCCGCGCTTAACACATTCCTGAATCCAGTCCTGATGGATAAAGAGTGAATCGTCATCAGCAAGGCGGAGATAGAAGAGAGCAGGCTCGCCTGATACCTTCATATTGAAGCCGTTGGCAGCAGCAACCTCCTTAAGACCGTCGGTAAGCTTAAGACCGAGTTCACGGAACATTGTGGGAATGTCAAGCTCCTTCATCTTGTTGATACATGCAATACCTGCGGCAAAGGGCATAGCACTGAGCCAGTATGAGCCTGTATATGAAAGTGAGCTTACTGCATTCTTGAGAGAATCCTTACCGCAGAGAGCGGATACGTTATAGCCGTTTGCAAGAGCCTTACAGAAGCAGATAAGGTCTGCTTCAAAGCCGTAGAAATGGTCGCTTCCTGCAAGGTCAAGACGGAAGCCGCAGCGTACGTCGTCAACAATAAGAACTGTTCCGTTAGCGGTACAAAGCTCTCTGACCTTCTTCCAGTAGCCTTCTGCGGGAAGAGAGTTATCAAGGTAGTTACCGTGCATGTAGGGAGTTGCGATGAATGCAGCGATTTCACCCTTGTTATCATCAAATACCTTCTGAAGCTGACCGAAGTCATTCCAGTCAATATAAAGATTGTTTGCAACATCCTCGGGAAGAATGCCGGGATAGTCAATCTTCTGTGTCCAGGGAGCAACACCGTGATAGTAGCCGTTGATGAAAACAATCTTCTTACGGTGTGTTGCAGCACGTGCGGTCATGATAGCAGCTGTTGTAACGTCGTTACCGTTCTTTGCAAAGAAAGCCCAGTCTGCGCATGCAACAGTGTCAACAAGCAGCTCTGCAAATTCTACCATCTTATATGAAGGTGAGGTCATGCAGTTACCCTTCTTGAGCTGTTCGATTGCAGCAGCATCAACCTCGGGATCGTTATAACCGAGAACATTGGGACCGTATGCGCACATATAGTCGATGAAGCGGTTGCCGTCAACATCCCAGAAATATGCGCCCTGTGCTCTGTCACCGATAAGAGGGAAAGATGTTACAGGCATAAAGTTGCCTTCTGCGGGACCTAAATGTCCGTAAACGCCTGAGGGTACAACCTTTGTTGCTCTGTCAAACCACTCACGGCTTTTTGTGTATGTATTGATTTTTGTTGCCATTTTTCTTCCTCCCTTATGCAAGATAGAGTGCAACTCTGTCAAGAATTCTGTTTACGTTATCAATCATGGAAATCATGCCGCCCATGAAGATTTTACCTTCACCGATGCAGGCAATGGAGTTTACATTTCCGTCGAAAAGATCACGTGCAAGTCTTATGCCGTTGAACTCCATGAGAGCTCTGGGATTACCCATATCCTTCTTGATACATACGATATGGTGATCCTTAACTCTGAGTGTTGCCTTGGGGCCGTCTGTAATGCTCATGAGAACATCACCGTCAACGATATGCTCTGCACTGAACTTACCGATAGCATCCTGATTGCCTATCTGTGCAAGAGATACGGCGATTGTATAGAACATAAGAGTTGTGCTGGTTTCAAAGAATTTGTCATCCTTGAGATCCTCGGGATCGGGTCTCATGTACTTTGTAAGAAGATCGGTAAGTGCGATAAATGACTTGAGAAGGAAGCCGATGTGTAAAAATCCCTTGCTGGGCACGGGTGTTACGGTTCCGTCTATCATTCCGTTAAACTTCTCACAGGATGAGAAAGGAAGCTTGATTGTGCAGTCTGAACGACAACCGTCTTCCATACGGCAATAGCCGTTTTTGAATGTAATTGTAGCAGCAGGACCATCCTTAACCTCAAAGCCGATTGAAATAGGCTTCTTGTTGGTGAGAAGTGCTCTTGCATTTTCGTCAAGCTCGCAAAGATTCTCAAGAGTTCCGAGAATACCATACATGTTTATGTATGCCAGTGTTCTTGCATCTGTCAAAGCTCATACCTCCGTTTTCAACTGGGTACTAAATCCCAATATATTTAGTCACAATACATTTTAACAAAAGATTGTAACAAAGTCAACTTTTAATTATACATTTCAACTAAAAAAAAGACCGTCCGTATATCACGGACGGCAAAGCAATAGATTTTTCTCTGTCTGCAGATTAAAACATTGACAATAAACTACTTATCACGCCGATAATCTGCATTAAGTAACCGAGAAGTATTTCCAACATTTTCACTGCACTCTCTTTCGTTTATCATTTGTTTATAACAATACCATACAAATATTACATTTTGATTAACAAATTGTTAATTAGAGGAGCATTTCCGAAAATTCTTGTAAAAATTTTCTTTCATGCCTACCGCACATCCCACTGCCTTACCTTGAAAATTTTCGAAGAATCATTTACAATATAACCGTAGAAAGCTATGTGAGCAGATACATAAGCGCTAAAACAAGAGAATCGTCCGTTCCCTCTCTTGTCAGCAAAAGGCAAAGAGACAGTATGAACATTTTCTCATAATCATCTTCATCGAGCTCTGAAAAAACCGATGCAAGCATCCCCCTTATGTCGGCAGGATTGCGGAATGCAGGCTTCTGCCTTCCCTCTTTATGACGTTGCTGATTCTGAAGCCCTGCCGGATAGCTTATTGCACGGGGAATTCTCGGCAGCTCCTCGGGCATACTCTCCTCCTTCTTTTCCTGAACGCTTCTTTTTCCGTTGAAATTTTCGGCAGCATCCCGTGAGCGCTTCTGCATTTCAAGCACACGCTTTTTTGCTTCACTCTGCATACGCATCATGTCCTGATATGAATAGTCACTCATCTGCCGTTCTCCTGTAAAAGATTTATAATTCTGAAAAACTTGAGCATCATAACGGCATCATCCGCCTTTTTCTTTCTTTTGTCACTTAAAAGTGGCTTCAGTGCAACAAGAAACGCACTTTTCTCATCATTTTCATTCATCATCCGTGACATTTTTGCAACTCCCGTTATAAGCTTCGGATCAAAGGGCAGCCCCGCATCCTGAATATTTTCCTGTGCTTTTTCTTCTGCACACGGGCTGAAAACAGCGGAAGAATCCGCCCCCGCACCGAAAAACTGCTGTGCTGTCGCCTTAAGCTTTTCAATATCATCAGGCGACAACGAGGACAGAAGTGAAGAAATATCCACATTAATCCTCCTTCAGCCTTTTTATTATCTCCTGCGCACCGGGTGTTGACAGTATTGAACGCAGATATTCGGGATCATTCATAGCCCTTTCGACCTTTCTTTTCTGTTCATCGGTAAGCTTTTCAACCGCGGCATTACCCACTGCAGACATCTGTTTTTTATTTCCGCTTCTGGCTGCCGAAAAAAGAGCATCAATATCATTGGATTTCATAAAAAGCACACTCCTTCAGACTGTGTAATCAATATAAAATATGCATTGAAAACGAGGTTTATTAATGAAAATCATAATTGTTTCTGATTCACACGGAAATTCCGGGATCCTTGAACGCATTTTTTCTGAAGAAAGAGGAATGGATGCGGTCATTCATCTCGGAGACGGTGCAAGGGACCTTACGGGACACAATGAATATATCGGAAGAATTCCCGTATGCAGCATAAAGGGAAATAACGATTTTTACTGTAACGATGCCGCACCGCGGCTTATCACATATTTTGATGATATAAAGCTTTATGCCTGCCACGGACATCTGCTTGATGTAAAATACGGTCTGACAAAGCTTTACTATACTGCGCTTCAGGAGGAATGCTCCCTTGCCCTTTTCGGACATACCCACATTCCGCACAAGGAAGAAATTGAAGGGGTGACACTATTCAATCCGGGATGTGCATATAAGGGCTATTACGGAGTGCTCACAACAAAAGGAAGCACCTTTGAAATCGTTCACAAAAATATTTACAGTAGCAATAATGTATAAAACATTAAAATTAAATACATAATCAGCATTTATTGTACTTGTAATTATGACAGAACTGTGTTAATATGTAATGTGAAGTTATATACAAAAGAAAGGATCTGAAAATCTATGGATACCCGCTTTGCAATATCACAGTACCCCGATGCTGCTGCTGTCAATAAGCAGCTCGACGAGCTTATCAGCAAGCCCGTTTACACAATCGCTCCCGATGCACTCAAGAAATATGAGGAAGAATATTTCGAAAAGAAGTGCGCAACATCAAAGTCAATGATTGACGAGGCTAAGAAGATCATCCCCGGTGGTGTTCAGCATAACCTTGCCTTCAACTATCCCTTCCCTCTCGTTTTCACTGCTGCTTCAGGCTGTAAGCTTTACGACATCGACGGCAACGAATACTATGACTTCCTTCAGGCAGGCGGTCCTACAGTACTCGGCTCAAATCCCGAATGTGTACGTGAGCAGGTTATCGACCTTCTCAACACCTGCGGTCCTTCAACAGGTCTTTTCCACGAATTTGAATATAAAATCGCAAAGAAGATTTCTGACTGCGTAGAAACTGTTGACATGTTCCGTATGCTTCAGTCAGGTACAGAAGCATGTATGGTAGCAGCCCGTATTGCTCGTCTTGCAACAAAGAACAAGAACATCGTAAAGATGGGCGGCGCATATCACGGCTGGTCAGATCAGCTCGGCTACGGCATCCGTATTCCCGGCACAAAGTCAACACAGGCTAACGGTGTTCCTGCAAGACTTATGAGAGATACACAGGAATTCTTCCCCGGCGATCTCGATTCTCTTGAAAGAGTTCTCCGTAAGAACCTTCTCCGCGGCGGCACAGCTGCTGTTTACCTTGAACCCCTCGGTCCCGAAAGCGGATCACGTCCCGTTGACAAGGATTTCTGTAAGGGTGTTGAAAGACTCTGCCGTAAGTACGGTGCTCTTCTCGTATTCGATGAGGTTGTTACAGGCTTCCGTGTAGGCATGGCAGGTGCTCAGGGCTACTTCGGAGTATCTCCCGACCTTACAATCTTCGGTAAGGTTATCGCAGGCGGATATCCCGGTGCAGGCGGCGTCGGCGGTAAGAGAGAATACATGAAGTATCTCGGCGCAGGTCTTGACGGTGCTGTTAAGATCAAGAAGGCATTCTGCGGCGGTACCCTTTCCGCTAACCCCCTTTCCTGTGCAGCAGGTTACTTCACTCTTGAAGAAATGGACAGAACAAATGCATGTCAGAGAGCTGGTGAGCTCGGCGACAGAATCACAAAGGGTCTTCAGGAAATCATCGAAAGACGTCACCTTCCCTTCGTAGCATTCAATCAGGGTTCAATCTGCCATCTTGAAACTGTCGGTACTCTTCAGTTCTCAATCAACTGGAACAAGCCCTGGACAATCCCCGGCGTTCTCAAGCAGACAGATATCAGAAAGAAGGAAATGACCCACATGGGTGCTGCTTATATGGCAGAAGGTCTTGTTACTCTTGCAGGCAGCCGTCTTTACACAAGTGCTGCTTACACTGAGGCTGACATTGATGATGCACTTGCACGCTTTGACCGTGTATTTGCAAACATCACAGTTAAAGAAGACTGATTTTTCTAAATCATCACTGAGGTGACAATAAAATGGATTTAATGCAGGCAAAACTTGATGTCATAAAGGCAGGTAAGCTTCTCTGTGAAAGAGGACTTATTCAGCGCACATGGGGTAATGTAAGCTGTCGTATTGACAACAATTCCTTTGTAATCACTCCCAGCGGAAGAGATTATCAGAGCCTTACTCCCGATGACATTGTTCTTGTTAAAATTGAAGACCTTTCCTATGAGGGCGATGTAAAGCCCTCATCCGAAAAGGGTGTTCACGCAGCATGCTATAAATTAAGAAGTAACATCAACTTCGTTATTCACACTCATCAGACAATGGCTTCCCTTGCAGGTCTTACAGGCTATGACATCAACCACCTTGAAGGCCCAAGCGCAGAAATCATCGGTAAGCATGTTCCCCTTGCAGACTACGGTCTTCCCGGAACAGGCACACTCCGTGAGGGTGTTACCAATGCAGTAAAGCGCTCACAGTCAAAGGCTGTTCTTATGAAGCACCACGGTGCAGTATGTATGGGTACTGACCTTGACGATGCATTCAATGTTGCAAATCAGCTTGAAGAGGCATGTAAGGAAATCTTCCTTGAAAGATACAGAGAGCTTACAGGCAGAACAATTGACACCTTCAATTCTCTTTGCGAATACATTTCAGGCAATCTCCAGAAGGATACCTGCACAGAGGAAATTCCCGCATACAACTCCGAAAGACTTTACGGTGTTCTTGAAATGACACCCGTTGAAGGCGGAGATGCAATCATGATTGACCTCGACACAGGCAAGCCCCTCGATAAGGGGGCAGACTACCCTGCATTTGCAGAGCTTCATACTGAAATCTATAAAAAAAGAAAAGATGTAAATGCAATTGTTCATTCAAAGGAAGCTGCAACAACAGAGCTTTCAAAGACAGGCATTACAATAAAGCCCTTCCTTGATGACTTTGCACAGATTGTAGGTGTATCCCTTAAAACTGCGGATTATAACACAAACAATCGTCTTAAATCAGCTAAAAAGGCTGTAAAGAAGATGAAGCATCGTGATGCGTTGATGATCAAGCACAACGGCGCAGTTTGCGTTGGATCCTCAAAGGAAGAAGCAAACGCAGTAAAGCTTGTTGCTGAAAAGGGCTGCAAGTCCTTTGTTGCAGCATCTGCATACGGCAAGGAGGATAAATACATCAATCCCCTTGAATGCACACTGATGCGAGTTATCTACAAAACAAAATACTCCAAGAAGAAATAAGGTGAAGTCCAATGGCAGCAGGTAAGAAATCGTCACATAAAAATGCCGCCCGTTCAAGACATCTCATTAAACAGGCCTTTGCAGAGCTTCTCAATGAGAAGGATATGGCAAAAATCACCGTTACCGACATCGTAGAACGAGCAAACATCTCCCGCGGCACATTTTATGCCCATTATCTTGATGTCTATGATCTTTACTCTGCAATTCTTTCAAATATCGTCGAAGCTGTCGGTGAAGCCTTTGATAATATCGGCATCGACAATATCATACTTGACCCCACCGAGGCTATCAATTTCGGAATTCAGTTCCTTGATAAGAACAAAAATTACTACAAGCTGTTCCTTACATCCTCTCACGGTGAAAAGCTCATTATGAGAATCATTTCCCTTTGCGAGGAAAAGTTTGCACACGAAATTGAAGCAATCTTCCCCGATGAAGATACCACAGAGTATATCTGCCACATGTATTATACATTCGGCGGTATAAGAAATATACTTATTCACTGGTTCATGAACTCAATTGACATTTCAAGTGAAAAGTGCGCATCACTTCTTGCACAGTTTTACAGAGCCAACATGCCCGAAAAGCTTTGCGAAGCAATCAGAGTGAGAAAGCTCAGAGATGCACAGTAAAAATATATCCTACATAAGAACTCACCCTACGGTGGGTTCTTTTTTCTTTTATTGCAAAATGTTTATAACAGTATTTTTCTTCTGCTAATGATATTTTCACAAAATGTTTACTTTTTTTCGATACAAATTTGCACATTATATGTTATAATAAACAAAATTGATAAGCACAGGAGGAGATATTTTGTCTAAGTGGAAGAAAGCATTATTTATAATTGTACTTGTGACATTTATAAGCATTTCTCTGTCATTCACATTTTTCTCAATAGCAAGAGATACCTTTGAATATAAGGAAGCTGAGAATATTGCTGATATTGAAGAGCTTGACGGATGGCAGTTTTTCGGTTTCAACGGAAACTCTGACACAAAAGAAATACAGATTGACTTCGTAAGGGACGAAAAAGGAAACAATCCTGACAGCACAAAGCCCGTAGTTGCAGTGGGTGACTTTACAGTTGTCAGTGATGAATATGTTGAATATATACACATAGGAAAAGATGTCCGTTATATTTCACCGTCCTCATTTTATTACTGCAAACAGCTTAAAGCAGTTTTTGTCGACGAAGAAAATCCCTATTATTGCTCTGTAGATGGTGTTCTCTTCACAAAGGATATGAAAACTCTGGTGCTCCACCCCATTCTTAACGGTCAGTGGAAGGTATCCGAAGGAATTGCAGATACAGCTGATACCTTCGTAATTCCGGAGGGTGTTGAAAATCTCGGCAACTTCTGCTTCTATAAAAATACAGACCTTGTACATCTGACATTACCCTCAACACTCAAAACAATCGGCGATATGGCATTCTTTGGCTGCGGCAATATGTGGACCGTATGGCTTCCCGAAGGACTTGAATCAATAGGCGCTGACGCATTTACTTACTGCGGCAGCTTAAGTCCTGTTATGTATATTCCCTCCACAGTAAAGTCTATTGATGATTACGCATTTTTCTCCTGTACAGGCATACAGAAAATGTATATGGGTGCCCCAAGCGAGGATAGCATTGAATTCGGCGAAAGCTGGCTTCCTAAGAATGTGCTTAAGGTGCTTTTCCATGTAGCCATTACACCGGAATATTCAAAGACACTTGATGAGGCTAAAGCAGAAAAAATCAGAATTGACAATGAAGCTGCAAAGGAGGGGTAAGAAATGAGTAAAAATACAGACAATAAAGTTCCCTTTACACAAAAAGCAGGAAATCTTATTTCCGAATTTAAGAATCATTGGAACACCCCTGCCGAGGGAAAATATGTACCTTATAAAGAATACATATCAATTTTCCTTGCTGTAGGCGGTAACTATTCCGCACAGCACCTTCTCGGAATGCTTTCCTTCGGCACAGGCTGCTACCTTGTTGCTTACTACTATGAAATACCGATACTTACATTCTCTGCAATAAATGCATTCTTCCTTGTTTCAGGATATCTGTGGAGCATGCTCAATATGGGCATTGACGCAAATCTCGGAATTTTGCCGAAGAAAACTGAAAAAAAATATTTTGCATTGTATCTGTCTGTTGCAGCAATCGGACTTATTATGCTGATACTTGATTTATCAACCCTTCTTCCCTTGCCTTCTTCATTTGTTGAAGATATGAACACAAAATGGCAGGGACTCAATCTTTACAGCATATTCAAGATATTCGGTATCCATCTGTTCGTTTCCGGATGGGGCGGCTTCAGATGTATTATGATAAAGAAAAGACTTATTCCGAAGCTTGGCAGATATAAGGTTTTTGCCTATGCCAATATCGTACAGTGCATAATAATGGTCATCCTTATCTGCGAGCTTCCCCTTTATAAAGAACCTCTTATTGACAGAGTATGGAAGCTTTACGTTCTTTTCCAGCTTTTCGGAATGTTCGGATTCACAGGCTCACCTCAGCAGATAGCCGACAACATAAGCCCCAACGGACACGAAAGAATGCTTATACGCTGCTGGCCTGTTAAGCTGAGTCATATTCTTCGTTCAATTATGACAATGGTCATTCCCACCGTTTCGGGTATATTCTTCGTAAACGGCATCCGTGACAGAGGAACCTTCCAGTACATAATTCCTATTGCATTGGGTCTGAGCATTGTTATGATGTATTCGGGACTTGGCAAAATTAAGGAAAGAATTCCTGCACCGCCTCTGAACAAGAAGCAATATTATTCCTTCTGGGACTGCATTGACGGAATAATGAAGAACAAATATCTGTGGATAAAGCAGGCATCTGCTCTTCTTGACTCTCTCGGAAACGGAATGATAGGCATAGGACAGATAATGCTTATTTATACCTGGAGAGAAACAGGCTTCTTCTTTGCAGTCGCAGAAAATGCAATAGCCTTTGTCGGCAATCCGGGTGCATTCCTTGCACCATGGATAAGAAAACGTTTCCAGTTCAAGACATTATTTGTATTCAAGCAGCTGATAATGTTCGCCTCGAGCGGCATCTTTATTCTTGCATTCCTTTTCCTCGGTGACTCCCCCATGCTTTGCGGTCTTGTTCTCTTTATCGGTATTTGTCTTCGTGACGCTCTGAAATCTGCAATTGAACTTGCTTCTCAGGATATGGATATCAGAATCAGCGACTATCAGATGTATATTTCTGGTGAACGCTTTGAAGCATATCAGGGTGTTGTAGGCTGGTTCACAGGACCCATTTCAGCACTTATAAGCCTTATCATCCCTCTTATGTTCTACCGTGTAGGATTCACATCAGACTGGGATGTGCTCTTTATTTCAGATGTCAGAGTCAAGTGTATGATTATCGGTCTTGCATTTGATATGGCAGGATATCTTCTTATGTCCCTTCCCTACATATTCTTCTGGGATTACACAGACGAAAAACATGCAGCAATTATGGAAGAGCTGCAACGACGTGCAGATGCATTGGCAGCAGAAGAAGCCACACAAGAATCTGCCGGCAGCATCCCCGAGCCTGCTGTTATTGCAAAAGAATAACATATAAACGGAGCATCATCGATGCTCCGTTAAACTTTTATTTCATAATTATTTCAAAAATTCCCTCTGCAAAAAGCTCATGCATTTCTCTTACGGGGTGATTTATGCGGTTTGCAAGCAGCAGTGTTACATCCTCTGTCTCACTCAACCGCTTCCATTTACTGTAGCAGTCACAGACGCTTATATTCATACCTTCTGCAAGCTTTACAGCAGAATATATAAAGGAATCCATTCTGCCCGAATTCTGCATTTCTGCAGTAATTTTCGCATACTCTTTAAGCTCCTCCAAGGTATCCTGTGCAACATAGGTATTGAGCATATTAGGAGTAAGAAATACCGTTTCAATCTCTCTTTTATTACACTCTGAAAATATAGTCTCAAGAGAAGAAAGATAATCGTCAAGAGTACCGTTGACATCATTAAGCCCGAAGCAGACTATTACAAGGTCGGGGTGATGAGAGAAAACATCTCTCTCTATTCTGTCAAGGGATGCTTTTGCGGTAATTCCGCCGATTCCCGAATTTATAACATTCACGGGAACATAATTTCTGACATCATTGATTTTTCTGCGGAGTCTGTTCCAGTAAACAGATTCATAATCAATTTCATCAGGTCCTACCGCTCCGTGAGACACACTGTCACCAAAGGCAACAATATTGATAGAGCCGTGCTCAACAAGCCCTTCATATTCAAGCATGATTTTATCCCTGACGCGCATAAAAGCTCTCCTTATTCCTTGATAAGTGTTTCACCTGAACGCACCTTATAGCGCTTATTCTCCTCTATAAACCACACATCAATCAGAGTGGGGTTATACACCTTCTTACCGTTTGCGGACCATATAAGAGAATTATAGGCATTTACATATTCATAAATTTCAATATTAGTGGCATACCATACATCATCCCTGCCACCGAGCCTGCGGCAGATTTCCTCGATATGCTCCCAGTTATTATTACATGAAAATTCATAGGCATGTCCCCAGATATAAAAAAGACGGGGATGGCGCAGCGCACTGTAATTGTTTTCAAGCTCAAGCGAAAGAAATTCATCAATATATCCCATAATTTCAGTATTATCATGATGTACCGTGGGCATCCATGCGTGCCAGTCCGTAGGCAGCAGAAATGAATTATTATCACCGCCGAGAATTCTTGAATAAACAATTCCGAGCTGACGAAGATAGCATTTCACATCCTCATAAGTTGTACCGTTTGCAAAATTAGTGATGCCCGTATCGGGATATGCCATTCCGCGTATCATTAGACCGAGGCAATCTTCAAGCTCTTCCCTGCACTGAAGCACATCTCTTATACCATCAACAGTATTCACTATACCGTTTGCACGATGATTCTTTCCGTGCACCGCAATTTCATGTCCCTGTGAAATAAATCTCTTCGCATCGTCAACAGTTAAATCTGCCCCGCAAAGAAGACGGGAGCTATTGAGATTAAAGGTTCCCTTCATGCCGTATTTATTGAAGATATCAACAAGTCTGTTGTCATCAAGGCAGCCATCATCATAGCTGAAGGTAACCGCCCTGCGCACCCCACCGGGATAGCACATAAATCTGTATGACATATCATCACCTCCTGAATTCAATTATACATCAATACAGATAAAATGCAATAAAAAAAGAGAGACAACATAAATGTCATCTCTCTTATGGCGCGCTTCTAAGGTACGGCGGAATTAAAATTCCGCATGGCTTGAAGCATAGCTTCTGCGCCCCTTTTTCCTACAAACAGTCCACCGGACTGTTTGCTTAACGGAAAAACCCTCTCAGGGTTCGAGTCCCTTGAAGCTTTTTTGCATAAATGCAAAAAAAGAGAGAGATGTAAACATCTCTCTCTATGGCGCGCTTCAAGGGACTCGAACCCCTGGCCTACTGCTTAGAAGGCAGTTGCTCTATCCAGCTGAGCTAGAAGCGCATAGGTCACACCGAAGCAGTCTGCTTCCGAATGCATAAGGTATTATAATAGATATATGTCGATTTGTCAATATATATTTATAAATATTTTAATAAAAATTACATTATATATTGGAAATCAATAAGCTCGCCTTCCTGCCCTATTTGCATAAAGCCTGAATTCTTAAAAAGCTTCATTGATGCTGTATTTTTCTCGTCTATTGATACCTGAATTTCTTTAAAATCAAGCCCCGTTTTGCCTTCAATTACATATTTTACCATATCCGTGCCGATTCCTTTATTCTGATACTCCGGAAAAACAACTATAGCGAGGTATAAAATTCCATCGTGAATTTCGCATTGAACAGTTCCTGACAAGGTACTCTCGTTATAAACCTTATAAAAGCAAACGTTTTCAGTTTCTGTTACATAGCTCCAGAATTTTTCTTTATTGATTTCAACAAAGCGTTCAACAGAAGGTTTTGAGTAATTATCCTTCAATATTTCAAGTTCATTGTCTTCAGTGCTTTTAAGTAAAACAAATTTAAGCACATTCATATTACCCCTCAATTAATTTTCCTGCCCATAAAAACAAACGCTCGGAAAGTTCTTTAAATTCGGCAGTTCCGCCGTTTTTAAGTAACGAATATACTTCAACAATAAACCTTTCATCTTCGTCAGAGTGCTGCAATAAATCCTTCTGATAACTAAAATAATTTCCTGTTCTTCCGAAAACACTTGCCTGTACAATAAATGATGCCGCCTTATAAAGTCCCTTCAGAATCTCCTCACTTTTTTCATAAAGCATATTATGTACACAGCCGTGATATATATTACATGCGCCTATCTTAATTGCTCTGTCAACCGTCACTCTGTCAAGAAGCGGCAGCAATTCATCAAGACTTCCCTTTATGGGCTTGGTATCATAATAAAACTGAAAAAGATCAGAAGGCTCCCAATTCAATATTTCCTTTTTACCGGAGAGGAATCCGCAGATAAGCTCTCTGTGAGGTAAAGTGTCAAGCATATTATTATAGATTTCAATATCGCAAGGAGCTAATTCATCAAGGATAACAACAATATCAATATCACTTGTATCCGTAGCTTCCATTCTGCCGTAGCTTCCCTGAAGTCCGAAAAACCATACACGTTCACCGAAGCTTTCATTTAATGCAGAAGAGAAATCCTCGATAAAAGAAGTTATATTTATCAAAATACCATCCCTTCCATAATCAGATTCCTACTTATTCACTCTTCCTTCTTACTTTTTACCTTACAAATATCCCGGATGCGTTTAAGTGAAGAGTGAAAAGTTAAGAGTTAAAAAGTAAAAATTCCGAACGCATTAAGCATTCGGAATTTTTGGAGCGGGTGATGGGAGTCGAACCCACACGACCAGCTTGGAAGGCTGGGATTCTACCGCTGAACTACACCCGCATAACGGAGTTAAGTATATCACCTAAACTCCGTGTTGTCAATAGTTTTTTTGAAAAATTTAACTGTGAGTAACAACAATTTTACCCTCGTGTGCGGATACACGGATTTCGTTGATAATTTTGTCGTAACCTGCCACAAGAATGTTTGCAATGGGGTCTTCAATTGCTTTTCTTATTGTGTGTCTTATATCACGAGCGCCTCTTACACCGCCATCAGCATCGTTTGCAACAACTGCGGGAACTTCCTCGTCAACAACAAGCTTAATGCCCTTATCGCGTAAAGCGGGAATAAATTCATCAATAAGAAGCTTTGCAATCTTTTCATAGTCTTCCTTTGTAAGCTGATTAAAAACAATAATTTCATCAACTCTGCCGAGGAATTCGGGACGCAGGAACTGTCTTAAAGCCTTCATAGCCTTATCCTTAACGGCACTTCCCTTATCCTGACCGAAGCCGAGAAGATTTTCTCTGTTTTCACTGCCTGCATTGGAGGTCATTATAATAACCGCGTTTTCAAAGCTTACGGTTCTGCCCTGTGCATCATTTGTCTTTCCTTCATCAAGAATCTGAAGAAGGATGTTCATAACATCGGGATGAGCCTTTTCGATTTCATCAAAAAGAATTACACTGTAGGGCTTTCTTCTTACCTTTTCGGTAAGCTGACCCGCTTCATCATAGCCCACATATCCGGGAGGAGAACCGATAAGACGGGAAACAGAGTGCTTTTCCATAAACTCTGACATATCAAGACGGATAAGAGTTTCAGGAGTATCAAAAAGCTCGTTTGCAAGCTGCTTTACAAGCTCTGTTTTACCCACACCTGTAGGTCCTACAAAGATAAATGATGCAGGACGCTTAACGGGAGAAAGTCTCACACGGCTTCTTCTTATTGCAGCGGCTACTGCTTCAACAGCCTCATCCTGACCGATAATTCTTGCCTTGAGGTTGTCTTCCATATTTGAAAGCTTCTTCATATCGGTATCAATTATCTTGTTCACGGGAATACCTGTAGAAAGGCTTATAACCTTTGCAAGGTCATCCTCGGTAACATAATTATCCTCTGCCTTTATGCGAAGCTCATCAAGCTTTCCTTCATTCTGCATGATTTCCGCACGGACACGGGCAAGTGCTTCATAGTCGGGATTTTCTGTTTCCGCCATAAGCTCACTTTCCTCTGCGCGGGCTTCTGCAAGACGAAGCTCTGCTTCCTCGAAATCGCTTATAGCCTTATTGCGAAGATTTGCACATGTGCAGGCTTCATCAAGAAGGTCTATTGCCTTGTCGGGCAGGAAGCGGTCATTGATATATCTTTCGGAAAGAGTAACTGCCTTATAAAGCAGATTATCGGAAATTCTTACTCTGTGGAAATTCTCGTAATATTCCTTTATTCCTAAAAGCATTTCATAGGCATTTTCAATTGAAGGCTCTTCAACCTTTACAGGCTGGAAGCGTCTTTCAAGAGCGGCATCCTTTTCGATATGCTTTCTGTATTCATTGAAGGTGGTTGCACCTATTACCTGAATTTCACCTCTTGAAAGAGCAGGCTTCAGAATATTGGCGGCATTCATGGAGCCTTCTGCATCACCGGTACCCACAAGATTGTGTACCTCGTCGATGAAAAGAATTATATTTCCCTGTGCCTTAACCTCATCAACAAGCCCCTTTATTCTGCTTTCAAACTGTCCGCGGAACTGTGTGCCTGCAACGAGAGCGGTAAGGTCAAGAAGGTGAATTTCCTTTCTGCTGAGCTTTGCAGGAACTCTGCCCTCACTTATTGCAAGTGCAAGACCTTCAGCAATAGCAGTTTTACCTACACCGGGCTCACCTATAAGACAGGGATTGTTTTTTGTTCTTCTGCAAAGAATCTGTGTGACTCTTGCAATTTCATTCTGACGACCTATAATACGGTCAATTTTGCCTTCCTTTGCCTTCTTTGTAAGGTCGGTGCAATAAAGCCCCAGGAACTTGCGTTCATCCTTTTTCTTTTTCTGCTGCTTCTTGCCCTTTTTACCCTTGTCGGCATCATCAACAAGCTCGGCAGGTAAATCCACATCCTCATCACCGTCAGAGGAAGAGGCTGCAGGAGCATTTCCGAAAAGTCCCTGCAGGAAGGGGAAGGTTGAGGCTCCGCCGTTTTCAAATACGCCGTCTGCCTCCATGTCACTGAACTGCTCATTGAGAGCATCAAGGTCTTCATCGGTGATGCCCATTTTTGACATCATATCCTTGATGGGACCTATATTCATATCCATAGCACACTTGATGCAAAGCCCCTCCTGAGTTGTTTTCTCCCCTTCAATTTTGGAGATAAACAGCACCGCGGGACGCTTTCCGCATCTTGAGCATAATTTCATATTCATAGTTTTTTCCTTTCAACAGGAGATTGATTTTACTTTGAGTTTTTGCCGAAGCGTTCCTTTACCTGTGAATAAACACCGGGCATATAGCTTAAGAAAGCGATAATTGTCATGATAAGAGAAATTACAACAAGCACCATCATAACAGCATCGGGAAGAGTGAAGAGCTGTACAATTGCGCCCTCTTCTGCTCTGAAGGCACCAAGCTCGGGGCCGAATGCCATAAGAATTACCATTACAACATAGAACACAAGTGTTGCAGCCTTGCCGTAAATTTCAGCGGCACCGGGACGGATGCCTACTGCAATCATAATTGCACCGCCGACAAGCATTACAAGCTCTTTGAGAATGAAGAGAAGGAATACCCATGCAAAAAGATTGAGAGTTTCATTTTCAGCATTTCTGAAAGAGAAGAAATATACAATTGCGATTGTTGCCTGTGTAAGCTTATCTGCAATGGGGTCAAGCATTTTGCCGAGCTCACTTACCTGATTGAGCTTTCTTGCAAGCTTACCGTCTATAAAATCAGTAAAGCCTGAAAGAGCAAGAATAAGAAGAGCCCACATAAGCTGACCGTTGTAGAAAAGCACACCGAAAACAGGAATAAGAAGTATTCTTATAAAAGATATTATGTTCGGAATTGTCCAGACATTTTCAAAAAGATATGCAGTTTTTTTAGCCATTTTTCTTTACCTCTTTACTTTAATATTTCAGCCACTATATTACATATAGCAGATTCATTTACAAATACTGAAAGTGACCCGTTGTTTACCAAAGGTGCGGCAATGTTCAGCACCGCGGCTGCAATTGCACTTATTGCAGTACCCTTTACTACACCGAATGCTGCACCGAGGAACATATTTGTGCCTCTTATAAGCTTGTGCTTTTTCTTTGTAAGAACCTTATTGATAAAGGATGAAACCACTCTTAAAAGCAATGCAAAAAGCACAAACAGCAGAACCGAAACAACAATAGTCAGAACCTTGATTACAATAGGTGCAATGTATGTGGCTTCAAGCATTTCAACCGTAAGTGAAGCCGTCGCAGCATCTGTGCCGGATGACACTATATCGGCAATACCGAAATTACTTGCAAGGGACTGAACATATTCGGGAAGAGAAGCAATAACATTTGATACAATGGTATTAAGCTCACCCTGTACACTACCCGAAGGCATAATCTCATAAAGCTTACTGATAATTGTACTGCTGAAAAAGCTGTCATAGATAAAGCTTGATACGGGTGACGCAAAAATCTTTGAAAGAATACCTGCAACAATATATGTAGCAATATTCAGCAGTGTCAAAAGAAAACCTTTTTTTGCACTGAAAATTGCAATAACCGCAATAACAAGAATCAGTACAAGGTCAAGAATATTCATAATTTTTCATTCCTTTCTCACCCGAACAACGGAGCTTCGGTTGCTTCTTCCGCTTCCTGTCCGTCGGTATTTTCTTCCTCACCGATGGTGGTAGCTTCATTTTCTGTGGTGCTTTCTTCAGTTTCTTCTTTTATGAACTCACCTGTTGTCTCTTCCTCGGTCACAACAGTGAGATCATATTCTCCGTAAGCATCAAAGCTGTAAATTCCGCTTACTGTGAGAATGTAAAGACTTCTGCCCGAAAAAGCAACGTCAAAGCATTTCTCATCAATTGTTATGCTTCCTGTTTTCATTCCCTTGGCATCGTAGATTTCAACACTTCCGCCAAGAAGAACAGCAACATACTTATCCGATGAGCAGACGCTGTGAATTGCACTGTTGTATTCAAGTGTAAAAACAGCATCAAGCTTTTTATTGAACACCGTAAGAAGTGAATCCTTTGAGTTGCCGTGAAGAGCAAGAGCAACACAGCTGATTCCGTTATCACAGATACCCGAATGCATAATTTCCGAGGGTGAATAATCAGCCTTTTTCACATATTCACCGTTTTTATCAATAACATAAATTCCGTTATCGGTAAACACTGCAAGATTTTTTCCCGAAAGAAATTCAAGTCTGAACACGGTGCAATCGGGAAGCTCTACGGTATATGCAGCCTCATTCGCCTTGAAATTGAAGAAGATAATCTTTGACAGATATTCTCCGTTTTTTACACTGAGCATGGAAAGAGCAATGTTTTTACCGTTATCGGAAATTGCCGTTCCGATACAGTAATCGGATGAACTGCCCCATTCAAACAGCTTCTTGCCCTTGTATGAATAAACATAAAGGTGCGATTGGAAGCCGCCGTCCTCATTTAGCACATAGGCATAGTTTCCGCGCTTGTCAATTGATGCACAGGTAATGGGATTTGCAACAGTATATGTATTATAAATCTTACTGTTCTTTTCAATTCTGAAGGATGTACCGCCCTTATCATAAAGCAGTATTGATGATGCCTTCGGAACCATAACAGGCTGTGAATACTGATGGGAGTTTGAAGCAAGCTTCCTTCCTGTTGAGTCAAGATAATCAACTGCCGTATCAGTAAGCATTACAATTCCCGATGAATATTTTTCTATATTTTTTATACTGTCAGGAAGAGTGTCATAAATTATTCCGCCCTTTTCCTGTTCAGCTCCTATTTCCGCAACCGAAACGCCTGAAACCTCTGAAATAACCGCGCTTATAACCATAACCGCAATAAGCAGTAAAAGACAAATACCCAGCACGGCAGGTGCTTTTGACTTTCCTTTTTCAGAGGCTTTCCGCTCGATTATCAGATCTTCATTTTCTCTCATTCATTCACATCCTCACCCTTATGATAAAAAACCTTGTTAAGATACAGCCCCTCGGGAGCGGCAGTTTTTCCCGCAAGAAGCCTGTTCTTTGATTCAATTATGCGGGGAATGTCCCCTTTTGCGATTTTTCCTTCGGAAATATAAATCAGCGTACCTGCCATAATACGCACTATATTATAAAGAAATCCGTCGCCTGTTACTCTGAAAATAACAGTGTCGCCGTCTCTTTCAACACCCGCATCAAAAACTGTACGGACGGTTGTTTTTACGGTTGCCCCTGCAGCACAGAAGGCGGAAAAATCATAGGTTCCAATAAAATCCTTTGCCTGCTCGTTCATAAGAGCTGCATCAAGAGGATATTTATGGAAATATTCCTTGCCCTGTCTGAAGGGATCACGGACTCTTCCATTGTAGATTTTATAGATATACTCCTTACCCTTGCAGTCGAATCTTGCATTGAAGTCATCACTTACAAGCTCACTTGCGGTAACTGCAATTGAATCGGGCAGATAGTAGTTCATTCCCGTGATTATTTTTTCAAGAGCAATTTCTTTTGCTGCACGGAAATTACATTTGAAGCAGTTTGCATGAACCCCTGTATCTGTACGGCTGCAGCCTGTTACACTTACCTTTTCTCCGAACAGTCTGAACACGGCTTCTTCTACACATTCCTGAACGGTAATTGCATTTTCCTGTCTCTGCCAGCCATGAAAAGAAGAGCCGTCATATTTTAGAGTCAGAAGATAATTCATTATATCACCTTGCTGAAAATAAACATTGATGAGATATTGAAAAAGCTTGTGGCAACAACCACTGCAACAAGAAGGGCAAGCACGGCAAATGCAATGTAATCTCTTGCACCAAGCTTCATTTCCTTCATTCTTGTACGCTTATTGTCCCCTGTATAGCATCTGCATTCCATTGCAAATGCAAGCTCATAAGCACGACGGAAGGAGCTTACGATAAGGGGGATAAAAACCGGAACAAGAGCCTTTGCACGCTCAACAAGCGTTCCTGTTTCAAGGTCTGCACCACGAGCCTTCTGTGCACTCATGATAATGTCAATTTCCTCAATAAGTGTAGGAATGAAGCGAAGAGCAATTGTCATCATCATTGCAAGGGAATTCACATTCACCTTAAAGAGCTTCAGAGGTGAAAGCAGACGCTCAATTGCATCGGAAAGCGCAGTGGGAGAGGTTGTATATGTAAGAAGTGAGCTGAAAAGAATCAGTGACACGATTCTTACTATGATAAACACGGAGCTGAATATACCGCCCGTTGTTATCTGAAAATCAAACTGCTCAAAGGGCTTCCATAAAACAGTGCCTTCATCGTTGTAAATTATCTGAAGCACCCCCGTGAAAACCACAAGCACAACTATCATTTTAAGGCTCTTTGCAATTACCTTGAAGGAAATTTTTGAAAGAGCAATGGTAAGAAGCGCACATATAAACAAAAGACCTAATGAAAAGAAGCTTCTGCAAAGAAACAGTGCAACAATAAACACAAGTGTTATTATTATTTTTGCTCTGGGATCAAGCTTATGAACAAATGAATTGCCGGGAAAAAACTGACCGATGGTGATATCCTTAATCATTTATCTTTCCTCCCCTTGCATATTCATAAAGAGCATCAGCGGCTGCTTCAACCGTAAACACATCAGCAGGAAGTGCGGGAACGGTCTTACGAAGCCGATTGATAAGCGAGGTTGCGGCAGGGACAGAAAGCCCCATTTCCATAAGCTTTTGAGCATTGCAGAAAATTTCTCTGACATTTCCCTGCATTGCAAGCTTTCCTTTATTCATAACAAGAAGCTTATCCGCATTTCTTGCCATATCGTCCATTGAATGAGAAACTATCATGACGGTAGCCCCTGTTGACTTACGGTAATTTTCAATCATTTCAGTAAGCTCTCTTCTTCCCTTTGGATCAAGTCCCGCTGTGGGCTCGTCAAGAATAAGCACCTCGGGGAACATTGCCATAACACCCGCAATTGCGCATCTTCTTTTCTGACCGCCAGAAAGATCAAAGGGAGATTTTCCTAAAAGCTCCTTGTCAAAGCCGACAAATTCTGCAGCCTTTATTACCCTGTCATCAATCTCTTCCTTTGAAAGCCCCATATTTTTAGGACCAAAGGCAATATCCTTTGCGCAGGTCTCTTCAAAAAGCTGATATTCGGGATACTGGAAGCAAAGCCCTACCTTGCTTCTTGCTTCCTTTATTGAAGCCTTGTCACGATTGATATCCTTACCTGCAAGAAGAATCTGTCCCTTATCGGGCTTAAGCAGGGAATTAAGCATCTTTATAAGGGTGCTTTTGCCCGAGCCCGTATGACCGATGATGCCTACGAGCTCACCTTTTTCAACCGTAAAGCTGACATTATCAAGAGCTGTTATTTCAAAGGGTGTTCCGTGGGAATAGCCGTATGAAACATTTTTAACTTCAAGAATAACCATTAAAGACCTCTTATAAATTCAAAATTTTAAGATACTGTGCGGCAAGCTCATCCTCGGTAAGAATACCGTCGGGGAGACAAAGTCCCTTTTCCTTGAGAAGCATTGCAATTTTTACCGTATCGGGTACATCAAGCCCGCAAGCCTCAAGAAGAGCGGTTTTCGCAAAAATTTCACGGGGAGTTCCGCTTGCAACTATTGTGCCTTTATCCACCACAATTATTTTATCGGCATTTACTGCCTCTTCCATGAAATGTGTTATAAGAACAATTGCCATTCCGTCGCGGTTAAGCTCACGGGCAGTTTTCATTACCTCTCTTCTGCCCTGGGGGTCAAGCATGGCTGTAGGCTCATCAAAAACAATACATTCGGGAAGCATAGCAATCATGCCCGCAATTGCAACTCTCTGCTTCTGACCGCCTGAAAGACGGTGAGTTTCGTGAAGACGGTAATCGTACATTCCCACTGTTTTCAGCGCATTGTCAACACGCTCTCTTATTACAGCGGGAGCAATACCGAGATTCTCGGGACCGAAAGCCACATCCTCCTCAACAATGGAGGCTACAATCTGATTGTCGGGATTCTGAAAAACCACACCGACCTTTTCTCTTATCTTAAACTCATTCTCTTCCGCAGATGTGTCCATACCGTCAACAAAAACCTTACCCTCGGTGGGCACGAAAATGGAATTTGAAAGCTTTGCAAGGGTTGATTTACCCGAGCCGTTATGACCGAGTATGACAACATATTCACCCTTATCAACGGTAAAGCTGATATTTCTTACGGCAAAGCTGTCCTTTTCCTCTTCATCGTATGTATATGACACATTCTGAAAATCAATAAAATGCTTATCACTCATAATAATTTAATCTCTTTCCCATATTGCAGTAGCACCGCAAGGAAGTACAAGACCGCTTTCGGTAACGGGAAGACCGATTTCGTCTGCACTTACTCTGCCCTTAAGGCTTTTCGGCACGACACTGCCTAAAATATAGCTCATTACAGAGGGTGAAAGTCCTGTTGTATAGGAGTTGATCATGTATAAAAGTGCATTATCACTTAAAAGTCCTGCACAAAGCTCACAAAGAGCATAAACCTCATTTTCAAGCTTCCATACCTCACCGCCGGGACCTCTTCCGTATGAGGGCGGGTCCATGATGATAATATCATATTTGTTTCCGCGTCTTATTTCTCTTTCCGCAAACTTTTTGCAGTCGTCAACAAGCCATCTTACACTTCTGTCGGAAACGCCCGAGGAAATTGAATTTTCCTTTGCCCATGCTACCATACCTTTTGAAGCATCAACATGTGCAACGGATGCACCTGCAGCAAGAGCACTGACTGTGGCACCGCCGGTATAAGCAAACATATTGAGCACCTTTACGGGGCGGTTTGCTCTTCTTATAATTTCAGCGGTTTTCTCCCAGTTTACTGCCTGCTCGGGGAAAATACCCGTATGCTTGAAGCCCATGGGCTTTATATTGAACTTAAGCTCATCAAAATTTATCGTCCACACATCGGGAAGCTTTTTATAAACCTCCCATCTGCCTCCGCCCGTATTTGAACGGAGATATCTTGCATCTGCATTATACCAGAGCTTATTTGTCTTGGGGGTTGACCATATAACCTGGGGGTCGGGACGGATGAGGATGTATTTCCCCCATCTTTCAAGTCTTTCCCCGTCGGAGCAATCTATAAGCTCATAATCCTTCCAGTTTTCTGCCGCTCTCATCAAATCAGCCTTTCTTTTATCACCTGCGCAAGCTGCTGCGCAAGACGTTCTATCTGTCGGTAGTCCTTACCCTCTGCCATTACTCTTACAAGAGGCTCGGTACCCGAGGCGCGGACAAGCACTCTTCCCTCTTCAGAAAGCTCCTTTTCCGCCTCTTTTATTGCAATTTCAATTTCCTTGTCCTGTGACAAGCGAAGCTTACCCATCAACGATACCCTTACATTAAGGAGCACCTGGGGATATATTTCAATTTCATCGGCAAGCTCCTTCAGTGACTTCCCTGTCTGCCTTATGACGCCGAGAAGCTGTACCGCCGTGAGCTGTCCGTCACCTGTTGTGGCATGCTCAAGAAAAATCACATGGCCCGACTGCTCACCGCCGATAAGATATCCCTTTTCAAGCATTTTTTCAAGGACATATCTGTCGCCGACCTTTGTTTTCTCACAGCTGATGCCGTTTTTTTCAAGGAAACGGAACAGTCCGAGGTTGCTCATTACGGTTACAACTACAGCATTATCTTTAAGCCTGCCCTGCTTTTTCATTTCCTTGCTGCATATTGCAATTATCTTATCGCCGTCAACCGCTTCTCCCGTACTGTCAACACATAAGAGTCGGTCTGCATCGCCGTCAAATGAAAGTCCCAGCTCAAAGCCGTTTTCCTTCACAAAGCACTGAAGAACATCAAGATGCGTTGAGCCGCAGTGATCATTTATATTCACGCCGTCAGGCTTGCAGTTTATCATTGTGCAAGCAGCACCCAGTCCTGTAAAAAGCTTCTGTGCCGTAACCGAGGCAGAGCCGTTTGCACAGTCAATTGCTATTTTCATGCCGTCAAAGCGGCACTCTGCAGTTTTTTCAACATGGCAGATATAATCATTCACAGCGTTTTCTGCCGTTGTTATTTTTCCTACCTCTCCGCCCGTTTTCAGCGGAAAGGAGATAAGCTCATCAAGAATTATTGCTTCAATTTTATCTTCCGTTTCATCGGGGAGCTTATATCCGTCCGAACGGAAAATCTTTATACCGTTATATTCACATGAATTATGGGAAGCGGAAATCATCACCCCTGCATCACAGAAATATTCCCTTACGAGAAACGCAACAGCGGGAGTGGGTACAATACCCGCAAGAAGCACATCACAGCCTACCGAGCAAAAGCCTGCGGCAATTGCACCCGCAAGCATATCCGCTGATTGTCTTGTGTCTGTTCCGATAAGCACCTTAAGTTTTTTCTCTTCCTTATCCTCAGACAACACCATAGCGGTTGCTCTGCCGATTTTCATTGCAAGCTCACAGCTGATTTCCGTGTTTGCAATACCTCTTACACCATCTGTTCCGAATAATCTTCCCATAAAAAACTCTCCTTAATCAGTTATCGGAGGGTACAGGCAACCCCAGATGTATATATGCGGCATTTGTTACTACTCTTCCCCGAGGGGTTCTTGCAATAAAGCCTGCCTGCATAAGATAGGGTTCATAAACATCTTCTATGGTAACGGCCTCTTCACCTATAGCGGCTGAAAGAGTTTCAAGCCCCACGGGACCGCCGTTGTAATTATTGATCATCGTGGTAAGAATCAATCTGTCAATATTATCAAGACCGATTTCATCAATCTCCATTTTTTCAAGAGCCGTCTGTGCGTCCTTAAGGGTTATTGCACCCGAGCCCAGCACCTCGGCAAAGTCTCTTACTCGCTTGAGATATCTGTTTGCGATTCTCGGAGTTCCTCTTGAGCGTGATGCAATTTCTATTGCAGCCTCGGGGTCAATTTCAATTCCGAGAATTCTTGCGCTTCGTGTGACAATTCCTGCAAGCTGCTCGGGGGTGTAAAGCTCAAGACGAAGAACAACGCCGAAACGGTCACGCAAGGGTGCGGAAAGACTTCCTGCTCTTGTGGTTGCCGCAACAAGGGTAAAATTCTGCAGATCAATGCGGATGCTTCTTGCTGACGGACCCTTACCGATGATTATATCAATTGCCTTATCCTCCATAGCGGGATACAGCACCTCTTCAACACTTCTTGAGAGTCTGTGTATCTCGTCTATAAATAATATGTCTCCCTCACTAAGATTAGTAAGCAGAGCGGCAAGATCACCGGGCTTTTCTATTGCGGGACCTGATGTTATTCTTATCTGCGAGCCCATTGTGTTTGCAATGATGCTTGCAAGTGTTGTTTTGCCGAGTCCCGGAGGGCCGTATAAAAGAACATGGTCAAGAGCCTCGTTTCTTTTAAGTGCCGCCTGCATATACACATCAAGATTATCTTTTACCTTATCCTGACCGATATACTCATCGAGTGACCTCGGACGCAGATTTATTTCATAATCACTTTCTTCAATTCCGAATTCGGGAGAAGCAAGTCTTAAGTTATCATCTTCAAATGAACTGATAGCCATATCCGTTTATCTCCTTGCAAGGTTTCTTAAGCCTTGTTTTATAAGCTCCTCAACAGAAAGACTTCCGTCGAGAGAGGAAACGGCCTGTGCCGCTTCACTGTTTGTATAGCCGAGAGCCATAAGTGCACTAACAGCTTCATCGCTGTTTGCAGTAAAGCCCTGAAGTACAGGCTGACTGAATTTTTCCGAATTGACCTTTGCAGGCACCATTTTAGCAACCTTGTCCTTAAGCTCAATTACAATTCTCTGTGCAATTTTAGGGCCTACGCCCTGTGCTTTTGTGATGCTTTTAACGTCCCCCGAAGCAATACTTAAGGCGAGCATTTCAGGGGTAAGCACCGAAAGGATTGCAACCGCCGCTTTAGGACCAACACCCGACACGGAAATAAGCATTCTGAAATATGAAAGCTCCTCGTTATCAGCAAAGCCGAAAAGCTCCACACCGTCCTCACGGACTGCAAGATGTGTGTAAAGAGTTGCGGTGTCACCCACATTTCCGATGCGTCTTAAGGTGTTCACTGAGGTTGTGACATCAAAGGCTATACCCTGACACTCAATTGCCGCACGGGTTATATCACTGTAAACTATTTTACCTGTAAGGCTGTAAAACATATTTTTCTCCTTATCGTGTAAGATAATGCGACCCGCTGCAATGAGCGTGGCATATTGCCATTGCAAGTGCGTCGGCGGTATCGTCGGGCTTCGGCACTGCCGAAAGACCCAAAAGCTGTCTTGTCATTTCCTGAACCTGCTTTTTCTCTGCCCTGCCGTAGCCTACCACACTCTGTTTTACCTGCAAGGGTGTGTATTCAAAGCATTCCGTTCCGTTCATTTTTGCCGCAAGAAGTATAACTCCTCTTGCCTGTGCCACATCAATTGCGGTTTTCTGATTGGTATTGAAAAACAGCTTTTCAACCGCCATTGCATCGGGCTTATATTTATCGAACAGATATGACAGATCCTCGTAAATACATTTAAGGCGCTCGGTAAATTCCATGCCTGCGGGTGTTGTTATCGCACCGAAATCAAGCACCGACATTCTGCCTTTTTCATATTTAATTATTCCGAAGCCCACAATTGCATAGCCGGGGTCGATTCCGAGAATAATCATCTGTTCACCACTTTACAAAATAATTCATTTTAGTATATCACATAATATAATAAAGAGCAACAGTTTTACTCACATTTCCCTTTATTTTTATTATATTATATAGGGAATCACTTCCCGAGAAGCAAAAAAAATAACGAGGATGTACAAAGAATGTACACCCTCGCTTCATCTGTCGGAAATAATCAGACTTCCTCTTCTGTTTCTTCACCTTCGGGAGCTGTAAGGTCAACGCCGAGATATGAAGCAAAAACATCAAAAAGCTTTGAAAGCATGTTGATGAAATATGAAAGAGTGGGGAGCATGGGTCTCACCATATCCATGATGCCGCCTAATGAAATACCGTCCATAATAAAAACCGTTTCAGCCTGATGGCTGCCTTTCTCCGTATGGAATTAATTCGGAAATAATATTCCTTTATTTGATAATAACACAATTCAATTAAAAATGCAAGTAAGATTTAACACATTAATGTGCCTGGGTCTCTTCTTCTGCACCGTTATCTGATGCAGCTTCTTCAGCAGAGGTTACCTCATCGGATGAGGGCTCCTCTTCTTCGGCAACAGCCTCTGTTGAGGTTTCTTCAGCTTCATTCTCCGCTTCGGTGGTAGCTTCTGCTTCAGTAGTTTCCTGTGCTTCGGTTGTGCCCTCCTCCTCTGCTGTGGTTGCTTCTTCTGCTTCTGTTGTTTCTTCAGCAGTTGTAGCCTCCTGTTCAGAGGTAGCCTCTTCCTCGGTTGTGGTCTCCTGAGGCTTTGTTGTGGTTACAGCGGGAGCTGTAGCCGAAGCCGCGGTAGTTGATACAGCAGCAGGTCTGCGCTTTGTTGTGGATTCTTCCTTTTTAGTGGTCTTTTCTTCAGCTTTTTCAGTAGTTTCCTCTTCGGTGGTTTCCGCTTCGGCAGATCCCTCTTCAGTGGTCTGCTCGTCGGAGGTTTCCTCTACACTTGTTTCCTCTTCGGTTGTACCTTCTTCCTCACCTGAAAAAGCGGGAACAATAACAAATGCAACAAGAGCCGCAAGAGCAAACGCAATAAGCACACCGCCAAGGAAAAGAAGCAGTGTCTTTTTCTTATCAGCTGCAGATTTTTCTGCATCTTCCGCTGCTGCTATGACTGCTTCTGCTTCTTCGGAAAGCTTTTCAACATCCTCTCCGATTTCTTCTTCGGAAGCATCAGGCTCCTCATCGGGAGCGTTCATAGCCTCAACATAAAGAGCCGCCTCTTCAGAAGCTGTAATTTCCTCTTCGGCAGCTTCTTCAAAAGTTTCGGTCTCTTCATCAGCATTTCCGTCATCAAACATTTCATGGACATTTTTAGAGAAAACAGCAGCAATATCATCACTTGCAGCTACCTCCTCTTCAGGCATTGAAGTCACCTCAGCAGCCTCAGCCTCTTCTTCAACAGTGGCTTTTTCTTCCTCTGCAAAATCAGGCACAAATGCGGAAGTGATAATTTCTTCATCAAGAGCAGTTTCAAGCACCTTTATAACAATGGCACTTACAGCCTTATCGGAATTTTTGGATAAGGCAGCCTTGAGAATATAGTTTGCCACCTTCTTTACCGAGCCGTCGGAAATTTTAAGAATATCCTCAATATCCTTATCGGTAAGCACCTCGGCAGCACCGGGGCTGAGAAGGATGAAGGTATCACTTACACAGGTATCATTGAACACTGCGCCCCTGAAGTCTGCAGTTGTATCAATAACCTTTTCACCGTTTACGGGAGTAAGCACACCCAGTCTCTGAAGGTAAATTTTAGCATTACCGTTAAATGCAAGCACTGACTTTCTGCCTGTTGCGTAAAAGCCTGCACTGACAAGCTCATCGGCAGAACGCTTCATATTTATAAGTGCACCGCGACAATCCTCAAAAAAGCCGCTGAATACACTCAGGGAATCCCTTGAGCGTGAAAAAAGCTCCGCTCTCTGATTGAAAGCAGTAACGGTAGCATCGGCAAAGCCCTCAACCGCAGATGAGGTAAGTGCAAAATATACACTTGAGCCAAGCACACCCGAGCCTTTATATCCGTTTTTTATAACCTCACGGGGCATTACCTTACCGTTGACATTGACACTGTCTGTGTTATAAGCTGCTTCAGGTCTTTTCTGGGTGACAATAGCAGCTTCAACCTTCATTGGCATATAAGGTTTCCTCCTTTATGGTAGCTGTGGCTTCGTGCCACACAAATTTATCAGTTTTTCACGAACATCTCCTGCAAGATAAAGAGATCCGCAGACAATCATAAGATCATATCCGTCAATTTCCGAATATGCCCTTTCTATACCCTCCTCGGGGTCAGCACAAGGCACACACATGACATTGAGCTTTTTTACAATTTCAGCAAGCTTATCTGCCTCCATGCTTCTCGGATTGGACGGCTTTACGGTAAAAACCTTTGAAAAGCAGGGGACAACATTGGCAAGGGAGCTTCTGCAGTCCTTGTCTGCCATCATTCCCATAACAGCAACTATCCTCTTCCCTTCAAGATGCCGCTTAAGTATATCGCCCAACGCGGCAGTGGAGCCGTCATTATGGGAGCCGTCAAGAATAACAAGGGGATTTTCCGAAATAACCTCAACACGGGCAGGAATACGCGCGGCGGCAATTCCTTCCCGGACCGCTTCGTCGCTTATTTCATAGCCGTTTTTACGGATTATATCTACAGCACCTGTGACAAGAGCCATGTTATCAAGCTGATGGCGCCCTATAAAGGGAATGTGAACACTTCCCTCTTCACAAAGAACATCAGTACCCGTAATTCCCTCATCCGTAACAGAAAAGAGCTTATCGGCACTTCTTATAACAACAGGCGAATTCATTTTATCCGCCTGCTCTTTTATAACGCAAAGCACCTCTTCAGGCTGTGTATCACATGTAATTACAGGACAGCCGTTTTTTATGATACCGCTTTTTTCAAATGCGATTTTTGCAAGTGTATCACCAAGCACGCCTGTGTGATCAAGGGATACAGATGTGATTACACTACACAAGGGAGTGTCAATTATATTTGTAGCATCAAATCTGCCGCCAAGCCCCGTTTCGAGGACAACAAAATCGCAGTTTTTCTCATAATAGTAAAGAAATGCGGCAGCAGTCACAGCCTCAAATTCAGTTATTTTCACACCCTCGGAATTGAGCTGCTCAACGGCCGACCTTACCTTAAGTGTACAAGAAACAAGGTCCTCGGAAGAAATCATCTGCATTCCGAGCTGAATTCTCTCCCTGAAATCAATGACATAGGGCGAGGTATAAAGCCCTGTTTTATAGCCCGCGCTGTGAAGCACGGATGCAAGAGCCGTGCAGGTACTTCCCTTTCCGTTAGTACCTGCAACGTGAATAAACTTTAATTTTTTATGGGGAGAGCCAAGTCTTTCACACAGAAGCGTGATTCTTTCAAGCCCCGGCATTATCCCGAATTTTTCAAGTGAGTGGTAATAATTTACCGCTTCATCAGGTGTCATACAAATCATATCAACCAAGCTTTGCAATGCTTGCCTTAAGAAGCTCTGCTTTTTCGTTGAGCTTGATCTGATTTGCCTTCTGCTCCTCAATAACATTAGCGGGAGCCTTTGCAAGGAAGCCCTGATTATTAAGCTTACCGTTAATCTGAGCTAATTTCTTTTCAACCTCTTCAAGCTCCTTGTTGAGACGCTTTCTTTCAGCCTCAAAATCAACAAGCTCTGCCATGGGAAGGTAAATTGTAGCAACATCAGTAACAACACTTACACTGCCGTCAAGCTCAAATACACTTTCATCAGCTGAAACCGCAACGCTTGAAGCAGATGCAAGACGCTGGAAATACTTTGCACTGTCAGCGAAAAGCTCAACATCCTTTGCAACAATGTCAAGTCTTGCCTTCTTTGAGGGAGGAACGTTCATTTCTGCACGGCGGTTTCTTACGGCACGTACTGCAGTCATGATATGCTCCATGTTTTCCTCATCCTTAGTGAACACGTATTTTTCGTCATATACGGGCCAGGGTGAAACCATAATGGATTCGCCGTCGTGAGGAAGTGTCTGCCAGATTTCCTCTGTGATAAAGGGCATAAAGGGATGAAGAAGCTTGAGAGTATTGCTCATAACATAAACGAGAACTGCTCTTGCATTCTTCTTGAGCTCAGCATCCTCAGAGGAAAGACGGATTTTGCAGATTTCAATATACCAGTCGCAAAGAATATCCCAGATAAAGTCGTAAAGCTTCTGAACTGCAATACCGAGCTCATACTTATCGAGGTTATCGGTTACTTCCTTTACAACGTTGTTGAACTTTGTAAGCACCCACTTGTCTTCAAGAGCAAGCTTTTCGGGGATGAAGGGTGCGCACTCGTTGCCCTCAAGATTCATAAGCACGAATCTTGCAGCATTCCAGAGCTTATTTGCAAAGTTTCTTGATGCTTCAACCTTTTCGTCGGAGAAGCGCATATCGTTTCCGGGGCTGTTACCTGTAGCAAGAGTGAATCTTAAGGCGTCAGCTCCGTACTTTTCAATAATTTCAAGGGGATCAATACCGTTTCCGAGAGACTTTGACATCTTTCTGCCCTGTGCATCACGGACAAGACCGTGAATAAGAACAGTATCAAAGGGAGCCTTTCCCATCTGCTCGCAGGATGAGAAAATCATTCTCGCAACCCAGAAGAAAATAATATCATAGCCTGTAACAAGGGTATTTGTGGGGAAATAATGCTGAAGGTCAGCAGTATTTTCGGGCCATCCGAGAGTTGAGAAGGGCCAGAGAGCTGAAGAGAACCATGTATCAAGTGTATCGGGATCCTGAGAAAGCTTCTCACTGCCGCACTTTGAGCACTTCTCGGGAGTATCCTTTGCAACGATAACCTCACCGCAGTCAGCACAGTACCATGCGGGGATTCTGTGACCCCACCAGAGCTGTCGGGAAATACACCAGTCCTTGATGTTTTCCATCCAGTGGAAATAAATTTTATCGAATCTTTCCGGAACAAACTTTGTTTCGCCGCTTCTTACTGCCTCAATTGCGGGCTTTGCAAGGGGCTCCATCTTAACGAACCACTGCTTTGAAACCTTGGGCTCAATTGTTGAATGACATCTGTAGCAGGTGCCGACATTATGAGAATAGTTCTCGGTCTTGATAAGTGCACCCTCTGCTTCAAGATCTGCAACAATTGCCTTTCTTGCTTCAAAACGGTCCATACCGCTGTATTTACCGTAGCCTTCAGCAATATGAGCATCATCTGTAAATGTATCAATAACGGGAAGATTGTGACGAAGACCAACCTCAAAGTCGTTGGGGTCATGAGCGGGAGTGATCTTAACACAGCCTGTACCGAAATCCATTTCAACATATTCGTCTGCAACAATGGGGATTTCTCTGTGAACGATGGGAAGAATAAGGGTTTTTCCTACAAGGTGCTTATATCTTTCATCATCGGGGTGAACTGCAACAGCAGTATCGCCGAGCATTGTCTCGGGACGTCTTGTTGCAAGCTCAAGATAGCCTGTACCATCCTTGAGAGGATAACGGAGATGCCAGAAATGTCCTGCCTGCTCCTCATATTCAACCTCTGCGTCGGAAATTGATGTAAGGCATACGGGGCACCAGTTAACGATTCTTTCACCGCGGTAGATAAGTCCCTTTTCGTAAAGGCGCACAAAAACCTCCTTGACAGCCTTGTTACAGCCCTCATCAAGTGTGAAGCGTTCTCTGTCCCAGTCGCAGGATGAACCGAGCTTTTTAAGCTGCTCAATAATTCTTCGGCCGTACTGTCTCTTCCATTCCCATGCTCTTACAAGGAAGCCCTCTCTGCCGAGATCTTCCTTTGTAATGCCTTCCTTTCTCATGGCTTCAACAATCTTTGCTTCTGTTGCAATAGAAGCATGGTCTGTACCCGGAAGCCAGAGAGTATCAAAGCCTGCCATTCTCTTGTAACGGATAAGAATATCCTGAAGAGTGTTATCAAGGGCATGACCCATGTGAAGCTGACCTGTGATATTGGGAGGGGGAATAACTATTGTGTATGTAGGCTTTTCCATTTCGCATTTTGCGTGGAAATATTTGCCGTCGAGCCAGGTTTTATAAATTCTGTCCTCAACGTTTTTGGGATCATAAAGTTTTTCAAGTTCTTTACTCATATCAATAACCTCTTTTTCAATTCAGAGTATTTAACCGAATTATTATACCATTGATTTTATTTTTTGTAAATATATTATTCAAGCAAAAAATCTTTAAGCGCGGAATATCTTTTATTCTGCTTGTTATTGAGAGTCATTTTCTCTATTTTTTCCTCGTCACCTACAATGACAAGTATTTTCTTTGCACGGGTAACACCCGTGTAAAGTAAATTCCTGTACATAAGCTTCGGCGGACAATCAAACACAGGCATGATAACCACGGGATATTCACTGCCCTGACTTTTATGCACGGTGATAGCATAGGCATGCTCAAGCTCAGAAAGATTATCAGCGGGATAGTCAGCTACGCGGTCGTCAAACTCAATTTTCATAGTACCTGCCGCATAGTTGATTTTTTTGAGTATTCCGATATCTCCGTTGAAAATCCCCGAACCCTCTTCCCTTTCCTTTGTCCAAGGAATGTCATAATTGTTTTTGGTCTGCATGACCTTATCACCCTCGCGGAAAACTCTTCCGCCTGATGTACGCAGCTCATTTTTTGTTCTGTCGGGAGGATTAAGCACCGCCTGAAGCCGTCTGTTGAGATTGACTGTACCGAGGTCGCCCTTTCTTGAGGGACAAAGAATCTGTATATCATCAAAGGGAGAAAAGCCGTAGGCATCGGGAAGACGCCTTGAGGCAAGCTGCACCACTGTATCGGCAGCGGTAAAAACATCCTCTCTTCTCATAAAAAAGAAATCGGAATTATTCACACCGAGAAGAGGTTTTTCGCCTGAAATTATTCTGTGTGCGTTCATGACAATCAGGCTTTTCTGCGCCTGACGGAAAATTTCCGTAAGACACACAACAGGAAGAATCCCCGCGTCCACAAGGTCATTCAACACATTGCCGGGTCCCACGGAGGGCAGCTGATCGGAGTCACCCACAAGAATTATTCTGCAGCCCATGGGGATAGCATCAAGAAGGCTTGAAAAAAGCTCGGCATCCACCATTGACATTTCATCAATAATCACCGCACCCGCCACAAGAGGATCGGAGGAATTTCTTCTGAAAACAGGCTTATCGTTTGCATCCCACTCAACCTCAAGAAGACGGTGTATGGTTTTTGCATCTCTGCCCGTCACCTCACTCATACGCTTGGCTGCTCTGCCTGTAGGTGCACAAAGAAGCACATCAACATGCTTATTTTCAAGTATATCAATAATTCCTCTGACTGCAGTGGTTTTACCCGTACCCGGTCCGCCCGTAAGGATAAGAAGTCCCTTTTCGGCGGCAGTTATAATTGCCTCACGCTGCTTATCGGCATAGGAAATATCGTTGCGTCTTTCAGTTCTTTCAATTTCATTTTCCACACCCGTAATTTTTGACGGAGGGAATTTAAGAATATTATTCATTCTTGCGGCAATCGAGGACTCCGCAAGATATATTTCGGGCAGAAAAACAAAGCTTTCATCGTTCATTTCTCTGACAAAAAGCTGTTTTCTGCCTATCAGCATATCAGTTACCCTACAAAGCTCCTCTTCGTCAATTCCGAGAAGAGCCTGTGCAGGGGCAACAAGCTTTCTGACGGGAATACAGGTATGCCCGTTATTGAGAAGATTGTGCTTTATTATATGTAAAATTCCCGCACTGTTTCTGTTGTCGGCTGAGGGGCTGACACCCATATCTGCAGCCAATTTTTCCGCTCTTTCAAAGGTAAAGCCGTTGACCGTACCGCAGAGAATATACGGGTTTTCCTTTATAAGTCTTACTGCATTTCCGCCGAAATATTTATAAATTGCAGTGCATTCCGACGGAGAAATGCCTACATTTTCAAGCTCAATCATAAGCTTGCGCATTGAATACTGACGGTTGAACTCCGCAGATATATTCACTGCCTGCGGCTTTGAAATTCCGCGTATTACAGCAAGCTTTTCAGGCTCACTTTCAAGCACCTGCAGACTGTTTTCCCCGAAATGCTCAATTATTTTCAAGGCAGTTTTAGGACCGATTCCCTTTACGGCACCTGAAGCCAGATACCTGTAAAGCTTTGCGGTTGTATCGGGAAGGCTTCTTTCATAGGAGCTGACCTTGAACTGCCGCCCGAATACCTCATGAGCACCCCATGAGCCGTAAAGTACCATTTCCTCGCCTGCCGCAGGCTCTGAAACAGTGCCTACCGCAGTAACAATTTCACCCTTGAGATTTATTTCAAAAACAGTGAAGAGATTTGATGTATTGTGAAAAACAACATTTTCGATAATACCCGAAATTCTCTCTTCAATCACATTTTCACTCATAGAAGCTTACTCACCGCTTTCCTCTTCATCTGAAGCCTCGGTTCTGAAAACATAACCGTTGCGGTCGAGATATTTCATGTCCTTGAGAAGAATTCCGATGCCCAGTGCCGCGCACTCATCGGGATTTTCCGCAATTGTTGTTTTTACATCGGTTTTCCACTGAATAAATTTTTCAATGCCGTAAAGCCTTGCACTTCCCCCCGTAAGAATGATACCCTTTTCTTTGATATCACCGCAAAGCTCGGGCGGTGTGCTTTCAAGAACACCGAGAATAAGCGAAAGTATGCTTTCAAGCTTCGGTCGAAGCACCTCATATACCTCGGCGGCAGAAATTTCAACCTGTACAGGGAATCCGCTTTCGGTATTTTTCCCGCACACAATAAGAGCAAGGTCTGCATTTCTCGGCACTGCCGAGCCGATGGTGGTTTTGATTTCCTCGGCAACCGATGCGCCTATTGCCACCTTATATTTTTTTACCATGTATTCGGTAATAGCCTTTGAAAAATCGTTACCGCCGATATTTACTGAACGGGAAAGGGCAATATTACCCATTGTTACAACACTGCACTTGGTGACACCGCCGCCGATGTCGCAGACCATTGTTCCCTTTATATCCGTAAGGCTGACACCTGCACCGAGGGCAGACGCAAGCGCCTCATCCACAAAGCAGGCTCTTCCCGCACCTGCTGCCATAACCATATCAAAAACAGTTTTTTTCTGTAAGGGTGTGACATTACCGGGTACACACATAAGCACATTGGGCTTAAAAAGTCTTCCCATGCAGACCTTGTTGATGCAGTGACGCATCATCATTCCCGCATGCTTTCTGTCGATTACGATACCGTCCTTTATGGGATAAACCGCCTCCATTGAATCGGGAAGCTTTTCACACATGCTTTTTGCAGCAGCTCCCCATGCAAGGATTTTTCCCGAATATTTATCAATAACGGCAACCGAGGGCTCGCTCATAACAATACCCTTGCCCTCTGCAAAAACAGTAAAGCTGGTCGAACCGAAATCTATTCCCACACGAAGACCGAGCATTTATGAACACCTCTTTCACATAATTATAGTCATTATATAATACCATATATGTATTTTTTTGTCTATAATAAAAAATTTAATTTTCCACGAAGAATAAACAAAAAAAATTCAGCGACACATTTCTGCATCGCTGAAAAATTTTATTTACGATTATTTAAGATAACCCATTGCAACCCAGCCTGTATAACCGCCGAAGGTTGTTTTACCCCAGTACTTTGTGTACTCATTTGTAGAGTTGGCATCGTGGTAAACTTCAACAATTGTAATCTCTGCATTTGCAGGAATCTGTGCAATTGAAAGAGCACCTACATCGTGACCGTCACGCATATTGAGGTGAGGCTCTGCAGTTACCTTGTATGTACCTGTTGAATATACACCTGAAGCACCTGATGTGGTTGTTTCCTGTACAGCAGCTGCAGTTGTTGTTTCCTGTACAGCAGCAGCTGTTGTGGTCTCTGTTGCAGTTGCAGCGGTTGTTGCTTCTGTTGTTCCTTCTGTTGTTCCTGCGGTTGTTACCTCTTCAGCAGCAGCGGTAGTTACCTCTGCGGGAGTTACAATGTTTTCGGAATATGCGTTTGCAAGATATTTCATTGATACCCATGCATCCCATCCCTTATAGAGAGTTCTGCCCCAGTACTGTGAATCCTCATCTGCAGTTTCATCGTACTTTACCTCTGTAATGGTAAGAAGTGTTCCGTTGTCAATTGCAAGAATCTGCTCGCCGTCCTTTGAGGGCTCCTTACGGAGATTGAGCTTTCCGTTTTCACCTACATTTACGGTATATTGACCTGTTGTGTATTTCTCAGCAGGTGAGGTGGTGATTTCAACAGCACCTGTTGTGGTTTCCTCAACGGGAATTGTTGTGGTCTCCTCCTCGTCACCCGACTTGCTCATTGTAATGACTACTGATGCTAAAATTGCAATCACAACAACAGCAACGATAACTGCGGCAAGACATATTCTTAAAAGCTTTTCACTCTTTGCGCCCGTGTCAGCCACTGCTTCTTCGGTTTCTTCAAAGATTTCGTCTTCGTAATTATTGTTCATACTGTTTCTCCTGTTTAGTTAAATTTTCAGTTTTATCTGACTGATGAAATTATATCACAGAAAGAGGGTGCTTTTCAAGTTGTTTTTAAATAATGTCCCCGTAAGCAATTTTATTGCCGCAGAATTTGTCGGAATCAAATTCTTTTCCGAGAAGCTTCACGCTTTTTACAAGCTTCTTTGTTCTTACAAATTCATTTTTGCCGGGACAGAAGGGATAAATGCCGATATTGGAGAAAATATACCACAGTGCCATCGAGCCGTTATCCTCATCACCTGGGAAGCCGTCGTCCTCAAAGGAGAATACCTCTTCGCACATTTTTTCTACCCAGTACGATGTCTTTTCAACATCGCCCAATTCAGCATAGATATAAGGGATGTGGAAGCTGGGCTGATTGGAAATTGCACACTGACCGAAGTCAGCAGCAGCCATTTCTGTCATTTCGTGAATTTCACAGCCGTAGCCGCCGATTTCATATACGGGAGGAGTAGCGAAAAGCTCGTCAATCTTCTGAAGAAGCTTATCCTTTCCGCCGTAAAGCCCTGCCAGTCCCTCCATATCATGAGGCACTGCAAAGGAGTTCTGCCATGCACTGCCCTCGGTATAGTCAAGCCCCCATGATACGGGATTGAAGCCCTCACGGAAATTTCCCTTCATGTCACGGGCTCTCATGAAGCCTGTTTCCTTATCAAAGAGATTCTTGTAGTTATCGGCACGCTTCATATATTCTTCGGCAATATCGTCTCTTCCGAGAAGAGAAGCAATTTTCGCAATACACCAGTCCCCGTATGCCGCATCAAGTGTGAGATTTACGGTTTCACGATGTACTTCAAGGGGCACATAGCCGTATTTTACATAGCTTTCGGCACCGCTTCTGCCGTAATCGTCGTCAGAGGAATTTACATTTGCATGCTTGAGCATTCCCTCAAGTGCCTGTTCCATGGTCTCACGGTCCATAAGGCCCTTGACCGCTGCATCACAAAGCACCGCATCAATAAGAGTGCTGGGCATACAGCCTCTTTCACCTATTGAGGGCCAACGGGGTAACCAGCCGCACTCAAGGTAATCGTTTACAAAGCCGCGGCACATTTCTCTGTATTCAACCCTTGCAGCAAGTGCATAGAAGGGATAGCAGGTCCTGTAGGTATCCCAGAAGCCGTTGTCGGTATATCTTACACCGGGAAGAATTTCTCCTGTAGAGGGAGCATAGTGAACCTTTTCACCCTTTTCGTTGATTTCATAGCACTTGTGAGGATAAAGAAAAGCACGGTACATGCAGGAATAGAAGGTTTTCATCTGCTTTTCGTCGTCAGTTTCGATTTCCACCCTTGAAAGATAGCTTTCCCATAAGGCTTCTGCTTCAGCCTTTATATCATCAAAGCTCTTTCCCTCGGCATCCTGCTTAAGATTGAGCTCAGCCTGTTCAAAGCTTATATAAGAGGTAGCAACAAAGGCATCAACCCTGTCACCGAGAACCTTAAGGTGAATACCTGTCATTTCACCTGAAACATTATTGCATACACTCTTGCTTGAATCGATACCCACAACGTTTTCTTCTGCAGAAATCTGTCCGTCTGCAAACTTCACCACGGTGAACATCTTAAAGTTCACTGCCTTGTCGTCGTTGCAGTTAGTCGCAATTGCATAAAGAGTATTCTTTTCGGGAACGTACTTATATTCGCAATAATCCCTGAAAGGCAGCACGGAAAACCAGTTGTCCCTTGCATCGTCATACTGAACTCTTATTGCACCGCCTCTTTCGGTGGGAGTAATTTCAAATATACTTCTGCTTTTAAGGAAATTCAGCTTCATATATGAGGGAGTCATTACAGCCTCCTTCGGTCTGTAGCCTGACCAACGGGCATCACCGAAAACAGGACGCACCTTCTGGGGCATAAACACAAGTGTGCCGTAATCCGCAATCCATGGGCTGGGCTGATGAGTGATTCTTACACCCTCAAGGCTTTTTGAACCGGGATGAAAATACCAGCTGTCTCTTGATGAGGTCTGTGCGGAAAAAGCACACATTGCAAAGGGGCGCTGAATCAAAGGAAGAGTATTACCGTTTGAGAAACGATGCACCGAAGCACTTCCCTGCTTTATATTTACATACTGTGCGTAGTTCATAATTTTACCTTCTTTCAGAAAATGCCCGGAAAAAACAGTTTCCGGGCAAAAAAGTTTATTTATTCAGTAACCTTGATGTCGTAGCCATGCTCTTCAAGAAAGGGCTTGATACGCTGTGCATGGTTAAGAAGTGAGCTTATGGACATATCGTGGTTGAGTGCATCGATGATAAGAGAGATATACTTTGAAAGGTCAACCTCGCAGAACCACTTTCTTTCAAGAAGCTCCGGTGAACGGTAAATAAGGTTTGTTGTGAATACCTTGCTTATCCAGCCGTTTTCATAAGCCTCGTCAAATGCCTCAAGACCGTTGCAGAAAAGACCGAATGCGCAGCATACATAAATGTTTCTTGCACCCATGTCCTTAAGACGCTTTGCAACATCAATCATTGATTCACCTGAGGAAATCATATCGTCAACAACGATAACATCCTTATTTTCAAGGCTTGAGCCTAAGAATTCATGAGCAATAATGGGGTTTCTGCCCTTTACAACTCTTGAATAGTCGCGGCGCTTGTAGAACATACCGAGATCAATACCGAGAACAGAGGAATAATAAACACCTCTGCCTACGCCGCCCTCGTCGGGAGAAATGATCATAAGGTTGTCCTTATCAATCTTAAAGTCTTCAATATTGTTAACAAGAGCCTTGATCATCTGGTATGTTGTATAAACATTTTCAAAGCCCTTTGTGGGGATTGCGTTCATAACTCTGGGGTCATGAGCGTCGAATGTGATAATGTTGTCGATTCCGTAGTAATCGAAAAGCTCCTGAAGCATAACTGCACAGTCAAGAGATTCTCTTGCAGTTCTCTTGTGCTGTCTTCCTTCGTAAAGCATGGGCATGATTACGGTAATCTTTTTTGCCTTACCTGTCATTGCCGCAATTGCTCTTTTAAGGTTAGCATAATGCTCGTCGGGAGTATAGGGAACGGTATAGCCGTAAACCTCATGGGTAACACCGTAATTGAAGCAATCACAAAGAATGTAGATATCGTAGCCTCTTACGGATTCCTTAAGTGTACACTTTCCTTCGCCTGTTCCGAATCGGGGAAAAACAGCCTTGAGAATGTATGAATCTCTTTCATAACCGTTAAAAGCGATTGTGGATTTATGTTCGCTTTCTCTCTCGTCTCTCCACTGAACAAGATATGAATCGATCTTCTTTGCAAGCTCTTCGCAGCCGGGAAGAGGAAGAATACCGAGAGGGCCTGAAGGTATTGTGTTGAATTCATCAGTATAAACGGGCATAAGAAATTCTCCTTTATTTTCTAATTCTTCGGCAACGGGTAATCGACCCGAAGCCGTACATATCTATTTTACTCATTTTTTTACTTTTTGCAACAAGAAATTACATTTTCGTTTATAAAAGTTATTAATAAATGTCCGCAGCCGTTTTTTCAGAAGCCCGCAAGCTTAAACACAAGCAGCAGAATTCCCAGCACTACAGGCTGGTGAATAACATAGATATAAAGACTGAACCGACCGATTTTTTCAAGAAAACGGATACGCACACCCATAATATACATTAGACCGTTGCTTCTTTTCATAATCTTCCAGAGGAAAAAGCCGAAAAGGAACATAAATATCCACGGCAGAACGGGATAGTAGTCAGACGAAGCGAAACCCTCGAAGGGGAAGCCCAGGGCGGCAGTAAAATAGTTGCGGTACAGAAATTCAGGTAAACCGAAAAGCTTCAGAGAATAAAAGCCGATATAATTATGGTAAACCTCAAAGGTAAGCAAAAACAGTATAAAGCAGCTTACTGCCGACGGTATTGCAGGCAGCTTATCAAGGGGCTTTTTAAGAAAAAGCATTATGAATGAAGCAAATGCCATAAAGGTCAGGATTCCGAAAATTACGGGAAGCTCGGGCATTACCACATAAGTCACAAGACTTACTATCAATGCGGCACCCGATATAAGAAGAAGCCTTTTTACGGGTCTTTTTCCGAAATGAATACATATTCCCGAAAGGCATATAAAGCAACAGGCACCGAAATCTCTGACTATATCAACGGCATACATGAATCCTTCACTGACAGGCACTCCGAAAAATGCCACAATATCAAAAAGGGTATGATAGAGAATCATACCCAGAATACATATACCTCTGACAGAGTCAAGAAGATAATAACGGCCCTTTGCATCAGTTTTTGCCGAAAGTTCCATTTACAACATCCTTTACAAACTTAAGAATATCATTATAAACCTTGTCATTATCGTCTTCGTTGAGAATTTCATGTCTGTCTGCAGGATAAAGGAAAACCTCCGGCTCAATACCTGCTGCCACAAGAAGATCGGAAACTGCAAGGACTCCCCTGCCGAACATGCCGATGGGGTCCTTTGCCCCCGAAATGAGAAGCACGGGAAAATCTGCAGGAAGACGGCTTGCCCAATCGGGAGCACTTGCCTTTATTGCAAGCATCAGAAGCTCCTTTGTGAGCGAGGGGGTATAGGGGAAGCCGCACAAAGGGTCATTTCTGTAGTTTTCAATATTTTCTCTGCTTCTTGAAAGCCAGTCAAGCTCATCGTCGCCCTTGAGCACCTTGCTTGTAAGCTTACCGAAAAGGTTTCCGATTGAAGCAGGGGCTGTCGAGTTTTCGGGAATTCTGTCCATGAGAGACTTCACAGGATCCTCAAGCATCAGTACGGGGACAGGAAGCTGTCCCGTACCGCAATAGATTGCACCCGCAAGTCTTTCACCAAAGGCGGCTGAATATATTCTTGCAAGAAAAGAGCCCATTGAATGACCGAAAATGATATAGGGAGCTTCAGGAAAACGCTTCGCCATAATATTGTGAAGAGTGTTCATATCTCTTACCATATTCACATGGTCACCCTCAAAGACATAGCCGAGCTCCGACTCAAACTGTACACTTTTACCGTGACCGAGATGGTCATTTCCGCATACAACAAAGCCGTTTTCAGCAAGAAATCGTGCAAAGTGGTCGTATCTTCCGATATGCTCTGCAACACCGTGAGCAATCTGAATCACGCCGATCGGAGTTTTTTCGTCGTCCTGCCAGATAAGAGCTCTGATTTTATTCTGTGTGTCTGAAGATGAAAAATATGCTTCTTTTCTTATAATAGCCATTCTGCCACCTCAAAAAATTTATTTCCAGATATAAACTCTTGTTTCGTAGGGTCTTAATGTGAAGCCGTTGTCGTTTACGCCGCAGGATTCATAGTTGTTGATTGCAAGCTCTGCCTTGGAAAGATCGAAGCCCTCGGGAGCCTTGAAGGCAACTGCATTTTCATCGAAGGAGCAGACAATAAGTGCCTTCTGGTCATCAAGATGACGGGAATATACATAAAGAGACTTGCTGCTCTTGTAGTGCTCCTTGTATGAGCCGTAAATCATAAGGTCATTTTCTTTTCTGAACTTAATAAGCTTACGGTAGAAATTAAGAATTGAGTTGGGATCGTTTTCTGCCTCGGCAACATTGATTTCCTTGTAGTTGGGGTTAACATGGAACCATGCCTTGTCGGCTGTTGTGAAGCCTGCGTTCTTTTCATCGCTCCACTGAACAGGTGTTCTTGCATTGTCACGGGATGCGTACTGTGCAAGCTCCATAGCCTTCTTTGCGCCGAGAAGACTCTTTGCGACACCGTAGTTATTGATTGTTGAAACGTCAACATAATCGTCAATATTATCAAGAGGAAGGTTCATCATACCGATTTCCTGTCCCTGATAGATAAAGGGAGTACCGCACTGACACATGTACATTACAGCAAGCATCTTTGCGCTTTCTTTTCTGAACTTGGGATTACCGTAACGGTTGATGATTCTGGGCTGGTCGTGGTTTTCAATGTAAAGTGCATTCCATGCCTTGCCGTAAAGGTTTTCCTGCCATCTTGTGTAAACCTTCTTGAGCTTCTTGAGATTGAACTTTGTTTTGAACCAGCTATAGAAAAGGCAGTCTGCAGCCATATGCTCAAAGTGGAACATCATATTAAGCTGCTGATCGGGACCCTCTGTGATGTGCTTGAGGGCATTCTTATATGTCATCATAGGTGCTTCACCTACGGTCATACAGTCATACTTTGCAAGAACATCATTCTTGAATTCTGAAAGATATTCGTCAAGGTGAGGACCGTGCATATACTGCTCGAAGCCTGTTGCAACGGGGAACCAATAGGGGCTTGAGGGAAGACCTGCGGGCTTTGAGATAAATGTGATAACGTCCTCACGGAAGCCGTCAACACCCATATCAAGCCAGTATCTCATGATATCCTTAACCTCTTCACGGACCTTGGGGTTATCCATGTTGAGGTCGGGCTGCTCAACAGCAAAAAGATGAAGGTAGTACTTATCGAGCTTTTCGTCGTATTCCCATGCTCTGCCTGCAAATGTGGACATCCAGTTATTGGGATAACGCTTGCCGTTCTTGCCCTTACCCTTGTACCAGTGATAGTAATCATGGTAAGGGTTATCCTCGCCCTTCTTACTTTCAAGGAACCATTCATGCTGGTCGGATGTGTGATTTACAACAAGGTCCATAATAACGCGGATGCCTCTTTCATGTGCACCGTCAAGAACTGCTTTGAAGTCTTCAAGAGTACCGTATTCGGGCTGAATGCTGCGGTAGTCAGCTATATCATAGCCGTAGTCCTTCTGGGGGGACTTGTAGAGGGGTGAGAACCAGATAGCGTCCACACCGAGACTCTTTATGTAATCAAGCTTTGAAAGAACGCCCTTAAGGTCGCCGATTCCGTCTCCGTTTCCGTCACAGAATGAACGGGGCCATACCTGATAAACGGACATTTCCTTGTACCATGATCTGTTGATTTCTGCCATTTTCTTTATCCTCCAACTTAAATTAATGCTTTTCCGAGTTCACCGATATTTTCAAAAGCAACTGTAGCTTTAATATCCGATTTTTCATACAATTCGGGAGTTGTGACACCCGTGTAAACAAGAACTGCCTTAAGACCGTTTTTCACACCGATTGCGATATCGGTTTCAAGGCGGTCACCAACGAAAGCAACCTCTTCCCTTTTACAGCCGATTCTGTTTGTCACATAATCAACGGTAAATGCATAAGGCTTGCCCATGATAAGGTCAGGGGTTCTGCCTGTTGAACGCTCAAACATTGCAATCATTGAGCCTGTATCGGGCATGAAGCCGTCCTTAAGAGGACAGTTGTTATCGGGGTGAGTTGCAATATATTCCTTTCCCGCGGCAAGGAAATTTGCAGCCTTATTGATTTTTTCATAGGTAAGCGTAGTATCAAAGCCGAGCACCACGATATCGGGATCGGTATCTGTAAGCTCAATCCCCGCCTTAATGAAATCCCCTGTAAGATTTTCATTACCGAGAAGATAAACCTTTTTACCGGGTCGGTTTCTTTTAAGAAAATCAATTGTTACATGTGAGGATATGATAACCGAGCCGTCCTCCGCATCGTAACCGTATCTTCTGAGCTTTGAAAGACAAGCCTCCTCATTATGTGAGGAATTGTTTGTGAAAAAGAAAAATTTCTTTCCGCTTTTTTCTATACATTCGGCAAATTCCTTTGCACCGGGGAGAAGTGATTCCCCGAGATAAAAGGTGCCGTCCATATCCACGATGAAGCATTTTATGCTTTCAAGTTCGGGCATACAACTCATAGTAAAACTCCTGTGAAAATTAATATACATACTATATAATAAAGTATAACATCTGAAATTGCAATAGGTTTTTGTCCGTCATATATAATTATTTCGGTTTGACTTTACGCATTTGTGTGGTATAATATTTCATGTAAGCAGAATGGTTTTTCTTAAAAAAACGGCGGTTTTACTTAATTTTTCATAATTTTTTTCGTTTTTCCTATTGTATTTTTCTGTTTATCGCTTATAATAGATTATATTATTTAGTTTTTTCAAAGTTTTCCGGAGGTGTCTTTTATGTCAGACCATACACTGCCAATCAATTTAACAGAAAAAAAAGCACAGGATCTTAAAGATACTATCTGGGATGTTTACAATTCTCTGGACGTAAAGGGTTATGATGCAATCAATCAGCTTGCGGGCTACATCATCAGTGAGGATCCCACCTATATCACCTCACATAACAATGCCCGTGTCAAGATAACTCGTCTTGACCGCTTTGACATCCTGCAGGAAATACTGAACAACTATTTCAACAAAGATTAAGGTAAAACCTTAGGAAGGATCAACATAATGGCAACAGAATTTCTTACCTATAAAGGATATCCCCTTGCCCGTAACGGCAAGATAATTTATTTCGGAAACGCATACGATCCCTATGTAGTAATGATCCGTATCGCTTCAATGAAAAAAGTCGGCGACACAGAAATGGCTGACAGAATTCTTCTTCAGCTTCAGAGAACCGACCCCACACTTCCTCCCAATGAGGTTATCGCAAAGAATGCCGAAAGAAAGGGTCTCGGTGCAGCAATGGAGCTTGCAGCTGACTGGCTCGAAAAGGCAAACGCAAAGGAAAAGAAATAAGCAGATGAAGGAATTTCCGTTTTGGTGAAATTCCTTCTTTTTTTACGTTGCGTATATTATTTATTTCCGCAAAACTAATTACAATATAATTGACAAGCAAGGCAGAATAATGATAGAATAAACATGAATGCTTTTGTCAGGAGGCAGCAAGGTGCGCAGAACAGGAATCAATGTTTCAAAAAATATTTCATACGGTGTTGAAGGCTTTATAAGCTGTATTGCAAAAACAGGCTTTGACTGTATTTTCACCTGCGGCAATGACGAGGAATTTATTTCTTATCTTGCAAAAAAGTGCAGTGATACGGGACTAACCTATGAAACACTTCACGCACCCTTTGACAACATAAACCGTCTGTGGTCCGAGGAAAGAGGTCAGGAAATTACGGATACTCTTATAAGAAGTGTTGACCTTGCGGCAGACAACGGAATCGGCATTGTGATAACCCACCTGAGCTCAAAGGAAAACTGCCCGCCCGTAACCGATGCAGGACTTAAATTCTTTGACAAGGCGGTAAATCACGCAGCGAAGAAAAACATTAAGCTTGCAGTTGAAAATCAACGAAAGCTCGGCAATATCGCAACAATTCTTGAGCTTTACGGCAAGGATACAAATGTTGGCTTCTGCTGGGATGTGGGACACGAAAAATGCTTTGCCCACGGCCGTGAATACATGCCCCTTTTCGGTGACAGATGCATAGCAACCCACATCCATGACAACAATATGATATATAACTGTGATGAGCATCTTATCCCCTTTGACGGTAAAATTGATTACCGAAGGACAGCAGAGCTTCTCAACAGCTATAATTACACGGGCACACTGATGCTTGAGCTTGATCTTCCCAACGCAAGAACAGACAAGTACAAGGATCTGTCCCTTCAGCAATTCGTGCAAAAAGCATACGCAGCCGTAAACAGACTGCGTATAATTTCAGAATATTGATTCGAGAGGTAACAGATTATGATTGAACTCCGTAAAAAAGAAAGCTGTGCATTTGATATGATTGCACTGGGCGAAGTAATGCTCCGCCTTGATCCCGGTGATACAAGAATCCGCACAACACGCTCCTTCAGAGCATGGGAGGGCGGCGGCGAATATAACGTAGCAAGAGGTCTTCGCCGTTGCTTCGGCTTTAAGACTGCCGTTGTTACCGCATTTGCAGACAACGAGGTCGGCAGACTTATTGAGGATTTTATTCTTCAGGGCGGTGTTGATACACAGTTCATCAAGTGGGTTCCCTATGACGGAATCGGCAGAAGCGTAAGAAACGGTCTTAATTTCACAGAAAGAGGCTTCGGCATCCGCGGTGCTAACGGCGTTTCCGACAGAGGCAACACAGCAATTTCACAGTTAAAGCCCGGTGATATTGACTGGGATTACATCTTCGGCACTCTCGGTGTAAGATGGCTTCACACAGGCGGTATCTTCGCCGCTCTTTCCGAAAGCACTGCAGAGGTTGTTATTGAAGCAGTAAAGGCTGCAAAGAAATACGGCACAATCGTTTCCTATGACCTTAACTACCGTCCTTCGCTGTGGAAGACAATCGGCGGCAAGGAAAAGGCACAGCAGGTAAACAAGGCAATTGCTCCCTATGTTGACGTTATGATAGGCAATGAAGAGGACTTCACAGCATGTCTCGGCTTTGAAATAGAGGGCAACGATGAAAACCTTAAGGAGCTTAACATTGACGGCTACAAGAAGATGCTTGGTGAGGTAACAAAGGTTTATCCCAACTTCAAGGTAATTGCAACAACTCTTCGTACAGTTCGCTCCGCATCAATCAATGACTGGAGTGCTATGGTATATTCAGACGGTGAGGTTTTCAAGGGCATTGAGCTTCCCGCACTTGAAATTTATGACAGAGTAGGCGGCGGTGACTCCTTTGCATCAGGTCTTATCTACGGTCTTATGACTTATGATGATGCAAAGATTGCGGTAAACTACGGTATTGCTCACGGCGCACTTGCAATGACAACTCCCGGCGACACCTCAACCGCAGTGCTCAAAGAGGTTGAAAATATAGTAAAAGGCGGCAGTGCCCGCGTAAACAGATAAGGAGGAATGTACATGAAAATGACTTTTCGCTGGTACGGTCCCAATGACAGTATCTCACTTGAAAAGATTAAGCAGATTCCCGGTATGACAGGCGTTGTTACTGCTGTTTATGACACACCTGTAGGTAATGTATGGAGCAGAGAATCAATTGCAAACCTTAAAAAGATGTGCGATGAAGCAGGTCTTGAAATGGAGGTTATTGAATCCGTTCCCGTTCATGAGGATATAAAGCTCGGTCGCGGAAACCGTGACACATATATTGAAAATTACTGCGAAAACATCAGAAGACTTGCAGAAGTCGGTGTAAAGTGCATCTGCTACAACTTCATGCCTGTTTTCGACTGGTTAAGAACTAACCTTAAAACTGAAGCAGCAGACGGCTCAAACAGTCTTTCCTACAATCATGAGGAAATAATGAGCCTTGACCCCAAGAATCTTTCCCTTCCCGGCTGGGACGAAAGCTATACTGCAGACGAGCTCAATGCTCTTTTGGACAGCTATAAGGATATGTCACATGAGCAGCTCTTTGACAACCTTGTATATTTCCTTAAGAAAATCATCCCCGTTTGTAACGAGGTTGGCATGAACATGGCTATTCATCCTGATGATCCGCCGTGGGATGTTTTCGGTCTCCCCCGCATTATTTCCTGCAAGGAGGACTATGAAAGACTCTTCGCAGCAGTGCCCGATGATACAAACGGTATCACCTTCTGCACAGGCTCTCTCGGTGCAGGCAGAAGCAATGACCTTATTGAAATGGCTTATGAATATTCAAAGAGAAACAAAATCCATTTCGCACATATAAGAAACATAGCATATTCAAACGAGCTTGACTTCAGGGAAACCGCTCACCTTACAGAAGCGGGCAGCCTTGATATCTACGGTATCGTAAAGGCTCTTGTTGAGGGCGGCTTCACAGAATATGTGCGTCCCGATCACGGCAGAAATATCTGGGGTGAATCAGGAAAGCCCGGCTACGGTCTTTTCGACAGAGCCCTCGGCGCATGCTACATCAACGGTCTTTTTGAAGCTATAGAAAAAGGAGCAAAATAAAAATGAAACTTCCCTTTAATGTTGATTTATCGGATAAGGTTGTGGCACTTACAGGTGCGGGCGGCGCTATTATCAGCCAGTTTGCAGAGGCTATGGCTCTTTGCGGCGCAAAGGTAGCTCTTCTCGACATAAACTATGAGGCTGCAAAGGCTGTTGCAGACAGAATCGGTGAAAATGCACTTGCAATTGAAACAAATGCTCTTTCCAAGGATTCCATAAAGGCTGCAAAGGCTGTTATCAATGAAAAGTTCGGCAAGGTAAATTTCCTTGTAAACGGCGCAGGCGGTAACAACCCCAAGGCAACAACAGATAACGAATATATGACTCCCGACATCGGTGACGAGGTAAAAACCTTCTTTGACCTTGATGAAACAGGTCTCAAGTTCGTTTTCGACCTCAATATCACATCTGCATTCCTTGTAACACAGGTATTTGCTGAGGATATGCTTTCAACAGGCGGTAACATCATCAACATCTCCTCAATGAATGCATATCATCCCCTTACAAAGATTCCCGCATACTCTGCTGCAAAGGCAGGTATTTCAAACTTCACAGAATGGCTTGCAGTTCACTTTGCTCCCATGGGCATCCGTTGTAATGCAATTGCCCCCGGCTTCTTTGTAGGCAATCAGAACAGAGCTCTCCTTTTCGATAAGGACGGCAACCCCACTCCCCGTTCAAACAAGATTCTTGCAGGCACTCCCATGGGCCGCTTCGGTGATGTAAGCGAGCTTGTAGGCTCTCTTTTATTCCTTGCAGATGACGGTGCAAGCGGATTTATCACAGGTGTAGTAATTCCCGTTGACGGCGGCTTCAATGCCTATAGCGGTGTATAAGAGGTAATAAATATGAATACTAATGAATTTATCAGTCAGTATAAGGTAGTACCCGTTGTGGTTTTCAATTCCCTTGACGAAGTTCGCCCCAAGCTTGCTGCAATGGTAAAGGGCGGTCTTCCCATTGCGGAAATCACCTACAGAACAGCTTGCGCGGGTGATGCAATTAAAATTGCGGTTGAAGAGTTTCCCGAAATGCTTGTAGGTGCAGGCACGGTTATCAACAAGGAGCAGTGCGAACAGGCTATTTCCTACGGTGCAAAGTTCATCGTATCCCCCGGCTTCTCCGAAGAGGTTGCTGCTGTTTGTAACGAAAAGAATATTCCCTATCTCGGCGGATGCGTAACTCCCACAGAGGTAATGACTGCAATCTCCTACGGCTGTAAGATAATCAAGTTCTTCCCCTGCTCAAACTACGGCGGTCTTCCCACAATGAAGGCTCTTGCCGCTGCCTTCCCTCAGGTGAAGTTCCTTCCCACAGGCGGTATTTCAGATGTAAATCTCGCAGAATACCTTTCATGGGAAAAGATTTTCGCAGTAGGCGGAAGCTGGATGATGAAGGGCACACCCGATGAAATTGCCGAAAGCTGCAAAAAGGCAGTTGAAATCGCAAAAAGTGTTTAATAAAGCACAAAACAGGAGCTTACTCCCAAAGAGCAAGCCCCTGTTTTTATATTAATTACGGAATTTCATAGCTGCCGGTTATAAGCTTAAATAAATCTACCAATGCAAGCAATGAACTGATACCAGTCCAACAAAGCAGAAGCTTTATAATGCCCTTCTTTGTTTCACCCATCATAAAGTTATGTATTCCAAAGCTTCCCAAAAGCAGGCATATAATTACATATTTCCATTTTTTGGAATTATATTCAGCTTTTTTTACAATAGCTTCTTCCCGTGCCTTTTGTTGCTGGACACGTCTTTCCTGTTCTGCTTGTGCTTCTTTCTCCTGCTGCTCCTTTTTTTCTTCCTCGATTTTTTTCAGTTCATCTTCAATTTGCTCATAGTATTCATTGGGAACACCGGCATTTTTAAGATCACCAATAGGAAGGTTAATAAGCTTAAGGAACTTAAAATAACTATTGAATACATCCTTAACCTTATCATCGTTAAGAGAAGCATTTTCAAACACATTATTATCCTTAATAAGCTTTGCCAAAGACCAATTTGCATCTATAGTATACTTGAAATAGTGTGAAAGGTCATATACGGGACATTCCTTGCTAAGCTTTTCAACCTCATCCCTGTCAAGAGCATAACCGAAGCCCTGATTCTGATTCCAGCGCTTTCTCTGGTCAAATCTCGCTTCCTGTACTCTGCGGGCGTGAGCCTGTTTTTCCTGTGCCGCAAAATATGGCTTCATAATATCATTCATAAGTAATATATGCAAAGCGGCAAAAGCGATGGAAGGATAATCATTTCCGGCTTCGGTAATTATTTCAGGGGGAATTGCATAAATTGTATTTTCATCAAAGTCCCCATCTTCACCGGCAGCCGCAGAGCTGAAGGCATTGCATATCATATAAACACGACTATTTACATTATTTATACCCACAGAAATACTGTTGCATGTATTAACAAATGCACCAAATGATGCAACATAGCTTTCAACAAGATCCTTTTTCAGATACTCTGAATAGGTAGCTAAAAGTCTTTGGTATTCGCTCTTTCTTTCTTCATCAATAAGCTTTATGGCTGCCTCAAGATTAGTTGACGCCTCAGCCGTCAATCTGCGTCCGTCAGGTGAAGCCAAGCCAAAAACGGTATAGTCATTTGTTGCAAGTCGTGCCTTACCAAACCAGCCGCACGGAGATTCCGGATGCAAATCAATCAAGTCATCAAAAACCTGCAATGCCTTATCCCATTTTTCCAGCTTCATGAATGCAAGCCCTCGGTCAACTGCAGTCTGAATTTCAGCATTCCCGGTTAAATCCTTGCCAAGATAATCAAGGTCAAAAAGTTCTTTCATCAAAAACATCCTTTCGTTTATTTTTGATTAAACTATACTCCACATATAGACAATTGTCAATAATTTGAGCATATCATATTAATATTTTGGTTATATTGCCTGTTTCATTTTTCTTCTTTTGTACAAAAAAACACAAAAAGAGCCGTCATAACAGACGACTCAAAAAAATTCTATTAATTCATCAATCTTTCGTATACTCAATAATATCAGTTATTCCACAGTTAAGAATATTACATAAATCATTCAGAGTTGCGGTAGTCATAGGCTTATTATGCTTGATTCTGTCAAGCAAACTTCTGCTGAGGCCATATTGATTTATAAGCTTATATGTCGAAATGTTTTTTTCTTTAATAGTTCTGTAAAAAGGGGCAAAGCTTATCATAAAAAAATTCCTTAAATTAATTGTGGTAAATTCATAATAAGTATTATAAAATATACCAAATCTATTGACAATTCTCCATAAATAGTGTATTGTCTATATATGGAGTATGTACACATACGCTTATAATATTACTGTTACAATGGAGGCTTTTTTTATGAAATGTTGTCTTTGGTGTTTTTATTTTTGCAAAAAAAATGGAGTACCTTGGTGTCTTTATCACAATTATTCAACAAGTGAAAACGGCGGTCAGTCCTGCTCATCATTCAAAAAAAGAAGCTAAAAAAATATTTGCATAGTCAGACTTTGGAATCAATCAAAAACGAGGTAATACGGTTTTTCCGCATTACCTCTCATTTTTTGTTTTTTTACTGTGCTGCAACTGCTCTGTTAAGAGTAATTACCGTACCGTCTGCCTTTGTAAGAGTAAGCACATCATCCTTAATAGTAAAGGTATAGGAAACGGGCTCCTTACTGTAGGTCTTTTCGATTGTAAGAGTGTTTTCATTTACAGCCCACTTCATTTCAAGAGGAATGAGGTCGCCTGTAAGCTCACCGGGAGCAGTACCTGTGCCGTCAAGATTAAAAACATAGGTTCTTTCGGTAACAATACCGAGAATGGTTTCATTATATGTCCACTTACCTGCAAGCTTTTCCTCAACGGGAGTTCCGCAAGCAGCAAAAGCACCGATAACAACAATTAAAACAAGAGCCAGACTGATTATCTTTTTCATTACGATATCTCCTTTCATAAATTTGTCTTACCTATATTATATTTAATTACGGTTCTTAAATCAACCTTAATTTTCCTGTTCACTGTATTTCTCTGCCTGAAGACGGAACATATAGGCATATTTCCCGTCAAGCCTGATAAGCTCCTCATGAGAGCCGTGCTCAATTATCTCACCATTTTCAAGCATATATATTTCATCTGCCATTACGGTTGTGGAAAGCCTGTGAGAAATAAATATAACAGTCTTATCATCAGCAGCCTTTACCATTGACTGATTGAGCGCATATTCGGCAACAGGGTCAAGATTTGCACTGGGCTCATCAAGAATAGCAAAGGGACAGCTTTTATAGAAGGCACGGGCAATTGCAACCTTCTGCGCCTCACCGCCCGAAAGGGAAATGCCGTTATCGTCAAATTCACGCAGAAGCATGCTGTCTGTACCGTCGGGAAGCTTTCTGTCAAAGCTTGCCGCCTCAAGTGCCTTTCCGGTCTTCTTTTCATCAAAGTGCTCGTCCATTGCAACATTTTCTCCGAGCTTTGCACCGAAAAGAGAGAAATCCTGAAAGACTGCGGCAAAATTCTTGTGGTATGATGCTATATCCCATTCCCTTATATCTGTGCCGTTGATGGTAATTGCACCGTCGGTTACATCATAAAGTCGAAGAAGAAGGTTGGTAAGTGTTGTTTTACCTGCACCGTTATAGCCGACAAGAGCAACCTTCTTATAGGGAGAAATTTCAAGGTTTATATTTTTAAGAACATATTTTTCAGTGCCGGGATACTTAAAGGAAACATTCTCAAACCTTATCACAACGGGCTTTTCGTAAACATCTGTTTTCTTACCCGAAATAATTTTTTCCTTTGCATTCATAAACCTACGGAATTTTTCAACATAAAGTCCGTTTTCTCTTATTCTCACGGCAAACTGACTTGTAAGAGCAAAAACACTGTTACTGATAGCCGCGGCACCGTTGAAGGTTGCGGCAAAGTCACCCATGCCGACCTCCTTTGTGACAATAGCCTTATAGCCCATGAAAAGGCTGATGCCGAGATAAATAAGAAGTGTCATGGGAAGAGATTCCTGACAGAAATAAAGCTGCCACTGACGACGAAGGTATGGTGAAATGACATTGAGACGGTCGAGGATATTCTTATCATATCTTCGCTCAATCATTTTACCCGCACCCGAAAGACGAAGCTCCTTGGCATAATCCTGAAGATAAAAAACTCTGCTGAAATAGAGATTTTTTCTGTCATAGGGAGTCATAGCCTCTGTGCGTTCAACATTTATTTTTGCAATAAGCTTTCCTATGGGAGTCATAACACCCACGCACAAAGCAACAAAAACCAGACACATGGGGTCAATGCTTATTATGATACTGCCGATTGTAACCACACCTACAACATTTGCAATGATATCCTGTGTGTTTGAAAGCACCGAATATGCTCTGTCGTTCATGGAATTCATTGCAAGCACAAGGTCATTGTAAAAGGCGGGATTATCGTAGGCCTCATAGTCCATTTTTGCGGCTTTTTCATAAATTGTTTTATAAATTGCAAAATAAAGCTTTTCCTTCTGCTTTGGAAGCGATACTTCATAGAAGGTTGTTGTGGCAAAGTTTGTTATTATAACAAACACAACAAAAAAGCCGAGGGCATATAAAATACGCTCATATCCCGTACCCTCTGTAACAACATCAATGATGTATTTCAGCAGCACAACATTTGAAAGTGTCCACGGAAGAGATGCAAGCACCTCAAAAAAGATATAGCCGAAAGCCATAAAGGGAGTGTGCCGTGAAATGAATTTCATCATATAAAAGTAGTTGCCGAGGGCACCTGACTGCTTTTCCTTCTTCTTACTTTTCATCATCACACACCTCCTTGTAGCCTGATGCCTGAAGGGTGAACATTTCGCAATATTTCCCTCCGAGAGCCATAAGCTCCTCGTGGCTTCCCTGCTCTGTGAGTCTGCCCTTATTGAAAACAAGAATATTATCAGAGCGGGTTGCACTTGAAAGACGGTGAGAAATATAAACTACGGTCTTGCCCCTTGTTCCCTCAATGAGAGCATCGTACATTCTGCTTTCCGCAACGGGGTCAAGTGCAGAGGAGGGCTCATCAAGCACCGCGATGTCAAAATCCTTTGCAAAAAGACGGGCAATTGTAACCTTTTGTGTTTCACCGCCCGACAAAAGCACACCGTCGGGGTCAAATTCCTTTGTAAGAATGGAATTTTCCTTATTGGGAAGTGAGCTTATCTTGTCATAGACACCTGCCATTTCAAGTGCCTTTACAACAGCCTTGCCGTTTTCCTCGGTGACCTCCTCGGTAAGCACATTTTCGCTTACGGTCATTGCAAACACATGGTAATCCTGAAAAACGCTTGCAAATTTCTCACGGTATTTTATAAGGTCATATTCCTTTATGTTTCTGCCGTTATATAAAATTTCACCGTCAGTAACATCATAAAGGCGCATGAGAAGCTTTGAAAGGGTGGTTTTACCCGCGCCGTTATGACCTACAACAGCAACTGTCTGCCCCTTATCTATCTTAAATGAAAGGTTTTTGAGAATATAATCCCCATCCTCTTTATATCTGAAGGAAACATTTCTGAATTCAAGGCTTCGGAATTCTTCGGGAATTACCTCCCCACCCTGAATTTTCGGCTCATATTCAAGAAATTCTCTTAAATTCTGTACCCACAGGCAGTGCTTCTGCTGCATTGCAAAATAGTGGGCAAGATGATTGAGCTTGTTACGGCAGGTAGTGATGGCAGACACAAGCACAGAAAACTCGGATATGGGCAGATTTTCGGCAACAACAAGACGGTAGCAGCCGTAAAGGAAACCGCCCGTTACGGGGAAAATTTCCGCAAAATAGTCGGATACACATTCTAAAAGTGCAATTTTCCAGCCATATTTCTTTATAACCTCAATATTCTTCTGAATTGCCGCCCTGAAGCGCTTATCGAGAACAACAAAAATATTGGTGGTCTTTATTTCTTTTGCAAAGTCCTTAAGCAGAATTGTTCTTCTTATATAATCCTTCTGTCTCTCAAAGGGAGTCATTTCCTTTTCCTTTTCAAGCTCAATGTTGTTTTTTATTGTCCTGAAGGCAATAACAACAAGAGGACAGACAATGAATACAAGAAGGAAGGGGTCAATTCCAACAAGGTAAATAACAAGGAAGATAAAGCTTATAATTGAGCCTATAGTCCAGGCAGAGCCCTCAATTATTCTCTTGAAGCCTCCCCTGTCAACAACCCATGTGGCACGGTTATACTTATCAAAGAAATCGGGGTCCTCATAGCAGCCCAGCTCCACCTGCTGCGCCTTTGTGAATATAAGTGAGTTTATGTAGCTTTCACACTTAATCTCAAATTTCGTACGCACAGTGTAAAAATCAATATAACCTATAAGGTCAATAAGAAGCTTACCTGCAACCATAAGGCACATTTTTATTGCAAATTCCCTGAATGAGCCGTTACCCTCAATAATTGAAAGTGCTGTTTCAAGGAGCATAACATTTACCACCACGGAATAATATATATTTTCCGCAATGTAGGCAAAATATATAAAAATCAGCGACAAGGGGGCACTTCTGAAAGCACACGACAGCATAAAGCCCGTATTTTTCATGACATACGCCTTCTGCCTTGCCTTTTTCTTAAGATTCTTTTTCATTTCTCTCTCCGCATAAATTAAAAAATACAAAGATAATATTATATTAAAAACGGGATATTGTCAATTAATATATAAGGACTTACCGAAAAAAAACGGTAAGTCCATTTCTTATAAAATAATCAGAATACCCAAAATAAGGGCAAGTGAAACTGCAATACGTACAAGAGCATGCTTTCTTGTGAACGGTAATTTCTCCATAATCAGCTGACAAGCAAAGAAAATCCAGAACAGAATAAACGGCATCAGCAGCTGCAGTCCGTCGCCGAAAAGAATAAAGAAAACAGAAAACGCAAATAGCAGTCCGACTGATACAAAAATAAGGGGAATTTTTATTTTTCTCTTCATTTTTCCGTCACCCCGTCAAGAAATTTCACTGTTGCAGATTTTACATCCGCATTACTGAAAAAGTCGTTATGCCCTATGTCCTCTGCCTCATAAAAGCTTACATTCTTAAGCTTCCCTGAAAGCTCAAGTGATGAAGCCATAGGTATCACCCTGTCCCCTGATGAAGCGGCAATAAAGGTCTTTTCCGTTACACCGGGGGCATATTTTCCGCTTTCAATGTCAAAATCCACAAGTGCTTCCAAGGGGCCGTGGAAAATATCTATAACATTATTGTAAAGGTCGGCACCGTTGTCATAGGGTGCATAAAGCACAAGCCCGTCCGTCTCTCTTTCAGCTGCAAGATATACTGCAGGTCCCGTACCGACGGAATATCCGAAGACAATAACACTGCTGTAATGCTTTTTTATCTCCTTGTAGGCATCAAGTGCAAACTGCTCAAGTGCTTCGTCGGTGCATCTTCCTTCACTGTTGCCGTAGGCGGGATAGTCAAGCACCGCAACATTAAAGCCGTTGAAAACAGTGCTTTCATAGCTTGCTGTAATTCTCTTCATTGCAGTTGAAGCGGTTTCATAATTTCCGTAAAAATATAAAATTACGGGCGCAGAATCATCAACAGGATAAAGCCAGCCGTTGATTTTACCGTTTGTCCCCTCAAAGGTAAGCTCTTCAACAAAAGCGTCCGTTTTAAGGCTTTCATATGCGTCATTATCCTGATGGGGCTGTAAAATAACGGCAGGAGCAAAGAAATATATTATTCCGCAGGTAAATACAGATACATTCACAACAGAAAGAAGAAATATTCTTATTACCTTTCTGATAAGTCTTCTGCCCTTTATGAGGCTGAAAATAAGAATTTCAATCAGCAATGCAACTGCGCCTGTTACTGCAAGACCAGCCGGAATCTGCTGAAAACGGGGATTTTTCAGCGCCCACAGACACAGCACCGCCACGGCAGACAAGGCTGAATAAATTACAATTCTTCCGATATCGGTTTTTCTTTCTGAAGACAAAAAATCACCCCTTCAGATTAAAGCTTTGATGCAAATTTACATGCACGGATGTATGCTTCAGAGAAATATTCAAGTAAATCCATGCGGTCATATTTATCATTTTCATGGCGGTCAGGCTTTGAGGCTTTACACAGCTCAAAGGTCAGAATTCCCTTGTAATTGTGCTGTCTGAACCGTCTTGCGGTTTCGTCCCAATCGCGGATTCCGTCAAAGGGCAGAAGATGAAGGTCATCGTGCCAGAAAATTTTACCGCCGTAATCCTTTATTCCAAGATTATCGTTTATATGTGTGGCAATAAGCTTATCACCGTATTCCGAAAGCAGATCAACAGAGAAGTTATAGCACATCTCATGACCTGTATCAAGGCAGAAGCCAACATTTCGTCTGTCCCCAAAGGTCTTCATCAGAGCGTGAAGATATTCTATCCCCTCGGTGTTTTCAAAGGCAATATTCACACCGCACCTTTCGGCTTCATCAATAATTCTGCCGAAGCGCTGAAGCCCCGCATCTGTTATATCAACAACCCCGTCAAAGCCTATGTAGCAGTGAGAAACAATAAGACCGATATTGTTTTCGGCGGCAGTGTGTATGCAGTCAATAATATCTCTTACAGCTTCTTCAGCCTTATTTTCAGGTCCCTTCCATATATCTGCAACACCACCAAAGGGTGCATGAAGTGACTGATATATCATACCCTGCTCTTTTGCCAGCTTTGCCCACTGCTTTATAGGATAATCCCTCTGCCATGCGGTAAAAAAGCCTTCAAAGCCCACGGCCTTAAGCATTGCTATCTGTTCCTCCACAGAAACACCGAAAGCCTCATTGGCATTCATACAAAGAAGATGACGGTACATATTTTCCCTCCGAAAAATTATATGTGCCGTTATTATACCACAAGAAAGCTTCGCTATCAAGAAATTCAGAAATTAAACCGCAATTCCCCGAAAAAAATCACCGACACAAAAATCATTGACAGAAGAAAAAAGATTTGTTATAATTGTGGGGCTAAAGAAATAATTACGGGGTGTGGCACAGTTTGGTAGTGCGCTTGGTTCGGGACCAAGAGGTCGTGGGTTCGAATCCCGTCACTCCGACCATCGAAGAAGCCTTATATATCAACGGTTTTCGTGATATATGAGGCTTTTCCTTTTTTGGTAAATAATAATACTTTCTAACATTTTTCTAACACAAATTACAGTTTGAATGTCTCGGACATACTTTTCGCAATACTCTCTTTTCTTGTAATATCCAGATGTGCATATATATTTGCAGTTGTTCTGATATCTGAATGACCAAGCCATTCTTGAATATCTTTAAGAGTAAAGCCCTTTGATATCAGCAAACTTGCACAAGAGTGTCGCAAATCGTGAAAACGAATATGCGGTAAATCATATTTTTTAAGCAGTTTTTGAAACTTCTTTGTCACATAATCAGGCAAATACGGTCTACCGTCATCCCACTTAAAAATATAATCATTCTCATTGTAAGAAGAGCCGAAAAGCATTCTGTTTGCATTTTCTTTTTCTTTTAATCTTTGCAATAAATTTTCAATATCACCTATTAACGGAAATGTTCTGTAACTTGAATCTGTTTTTGTGGAATCCTTTTCGACTAATTGAGTACAACAAACAACTGTATGTTTTATACAAATTGTTTTATTTTCAAAATTGATACTGTCCCATTTAAGTCCTAAAACTTCACTTCTTCGCAATCCGTAAATTACCGTAATATACAAAAGAGGATAAATATCTTCTTCTTTAATTTTTCCAAAAAAATCAGTAATTTGTGTTTCAGTGTAGAATTGCGGTTCTCTTCTTTGCATTTTCGGTAAAACAACATATTCACAAGGGTTCTTGCTAATCAGACCGCTTTTTATTGCTTCTTTTACTGCTAACTGAATAATAAGCTTGTGAGTTTTCATTGTTTTGGGAGAAAGTCCGCCTTTACCATTCAATTTCCCATTTTCACTTTTAATATTGATATATTCTTGTATATTTTCTCGGCTGAGATTACACAATTTTATCTTTTTATTCTCGAAATATGGGATAATTTGAGAATTTGCAACAATAGCATAACCTTGGTATGTTATTTCATCAACAGAAGATTTTACAGAATTTAACCATAGTTGTATGTATTCACTAAAAAGAACATCACTTTGTATTGCATTCGATACTGTTTCATACTGTAGCAATACTTCTCTTAAAAACTTTTCTGCTTTTTTCTTGTTGTTCTTTTCTTCATATCCTGTTGCAATCCATTTCTGTTTTCTTTTACCTTTATTATCGGTAAGATTTATAACAGCATAATATTTGCCGTTTTTAATTTGTAGGCTTCCCGTCATAATTTACTCCTTTCTATAAAGAAACCTATCATTACAAACAAATTTAACGATACTTATTTACAAAATCAATTAAGCAAACTTTAGGTATTAAATATTTTCTTCCGACTTTAATATTTTTGATTACATCTAACTTTAATAATTCATAAGCAGTATTTTTACCTATACACAAGGCATCACATAAATCCGTAACTGTTAATACATCAGAATAATCATCAAACACACTGCCACCGCCTATCTAATTTTAATACAGTATAATTGCGGTGCTTCTTCGATTTTTACGATATCATTTTCATTATCAGAAAAAGGCAATTCCGTGTTTTTTTCGAATTTGATTATTTTGTTAATTCTCCGGACAAAAGCGTTCCAACTTTCCGGCTCATTTCTCTGTATTTCTCTGTATTGCTCATTAAACGGAATGTTACTTATAATAAATACTTTAGTAAAAATTGCACTCTTGTCAGAATATCGGCACGGCAAATCAATCGGATATCCGTCAAGATACTGCAACATATCTTTAAGAGATAAAGAACTGCGAAATTCATCCAAAAGTAAAACATCTTGATACTTATAATTATCGAACGGATGATTATAATTTGTGACCTTGCATACATTCTCATAACCGAATGTTTCCATTACAGAGCGAGTTTTTCCCGTTCCCGTTTCACCGTAAATATAAACAACTTCAATATTACGCCATTTATTATTGAAGTTTTCAGAAAGAATAATTTGTCTTGTTTCTTCAATACAATGTATTTTTGTCATATAAGACGGATATTGTTTTACAATATCTGATGTTGAAACACCGTCTTGAATTAACAGTAAAACTTCATCAGAAATCTTGCAATTCTTCGCACTCTTGCCCAACGGCATATCTCCGTATTCTTCAAAAGTTTCAATCAGATTTGTTTCTTTTTTCTTACTGTCAAGATAAGCACCTTCTTTTCGTATATAGTCACGATTCTGTTCAGCAGTGCCTTGTGCCGTTTCAATATGCGCAACGGGAAATCTGCTTTTAATTGTATCAAAAGAAACTGCATTTTCAAACTGCATAAAAATGTGAGTGTGCGGTGTTCCTTGTTCGCCGATTTCGTCACAAAAACAAAAATAAAGATATTTATGGCTTTGCATTATTTCTTTAATTTTTTCGTGTGTGAAATCATAATCAAGGGGATTATTAATTGTTATTTGCCATTTACGGCTTCGATTTGTGCCTATATCAAGCACCTCCTTAATATAATTTTGAATAATAAATTACACAAAAACACAAGTTATGCAAAAGGGTAATACTAACCTTTTGCTAGTGCAGTTGTGAGTGACTCCCCTAAAAAGACCCCTTTTTTAGGGGAGTTATCACTTTCACGCTACATAAAAACCGCAACCAACTTACTGTTATGTTTGCAATAACTTACTTTTCAGTTATCATAATAGCACTACAAAAAACAAAAGTCAACAATAAAAATAACTTTTTTGTGATTTGCTATTTACAAAATTGTTACCCTATGTTATTATTACTGCGAGGTGTGTGAAATGGCATATACAAAATTACTTAACGATATAATAAATGAAAGCGGTTTATCCGTCAAAGAAATTGCAAAAAGATGTAATCAACTCGGAGTAAAACTTACTGCTTCCTATATAAGCACTCTGAAAAATGATACAAACAACCGCACTCCGTCGGACGAGGTATCAAGAGCAATTGCTAAAGCCTGCAATTTTGAGGATGAAGAAGCGCTTATTCTTGAAGCATATATAGATAATGCCCCAAAAGAATTTCAGGGGGTAATAACCTTTATTCGAAATGCTGCATTATACTCTGTGTTCGGACTATTTGAAAATAGTTTTTCAAAAGAAGTTTTCGAAAAAGCAAAAGAAGAATTCGAATCAATGCCACTATATAAAATTGTGCAATTGATGAACAATGAAGGCGACAAAATAATTGAAAAAGGAATAGGTGCAATGAACTATACATCTGTTTCAACAGATGATGAATTGACAATAAGGCAAGAAATTGTAACACCTTCTTTTTTTGATGTAATAGATGATTCAATGTTCCCCGTATTGCCAAAAAACAGTAAAGTATCAATAGAGTATGTTGATATAACAGAAATAAATGACGGTGATATTGTAGCAATTGCTGATAAACAGTCGCAAACAACATATTACAGAAAAATTGCATTTTTGAATGATGAACATACAAATTTTATGTTGTATCCTTTGAATCCGAAATATCCTACAGAAAAACAGACAATTAAAAATACTTTGATTCTCGGGAAAGTAAAAAAAGTTACATCAGATTTGTATTAATGCAGAAATTTTACTTTGTTCGGCAACCGATAGTTTTCTGCAGATTGTTCGCAGTTTACAACATTTTTTTGTTGAACAGCAAGTTTCCAACAAAAAAACATTGAAAACTGCTACTGCTACGGAGTGCTTCGCACTGCTACGCAGTTTAAACAATCCTATCCTAAAAAAGGGGAGAAAAAAGACAAAATGCCTTTTATCTCCCCTTTTTAGTTTAACTATAGGTTGCCTGCGACAATCGGACTTACTGCAGACTTTTTACTTTAGCGAGATTGTAATGATATGTTTCTAATACATTTCTAACAATTTTTCTAACATAATATCAAAGTTTACACAGATAAAATTGATTACAGTATATTATTAACCTTTAACAATCCTATGTATATCAACATTTACAACATAGTATAATGCAGTACAATAAATAAGATTTCGCGTTCGGGACCAAGAGGTCGTGGGTTCGAATCCCGTCACTCCGACCAAAAATAGGCAAGCTTAAAGGCTTGCCTATTTTTTATCCATTGCGAAAGCAATGGTATATCATCGCCGAAGGCGTATATCATCACCCGACAGGGTGCATATCATCAGCCGCAGGCTGTAGATACTTTCGCAATGATGATATACAGAACTTCGTTCTGATGAGATACACCACTACGTGTTGATGATATCCAAGGCTACGCCTTGATTAAATTAAATCCCTTATGAACACCGGCACAAGAAATTCTCTGATACCTTTCGGTATCGGAGGATTTTTTATTTTTTCTGCCAAATTTTTCAGACGGGATGCGGACACACGACCTCTTTTACGGCACGAACCAATGTGAGGGACCAGATGACGGAGCCGACCGCCGCCGCGGGCGGATGAAGAGAGGCGAAGGAGAAGAAAAACAGGAAGTATCACGACGCGCCCCAAGCGAGTATGGCGACATATTATGAGCAACGCGAATAACAAGGTTCCGGGTACACGCCAGAAATCTTTGATTTCGTCAGCGAGCCGGGTTCTTATATTTTTCTTGGTTGAGTGGGTTCGTTTACGCACTCCAACCAGAAATGGAGATAAAAAAAGTAAAAACAGTACCCAATATATAACAAGGGGTTCTTCAGGTTATCCGCCTGAAAAACCCCGTTTGTACAAATTAAATCAGAAATCAGTAAAAATTATCTGACAATTTTCTTTTTGCATATCATTGGTGTTTATAAAGGTATTTGCGCCTGCCTTCAGAGGTGAAACACGGATACGGCGGGTTACGCTGCCGTTGAGTATATTATTTATTTTATCCTTATAATAAATAAATATGTCCGTTGTGATATCCTCTGACGAAATGTTTTTTACGGATATTGACCCGTCGGAAAGCTGCAGCTCAATTTTATTTTCATTCATAACAGGAGGCTCTGTAAAATCCACCCTGTTTTCTGTCTGCCATGATGTGTAGCTTTCGGCTTCGTTACATGTAACTGCTTCATTGCATAAAAGAAGAGCCGTTTCACCCTGCAGCAAGGCAGAAACATTGAATGTGAGTGTGCCGCCATTTGTTTTTACGGAAAGAGACGCATATTCAACATCGGTGTCAGACACATTTTCCGCAACAACGGCAAGAACACCGTTATATTCCGTAATTGCCGAAATTTTAAGCCAGCTGTCAACAGTAACACCAAGCTGTGAGACTTCAGGAACAACCGTTGTAAGCTCGGGATTTTCAACCTGAATATCCGTTGCGGGAGAAACTTGTGTTGTTTCATCCGCATCATGAGATGTCTGTGGGGAATCTGCAATTTCCGTGCTTTGCGAAGAAGCAGAGCTTTCCGTGTCAGCGGCAACAGTCTCATCTGAAGGCAACACAGCATCGGGCTGATTAACATCAGCAGGAACTTCATTTTTACCGCAGGCGGGCATAAGCATAAGAGAAATAAGCACTGCCGCCGAAAGGGCTGCAATCAATCTTTTTTTCATATAAACACCTTTTTTTAAGAAACGGAGTCCGCTTTTTTGCCGAACTCCGTTTCTGCTTTGAAATAATTATGAATCAAAAATATTTATGTTTGCAAAGGGCACATGATAGCATACTGTATCATTGGGTCCCGGTACCATCGTACAGATTGTGTTATCAGAAAAAATGGTCCATCCCGTTTCTTCATTCAAAACAGGACATATATACTCTGCACTGTTTGTACCGTTCATAGCGCATCCGGAAGAAATATTTGATGATAAAGATAAAGTTTCAAAGGTTATCATGGGTTTTGTGTATAGCTTTTTCAATTTAACTTTAACCTCCTTTTCTTATCATCAAAGTGCAATTCCGAACAGTGCGAGGATTGTTCTGATAAATTCAATCAGTTTTTTATAAATACCTGCAAAAACAGAGATTATTGAAGAAGACGAAGAAGAATCATCCTCTGTTTCATCCTCGGGAATATCCTCGGGGACATCCTCTGTTGCGGGCTCTTCAACAGTAAAGGTAACTGCAACGGCTGCGGAATAATCGGTATAGCCGTTAGCATAAACACCGGCTACAAGATATGTAAAGGTGCCGCTTTCACCTGTGGTGAAGCTTACAGTCCATTCTGTCGTGCCGTCATCCTCAGAGACAACAGGCACAATTTCAATATCCTGCAGCTCAACAGGATTCATAAATTCATCGGTTATTTCAAGAGAAGCAACATCGGCTGATGTTTTAAGCTTCATTGTAACAACACTGTTGCCCTGTGAATCCGTTGCAATTACGGGAGCTTCAGTCTGCTCAACCTCAAGTGCCGCAGTTCTCATTCTCATAAGAGAATATGCCGCTCTTTGTGTATCCTCCGTAACAGAGAACAATACAACATCATTTCCTACCTCGGTGGGAATACGGAAATGACCCTTACCGCCGTTCTGTGAGAAGGTCCACTTGATGTTGGTAACAGAAAGCACACTTCCCTCATCACCCGTATTCTGTATAACAACCGTACCCGTGGTGTAATAGAAATTACCGTCACTGCCTTCAATCTGTCTCCATGTAAGCTTACCGTCGTTGGGAAGAATGGTGTTGAAGGAATAGTATATATCGGTTGCCGTTTTTATTTGTTTTTCCGTGGTTTTTGCAGCATAAGACACCGTTAATGCAGGCTTTCCGTGAGCAAGCTTTGTGCCTATCTGAATGTCCGTGGGAACGGCAGTTGCCCATATTTCAAAGGCTACAGCCTGATCCTTACCGAGATACAGTTCATTATTGGGACCTGCATTCTTATAGGTTTCAAGATCATTATCAAGAGCCGCGATACCGTCAATAAAAATTATACCCTGTGCATCCGTCTCGGAAAGCGAATCGGCACCGATAAGCATGTTTTTAAGCTCAAGATAGCTGGGATAAAGCTCATCGTCGGTAGCATAAGCATCCTTTACATCCTTATGCTGAATACCGTCGCCCTCACCCGCAGGTGAATATATTCTGATGGCATCAAGATAAACTCTGTAATAGCTTGTTCCGTCAGGAGCTGTGGATGAATGACCGAACATGCTTGCAAAGGTGGGGGTAATTGTCACACTGTAGGTAGCATAATCAAGATCGGTTATCTTGATTACGGGAATCTGATAAAGTCTTTCCGATGAGTTGTCCGTTGCAATAACCCATCCATAGGCATAGGCATAAGCGGGTATGCCGGTATCCCATTCAACAACTTCATCACCGTTTTTGTAGTGAATCTCATCGGTGATGGCACCATTTTCATCGTAATATCTTTCATCGGAGGTGCATGTACCGTTTTCTGACCTGTACATAGGAATAAGCGTACTGTCAAGTGTGGGCTTACCGTTGGCATCCGCATAAAGTCTGCCGTAGTTATAGCCATAGAAGGTATCTACAACGGAGGTTTTTACAACCTTTCCGTTCGTATCCTTTATGGTTACACTGAAGGCACCCGATGTACTGTCGGTTACACTTATAAGGTCAAAGCCTGTACCTGTGAATGTAAAATCAACCGTGGGCCATTGTGCACCCGAGCCGCCGCTGAATTTTGAATTGGGATTATTCTTTGTGCTTACATCAACATAATGAAGCGAACCGCCGCTGAATTCGGCAAATGAAAGATATTCCTCTTCATAGCCGTAGGGATTTGCTTCACTGTCGGTAAGGTCAGCATTCTGCTTGAGTGTGGTTTCCTGCATACCATCGGTCTTCCATATACCATACTGATTCCGGGTGTTATTGTAGGAATCAGGAACCTTGCCGGGGGCATAGGTTATGGTATTGAAGGTATCCTCATAATAAATTGTGGATGCAGGAACGAATGTGGTTTTTTCAATCTGATAATATACAATGTCCTCGGAATATGTGGGGTCACCCGTAATTTTTGCACATACATAGAAATGCTCGGCTTCACTCATATTCATTGAGGTCAGATTGTAAGATGTATTGCCGTCCTTGTCAATGGTACATGTTCCGTATTTCATTCCATCAACGGAATATGTAACACCATCCTCAAAGGGCACCTCAATTTTTGGAAGCTCAAATGTGTAGGTTTTTTCAACCTCTTCATTTACGGCACAAAGACCGAGATATTCAACCTTTACATTGTTATCAATAGCTGCCTGTGAAATATTGTTGTTATCATTGATGTTATACTCAACGGGAAGACCGTAGTCAAGAGTAAGCACCTGGTCAACAATACGCACCTCTTCAGAGGTTTCTGAAAGATTGAAGGACATACGGCAGTTTGAGTCAGACGCACCTCGTTCAAGATAGAAGAAGTTAAGTGTATGTACCTGACCGTCACTTATAACCTCATGAAGCTTGTTAAGCGCGGCAACAGTATCTGCACTATAGTCTGCTGCATCAGGATGACCTTCAACGATCTTGTTGTATGAATATGTAAGCTCGTATTCATTGCCCTTGAGTGCGCCGTCGGTAACATCCATTGCAAACTGATAGTTGATTGAACAGTTTGTGAAGTTGACAGTAACCTCACGGGCTCCGTGAAGACCGCCGTTATCAAGAACCAGAACACCGTCGATGTAAACATAAACATCGTCGTCACCCGAGAAGTTGAAGATAACGTCATCACCGTTTATATGCTTACCGCCCTTGGGAATATAGAAATTATGCTCAAAGGTGAAGCCATAGTGATAAATAGCGTTTTCACCTGAATATGTTGTTTTACCCTGCTTATAGTTAAAGGGGAAGAAGCCTGATACCTTTTTGTCAACAGTGTTTGTATTGGGACCGAAAATTGACCATGAGCCTACCTCATTAAGCTCCATATCAACCGTGTGTTCCTTGTCATTGAAATCACCCTGAACAAGGTAGGTGGTATCCTTACTGTCAAAGTTGTAGGTATTTACACCGTATTCGTCGGTGCTTATGAATATGGGGAACTGTGCATCCCAGTAATATTTAGCAAACTGTCCCTGTGTGGCAGTTGTTACGTTTCCGTTTGCGTCAATAGCCTCTCTGCTGAACAGATCGGGGAAATATACGCTGATACCTGAAAGGTCAGAAAGCACAAACTGTCTGTAGCCCTTGCTTGAGTCATATCCGTAAACATAGTTTCCAATGTCATCACCGCTGTTTTTACCGTCGTTGGCATAAGGAAGCGGATTGGTATATGCTGCATGGGAGTTTACAACACCGTTTTCAAGCGTTGCACTTGCAAGCCCCTGAATTGAAGCACCGTCATCAACATCTTTGGGGTCGTTGACACCGTGAGTATTTACCTTTGTCCACAGATTCCAAAGAGACACGGGAACAGAATTTTTTGCGTGAGCTGACATATCGCCCCAGTTATTTGCTTTGTTTGTATCGGGCGAGCCGTTATAGGGCGTGCCTGTGAACTGAAGCGTATAAATCTTCGCATAAGCCTCGGCAACCTTATCAAGCGCATCGCTTGCTTCGTTTTCTCCGTAGAAAGATGTATCATCATAATCGATGATTTCTTTTATCTGATTTACAAGATTAGCATCTGAAAGAATTGCTTCCTTCATCTGCTGAACCGCAATGGCATTCATAAGAAGTCCACCGTCGGAGTAGTCCGAAGTGCCGTTTGAATTATCATATCCGTACTTAAAAAGCGTACCGTCAATTTTCTTGATATCCATTTCAAGAGCAGCGATAGCAGCTTCTATGGCACTTGAAGCGGCTGCATAATCGGCATCGGTTGAATTTTCATCCTTGAATACCTGCACACCGTCTTCAAGACAACGAAGAAGCGCTTCAAAGCTTTCTCTTGTGTAGATTGAATAGTCCTCGCCGATACCCTTATGAAGCTCATTATAAAGATCAAGCTTATCGGCACTGCCCGTAGCGGTACCGCCGCCCGTAACACCTGAATCACCGGAGTCACCCGAATCACCGGAATCTCCGCCTTCTTCAACAACAGGTGCAGCATAAAGGCGCAATGCTCTGTTACCTGTGGGGTCAATAGCGCTGGGATTCCATACGCTGAAAAGAGAGCCGTTACTTGCAAAGAAATCTATGAAATCTCTGTTATTATTGTAAAGACCTATATCACCATTGCTGTTGACTGCAACATTAAGCTCACTGGGGGTAGCTTCAAGAGTAAGATTATCTCCGCCGTTTATGGTAAGATACTTACCGCTGCTGTGCTGAACGGTATATTTTCCGTTGTCAAGACGCTTGAAGGTAAATACATAGTCCTCGGGAACAGATGAAAGCTCATTGCCGCCGGAAGCAACAACAGCGGTGGCATCATAGTATGCCAAGCCCTTGATTGAGTCATGATAAGCATTATTTCCTGTCATAAGACGGTAAACACCGCCATTATAGTTACAAAGAGCATATCTTCCGTCAGGCACGGGAGTCGCAGTATTGCTGACTACATAACGGGTAAATGCCGTGCTTGCTTCAGGTGTTGAGGGGGTTGAAGGTGTTTCGGGCACCTGGGCATTTGTGGAATAAAGCCATGCCGTTGTGTTGCCGTTTATGTCGCCTGCCAGTTCAACATAATCAAATCGTTCTCCGTTTGCATTGTATGTAAAAGAGAGAGTAGCATACAAGGTGCTGTAATGGGGAACTGAAAGTCTTATTGAGCCGTCATATCCTGCACTTACGGTAATTGCCTCGGGGGTATCACCATATCGCAGCATATACTTCGAAAATGCATAAAGATATTTTCCTGTTGAAACATTCTGAATGTAGTAGGTATTATCTCCCTGATGAGTAAACTTAAGCATATTTGCAGTGTCGGTTCTGAAGCTTTCATCCGGATATGTGCCGCCTGTGGCGGCAGTAGCATCGGTAATAGTGGAATCTACCAATATTGACCATGAATTATATTCTTCATCCGACATTAAGGCATTACCGATTCTGACAACATAGTTACCGTCGGGAATAAGCTGTGCATCACCCATATTGACAGTATAGATGTAGCATAAGTCGTCAACAGGCTCCGGCTGAGAAGGCTCTGTAATTATTACATTCTCGGTTACAGCATACAAATAAATCTGAGAACCTGAGCCTGCATATCCGTTGAATATTCCGTCAGAATTTACTGCAATATAATTATTGCCTGAACAGATGCTTACATATCCTCTGTCATACATCGCAGGCTTTATTGAAAGCGTCTGAGGAGTGTCACTGAAGGAAAGAGCTGTACCATTAAGATAAAGGTATTTTCCTGTAGCTTTATTTACAATCTGATAAGCATTTGCATCTGCAATATATGTAATAGTGTAAACATTTGAATACTTTGTTTCAAAGTGCGTAACTGTGCCGTAGCTATTATGTTCGTATTCTGTTACCTTTTCACTGACAAATCCGTTATCACCGGCTGACGTTCCTGTAAGAACATTATAGTTGTTAAAGAAAACATAATCACCGTCAGGGATAAGCACATCAGTTTTTGCAACAAAATTATTACAATCATACACATAATTCACAGAACCGGAGCCTGAACCTGAGCCTGTACCGACCTCAGGCTTCTCAAGCTGATTGATATGATATTTTACAATTTCATATTCATCGTAAAGAGTGGGCTTATATGTATTTCCGTTCTGTGTAATAACCTCATCAAGCTCGTCGGTAAGATGTATGCCCGATTCGGAAACAGTGGTTACGGTAGCACCCTGAACAGTAGGACCTGTGCCGTCCTCGGAGGTTGTTGCGGTAATTGTAACGGGACCCTCCTCCTCGGTTGTGCGGAGAATTACAAGGGCTCTGCCGTTGAACATCTGAATTTCAGCCTCGGACTCGGAAATAAGAACAGATGCCTGCTGATATTTTTTTGTTGTTGCGGGATTACCGTTGTCAACACCCACAATTTTTGCATATCTTGAGGATGAGTCGGCAACCTTGACATCAAGAGTACCGTTGTAGTCATTCATGAAGTTACCGTCGGCATCTCTTGCTTCAAATTCAACATAGATAAAATCCGCACCGTCGGCAACAAAGGTATTTTCGTCATTCCAGATGCTTGTTACAACCTGTGTGGCAGTACCTTTTACGGATTCTGTGGAGCCTACGGTATCGGTAATTTCATTTCCGTTTTCATCGTAAGCCTTAACGAAAAGCTTGTCCGCGGCATATTTTACTCTGAACTGTGAATAAAAATTGCTGCCCTCGTCTGTATAAAACTCTGAAGTGTTGCACACAGATGTGTTCAGAACAGTTTCATTCCAGATCCTGTAGGTATAACCTGCATCAGTTTCTTTGACCTCAGAGGTTGCAGTTGCAATAAGCTCATCACCAAGATACAGCTCAATACTTTTTGCGTTTGAATATACGGCAACATTAACATAGCCGTTTTCCGTATAAAGCTTTTCCTTATTCCATGAGCCGGGAACAAGGTGAAGGGTTGTATCCTTTTCGTTCCAGAGGCTTCTGTAGAGATAATAGCTATCCTTTTCAAAGCCTGCGGTGTCAACAACACCAAAGTATGATGAATTAGGAACCGCATTTGCGTTATCCTTATAACCGTCATTCCAGGGGGTAGGCTCACCTATATAATCAAAGCCTGTCCAGATAAATTCACCGGAGAACCAGTCGTTCATTGCAACATAATACCAAGCCTGTGCAGCAGTGTTACCCCATGGAACAGCTTCCGTGTCATATGATGTACACTGGAAATCATTGTAATCCATGGTATCATACACGCCTCTGCTTGTGATGGCAGAAGCAGACTCTGTTGCCACAAAGGGCTTTGATGAACGCGAATCGGAGGGGTCACTCATAATATTCACCCATGTCCAGGGGTTGTAGTTACCGCCGATAACGTCCATTTTATCGTCAATCATTTTAAGAGTTTCATTATCGAAGTCATTGTTGCCGTGGAGAACTGCCCTGTCGGGGTCAAGATTGTTACAGATATTGAGAATTGAATTTACAATTGACTCGTAATTGCCTGTGGCGGAAGCATCATCAACATTGCACAGCTCATTGCCTATGTCCCACGCAATGATACAAGGGTCGTGCTCGTCACGGAGAATTGTATGCTCAACTACATACTGGAACCATTTCTGTCCCTCGGCACCGATAGCGTTGTTGTCAACCGAAACAACCTCGTTAAAGTATTCGCTGAAATCATTGACATTACCGTTTTTGGAAACATCCCAGCCGTCAAAGAATTCCTCTATGACCAAAAAGCCCATTTCATTGCAAAGCTCAAGGAAAACTCTTGAAGCGGTGTTATGGGAGGTACGGATGGCATTACAGCCCATATCCTTAAGAATTTTAAGCTGACGGTAAATTGCATCATATTCCTGTGCCGCACCCAAAGCACCCTGATCATGATGAAGACATACGCCCTTTAGCTTTACAGGCTTGTGGTTGAGCATAAAGCCCTTGTCGGCATCCCATTCAACACAACGGAAGCCGAAGGTTGTGTGGTATTCATCCAGGATTTCTCCCGTTTTCTCGTCCTTTATAACAGTACGCAGCATATACAGCGCAGGATTATCAACCGACCATTCCTCCGGATCTTCAACCTCAGGTGCAAGCGTTACTTCTTTTTCTGTTTCTGCAGGTATTGTAACGGGACCTGACGATACGGTTTCACTTACGGGGTTATGTTTTTTGTCAAGAACGGTTGCCTCAACACTGATGATTCTTGAAATTGCAGTATCGTTATGTATTTTGATTTTTGCATTAGCATGTGCTTTGTCTGCGGTATGCAGGTCAGGGGTTGTGATTCTCGGTCCGTAAAGAGCAATGTGAACAGGACCTGCAATGGTAAGAGTAACATCACGGTTGATACCGGAGCCTGAATACCAGCGGCTTGTGGGAAGCTCATTCACAACCTTTACGGCAATAAGGTTAAGCGCGGTATTCGAACAGATAAGATACTCTGAAATTTCAAAGGAAAAGCTGTTGTAGCCGTAATGGTTTTCACCGACATACTGACCGTTCACATAAACATAGGTGTGCTGATATGCACCGTCGAAGTTAAGGAATATACGGTCGCCCGTGTAATATTCGTAAAGATTGAACCATTTTCTGTACCAGCCCGTACCGCCGGGAAGCTGTCCGTTTTCGGCTTCTGCTTCTCCGTCGGTGGTAAATGCCTGACTAATGCTGAAGTCATGAGGTAAATCTACCGTTTCCCATGATGAATCATCAAAGCCCTTGAGATATGCAGCATCGTCATCGGTAAAGCCGAAGCTCCAGTCTTTATTGAAATCAAGCTCTATTCGTGTATCGTTATACGCCTGCTCATGTCCTGACATGGCAGAGGATGTAACAGGCTCAACAAGTGTGAGCCAACCGTCATTCACCATGGTTGTAGCAAGCATCATCAGGCAAAGCACAACGACCAACAATTTTTTAATAAATTTCATAAGACCGCCTCCGGGGAAAATCTATAATAAAATAATAAAAGTTAACGCATATTCTCATAATAATTATAACAACTGCATGTAGCAAAGTCAAACAAAATACGCACAAATCTGACTGCTTTTTACTTTTTATACATATCACTTAATAGTTTATTCAAAAAAAATTTACATTTTTCCTCAAAGCAATCAGAGTCTATTGACGGAAATCGGTTTTTATGCCATAATTGTGCTTATGTTAAGGAGTGATACTATGGATAACCGACAGTGGTTCCGCGAGGCGGGTTACGGTATGATGGCTCATTGGGGGCTTTATTCCCTTCTCGGCGGCGAATATAAAGGAAGACGGGTAAATGACTACGCAGAATGGATTCAGAGCTTTATGGCTATTCCGAACTGTGAATATGAGCTTCTTGCAAAAAGCTTCAATCCCGTTTATTTCAATGCAGACCAGTGGATTCGCCTTGCAAAGGATGCAGGTATGAAATATTTTGTATTTACATCGAAGCACCATGACGGCTTTGCCCTGTGGCATTCAAAGGCGGACCGCTACAATGTTGTTGATGCAGCACCCTTCGGGAGAGATGTTGTTTCAGAGCTTGCTGAAGCCTGCTATAAGCACGGACTGAAATTCGGTCTTTACTACTCACAGGAGCTTGACTGGCATCATTTTCACGGTGGCGGCTATGATAAATTTTCGGGCTGTTCAGGTGTCAGCTGGGACAACAGCTGGGACTTCCCCGAAAGAGAAAAAAAGGATTTTTCAATCTGCTTTGAAGAAAAGATAAAGCCACAGGTTGAGGAGCTTGTAAAAAACTACGGCGACCTGCTTCTTATGTGGTTTGATGTGCCTCATACAATCACAAAGCAGCAGAGCCTTGAGCTTAACAGCCTCGTAAAAAAATATCAGCCCGACTGCCTCATAAATTCAAGAATCGGCAACGGTGCTTATGACTATGTATCCCTCGGTGACAACGAATATCCCACATCTTTTGCAGTGGATGAAAGCAGTGATCCCAACAGTCTTGACGGCATAAAATATTCCCCCTACGGGCTTTATGAAACCGCAGGCACACTCAATTCCTCATGGGGCTTCAAATATTACGATCAGAACTGGATTTCGCCTGAGGAAATTGCCCAAAGAAGAAAAAAGCTTAATGACATGGGAATAAATTATCTTCTCAATGTGGGGCCTGACGGACTCGGAAGAATCCCCTCTTTTTCGCAGGAAAATCTTATAAAGGCTGCAGAGCTTTTCAACAAATAATCGGAGAAATTTTATGGCTTGGTACGATGAAGCAATTTTTTATCACATATATCCTTTAGGGCTTACGGGGGCAGAAAAAATCAATGAATACCGCTCTCCCGTATCAAGACTTGACGGACTTTACGACTGGGTAAGTCACATTAAGGAAATCGGCTTCAATGCCTTATATATCGGGCCTTTGTGCGAGTCGGTAGGTCACGGCTATGAGACCACGGATTACAGAAAATGTGACTCAAGACTGGGCAGTAACGACGATCTGAAAAAATTCATAAATTTCTGTCACGAAAGCGGAATAAGGGTAATTTTTGACGGTGTTTTCAACCACACGGGAAGAGATTTCTTTGCATTTAAGGACATTCAGAAAAACAGAGAAAGCTCCCCCTATAAGGATTGGTACAACATTAATTTTCGGGGAAATAATTCATATAATGACGGCTTTTCCTATGAAAACTGGGGCGGCTATGATTTACTCGTAAAGTTCAATCAGAAAAACCCCGCAGTTATAGATTATATCTGCGAGGTTGTAAGATTCTGGGTAAGCGAATTTGACATTGACGGCATACGACTTGATGCGGCAGATGTGCTTGATTTCAATTTTATGAAGGCACTTCGCGCTACCGCAAACGAGGTTAAAAACGATTTCTGGCTTATGGGTGAGGTTATCCACGGAGACTATAACCGTTGGGCTAATGAAAGCACCCTGCACAGCGTTACAAACTATCATCTGCACAAGGCGCTTTATTCGGGACACAACGACCGTAATTATTTTGAAATTGCCCACACCGTAAAGCGTCTTTACGATATGAGTAAAGAGCTTCGGCTTTACAATTTCACCGATAATCATGATGTGGAAAGAATTTACACAAAGCTTTCCGATAAAAGGCATTATGTTCCCTGTCATATTCTTCTTTTTACTCTTCCCGGTATCCCTTCCGTTTACTACGGCTCGGAGCTTGGAATTGAGGGAAGAAAGGAGTGTCACAGTGACGATTCACTGCGCCCCGCCCTTAATTACGGTGACTATATGAATGCAATCAATGATAACCCCTGCACTAAAATCATAAGTGCCTTGTGTAAGGTAAGAAAGGCTGTCCCCCAGCTTTCCTACGGTGATTACAAGGAGCTTCGTCTTACAAACAGGCAGTATGCATTTTCGCGAACACTTGACGGAAAATCGGTTATTATAGCGGTAAATAATGACGACAAGGACTGCACACTCACCATTCCCTGCCATGCGGCATCCGCTTATACGGGTGCTTTATCGGGCGACAAAATAACAGTAAAAGATAATCAAATAACTGTAACTATAAAAGCAGATTCGGGTGATATTTTTATCCCCGACAATAACAACAAACTTAATTTTACCCCAATGGAAGCTGAAATAAAAATTGAAAAGCCTGTTGAAATAAAAACAGAAGAAAGCAATGAAATCAAGCTTGCAGATAAGGAAGAAATAAAACCAAAGGAGCCCGCAGCAGCCGTTCCCGACAAGCCTTATGAGGAAATGACGGTAGAGGAATTACAGGCAGCAATTCTTTCTAAAATGGCAAAAAACGGCCCTGTTACCGAGCAGATGAAAAGGGATGTAAAAGAAAATATCTGGCACAATTCCCTTATAAATTGGATAAAAAGCTTCAGATAAGAAAAAGAGGTTCTTACTATGCACAAAATAAGATTTTCCGTAGTATTACTCATTGATATACTGTCGTTATTGATTATATCTGCATGCGGCTTACTTTTTATTCCCGATTTCGGGCGGGTAGTTTCCGGAGGCAGCAGATTCGAAGGTATGCCTGTTATGGGCTTATGGGTATTGATTTTCATATTGAATCATTGCTTTTTTGCACAGCGGAAAATTGAATTCAAGGAAGACTCCTTGTGGCTTTACGGCTTTAATTTCACGGGGGCGGGAAAAAATATTCAGAACCGCACAATTATGATAGCCTATAAGGACATATATGAAGTAAAAGCCTTACACCTGCCTTTAATCGGCACAGTGGGAATCAGAATCAGATCAAAGCACATACGCAAAAGCTTTACCTTTTCCGTTTTATACACAAAGCATAAGATGCTTTTTTCAGATTTGTCTCTTAAAATAAAGCAGGCAAGCCCAAATGCCATAGTTGATGAATAAAAAATGTTGCAGTCGGAAACGGTTGCAACAATTTTTTTTATTAATATAATGATATAGAAATATTTCATTGTTTTGTGCTTGCAGTTCACAGAAAGATACTGTAAAATGGTATTCAGTTTTATTCAGGAGATGCGATATGATTTACAATAATATTCTTGATGCAATAGGACACACTCCCATTGTTCAGTTAAACAATATGGTACCCGACGATTCTGCAAGGGTGCTAGTGAAATATGAAGGTCTTAATGTAGGCGGTTCAATCAAAACAAGAGTTGCCTACAATATGATAAAGGATGCTGAAAAAAGAGGCGTTATTAACAAAAACAGCATTATCGTTGAGCCAACCTCGGGCAATCAGGGTATCGGTCTTGCCCTTGTTGGTGCGGTGCTCGGCTACAAGGTAAGAATTATCATGCCCGACTCTGTAAGCATTGAAAGAAAGAAGCTTATGAGCCACTACGGGGCAGAGGTAGTTCTTATCCACGATGAGGGCAACATCGGCGACGCCATTGCAAAATGCCTTGAAACCGCACTGCAGATGGAAAAGGATGATTCCAATGTTTTCGTTCCTCAGCAGTTTGAAAACCCTGCAAATCCCATGATTCACCGCCATCAGACAGGTCTTGAAATACTTGAACAGGTGGGCGGTCCCATTGACGGCTTCTGCTCGGGTATCGGAACCGGCGGTACAATTACGGGAATCGGCGAAACACTCAAGGCTCTTAATCCCGACATGACAATATGGGCGGTTGAGCCTGAAAATGCGGCAATTCTCGCAGGCGGTACGGTCAGTGCACACATTCAGATGGGCATCGGTGACGGACTTATCCCCGAAATTCTCAATACGGAAATTTATGAGGATATCTACATTGTTTCCGACGAGGAGGCTTTACAGACAGCAAAGGATTTAGCCGCAAAGGAAGGTCTTATGTGCGGAATTTCCTCGGGCACAAATGTTGCGGCGGCTATAAAGCTTGCAAAGAAGCTGGGCAAGGGCAAAACCGTTGTCACAATTCTTCCCGACACGGCAGAGAGATATTTCTCCACTCCCCTTTTCGATGAATAAAAAATTTAAGCAGATGAGATTTTTCTCGTCTGCTTTTTGAACATTTTATGAACAAAGTATTTATTTTATTGACACATTGTGAAGAGTAATTTATATTAAAATCAACAGGTAAAAGGAAAGGAAAAGAAATAAAGTGAACAAAAAAATATCAAAAAAAGCTTTGGCTGTAATTATTCCGCTTTGCGTAATATGTATTCTTGTTTTTTCTGCGCTCGCAATATTCCGTGGTGAGCTTGGCACATTATTATCTGTAAAAGAAATAAACGATACAGGTGTATATGAGGTAAATTATTCTGCCGACTATAAGCTTGACGAGCTTATTGAAGCAGGCGGCGTCGCAACCGAAGAAGAGCTTGTGCAGTATATTCTCAAAACAATGCTCAAGGGACTTCCTATTGATGTACCCTATGAAATTCCCAATCTTGCCTGCTCTATGTTTTATGCCGCGACTCCCGAGGGCGGTCATATACTCGGCAGAAATCTCGACAATCAGCAGACAGATCTTGCAGTTGTAAGAACAAATCCTAAAGACGGCTACAAATCCGTGTCCGTAGTAAACTTAAGCTTCCTCGGCTATAACGACACTTATACTCCCGATAAGCTGCTTGACAGAATCAACACTCTTGCTACAGCATATTTTCCTCTTGACGGAATAAATGAAAAGGGACTTGCAGTGGGTGTTCTTCAGCTTCAGGCACCTGCTACCGCACAGGACAGCGAAAAGCCTGATGTGGGAACAACACTCGCTATAAGAGCTATGCTTGATACCTGTGCTACCGTTGATGAAGCACTTGATTTTCTTGAAGGAGTGGATATGTATGCCGCTGCAAAGGGCTGCTATCATTTCCAGATTGCAGACGCCGCAGGTAACAGTGTGGTCGTTTCCTACGTAAACAATGAAATGGTTGTTACCGAAAAGGAAAACGGCATAATCTGTGCAACAAATTTCTACCTGCATGAGGTTCCCTTTGAATATGAAAAACAGGGGCTTGACCGTTACGAAATATTGACCGAAGAGCTTTCCGCAAAAAATTCTGTGCTTTCAATTGAAGAAGGCATGGGTCTTCTGAATTCCGCAAGAATAACAGGCACCGACCCCGACGAAAAAGGCAGAGTATATTCAACACAGTGGTCATCAATATACGACCTGACCTCCCCCACACTTTATCTTTGTGCAGATATGAATTACGATACCACCTATAAATACGAAGTAAAATAAAGTAAAAAAGCTCAGGCTGAAAATCAGCCTGAGTTTTTATTATACATCTGCTTCAACAAAGCCTATGCTTTCTCTGCCCTTTAACATATTTGCAACATTTCTTGCGTTGAAATATATACGAAGCCTTCCGTCGTAATATGTCATACAGCAGGCATAGACAAACTGTGCCATCCATGGATATTTTTTCTCGGGGACAATAAGGGGCTTTACGAATGTGAAATTCTCTCCGTCATCGGAGCGAAGAAGCATAATTGCGGAATAGCTTTTGCCGTTTTCCTCAAAAATACCGTTCTGAAGCCCTATATAGCAATCAGAAAGCTTATAAACCTTTATGCACCCCGAGCATAAATTAAGATATTTATTGCTCTTATCAGGGCTTATTATAGGCTTTTCTCTTGAAACAAAATCCTTATACGGAAAATCACTTTCCGCATAGGTGATGTGCGTAGGCTCCGAAAAGCCGCAGTCCTTTATAAAGGTCTGTCCGCAGGAATAATACATGCGGAATTTTCCGTCCTTTTCAATTAAAAACGGATTGGAAATTGCAACACCCGTGCGGCAGGCTTCATAGTCTCTTGTATGCCCTATTACCCTTTCAGGCTGTGACCAGCTTACAAGGTCAGATGATTTACACATATAAATCTCGGATTTCCACTTTACACCTACGGAATTGAGAGCATTGAGAACAGGGGCTCTCGTTCTTTCAAAGTAAAGATAATATTCTCCTTCAATAAGCTTCACATCGGGACGCATGGCATGCTTTGCAACTCTGCCTGTCTGATGAAAGGAATTTCCGTCATCGGAGACATAGTGATACACGCCGAAAAAAGTATGGGCAAAAAGATGCCATTTTTTATCGGGTGCCTTATCGGGTGTAAGAATTGAAGGGTCTGCAACAACCATACTCGGAAGAGTGTATTTCAGCACGGGATTTCCCTTATAAAAGGAGAATTCCGCCTTTTCTATATCATTAAATGATAAATTCCTCATAGATTAAAAATCAACCTTATAGTGATGCACAAACACACCTACAAGCTTATTGTAGTCAAGCACGTGCATTACTGCACCGTCTGCAGTTTCAAGGAAGGTAATGCCTTCAGCTTCAACATTTTCTCCGCCTACGTTTCTTTCGGCTGCAACAGTCACTTCACCTGTATCAACATCAAGCTTAAGGATATTCTTGATATTTCCGTTATCCTTCAGGTCGTTGGAAAGATAAAGAGCACCATTACAGAATTCACCGCCCTGAATACGGTCAATCACCCCAAGACCTGTAAGGGGAATTTCCTTTACAAGTGTCATTTCGTTGTTGATGTCATAGCAGTAAACTGTTTCGGCGTCGCTCCACTTTGAAGCATAAAGATAGCCTGTTTCCTTGTCAACTGCACACCAGGGCACACCATCGTCATAAATTTCATAAGGAAGGTCATAAACCTCACCTGTGCATTCAAGTGTTTCACAATCGAAAACAACAATACAGGGATAGCCCTCGTCGGGACCTTCAACGGAAGCATAAATCTTTCCGTTATAGTAGCTGATGCCGCCGATGTGGTTATTTCCGCGGTCCATGCAGACATCGGGAAGAGGATTGATTGCCGTGTCAACAAGTGTCATATCCTCAACCGTGAACTTTGCAAGGATTGTGAGGTTGATTGCGGTAAGTGCACCGCTTGTGTAGTAATATTCACCGTCGGTGGTGATACCCTGTCCCATCATAAATGCCTGTTCAAGCACAAAGGTATCGGTTGCAATAAGCTCTGCAGATTCGGTGCTTACGGCAACGGGGCCGGTGATGAGAGTAAGGATAAGAAGGGGCAGCATAATGAGATAGCGCAGCTTAAGTAAGATAGTCATAATTTTCTCCTCTGTGTCAATTTATTTTTTCAAGAATTTCTCTGAGCACAGGCTCAATTTTTTCTGCCATTTTATGAAAGCCGTAATCATTGGGATGGATGGTATCGGTTGTACAGAAATGCATTTCCTTTTTACTGAAAAAGCTGCTCCCGTCAATGAAATAAACATTTCTGTCCCCTGCCGAAACGGCATTTTCATAGGTCTTTTTTATAATATCCCGTCTTTTTTCAGCCTCACTCATCCAGAAAAAATTGGGAGCTGAGAGCATTACAACGGGCAGCTCGGGCTTTCTTTCTCTTATAAGGCGGAAGAATTTTTCGTGAGTTTTTGCAAGGAATTCTGCCGTAGGAGCATTATGGTCATAGTCAAGCACAAGCACAGACGGGGAAAGAGAGCAGATATATTCTCCGATATCCGTCTGCCCGAGACAGCTGCCCGACAGACCGAAATTGTAATACTCCGTATCAAGCCTCCGGGAAAGAAGAGCGGTATAGGCATTTGTCACAAGTGAAGCATGCCCGCCCTCGGTTATGGACGAGCCGAAGAAAATTACGGGCTTTTCATATTTATAGGGAGTGGGCGGTAAAATTTCCGCTCCGTCATCAAGAATGATACGGATATCCTCAACAATTTCATTACGGGGAAAAAATATCATAACATCCTGCATTTCGTCCGATGCTTCAAATTCCATATCCCCGAGCATATCATCAAAGCCCGGCACTGCAAGCCCGCGAAAAACAAGGCTCTCACCTTTTCCCGTATAAACAGCCGCCGAGGAGCAGGAAAAACGGGACATTCCCACATCGTGAGAAAGGGTCTTAAGCTTCATTTCAATTCTTATTTTTTGTGAATCGGTCCTGAAAGCAGCTCTTGCACCGACAGTTCTTGTTGTTATGTGATCAAGCTGAGAGCCTGCCTCGCAAAGCTTATTACGCAATTCCTCGGGGAACCGCTCAAGACGCTTGTTTTCACTGAACTGCGGAATTCCGTAAACCCTTACGGGTGAATCGAAAATGCTGTATATCATAGTTCACCTTTTCTTTCCTATAACAGTTTATCACATCTTCATTTTTAATTCTATCGTTATTTTGAATAATTGACAAGAGAATATTTTGATTATTTTTCCGAATATTCTTTTATTTACCTGTTTCTGTTGTATTCCGAACTTTACGGTGATAAAATAAGATGTATTTTTATGTACGGAGGTTAGTACGGTTCTATGAGTAAAGTATATGACGTTATAGTAATCGGTGCAGGAAACGGCGGTCTTGCGGCTGCTGCCAACTGTGCAAAAGCCGGTCTTTCAACCTTGCTTCTTGAAAGACACAACATTCCCGGCGGCTCGGCTTCTTCTTTCGTAAGAGGCAGATTTGAGTTTGAGCCCTCACTTCACGAGCTTGCAGGCATCGGCGACGAAAAGGAAGCAGGCACAATTGAAGAGGTATTCAACCGCATAGGTGCAGACGTAAAGTGGTTCAGACACGACTCCACCTTCCGCCTTATTGTTCCCGCAAAGGAAGGCGATAAGGATACATTTATAAACGAGAACGGTGTTTCTGTTACCGTTGACGCAAGAATGCCCGTAGGCTTTGAAAATTTCTCAAGAAAGCTTGACGAGCTTGTTCCCGGATCTTATGAAAGCTGTAAGAAGGCTTTTGACTTATCAATAAACATGTTCAAGGCTTTTGATTGTCTTGAGGATCCCTCAAAAATTCCCGCAAGCCTTAAGGATGTTCCCGATATCATGAGAATGACATCCCACACCATGAACGAGGCTCTTGATGCTCTCGGCATGCCTAAAAAGGCTCAGGATATTTTCAACACCTACTGGTGCTATATGGGCTCCCCCGCTTCACAGTTTGACTTCCTTTATTATCTTTGCGTGCTTCACAGCTACGTAAGAAGCGGTACAGGTATTCCTCATCTGAGAAGCCACGAAATGAGCCTTGCAATTGACAAGAGAATCCGTGATTTCGGCGGAGAAATCTGGTACAATTCCGATGTAACAAAAATCATCATGAAAAACGGTAAGCCTGCAGGCGTTGTTATAAACGGCGAAAAAGAGGTTTACGGTAAGCGCTTTATCTGTAACTGCTATCCCTACAAGGTATTTACAGAGCTTATGGAGGAAAAATATGTTCCCAAGCAGCAGATGAAAATGCTCAATGCAAGAAAAACTGCCTGCACACTTACAACAGTATATCTCGGCATGAACAAGACAAAGGAAGAGCTCGGCATTACCGACTATTCCGTATTCATTGCTCCCGATTCCGATTCCGACAAGCAGTATGAGGCAGCACAGGGCTATTTCAGCGGCTACTGCATCATCAACTGTCTCAACGAAATTATCCCCGACTGCACACCTGCGGGCACAAGCCAGCTTTTCCTTACTACAATGACCTTCGGTGATGTAATGAAGGATGTAAAGCCCGAGGACTATAAGAAATTCAAGACCAAGGTTGCAGAGGATATGATTGAGACCTGCGAAAAGGCTCTTAACATTTCCATCAAGCCCTATATTGAGGAAATCGAAATTGCACTTCCTCCCACATTCGCACGCTATCTCAACACTCCCTGGGGCACTCCCTACGGCTATATGCTTGAAAAGTGGGACAGCATGCTTCCCAGAACTATTCAGTATCTTAAGGATCAGCCCTTTGAAAACTTCCTTTTCTGCGGTGCAACACAGGAAAGAGGCGACGGCTACGGCTGCGCATATTACACAGGCGAAAAAGCCGCTGACCTTACAATAAAAGCACTTAAGGAGGGCAAATAAAATGGCAAGCTTAAAATCACTTAAAGCAACAAAATTCATATCCCTTCTTTCTGAACGTCAGAAGACCTTTGAAAATGCAAAGGCTATCATTCCCGAATTTCCCGATAATGCAACAGCACTTGCAAGAGCACTTCATCCTAAGAAGCAGTTTGTAAAGGTTGCTGAAATTATTGAAAGAGCCGATGATACAAAGAGCTTTGTTCTCGTTCCCGACTCTGAAAAGGGCACAACCGCTCTCGCTTATTTCGGCGCAGGCAAGTATCTTACAGTTTTTGAAGAAATTGAGGGCATGAAAATCACCCGTGCATATTCAATTTCATCAAAGCCCAAGGATGCACTTGAAGGCAGATATATGCTTACAATCAAGCGCGTTGACGGCGGACTTATGTCAAACTACATTCTCGACAACTGGACCGTAGGTACCTGCGTTACCGTATCCGCTCCCGAAGGACAGTTTGAATATCAGCCCCTTCGTGATGCAAAGAATGTTATCTGTCTTGCAGGCGGCAGCGGTATCACTCCCTTTATTTCAATGGCAGGCGCAGTAATTGACGGAGATGAAGAGTTCAATATGACTCTTATCTACGGCAGCCGTAATAAGGCAAATATTCTTTTCTATGATGAGCTTGATGAAATCAGGAAAACAGGCAAGGTAAATGTTGTTCATGTACTCAGCGACGAGGCTGCAGAGGGCTTTGAAAAGGGCTTCATCACAGCAGAGCTTATAAAGAAATACGCTCCCGAAAATGAAGCATATTCACTTTTCATCTGCGGTCCCCAGGCAATGTACAGCTTCCTTGACAAGGAAATTGAAAAGCTCGGTCTTGAAAAGAAATATGTGCGTCACGAAATGTTCGGTGAGTTCAGAAATCCCGCTTCACAGGCTGACTACCCCTCGGACGTTCCCGCAGAAGTTTCAATCAAGGTTACAATACAGGACAACACATGGACTGTTACAGGCAGCACCAATGACACAGTGCTTCAGATTCTTGAGAAGAACGGCATTGCCGCTCCCGCAAGATGCCGAAGCGGTGAATGCGGCTTCTGTCACTCTCACCTTCTTTCAGGTAAGGTTTATGTGCCGAAGTCACTTGAATACAGAAGACTTGCTGACTTCAAATTCGGTTGTATTCATCCCTGCTGCAGTTTCCCGCTTACTGACCTTGAAATAAACGTTCCCGTTTCAAAATAAATAAGCAAATTATACGGAGACACCTCACAGGAAGTGTCTCCGTTATTTTTTTTATTTTATAAGGGGAATTTCAGTCATTCGAAGCTTTGCACAGCCGTAGGGATAAAGAGTTATTTCCTCTTCCCCACTTATACCTTCACGGCTTTCGGGGACCTTTGCACAAACACTGTCATAGCCGTCCTCATAGCCCCACTCAATCTCCTTAACCCTTGCTTTTACAGTAACACAAGGCTTTTCGGAGGAAAACGGAATATCAGAGGGCTTGCTTCTTGAAATTTCAAAATCATCACTGCTGTAGGCATAATTCCACTTTGATCTGCCAATAAGCTCATAATCACAATAAGGGAATTTTCTTTCCACCCCGTCACGCTCATATTCATACATTTTATATTCCGTTTCGACAGGAACACTGAAAATAAGAGAGCCGCACTTTACAGTCTTTAAATCATGGGGACGGTCGATTAACTCAATAGGAGCATCAAAGGTGATTTCAATTTTTCTTTCACTGCCTGCTTTTATTTCAAAAACCATATCACTGACCGCAGGCTTTCCGTCTGCTGTGATATTTACGGCAAAGGACGGCAACTGAATTTCAAGAGTGATATCCTTTTTACTTCTGACAGTATATTTAAGCTCATTTATAAACGGATAATCGGTTTCAAGCTCAACAGTAAAATCCGCTGTTTCAAGGCAGGATGGGATTGTAAGTGCACTTAAAACTCTGTTTCCGCTATGCATGAAGGCAGAAAGGACAAATTTGGGCCAGCCCTGGTTGAAATTTGCGGTACAGCAGCCGTAATTGGGCTCAAGTCCGAAAAGGTGTGACTCCTGTCCGTTTGTTCTGAAAAGCGGTTTTCCCGGGAATTTTATACAGTTTATCTGATTGGACTGCTGATCGTACTGATGGGTCCACATATCATCGCTGATTGTGGCAACGAGGGAGTTGAAGCAAAGTGCTTCAAGGCGCTCCTTCCAGATTTTATCCCCCGTGTAAGCATATAAATGCTCAAAGGAATACATCTGCTCCGTCACGGCACAAAGCTCTGTACCCTGTATGGGAGAAAGACCCGAAAGGCACTCATCACCCGTAAAAAGTCCTGTGGGGGTGCCGTTATTCTTATAAAGAATATCATAAAGCTTATATGCCTTATCTGTATAATCAGCCCCGTTCATATCCGCACATACGGCTTGCTCCTTAAGCATCATTCCGATGTTTACAATATGAGTTTCAAAGGTCCATTTATTCAGCGGGCGAAGCCACTTGTCGGAAAAATCAAGATAATCTGTTCCCTGCGTTTTAAGAATTTGTGAAAGCTCATCAAGCCACGGCTCATCGTATCTTTCCTTTAAGAAATTTATTGCAATAAAGGCTTCAAACCACCGTGCCTTGCCCCAATCGAAAAGGTGAATTTTCTCCGCTGACAGAAGAGTGTAGTAATTTTTGAGGGTTTTATAAAGCACAACGGGGATTCTTTCATCCCCCGAGCATTCATAATAAACCACAAGCACCTTGGAAATAAGCTGTACAGCCCATGTATCATAGGTGGGAATTTCCTCTTCACTGCAGGGACATATCCACCCGTCGGGCTTCTGGAATGATATAATTGCATCAATATATCTCTTTGCCCTTGCAATCATATCCTCATTTTCAAGAAGATATGCAAGAGGGATAAAGCCGTCAAGCCAGTAAGGTACTCTTTCCCAGCCCTCGGCAGTACCGCCTATCCATTTGCTTTCTCGGATATCATTCCACATTTTATCAAGATTTCCGCTTAAGGAGGAGGCCTGAATTTCAAGCTGTCTTTTCAGCCATCCGCGGGGCTTTATTTCCTTTGATGTATAAAAATTCCACTTATTTTTCAATGAAGCTCACCTCTTGTATTCATTGATTTTATTTTACTATGCCCGCACCGCGGTGTCAACAAAAGAAAAACGGCAGACCGGAAATCTGCCGTTTTGTTCTTATTAATAACCGTTGCCGAAATAGCTACCGAAGAAATCCTCGAAATAATCCTCAAAGTAATCCTCATAGCTTCCGCCGCCGTAGCTTCCGCCATAATTTCCTCCACCGTAATTACCACCATAGCTATCGCCGGTTGTGGTTTCCTCTTCGGTTATAAAGGTATCGCCTCTGTCTTCAACAAGAGTTACACTAACCTCAAATTCCTCATAGGAATAGTCTTCGTTGATTCTTATAAGAGAAAGTGTGAGAGTATCGCCGACGTCGGACTCTTCAATAAGCTCTGAAAGATATGAGGGAGAATCAAGGTCAACACCGTTTACCGCAACAATCATATCTCCTGCCTTTGCCTTTGTGTCCTTAAGTGCGCTGTCGGAGGCGATTTCATGGATAACAATTGAGCCTGAAGGAAGTCCCTTTATTGCAACAAACATACCGTAGGTGCTGTATTCCGTTGCAGCGACATAGGTAATGCCGAGCTTGGGACGGTTTGAAACATAGCCGTGCTTCATAATTTCGTTGACAATTTCAACGAAAACAGAGGAAGGTACCGCAAAGCCCATGCCCTCATATTCATCGGCAACAATCTTCATTGAGTTGATACCGATTACCTGTCCGTAGGAATTTACGAGCGCACCGCCTGAATTACCGGGATTTATTGCGGCTGTATGCTGAATACATTCTGTTGTATAGCCTGTTGATGAGGAATTTACGGGACGGTCAAGTGCTGAAACAATACCGTTTGTGAAGGAGTTAGCAAACTCAACACCACCGGGATTGCCGATTGCATAGATATAGTCACCGACAGAAATCTTTGAGGAGTCACCGATTTCTGCAAGAGTAAGACCTGTCTTTTCAATACGGATAACACCGATATCTGTTCTTGCATCGTAGCCTACAACATTGGCATCGTATTCCTTGCCGTCATGAAGCTGAACACGGATGTAGCCCGAGGATTCATTTATAACATGAGCACAGGTTACTATATAGGTATATTTTCCATCGGTTGATTCCTGGAAAAGAACGCCCGAGCCTTCAGATGCAAGCGCCTTTGACTTGTCATATACTAAAATGCCGACAGAGGAAGGAAGCACCTTATGATAAATGCTCTTGGGGATAAGCTGTCCGTCAGATTCCTGATTATTTCCTGTTACGGGAGAAGCATTTGTTACAAATTCTTCAACCATTGCACTTTCGGTTGTCTGCTCGGGTATTGTGGTATCAGGCTCCTTATTGCTGCCCGCAACAACGGCAACAAGCGCAATCACAAGGAAAAGGCAAAGCGCACCGATTACAATTGCAAATACCTTTGAACCCTTTGATTTGCCTGATTTATTGTTTTCTGGATTATATGCATAGCCGGGCTGTCTCGGAGGAGGATTATATGAATATGCTCCGCCCGGATTATTTCCGTAGGGGGAATTTCCGTAAGGATAGCCGCCCTGATTACCGTAAGGGTATGAGCCGGACGACTGATTTACACCTGTATTATAAGGATAGGGGCGCTGTGTGTTATTCTGATTCACATTGCCTGAATTTACCGAATAAGGATTTACATTTTCTCTGTAACCTTGTGCATCTGTATAAGAGGTACGTATATTTTCATACACGGGCTTTTCTTCCTGCTTCATATTGCCGCTTCTGTATGTGCCGTCTTCATTGAAGGTAACAGGATTGTTTTCTGTTTCCTTTTCGGCAATCTCTTCCTTCTCTTCAATGATTTCATTCTCTGTATCATTTGCAGGCTCGTTGAAATTATTTTCGTTCATAAAAGCTGTGTCCTTTCATCATTATGATGGTATGTTAATATTATAAGTTTAAATTATCATTAAATCTGGTAAATTTTTATTGTAAAGGAAGCCTTACGGTAAATTCCGTAAATTCGTTTTCTTTGGTATCAAGAGATATTGTTCCTTTATGAAGCTCAATAATACTCTTTACAATATAAAGCCCCATGCCGAAGCTCTTCGCATCAAGCCCACGGGATTTATCAACCTTATAGAAACGGTCAAAGATAAGCCCACGCTCCTCCTGTGATATACCCTTGCCTGTATTATGAACAGAAAATACAGCCTCCTTCTTTTCGGAAACAAGGGTAATCGTGATTGTTCCGCCGTTTTCGGTAAACTTCACCGCATTATCAAAAAGATTATAAATAATCTGTGTTATAAGCGTTTCATCGGCGGTTATCATCACATTTTCGAGAGTGTCAAGTCCGTTTATCTCTATACGCTTCTCATCGATAAACTTTTCAAAGCCTATTATTGTTCTTATGAAAATTTCACGCAAAGAGAACACCGATGTATTGAGAGTAAGCTTTCCTGCCTCGATTTTTGACATATTGAGCATTGAAACCACAAGTCGGGAAAGTCTTTTTACCTCATCGGACACAATTGTCAGATATTTTGAAGAATCCTCAACAGATATGGTGCCGTCAAGCATACCGTCAACAAAACCGCTGATTACCGTCATGGGAGTTTTAAGCTCATGTGAAACATTTGCAACAAAGCTGCTTCTTGACTGCTCGAGAACAGCAAGATTATCTGCCATTTTATTTACGGAGTCAACAAGCTGCGAAAGCTCCTTATACACATCGGCGGTATTGATTCGCGCGGAAAAGTCTCCGCCTGCATAGTGCTTTGTGGCTTCTGTTACCTTTTTCAGCGGTCGTACCATTCTGTAGGATATCACAACCGATAATATAAATGAAATAAGAACCGCAATTATACTTGAAAATATCATCATGCGGGCAAATTCCGTGGTATAGGGCAAAAGTGCAGAGCTTGCAGACTGAAGCGCAATAATATAAAGCTCTCCGTCAGAAGACTTCAGCTCAGCTGCTCCGAGGAGATATTCATCTGCAGAAGCTGTATCCTTCAGGCTGTCAAAGGTATAGCCCTCCCTACCTGCAAGGGATATTCCTAATAAGATTTCAGCGGGAATTTCAAATGCACCGTGACGGGCACAGGCATAGGAATCGTCCTTAGTATCTGTCGCATCACTGCAGATAAGAATTTTTCCGTTTTTATCTGTTATGAATATCTGCGCATCGGAGGATGAGGCAACTGTGGAGATAATATTTTTTGTATATTCCGCTGCATATTCATTATTATTCCCGTTTATTCCCTCATTAATCTTAAAAAACGATTCAACGCTCTGAGATACACTCAGAGCGTCTTCTGCAAGTGCTGTGAGCCTATCTGCCTTCCAGAAATTCAGGAAAAAAAACAACATGGCAAAGCCTAAAATGGTAAGACATAGAAGCACGGAAAACGTGGTCTGTACAAAGTACCATCTGAACATACTGCCTGAACGGCGTTTTTTTAAACCTGACATAACAAAGCTCACTCAATAATGTAAATAATTTATTTAAACATATTATCTTGTTTCAAATTTATATCCGACACTCCATACAGTGCGAAGCTCCCATTTGTCGGAAACACCCTCGAGCTTTTCACGAAGACGCTTGATATGGACATCAACAGTTCGTGAGTCACCGTAGTAGTCAAAGCCCCATACCTCATCAAGAAGCTGATCGCGGGTGAATACCCTGTTGGGATTGCTTGCAAGATGGAAAAGAAGCTCAAGCTCCTTGGGCGGAGCATCAACATGAACACCCCTGACCTTCATTTCATAATTTGTGATGCTGATAGAAAGATTTTCAAAATTGACTTCCTTGGGTGCTTCAACAACAGGTGCAAGAGATCTGCGCAGCACTGCCTTTATACGTGCAACGACTTCCTTTGAATCAAAGGGCTTTACAATGTAGTCATCAGCACCGAGCTCAAGACCGAGAATTTTGTCAAAGGTTTCACCCTTTGCTGACATCATGATAATCGGCACATCGCTTGTCTGTCTTATTTTTCTGCATACCTGCCATCCGTCAAGCTTGGGCAGCATGATATCAAGAAGAACAAGTGCGGGTTTTGCAGTTTCAACACTTTCCACTGCAGCAAGACCGTCATTCACTATAACAGGTGAATAACCTTCCTTGGTAAGATAGAGCCTTAAAAGTTCACAGATATTTGCATCATCGTCAACTATAAGTATCTTTTCATTCATTATTTTCCCTCCAAAAAGCTGTTACCGCAGAGGCAAGACGGACTTTCCTCTCCGATAATAGTTTAACACCAAAAAAACGCACCTGACAAAACCATCATCAAGTGCGTAAAAACCTGAGACAGCAAATTAATTAACCGAAGGTGATAATACTGTCATCACCGTATTCAATATTTTCAATCAGGCTTAAGCCCGGAATTCCTTCAATATCTGCATCTACAACCGAACCGATTTCATCAAGCACAGAAATAAAGAAATCATCGTTATGCTCTTCTGTTTCTTCGGTGACAGAAGATGTAACACCATCATCAAAGGTAGGAGCAATAAAGGAAACAACACCTGACAAGCCTGTAGGGAGTGCGGCATAAGCCTTATCAAGAACCGCAGAAATTACAGAATTCACACCGATTGATGAAAGAATATCTGCAACAAGGGAATCGGAAGAAACATAGGAATGCTCTTCATTTTCAGTTCCTGTAACGGGAGCATCGCCTTCAATGCCCTCATAGGTGCCTTGTGTGAGACTTATTGTATATGTACACTCCGATTTTTTACCGCCGCCTGAAACAGTAAGCTTAATTACGAGCTCCTGCTGTGCAACATCGGGGTCAATGCTTATTTCGTTGTAGTAGTTATTTTTTATAGTAACACCGTTTACGGTTACGACACAAGCATAGGATGAGTTTGTGGCATAAGCAGTGGGATATATCCAAAGGCTCTTGCATCTTGTGCTGAGTGTTGCACTGTAATTGAAAATATCAGCATAAAAATCGTCGCTTGAAACATCAAAAATATCGGTGTTTTCCGCAACAAGCTCAAAGGCTTCCTCATAGCTTGCATTGTCTTCTCTTATTGAAAGACCGCTGTTTTTACCCATAAGCTGAAGCACATAGAATGCGGTTGTTCCGTTTTCAATATGGGAAGCAAGCTTTGCACTGTCCATAACAACGGAGTATTTCTGACCAAGCAGAGCAGCTATATAGTGAGACTTGAGCTGATCAAAAGAAAGCTCACCGTCTACGGATATGCCCTGATTTTTAACTGTCATAGCGGCAATGAGTCTGTAAACCTCGTCCTTAGAGGTTTCCTGTGTAATATCATAACCGTTTGACCAGAGAGTAAGCTTTGAAGCCGCTAAAATATATTCGTCAAGAGAAAGAAGCGAGCTCTCGGGCATCCAGTCCTTGAGAGATTCAATGTTCATTCCCGTAAGAGTTGCGAGATAGGAAACGACTGCCGCCTCGAGGTCGGAGCCTACTATGGAGGATGATCCGAAGGAACCGCTTATCATTGCAGTGAAAAGTGCTCTTGCCATGATAAGCTCATCTGAGCCGGGATTTTCGGGATACGCAATACCCATACCCTCAAGATATTCCTTTATATCCGCGTCGCTGACATCAGCCGCAAGAAGCTCGGAGTTTGCATTGAGCACCTCAAAGAAATAGAGGTAACCCGCTCTCTGTGAGCCTGCGTCGAGATTATAAAGTGAAACAAAATAATTTACTTCATCCCTGAAGCTGTCGGGAGTTTCGGTGTAGGGATATTCAGGCTCGGGAACAAGCGTTACGCTCTGTGACATTCCTTCAACCGTTGTCATATCCTCTTTTATTACAAGATCGGTAAGCCATGCGATATCTGCCTCATCATAGTCAAACTGCGTCTCGAATGTAAGTACTGTTGCAGTTGCAAAAAAGTCAACTGACAACAGAACCATGCAGAGCACAACACTTATGACTTTTACAAGAAGCTTTTTCTTTGACACAACCGCACCTCCGATTCATTAAAATTTAAATACATGGATATTATAACAAAAATAAATATAAAGTCAAGGGTATATGCAATGAAATTATACCCTTGACAAACATTTTTTTACAGTGTGAATTCGTAAACGGTTTCGGAAACATATTTTTCCCCTGCTTTGTAAAGGCATGCGGGGAAATCAGCGTGGTGAGGCGTGTCGGGATAGAACTGTGTTTCCAGACAAAAGCCGCTTCTCTTTTCCATGGGACAGCCGTTCTTGCCGACAATTCCCTTGAGAAAATTTCCTGCATAGAACTGAACACCGGGAAGTGTTGTATAAACATTCATTACAATGCCTGATTTGTCGCCCTTTGCAGTTGCAATTTTCTTAAGATTTCCGTCCCAGGTATTTATGCAGAAATTGTGATCATAGCCGCCTGTGTACTGAAGCTGAATGTGATCATCATCAATATCCTTGCCGATAACTCTCTCCTGTCTGAAGTCAAATGCAGTACCCTCAACAGGGATATTTCTGCCTGTAGGAATGCTGTTTTCGTCAACCTCTGTAATAAGATCAGCATCGATAGAAAGAGTATGGGAAAGAATGTCGCCGTTGTCATAGCCGTTAAGATTGAAATATGCGTGATTAGTGAAATTGAGGTATGTATCCTTTGTGGATGTTGCTTCATACTTTATGTGAAGCTTGTTGTCATCACCAAGCTTATAGATAACACTTACTGTCTTTTCTCCGGGGAATCCGTGGCTACCGTCTGCCTGTGTATAGATAAGCTCAATGCTGTCCGAATCGGTAACAATTGCCTTCCATAAGGAAAGACCGAGCTCACCGCCGGAGTGAAGACAGGTGATCCCCTTTTCATTTGCGGTAAGCGCATATTTCTCACCGCCGATTTCAATGGAGGCGCCGCCGATTCTGTTGCATACAGGACCTACAACAACACCCTGATAGTCGGAAAGCTCAAGACAATCCTTAACAGAATCGAAGCAAAGAAGAAGGTCTCTTCTGTCACCGTTTTTGTCTGTCATCGTAAAGGAGCGGAGTGTTGCACCGAGGGTAATTATACGTGCCTCGCACTCTGCCGCATTTGTAATAATGTATTCATAAACCTCTCTGCCGTCGGGCATATTGCCGAAGAGAACGCGTTCTACTGACATATCAATGACTCCTTTTAAGTTGATTTTCAACTTTTTATTTTAATATATGGACAGCGTCTTGTCAAGAAAAACGCTGATAAGAGTATTTCTCCTCAAAAAAATAGTATATTTATACACATCTATTGCATCTTTATCCATTCTTCTGATAAATGTAAAAGAAAAATCAGCAGACATCACACGATGCAGGAAATAATTACACTTGACTATATATATAATATGCGTTATACTCTTGTCATAATAATTAAGGTGGGCAATTATGAGCTTTATAGAACTTGAATCAGTTTACAAAAAATATCAGATGGGCGAGGTTACCATAAATGCTCTTGACGGAGTTTCCTTCTCTGTCGAGCAGGGTGAGCTTTGCATGGTTGTAGGTCCCAGCGGTGCAGGTAAAACAACCGTTCTTAACATTCTCGGAGGAATCGACAACTGCAACGACGGCAAGATAAGAGTCGGCGGCGACCTTATAAATCAGTTCAATGAAAAAAGACTGTCAACATACCGCCGTCATGATGTCGGCTTTGTTTTCCAGTTTTACAATCTTGTTCCCAATCTCACGGCGCTTGAGAATGTTGAGCTTGCTTCCCAGATAAGCAACAAAGCGCTCAACCCCGCAAGAGTACTTGAAAGAGTAGGGCTTGCTGACAGAATGGACAACTTCCCTTCACAGCTTTCAGGTGGTGAACAGCAGAGAGTTTCTATTGCCCGAGCTCTTGCCAAAAATCCGAAAATTCTTCTTTGCGACGAGCCAACAGGCGCACTTGACTACAACACAGGTAAGCAGATTCTCGGTCTTTTACAGGAAACAAGCAGAGAAACCGGCATGACTGTTATCATAATCACACACAACACTGCCCTGACACCTATGGCAGACCGTGTTATCACAATGAAAAACGGACGCGTGCAGAGAATTTCCGTCAATGACAATCCCCTGTCTGTTGACAGAATAGAATGGTAAGGAGGATCTTTCTTTGTCAAAAGCACTAATAAAAGATACTCTGCGTACCATCAGGCGTAACTTCAGCAGATACATTTCAATAATGCTCATTATTGCACTCGGAACTGCATTTTTTGTGGGCATCAAGGCAACTGCTCCCGATATGTTCGGTACTGCGCAGAAGTATTTCACAGATTACAATCTTATGGATATCCGCATTCAGTCCGCCGCAGGACTTACGGAAGCTGATATCTCGGCAATAAAAAAGCTGGACGGCGTCCAGTATGCGGTGGGACAGAAATTCACCGATGCACTTGTGCGCGTCAACGGAGAAATTGAAGCTGATATTGACGGCACACAGATAAGCACCCGTGCATACGCAATTTCCCCCGAGCATATTTCGGATTTCCTCAACGGCGTGAACGACGGCTCCTTCATCAACCGACCACAGCTTATTAATGGCAGATATCCCGCCTCCGTCAACGAATGTCTTGTTGACGCAAGCACACTTTCAACCCCCGAAAGCTACAAGATAGGAAGCACAATAACACTTGAAACAGAAAACGGCACAACGCCCTCTGACCTTTCTGTCACAAGCTTTGAAATTGTCGGAATCATCCGCTCACCCTACTATCTTTCCTTTGAAAGAGGCAACACAAATATAGGAAGCGGTAAGGTCGGCACATATATCATTATTCCCGAAGAGGCTTTCGTTTCCGACTACTATTCGGAAATTTATGTAAATGTTCAGGGCGCAGACTATTTTGACGCCTATTCCGATGAATATTTTGAATATATCTCCCCTGTTCTTGAAAACATAAAGGCTGTTTCAAAGAATCAGGTCAAGGTAAGAGTTGCAGACCTCCGCCCGCAGCTTCAGAATGAAATTGCCGAGGGTGAAATAAAAATCGCCAACAGCTCCACCGAGGTATCAGAGCAGCTTGAAGAGCTTGATAATACAATTATTCAGCTTGAGGAGCTTGTGGCAAACGGTCAGCAGATGGTAAGCGATGCCCAGAAGGAATTTGATGAAAAATTCACTGCGGCAGAGGGCACCTTAAGCAACAACACCGCAGAGTATTATGCCGCACTTCAGCAGTACTCACAAAAAGAGCAGCTTTATCAGCAGAATGTTGACCTTTACAACGCGCAGCAACTCAAGCACACACAGGCAAAGGAGCTTTATGACTCCTCTTATACACAGTATCTCAACGGCAAAACCGCAATTGAATCCGCAAAGCAGACAATAGCAACAACAAACAGTCTTATTTCCGCCGCAGAAACAACAATACTTAAAATCGGCGACCTGCAAAGCGGTGCTTATTCACAGGAGCAGATTCAGTCCATCATAAACATGATGCAGATTACCTATCCCGAGCTTTACAATGCTGTAAAGGCACTTACAACACAGGGACTGGCAACTGAAATTGCAGCAAATCTTCAGCCCTATCTTGATGAGCAGAAAACAAATCTTGCACGTCAGGAAAAGGAGCTTACTGAAAAAGAAACAGCTATTGAAGAGCTCGGCACATTTCTTACTAACAAGGAAAAGGAGCTTACTGAAGCTACTCTTGCTCTTGCAACCGCGAAATCACAGCTTGATGCGGCATCAAAGGAGCTTCAGTCCGCAAGTGCACAGCTTACCGCTTACGGCTACAATATTTCAAGCGGCAATCTTCAGCTTCAGATTGAAAAAATCCAGGCTGAAGCCAAGCTCAATGAGCTTAAAACTCAGGTAAATTCCGCTCCGCAGAATCTTGCAATTGCAAAGGAAAGACGCGCAGAGGCTGAAAAGCAGCTTGATTCGGGACTTCTTGCAGCCAAAAAGCAGGTTGCAGATGCAAAGAAGCTTCTTGAAAAGCTTGATACTCTCACATGGGGTGTATATGACCGTAATGAAACACCCGGCTATGCAAGCTACGGTCAGTCGGTAAAGAATATTGAAATTCTTTCAAATATTTTCCCCATATTCTTCTTCCTTATTTCCTCAATGATATGTCTTACGACGCTTACCCGTCTCATTGAAGAGGACAGAGTTCTTATCGGCACATATAAGGCATTGGGCTATACAAAGCTTGCAATTGTTACAAAATATGTTGCTTATTCACTCAGCGCATGTATTTCGGGTACACTTATCGGTGTAGGAATTGCGGTATATCTGTTCCCCTACGCAATAAACTCCGCCTACTCCGTAATGTATTCCTTACCCGAGCTTATTTATAAATATCCCCTCGGCTATACAGTTTTAAGCCTTGTGATATCCCTCGGCTGTACAGCAGTTGTTACCGCAATTGCTCTTTACAGAGAGCTTCAGACAAACCCCGCCGTTCTCATGCGTCCGAAGGCACCCGCTGCAGGTAAGAGAATTTTTATTGAAAAGCTCACCTTCATGTGGTCAAGGCTCAGCTTTACCGCAAAGGTAACCGCAAGAAATCTTTTCAGAAACAAGCAGCGCTTCACCATGACTCTTTTCGGAATTGCAGGCTGTACCGCTCTTCTTATCGCAAGTCTCGGTATGTATAATTCAATCAGCGCAATTCTCACAAAGCAGTACGGCGACAATGCTGTTTCAAAATATGATTTCCAGATTGTATTCACAGAGGCACAGTCAACCACCTCACACTCATATGAATACAACAAGGCTTCATCCGATTCAAGAATAGGCTCACTGATGCTCACATCAATGAAGGCTATGACCGCAAGCAGTGAAAGAAGCGACAAGGAGCTTGATGTTTACACACTTGTTCCCGCAGATGCAGCACAGCTCAATCAGTATATTACACTGAAAAACAGAACCTCGGGTGAAATATACACTCTTGATGACACAGGTGCTGTTATCACCGAAAAGCTTGCAAAAGACACAAAGACCGGCATCGGTGATACAATTTCCTTTACCGACGGTGATGGCAGGACATATTCAGTAACAGTAAGTGCTATAGTTGAAAACTATACCTTCCACTATATTTTCATGACTGCCAAAACCTACAGGGCGGCAACAGGAAAGGCTCCCGAATATTTCTATGCCGTAGGTGAGCTCTCCTCTGCCTTTGACAACATTGATGAAGAAACACTGTCCAACACGAAGGGACTTATAAGCACAGACCTTATGAAGACCGAGGGCATCACTGCAATTGCCTTCACAAGCGACACAACGGAAAGCATTTCACAGATTACGGATGCTCTGTCGGTTGTTATTGTAGTTTTCTTCATTTCTGCTCTCATTCTTGCATTTATTGTTCTTTACAACCTTTCAAACATCAACATTATTGAAAGAACCCGTGAAATTGCAACACTCAAGGTACTGGGCTTCTATGATAATGAGGTAAGCAGCTACATTTACAGAGAAAATATTTTCATCTCCGTCTTCGGTATGGTTCTCGGTATTATTCTCGGTAAGCTTCTTCACATTCTTCTTATCTCATTCACGGCTATTGACACTGTAATGTACGGACAAAGCATTGCATGGTACAGCTATATCGCCGCATTGCTCATAACCGCAGTTATAATTCTTTCCGTAAATCTTCTGCTCCACAAGAAGCTTAAGAAAATTGACATGGTTCTTTCGCTCAAATCAGTTGAATAAAAAATACGGTGTATCGGAAAACTCTGATACACCGCTTTTTTTGCGCCCTTATAAAGGATTTTATTCTTTTATAATAACCGTAAGGCAATAATCATCAGAAAGCTCACAGATGCATTTTTGGGCATCATAACGCACATTTCTGATATCATCGGTAATGCCCTCCCCTGTCATTTTGACAAAGGCCTCTTTGTATGTCCACACTCTGAAAAATCTTTCAAGCACTCCGCGGTCCTCAATAAGCCCTGCGGGAATCACATTGTCACCGAAGACAAAGCTTATTTCATCCTCACTGAACACACGACCTGCAATGCGGGCTTTTACGGGAGAGATTTTTTCAACATCAATGCCCACTGGACTGCTTTTGTTTACAGCAACTGCAGCAATTTCACCCGAATGGCTGACACTGAAATAAAGCTCATTTCCCGCCAGAAAGGGCTTCCCCGTTTCTGTAAGGGAAAATTCAAGCAATGCTGCATCCTGCCCCGTACAGGCAGAAACAGTGCTTCTTAAAAGCATATCTGCCGCAATACAAAGCTTTTTATCCTCGTCTCTTTTAAGAGCATCGCATTTTTTTCTGCGACTGTCGGACATAAGAGAATAAGCCGCACCGAATCCGCTGCGGCTTATATCATTTATATTGACTTTTTTTATAACGGTGGATTTCACCTTATCAGTCCATATACTTTTCAATGATTCTGATAGCATCTGCAACTGTTTCAAGTCCCATTGCTTCCTTATCGGGAATTTCAACATCGAATTCTTCTTCAATATCAACAGCAAGGTTTACAAGCTCGAGGGAATTAAGTCCGAGATCCTTTCTGATGTTTGTTTCAAGGGTGATTTCTTCGGGCTTGATATCTACGAATTCGCAGATAATTTCTCTGATTTTTTCAAGCATTTTTTCTTCCTCCGGAAATTTATTTGTTTTTAGCAGCATTGTAACGCTCGATTACCTTGCTTCTTATAACCTTTCTTGTGGAATTTATTTCAAATTCCTTGGTGGTGATATAGGTATCCTGAACACGCTTATAGAATGTAAGCTCCTTGTTTGCTTCAAGGATATCCCTTTCAACCATTTCTTTTATTTCTTCTTCGCTCTTGTTATCAACATCTTCAGGGCTTACATAAAAGGCACCTGCAATAATTTTCTGCATTCTGCCGCCTATTTCCTGCTCTGTTTCAAAAATAACAACATCGTGAAGGTAGCTTATAGCCTCCATGTAGTAGCTTTCCACCTCTTCGGGGAAAACATTCTTGCCGTTATCAAGAATGATAAGATTCTTCTTTCTGCCTACAACATAAAGACGTCCCAGTTCATCAGTTCTGCCGTAGTCACCTGTCTTGAACCAGCCGTCCTCGAAGGATGCAGCGGTTGCAGCGTCGTCCTTATAGTAGCCGCGGGTTACATTTTCACCCTGAATCCATATTTCACCTACACCCTTATCATCGGGATGGGCAATCTTGAATTTTGCTTTGGGGAAGGCATAGCCCGCACAGTCGGGATATTTTCCCGCTTCAAGATTGAGAGTTACTGTGGGCGAGGACTCTGTAAGTCCGTAACCGTTATAGATAGTAAAGCCGAAATCGGAGAGACATGTAACATATTCAACTCTTGTGGGAGCACCGCCGCAGGACATTGTGGGGAACTTTCCGCCGAATTTTTCAGCAATTGTCTTGAAAAGCACAGGGCGGAGATCGATGCCCACCTTTCTCATTGCATTTGAGAATTTAAGGAGCTTTTTAAGAATCTTTGCTCTGCCTGTCTGCTCGGCTGTTCTCCAGATTGTGTTGTAGATAGTATCAATAACAAGGGGAACAATTGCCATTGCGTCAGGCTTATAAAATCTTACATTGTCCATAAAGTTCTTGAGAGAATCGTTTATGAATACGGGACAGTTCATATAAAGAGCGGTAAGAATATTACAGCTTAATTCATACACATGGTTCATGGGGAGAAGTGAAATTGAGCTGTACTGTGTTTCAATTGTTTCAAGAACGCCGTCAGCATTCTGTGCAAAGTTGCCGTGAGAGAGCATTACACCCTTGTTGGCACCTGTAGTACCCGAGGTAAATACAATAGCGGCAAGATCGTCCTTATTGACTTCAGCCTCAATATAAGCAGTATCACCGTCAGCAATAAGCTGCTTTCCCTTTTCAATAAGCTCATCAAAGAAAAGGAAATTATCAAGCTTTCTGTTTGTACATACCGCAGCAACGCACCTTTCATCATGCTCAAGATGATATTTTGCAGTCTCCTTATATGCGCGGGAGAAGAAAATTGCATCGACATCTGCCTTTGTGAAAAGTGCACTTATATCGGCATCGGTAAGCTCCTTATCAACGGGAACGGCAACACCGCCGCCGCAGACTGTTGCAAAAAATGTCACAACCCACTGATAGGAATTTTCGGAAAGAATGCCTATGTGCTTACCCATAAGCCCCATATCCTTAAGTGCAGTACCGAGAGAGAAAACATCCTCACGGAATCTTTTTACGGTATAATTGATTACATTATCCTTCTTCTTTTCAACCATACAGATACGCTCGCCGTAGGTTTCCATTCGCTGAAGGAGCATTTTAAGAGTGAGAAGCTCACCCATCATGTGGACCTCGTGTCGGAGGTCGTCAATAATCTTTTTTTCTTCTGCTGTCATAATCGAACCTCTGTTTACTGAAGCATATCAAGAAGCTCACCAATAGTAACATCGGGATTTTCAGTTGCCTTCTCGAGAATTTTTACTGTATTGTTGTGTAATGCAACAAGATTTTCGGGAGTTACAAGCTTTGAACGATACATATAATGAAGAGCAATTGTGCAATCCTTGGGATCGGGATAGCAGATAGCATAAAGTGGGCTGAAATATCTGCCGAGATTATATGTCTTGAAATCAAACTTGAATTCCGTGAATTCTGTCACAGGAACGGGAAGCCATGAGAACATGAGAGCCGCAGGCCCCTGAATGAGAGAATAGTTGTACATTTCCCTGAACTGGTCACGGGCTGTGGTATAAGGATAGGTAAGGTGACGGTAAAGTGAGGTTCTTGTGCGAAGGAATTCGTCAAGTGCCTCAGCGAAGGTCATGCCCTCCTCAATCTTTGTGAGAATCTGAAGAGGCTGTGCCATACAACCGCCTGTTTTCATATCCTTATATGTGATTCTCTTACTGCACATGAGAAGCTGCATTCCGAAGGGATCTCTGCCGTTTATAGCGGAAAGGTGTGTTCTCATTGCAAGAAGCATGAGGCTTTCGGGAGCTACGGAGCGTGCCTTGCAGAATTCAAGCACCTTTTCGGAAAGCTCGGGAGAGAAGTTCATTTTCATAACCTCTGCCTTATCAAGAAGGGGGCTGTAGGCTGAAGGCACCTTAAGGTCGGGATTCTTTTTCTTTATACGCTCCTTTTCAAGGAAGGCAGGTCCGTGAACACCGCTGTAGGTAGGCTCGCCGCAGCTTCTGAAATATTCATCATAGAACTTCTTGTCCTTTTCAAAGCGGGCTTCATTTGCGCACCTTTCGTGTTCCTTCACGATATAGTCCTCGTACCTGAGAAGAGGCTCGGGAAGAGCTTCGCCGGACTTCAATGCCTTATACACTGCAAGAAGGTCAAGATAGAATACAAGAATACCCATTGCGTCCATAGCCATGTGGCTTGCATTGAGATAAATTCCCTTATAACCGTTGAATGCATTGAAGAAATAGATTCTGTAGCATTCATCCTTCATGAATCTTACGGGAGTCTGTGCATCCTTTGTAAAGAACTTATTCTGCTCATCCTCTGTTCTGAAGGAAAGCACCTTTACGGAATCAATTTTATAGCTGTCAAGGAAGTACTGAACAATTTTCTTTCCTTCCTTCTTAAAACGAAGACGCATGGAGTCATTACGCTCAATTTCAATATTAAGCGCCTTTGTAAGCACATTGAAATCCACATCCATATCAAGCATGAATGAAGTGGGAATCTGCACAATCTGCTTATGAAGAGTAAACTTCTGCATAAGATACATCGTATCCTGAGAAGGGATAAGATCATAAAAATTACTCATCACGGATTACCTCTTTTGTATAATATGATATGATAATTTTAACATACATGCACTTTGCTTTCAAGAAGCAAAAGCCGATATTTTGTATGTTATTATACATTTTTTCAATTTGTGATGTTTATTTTCACTTAACAAAAAAAATGCCGTCCGAAAAAATCAGACGGCAAAATCGGAAATCTCATCAGTCAATTGAAATAACCTTATAGTCCTGTGCGGTTATTACCTCCGAAAGCACCTCATCGGAAACAGGCTTTGAAAGAGAAAGCCTTGCAGTGCCCTCCTCGTGACTTACAACAGCCTCGATAACCCCATCAACACCCTCAAGAGTTTTCTTTACTCTTGCTTCACAGTGCATGCACATCATACCTTCAATTTTCATTGTTTTTGTCATTATGTCAACCTCCCTTAATGAAATCGTTTTTGTTTTTCTGTCGTGCGCAGAAGATGAAAAATCCTTAAAATTAAGCCTTAATGCATTTGAAACAACAAGAAAGCTTGAAATACTCATCGCCGCCGCACCGAACATAGGAGTCATGCTCCAACCGAGAATTTCAGTAAACACACCCGCAGCAAGCGGAATACCTATTATGTTATATCCGAAAGCCCAGAACAGATTTTCATAGATATTTTTGAGCACTGCCCTGCCGAGCCTTACTGCCTTTACCGCATCGGAAAGGCGGCTTCCTATAAGAACAATATCCGCCGCATCTATGGCAACATCAGTTCCCGCACCGATTGCAATTCCCACATCTGCCTTCACAAGAGCGGGAGCATCGTTTATACCGTCACCAATCATAGCAACTGCTCCGCTTTGCTGAAGCCTGGTAACAACCGCCTGCTTACCCTCGGGAAGCACACCTGCAATAACCTTATCGACACCCGCCGCTTTACCTACTGCTTCGGCAGTGACCTTGTTATCACCGGTAAGCATAACGGTAAAAATTCCCATAGCCTTAAGCTCGGCAATTGCCGTCCGGGAATCATTTCTGATGGTATCGGCAACGGCAATTATGCCGTAAAGTCTGCCGTCACGGGTAAAAATAAGAGGCGTTTTACCCTCATGTGACAGCTCATTCACCCTGCTTCTGATTTCATCGGTAAGCTGTATATGCTTTGCAGCAAACGAAAAGCTGCCGCCGAGTGCCTGCACTCCTGCAACACGGGCTCTGACACCGCTTCCCGTAAGGGCTTCAAAAGACTCTGCCTCTTCCCGTACAATGCTTTCTGTCTCTGCCCTTTCGCAGATTGCTCTGCCCAAAGGATGCTCACTTGAATATTCAAGTGAATAGGCAAGCGAAAGCAGCTCATTTTCGGATACACCGTCAGCGGGGATTATATCTGTAACCCCCGGCCTTCCCTCTGTTACCGTACCTGTTTTATCAAGCACTGCAATTTTAATTTTACCTATACCCTCAAGGCTTGCCGCAGTTTTGAAAAGAATTCCGTTTTTAGCACCTATTCCGCTCCCCACCATTATTGCAACAGGGGTTGCAAGCCCCAATGCACAGGGACAGCTTATAACAAGCACGGAAATACCTCTTGCAAGAGCAAAGCCTGCACTCTCTCCTGCAATCAGCCATATTGCGGCAGTTATAAGAGCAATGAGCATTACTGCAGGCACAAAAACACCTGCAACCTTGTCGGCGGCCTTTGCAACGGGTGCCTTTGTTGCCGCGGCATCACTCACCATTTTTATAATTGAGGAAAGCATTGTATCCTTACCAACACCCGTTGTGCGGCAATATAAAATGCCCGACTGATTAATTGTACCTGCCGACACCTTATCATTCTCCGTCTTATCAACAGGCACGCTCTCACCCGTAAGCACAGCTTCATCAACGGCACTCATTCCCTTTATTACCACACCGTCAGCGGGAATGCTGTCTCCGGGACGGACAACAAAAATGTCCCCGACCTGAATACTTTTTGCTTCTACGGTTATTTCTTTTTCTTCCTTCACAATAACCGCAGTATCGGGAGCAAGACGCATAAGAGCCTTCAGCGCATCGGTGGTTTTTCCCTTTGAGCGGGCTTCGAGCATTTTGCCGACGGTAATAAGAGTGACAATCATTGCCGCCGATTCAAAATAAAGCTCATGCATAAAGGAATGCATCTGTTCATGAGGCGCCGAAGTCATTCTGAAAAGCATGATGACAGACCATGCAAAGGATATGCCCGAGCCCATTGCAACAAGAGTATCCATATTGGGAGCAAGATTTTTTACTCCCCTTATTCCGTTTATAAAAAATCTCTTGTTTATTATAAGCACAGAAAGTGATAAAAGCATCTGTACAAGCCCGAGAGCTATAAAATTGTCCTCAAGAAACAAGGGCACGGGCAAGCCCGCCATTATATGCCCCATTGAAAAATACATAAGTACAAGAAGAATTATAACGGATGCTGCAAGCCTTTTTTTCAGACCTTTTTCTTCTGAATTTTCACTTTTTTCTTCATTGCCTTCAGCAGCAGGCTTCTCACCCTTTACCTCTGCCTTGTAGCCTGCTTTTTCAACGGCATTTTTTATCTGCTCTTCGGTAGCGTTACCCTCAACACTCATTGAGTTTGTAAGAAGACTTACACTGCAGGCGGTAACACCGTCAAGTCCGCAGACTGCCTTTTCAACCCTTGCACTGCAGGCAGCACAGGTCATTCCCATAACATCAAACTGCTTCATGGTAACACTCCTTTCCTTGAAGTTAGCCTTAACTAACACAAAAAAATTATATCACATACACGCAATATGTCAACAATAAAAGAGCAGAACCGAAATTCTGCTCTGAAAGCTATTTACTGTGCAAGTCTTGCAATGGGGTCATAACCGAGACCGAAATATTTGAACATCCAGATAAGAGGATTGAACTTAAAGAAAAGCTGGTCAACGATTGTTACAAAGCTTCTTAAGAAGGTGGATATATCGCGTGTTACAGGGACATCAACAGGAGCAAATTCCTCACCCTCAACATGAAGCACCATAGGCTGTGAATAGCAGATGCCGTTGTCGCCTGAAAGATAGAATCGAACATAAAGATATGCATCGTCAAGCAGCTCATCATTATGAAGGTCAAGTGTTGCCTTGCCGTCAACGAGCTCTTCTCTCTTGATAACATTACCGTCGGAAACCCATGTGATAATATTTGCATTTTCACCCTCAACGGTAATTGTGTCATTTTCCTGATCAACTATAAGCCTTGTAACACCGGGAGTATTGTCAAGCCAGTAGCTCTTTGTATCATAAACATCCTGCTCAACAAAGCCGGGCATTTCCTCCATGCCGTTAAGCTCAACACCGTTTGAATAGTGAGAAACAGAGAAAAACTGTCCCTTTTCCTGACACTCTCTGAAAGCCTCAACTGTAAGCTCGGGCATCCAGCACATTGTGTAAGCATCGTTTACTGCATTTTCATTATGTGAATCAGCAAAGGTGTTACCCCAGGGTACAACACCGTTGGGAATAGTTTTCTGAAGCACCTGGTCGTATAAAATTCTGTCACAGCGGGTGTGTGCATCCGTTGCGGAATTTATACCCATACCGAGTGATGAGCCTGCATTATCAAGGAAAATTCTTGCAAATTTGTTTGCATAATAATCATTAACAGGCTGACCTACGTAATTGTATGAGTCTTTGTCGGTATAAACATATTCACCTACATGGGAAAGATATGAAATACCGCCTGCATCCTTTACACCCTTTGAGGGAGTTTCATAGTCACCGAAAACACCTGCAAGTCCCTGACCGTAGTCGGAGAAATAGCCTGTAAGATGACAGTCTGCAATGGGAGTAGCCATATTGAGCTCAATACCCTTGGGAATATCAAGCATACCGTTTTCCTTGGTTCTTGTAAGAGTATAGCCGTCCTCTGTCGTATAAGAGATATTCTCGTTTGTACCGTTAAGATATGCCTCGTATTCATCCTGAGGAATGGGAATAACATCGGCCATATTTGTTCTGTCCTTCTTTATGAATCTCATAAGAGGAATAAGCTCTGGCTCGTTGTTCCATCCCTGATTTATCGTACCGTGGTCAGTAAGAGCTACGATATCGAAGTTTGCGGCATAATGCATACGAACGAATTCGTCAATAGTAAGAAATCCGTCTGAAGCATTTGTGTGGCAGTGAAGCTGGGCTTTATATTCACCCCATGCATCCCAGTCGATTTCCTCATAGGGGTTATCAATAATGTAGTTCTTCTCGTCTGCCGCTGCCATAACGGGAGCCATAACAAGAAGCACCATTATGATTGAAAGCACAACAGATAGAATTTTCTTATTTGTTCTTGCAAGCTTTTTCATAACAAACCTCCGCAAATTTTATACATTGATTATATCAATTATATAAATTCCCTTCAATAGCAATAATAACCAACTTTTTATATTCACATTTGTGCGAAAAAAACGATAAACAAAAAAACAAGCACCCATACAAAAAAACGCATGGGTGTTTATCTTTTGTTAATTTTATATTTTCGGTTCAAAAACGGGCATAAGCTGAAGCTTGAACTGATTTATTCTGTGAAGATAGTCGATTCTTTCCTTGGTTTTCATATCGTCTATCTCACCTGTTCTTATATATCTGTCAAGCACGGCATAGGTAAAGCCAAGGTTATCCTCATCGGTTTTTCCCTGAAGACCGTCAATGGGAGTTTTATCAACAAGCACATCGGGAAGACCGAGCACTCTGCCGATTTCCTTTACCTCCTGCACGGTAAGAAGGCTCATGGGAGAAAAGTCGCCTGCAGCATCGCCGTAACGAGTGGAATAGCCTACCCAGTCCTCGGAAAGATTACAGGTATTCACAACTCTGCCGTTTACACTCTGTGACACCGCATAAAGGGTTGCCATTCTGATTCGGGGCGGAAGATTTGTATTACTCTGCACGGAAAGCTCGAGTGCGGGAGCAATTGCATTTTTAATGCCCTCTACCGCGTCCTTTATATTGATTTCGTAGTGCTTTATACCAAGGTGATTCACGAGCATATATGCAGCATCAATATCGTGCTGAACACCCGAGGGCATAAGCACACCTATAACTCTGTCCTTACCCAGTGCTTCAACACACAGTGCCGCCGCAACGGAGCTGTCCTTACCGCCCGAAATACCGAGCACCGCATTACAGCCCTTACCGTTATTTTCAAAAAATTCTCTTATCCATAAGACGCATGCGTCCTTTACTTTTACTGCATCAAACATGATTCATCAACCTCCGTTTCTGCAATTCTATCATATTAACTACTTAAATACAATAAAATGATGAAAAATTTAACACTTTGTATATTGATTATCGGTGCTGATTTATATAAAATATTACAGAAAAACAAGGAAAAGGAAGTAAACAAGGTGAATTTTCAGGAGACATTGAAAAATGCAAAGACAACCGTAAAGGACTGTACCGATTTTGCGGTGCAGGGCATTACAGATATATGCAAGCTCTACGGCCCCCGCCCCTGCGGTGAGGAAAGTGAAAAGAATGCACAGCTTAAAATGATGGAGGAAATTGAGCTTTATGCTGATGAAGCAAGAAGAGAAACCTTTAAGGTTAATCCCGATGCATTCATGTCCTTTGTACCCATTGCAGGCACATGCTGTATGGGTGCAGGTGCAATAAATTTCCTCGCAGCACACAAAAAGTCAAAGGCAGCTCTCGGATCCCTTGCTCTTATGGGTGCAGGTGTTGCAGGTCTTGTAGGTGAATTTCTTCTCTACAAGAAGGTATATGACCCCTTCTTCAAGGAAAAGGAATCAGGTAATGTAATTGCAGTCAGAAAAGCTACAGGCGAAACAAAAAGAAGAATTATTCTTTCAGGTCACACCGATTCTGCTCCCGAATGGACCTATACATATAAATTAGGCTCACACGGCTCATTCATTGTTGCAGGGCCCGCAATTGCAGGTCTTCTTTACACAGGTGCTACCGCTGTAACTGCCCTTGCAGGCAAGAAAAAGGCTGCCAAGAAAATGGCTCTCGGTCAGCTCGCCTTCCTTCCCGCTTACACCGCATTATATAAATTCACAAACAACAAGAGATATGTTGAAGGTGCAATTGATAACCTTACAGGCTGCTACATTGCATCCGCAGTGTTCAAATACCTTAAGGATAACGACATTTCCTTTGAAAACACAGAGGTTGTTGCTCTTCTCACAGGCGGTGAGGAAGCAGGCATCAGAGGCTCAAAGGCATTCTTTGATGCACATCCCGAATACCGGAATGACGGTGTTGAAACCGTATTCATAAGCATCGATACCATCCGTGATGAGGAATTTCTTTCAATTTACAACAAGGATATGACAGGCATGGTAAAGAATGATCCCCGTGTGTGCGACCTTCTTAAGCGTGCAGGTGAAAAGTTCGGTATCAATATCCCCGTGATGTCCATTCCCCTCGGCTCAACAGATGCGGCAGCCGCTTCACAGAAGGGCATTCCCGCAGCGGCAGTTGTTGCTATGGACCCCGCTCCCGCAAAATATTATCACACAAGACTTGATACTCCCGACATCATCATTCCCGAATGCATTGAAAAGGTTATGAACATCACCCTTGAAGCATTGTTTGACTTTGATGCAAACGGTATCAACTGATTAAAATAAATTTTCCGCTGACCTGCTACGGCAGAATCAGCGGATTTTTTGTTTATTTGTTGATTGATGCCTTTTCAAGTGCCATTACAAGCACGGGAATCAGCACAAGCTGAAGAATAATTCCGGGAATTGCATTTGTGAATGCTCCTGCAGCAAAAGCGGCAAAGCCGAACTGGGCGGGATCAAAGCCCATGATGGAAAACTGCACAGCACCCCACACAAGTCTGCCCGAAAGCATTGAAATAATAAGTGCAACGTAGATAAAGGGCTTTTTCTTCGGCAGAATCTTATACATTATACCTGCCATAAGTCCATATACACAAAGCTCAACCGCCATTGACACGGCATTGGGGAAAAGCACGGGCATGCCGAGAATCATTGAACGCAGAAGCGGTGCTAAAAAGCCCACAACCGCACCCCATGGTGCGCCGCAGATAAAGCCGCAGAGAATTACGGGGATGTGCATAGGGAGAAGCATGCTGCCTATCTGCTGAATCTGCCCCGTTAAAAACGGAAGAACATAAGCAAGAGCTAAAAACATTGAGGATAAAGCAAGCCTTATAAGATTTTTGTTTTTCATAAATTTACCCTTTCAAAAACATTCAAAAAACCTTTTACACCAGCTCGTACTCAAAACGGGTGTAGTCACCTGTCATATTTTTACCCGTAAGAAAATTTCTTGCTCTGAAAACAACCTTATTATCATAAACCTCGCAGAGATAGCCCGCGCCAGCATCGGTCTGACCGAAATTATTTTCCTTTCTGTAGCCGGGAATGCTTATTGATACAACATTGTTTTCCTTATTGAGTATTGCTTCAACGAAGTTGCATACACCGCCGTGAAGATGACCGTTGATGAAAAATACATTCTTATATTTTTCAACGACTGCTCTTACCTCATCATTCTGCTCGCCCATGTCACCTGTTTTCCACACCTCGGGAAGACCGTGAGTAAAGGCAAAGGGCTGATGGCACATAAGAAAGCAGGGCTTTCCGCCTTCCGTTGCTCTTTTAAGCTCCTTATCAAGGAATGCAATCTGCTCCTTTGAGATATATGCCTTTTCAAGCACTGCCTTTTCCGTACAGATTACAATAAAGGTGTAGCCGTTTACATCATAAGAATAGTAGGGCTTACCGTGAAGCTTTATTCCGAGAAGCTTTTCTATACCCGAATTTACGGCAGATGAAGCGGACTTGTAAAAAAATCTTGCATCATGATTACCCATTGTAACAAAAAGCTTAAGGTCATTCTGATACTTATGGAAAACTCTGAAAAATCTCTCATATTCCTTTTTAAGACCGTAGTCGGCAATATCACCCGCAAGAAGAAGTGCATCTACCTTATTCTTTGAATTAAGCACATCAAGAAAAGCATTTTCAAGATTTTTTTCAGCACTTTCCCTGTCGGGAAGATGGGTGTCGGCAATTGAAGCAAAGGAAAGCTTTACATTCTGCGCATCCTCAAAGGCTATGGGCTCATCCTGTGAAAGAGTGTAGATAATATCATATTTAGGGTTCATTGCACGGAACTGCTTTACATATTTTTCAACTAAAAACGGAAGCTTCATATTTTCTCTCCTGAATTTTTATGTATTACGTTTGTTAAATATAACATATTTTTGTCCTTTTATCAATATAATTCCTGAAATTGACAGAGTATTTCCTTTATTTTTATTATTTGACTTTACGCGTGATGTAATATATAATATAAGCAGTATGTTCAGAATAACGGAGGGCTTCTGCAATGAACGATATCAAAGTCAGCATAATCATGCCCGTGTACGGCGTTGAGAAATATCTTGCAAATTCAATTAACAGTGTACTGAACCAGACATATAAGAGCTGGGAGCTGATTCTTGTTGATGATAAATCCCCTGACGGCTGTCCCGCGATATGTGACAGCTTCGCTGAAAAGGACAAGCGCATAAAAGTAATCCACAAGCCTGAAAATCAGGGACTGGGCTTTGCAAGAAACACAGGTCTTGATTCGGCACAGGGTGAATTTATTTATTTCATCGACTCCGACGACTATATTGAGCCTATGCTCCTTGAAAAGGCGCTTGCCGCCATGAAGGATGAAACACAGCTTGTGATTTTCGGCATCAACAGAGTGCATGAGGATACCGAGGGTAACATCACAAAAACAGAAAGGCTTACGCCCGAAGGTCTTTCATCCACAAGCCCCGCCGGGACTGCAGAAATTTTTGCAATGCTTAACCGTGCAAAGGTCTTCCCCTTTGCCTGGAACAAGCTCTACAGAAAAAGCTTTCTTGATATCTGTAATGCAAGATTTGAAAGTACAAAGCTTATTGAGGATTTCCTTTTCAATATCGCCCTCTTTTCGGAGGCTTCTCATATTACGGTAATTGAAGATAATCTCTACAACTACAGAAAGCCCGCACATGAAACTCTTGTAAGCGCCTACTCCCCCGATTTCTTCGGGCTTTGCAAGAGAAAATACACTCTCGAAAAAAGCTATCTCGAAAAGATAGGCGGCGACAGTGAAGAAAATCTTCAGCTGATTTATTTTTCTTATGTAAAGCACCTGATTTCCGTATTTCTTAAGAACAATTCGCCTAAGGCAGGCCTTACGAAAAAGGAACAGATGAAAAAAATAAAGGAAGTACTGGGTGATGATATGACAACCGCTGTGCTTTCCGAATATAAGCCGCAGGGCATTGTAATGAAAACACTTGCAATTATCCTTAAAACAAGAATCCCCGCAATATGCCTACTGATTGTTCTGCTTGCGGGAAAAATGCTGAGTAACTAAAAAAAAGAAAGGTTGATCCGCTTATGATTAAAAAACTGAATCTGTCCTTTTTTAACACGGCATATATCTGCTTCATGATTGTCTATATGGCAATAAGAGAAGTAATGCCGCTGAATTTCCTTATCAACAGCACAGTAGTTTCAGCAGCAATTTTTGCGCTCGGAGCACTGCTTATTGCTGCAGACCTTTTAACCGCAAGAAAATGTCTGCGGGGAAGAACACAGGATCTGCTTATTGTTTTCCTTGTCGTCTGCTGCATTTCAAGCCTCATAAACATGAAATACGGCATATTCGACAATGTAAAGTTCATTGCCTCCCTTGCTCTTGAATATCTTATATTCTTCAGCTTTGCAAAGGGTATGCCAAAAGCTGAAATGTCAAAGAAGCTGAACATTATTTCACTTACACTCATTGTGACATGGGCTGTGATAATAGTTGCCTGTGTTCTTACATATTTCTTCGGAATTGACATTATTGTGTCAGGCAAGGGCACATGGGGTGAAGCAAATCAGGGCTTCAGTACGGAATATTCCAGATTATGGGGCATTCTTCAGGACCCCAACTATGCAGGTACAACTTCAATAATATCTGCCTTTGCATCCATGAGACTTATTCTCAGAAGCAAAAAAATCTACAGCAGAATACTCAACGGACTGAATATACTGCTGATGACCTCATACATACTCCTCGGCGGCTCAAGAGCTACTCTTCTTCTTCTGTTTGTCGCAATTGCAGTTTTCAGTGCATTCGGATTCCTTCTCACAGGAAAAAAGCTGTCTGCAGCGGATGCAATTAAAAGAATCGGTGCAACAGCGGTTTCGGTTATATGCTGTGCTGCACTTGTTTTCGGTATAAAGGCAGGGCTTCCCTATGTGAAGGCATTTGCATTCAGCGGAAATCCCGCTCTCACACAGTCTGTGGCTTCTGCATACTCCTCTCTTTACAATGCATCGGGTTATGAATTCACTATTTCCTACCCCGGCTCGGCACCCGTGACACCTTCAGAGGAGCAGACAACAGCGGCAGAAGAAACTACCGGTGAAGAACAGACTACCACTGAAGAACAGACTACCGCAGAAGAACAGACTACTGCTGAAGAGCAGACTACCCAGCAGAATCCCCCCGTTGTTGAAGACCTCAACAGAACTGACCTTAACAAGGAGGATATCTCAAACGGCAGATTCAAGCGCTGGCAGCAGACTATTGAAATCTTCCTCAATGCTCCCGTATTCGGTACCTCGCCGAGAAATCTTACTATTTTTGCAAGAAACAACAATCCCGAAACTATCATAGCAAAATTTGCAATAGCACCCCACAACGGCTATCTTGATGTACTTGTTACAACAGGCATCGTGGGCTTTATCGTGCTTGGCGCGGCAGTTATTCTTGCACTGTTCACAATTCTCAGGAAGTTCTTCCTTACAGGCTTTTCTGCAACAAAGGGACTGCTTCTTGTTGCAGTGATAGTAATTCCCGGTATTGCAATGTTCATTTCCGATGTATTCATGCTCTTCTCAATCAACTCAATGCTGTTCTGGCTGATGCTGGGCATGGGGCTCAGTTATGACAGTGAAATGCCTGAAAACGGAATTTTCTATGCAATCTGGTCGAAGACATTCGGCAGGCTTACCGATAAAATTCTCAAAAAGAAGGGATAATCTTGACTAATATACTTATTGCAGGACTCAAGGAGCCACCCGGAGGGGTTGAAAGTGCAGTTTTAGAATTCACCAAAAACTTCAGTCCCGATGAATTCAATATTACATTCGCATTCACCTGCGGGGAAATTTCATTCTATGACAGAATTGACCCCTGGGCTGTGACATATCTTCCCGGCCGTGTAAGACATCCCCTTCAGTACAGAAAAGCACTGAAAAAGCTTTTCCGTGACGGCGGCTTTGATGTACTCTGGTGCAATTATTCAGGTCTTACAAATATCGACTTTCTTAAATATGCAAAAAAAGCAGGGGTAAAGAAAAGAATCATTCATTCCCATGCGGCAATGTTCTCATGGGGCAATGCTTTAATGAAATATCTCGTGCCCTTCTTTCACAAAAAGAATCAGAAAAAGGTTGAAAGCATAACCACCGATTTCTGGGCTTGCTCGGAAAAGGCTGCCATATTCATGTACGGTGAAGAAATTGCAAAAAAGACAAAAATAATTCCAAACTGTGTAAACACACAGCTTTTCACACCTGATGAAGAAGCAAGAAAAAATATCCGAAAGGAATTCGGCATATCCGAAAGCAGTATCGTTTTAGGTCATATAGGCAGAATGTGTACTGCAAAGAATCACACCTTCCTGCTCGATATTGCAAAAAAGGCGGCAGAGCTTAACAATGATGCTTGTCTTCTTTTTGTAGGTGACGGTGAGCTTAAGGATATGACCCTGTCCTACTGCAATGAAATCGGAATAAGCGATAAGGTAATTTTCACAGGCTCAAGAAGAGATATTCCCGCACTTTTACAGGCAATGGATGTTTTCCTCCTGCCCTCAATAACAGAAGGCTTCCCTGTTACAATAGTTGAAGCACAGGCAGCAGGCGTGCCCTGTGTTGTAAGTGAAGAGGCTGTTACAAAAACAGCTGACCTTACAGGCGCGGTTACATACATTTCTCTTAACGAGGCTCCCGCAGTATGGGCAAAGAGTGCTCTTGATGCGTCAAAAAACAGAATTGCCGACGGAGCTGAAACGGTAAAGGATGCAGGCTATGACTGCATAACACAGGCACAAAGCCTTCAGAGCTTTTTCAAAGGAGTTTGATTTATGAATATCGGCATACTCACATTCCCCACTGCAATAAACTACGGCACTGCACTTCAGGCTGCCGCTCTCGGCAAGGTGCTTTCCGACAAAGGAAACGATGTCCGTTTTATTGATCACAGATGCCCTCTTATTGACAGTACAAACAGTATTTTTGATTTTAAGAACATTTTTGACATAAAATATACCATTGCACATCTTTATAATCTTCCCGTTGCAATAAAAAGGAAAAAGAATTTCGTTTCATTCAGAAGCAGATATATTCCCCTTGCCGCTGGCGACCATGAGGGCTTCGATGCGGTTGTTGCGGGAAGCGATCAGATATGGAACTATAACCTTACAGACGGCGATTTCTATTATTTCCTTGACTATGACAAGAAGGATAAGCTGAAGATTTCCTATGCAGGCAGCTTCGGTCTTTCCGCGCTTGACGAAAAGTACAAGGAAAAAATCAACACTCTTCTTGCTGATTTTGACTATCTTGCAGTAAGAGAAAAGCAGGCTTCAATTATTATAAAGGAGCTTTCAGGCAAGGATGTTCCCGTTGTCTGCGATCCCACTCTTCTTATGACAAAGAATGACTGGGAAAGGGTTGCAACGAAAAAAGCCTCCGAGGGCGGATATATTTTCGTTTATACCGTTTTCAACAGTGATAAAATCTGGGAGCAGGCACAGAAGCTTTCAGAAAAAACGGGGCTTCCCATAAAAACCATAAGCTACTCAAAGCTTCACAGAAGAAATGCAATATATGATTTCACTGCAGGTCCCGATGACTGGGTAAGCTATATGCTCGGCGCAGATTATGTTGTGACAAACTCCTTCCACGGTGTGGCATTCTCAATTAATTTCAACAAGAATTTCTTCTTTGATATGCCTCCCGCAAAGGCAGGTGTCGGCTCAAGAATTTCCGACATCACCGAAAGATACAATCTTGCCGGCAGAAACATTTCAGCAGAAAATTTCGTATTCACAACCGACGCTCCCGATTTCACAACAGCCAATGAAAAGCTCTGCGAGGACAGACAGTTTTCATTCAGCTTTATCGACAGCTTCCTTAACAATAAATAATTCCCACGGAGGGTGAAGCAATTGAATTCCCGCAATGAAAAGCTCGTTAAAAATGTAATACTTTTTGCCATAGGTAATATAGGTTCAAAATTACTTCAGGTTATTCTTGTACCCCTATATACCCGTGTAATGACAACGGCAGAATACGGCACGGTAGATGTAATGCAGGCTATAGTTTCACTTCTTATGCCTATTTTCTCATTTACCATCTACGAAGCCGTTTTCCGTTATGCCATGGAAAAGGAATATGACAAAAAAGCCGTTTATTCCACAGGTATTTTCATGTCGCTTATAGGCACGGTTATATTGAGCCTTGGCGGTGTGGGGGCTTCATTCTTCATTGATAAGACCTTTGTATGGCTTGTTGTTGCAAACTCTGCTGCAGGATTTTTCCGCAGTCTTCTTTCACAGTATGCACGAGCAATTGAAAAAACGGTCATATTCACAATAGACAGTGTGCTTATGACGATATTCGTGCTGCTTCTGAATCTCGTGTTTATTGTAAAGCTCGAAATGGGCATTACAGGCTATATGCTGGGCTACATCCTTGCAAATCTGCTTTCATGTATCTTCCTTTACATATTCCTCGGACAATACAGAAAATTCTCCTACCGTTCTATTACCAAGGACCTTACAAAGGAAATGATGAGATTTTCTATTCCGCTCATTCCCAACGCAATCTGTTGGTGGCTTTCAAGCTTCATTGACAGACTTATTATAACATCTGTTATCGGTGAAGCAGCAAACGGTATATATGCGGCAGGACACAAAATTCCCAGCATGCTCACCGTTATTGTCACAATTTTCTTCCAGGCATGGCAGATGTCGGCAAACCAGGAATTCAAGAAAAATGACATCTCCGATTTCTACACTGAAATTCACGATCAGATATTCTCCGTAATCACTCTTGTTTCATCATTTCTTATTCTTTTCTGCAAGCCCATCACCTCAGTATTCCTCGGGGAGGAATATTTCAGTGCATGGCAGGTTATGCCCCTGCTGCTTGTGGCAATAAGCTTCTTCTCATTTGCACAGTTTTTAGGCTCAATATATTCGGCAAACAAGAAAACGACAATGGCATTTGTAACCAATCTTATCGGTGTTATTGTGAGCCTTACAGTAAATCTTGTGCTTGTTGCAGGTCTTAAGGTTGGCATTGTAGGTTCAGCGATTGCAACAGTATGTGCATATCTTACACTGTGGGTAATAAGAATTTTCAGCACGGGAAAAATTATTCCCATCAATTACAAGAAGAAAAAGATTATTGCCGCAACGGCACTTCTTTTAATACAGGCTGTGCTTGTAACCCTTTCACTTGATACCGTGCTTACTTATGCAGTATCTGCAGCTATATTCGCAGCACTTATTGCAATTTTCTTCAAGGATATTATCGGTCTTATAAAATTCGGTCTCGGCTTTGTAACAAAAATTCTTAAAAGAGGTGCCTGAATGGAAACTGTTTATAAAAGCATGAAAGACTGCTGCGGCTGCGGCTTATGTGAATATATATGTCCAAAAAACGCAATCACAATGAAAAACCGCAACGGCTTTATATATCCCGTAATCAACAAGGATTTATGTATTGACTGCGGTCTTTGCGCAAAGAAATGTCCCTTCAGCAAGGAAAAAATCACCGAAAGCAACTGCATTGAGGCTTATGCCGTAAAAAACAAGAATGAGGATGTAATAAAAAACAGCTCCTCGGGCGGCATTTTCACTGCCCTTTCCGATTATGTGCTGTCCCTCGGCGGTTATATCATAGGTGCTGATTTCGACAAGGAAATGAACGTTATACACACCGTTGCCGAAGACACTGCGGGAAGAGACCGTATGCGCGGTTCAAAATACATTCAGAGCAACACCTCCGGTATTTATAAAAAGCTTGAAGAAATTCTTTCAACAGGAAAGCCCGTGCTTTTTACAGGCACTCCCTGTCAGGCGGCAGCTGCAAGGAAAGCATTCCCCGACAATGAAAATCTTTATATCGTTGACATTATCTGTCATGGTGTACCCAGCCACGACGTGTGGAAGAAATACGTTGATTTCATTGAAAAGAAATATAAGAAAACCCTTTGCTTCTACTCTTTCAGAAACAAAGAGCTTTCAGGCTGGCGACAGTACAGTGCAAAGCTTACCTTCACAGACGGCTCAACACTTCTGCATAATGATATCACAGGAAGCTTCATTGAGCTTTTCAGATACGACGTATGTATGCGTGAATCCTGCACAAAATGCCCCTTTGCATCCCATAACAGACAGGGGGACATTACAATCGGTGATTTCTGGGGTATTGAAAACGTAATACCGGAAATAAGCGATAACAAGGGCATTTCCGCAGTTATGATAAACTCCGAAAAGGGCAGAAAAATTTTCACTGAAATCGGCGGTGCTATCGACAAATTCCCCTGCACCCAGGCGGATGTGGCTAAAAAGCAGCCCAATCTGTCTGCCCCCTCGTCCTATTCAAACAAAGCACAGTCCTTCAACGAGGACCTTAAAGCAATGCCCTTCGGCAATGTACTGAAAAAATATACAAGAGTCGGCTTTATAAGAAGAATTATTGACCTTATAAAGAAGATACTCGGAAGATAAAAAAGCGGCATATTGCTCCTTTTACAGAGCAATATGCCGTTGGTTTTTTTGAACTTATCTGCCTGCCTTGAGCTTTGTGAAGAGCTTTGTGAATCTTCTCTTTACAAATGTGATTGTCATGCTTTCAAGGTAAACAAGAAGAGTTGACTTCATCTTATAGGGGATGAGCATAATCTTCATGTATGAGGAATTTGCCCTTGCGTTTTCCAGTGCCCACTTTACATTGGGATTTTTGAGCATCTTCTTTATCTGGGCTCTCTTTTCCTTTGCGGAAAGTGTACAGCCGGGATTTGTGATATTTTCAACGCAGCCGATGAAGCGCTCGATATATCTTCTTGCTAGGAACTCGCGGCTGTTTTCATCGTCAACACCCCAGCCCTTATAAAGGTCGGTCATCCAGCCGTGCTCTTCCTCACGCTTATCATACATTTCGGGACGATACTTTGCAGTTTCACTTTCTGCACGTGCACGCATGAAATGATAGTATTTCTGTGAAGAAACAACAACCTTTGAAACACCCTTGATAACACTTAAGTTAAAGGGGAAATCATCCCAGAAGGTGTTGGGGAATAAAAGTCCGTTTTCGTGGATGTAGGAAGCAAGGAAAAGCTTGTTCCAGGGAGTGTAGAGAAGGTTTGTGTCAAAAAGACGGTATGCATTGCGTCTGAATTCCTCCTGCTCATATACTGCATCGGGCTGGAAAAGCTCCTGTGTGGTATATTCTGTATCACTGTGATATGTATCAATGAAATAGCCTGTTACAACATACTGTGCGCTGTGCTTTTCAGCAAGGTTATACATATCCTCAAGCATTGTAGGCTCGCACCAGTCGTCGGAATCCATAAAGTACATATATTTACCCTTTGCCTGGGGGATGGCAACATTTCTTGCAGAGGGTGCGCCGCCGTTTTCCTTATGAATTACCTTGATTCTTGAATCCTTCTCGGCATATTCATCACAGATAATGCCGCTGCGGTCCTTTGTGCCGTCATCAACTGCAAAAAGCTCCCACTGAGTAAGTGTCTGTGCCTGAATGCTTTCAATAGCTTTGCCTACAAACTTTTCAACACCGTAAACGGGCATTATAATTGAAACTTTGATATCTTCCATCTTATCCTCCACAAATTATCCGAAAATCTCCTGAACCTTATTGAGTGCTGACTCAATAACCTTATCCATGTCATAATATTTATATTCGGCAAGTCTGCCGCCGAATATAACATTTTCCTCTTTATCTGCAAGAGCCTTATACTGAAGATAAAGCTCCTGATTCTTTTCGTTGTTTACGGGATAGTAGGCTTCCATGCCCTCTTCCCAGTCTGCGGAATGCTCCTTGGTGATAACGGTCTTTTCCTGTGTGCCGAATTCAAAGTGCTTATGCTCAATGATTCTGGTGTAAGGAGTTTCACGGTCGGTGTAATTCACAACCGCAACTCCCTGAAAATCGGGGGTATCAAGAATTTCCGTTTCAAAGCGGAGACTTCTGTATTCAAGCTTACCGAAGCGGTAATCGTAGAAGGTATCAATTGTACCGGTGTAAAGCACCTTGTCCGCAAGACCGTCAAACTTTTCCTTGTCACTGAAATAATCAACGCCCGTGATAACCTCGGTATCCTCAAGAAGCTTTTCTATGATTACATTGTATCCGCCCTCGGGAATTCCCTGATAGCGGTCATTGAAATAGTTGTTATCATAAGTATATCTTACGGGAAGACGTCTTATGATAAATGCGGGAAGCTCGGTGCAGTCTCTGCCCCACTGCTTCTCGGTGTAGCCCTTGATAAGCTTCTTGTAGATATCCTCACCCACAAGGCTTATTGCCTGCTCCTCAAGGTTTTTCGGCTCACCCGTTATTTTACCTCTCTGCTCTTCAATTTTTGCTCTTGCCTCATCGGGAGTAAACACACCCCAGAGCTTTGAGAAGGTATTCATATTGAAGGGCAGATTATAAATTTCACCCTTGTAGTTTGCTATGGGTGAATTTGTGAAGCGGTTGAATTCACACAGCCCGTTCACATAATCCCATACGCGCTTATTGCTCGTATGAAAAATGTGAGCACCGTATTTGTGTACGGTTACACCTTCAATTTTTTCACAATATATGTTACCGCCTATGTGATCTCTTTTCTCAATCACAAGACATTTCTTACCGTGTTTTTTTGCTTCATAAGCGAAAACGGCGCCGAAAAGTCCGCTTCCGACAATAAGATAATCGTACTGTTTATTGCCCATATACAACACCTTGAAACATCCCTTTTTTGTCCGCAAAGGGTGTATTTTTAAGCATTTTATTGCCCTTATACACAAAGGGACACAATAAAACACTATAATGATTATATATTACTACATCACCTGCACAATGTCAACATAAGTCACCGATTATATGGGGGAAATTATTTCTTTTTGTTACCTTTTATTCAAAATTCCTGCAAATTCATACAAAATCTACCGAATCTGTTCTGTTATATGCGACTAAAAAATTACAATGCTGACATATTTCAGAAAGAAAAAAATCTCTTCACCCGGAAGGTAAAGAGATTGATTTTTATTCTGCAGTGTATAACGGCAGGTAAAGTGCAGATGTATCTGTGGAAAGATTGTCAACATACCATGACATGCCGATTTTAACCAGTGTTACCTCACACTCTGCAAGCTTTTCACCGCCGTCAAGGCTTACTTCAACAGTAACCGTTGCGACCTCGCTTATCTCGTCAGCTTCAACACCGTAGGCGGCAAGAGTCTCGGTATCGGCATTCATGAGCCAGCCGTCAGCATATCCGAATTCGGCTTCGTCTGCTTTACATACGATTTTATAATCCTCACCGTAAAGCTTCTGATATTCACCCTCGGTTTTCTCTGAAAGCTTCACTCCCGTGTTTTCATCAAAGGTTTCATCGGTACCTGTAAGAGCCTTACCGAAAGCTGAAACATTTGCTTCAAATGCGGTAAAGAAAACCTCATCATTGAAAAATTTATCGCCGAAAACTTCCTCACGCATTGCAGTGAGTGTTTTTATGTATTCAGTGAAAATACTGTCATAATCATCCCAGCCGTATCTGCCCACAAGAGTTTCATATACTGCATACATTCCCTCCGTGAGCTGACCTGTGAGTGTACCGTCATCGTTAAGAGTTTTTTCTCCCTTATGTTCATCGTCGGAATAGTCATTGCCGTCTTTTGTGATAACGGGATTTATATAGTTTTCACGGATAAAATCGCCGTATTTCATACTCTTGCTTACAAGTGTGTTCTTGTATGCATTATAGCCGTCACCTGTCTGTACTATGGTGTCAACGTAAGCTTTTGCAAGCTCCTCGGGGTGGAAAGCAATATACTTTGCCTTAAAGGTAAGAGTGCAGGTAATAACAAGAATTACCGCAACCGAAACAAAGGCAAGAATACCGTAAAGCTTTATATTGAATTGTTTTTCTTTGTTTGCCATTACTCTTCCCTCCTTTTATTCGGCATCAGCGACACTGCGCTTTGCAATAAGCTCATTTACGATTTTTTCCTTCTTTTCACCGACCATATCATAGAAGAAAACGGGCACTGCCTGTAAAACAACAAAAACAGCGGGAATGATTGTATAAATCATAAGAAGCTTGTTGAGTGTACCGTCTGTCTGTGCGGCATAAGCAACATTTGCATCGGTGGATACAAGGTAGCCTGACCATGTATAAAGAAGCCAGGGGCCGAGAGCCTTTGTGAAAGCAGATGCGATTTTGGAGAAAAGACCGTAGCCTGCATAAGCAAGTCCCTCCTGTCGCTTACCTGTCTTATACTCGATTTCGTCAACACAGTCAGCAATCATGATATTGGGAGTAACATTTGTGTTTCCGTGCTGAAGACCGCAGAAGAAGTTGAGGATAAGGAAAGGAATTATAAGACCGTCATTGAAGCCGATTCCGCGGGATACAAGGAAAAGAATTGAAAGTGATGATGCACCGTAAAGGCTGAAAAGTATGAAGGTCTGCTTTGTTGAGAATTTTTTAAGCACAAGATTTACAAGAAGTGTGCCGACTGCTGTACCTATACCCATAGGCAGGAGAAGACCGAGCTTAAGGTCCTTTGAGCCTAAAAGGTAGATTGCTATGTAAAGAGAAACCGTACCGTAAACACCTCTGCCGAAGCCGCAGAGCTTTGTGAGAGACACCATAAGAAGATTCTTGTTTGTAAAAACGACCTTAACGGCATCCTTGAGGCTTACCTTTTCCTGTGTGAAGGGCACACGCTCTTTATTATTCACAAAGAAAATCATGGTAAAGAGAATGATACCGAGAGCACAGATTCCTGTTGAAATAACAAGGTCAAGACCCTGTCCCTCTGCATTCTTGAACTGCTGCTGTCCCATGAGTGCCTTCATTATAAGACCTACAACAAGAACAACAACCATACCGCCCGACTGTCCTACACTTTTAAGGAAGGATGCAATGGAAATGGCACTTGAGCGCTCCGAGGGATCGGGAGAGCAAAGAGCACCGAAGCAGTTTGCGGGGCTTTCAACCGCACAGCATATCATTGTATAGGCAGAATAGATAACAAACATCCATACAATAGCGGCGGTCTGATTATCTGTATCGGGAGATACAAAAACAAACATTGAAATAAGTGCAAGGGGTATAACACCGAAGCCTACCCATGGCTTTACCTTGCCGAATTTTGTGCGGGTGTTGTCAACAAGATAGCCGATAACAAGCTCACACACGGCACCGACGATACCTGCAACAAGGAAAACAACAGATATCATACCCGACATAACATCAGGATCGAAGCCCTTGCCCTTGAAAGCAAAATCTGCAAAGAAGGTTGCAGTATAGTCGGGCATCCAGCCCGTCAGAAGGGCTATTCCGAAAAGTCCGATACCGAAGGTAATTATCTCGGACTTTTTCATGTATTTTTTCTTTTCATTTGCGGACATATCATATCCTCCTTAATGCTTATGCTATTATTTATATCATTTTAACCCTCTGTATTCAATTGATTCTTTCAACAAATTTCATTCTGCTTTTTAGCAAAATAAACAAGGCATTTCAACGTATTTTTTGCTTGACTGCAAATCCGCGGTATTTTTATACATTACAATATTGATTTGTCCAAGCAATTGCACTATAATAGAGAAAAAAGTAATGCAAACAGCGGAGGAATATTTATGAGCAGAATATACTCACATGTGATTGTTGTCGGCATAGACGGTGCCGGCTCCTTTTTCAGGGAGGCAGATACCCCGGATTTTGACCGTATTTTTGACGGTGGCGCGGTAACCTACGGCGCACTGTCATCAAATCCCTCAATCAGTGCAGAATGCTGGGGCTCAATGCTTCTCGGTATCGGGCCCGAGGTTCATAAGCTTACAAACGGAATTGTAAGCTCCGTGCCTTATCCCAGAGACGCAGAATTTCCCTCCCTTTTTAAAAGAATAAAAACCGCTTATCCCGAAGCACGTCTCGGCTCATACTGTGACTGGAATCCCATAACCTTCGGCATAGTTGAAAACAACATAGGTGTTTCTCACGCAACCGCAAACGATGATGCACTTACACCCGTTATCTGTGATTATATAAAAGAGGAAAAGCCCGACTTTATTTTCATGCAGTTCGACAGTGTTGACGCGGCAGGTCACAAGCACGGCTACGGCACTCCCGAGCACCTTAAGCGCATAGCTGAGGTTGATGTGCTGATAAATGATGTTTACCGTGCCTGTGAGGAAGCGGGAATGCTTGAGGATACACTGTTTATGGTAATTGCAGACCACGGCGGAACAAATCCGGGAGACGGCTCGGGCGGCGGTCACGGCGGCTGGACCGACGGTGAAAAATATGTTACCTTTGCCGCAACAGGCAGAACAGTCAATAAAACTCTTATTGAGGAAATGAATATCCGTGACCTTTCGGCAATTGTTCTTTACGCCCTCGGTATAGAAATTCCCGTGTTTGACGAAAAAGGCTGGACATCACAGATCCCCGAAGGAATTTTTGACGATGATAAAATTCCCGCTTACCGTGATATTTCACATCTTACAGGCGCTGCACCGAGAATTTCAAAGGTTCAGCACACATCGGAGCTTATATAAGAACATAAACATAAAACAAGGTGAGGTATTGATATGAATTTTATAAATGTATTACACGAAAACGGTGTTTATGCAGACGGTATTCATGATGACACAAAGGCTTTGCAGAAGTGCATTGATACTCTGAAGGACGGCGGCACCGTTTATTTCCCCGACGGCACATATCTTATTTCTGCCGCACTTATTTTCTATTCTCATCAGCATCTTGTTTTCTCCGATAATGCAAGAGTGCTCAGAAGTGCAGAAAGCACTCCCCTTACAAGATATCTTCTTGCTTCATATTCCGAGCCTGAATGGGAGGGCTATGAGGGTACTCACGATGTTGTGATTTCAGGCGGCATATTTGACGGTAATGCAGAGCTTGATGAACGCTCAACTCTTCTTAATACCGTTCACTGCAGGAATATTACAATTGAAAACTGCCGCTTCGAGCACTGCGCATACTGGCATTTCATAGAAATAAATTCAACACAGAATGCGCTTGTGCAGAATTGTGTTTTCAACGGTCCCTCATACACGGGAATCAGCGATATCCTTTTCAATGAGCAGATTCAGCTTGACCTTGCCCGTGACGGCTCCTACGGTCCTGTTTACAACTGCGACGGCACACTTATAGATTTTTGCTGTGATGAAACCGTTTGCAGCAACATCACAATAAAAAACAACATATTCAAGTGCGGCGGCTTCCCTGCAATAGGTCATCACGGAGATTGTGATCACCACGACATTTTCATTGCAGAAAACATCTTCGACGGTCCTTCTGGCAGAGACGGAAAAAGCAGAGGCTATATTTTCTTCAGACCTATGGTTTACGGCCTCAATGTACAGAGAAATGTATTCCTTTCCCCTGAGGATGCCGTGTCTCCCGCTTACGGCATAATTCACGAAAATCCCGACGAAGCACAACTGAATGTCCGCGACAATCTGTTCATCGGAAAACTTGACAAACAGACCATTTCAGGCAATATCAGCTGATAAATCAAAGGGACTCTTTCAGGTGCAATTCCTGTCAGAGTCCCTTTGTTATACTGTTTTTTATGTTAACCGATGGGATATGTGAATTCAAGCTCCTCTACCCATTCGCCTGTAATGAAGTTTCTTGTTCTAACAACAAACTCATCATCATATACTTCAACAACAATGCCGTCGCCTGCTTCATATTCCGTAGTTTCGGTAACACGGCAGAGATTGATGCACTCAACACCGTAGCTGTTGTAGAAATTGTCTTTTCCGTCGATATTATTGTGAATATGACCGTGAACATAAAGCTCAACATTATAGCTTACAAGAAGGTCTCCGAGCTCCTGTGCGGTAACCTCACTGCCCTTTGCGGGATTGAGATATCTTATGGGGAAATGTGAAAAAACAAATACGGGAGCAGCATTTTCCTTTGCTTCCTCAAGCACACCTGTAAGCCAGTCAAGCTGTGCACGGCTCATTGTGTAGTCACTTGTTGCGGGGTCCTCGGAGCAAAGTGAAACAAAATAAACACCGTCAACTACATTGTAGAAATATTCATTGTCGAGCTTATTCCACATATAAACCGCATTGTTTGTAAGGTACTTGCTGCGAAGCTCCTCATAGTTGCCCTCGCCGTTACCGAAGTCATGGTTACCTGCAAGAATGAAATTATTCTTTGCGGGCATAACAGATCTTATTGCAGTATAGAAGAAGAAATCCTCGAGAAGCTGTCCGTTCATGACATTGTCGCCTGTATAGACAACAGTGCTTACATTTTCTCCTGCCTTGATGCCCTTAAGAACATCTGCAAGATTCTGATATGATTCAGGATTGTTGGTTTCAACATGAATGTCGGAAACCGCAACAAAGCTTGTTACAAGGTCATCGGGATTCTTTGAAGCATAGGTCTCTGCGGAATTGCCGAAGGACGGAACAATCATTGTAAGAAGAATCATAAAAGTTGACATTACCTGCTTGATAAAAAGAGTAACTGTTGCAATATCCATTTTCTTTACCTCTTTCTGCTTTTTTACAATGATAACATACTATTCTGCATTTGTAAATTTCAAATTCCACCGTCATATAAAAAAATATCGGCAAAAATCAAAAAATATTGCTCCTGAACGGAATTTATTTACAATTTGTCTATATTTTGTTTTCATAATATGCTATTATATATGCGACAAAAAAATTAAGGAGAAATTACCGTGAAAAAATTACTCAGCTTAGTTCTCTCACTTGCAATAGTTCTCACAGGTCTTTGTATTGTAACAGGTGTAAGCGCAGGTGCTGCAGCCTTTGAAACCGAAAACGGTGTTCAGGTTAAAATCGCCCCCTTCCTTTACAAATCAAAGCTTTACACAATGGAATTTCCCAGCCGCGAATCCTACTCCGTTAAGGAAACAAGCGACGAGGGCGACTGGACAATCTCCCGTGAAATAAATGACCTTGCTTATTCCTACACCTTCCCCGCAGGCACAACGGAAATTTCCTGCAAAGTATCTCTTGACGGTGATACATGGCACGGATATACAATCAATTCAACTGACAATGCAAACTACTGGCCCAAGGCTGAAGACGGCAGTGTTGATTACACAAAGCCTTTCACCTTCAACCGCATTGAAGAAATTGCAGAGCAGGATGAATACGGCATTTTATACAGAGACCACCTCAGGAATACCGATCAGGAAGGCTTCAGGGATTACAACAAAATTTACTGGAGACTTACCTTCTTAAAGGACGGCAAGGAATATTCCGAATATTTTGATCTTCCTGTTTACGATTACGATAATGCTGAAAAATACACCGTAAAGACAGTAAACTACAATGTTGCAGGTCTTCCCTTCGCAGCTCTCAGCGGTGAGGATGTTGCAGGCAATCAGGCAGTTTCAGGGGCATACCTTTCAGAAAACGACTTTGATATTGTTGCTATCCAGGAAGACTTCGGCTTCCATAATAAGCTCATGGACAGCATAAGCGGCTTCAATCACACGACAAACCACACAGGCACAATCCCCGGTGGTGACGGTCTTAACATTTTCACTACAACAATGCCCATTTACAACGAAACCCGTGTTGCATGGAATGAAGCATGCGGTATTCTCACAGACGGCTCCGACGAGCTTACCCCCAAGGGCTTTGTTTATACCGTTATTGATATCGGCAACGGCATTTATGTAGATTTCTACAATCTTCATGCTGACGCTTACGGCGGAGAAGGCTCAAGAAAGGCAAGAACAAGCCAGTACAAGCAGCTTGCAGAATTTATTGAAGCCCGCTCAGAGGAAAATGACAGACCCGTTATTATTACAGGTGACTTCAACAATCATCTTCATTCCGCAGAAAACAATGCGGCTTTATACAACACTCTCTGTGTTGGGCTCGGCTTTAAGGATGCATGGGTAGAATTCCATAACAACGGCGACTATTTCAATTACAGCAAATGGTTTGAAACAGGACTCTCCTCATGGGGCAACTGGGATTCAGTTGAAAGATATATGTACCGTGCAGGCGGCGGTGTTGACATTGAAGTAAGCGACTTTAGATATGTTGACGTTGTAAATGCCGATGGCAAGACAGTTTCAGACCATGCAGCAGCAGAATGCGATTTCACATTCATAAAGACCGAGGGCTTCACAGAAAACACCCAAAAGCTCACTGTTGTAAAGACATCCTCCGGCAATTTCATTCAGCGCCTCATGTGGTTCTTCAAGGCTCTTATGCTTATTTTTTCAGACATTGACAATCTCCCCGCATTACTCGGTGAGTTACAATAACCTGATAATGCCATCCTGATTTTTTGTCAGGGTGGCTTTTTTTACAGGATAGAATCTGAAAATAAAATTTACACCTTGACAAAAGTCCGCACAGCATATATAATATTCGTTGCGTAAAGCACCTGCCGGTGTGGCGGAATAGGCAGACGCAAGGGACTTAAAATCCCTCGCTGGCAACAGCGTACCGGTTCAAGTCCGGTCACCGGCACCATATGAAAATAATCCGAACCTTCTCTTTCTTTGAGAAAGGTTCGGATTATTTGTTTTGTTTGAGTAACCCAGCTTCAATAGCAAGAAATGAAAATAACCTCTGGAAATATCAGCTCTGTTTCAGAAGTATTTTTTTATTGAATCGACTGATGATTATCCGTCGCGGGATTGTCGATCAGCACGCCCTGTTCGGTAAAGCGGGAGCCGTGACATGGGCAATCCCAGGTATGCTCTGCTTTGTTATATTTGAGGGCGCAACCAAGATGTGGGCATCGGTGTACAGAGGGGGTTATAAGACCTACGATGGATTCAAAAGCATTTACGGCGAGCTGTGGGTGCAGGACGGTGCGCGAAGGATCAAAAACGGCGGCATAAGGATTGGATTTTCCCATGACAAGGTCGCAGAGTATATCTGCGGCAACCATAGCGTTTGTCATGCCCCATTTGTTAAATCCCGTTGCCACGAAGACGTCGGGAGTAGATTCAGAATATTGACCTATATAAGGAATATCGTCCAGAGTCATACAATCCTGCGTTGCCCATTTGCCGACGATCTCTGCATTTTTGCAGTGCTTCTTTGCGAAGTCTTCAAGCTCCTGCCAACAACCGCCTTGCTTGCCCGTGCGGTGTCCGCCACCGCCGAGGAGCAGAAGATCGCCGTAACTTCGGAAGGACAGCCCCAAGTTTGATTCATCCACGTACATTCCATTCACAACCTGCGCACCTTTGAGAGCAATAACGTAAGAACGGTGTTGATAGAGCTTCAAGGGGTAAAGTCCGTGTTTGTTGAGCATAGGAAAATGAGTTGCGATGATCAGCTTTTTGTATGTGATCTCACCATGATTGGTTTTTGCCTTGTGTGGCATCAGCTCTATTATCTTTGTATGCTCGTATATCGGCAGATCTTTTGCGATTGCATATAGAAATTTCAAAGGGTGAAACTGCGCTTGATCTTTCACACACACTGCTCCCGCAACCTTGAAAGGAAGCTCTTTTGCATCTAAAAATTCTGCTTTCACACCGATACGGTTCAGGGCGCAGACTTCATTTCTGATTTTTTTGCGGTCATTTAAGGAATAGACATAGGAATCCTTTATTTCATAGTCACAATCAATGTTTTCGCGAAGTCGGGCATATTCCATGCACGCTTTTTTCTGTGCCTCTGCGTATAGCCGTGCATTCTCAACTCCGAATCGATGGATTATTTTATCATAGATCAAACCGTGCTGCAGGGTGATCTTTGCCGTGGTGTTTTTTGTAATACCGCCATATATCTCCATAGCCTCCACCAACAGACAATCAAAACCTGCATTTTTCAGTCTATAAGCGCACAATATTCCCGCAATACCGCCTCCAACAATCAAAACGTTGGTGCTTTTGTTTTCCTTCAATGTATCAAACCGCACTCGTGGCGCGTCCTTGTTCCAAATCGATTCCATATCAATCCTCCGAGATTTATTATAATTAGTTTTTGTCGTTTTAATAGCGACTATACGCATATTGTGGTCATTTTATTGCACACTAAAAATCGGTTGGAGATAAAAATGGAAATGCTCAAGGTCATACTGACGGCCCTGTTTTCGGTAGCGCCATTGTTTATCATTACAAAAATCATGGGACACAATCAGGTGGCACCTCTCGACTCTTTTAGTATGTCAGTGGCATCACCAACGCTCGATCGGTGCGGAGCTTAATATTATACACCTTCTTGTGCTTCAAAAGATAATCTTATTTTTACTCTGTTAAGCAACAGCAGGAGTGCAGAATACTATGTCTGAAGCCGGTTTTACATATATTCAGAGTAAATCCCTTATGATCACCCGGGCCAGAAATCCTGAATGCGAAAGTGCTCAGGATTTTTACTGAAACTTGATCCGTTCTTATCATCCGCATCAGGAAACATAAAAAGCTTATCCTCCCCCTCTACAAATCAGGGGGGATTTTTGCATTTTTAAGGCAACTCGCACAATTTATGCCTGCGATATTCTACATTGTTGTATATTTACAATTAATGTAAAAAGAGATAAAATATAAATTGCCAATTTATAAATTTTAAAGTGGAGGAAAACACAATGAAAAAATTACTGGCAGTAATCCTTACTATCGTAATGGCATTCTCTTTTGTTACAACTGCATTTGCAGCTGACAGAAGCCCCGAGGCAGAGGATGCACTCGAAAGCATCAACAACGGCACCTTATTCATTCAGAAGGTTTATGAAACAATTCACCTTCTTGTTCACGGCTTCACAAGAGTTTTTGAAGCAGACTGTCCCATGTGTAATGTTGTAGATGCAACTCCCGAAGATTTTGCTGAAGTTCTTGCTTCTGCTGAAAAGGGTGAGGTTGTTTCTCTTGACGAAGGCGACTACGGTATTCTTACTCTCGGCACAATCGACGGTATCGGCATTGCAGCAAAAGAAGGCGCAAATGTTGATAAGATCGAAATCCCTGCAGATGCAGCACTTAAGGATGTAACAATTTCCGGCTTTGACCTTGTTATTGAAACAAGCGCTGACTACGGTATCAACGTCAATACAGAAGCAAAGATTGAAAACCTTATTATTGAGAATGTAAGCTTCACAGGTCCCGTAACAGTCAAGAATTGCTATGCTATCAAGGGCCACAACAATGCAGCGACAGTAACAGTAAGAAACTGCACATTCAACGGCACAGGCTATGCAATGTACACAACCGGCAAGTTCGGTTATGCTGATCTTAAGATTGAAAACTGTACATTCAGCAATATTTACTCATGGGTAATTCACCTTCAGTACGGCTTCAACGGCAATATGACAATCACAGGCTGCACATTTGAGGCATGCGATGACGGTATTGCAAAGCACGGCGCATTCGCAGCTGACAAGACCTTCACCTTCACAAACAACACTGTTGGTGCTGACTGTGCAGGTCATGACGGCAAGGATTCCAAGTGGTTCGAGCTCAAGACCGCAAACGCAGTAATCGCAGGCAACACATTCGCAGGTGAAGAATGGATCCCCGGCGCTGCTCAGGGTATTGCAGCTCTTTAATTCTTACAAATAAAAATTACAACCATCTGTTAACACAGGTGGTTGTTTTTTTGTCCCGCAGCTGAATTTTCGTGATGGTGTAATGTGTTTATTTTGCGCGCATATTGAAAAGGAAAATGTTTTATTGTAGAATAAAATTAATAATGCACAGGCGGTGGAAACATGAAAACATACGGCACATATTTTGTAAACGATGAAAAAGCACCCGTAAGATACGGCGAGATAAATTTAATAAATCCAAAAAGACAGCGTCTTCGCGGTGAGGCACTTCTTGACGGCATTGAAGCGTATCCCGTTTTTCAGGGCTTTTGCGGCACAGACAACGAGCTTATGAAAATGGGAAAAGCCCTCAATCTTTCCCACAAATTCCCCGAAGGGGAGCAAAGACTCATAAACGGTCACGAGGGTGTTGTTTGGGTTCCCTCTGAAAACAGATTCGCAATTGTACTTATCCGCGGCGGCGACAGCTGGGACCCCACACGCTACACCGAGGATGAGACATATTTTGAATACGGCTGTGACAGGGCTGACGGGCTTTTCTGTGACAAGAATTACTTTAATCCCGAAATGCTTCTTCATCTTCCCGCAAAATATGAGGGACTTACTACCCTTCCCCTTTCCGTTGCAAAGCGTCTTTCCTTCGCTGATCCTTATGCATGTGCGGTTTTTCAGCTTGAAAGAATGGAGGACCTTGGCGAAGCACAGAATTTCAGAGTTGAAATGGCAAAGCACAAATGCCCAGAAGCAGAAGCAAGAGCACTTGCAAAGAAGAACATATTCTCCAAAACAGTAATTTTCGGTCTTGGTATGACAGGACTTTTCATTGCAGATCAGATAAGAAGACGCTATCCCGATGCTGAAATTCTTTTCATCGGAAGAAGCGCCGAGGACAGTCCCAAGGTAAGCTTTTCAAAGGAAATTGCAAAAGCAGATTACCTTTGCACTGCAGCTCTTACAGAAAAGGAAACCGCAGAGAAAATTATTGAAAAATTAGGTTCCAGAGCTACAATGTTCATAGGCACAAGCGGTACAAATGTTGAGCATCGCGTAGCCTTCGAGCATAAGGTACTCGGCTGTAACGGCATTTACAACAGCTTTTCATTAGGTCCGAAAGTACAATATGACACAATGCCCTTCGGCTTTGAAAACCACCTTATTTTCGCGTCAATCAATTTCACACAGTCACACATGGAAAAAGCAATTGAGGTGCTTGTTGACAGCCGCTTTGATGAGGTTGTTGAGCTTATAGACAAGGAAGAATTCATAAAGGACCCCTTATGGGCTTACGAAAACAAAATTTACTGCAAGGGCGCACCCCTTAAGACTGCAGTTATCTGGAATAAAAAATACATAGAAGAGGACAAATAATATGAAAGCTATAGTAATTCCCTCCCCCAATGAAATTGAAATAAGAGAAGTACCCATGCCCGAGGTAAAAGAGGGGGAAGCACTTCTTAAGGTAAAATATGTAGGTATCTGCGGTGCAGACGTTGCATCCTTTACGGGAAATCAGCCCTTTACAACTTATCCCAGAATTCCCGGCCATGAGTTTTCTGCAGAAATAGTTGAAATTCCCGATAATGCCAAGGGACTAAAAAAGGGAGATATTGTTACCTGCAATCCCTATTTCAATTGCGGCGGCTGTTATTCCTGCGAAAGAGGATATGTCAACTGCTGTACGGACAATCAGACAATGGGGGTTCAGCGTGACGGGGCATTCTGCGAATATATTTCCATGCCCGTAGAAAGAATTTATGACGGCATGGGGCTTTCCGCCGAGGAGCTGGCTCTTATTGAGCCCTTCTCAATTTCACAGCACGCAGTATCCCGTGCGGATATAAAGGAAACTGACAATGTGCTTGTAGTAGGAGCAGGTCCTATCGGTCTTTTTGCTCTTCTTGCTGTTAAAAGCAAGTGCAGAAATGTTGTGGTAGCAGATATTCTTGATAACAGACTTGCCCTTGCCAAAGAATACGGTGCTGCTGCGGTTGTAAACACAAAGGCACAGTCACTCTCCGATTTCACAAATGAATTCACAAAAGGCAACGGCTTTGATGTGTGCATTGAAGCCTGCGGTGCTCCCGAAACCTTCCTTAACTGCATAGATTCCGCGGCTTTTGCAGCAAATATTATTTTAATAGGCAACGGCAAGCGTGAAACCACCTTCAATCACTCAATTCTTCTTAAAAAGGAGCTTAATGTTTTCGGCAGCCGTAATGCCCTTAAGGACGATTTCATCAACAACATAAAGCTTGTTGCTGATAAAAAGGCTGATGTTATGAAGATGGTAAGCGGAATTTATGAAATGAATGATGCTCTTGATGCATTCAAGGCTCTTGCAAGCAATGACGGCACACTTGCAAAGCTTCTTATTAAAATCGGTGACTGATATGAAGGAAACAATAATTCAGTTTGGTGAAGGAAATTTTTTAAGAGGATTTTTCGATTATTTCCTTGATGAGATGAACAAAAAGGGACTTTATGACGGCAAGGCGGTTGTTATTCAACCGAGAGCAGGCGGCAAATGTGCCCTTTTGCAGGAACAGGACTGCAAGTACAATTTATATTTAAGAGGTATTGAAAACGGAGAGGTTGTGTCAAAGCACACACTTGTTGAATCAATTTCCCGTTGCGTTGACCCTTATAAGGACTTTGACAGCTTTACGGCACTTGCGGCAAATCCCGATTTCCGTTTTGTTGTCTCTAACACTACAGAGGCAGGTATTGCCTTTGACGAAAGCTGTGCAATTTCCGACACTCCCTGCCTTTCCTTCCCCGGGAAGGTAACTCAGCTTCTTTATGCGAGATTCAGAAAGGGGCTTCCCGGCTTTGTTTTTCTTCCCTGTGAGCTTATAGACAACAACGGTGATGAGCTTAAAGCCTGCGTTATAAAATATGCACATCACTGGGGGCTTGAAGAGGAATTCATTCAGTGGGTCAACACAGAAAACACCTTCCTCAATACCCTTGTTGACAGAATCGTTACAGGCTACCCAGATGACGAAACAGCAAGGCTTCATCCCGATGATAAATTCCTTGATGCCGCCGAGGTTTTCCATTTATGGGTGCTTGACGGTGACTTTGAAAATGAGCTTCCACTTAAAAAGGCGGGCTTCAATGTTATATGGACAGACGATGTAAAGCCCTATAAGAAAACAAAGGTAAGAATCTTAAACGGTGCACATACATCCCTTGTGGCGGGCTGTCTGCTTTCAGGCATTGAATCTGTCGGTGAAGCAATGAAGGACGAAACGGCATCGGCATTTCTTAAAATGTGCATGGAAAAGGAAATTCTTCCCACTATAGGTAAAACAAAGGAAAACCTTGACTTTGCAAAGGCAGTTTCAGACCGCTTCAGCAATCCCTTCATTTTCCATAAGTGGCGTTCAATTGCTCTTAACAGTATTTCAAAATTCTCCGTAAGAGTGCTTCCCACACTTACGGAATATAAGAAAAAATACGGTTTTTCTCCCAAGGGGCTTACTCTTTCCCTTGCCATGCTTTTATATTTTTATAAGAATGACAATCCCGAGGATAACGAAGAGCTTATATCCTTCATAAAGGAAAGCACAATTGAAGAAATTCTTAAAAATACGGCATTATGGCAGGCGGATATATCCTGCCTTACAGAAGAGATTACCACTTATTACAACAAAATTTCCGATATCGGTGCAAAGGAAGCAATGAAATGGAGCTTGTCAGAATAAACGAAAGAGACAATGTTTCGGTTGACATAAAAACAGGACACAAGGTTGCAGACAAGGATATTGCAGCAGGTGATGATATTATAAAATACGGATTTTCCATCGGTGTTGCCACAAGTGACATAAAAAAGGGGGATGCCGTACATACCCACAACATGAAAACAAAGCTCGGAGATAAGCTTTCCTATGAATACACTCCCGAAAAAACAGAGCTTATTCCCGAAGAGCCGTTTTATATAAATGCTTATGTGAGAAAAAACGGTGACATAGGCATAAGAAATGATATATGGATTGTTCCCACAGTCGGATGTGTGAACAGCATAGGCAAAAGACTTTCAGAGCTTACGGGTGCTTTTGCTTTTTCTCATCCTTACGGCTGCAGTCAGCTTGGAGAGGATCACAGAAAAACCCAGCTTATATTAAAAGGTCTTATAAAACACCCCAATGCAGGCGGTGTGCTGGTGCTTGGACTCGGCTGCGAAAACAACAGCATCGGTGAAATGAAGAAAATTCTCGGCGATACCGATAATGAGAGAATCCGTTTTCTCAATGTTCAGGACTGCACGGATGAAATTGCAGAGGGTGTTAAGATTATTGAAGAGCTCAAAAAAGCAGCATCGGAAGACACTCGTGAAAGTGTTCCCGTTTCAAGGCTCAAAATCGGTCTTAAGTGCGGCGGCAGTGACGGATATTCGGGAATCACCGCAAATCCTGTGGCAGGTCTTGTAACGGACAGACTCTGTGCAATGGGAGCTTCGGCTGTGCTGACAGAGGTACCTGAAATGTTCGGTGCCGAAACCGTGCTTTTCAGCCGTTGCACTACTGAAGAGGTCTTCAGCAAGGGTGTCAGCCTTATAAATAATTTCAAGGAATATTTCATTTCACACAATCAGCCCGTGTCTGAAAATCCGTCGCCCGGAAACCGTGAGGGAGGCATTACAACACTTGAGGAAAAGTCCCTTGGTTGTATTCAGAAGGGCGGGCACTCCCCTGTTACCGATGTTATTGATTACGGTGACACGGTAAAAGCATCAGGCGTCACACTGCTTAACGGTCCGGGCAATGATATAGTTTCCGTTACAAATCTTGCAGCGGCAGGCTGCCACCTTATTCTTTTCACAACGGGCAGAGGTACACCCCTGGGCGGTGCGGTGCCTACCATTAAAATTTCCACTAACAATACCATTGCCGAAAGAAAGCCGCATTGGATTGATTTCAATGCCTTCGGTGACAACAAAAAGGAAATTTCAGAAAAATTACTTGAGCTTATAAAGGAAACCGCAAACGGCAGGATGACTAAAAATGAAATCTACGGTTGCCGTGAAATTGCAATTTTTAAAGACGGAGTAACATTATGATTATAGATGCACATGCACATTTATGGAAAAAGCAGCAAGGCAAGGTCGGCGGACTTCCCGTTTATGATATAGGTGGCGGAAAAAGCCTTTTCGGTGATGAGATAAGACAGATGCTGCCCCCTTATATGACCGACGGCGAAAACAGTGTTGAGCGATTTATTGCAAACATGGACTATGCGTGTGTTTCAGGGGCTGTTATCACGCAGGAATATATTGACGGAAATCAGGACAGCTATCTTCTTGAAGCCCGTAAAAAATATTCCGACCGCATTAAAATATGTGCTCTTTACGAGGAAAAGCCTCTGGGTGACATCAGCGGCTTTGACGGTATTAAAATCTGTGCGGGCAGACTTTCCGATCAGAAGCTTCTCAATCACCTTCAGCCCTTTGAAGAAGCACAGAAAAACGGCAAATTCATTTCAATTGACCTTGCCGACGGTGACGCACAGACCAACTGCATGGAAGAAATTATAAAGCTTTTCCCCAACCTTAAAATTGCTGTAGGGCATTTCGGAATGGTCACAAGGGACAACTGGATGTCGCAGATAAGACTTGCCCGTCACAAGAATGTTTTCATTGAAAGCGGCGGCATCACATGGCTTTTCAATGACGAATTCTACCCCTATCCCACTGCGGTAAAAAGCATAATTAAAGCGGCAGAGGCGGTTGGCTGGGATAAGCTTATGTGGGGCAGTGATTACCCCAGAACAATGACTGCAATCACTTATAAAATGAGCCTTGATTTTGTTGAGAAAACAAATAAAATCAGTGAAGCCAACAAGGCACTTTTCCTTGGTGAAAATGCCCGTTTCTTCTACGGCTTCGGTGATATTCCCGCTCCTGAAAAAATTAAAAATATGGTTGAATAAAAAATATTCCCTTACAGAAAGCAGAATCTGTAAGGGATTTTTTTATATTATTCCGTATTTTTCAAGATGAGAAAGGAACTCATCAACATCTGCTGCAGCAGTAGCTTCATCTATATCATACTCCGCAAGAAGAGCCTTGATAAGTCCGTCTCTTTCCGCACCGCCTTTGATATTTTCCCACAACAGCCGGGCACTTTCGGTAAGCATGAAAATGCCGTTATAATCAAAAACCGCCGCACCGATAGGAACCAGCATATAGTCTCCTGCAACCTTACGGAGAATTACATTTTTCTTAATTTCCATTTTTTTCAAGCCTCTCAAGTTCATTCAGTGTAAGTCTTGCGGTTTCTGCAGAAAAACGGCAGACATATCGGGGAACCTCGGAAAAGCTGCCTGTTTCGGCATAGCACACGGCAGCACAAACATTACATATATTGCGGTATTCACAGTTTGCGCACTTTTCGGGAAGAGTGATTGATTCGGTGAACTCACGGACCTTTTCCCACTGCTCAACAAAACTTCTGTCCTGAAGAGAAAAGGTTTTATCTATCATTCCGCAAAGGGACAGGCTACCGCTTTTATTTACCCAGAAGCTTGTGCTTCCGGCTCTGCAAAGCACACCTTTAGCAGGATTTTTTATTTCACAGGGCATTGAAAGCTTTGCAATTTCCTGCTTCATGTTCCGTGCTCTTTGCATGAATTCATCGGTGTCATAGCGAAGTCTTGACCAGCCCACACGGCAACGTGCCGCCTCTTCGGCAGTCAATCGGTTATCATTTTCACCGAACTGCTGACCGTTCACCCTGACCTGCGGATACATATACGGTGTGGATTTTATATAAAGGCCAAGCTCCTGCCCTGTTTTATAAATACCTTCAAGGTCATGAATATTATCGGGGGTGATACTGCAGTTGAAGCGCACCTGAATATTCATTTCCCGCAGAGTCTTCACATTTTCCATTATAGTTGAAAATGCTCTGACACCTGTAAATTTCTCATAGGTATCATCACTTGCACCGTAAAGAGATATATTTATTCTGTTAGGAGGATATTCCCTGAAAAGCTCAAGAATTTCTCCTTTAAGCAGATAACCATTGGAATTTATTGAAATTACAAAGCCCATCTGCGACAATTCCCTGTATATACGGGAAAAATCCTTATGAAGAAGCGGCTCACCGCCTGTAAGAAGCAGAAAAACAGTACCCGCCTCAATTGCCTGCCTGCCAAGGTCAATCCACCAATCGGCAGGAAGCTCATTCTTCATTTCCTCGCAGTTGTCTCCGTGCACATAGCACATTTTACAATTGAAATTACATCTGCCCGTAAGCTCAAATGTACCCGAAACAGGAGTACCTGTTTCCCTGCCCTTGTTGTGCAGATACTGCGATACGGCAGGCTCACTCCCGACGGGATTTATTGACTTTTCTGTTGACATGCTATCACCTCACGGACAGGAATTTTTTACAATCTGACATCAAGCTCCTGTGCAAGATATCTGACTGCAGAATCGTCTTTAAGACACGCATAGGAATATACGGGGACACAGGAAACAATATTCTCCAGAAGCACGGACAATAAGTCAAATGCATTTTCGTCCCACACATCATAGCTGAATTTTCCCAGAAGCATCATAACAGCTTCGGCAGGAGAAAGCTTTTTCAGCACATTTTCTGTGCCGAAGGACGGAAGAATTATGGCTCTAACGGGAAGACTTCTGTTTACACAGATTCCCGAGGTGCCGTTGAAGGGTATGCCGTGGGCATATATTCTGCCGTCATGAAAATTAAGCGCGGCGCGGTCGCCGTTTATTGTTTCGCAACCCAAACATTCCTTCCACAGTCTTGCCTGTGTGGATTTTCCCACCTGCTTTTCACCTGCAAAAAGCACCGCAGAGCCCGAGGCATCAACAAAGGAGCAATGGAGAATACCTATCCCCCTTTTAAGAAGCATGGAAGGAAGATTCAGAGCATCAAACACTGTGAGCTCACGCAGATTTTCAGCCGAATCTATATAAAGAAGCTCGTCATTAACCTTGCAGGCATAGTCCTTATATCCACGCACACCCGTATTGAAATAAGCAGTATATTGAAGCTCGTTTTCACCGCGGTATATGCTTCTGCGATCTGAAATAAATATGGCATCTCCCTGTTTTTCGGGAAGAAGGTCTGTTTTAATTACCCTGATGCTGTAATCGGCATTATTAAAATCACTGCTGAAAAGTGAATAATTTCTTTCCTTTTCAATAGTCTGTTCAGAAATCACCTCTACAGTGCATCCGCCGAAATTATATTTATACACCTGCATATTCTAAAAATATCACCCTGCTGTCATCGGAAACGAAGTTCGATGCGGGAATCTGCTTAAGCTCGCCTGCATTCAGTCCGTCAACCTTTGAACGGAAGGTTATTCCTCCGAAAAGCTTTCCGTTTTCGTCTATCTTTTTATAATAAACATATATATCTGACTGTATGTCGGTATCGGAAATGTTTTTCACATTGAAAACATAGCCTGTTCCCGTAACCTGAAAAACATCCTCAAGAAATGAAAGCTGCGATTCAAAATCAACTCTGTTCTCCACGCGGATATCAATTATTTCCTCGCCCTCAACAAAGGATGCCGCATTTTTTTCAAGCACCGTAATTGTATTATATGAGGGAAGAGTTGTTACCTCGAAAAGCAATTCTCTGGTCTTTGTTGTCACAATGATTCTTGCAAGACGGATATCCTTCTCCGAGCCGTTAAGAATTTCAATTGCGGCAACATTTTCTTTTTCCTGAAAGCTTGCATCTTCAACAAATTCTCCGCTGTAACCGTACATTCTCATAACGGTCAAGGCATTGTCTGCGGCACAAGGAAGCTTCACGGGAGTCTTATTCAATGCACTGCCCTCACCTGTCGTTGTGATTTCAATATTTGATGCAGTTGTGCTATCCGTTTCGGAGACATTGCAACAGGTAAGCGCACACAGAATAACTGTAAGCAGCAACGATATTATAAGTACAGATTTTTTCATATCTTTTTGCCTCCGTATGGCTATTGCATATATAATAATTATGGCATATAAATTTAAGATAACATAAATATTAACAAAAAGCAAGTTCCTTATTGAAGTTAGTTTGAGCTGTAAAAAAACAACAAGCTGCAAATATATCGTCGGATATGCTCACAGCTTACTGATATATTTTTTTACTTTTCGTTAATAAATACTCTGAAAAGCGGAAGGCAGGAACTAAAGAATTTTCTGTATGCTTTGCAGTAATCTCCGCTTTCACGAAGCCTTTTACAGCCCCCTCCCCTGCACATCGGGAAGATCTTACAACTTTTGCATTCTGCTGAAATTTTAAGACTTTCTTTTATAAAAGCTTGTGCAATTTCACAATTCACCATTTTATCAAAATCGGAATTTTTTATATTACCGAGCAGATATTTATCGGTACAATAAAAGTCACAGGGGTATATATTTCCGTTAGCCTCCGCAACAAACTGATGTGTGCAATACCCTGCAATTCCGCATTGCTCGGGGCGCTGACCGAGGTACAGCCGCACCCAGTTATCGAACTGACGAACACTTACATAGTTATGTCGCACATAGTCCTTCACATAGAGATTGAACACACGGATAAGGAAATCCGCATATTGGTCGGCAGTCATATAAAGCTCACTTTCATCATCACTGCCGAAGGGACGAAGACACGGAATGAACTGCAGATAAGAAAATCCCTTGTCACGGAAATAGCGGTAAATCCGCTCCCCGTTTTCGGCACAATAGCCTGTAAGCACCGTCAGGATATTGAACTGAACATTGTGCTTTTTCAGCAGCTCCGCACAGGTCAGAATCTGATAAAAGCTGTTCTGTCCCGAGGGCTTTTTACGGAATTTGTTTCCCTCATAATCACCGTCAAGGGACAGTCCCACAAGGAAATTATTCTCATAAAAAAACTGTGCCCACTCTTCATTTACAAGGGTTCCGTTGGTCTGTATTCCGTAAAAAACAGGACTTGCGCAGGTGTTGTATTTTTTCACGGTATCGCAGAAATTCTTAAAGAAATCAAGTCCCGCAATACTCGGCTCACCGCCCTGAAATGCAAAGGCTACCGGCTCCCCTTTTGCATAGGAAAGCGCTTTTTTTATTAAAATTTCCGCCGTTTCCCCATCCATTTTTCCGAAGCCCATATGCTCGCGATGCTCGGAAACATCACGGTAGAAGCAATATTCGCAGGACAGATTACAAAGGGAGGAAGCGGGCTTTATCATTAAAGAAAGTGGCGGCAAAATTTTCCCTCCGAAAAAGGCGGTTTAAACCGCCCTTATTTTTATCTGACTATACCACGTCTGTTTTCAGTAAATTTATCTGTAATTTCGTGAAGCTTTTCTTTGTATTCCTCGGCAATTTCGGGATAAACAGTGGCACGGTTATAGTTTTCCGCATAGTCATCATTTAAGATATGAAGCCAGTTTTTACGGTTCTTATCCCAGAATGCAGAGTTATCATTCTGGATTTTTTCAAAATATTTGAAGGTGATATAATCGCTTTCATCAAGCACGGAGAAATCGTAATCGGGATATTTTTCCTTTATTTCATCGGTAGGCACGGCATACTGCACCGCCTTTATAACCTCGCGCTTCATATGAAGAATGGGGCTTTTCTCTGTGTGAATCACTGTGTCGTTTTCAAGAAGAGAAGCCATTGAAATACCGTCCATTTCACGGTCTGAGGGCAGATAATTTTCCTTACCGCTCTCCCCTGTTATGCCAGCAAGCTCAACAAGAGTGGGGAAAAGGTCGGTAAGCACCGCAGAGCTTGTTCGCACAGTGCCTGTCTCACCAAGCTTTCCGTCAGCATTGTCCCAGCGGATCATAAAGGGAACCTTCTGACCGCCCTCATAGGCAAGATATTTACCGCCGCGAAGGTCAGCGACGGAGCCTTCGAGTGCGGGACCGTTGTCACTTGTAAATACGATTATGGTGTTTTCAAGCACACCGAGCTTTTCCATTTCATCAAAGAGCAGCCCGAGATAGTGGTCAAACTCCGTAACACAGTCAACATAGGTACCCATGCCGCTTGTGCCGTCAAAATCATCACCCGCATATACGGGAGCATGAGGCCACGGAGATGCATAGTAAGCAAAAAACGGCTCATCGTTTTCTGCCTTTTCGGTAATCCATTCAGTGATTTCATCGTGAATCCACTTCGTAGCCTGACTCTGGTCCTTCAGCTCATTGGTGCCGTGAACGATTTCCCATTCACCGTTTTCCTCGGTTACATGATAGAAGGGAGTCATATCGTTTACATGGTGGCTACCGTAGAAATAGTCAAAGCCCTGATTTGTGGGAAGATATTCACCGTAGTCACCGAGATGCCACTTACCGAAGGCACCTGTTGAATAGCCTGCGGCACTGAAGGTTTCGGCAATTGTGATTTCATCACCGAGCATACCGTCGGCATTATTGCCCATTTCAATGGAATTGAATATTCTTGTCTGAGCAAAGGGAGAAAGAGTCTGCACGGTGGGATAAATAACATTATCAGCATAGCCGCGGTATGGATATCTGCCTGTAAGTGCGGCAAAGCGGGCGGGTGAGCAAACAGAATATGCAGAATAGAAATTAGTAAGATTAAGTCCGTTTTCACCTATAGAGTCAATATTCGGAGTGTCATATATTGCTCCGTTGAGGGATACATCCCCCCAGCCCAGGTCGTCCATCATAATAACAAGTACATTGGGAGAGCCTTCATCGGCAGTCTTGTCGATATTATCAAGATAATCGTCGTGTCCCTCCCAAAGTCTTTCGGTGTTGGGCCTTGAGCGCAGATTCATTGTCAGCACATAAAGCACACTTGTGCCTAAAAGAAGCACACCGAAAACCGCAGAAAGCAGCTTTTTTGTTACAGCCTTTGTAAAGGTTTTCTTGGCAATGAAGAAAAGTCCCCACAAAGATACGGCAGTCGGAAGAATAAGAAGAATATTACCGAGAAGCCTTGTGAAGAAATTTCCTTCCCCCGTAAACAAAGCATTATCGGCAGAGGTATAGCCTGCAAGACCTGTTGTGAAAGCACCGAAGCCTGCATCCGCACCGAAAAGGGTGTAATATGCGGCAATACCGATACCTGCCGCAGCATAAGCAAAAACAAAGGGAGCATAAACCTTGTTTTTGAAAATAAGCCCCAGCACAATAAGCGCAGAAACAATACACATAAAGGCAACGGAAACAACTGCTATGATGTTAAGCTGTCCGATAAGAAGCGCAAGCATAAGACCGATTCCGACAACCATCACGGCTATGGGGAATACTTTTTTGCCCGTATCAAGTTCAATATTCTTTTTCATACGTCACTCTCCCTGAAATTATGTATTCATTATATGATATACCTGCACTGATTGTCAACAAATGTAAAATGTTTAAATAAAGATTGTTTTGAGGGAAAAGTTGTTATATAATAGCCCTATTATTTTTAAACGGAGCGTAATTATGGCAGACAAAAACGATATCTCTCAGAAATTAGCAACGGCTCCCGTGCCGAAGCTTCTTATTTCACTTGCAATACCCTCGGTTATTGCGCAGATAGTAAACCTTCTCTACAACATCGTTGACAGAATCTATATAGGACACATGGACTCTGCTGATTCCACAGCTCTTACGGGTGTGGGACTGTGCTTCCCCATAATCTGTCTCATAGGAGCTTTCACAATGCTTATAGCTCAGGGCGGAGCCCCCAGAGCGGCAATTTTTATGGGCAAGGGAGACAGCAAATCTGCACAGAAGATTTTAGGCAGCTGTTTTTCAACTATCATATTTATGTCAGTTGTGCTTACAGCGGTTTTCCTTATATTCTCCGAGAAGCTTCTGTGGCTGTTCGGTGCATCGGCTGATACAATCGGCTATGCTCTTGATTACGCAAACATATACACCATAGGCAGCATATTCGTGATGATTTCCTTAGGACTGAATCTGTTTATTTCAACTCAGGGCTTTACTCTTTTCAGTATGGCAACTGTCCTTATAGGCGCAGGACTTAACATCATCCTTGACCCCGTATTCATTTTTGTGTTCGATATGGGAGTAAAGGGAGCTGCCGTTGCAACGGTAATTTCGCAAAGCGTATCGGCAGCATGGACGCTTCTTTTCCTTACCGGCAAAAAAACAAAGCTGAAGCTTAATTTTTCCGATATGAAGCCCGATATGAAGCTTCTGCTCCCCTGTCTGGGACTCGGTCTTGCTCCCTTTGTCATGCAAAGCACCGAGGCTGTTATAAACATTGCCTTCAATTCCTCTTTGCAGAATTACGGCGGTGATATTGCCGTGGGAACAATGACAGTCGCCACTACAATAATGCAGGTTATATGGATGCCGGCACAAGGTATCGCAATGGGTGCACAACCGATTATAAGCTTTAATTACGGTGCTAAGAATCCCGACAGATGTATAAAAGCCGTAAAAACAATGCTTATCTCAACGGGAATATATTTCCTTTCTTTATGGCTGACGGTTCAGCTGTTTCCCAAAGCACTCATAAGCATTTTCAATGATGACCCTCTGCTTCTTGACAATGCAAATCTTCTTCGGGTTTATGTGGGAGCTACGGGCTTTTTCTTCTTCCAGTCCACTGCCCAGCAGAGTCTTGTTTCCATAGGAAAGGCAAAGGCATCCCTTTTTATTGCATGCCTGCGTAAGCTCATTTTACTTGTACCTCTTATTTATATCCTGCCGAATTTCTTTGAGGACAAGGTGTTTGCGGTTTTCCTTGCAGAGCCTGTTTCCGATGCAATATCAATTATTTCCGCAACAATAATTTTCATATTCGTTTTCGGCGGCGAAATAAAAAAAATGAAAAATGAAAAAGTAAATTCTTGACAAAATGTATTATTCTAAAATATAATTAAAATAAAGAAATACTTTCAGGAGGATAAAGCATGTACGCTATCATTGTAAAATTTCTTGCAACCTTTCTTGCAGCACTTTTCTCATTTTTAGGCATTTCCGCAGACCTTCCCGGATTTTCCGAGGAAATTAAAATTGAAACAGAAATTACATACCTCAACGAGGACCGCGGCTCAATGGACGCAGCAATTTCAATAAACACCTCTTCAGACGGTGATTACAAGCTTTACTGGGCAGATGAAGACCTTGAAAGGCTTTCCTATAATCTTGGTGACCGTGAAATTTCCTACAGTGAATTTGCAACGGTTTCAACCTATTTCGGCGAAGGCAGTCTCGATTTACCCGACTACACCGCAATTCCTGCAGGTGCAGAAGCAATTCTTGTGACTCTTAACGACGAGACTCTCGAAATTTTTGAGATTCCCGAAGAAAAGAGAGCTGACCGCGGTGAAAAGCTTTATTCCTTCGGCTCAATAAGTGACCTTCACTTCAACCGCTATGAGGCAGAAAACGGTGATGTTGCGGACACAACCTTTGTAAATGCTCTCAATTTCTTTGACGAGGCAGCAGTTTCCCTTGTTGCAATGCCCGGTGATATTTCAACAGACGGCGAAAAGGAAGCCTTTATGAGCTTCAACTCAATTGCTTCACAGTATGATTTCCCTGTTTACACCACAACAGGCAACCACGATTTAAGAAGCAAGTATGAAAAGGAAAACTGGCTTGCCTACATGAACACAGGTGCTTACGGTGAAAACCGCTCCGAGGATGTTTTAAGTGTTTCAGACAGCGGAATGGACTTTACCTACAGAGAGCCCGTTTCAGGTGACATCTTCATTTTCCTTTGCCAGACCTCAAACAACTACGGTCTTATCTTCAATTCACTTTTGCAGAATAACCAGCTTGACTGGCTTGAAGCACAGCTTGAGGAGCATGAAAATGATACAGTGTATCTTTTCTTCCACACCTTCCTTTCCGACTACAGCAACAACCCCTTTACTGCAACAGGCAATGTTCAGAACAATATCGGCTGGAGCTATCCCCTTTTCTATACAATCGGTGCAAATGATGAAATCAGACTGAAGGAGCTTCTTAAGGAATATGACAATGTAACCTTCTTCAACGGTCATTCACACTGGGCATATCACATGCAGTATATGAACGAAAACCTCAACATCTCCAAGAACGGTGAAGACGGCGCAACCTTCGTTCATGTTTCCTCTGTTTCCTCTCCCCGTACCACCGACGGCTTCCAGATTCTCTGGTCAAGCAACGACCCCGGTATGAGTGAGGGCTATCTCATTGAGGTATATGAGGACACAATCCTTCTTATGGGTGTTGACTTTATAAACGGTGAAATCCTCGCATACGCAACCTACGAAAGCGAAAAATAATAAGCAGTAAAATTTTAAGGGTATCGGAAATCCGATACCCTTTTTACTTTGTTTTTTTTATCAGTTATCGATAACAACCTCACGGTGTGAAGCAGAGGAATCGTAAATAGCCTGAAGAATCTTTGAAGTACCGACAGCGAACTTAATATCGTTGCGGTTTCTTTCGCCCTTTCTTACACTTTCAACAAAATCAATAACCTCGTCGTGGTGCATGCCATTGAGCTTATAATCAGGCTTTTCTTCAATAAGCATACCGTCTCTTGCGGTATAGTAGGTATATTTTCCGCAGTACTGAAGTCTTACACCGCCCTTATCGCCCATAAAGTCGATATAGGTTTCGTTCACACCGATATTCTGTGCCCATGCACCGTTGAAGCTGAGGGTTGCACCCTCGGTTCTTACAAGACCTGTTACGGAGTCGTCAACGTCATAAACACCGTCAACATTCTTTGTATCCTCTGCCCACATTGAAATGTAGGTATAATCCTTCATGTTCTTTCCGAGCTTGCAGAATGCCTCACCGCTTGCTGTAAGCACCGCGGGATCACCCAGACAATAAAGAATAAGGTCAATGTAATGCACGCCCCAGTCAATAAGCGCACCGCCGCCTGAGGAAGCAGAATTTGTGAAGTCACCGCCGAGGCCCGGAATTGAACGGTGGGCACGGAAGGATGCATATACATGGAAAACCTCACCGAGGTCACCGCGGGCAATCATTTCCTTTATCTTGTTTACGGAATTGGAATATCTGTTACATACACCGATGGAAAGGATTCTGCCTGTCTCATAGGAAACCTTTTCCATTTCAAGAGCCTCGGAAAGAATTCTTGCGGCAGGCTTTTCACAAAGGACATCCTTGCCGTGACGCATGAAGTCAATTGAAATTATGCTGTGGTGGTCATTATGAGTACAAACGGAAACTGCATCGAGGTCGGGATCGTCAAGAATTTCATGATAATCGTAAACTGCCTTACCGCAGCCGTATTCCTTTACAGCCTTATCTGCTCTTTCGGGAATAATGTCGCAGAAATACTTGATTTCGGCATTTTCACTGTCCATATATGCGGGGATATGGGCACTGTTAGCAATATTACCGCAGCCGATAACGGCTACCTTGATTTTTTCTTTCATAGTGTTACTCCTTTATTGGTTGCTTTTCAGCAGATTTTTTATATCATTAAGACCCTTCAGTCTTTTTTCTGAAATTTCCATATTGCCGAGGGCATCGGAAAAGGAAGAAATAATTTTTTCATTACGGACAAAATCGTCCTCACAGTAAATTACCGTCGGTTCATGCCTTGTGCAGGCACAGGATGCACGGTAAAGATGAGATGAAGAAAAGGGCACACCGCAGAAAATCACCCTTTCGGGCGGACAGAAAAACGAGGACGGAATATAGCTTTTTGTGGCAACGAGAAGATTTTTATCACCAAGCATAAATTCAGCGAGGGTATTGTCCCTTTCAGCCTTCGTAAGTGCTCCGTCGAAATAAAGACTGTCTGTTCCGCGGGCTGAAAGAAGTCTTCTGAAGCAGCCTGCCTCTTGTCTTGAATTGAAATATATAACCGTTCTGTCAAAGGCATATTTTTCAGCCGATGCTGCCGCGGCATAAAGCTTTGCGGTGGGTGACACCGCTTCAAAGGAGGAAAATGACAGCCCTTCAGTGTCATCACCTACAATAAATGCCTCGTGACCACCGAAATATGCACCGAGCATTTCCGTATCCTTATAATACGGTGACATGAAGCCCGCTATCTGCACAAAATCTTTTCTTTCTGCGCGGTATTCGCCGACCCATGAGTACGATTGCCTGTAGCCGTATTGTTCAATATCGGCACACTCGGGAAACAAAAGAGCTATTCTTGAAAAGCCGTTTACGGTAAGTGCCCTGCGGAAGGCTTCATCTGCCATGAAACGGATGTCGGCAAACACTGTATGAAGACACTTCAGAATATCAAAGGATGCGGGTGTGCATTTCACATCGCTGAAATCATCCTCCCCCGGAAAAAAGAAGGCTCCGGGCAGAAGGAAAAGTGTTTTTACGCCATCATCAAAGGTACTTCTTATATCCGAGGGCGCGCCGCAGAAAAATACATCCTTACCTGCGGGATATGCCTGCGATATAAGATTTTTTATCAGCTCGTCGTATAACATGCTTATCCTCTGTTGATAAAATCTGTCATATTTGCTATATTTATCTGCGTTACAGACATATAATATTATATATTTCACAATGTTGTCAATGGTAAGATATATTTTTTGAAAATATGTAAAAAATGCTTGCAATCATTGAATTGTTGTGATATAATACACAGGCGTTCTTGTGGGTGTGGGAACTCCCCTCACCGCGATTAGTGAACAGCAAACTAAGGCGGATGGTCCTCTGATTGTCTTTGACAGTGAATGAACATCTGAAAAAAATAATGGAGGTCTATAAAATGGACGCACTCAAGCTTATGACAAACGGCATGCTTAAAGAGCAGCCCCCCGTAATCGAAATCGGTGACACAGTTCGTGTTGACGTTAAGATTCGCGAAGGTGAAAAAGAAAGAATTCAGGCATTCGAAGGCACAGTTATCGCTCGTAAGGGCAGCGGTGTTGCTGAAACCTTCACAGTACGCAGACTTTCCTACGGTGTAGGTGTTGAAAGAGTATTCCCCATTCACTCCCCCAACGTAGCAAACGTTGCTATTGTAAGAAAGGGTAAAGTACGCAGAGCTAAGCTTTATTATCTCAGAGGCAGAGTTGGTAAGGCTGCTAAGGTTAAGGAATTAATCAAGTAATTAATCCGACGCTTTTGAGGAACATCATTGTGGTGTTCCTCTTTTTCGATTTATGACTATGAAAAATTTTTCTGAAAAAAAATCAGCATACACCCGTGCGGCGGAATATATTTATTCCGTCTTTTCGTATTTGCTTATCTGTATGATGATTATTTTTACGGCATTCACCTTCTTTTTAAGGTTGGTTACAGTTGACGGCGGTTCAATGAATCCGACACTTCATACAGGTGACAGTATTATAATTTCAAATTTTATGTACTCCCCCGACTACGGCGACATTGTGGCAGTAAACAAGGAAAGCGCAGAGGAAAGCTCAATGATAAAAAGAGTTATTGCCCTTGCGGGAGACGAAGTTACAATAAATTTTGAAACCCACATAATAACGGTGAACGGCAAGGTGATTTTTGAGGATTATGAGGTCAGTGAGCCGATTACCGAGCCCTTTGATATGGAATTTCCCGTAAGCAGCTTTACGGTGCCCGAGGACTGCATTTTTGTTCTCGGTGACAACAGAAACAATTCAATTGATTCAAGAAGCAATGAGGTCGGCTTCATTCGTCTTGATGAAATAAACGGAAAAGCACTTTTCAGACTGTTCCCCATAGGACAGATTAACATATATTGACGGTGATAATATGAACAACAACGAAATTTCAGTAACGGCAGAAAAGAACGATAAGGAAAAAAACTCCTTTGCTTCAACCATATATGAGGGGCTTTCTGTTGTAATCTCCTCAATTTTTATTATTGCAGTTGTCTTCACCTTCGGCTTCAGGCTTGTAGGTGTCAGCGGCGGCTCAATGATTGACACTCTTCATGACGGGGAATGGCTTATTGTTACTCCCTATTATGATGAGCCCCGTCACGGCGACATAGTAATTTCAACACATAAGCTTGAATCAATGGGACCTATTGTAAAGCGCATTATTGCAACCGAGGGCGACACTGTTGAAATTGATGATGACGGTAATGTAACAGTAAACGGCACTCTTATAGACGAAAGCAGCTATGCTGTTGAGGTATCAAGAATGTACGGTGACCTCGACTACCCCGTGACAGTACCCGAGGGTCATGTTATGCTTTTAGGTGACAACCGTCCCGTTTCCGCAGACTCAAGATTTTCCTATGTAGGCTTTGCTCCCGTTGATGCTCTTTTAGGAAAGGCACAGCTTCGCCTTTCAGGTGAATGGAATATCTACGAAAATTATAACAAATAACAAGGGGGAAGGATAATGGCAGACGCACAGAAGCAGGTTGTTCAGTGGTTTCCCGGCCACATGGCAAAAACCCGCAGAAAAATAAAGGAAAGCCTTTCACTTGTTGACGGTGTTGTTGAACTCAGAGATGCCCGCATCCCTCTTTCAAGCGTAAACCCCGAGCTTAACGACCTTATTGAGGGCAAGCCCAAGATAATACTTCTCAACAAATGCGACCTTGCGGATGATAAGGCAACCGCCGAATGGATTGCATATTATAAAAATCAGGGCATTGCCGCTATCCCCGTTGACTGCAAAAGCGGTAAGGGACTCAATATCTTCAAGCAGACGGTTCATGATGTCCTTGCTGATACAATAAAGAGAAACAACGAAAAGGGTATGTCGGGCAGAGCTCTGCGCCTTATGGTTGTAGGCATTCCCAACACGGGAAAATCCTCCTTCATAAACCGCTTCTGCAAAGGCGGCAAGGCAAAGGTTGAGGACCGTGCCGGTGTTACAAGACATAATCAGTGGTATGTTATCGGTGACCACATAGAGCTTCTTGATACTCCCGGTGTTCTGTGGCCCAAATTCGAGGATGCGGATGTAGGCTACAAGCTTGCTTTTACAGGCGGCATCAAGGACGACATTCTTGATATTGAGGAGCTTGCAGTAAAGCTTCTTGAAATTCTCCGTGACGATTACCCCGAAAGACTTGAGGAGCGCTACAAGGTAAAGGATTTTGCTGACTTACAGGGCTTTGAGCTTCTTGAGGAAATCGGAAGAAAAAGAGGTATGCTTATTTCAAAAGGTGAGGTTAACACCCTTCGTGCGGCAACAACTCTTTTTGATGAGCTCCGCGGCGGAAAGCTCGGAAAAATTACCTTTGAGAGGCCTACGGTATGACCTACGAATACGAAAACCTGATGAAAGAGCAGGGCTACAAGGTAGTCTGCGGAATTGACGAGGCAGGCAGAGGTCCCCTTGCAGGACCCGTTTTTGCCGCTGCGGTAATTCTCCCCGATAATCTGGGTGACCTCGGAATAAACGACTCAAAAAAGCTTTCCGAGAAAAAACGCGATGCTCTTTTTGACACTATAAAAGAAAAGGCAATTGCCTGGTCCGTTGCAAGCGCAAGTGAACAGGAAATTGACGAAATAAACATTCTCAACGCAACCTTTCTTGCAATGAAAAGAGCCGTTGAGGGGCTTTCCGTAAAGCCCGACATTGCTCTCGTTGACGGCAACCGCAAGCCGAAAACGGGCATTGAGGAAATGACCCTTGTAAAGGGTGACGCAAAATCAATTTCAATTGCCGCAGCATCTATTCTTGCCAAGGTAAGCAGGGACAGATATCTTATGGAGCTTGACGAAAAATATCCCGAATATCAGTTCAGCCGTCACAAGGGCTATCCTACAAAGCTTCACTATGAAATGATTAAGGAACACGGCATTTCTCCCGTGCACAGACTTTCATTCCTTAAAAATCTCGGTGAAAAGTGATGGCACTCCCCGAGCATCTTAAAACAGGCCTTCGCGGTGAACAGCTTGCGGCAAAATTTTTAAGGAAAAATAAATATAAAATCCTTGATTCGGGTTATCTTACAAAGCTCGGTGAAACGGATATAATTGCACTGTCAAGGGATGACACTCTTTGCTTCATTGAGGTAAAAACCCGCTCTCCCGGTCAGCTGCTCTCCCCTGCCGAAGCGGTTGACAGAAGAAAGGAAGAAAACCTTAAAAGCAATGCCGCCGCATACATCAAAGCAAATAAGCTTGACGGCATGCAGTATAGGTTTGATATAATCGAAGTAATTCTTCATGACCTTGACACCGCAGATATTAACCATATACAAAATGCATTCTGAAAAAGCCTTGTACTTTACGTACAAGGCTTTTTTTGAAAACGTTTTAATCGTCAAATCTGAATGAGGTTTTGTGGTCTTCACCGAGGGTGAGCCTTGCGCTGAAGGGCTTGCCTGCCTTTGAAATGAAGCCGTCGATTTTTTCGGTTTCTCCCTTTTCGAGAAGGCTTTTTGCGTGGGCGGGGCTTACTACTCTTCTGCTCATTGTACCCGGAATTGAGAATTTACAGCCCTCTTTATATCCTTTGCAGGAATAGCCGTATTTGCCTCTTATTACGGTATTTCCGCACAAGGGGCAAGTGCCGATTTCGTCACCTGCAAAGCCGAAATATTTATCGGATTCGGGAGAGTTTTCGGGTGCGCAGAAAACACCTCTTATTTCATTCACTGCCTGTAAAACACTGTCATCAATGGTGATTTCACCATGATAAACCTTTTTAAGGGCCTGTCCGAGCTGGCTTGTTTTATATTTATCCATTGAAATGCCCATATTCACAAGCTGCTCAATGAGATATTCACCATCGGGAAGAATTTTATAAACATCCTTTTTGAGCTCAATGTATTTACTCTTCACGGCATTGTCGATAATACCCGTGCGTGTAGCCTCGGTGCCGAGCTCAAGCCCCTCAAAAATTGCTCTGTAGTCCTCGGTATCGTCCTGCTCGTCGGCTGCCGCCTTATCCTCACGGAAGGGATTTTTCAGATAATTATTAAGAGTTTCAATTGTGTAGTGCTTGGGTGGGCTTGTTTCCTTTTCCTTTGGCTTGAAATCGATATTTACCTTGTCGCCCTTATTGAGATTGGGCAGAATTTTATTGTTCTTACCCGAGTCATCATACTTTGTCCAGCCGGGCTCCACAATCATAAGACCCTTGAGGAAATAGTCCTCGCACTCCCCTACCGACACGGTGATTTCGGTTTTTGTAACAACGCATTCCTCACTGCAGAAAACCGCAACAAAGCGGCGGAGCACCGCTGAATAAACGGTTTTCTCCTCCTCTGAAAGCTGACCTGCCTGCGGGAATTTATATGTGGGGGTAAGGGCGGAGTGGGACTCAATTTTACTGTCATCAAAAATGGTCTTCTTATCCTTGAATTCGACGGGATATCCCTTGCCCTTTACAATTTCAATAATCTTTTTTATCTTGTCCTTTTCTGCGGTGGCAAGATATTCGGAATTTGTTCTGGGATATGTTAAAAAGCCCTCCTCATAAAGCTTCTGCACAATGCGAAGTGAGGTATCCATGGGCATTTTATATTTTTTACCGAGGTGATTCTGAAGCTTTGAAAGAGAATAAAGCTTACCGGGATTCAGCTTATCCTTCTTTGTTTTCTTGGCGGTTACAATGGCATCCTGTGCATTGAGCTTATCACAGGCGCGCTGTGCAAGAGCCGCCTTTTCCTTGGGGAATTTATGCTTTGACACCAATTCAACTATTTCACCGTCAGTTTCACATGAGCTTACAAGTGCAAAATATTTATCGGGCACAAAGTTTCTTATTGCCATGTCACGGTCATAAATTGCCTTTACAACAGGCACAATTACCCTGCCCACACGAAGAAGCACACCTGTACGTAAGGTAGCATAGCGGGTAAGATTCACTCCGTAAAGCCAGTCGATATATGTACGGGCGAAGCCTTCATTTGCAAGAAGGTCATATTCGCTCTCGCTTTTCATGTCCTGAAGTGCGGCGGCAACGGTTTCGGGAGTCTGGTCGGGAAGCCACAGACGAAGAAAGGGCTTTTCCTTTTCCAGTGCATTCATAACACACAGACGGACAATTATTTCACCCTCACGGTCGGCGTCTCCCGCGTTTACTATTGCTTCAACATCCTCACGGTTGCAAAGCCTTTTTATTATTTCAAACTGACGGATAATACCCGCATCGGGCTTCTTATCCTCACCGTTTTTTATTTTGAAGCGGAATTTTTCAGGAAAGCAGGGTATGTTTTCCATACACCATCTGCCCGTTGAGGTCTCACCGGTGTAGTCCTCAATATCACAAAGGGAAAACAAATGACCGAATGCCCAGGTAACAATATACCCGAGCCCCTCAAAATATCCGTTATTCTTTTTCATCTGCCCTATTCCTGCAACAATATTGCGTGCAAGAGAGGGCTTTTCTGCAATTATAAGTATCATAGCACATCTCCCGTGAAAGTATATTTTAATACTTTTTTGTGCTGATGTAAAGTGTCAGTTGATAAGATCCTGCCATATTGAATCGTCCTTTCCCGCATAAATCTCGGGAATCTGACCAATTATCACGGTTTCCGACACAGGTATGCTTGTAAAAACCTGACTTGTAAGGGTATTTCCCACAGAGAGCACATAAACATCCGTGGTAATATCAAGCATAACCTTGTGCATTGTCTGATTTATTCCCGTATATTCAAAGGAATTTCTGACCTCAATTGAGCATGCACAGGAGATATGCACATTAAGTGTGATTTTCGGTCCTCTGCCCGTTAAAAAGCTGCTTCCCGTAAGTGTACCTGCAGCAATGCTTATCCTGCTTTCCTCAATATCGCCTATTGCCTTTGTGATGCTTACGCTTATAAGGGATTTCAGTCTGTTCATGCCCACACTGTCAACTGAAAGAGCGGCAATTTTTCCGCTTTCGTCATATTCGGTGATAATAAGCTTTGAAAAATTGTAAGTCTCATTACCCAAGGCATCCGCTACCGTGTCATTTATTATAACCGTTGCAAGATTCTGTGCCCTTGAAAGAGCAAGGGTATTTATTATCGGCGTCATCCGTTTATCAAAAACATAAGAAAAAACACCGATAAGCACGCACAGTACAAGAATCACAGAAAGGGCTTTTATTTTAAAGGATTTCCGTCGTCGCACAAAACCACCTCTTTTCATTATATGATGCATTTTTCACAGGTTGAAAAATAAGTTGAAATAACATAAGAAAGGGTGTATAATCAAAGGGCAAAAAAGAATAACACAGTTCATCGGAAATTTTCCGTTATCGGGCAGTGTGTCCGATGATAAGGAAATAGCAGTGAGAATCTGCAGCAACAGCCATTACCGTATCTCGCCTCGGCGTCAAGTCGGAATGCTTATCGGACTGTGCACGATAAAAGGTCCCTTGGGCAGACGGGGGATGAATCGACATGAGGCTCGGGCAGGGGGTCCTTTGTTTGTTGTTTCGCACTCCGTGAAGGGGTGCTTTTATTTATCCTTTTGTGCAAACACAATCCATAACGAAAGGAAATGACAACAGATGAAAAAAATCGCTTTAATGTTATCAGTTATTCTTGCAGCATTACTCTGCCTTTGCTCATGCGCAGGCACTCTTGAAGAGGCTACCACGGAAGCTCCTCTTACAGGCGATGCGGTTGAAACAACTGCTGCTGCCGCCGAAGAGGGCTTATGGGCAGATGCCGTTTACACTGAGGACACCACTCTCGGTAAGGGTGAAACTGCAGTAACGGTAAAATTTACCGCAGAAGAAAAGACTATCACCTTCACAATTTTAACCGACAAGAAAATCCTCGGTGATGCTCTTCTTGATACACAGCTTATTGAGGGAGAAGCGGGCGCATACGGTATTTACATAAAAAAGGTCAACGGCATTACCGCTGACTATGATATAAACGGAGCCTACTGGGGCTTTTTCATCAACGGTGAATATGCAGCAACAGGTGTTGACAGCACAGAAATTGTCGCCGACACCGTTTATGAGCTTACATACACAAAATAATTTTTCCCGTTCACCTGCCTGAATAAAAAACTAAAACACGGACGATAGCAGTTTTTCTGTTATCGTCTTTTTTTGAGATTGATTTTTAGTCTTTTCTCGTGTAATATAATAATTAAGAATAAAAGGAGGATAAATAATGAAAAAGTCCTTTAAGCAGTTTATAAAGGGAAATAATCTCTGTCCCGTATGCCACATGAAAAAACTTATGGCAATGACAAAAATTCACGTTGACGGAGCAGACCGCTTCAATAACGGTACTGCCCTTACTCCCCCTATGGGATGGGCAAGCTGGAATCTTTTCCGTCACAATATAAATGAAAAAATCATTGAAGAAATTGCTGCCGCAATGAAAGCAGCTCACCTTGATGAATTAGGCTATCAATATGTCAATATTGACGACTGCTGGATGTCCTCGGTGCGCGATGAAAACGGCAGGCTTCAGGGCGACCTTGCAACCTTCCCCTCGGGCATGAAAAGCCTTGTGGAAAAGGTAAATGCCTACGGACTTAAAATGGGTATTTACACCTCAAACGGTACACTTACCTGCGAGGACCTTCCCTCTTCACTTTATCATGAAAGAACTGACGCCGAGACCTTTGCGGAATGGGGAGTGGAATATTTCAAATATGACTTCTGCCATAACGAAGCAATTCCCACCCTTGCTCCCGATATTGAAAAGGTGCTTATTGCAAAAAAGGGAGAAGCCGAATTCCTCACCCTTACAAGCGATGATGTAATTCTTACGGGAGATGCTGAAATTCTTGAGGATGAAAAGCTCACTCTTACAGGAAAATATATAACAGGTCTTTCCTCGGGTGCAGGTCAGGCAATTTTCACAGGTGTTGAAATTGATGAGGAGGGTGAATATACCCTTACTCTCGGCATAAGAAAGGCTATAAGAAAAGATAAATATTGCGAAATCATTGTAAATGATGCCGATACCTATGCCCTTACAATTCCCGCCACAAAGGCTCCCACCAAGGAAGGCAGAATACAGACAAGTGTAAAGCTTAAAAAGGGAAAGAACACCATAAGAATAAGAAATCCCATAGCATCCCGCATGGACTCTGCCGCAAAGCAGTATCAGAACATGGGTAAAGAGCTTATGAGAGCTACAAAAAAGGTTGCCGAGGAAACGGGCAGACCCGAAAAGCCCATCTGCTTCTCTATCTGCGAATGGGGTATAAATCAGCCGTGGAAATGGGGTAACACTGCGGGTAACTTATGGAGAACTACTCCCGACATCCGCCCCGAATGGCTTTCAATTATAGGAATTTATGAAGCAACAGTCCGCCTTTATGAATATGCCGGTCCCGGCAACTGGAACGACCCCGACATGCTTGAGGTCGGCAACGGTAATCTTACTGACAACGAAAACATTGCACATTTCTCATTGTGGTGCATGCTTGCCGCTCCCCTTATTTTAGGTAACGATATAAGAAGCTTCATAAAAAAAGACGGCACAGTGGATTATAACAACAAGGTGCTGAAGATTATCACAAACCGCAGAGCTATTGCAATAAATCAGGACAAGCTCGGCTTTGCCTGCCGCAGAATAAAGACAGGTCTTTGCGATGTGCTTGTAAAGCCTCTTGAAAACAGAGAGGTTGCCGTATGTGTGCTCAACAAAACGGGAGCAACAAAGGATGTTTCCTTCAGCATAAAGGAGCTTACAGGTCTTTCCTTTGTAAACCTTCCCGAATCGGAAAGATATGCTGTATGTGATGTCTGGGACAACACAACCTTTGTGGCATCCGATAATATTTCACAGAGCCTTCGCGGTCACAGTGTAAAAATGTATAAAATTCAGGCAATGGAGTAAGAAATGAAAAATCACGTTATAAAGCTTAAAACACCCGCCGGGGACTGGGAGCATGGCTCTCCTATAGGAGGCGGCTCATTCGGTGCTATGGTTATGGGCCGCACCGATACCGAAAAAATATATCTTTGCGAGGAATCCATATGGTCAGGTGAAGAAAGAGATACCACAATAAAGGATTTCCCCGAAAGAGTAAATACACTCCGCAGAATGTACCTTGACGGAAAAATTACGGAGCTTGATCCCTGGGCAGAGGAAAATCTCGGTGAGGGCATTGAAAGAATTCAGTCCTATGAATATGCAGGTCTTCTGTCACTTGATTTTGACGATAAAACCGAGGCTACTGAGTATCACAGAAATCTCCTTCTGAATACGGGTATTTCCGAAATCACATACAAAAAGGGCGACAACGCAATCATGCAGACTGCATTCTGCTCATATCCTTATGAGCTTACCGTTGTGCGCCTTACATCTGCTCTTCCCTTAAGCTTCACCTTAAGCCTTGAAAGAGAGCACACCGAAAGCCTTACATTTCTTAATGACCTTCTTTTAATGCGAGCAAAAACTGCCTGCGGCAAGCACCGCTTTGCAGTTGCCGTTAAGATTGAAACCGAGGGCAATATTGAAGAAAAGGACGGCAAGGTAAGAATAACCGATTCCGTTGACACAGTGCTTTACATTTCAATTGCAACTGAATATAAATTCGCCGACCGCTTTGAGGAGGTTGCTCTTGACCTGTTATCCGAGGCTGAATACGAGGATATAAGAGAGGGTCATGAAGAGGATTTCTCATCACTTTTCAACAGAAGTGATATTGATTTACAGTCCAAAAAGACCGTTGAAAGAATGTCAACAGATGAAAGACAGGAGAGACTTAAGAAGGGCGATGACAAGGAGGACGACGGTCTTTTAGCCCTTTATTTCGCATTCGGCAAATATCTTCTCATTTCATCATCCCGTGAAGACACTCTACCTGCAAATTTACAGGGTGTGTGGGTTGAAAAAATGGAAAATCCCTGGAATGCTGACTATCACACAAATATAAATCTTCAGATGAATTATTGGCTTCCCGAGGTTGCAAACATCAGCGAATGTCACACTGCCCTTTTCGATTATATGAACAATTATCTTCTTGAATCGGGTAAGAAAACTGCAAAGGAAAACTACAACTGCCGCGGCACAGTGCTTCATCACTTAAGTGACATCTACGGCTTTACAACCCCCGCTGACGGCATATGGGGTGTGTGGCCCATGGGCGGTGCATGGCTTTCATTCCACATGTGGGAGCATTTCCTTTACACAAAGGATGTTGATTTCTTAAAGGATGTCGCATATAACTACATTCACGAATGTGCCTTGTTCTTCATGGACTTCATGTTCGAGGATGAAAACGGATATCTCATTTCAGGTCCTTCAATGTCTCCCGAAAACGAATATTATCCCATTGAAGGCAACGAGGAAATTACCGCTACAATTGCATTTTCTCCCACAATGGATATCGAAATAATTTTCGGCACACTCCGTAACTATATTGCAACGGAAAGCATTTTAGGAATCAATAACGAGGACAGAATAAGAGCCGAGGAAACAATAAAGAAGCTGCCTCCCCTTAAGGTGAGCAAAAACGGATGCCTTCAGGAATGGCTCGTTGATTACGGTGAGCCCGAGCCCGGACACCGCCACATCTCCCATGCATTTGCTCTTTACCCCGATAATATGATTACCGAAAGCACTCCCGAGCTTTACGATGCAATAAGAAAAACTCTTGACAGACGCCTTTCCCACGGCGGCGGTCACACAGGCTGGTCAAGAGCATGGCTTATAAATCTTTTTGCCCGACTTCACGACGGTGAAAATACATATAAGCACATAAGAAAGCTTCTTACAAAATCCACACACACAAACCTCTTTGACATTCATCCCCCCTTCCAGATTGACGGTAATTTCGGCGGGGCGGCAGGCATTGCAGAAAGCCTTTTACAGTCACATGAGGGATATATTTCAATTCTTCCCGCAGTAAAGGAAGGGCTTACAGGCAGCTTTGAGGGGCTCAAGGCCCGCGGCGATATTACGGTAGGCGCAAAATTTACTGACAGTAAGGCAAATGAAGTCTCAATATGGGCACCCGAGGATATGACCGTGAATGTTAAAATCAACGGTGAAATGTACTCGGTGGATTTAATCAAAAACAAGGAAGCGGTAATTACCCTTTAATACAACAAAAAAACGGAGCAGTCATCTGCTCCGTAATTTTTATTCTTCTGTTTCTTCTTCGTATTCCTCGTCTTCGGGCTCCTCAAGAATTACTTCCTGATTTGTGAAGAACTTGATTTTGTTGAGGGGTACGCCGAGAGTCTTTTCACAAGCACCGCTCATAAGGGGCATCATTCTTGATTCTACAACAGTGTTGATTGTTGCAAAGTCAAGAAGAATCTGAAGCTGTGCCTTGTAGAATTCCTCGTCCTTATCTGCAAAAAAGCTTTCGTCAACCTCTTCAACAGTCACACCTGCAAGAGTCATATCCTGATTGTAGAGCTTTCTGTACTTATCAAAGCACTTCTGCATGATGTCATGCATCTGCTCCTTCTTGCCGCTTTTAAGAATATTGTTAAGAGAGGTGGTCTTCATCTGAAGCTTGAAGGAAAGCTTACAGGTCTTTACGATTGCAAAAGCAAGCTTTGCAAGATCGGGATTGATTTTTTCGGGAATAAAAATTTCGCCGTCTTTCTTATAGAAATATACCATCTGTGATTCTCCTTGAAAAATTTACTGAAAGTATCTTAACATATATTGAACATTTTTGCAACCACTAAAATTTTATATCGCAAATCATAACCACCAGTTGAACTGGTGGTTTGCACAGGCCCTATAAGGGCCGCCTGCTGGCTCGCCGACTAAAAGTCGGCACAGAGGTTTGACATCGCATTACTATTTCAAGCAGCCGCTCT
>JAZUCC010000006.1:0-47181 GCA_045638965.1 Acutalibacteraceae bacterium | reverse complement strand
GAGGGCGGCGTTTTCGTAGGCTACAAGCCCCAGGCAGGCGAGGAAATCGTTATTGTTGAAGACGTTATCACCGCAGGCACAGCTATAAGAGAAAGCATGGCTATCCTTTCCTCTCTCAAGGATACAAAGGTTGCTGCTACATTCGTTATGGTTGACAGAAAGGAAAAGGGCCAGACCGAAAAGTCCGCTATGGCTGAAGTAGGTGAAGAATTCGGCTTCCCCGTATATTCCGTTGTTGACGTTTATGATATCATCGAATACCTTGAGGAAGATCCCGCAAACAAGGAAAACGTTGACAGAATCAAGGCATACCTTGAAGTAAACGGCGCAAAGGCATAATAACAGCACTAAAACAGAAAGGATACGGAATAAATGAGAAGTCTTATAAGCATTTTTGATTTAACCGTCCCCGAAATAGATGAGCTTATAGAAACTGCGAAGGATATTATTGAAAATCCTGAAAAATATGCAGAAAAATGCAAGAGAAAAAAGCTTGCAACACTTTTCTATGAGCCCTCAACAAGAACCCGACTCAGCTTTGAAGCTGCAATGCTTGAGCTGGGCGGCTCGGTTCTCGGATTTTCAGAGGCAACAAGCTCCTCTGCCGCAAAGGGCGAGAGTGTTGCCGATACAGCAAAGGTAATAAGCTGCTATGCAGACATAATTGCAATGCGTCACCCCAAGGAGGGCGCACCCTTTGTTGCGGCTGAAAACGCAGATGTTCCCGTAATCAACGCAGGTGACGGCGGTCATAACCACCCCACCCAGACACTTACGGACCTTCTTACAATCCACCGCGAAAAGGGCAGTCTTCACGGCTTTACAATAGGCTTCTGCGGTGACCTTCGCTACGGCAGAACGGTTCATTCTCTCATTGAAGCACTTTCCCGCTATGAGGACATCAATGTGGTGCTTATCTCCCCCACAGAGCTTCGTCTTCCCGGTAATATAAAGAAGAAATATCTCAAGGAAGGCTTCTGCAAGGAAACAAAGAGCCTTGAGGAAGCACTCCCCGAGCTTGATATTCTCTACATGACAAGAATTCAGCAGGAGCGCTTTGCTGATTTTGACGAATATCTCAAGCTCAAGGATTCATATTGTCTTGACACAGACAAGCTTACACACGCAAAGGAAGAGCTTACAATCATGCATCCCCTTCCCCGTGTGAATGAAATAAGTGTAGGCGTGGACAAAGACCCCAGAGCCTGTTATTTCAAGCAGGCACTCAACGGCAAATATATAAGAATGGCCCTTATCCTCAAGCTTCTTGAGGAAGCAGAAAAGGACAATACATATCATCCTGTTACCGATTATGTTATCGACCATTCTCTTCACTGTGACAACAGCAAATGCATTACATCCATTGAGCAGGAGCTTCAGCACAAGTTCCGTCTCACAGATAAGGAAAACGGCATTTACAGATGCATTTACTGTGAAAGACAGACCGGCAAAAACTGACATATATATTTGTTTTGTGCCTTGACTGAATTCAGTAATTATGTTAAAATATTTACTGTAAAAATGCTTTACGACTGACGGATAAATGTGGAGCACCACAAAGGAGTAAAGTAATACAGAAAAGCCGACCGTCTGGGCACATTTACTCACAAGGTAATTGTGCCCTTTTTTGTTTTTCAGCATAAAAAACAGGAGGTAAAAAAATGAAAAAAGTCGGAATTGTTATGGGAAGCGACTCTGATCTTCCCATCATAAAAAAAGCAACAGATACATTGAAGGAGCTTGATATCCCCTTTGAGGTTCACATATATTCAGCTCACCGTACCCCCGAGGAGGCAAGAGATTTTTCTCTTAATGCACGTGCAAACGGCTTCGGCGCAATAATCTGCGCAGCGGGTATGGCAGCTCACCTTGCAGGTGCGGTTGCAGCAAACACTACCCTTCCCGTTATCGGAATCCCCTGCAAGTCCTCCGTGCTTGACGGAATGGATGCACTTTTATCAACTGTTATGATGCCTCCCGGAATTCCCGTGGCAACAGTTGCTATAAACGGCGGTGCTAATGCAGCACTTCTTGCAGCACAGATTATCGCTGTTGAGGATAAGGAGCTTGCTGACAAGCTTGACGCAAAAAGAAAGGCTGCTGCAGCAGTAGTTTTAGAAAAAGATAAGAATGTTCTTTCTCAGCTTTAATAAAGAACAATAACCCCATATTAAAGGAGGAAGATCAATGGGCGGATTTTTCGGTGCAGCCTGCAAGGAAGATGCAATGAGTGATGTATTCTTCGGAACAGACTATCATTCACATCTGGGCACAAAAAGTGCAGGTATGGCTGCTTTTGATAAAAAAATCGGATTACAAAGGGTTATTCATAATATAAGAAACTCACCCTTCAGAACAAAATTTGAGGACATATTTGACGAAATGGAAGGCTCATCTGCAATCGGCTGTATAAATGACAGCGAGCCGCAGCCGCTTCTCATCCGTTCAAACCTCGGTACTTATGCAATCTGCATTGTCGGTATCATCAATAATGCCGACGCACTTATAAAGCAGTATCTCACCTTTTCAAGCGGTCATTTCGGTGCGATGACAGGCGGAGCGGTAAACTCAACCGAGCTTATTGCAGCTCTTATAAATCAGAAAAGCAGCTTCGCTGAGGGTATCACCTTTGCACAGAATTCAATTGAAGGAACTGCAAACATCCTGCTTCTCAAGGATGACGGCGCAATAATCGCAGCCCGTGACAAAATGGGCAGAATTCCCGTAATTCTCGGTGAAAGCGATGACGGCTACTGCGTAGCCTTCGAATCCTTTGCATACAAGAAGCTCGGCTACCACGACTACAAGGAGCTCGGTCCCGGAGAAATTGTGGAAATCACCGCAAACGGTGTAACACAGCTTGCACCTCCCAGAAAGGAAATGAGAATATGCTCATTCCTGTGGAGCTATTACGGCTACTCTACCTCCACCTATGAGGGCGTGAATGTTGAAGTAATGCGTTATAAAAACGGTGAGGTTCTTGCAAGAAACGATAAAAAGAACGGTCTTTCAGAAGATGTTGAATATGCCTGCGGTGTTCCTGATTCAGGCACTCCCCACGCAATAGGCTACGCAAACGAAAGCAACATCCCCTTTGCAAGACCCTTCATAAAATACACTCCCACATGGCCCAGAAGCTTCACTCCTTCAAATCAGAAGGAAAGAAACAGAATCGCAAAAATGAAGCAGATTCCCGTGCATGAGCTTATTGAAAACAAGAATCTTCTTTTTGTTGACGACTCAATAGTAAGAGGCACACAGCTTCGTGAAACCGTTGACTTCCTTTATGACAACGGTGCAAAGGCAGTTCACATGCGCTCAGCATGTCCTCCCATTATGTACGGCTGTAAATATCTCAATTTCTCAAGAGCAACCGATGATATGGAGCTTATTACAAGAAGCACTATATACGAGCTTGAGGGTGACGAGGGCATGAAATACCTTGAGGAATATTCAGACCCCACAACCGAAAGAGGAAAGAAATTAAGACAGACCATAAGCAACAAGCTTCACTTCGCATCCCTTGAATTCCAGACCCTTGAAGGTCTTATTGAAGCAATCGGACTTCCTGCTGATAAGTTATGTACTTACTGCTGGACAGGTAAAGAATAAAATAACATACAGGAGAATATAAAATGGATCACAAGAATTCTTTTTCTGCAAGCTATGCTGCTGCAGGTGTTGATATCACAGCCGGCTACAAATCGGTTGAATTAATGAAAAAGCATGTTGCAAGAACACGCAACGAAGGCTGCCTTGATGAGGTTGGCGGCTTCGGCGGCTGCTTCGACCTTTCCTGCATTGCAGGCATGGAGCATCCCGTTACCGTTTCAGGTACTGACGGCTGCGGCACAAAGGTTAAGCTTGCTATTTTAATGGACAAGCACGACACAATCGGTATTGATGCGGTTGCTATGTGCGTAAACGACATTATCTGTGTCGGTGCAAAGCCCTTATTCTTCCTTGACTATATTGCATGCGGCAAGAACTACCCCGAAAAAATTGCTGAAATCGTAGGCGGTGTTGCTGAAGGCTGTGTACAGTCAGGTGCTGCTCTTATCGGCGGTGAAACCGCAGAGCACCCCGGTCTTATGCCCGAAGAGGACTATGACCTTGCAGGCTTTGCAGTAGGTGTTGTTGACAAGCCCAAGATGATTGACAACAGCAAAATGACTGCAGGCGATGTTGTTATCGCTCTCCCCTCAACAGGTATTCACTCAAACGGCTTCAGCCTTTGCAGAAAGGTATTTGACATTGACAACAATAATCCCGAGCTTTATGTTCCCCGTGAGGAGCTTGGCGGCAAGAGCATTGCAGAGGCACTTCTTGTTCCCACAAAGATTTATGTAAAGCCCGTGCTTGCACTTATTGAGCAGGTTAAGGTAAAGGGTATTTCCCATATCACAGGCGGCGGCTTCTATGAAAATATTCCCAGAAGCATTCCCGACGGTCTCTGCGCAAAGATTGACAAATCCGCAGTCAAGGTTCTTCCCATTTTTGATGTAATTGCAAAATGGGGTAACATTCCCGAAAGAGATATGTACAATACCTACAACATGGGCGTCGGCATGAGCATTGTTGTTCCCGCTGACGAGGTTGAGCTTTCTCTTTCAATTCTCAAGGAAAACGGCATCGACGCTTATGTAATCGGTGAAATCATCGAGGGCGACGAGAAGGTAATTCTCTGATGACTAAAAAAATCGCAGTTCTTGTTTCAGGCGGCGGTACAAACCTGCAGGCTCTTATTGATGCCGAAAAGCACGGTGAGCTGGGTAACGGAAAAATCACTTGCGTTATCGCATCAAAGGCAGATGCTTATGCACTTAAGCGTGCCGGGGATAACGGCATAAAAACAAGAACACTTATAAGAAAAGACTATGCTGACATTGCATCCTATAGCTGTGCTATGAGAGATTTACTTCTTGACGAGGAAGCAGATTTAATTGTTTATGCAGGCTTTATGACGATTCTCGATGAAAATGTCTGCGATGCATTTCAGTATAAAATGATAAATGTGCATCCCGCACTTATCCCCTCCTTCTGCGGTAAGGGCTTTTACGGTCTTCACGTGCATGAGGAGGCACTGAAAAAAGGAGTAAAGGTATCAGGCGCCACCGTTCATTTTGTAACGGCTGAATGTGATGCAGGTCCCATAATTTTACAGAAGGCTGTTGAGGTTATGGAGGATGATACCCCCGAAACACTTCAGAAAAGAATCATGGAGCAGGCTGAATGGAAGATTCTTCCCAAGGCTGTGCAGCTTTTCTGTGACGACAGAATTACAGTAGAAAACAACAAAACATATATTAAGTAATCGGAGGACTATCCAATGGAAATCAAGTCACTTGAATGTGAGCTTAATTCTCTCCCCTATCACGGAAGAGGAATTATAATCGGCAAGAGTACTGACGGCAAAAAAGCAGTTACTGCATATTTTATAATGGGCAGAAGCGTCAACAGCCGTAACAGAGTTTTCGTAGCAGAAGGCGAAGCTATGAGAACAAAGGCATTTGATGAATCAAAGATGACAGATCCCCATCTTATCATCTACTATCCCGTAAGAGTTCTCGGCAACAAGACCATAGTTACAAACGGTGACCAGACCGATACAATCTACGACCTTATGGACAAGCAGATGACCTTTGAGCAGGCTCTTCGTACCCGTGAATTTGAAGACGATGCCCCCAACTACACACCCCGTATTTCAGGTATCATCCACCACGAAAACGGCAAGATGAACTATGCTATGTCAATTCTCAAATCAGCTGACGGTGACGGCAGCTCATGCCAGAGATACACTTATGCTTACGAAAATCCCCTTGCAGGTAAAGCAAAGTTCATTCATACATATAAATGTGACGGCAATCCCCTTCCCAGCTTTGAAGGCGAGCCCAAGACACTCGAGCTTCCCGATGTTGAAATTGATGCACTCACAGATATCATCTGGAAGAACCTCAATGAAGACAACAAGGTTTCTCTTTTTGTAAGATACATTGACCTCACCACAGGTGAAACAGAAACAAGAATCGTTAACAAAAACGTGTAAGGAGAAGAAAAATGAAAGAATTTGAACTCAAATACGGCTGTAATCCCAATCAGAAGCCCTCAAAGATTTTTATGGATAACGGCGCAGAGCTTCCCATTGAAATTTTAAGCGGCAGACCCGGATATATCAACTTCCTTGATGCTTTCAACTCCTGGCAGCTTGTAAAGGAGCTTAAGGAAGCAACAGGTCTTCCCGCAGTTACCTCCTTCAAGCATGTAAGCCCCACATCCGCAGCAGTAGGTATCAAGCTTAACGATACACTCAAGAAGGCTTGCTTCGTTGACGATATTGAAGGTCTTGACGAAAGCCCCCTTGCATGCGCATATGCCCGAGCAAGAGGAACAGACAGAATGTGCTCCTTCGGCGACTGGGTTGCACTTTCCGATGTATGTGACGTTACAACTGCTCTTCTTATCAAGAGAGAGGTTTCCGACGGCGTTATCGCTCCCGGTTATGAGCCCGAAGCACTTGAAATTCTCAAGTCCAAGAGAAAGGGCAATTACAACATCGTTAAGATTGACCCCGATTACGTACCCGAAGAAATCGAAAGAAAACACGTTTTCGGCATCACATTCGAGCAGGGCAGAAACAACTACAAGATTGATGCTTCCCTTCTTAATAACATCGTAACTGCAAACAAGGATATTCCCGAGGCTGCTGCAAGAGACCTTGTAATTTCTCTTATCACACTTAAATATACACAGTCCAACTCCGTATGCTATGCTTACGACGGACAGGCAATCGGTGTAGGTGCAGGTCAGCAGTCAAGAATTCACTGCACACGTCTTGCAGGCACAAAGGCTGACACATGGTTCCTTCGTCAGCATGAGAAGGTTCTTAACCTTCCCTTCAAGCCCGAAATCGGCAGACCCGACCGTGACAACGTAATCGACGGCTACATCAATAAGAACGAAGAAGACGTTTGTGCAGACGGTAACTGGCAGAAGTACTTCACCGTACAGCCCGAGCCCTTCACAGCTGAAGAAATGAGAGCATTCCTTGACTCCCGTGACGATGTTGCTCTCGGCTCAGACGCATTCTTCCCCTTCTCAGATAACATTGAAAGAGCAAAGAAGAGCGGCGTTAAGTACGTTGTTCAGCCCGGCGGCTCAATCCGTGACGATGTTGTTATTGAATGTGCTGACAAATACGGTATGGCAATGGCATTCACAGGAATGCGCTTATTCCACCATTAATTGACGGAGTACAGAAAATGAAAATAATGGTTGTAGGCGGTGGCGGCAGAGAGCACGCCATCATAAAGAAATTAAAGGAAAATGCTGAGGTTTCTGAAATTTTCGCACTTCCCGGTAACGGCGGTATCGCAAAGGATGCCACTTGTGTGAATATCAGTGCTACCGACATTGAAAAAATCGTAGCATTTGCAAAGGAAACAGGTATTGACTATGCAGTTGTAGCACCCGATGATCCCCTTGTTCTCGGCTGTGTTGACGAGCTTGAAAAAATCGGTGTTCCCTGCTTCGGTCCCAGAGCCAATGCGGCTATAATTGAAGGCAGTAAGGTTTTCTCAAAGAACCTTATGAAGAAATATAATATTCCCACTGCAAAATATGAGGTTTTCAGTGATATGGAAAAGGCACTGACCTATCTTGATACTGCTCCCATCCCCACAGTTATCAAGGCTGACGGTCTGGCTCTCGGCAAGGGTGTTATAATTGCATTCACTCTTGAAGAAGCAAAGGATGCAGTAAAATCAATGATGCTTGACAAGGCATTCGGCAAGAGCGGTGACAACATCGTTATTGAAGAATTCCTTGAGGGGCCCGAGGTTTCCGTGCTTGCATTCACAGACGGCAAGACAGTAAAGCCTATGGTTTCTTCAATGGACCACAAGCGTATCGGTGACAACGATACAGGTCTTAACACAGGCGGTATGGGTACAATTGCTCCCAACCCCTATTACACAAAGGATGTTGCAGACATCTGCATGAAGGAAATTTTCCTTCCCACAATAAATGCTATGAATGCGGAGGGCAGAACCTTCAAGGGCTGTCTTTACTTCGGACTTATGATTACAAAGAACGGTCCCAAGGTAATTGAATACAACTGCCGCTTCGGTGATCCCGAAACACAGGTTGTGCTTCCCCTTCTTGAAAGCGACCTTCTTACAGTTATGAAGGCAGTAACAGATGAAAAGCTCTCCGAAACAGAGGTTAAGTTCTCTGACAAGAGTGCATGCTGTGTAATTACCGCATCTAAGGGCTACCCCACTGCTTATGAAAAGGGCTATGAAATAACCTTTACCGATGAAGCACTTGAGGCTACTTATGTTGCAGGCGCAAAGCTTGAAAATGAAAAGCTTCTTACATGGGGCGGCAGAGTTACGGGTACTACTGCAGTGGCCGGTACTCTTGCTGATGCAATCAGTGAAGCTTACCGTCTTTCAGACGGCGTGAAGTTTGAAGGTGCATACCGCAGATCCGATATCGGTCAGCGTGCTCTTCAGGCTAAATGATAATGGAGGAAATTAATCTATGGTTTATCGTATATTTGTAGAAAAGAAGGCGGGGCTTGACAACGAAGCCAAAGGACTTCTCGCTGAAGCAAGAAATCTTCTCGGCATTGAGGCTCTTGAGGATATCCGTCTTTTCAACCGCTACGATGCAGAAAACATTACAGAGGAATTATTCAGCTACGCAGTAAAGACCGTTTTTTCCGAGCCTCAGCTTGATAACGTGTCTGAAAGCGTGGAAATTGCCGATGCTTTTGTTTTCGCAGTTGAAGCACTTCCCGGTCAGTTTGACCAGAGAGCAGACTCTGCTGCACAGTGCATTCAGATTATCTCACAGGGCGAGCGTCCCCTTATCCGTACAGCAAAGGTTTATGCACTTTACGGCAAGCTTTCCGAGGCTGAAATTGCAGCCTTCAAGAAGCATGTAATCAATGCTGTTGAAAGCCGTGAGGCCCAGCTCGGGAAGCCCGAAACACTTGCTGCTACCTATGCTGCCCCCGAAACAGTTGACACTGTTACAGGCTTTATATCAATGGATGAAGCAGCTCTTGCAGCTTTACTTGATGAAAAGGGACTTGCAATGGACCTTGACGACCTCAAGTTCCTTCAGGCTTATTTCAGAGATACTGAAAAGAGAGACCCCACAATCACAGAAATCCGTGTTGTTGACACATATTGGTCTGACCATTGCCGTCACACAACATTCTCCACATATATTGACAATGTTCGCATTGATGATCCCGCTGTACAGGCAGCATATGACCGTTACCTTGCTGCAAGAGTTGAGGTTTACGGTGAGGAAAAGGCTGCAAAGCGTCCTCAGACTCTTATGGATATTGCAACAATCGGTGGCAAGACCCTCAAAAAGCGCGGTCTTCTCCCCGAGCTTGACGAAAGTGAAGAAATCAATGCCTGCTCAATCCATGTAACCGCTACAGTAAACGGTGAGGATCAGGACTGGCTTTTAATGTTCAAGAACGAAACCCACAACCATCCGACAGAAATTGAGCCCTTCGGCGGTGCTGCAACCTGTATCGGCGGTTGTATCCGTGACCCCCTTTCAGGCCGTGCTTATGTTCATCAGGCAATGCGTGTAACAGGTGCAGGCGACCCCAGAAAGACCATAGCAGAAACCATGTCAGGTAAGCTCCCCCAGCGTAAAATCTGCCAGACAGCAGCTGCGGGCTATTCCTCATACGGTAACCAGATCGGTCTTGCTACAGGTCATGTTGCAGAAATGTATCACGAGGGCTTTGTTGCAAAGCGTCTCGAATGCGGCGCAGTTGTTGCTGCGGCTCCCGCTTATAATGTACGCCGTGAAAGACCCGCTCCCGGGGATGTAATAGTGCTTCTCGGCGGTCGTACAGGCCGTGACGGTATCGGCGGTGCTACAGGCTCATCAAAGAGCCACAATATGAAGTCTCTTACCACAATGGCTTCAGAGGTTCAGAAGGGTAACGCACCCGAGGAAAGAAAGATTCAGCGTCTTTTCAGAAATTCCGAGGTAACCCGTCTTATCAAGCGTTGTAACGACTTCGGTGCAGGCGGTGTTTCCGTTGCTATCGCTGTGCTTGCTCCCGGTCTTCAGATTGACCTTGATGCAGTACGCAAGAAGTATGAAGGTCTTGACGGCACAGAAATTGCTATTTCCGAATCACAGGAGCGTATGGCAGTTGTTGTTGCTGCAGAGGATGCAGACAAGTTCATTGCATTTGCTGAAGAGGAAAACCTTGAGGCTTACCGTGTTGCAGTTGTAACAGAAGAAGAAAGAATGGTTATGAAGTGGAAGGGCAACATCATTGCTGACCTCAGCCGTGAATTCCTTGACACAAACGGTGCAATAAAGCACACAGAAGTAGCTGTTACAAAGAAGGATCTTTCAGTTTTAAGCAAGGCTATGTTCGGTTCTCTCCGTGAAATGGCTTCCGACCTTCGCACAGCGAGCCAGAGAGGTCTTGTTGAGCGCTTTGACGCAACAATCGGTGCAGGCAGTGTTACAATGCCCTACGGCGGTAAGCGTCAGAAAACACCCGCACAGTCAATGGCTGCAGTTCTTCCCGTGCTTCCCGGTCAGGAAACAGACCAGGCAAGCGTATTCAGCTGGGGCTGTGATCCCGATCACCTTTCAGTTGATCCCTATACAGGTGCACACGCAGCTATCTATAATTCAGTAGCAAAGCTTGTAGCTGCAGGCTGTGACTACAAGAAAGCATATCTTACATTACAGGAATTCTTCGAGAAATTAAAGACAGAGCCCGAGCGTTGGGGCAAGCCCTTTGCTGCTCTTCTCGGTGCACTTGATGCACAGCTTGAGCTCGGTGCTGCTGCTATAGGCGGTAAGGACTCAATGTCAGGCTCATTCCTTGATAAGGACGTTCCTCCCACACTTATTTCATTTGCTATTGCTCCCATCAAGAAGCAGGATGTTATCACTCCCGAATTCAAGGAAGCAGGCAATCCCGTTTATCTCTTCGGTGCAAAGGATGAGAGTGCAGACAGCCTCAAGGCTACATGGGAAGCATTCCATAAGCTTTGCAATGAAGGCAAGGTAAAGGCATCATGGGCTGTTGAACGCGGTATCGGCGAAGCAGTTATGAAGATGTCCTTCGGTAACAACATCGGCTTCAAGGCATGTGCAGACCTTAAGGAAAACTGGCATCTCGGCATGTGGGGCTTCATTGTAGCAGAGCTTACAGAGGATGTTGCAATTGACGGTGTTATGAAGATAGGTGAAACAACTGCAGAAGCAGTTATTGCTCTCGGTGACGACACCGCTTCAATTGAAGAGCTTTACAAGCTTCACACTGCAACTCTTGAGGATGTATATCCCACAAAGGCAAAGGAAGACAAGGGTGAAATTCCCACCTTCTCCTTTGACGGTAAGTGCAGTGCAAAACCCGAAAACAAGGTTGCCCGTCCAAAGGTGCTTATCCCCGTATTCCCCGGCACAAACTGTGAATATGATTCAGCCCGTGCAGTTGAAAAGGCAGGCGCAGAGGCTGAAATCTTTGTAATAAGAAACCTTACTGCTGAAGACGTTGCAAGAAGCGTTGAAGGCTTCTCAAAGAAGGTAAAGGAAAGCCAGATTATCTTCATTCCCGGCGGCTTCTCCGGCGGTGACGAGCCCGACGGCTCAGCAAAGTTCATTACTGCATTCTTCCGCAATCCCGCAGTAAAGGAAGCAGTAACCGACCTTCTTGATAACCGTGACGGTCTTATGTGCGGTATCTGTAACGGCTTCCAGGCTCTTATCAAGCTCGGTCTTGTTCCCTACGGTAAGATTATTGACACAGACGAAAGCTGTCCCACTCTTACCTTCAACAACATCAGCCGCCATCAGAGCAGAATTGTTCACACAAGAATCGCATCCGTAAAGTCCCCCTGGCTCAGCCTTATGAACGTTGGTGACGTTGTAAACGTTCCGATTTCCCACGGTGAAGGCAAGTTCCTTGCACCCGCTTCTCTTATTGAAGAGCTTGCAAAGAACGGTCAGATTGCAACACAGTATGTTGACCTTGACGGAAATGCTACATCTGACATCGACTTCAATCCCAACGGCTCACTTTGTGCTATTGAGGGTATCACCTCCCCTGACGGCAGAGTATTCGGTAAGATGGGTCATTCCGAAAGAATCGGCGACGGTCTTTACAAGAATGTTCCCGGCGAATATGATATCAGAATGTTTGAGGCAGCTGTAAAGTACTTTAAATAATTATAAACGGGCAAAGAGGCAGATACCTTCTGCTTCTTTGCTCTCCCCTTAAAAATCAAAGGAGGAAAATATTATGGAATACAAATCCGATATTGAAATTGCCCAGAGCTGTCAGATGCGTCACATTACTGAAATTGCAAAATCAGCAAACGTTGACGAGAAATACATTGAGCAGTACGGCAATTATAAAGCAAAAATAGATCCTGCTCTTATAAGAGAGACAGACAAGAAGGACGGCAAACTCATTCTTGTTACCGCTATCACTCCCACACCTGCAGGTGAAGGTAAAACAACCACCACAATCGGTCTTGCTGACGGTCTTAAGAGAATAGGCAAGAATGTTACCGTTGCTCTTCGTGAGCCCTCTTTAGGACCCGTTTTCGGTGTTAAGGGCGGTGCTGCAGGCGGCGGCTATGCACAGGTAGTTCCTATGGAGGACATAAACCTTCATTTCACAGGTGACTTCCACGCAATCGGTGCGGCAAATAATCTTCTTGCCGCTATGCTTGATAACCACATTCAGCAGGGCATTGCTCTCGGTATTGGTGTAAGAAAAATCACATGGAAGCGTTGCGTTGACATGAATGACCGTCAGCTGCGTTTCATTGTTGACGGTATGGGCGGAAAGGCAAACGGCGTTCCCCGTGAGGACGGCTTCGATATCACCGTTGCAAGTGAAATTATGGCAGTTCTCTGCCTTTCAAACTCAATTACAGAGCTTAAGGAAAAGCTTTCAAATATCATTGTAGGCTACACCTATGACGACAAGCCCGTAACCTGCGGTCAGCTTAATGCACAGGGTGCCATGACTGCCCTTCTCAAGGATGCAATTAAGCCCAACCTTGTTCAGACTCTTGAAGGAACTCCCGCATTCGTTCACGGCGGTCCCTTTGCAAATATTGCACACGGCTGTAACTCTATTATGGCTACAAAGGTTGCTCTTAAAATGGGTGACTACACAGTAACAGAGGCAGGCTTCGGTGCTGACCTCGGTGCTGAAAAATTCCTTGATATCAAGTGCCGTATGGCAGGTCTTACCCCTGATGCTGTCGTAATGGTAGCAACCGTACGCGCTCTTAAGATGCACGGCGGACTTCCCAAAACGGCTCTTAATACAGAAGACCTTGCGGCTCTCGAAAAGGGTATTCCAAATCTTCTCCGCCATGTTTCAAACATCAAAAATGTTTACAAGCTTCCCTGCGTTGTTGCTGTTAACCGCTTCCCCACCGATACAGATGCTGAAATTGATTTCATTATCGCTAAGTGCAAGGAGCTTGGTGTAAACACTATTCTTTCCAATGTATGGGCAGAAGGCGGCAAGGGCGGCGAGGAGCTTGCACGTGAGGTTGTTCGTCTTTGCGAGGAGGAAAAGGGTGATTTCACCTTCTCCTATGAGCTTGACACAACAATTGAAGAAAAGATTGAAGCAATTGTTAAGAAGGTTTACGGCGGTGACGGAATTATCGTTCTTCCCGCAGCTAAAAAGCAGATTGAGCAGCTCACTGCTCTCGGCTTCGACAAAATGCCCGTATGCGTTGCAAAAACACAGTATTCTTTCTCTGATGATCCCACAAAGCTCGGCGCTCCCGAAGGCTTTAAGGTAACAGTCAAGAACGTTAAGGTTTCTGCAGGTGCAGGCTTCATTGTTGTTCTTACAGGCGATATTCTTACAATGCCCGGACTTCCCAAGGTTCCTGCTGCTGAAAAGATTGACGTTGATGAAAACGGCAAAATCACAGGACTTTTCTAAAATAGCTTAAGGCTGAATCATTATGATTCAGCCTTTTTTCTGAGATAAAAACGAAAAAACCACGGTGAGGAGACCGTGGTTTTCCCGTTGTGGAGATTATTTATGAAGAAAAACGAGCAAAGCTAATTTAACTACATGCTGAATATACTGCAGAAAACTGAAAAAAGACTTAAAAAATTTTAAGTTTGCTTAAGGTATAAATACAGAACAATTTTCAAAAATATTTTTTCTGTATTAAGATATATTTAAGTATCACATATTATACTATCGCCGTAGTAACAATTCGATATCTCGTTTTCTTCATAAAATATCTCCTCAAAACAGAAGCACTCCGTATGCACCCCCATACGGAGTGTTTCTGTTTATTCCCTTGACTTTACTTATTTTTGGGGTATAATGATTTAGTAATTATAAAAGAGGTGTTTTTAATATGAGCGAAAATTGCACACATAACTGCGAAACCTGCTCTGCAAAGTGCGGTAGCGCAGAAAAGAAAAAGCCTATGACTGAGCCCCAGAATAAAATGTCTGACATAAAGAATGTTATTGCTGTTGTCAGCGGTAAGGGCGGCGTCGGCAAGTCCCTTGTAACTTCCCTTCTTGCTGTTGAATCAAAGAGAAAGGGATTCAAAACTGCCATCATCGACGCAGATATCACAGGTCCTTCAATGCCCCAGAGCTTCGGCATACATCAGAAAGCTGAAGGCAATGACCTTGGCATATTCCCCGCTGTTACATCAACAGGCATAGAGCTTATGTCTCTTAATCTTCTTCTTGAAAATGAAAACGATCCCGTAATCTGGCGCGGTCCCGTTATTGCAGGTGCCGTAAAGCAGTTCTGGACAGATGTTGTATGGGGCGATGTTGATTATATGTTTGTTGACATGCCTCCCGGAACAGGCGACGTTCCCCTTACAGTTTTCCAGTCTCTTCCCGTTAAGGGCATTATCGTTGTAACCTCTCCTCAGGAGCTTGTTTCAATGATAGTTGCAAAGGCTGTGAAAATGGCTGAAATGATGAAGATTCCTGTTCTCGGTATCGTTGAAAACTATTCATATTTTGAATGTCCCGACTGCGGTAAGCAGCATCACATCTACGGTGAAAGCCACATTGATGAAATTGCTGCATCCTACGGTATCACAAACATTGCAAAGCTTCCCATTAATCCTAAGCTTGCAGGTGCTTGCGACAAGGGTATGATTGAGCTTTCCGACTGCAAGGAAATTCAGGACCTTGCAGATGCAATTATAAAATAATATGGCATGTGAAAGAGCCTTCAAGGGCAAGTGCCTTACCTGCTTCCCCCGAAGCTTTGTCTGCATAGATATTGAAACAACGGGATTAAGTCCTGTTTATGACGATATCATAGAAGTGTCGGGCATCAGGGTTACAGACGGCAGTATCACTGATACTTTTTCAGAAACAATAAACATAGGTCGTCCCCTTCCACCGTTTATTGTAGCGCTTACGGGAATTACCGATAAGGAGCTCCAAAATAGCAACTGTGCGGAAAATGTACTTACCCGTTTCTGCAGCTTTGTCGGCGGCGACATATTGCTGGGGCATAATGTAAACTTCGATATCAATTTCCTTTACGATAAGTGCCTTGAGAAAACAGGCATCTTATTTGAAAACGATTTTGTTGATACCCTTAAAATCGGGAAAAAGCTTCTGCCGCAGCTGAAGCATCACAAGCTTGATGACCTTGCAGAATATTATGACATTCCCCCGAGAACTCTTCACAGAGCCTTGGGAGACTGCGAAATGACCGTAAACTGCTATTTCAGAATGCTTGATAGTATAGAAGATGAAATCACCTTCTACACCGCAAAACGCAGAAAATAAGCAAAAATACAGCCTTCTCCATTACGGGGAAGGCTGATTTTTTAATATTGTGTTTTAAGGTTTATCCACAATTCACTCTGAAGAACAAGGGTTTCCTTGTTGAGATTTATGAATACCTCGCACTTATCAAGCACCTCTTGGGGAGGATAAACAAGGGGGTCTTCACTCTGCTCAGGATCAAGTGCTTCATAGGCTGCGGTGTGAGGAATTGCATACCATACCTCTTCGGCATTTCTCACTGCAATTTCAGTTTCACACATGAAGTTTATAAACTTTTCAGCCGCTTCCTTATTCTGTGAGGACTTGAGAACACACATTGAATCGAAGAACATATTTGCGCCTTCACGAGGTACATAGGCAGCAAGATCCTCATTTTCATCCATCATGGTCATTGCATCGCCGGCATAATATGCTGCGATATATGCCTCTTCATTGAGCATTTTGTCGAAAATCTGATCCATTACATAAGCCTGAACAATGGGCTTCTGCTTTTTAAGCTCCTGGGCAGCACGGTACCAGTCATCGGGATTTGTAGTATTCATTGACTGACCGAGCTTTATGTGAGCCAGAGCAAAGGCATCGCGGGGGTTATCAAACATAAGAATGTTACCTGCGTATTTTTCGTTCCAGAGAAGGTCAATGCTTTCATCTGCAACATCTTCCTCGTCAACATACTTCGTGTTATAAACAATAACAACAGTACCCCATGTATAGGGAACGGAATATTTTTCCTCGGGGTCGTATGAAAGACCGCGGTATTCCTCACCTATATACTTATAGTTGGGAATGTTATCAAAGTTGAGCTCTGCCAACAAATCCTCGCTGATCATCTTTGAAATCATATATTCCGAGGGAATAATGACATCGTAGGAAGCCGCACCGCTGACAATTTTTGAGTACATTTCCTCATTACTTGCATAGGTGGTGTAATTTACTTTTATGCCTGTCTGTGCCTCAAAGTCATCAAGCACACTCTGGTCAATATATTCGCCCCAGTTATACACATTGATGCTTTGTGCTCCTCCCTGATTTCCCACTGTACCGCTGCAGGAAACAAGAGAAAAAACAAGCATGAAAGCCATAAGAAGAGATACAATTTTTGTTTTCATACTGTTCCCTCCTTATCTCTTTGCCTTCTTGCCGTTTTCGGGCTTCTTGATGTTTGATACAAGCATAAGCACTAAAATTACGGCAAAAAGAAGTGTTGAAAGCGCATTGAGCTTCAATGAATAAGGCTTCTTTGTCATTGAATAGATTGTTACGGGGAGAGTCTGGAAGGTAGCACCGGAGTTGAAGTAGCTTATAACGAAATCGTCAAGAGAAAGTGTGAATGCCATGATAAGACCCGAAATGATACCGGGAAGAATCTGGGGAATTACAACCTTCATAAAGCTCTTTACAGGAGGGCAGCCGAGATCCAGCGCCGCATAATATATGTTCTGATCCATACCCTTAAGCTTGGGAAGAACGGAAAGAACAACATAAGGAATATTAAAGGTTATGTGGGAAATAAGCAGTGTACCGAAGCCCATTTCCATGCCGTTGAAATAAGAAAGCACGAACACGAAAAGAATCATCATTGAAATAGCGGTAACTATTTCGGGATTTACAACAGGGATGTTGTTTATGCTTAACAGTGCCGACTTTTTCCAGCCGCGCATTGAGTTAATTCCTACTGCGGCAAGTGTGCCGATTACGGTTGCAATAACAGCGGATAACACCGCAATTATTATTGAATAGTAAAGGGACTGAAGTATCAGCTCATCCTGAAAAAGCTCGATATACCACTGCAGTGAAAAGCCCTCAAACTTTGCTCGTGATGAGCCTGAATTGAAGGAGAAGAAAATAACAACAAGAATAGGCAGATACAAAAATGCAAGAATAAGAGCATTATATACCTTGAGAAGCTTTTTCATATTCTGCCACCTCCCGAGGTTTTTGCATCCTTATCAAAATGGTTCATAAAGAAGGTTGCAACAAGAATAAGAACCATAAGAACCATTGAAAGAGCGGCACCGATATTGTAGTTTACTACACCCGAATTTCCGAGGAAATAGTCTTCAATAAGGTCACCGATAAGGAAGTCCTTACCGCCGCCGAGGATTCTTGAAATAATAAAGGTACTGATTGAGGGGATAAATACCATTGTGATACCCGAAATTATACCGGGGACACTAAGGGGAAGAATAACACGCTTGAATACGTGAAAGCCGTTTGAGCCGAGATCCCTTGCAGCCTCAAGAAGCGAATTATCAATCTTCGTCAGTGAGGTATAAATGGGAAGAATCATGTAAGGCAGGAAGTTATAAACCATACCGAGAACTATAGCACCACGATTGTTTATAAGCTGAAGACCGTCAAATTCCCCGCCGAACATACCGAAAATACTGCGGAGTGCTGAATTTATAAGACCGTTGTTTTCAAGAATTGTCATCCATGAATAGGTTCTTACAAGAAAATTCATCCACATGGGAAGCATTATTATAAGTGTGGCATTTCTCTGAATCTTTTCACCTGCTCTTGACATGCTGTATGCAATGGGGTAAGCAAGCACAAGGCAGATTACCGTTGCAATAAAGGCAAGTCGCAGTGAAAGAAACATAGTGGAGCGATATGTATATATCCACTTGAGATTTTCAAATGTAAATGTGCCGTCATCATTTGTAAATGCATAGTACACAACAAGTGCCATGGGAACAAGCACAAAAACAGTCATCCATGAAGCGAAGGGTGAAACTGTTGCCTTCTTGTTTCCTATAGTAACAGTCTTACTCATCGTCCGAATCCTCCGCATCAATTCCTGCATTTACATCGGACAATTCATCGAATTCGTCAGAATAACTGGAGAAATCACCGAAGGTTCCCGAATATTCGGATTTTTTCATAATATGAATAGCATCGGGCTCAATCATAAGACCGATTTCCGTGCCCTCATACTGTATATCGGTGGACTGTATCATCCATAAAAAGCCGCCGATATCAACAATAATTTCATAGTGAACACCCTTGAAGGTAACAGATGTGACCTTACCGGTAAGCATACCCTCGCTTACGGGTACAACATCCACATCCTCGGGGCGAACAACTACGTCAACAGGCTCATTCTTTGCAAAGCCGCCGTCAAGGCAGTCAAAAACATGACCTGAAAATTCAACAACCCTGTCCTGCTTCATAATACCGTCAACGATATTACTTTCACCGATAAAGTCGGCAACAAAGGCATTTTTAGGCTCATTATATATGTCTGTAGGAGTGCCTATCTGCTGAATTTTACCGCTGTCCATGACAACGATGGTATCAGACATGGAAAGAGCTTCCTCCTGGTCGTGGGTAACATAAATAAAGGTGATGCCGAGACTCTGCTGAATCTTCTTAAGCTCATTCTGCATATCCTTACGAAGCTTGAGGTCAAGTGCCCCCAAGGGCTCGTCAAGAAGCAGCACCTTGGGATCAACCGCAAGAGCACGCGCAATGGCAACTCGCTGCTGCTGACCGCCTGAAAGCGAATTTATATTTCTGTTTTCAAAGCCCTTGAGATTGACAAGAGCAAGCATTTCGGATACCTTCTTGTCGATTTTGTCCTTGGGCATTTTTTTGAGCTTCAGACCGAATGCGATATTCTCCGCCACATTAAGATGGGGGAAAAGAGCATAACGCTGAAAAATGGTGTTGACTTCTCTTTTATGAGGAGGAACACCATTGATTTTCTTGCCGTCGAAAATCACATCGCCGCTGTCGGGCTCAAGAAAGCCCGCAACTATCCTTAAGGTTGTGGTTTTACCGCAGCCTGAAGGTCCGAGAAATGTGATGAATTCGCCGTCACGTATATATAAATTGATACTTTTTAAGATTTGTTCACCGTCGAATGAAACGGAAATATTTTTAAGATCGATGATGACATTGTTTTCCAATTATGCAGCCCCTCTCCGTTAACAACGAATAGATATAACTATGCCTTTATATAATACATATTACTGTAAATATATCGCAATCGGGGTCAAATGTCAACATTTTTCGGTATTTTGTGCGTTAAGAAAAATAATAATTACTTAAAGAATAAAAAAGGGCAAAAAAAAATCCCTTCTCCGTAACGGAAAAGGGACTTAAGAGCTTATTTTTCTTATGCTACAGCGTCAGCTGCTTCGCCTGTGCCGAAGATATCCTTAACGATATCAGTGAAGAAATTATCAACATCATCAGCATAATCACCGAAGAGGTTGATGATGAATGAGAAGAACTTTTCAAAAGCCTTGAAAACAACTGAAAGCTTAAGCTGTGTTAAGTTTTCGGGGAATACGAGATCGCTTTCCTCTGTTACTTCTGTTGATGTGTCGGGCTCTGCTTCTGTTGCAAAAACTGATACTGCACAAGTTGAGAAAAGAACAAGCACAGCCATGAGAACTGCTAATATCTTTTTCATAAATTTTTCCTCCGTTTGAGTATTATTACATATGCATTATATATCATGCACAAGTTAAAATCAACCACAATTCCGACATTTTTTCTAAAAGCATATATTTTTGTAATTTTGCACATTAAAATCGTTATTTATTTGTTGAAATTAATATACTGTTCCACCATTTCTGAGCTCTTTATTAATTTTTATTTTATTTTATTTTTTAGTAAACTTGACATCGCTATTTTAATTATCTATAATTAATTCTGATTGATTCAGCGATAAAATCTGTTCAGACGGGGGTCTTCAGTATGTTATTTTTCACAAAGCCCGAAGCCATCTGCAAACCTGCTTTCGCAAGGGCGGCTGCAGACATTTTATATGAAGAGCTGAATGCCCGTATCAGCACCGCTACCGATGCACAGTATGACATAAAAATTTTCTTCAATGAAAAAACAGAGCTTTCTGCCGATGAGTTTGAAATTGAGTTGAACGAAAAGGAAATTACTTTTTATTCATCGGGAATACGAGGCTTCATTTTTTCAATAGGTATGCTTTTAAGAAAAAGCGCGATTGAAAACAACAGGCTTCATCTTCTTTATGATATATCGGGAAAATATTCACCCGAGAAAAAAATAAGAGGACATCAGGTAGGCTACAGACAGACAAGCAACACCTATGATGCATGGGATCTGGAAGAATACAGACGCTGTTATCTTGACATGATGTATTTCGGCACAAACACCTGTGAGCATATTCCCTATGAGGGCGGTCACTCCGACAAAAACGCAATCATGCGACGCGACGAGCAGGAGCTTCTCTGCCTTTCCTCAAAGCAGGCAAAGGACTACGGCATGATGGTGTCCGTTTGGTATCCCAACTGCGAAAAGGATATTGAAACCGCATTAAAAAACAGAGAAAAGCTTTTCTCCGAGGCCGCAGGTCTTGACTATATATTCCCGCCGGGAGGCGACCCTGGTGACATTCAGCCCGAGGAGCTTTTTGAAAGATGCGAAAAATTCCGTGAAATATTAAAAAAATATCATCCCGACGGAGAAATGTGGCCCTCTGCACAGCAGCCCCATCATCTTCCCGACTGGGGAACAAAATTCCTTGCGCTGATGAATACACATCCCGATTTCATTGACGGTGTGATAACAGGACCGAATGCAGCATTCCCCCTTGACATTCTGAGAAGATATCTTCCCAAGGAATACCCCATAAGACTTTATCCCGACATAACACACAATTTAAGATGTGAATATCCCGTACACTACGACCGTGATGACTGGAATTATGCTCTGCAGACAGTAAACGGCAGAGAAAGCATAAATCCCCGTCCCACGGAATATAAGAGAATCCATACTGAAACAAAGGGCTACACCGTAGGCAGTGTAAGCTACTCCGAGGGTGTCAATGATGACATAAACAAGGCAATATGGAGCGCTCTTGAATTTGATTCTTCAACTCCCGTAAGAGAAATTCTTGAGGACTATGCCCGCCTTTTCTTCCCGTGTGCCGATTACGAAAAAGCCGCCGACGGTATTTTCGGACTTGAATATAACTGGGAGGGTGCACCTGAAAACAATCCCTCTATTGAAAACACACTTTCAATATTTGAAGAGCTCGGAAGAGAAACTCCTTCACTTTATGATAACTGGCGATTCATTCAGTGCCTTTTCCGTGCAAGATGCGATGCTTTTGTAAGAAGAAGGGTTATGTTTGAAAACAGCCTTATTTCAAAAGCAAAAAAAGCCGCTGTATGTGACATAATAAAGGCAAAGGAGATTCTTCTCACTCCCCTGCCCGCAGCCGTAACAGAGCTTCTTGATAAGATTGAGGAAAACGGCAGACAGCTGTTTGAAATGATAGGCATGCAGCTTGATGTAAGCCGATACCATGCAAAAAATCCCGAGCGCGGTGCAGTGCTTGATTCAATAAGACTTCCGCTTACCGACCTTCCCTGGCTTCTTCATTGCTACACAAAGGCTGAAGATATGACAGAAGAAGAAAAAGCAGCATATATCAACCGCTGCTTCAACCGCAACAAGGTAAAAAATGATGAATACTACTATTCTGTTGCGCTCGACGGACTTTGTCCCGGCGGTGTAAGACAGAAGAAATTCTTCTATATGAATATTCTCGGAGACCGTCCCGATAAAAATAACGGAACACTGCCCACCTGTCTTTTCAAGCTTTATGACCATTTCTATTTCCGTCTCAAGGCTGCGGGACTGCAATATGACACCGATTATTATCTTATGATTACTCACCGTGACCTCAAAAATGAGGACAGCATGAAGCATCACATAAGGGTAAACGGCAAAACCTTATATTGCGGACAGCAGTTCGGCGGCGAAAGAAATCATGAGTATGAAAGGGATATGCTCACCGCAGGCTTTATTGCCGTACAGTACAGAATCCCCAAGGAATTCATAATCAACGGCTGTATTGACCTTGATATCTCGGAAAAGGTCAACGGCTTTGAAATTGCAGAGCTGCGCATCACAAAAGAGCCCTACAAATCTTAAGGAGGATATATGAACAAGAAAATTATTGCAGCTGCCGTAACAACCGCCATAGGTACCATCGGCACAAAAATTGCAAAAGACAAAATTAAAGAGCATCTGTCCTCCCCCGATAACAAGAGAAGGCTTCTTGATACAGGACACAATATTGCAATGAAGGCAGTCGGCAGACTTTCCGACTCCGTATCGGATAAGGGAATTCCTTATCTCAACAGATATGACAACACCGATTTTATGGAGGGTAACGGATATTTCCTTGAAAAGCCCACCGCTGATGCAAAATGGAGTGTCGGCTTTGCAAAGGCTTCAATAATTCCTCCCGTACAGGAGGGCGACTACTATATCGGCGGTTATCTTGCATTCCCTCCCAATAAAATGAACGGAATTATGAATGAGCAGATGGTCCGCGCTGTTGCAATAAGCGACGGCACAGGCAGAGGTATTCATGTTTTTGCGGTAATTGACTGTATAGGCATTTCGGGTACGGATATAAAGGAAATAAGAGCACGCCTTCGTGATCTTATAAGCGAAAAAAATATTCTTTCGGTAAACATAAGTGCAACCCACTGTCACTCGGGTATTGACACCGACGGCTTATGGGGTAATATAATATCTGACTTCAGACATAACAAAAAAGAGGTCAAAAAGGGAAAAAAGGCAAAAACCGTTTCAGGTAAGAATGACGGCTTTATGAAATATCTTAAAAAGATAAGCGCAAAAACCATAAAGCAGGCAGTTGAAGGCATGACGGAGGGTGAGCTTTTCTACGCACAGCTTCCCATTGAAAATTTCGTGCGTGACAAGAGACCTCCTTATGTTACCGTAAATGACCTTACGAATCTGCGCTTTATTCCCGCAGACGGCAGTAAGGAAATCAGCATAGTATTCATGGCGGCACACCCCGTATGCTACGGTGACAAGCAGAGAGAGGCTTCCCGTGATTTCCCGGGGTATATGTGTGACCGCTTTGAGGAAATGGGAATTGAGCCCATGTTTATTCAGGGTGCGGAAGCAGCGGTTGCAACCGACCGAGGACCGCATATTCCCGAGGGGCTTACAACCGACGAGGGCATAAAAGCATACGGCAAAGCAATTGCTGATTATGTTGCAGGCTATGACAAGAGCAGCTATAAAAAGCTCTCTCCCCTTATAAATGTTACAATCAGCGAGCTTTTCCTTTCAGCAGACAACAAGGTGCTTGAGCTTGCGGCAAAGCTTCGTCTTGTAAATAATTCACTTGTAAAAATTACCACCGCCGATGACAGTGACAAGAATGATAAATCCGAATCTCTTCATCTTGTAACCGAGGTAGGCTTTGCTGTTCTCGGAAATGAATTGAGTATTGCCATGGTCCCCGGTGAAATGATGCCCGAGCTTGCAATCGGCGGAGCCTTCCCCGACTGGGCAAGCTATACGGGAAGAAGCTGGGATAAGCCTTCAATAAAGGAAATCCTCGGCACCGAAATTGCAATTGCGGGGCTTTGCAATGATTTTATCGGGTATATAGTTCCCGATAACGACTTCGGAAGCATTCTTGCTCCCCTTCACTATGAGGAGGCTGTTTCCGCAGGCGAAAAGACTGCATCTGAAATAATATCCGCATTCATAAGAATGAAGGAAAACGCAAATAAAATTACTGTTCACGAAAGCCAGCACGTGACGGAATAATTCATAGGGAAACGAGAAATTATGGACAACAAAAAACCTGTTACAGCAATAATCGTCGGTGCAGGTCACCGCTCAATCACATACGGTGACTATTCCTTTGACCATCCCGACGACCTTAAGATAGTGGGTATTGCAGACCCCAATGAGGTAAGAAGAAAAATGACAGCGGAAAGATACGGCTTCTCCGAGGAATTCTGCTTTGAATCTGCCGAGGAGCTTGCAAAGGTACCCCGCTTTGCCGATGTTATCATTAACGGTACAATGGATCATCAGCATTATGAAACTGCAGTTCCGCTTCTTGAAAAAGGCTATGACATGCTCCTTGAAAAGCCCTTCGCAGTAAGCCTTGAGGAAATGCAGAAGCTTCTTGCGGTTATAAAGAAAAACGGCAACAAGGTTATGATATGCCATGTGCTTCGTTATTCTACCTTCTATAAGGCAATCAAGGAAAAGATTCTTGAAGGTGCACTCGGCGATATCATAAACATCCAGATGTCGGAGCATGTAAGCTATCACCATCTTTCCACTTCATATGTAAGAGGCAAATGGGCTAATTCCGATATCTGCAAGACCTCTATGCTTCTTGCAAAGAGCTGTCATGACATTGACATCATGATGTGGCTTATGAATGAAACACAGCCCGAAACCGTTTCTTCTCACGGCAGCATTTTCCAGTTTAAGCCTGAAAATGCCCCCGAGGGTGCAGGAAATCGCTGTCTTGTTGACTGTCCTCATGTTGACACCTGCCGTTACTCCGCAAAAACCATGTACCTCGGTCATCCCGACCGTTGGGAATGCTATGTATGGGCAGGACTTGAGGCTATAAAGGATCAGACCTATGATATCCGTGAGCAGTCTCTCAAAGAGGACAATCCCTACGGAAGATGTATATATAAGTGTGACAATAATGTAGTTGACCATCAGAGTGTGCTTGTCAGATTCAGAAACGGTGCAACAGGTACACATAATATGATAGGCGGTACTGCAAAGAGCATCAGAAAAATTCACATTATCGGCACAAAGGCAGAGCTTTACGGTAATTTCGAGGACAACAACTTCGTAATCGAAAGAATTGTGACAGAGGCTCCCGACGGCTATGTAAGAGAATTCTATGACACAAACACCATGGGCGGCATGGGTCACGGCGGCGGCGACCCCGCTCTTTCCGCTGATTTTATAAATTATATCAGAACAGGCGAACAGTCAATTTCCTGTACTGCAATTGACAACTCCGTTGCAGGTCATCTTGCTGTTTTCCTTGCAGACAAGTCAATGGCTGAAGGCGGCAAGCCCTACGACTGCGATTTTTCAAAGTATTGATAAATCAGTAACAAAAACACATGAACCTCCATAATATATATTGAAGTTTTCGGATTTCAATTATATTACGGAGGTTTTCTTATGGCTGATAAGCTTGGTCCTTTAACGGAAACTATTGAAGGCAGAAGAATCAATGAAGCTATATGCATCGACACTGCCCGTGTGTACGATTCATGTGCGGATAAGGATTGCCTTGCGGATTTAAGAGTATATTTCACCGATGCGGCAGAAAATATAATTGACTCTGCAGTGAATATAAGGTGCAAGGGCTGCGAGGTTATCAATGTTATCACCGATGTTGATACCGTACCCTTCAACAGAGGCTATTATTCCGTTGACATCACATTCTTCTTTGCTGTTACCCTTGATGCATTTATTCCCTCACAGCAGCAGCCCGTAACCGTAACGGGACTTTGTGTTTTCTCTAAAAAATGTATCCTTTACGGCGCAGAAGGAAGCGTAAAGGTTTTCTCATCGGAATACGGCACTGAAAATGACTTTTCACTTTCCGCATCCTCCACAAATCCCCGTGCAAAGGTACAGGTGGCAACTCCCCTTTGTCTTGATGCAAGAATCTGCCGTCCCTGTGACTGTTGTAACAACATAAGCGATGCGGGCGCTTCAATTCCCCGCCCCGTTGCAAGATTTTTCCCCGGCTCCTTCGGTCCGCAGAGCGCACAAAGGGCAGTAAGGGTTACCATCGGACTTTTCTCTATTGTTCAGCTTGAAAGAGACGTACAGATGCTCATTCCCGCTTACGATTTCTGCATGCCCACCAAGGAATGCTCATGCGACACCGAGGATCCCTGTGATTCCTTCAGAAAAATCCGCTTCCCCGTTTCGGAATTTTTCCCGCCCGATACACCCGACTGTGACAATACTGCACCCTCGGGCTTTGATCCCCCCTGCTGCTGCGGCAGATAATTTCATAACACCAGTATTCTGCCTGTAAGTATTCCTGCTTACAGGCAATGATTTTCTTGCTTTCCGGCATTTTTTGTAGTAAAATTATACCAAAGGATGTGATTTTTATGTCGTCATTATTAAACTATGTATGCCCGTCATGCGACGGTAAAATAGAATTCAATGCTTCCTTGCAGAAAATGAAATGTCCGTATTGCGACACAGAATATGATATTTCTGCACTTGAAGAGCTTAGTGAAGCAAAAAATGAAGAAAAAATCAAGGAAGATGTTTTTGATTGGAATAACACAGAAGGCAATTCATGGAGCGAAACAGAAAAGGCCGGACTTGTAAGCTATCTGTGCAATACCTGCAGCGGTGAAATTGTCACCGATGCAACAACTGCGGCAACCTCATGCCCATTCTGCGGAAATCCCGTTGTTTTTACACAGCAGCTTCATGGACTTCTGAAGCCCGACGTTGTAATTCCCTTCAGGCTGGATAAAAATCAGGCAATGGAGGCTTACAAAAAGCACATAACAGGCAAAAAACTTCTTCCGGATATTTTCAAGGACAAGAATCACATTGATGAAATCAAGGGAATTTATGTTCCGTTCTGGCTTTTCGATGCTTCTGTTGAGGGCGATGCTCAATATAAGGCAACAAGAGTGCGCCACTGGAGCGACGCAAACTATAATTATACAGAAACCAGCCACTACTCCGTTTTCCGTGGCGGTAATATGGCCTTTGCAAAAATCCCTGTTGTCGGCTCATCAAAAATGTCTGACGACCTTATGGAATCTATTGAGCCCTATAATTTTGCTGATGCCGTTGATTTCAACACTGCATATCTTTCAGGCTTCTTTGCCGATAAATATGATGTTGATGTTAATGAAAGCATAAAGCGGGCAAATGAAAGAATAAGACAAAGCACAATTGATACCCTTGCAGCAAGTGTTCAGGGCTACTCCACGGTTACTCCCGCGGGCTGCAACGTAAACATGACTGCTGGCTCATCAAAGTATGCCCTTTATCCCGTATGGCTTCTCAACACAACCTTCGAGGGTGAAAGGTACACCTTTGCAATGAACGGTCAGACAGGAAAATTCGTCGGTAATCTTCCTATGGACAAGAAAAAATACAAAAAGTATTTTGCAATTTCTGCAGTTATCGGAACAGCGATAACATTTGCTGCAACAATACTTTACAATCTGTTTTTAGTTTAAGGGGAGGACTGAAAAATGAAAAAATTAATCTGTTTTTTAATTTCTGTTCTTCTGCTTTCGGGGCTTACCGTCTGTGCTTCGGCTTATGACTACGGCATAGACGAAAGAACCTCCCTTGTAAATGACTTTGCAGGACTCATGTATATTGACGATGCGGATATTCTCAACAACAAGCTTGAGCAGATAAGCGAAATTTATGAATGTGAGGTTGCCTTGCTAACAGTAAACAGCACAAACGGTCAGGATATAACCGATTTTGCCGATGATTACTATGATAATAACGGTTTCGGCTACGGAATAAACGATGACGGTATTCTTCTTGTTGTGGACATGGAAAACCGTGAATATGCAATGACCACCTACGGCACTGCAATTTCAATTTTTAATGACTATAACCTTTACATTCTTGAAAATGAATTCATTCCCTATCTTTCCGAGGGAAGCTATACCACCGCATTCATTACCTATTATGAGAAATGCTCCGAAATCCTTTATTCCTATAATAACGAAGATTCCTTCTATAGTGATAACTACATAACTGATGATGATTTATACGAAGATGAATATGACTATAACTACTCGTCAGGCAACAAAACAGGTGCAATTGAGATTTCGATTTTTTCACTTCAATGGATCGGACTTTCAATTATCGGCGGTATAATTATTGCTTTCGTATATACATATATTCTGAAAGCTCAGCTGAAATCCGTACACAGTAAAGCTTCTGCAACAGACTATGTTGTGGAAGGCAGTGTAAGAATAACAAGAAGCCGTGACATATTCCTGCACAAAAATATCAGAAAAACTGCAAAGCCAAAAAGCAACAGTTCCTCAGGCGGCAGCACAACACATCGCTCCTCATCGGGCCGAAGCCACGGCGGCTCAAGCGGAAAATTCTGATAAGCATACAAAAAAAGGGCGTATATCAATACGCCCTTTAATTTTTCATTTTTATATTAATTACAGATCTTTTCCGCAGATTTCCTTATATGCCTTTGCGGTAATTTCCATCATCTGATCATACTTCTTTTCAATATCTGCAACAAGAGCAAACTGTGTATGGCAGCGGTCAAGGTTATGATCGGGATAATGTGTCTTGAAATAAACGTCACCGTCAATATAGTCTGTAAGGAAACGCATGCCGCATTCAAGAGTCATCATTTTAGCAGAGAAAGGAAGAAGTCTTACTTCCTCTTCAACAAGGCTTTCGCCTGCAGATGTAAGGAAGCCTCTCACATACTGCTCGTAGAGACCCAGGTCAAGTGAAACATTATCAATATTTTTGTCGTCCTCTGTTGTTGTGTTTGCACCGAAGCGGATAGCATCACCGAAATCATAAAGGCTCAGCCCCGGCATGACGGTATCAAGGTCAACAATACAGATAGGCTCGTTTGTTGTCTTATCAAAAAGGATGTTGTTGAGCTTTGTGTCATTATGAGTAACTCTTAAAGGAAGGTCACCGATAAGTGTTTTTCCTGTAAGCACGTAGGTTTCATTACGGCGCTCGTAGCAGAAATTGATTTCATCCTTAACGTGCTTTACTCTGCCCTTGGGATTAGCCTCAATGGAATTCACAAGATTTCTGTAGCGCTTGCCGGTATTATGGAAATCGGGAATTGTCTCATAAAGCTTATCAATGGGGAAATCGGCAAGAAGACGCTGGAAATTACCGAAGGCCTTACCTGCATTAAAGAAAACCTCGGGAGATTCTATTGCATTATTGGAATAGCTGTTGAGAATAAAGTTATAAAGACGCCATACTCTGCCGGAATCGTCAATATAGTATTTCTTACCTGTTCTTGTGGGCTTGCAGTAAAGTGCTTCTCTTTCAGGGTCTCCGCCTGCAACAATAATCTTGTCGCGAAGGAATGCTGTAACACAGTCAACATTAGCCATAAGTTCATCGGGCTTTTTGAAGACCGTGGTATTGATTCTCTGAAGAAGATGACACATTTCTTTGCCGTCAACGTTATACACAACACGGAAGGTATCGTTGATATGACCGTCATCAATGGGACCGTATGAAATAAATTTGCCTGCTATTGAAAAATTATCCAGAATTGATTTGATTTCATCATGAGTAAACATATAATAAATAAACCTCCTGCAGTTTATCATTAAAATTATACCACAAGGAAAAAAATAGTCAAGTTTGTATTTTTTGTCTTTACATATTGCCTTTTATAGGTTAAAATAAATACCAGGAAAATTTTAGGAGGCTTATATGAAACCTGTTTATAAAAGAATACTTCTCAAATTAAGCGGTGAGGTTCTTGCGGGTGAAGCAGGACACGGTATTAATTTTGATATGGTAAACAACATCTGCGGCACCATCAAGGAGGTTGCTGACCTCGGTGTTGAAATCGGTATCGTTGTAGGCGGCGGCAATTTCTGGCGCGGACGCTCAAGCGGCGACATGGACAGAACAAGAGCAGACCACATGGGCATGCTTGCAACCGTTATCAACTGTCTTGCTCTTCAGGAGGGTCTTATCCAGGCAGGAAACGATGCTGTTGTCATGACAGCTCTCGACATTCAGAGAATGGCAGTCCCCTACAACAAGGATGAAGCAGTAAAATATATGGAAAGCGGCAGAATCGTAATTTTCGGCTGCGGTACAGGTAACCCTCTTTTCAGCACAGACTCAGGCGCTGCTCTCCGCGCAATCGAAACAGGCTGCGACATCTACTTCAAGGCAACAAATGTTGACGGGGTTTACGACAAGGACCCCAACAAGTATGCAGATGCAGTGAAGTACGACGAGCTTACATACGATGAAATTCTTGAAAAGCACCTCGGTGTTATGGATAACACTGCAGCAGCTCTTGCAGGAAACAGCCGTCTTCCCATTCTTGTTTTCAACCTTGAAAATCCCGAAAACATCAAAAAGGCAGTTCTCGGTGAAAACATCGGCACAATAGTTAAATAATTTCAATACAATATTTTTCGGAGGTAACAAAAATGAAAACCGTATTTGAATTCGCAAAGGAAAAAATGACAAAATCCATTTCTGCACTTAATTCTGAATATAACTCAATCCGTGCAGGCAGAGCTAACCCCGCAGTTCTTGATCCCATCAGAGTTGACTACTGGGGCGTCCCCACACCTGTTAACCAGATGGCTGCTGTTTCTGTTGCAGAAGCAAGAATCCTTGTTATCCAGCCCTGGGACAAATCAGCTCTCAAGCTTATTGAAAAAGCTATCCAGACATCTGATATCGGCATCAATCCCCAGAACGACGGTACAGTTATCCGTCTTACCTTCCCCCCTCTCACAGAGGAAAGAAGAAAGTCTCTCGTTAAGGATGTAAAGGCAACTGCCGAAAACTCAAAGGTTGCTATCAGAAACATCAGAAGAGATGCTCTTGAAAAGCTCAAGACAATGAAGAAGAATTCCGAAATCACAGAGGATGACCTTAAGTTCGGTGAAGGCGAAGTTCAGAAGATTACTGACGACTTCATCAAGCAGGTTGATGCTGTTGCTTCCGCAAAAGAAGCAGAAATCATGGAAATCTGATTATGGACGATAAAAAATTCAGTGTTCTCCCCGCTCATGTCGGCGTCATAATGGACGGCAACGGCAGATGGGCGAAAAACAGAGGCCTTCCCCGCCAGATGGGACACGTTGAAGGCGCAAAAACCTTCAGAAAAATCGGCGAATACGCGGGCAATCTCGGAATAAAGCATATTTCCTTCTATGCTTTTTCAACCGAGAACTGGTCACGCCCCGAGGACGAGGTAAATGCCATAATGAAGCTTTTCGGTGACTATTTACAGGAAGCTGAGGAAAGACTTCAGGAAAACCTTGAAAAAGGAATCCGTCTTCGTTTTATCGGCGACCGCTCAAAGCTTACACCCGAGCTTCGATATGCTATGGATTATCTTGAAGATGCCACAAAGGACATGAAAAAGATCAATCTCAATCTTGCCGTAAACTATGGCGGACAGCAGGAAATTCTCCACAGCGTAAAAAATATAGCAGAAGATGTGCTTTCAGGTAAAATTAAGCCCGAAGACATATCATTGGAAACAATTGAAAGAGGTCTTTACACCGAGGAGCAGCCTCCCGTTGATCTTGTTATCCGCCCCAGCGGAGAGCAGAGACTTTCAAACTTCCTTTTATGGCAGTCGGCTTATGCGGAATTCTGGTATTCAGATGTGCTCTGGCCCGATTTTTCCGAAAACGATTTCGACGAAGCCCTTCGCGCTTTTGAAAAAAGAAACCGTCGTTTCGGCGGAGTTTAACTTAAACTTACGGCGGATGTTAACCATCCGCCTTGTAGTCATTATAAGACATAAAAAATATGACAAACCGTCAGAAGCACATTTTTGTGCTTTGGCGGACACACAATTAATTAGAGGATTAATATTATGAAAGCTCGTATTATTACAGGACTTGTAGGCGCTGCAGCCGTTATAGGCTGGCTTTTCTCAATGTACACACCCGTTTTCTCTGTTTTTATTGCTCTGGTTTCCGCAATAGGTGTATTTGAGCTCACAAAGGCATTTGAAGTAAAAAATCCCGTTTTCAGAGGACTCTGCATTGCGGCTTCTGCCCTTATTCCCTTCTGGTTTGAATATAAGGATAAGCTCAATATCCCCGTATTTCCTGTTGCAACCGCAATTGTAATCGTTTCGCTCATAATAATGGTGCTTGATTTTGAAAAACTCAAGTTCGAGCAGGTTGCATGCTCACTGTGTTCGGCAGTTTTCGTTCCCTCAGCTCTTTCATGCATTATTATGTTCAGAGATGTATATCTTGGCTTTGACGGTGCATATAAAAAGAGTGACGGTGTTTTCTTTATTCTTTTTGCATTTTTCTGCTGCTGGCTTTCAGATACCTTTGCTTTCTTTGCAGGAAAATTCTTCGGCAAGCACAAGCTTTCCCCTGTAATTTCACCTAAAAAGACTATTGAAGGTGCAATAGGCGGTGTTATCGGCACAGCTGCCGTCAACACAATTTTATTCTTCGTGTTCCGCATGAAGTTTGATCTTTCAGCAGAAATTTCACTTCCCGTTGTTCTTATTTCCTCCGTATGCCTTTCAGTTATAAGCATTTTCGGTGACCTTGCAGCATCAACAATCAAGCGTCATCACGGAATAAAGGACTTCGGAAATCTTCTTCCCGGACACGGCGGAGTTATGGACCGTTTTGACAGCTCCTGCTTCGTATTCCCCGCTCTTTATTCAATTATTATGCTCATTTCTGCAATATAATTCAGGAGGGCTTTTGTAATGGAAAAGAAAATTGCCGTTTTAGGCTCAACAGGCTCAATCGGTGTTCAGTCACTTGATGTTGCTGAAAAAGCAGGTTACGGCGTTGAAGCCGTTACCGCAAACCGTGATTTCAGAAGGCTTGAAGAGCAGATAAGAAAATTCAGGCCGAAATATGCTGCTCTTTCCGATGTTGCCGCTGCAGCAGAGCTTCGCCTTCGCTGCAAAGATACATCGACAAAGATACTTTCAGGCATCGAGGGTGTATGTATGTGTGCAGCCGAAACCGAGGCTGACACGGTTATCGACTCAATTGTAGGTCTTGCAGGTCTTCGTCCCGCACTTTCCGTGCTCCAAAGCGGAAAGACTCTTGCCCTTGCAAACAAGGAAGCCCTTGTAGCAGGCGGATATCTTGTGCTTGATGCGGCAAAAAAGACAGGCAAGGAAATTCTCCCCGTTGACAGTGAGCACTCTGCAATTTTCCAGTGCCTTCAGGGCAAGCCCTCAAACCGTGCCCTTAAAAAGATAATTCTTACTGCATCAGGCGGTCCCTTCTTCGGAAAAACAAGAGATGAAATCAAAAATGTAACCGCAGCCGATGCGCTGAAGCACCCAAACTGGGACATGGGCGCAAAAATCACAATCGATTCCGCATCAATGTTCAATAAGGGACTTGAGCTTATTGAAGCACATTTCCTTTTCGGTGTTGCACCTGAAGACATTGATATTCTTGTGCATCGTGAAAGCATCATTCATTCAATGATTGAATATGATGATAATTCCGTAATTGCACAGCTGGGACTTCCCGACATGAGAATTCCCATTCAGTACGCGCTTACCTACCCCGAGAGATTCCCCTCCCCCGTCGGCGAGCTGAAGCTGGCCGAAATAGGAAGGCTTACATTCTTTGAGCCTGATTATGAGGTGTTTGATTGCCTTAACATCTGCCGTGAAGCAATTATTAAGGGCGGTCTTTATCCCGCGGCGGTAAACAGTGCGAATGAAGAGGCTAACCGTCTGTTCAGAGAAGGAAAAATCGGTTTCCTTGACCTCGGCAGACTTATAAGAACAGCCTTTGACATTACTCCCGATAAAAAAGACTTCTCACTTGAGGATGTCTATGAAACTGATAAAGCCGCAAGACAGGCAGTTCTCAATGCGGTATAATTCTGCAAAACACATATATATATGTTAAAATATTTAAAAGGGTGATATTCCTTGCAAAATTTCTTACTTTCAATTTCAGCTGCAGGTATATGGGGAAGAGTGTGGCCCATACTGTTTGCAATTCTGTTCTTCGGAATTATAATTGCACTTCACGAATTCGGACACTTCAGCACCGCAAAGCTTTTTAAGATAAAGGTCAACGAATTCTCAATCGGCATGGGTCCTGCGTTTTTCAAAAAGCAAAAAGGGGAAACTCTTTATGCGTTAAGAATTCTTCCCATAGGCGGCTTTGTATCTCTTGAGGGTGAGGATGAAATCTCTGATGACCCGAGAGCCTTCGGCAATCAGAAGGCATGGAAGCGCTTTATTGTTGTTGCGGCAGGTGCCATACTCAACATCGTATTGGGTCTTATCCTTGTTTGCATAATGCTCGGTATCAGCGACAAGGTTCCGACAACCGTTGTAAGCGATGTCGCAGAAAATATGTACACCGCGGAAACAGGAATTGTTATCGGTGATGAAATTTTAAGCATCGACGGAACAAAGGTACACTCTGCCCGTGACCTTTACTATTGTCTTTACAGAAACAATGACGGAAAGTTTGATATTACTCTCCGCCGCGACGGTAAAAAGCTTGAATTCACCCAGCTTGATGTTCCTTATGATATGGAGCAGGGCTACTGCTCGTTTATTGTAGGCACTGAAAATGTGTCTGCGCTCAACCTTTTCCCCGGTGCAGTCAGAGAAACTCTTTCAATGACAAAAATGATATGGTTAAGCCTCATTGACATGGTTGGCGGAAAATACGGTATGGATGAGCTTTCAGGCCCTGTAGGCACAATAGGAATTGTTGCTGATACCGCAAGTGATGCGGCAAGCAAATCCGACTATTCCTCAATAATTTTCATTCTTGCATTTATCACGGTCAATATCGGTCTTGTGAATCTTCTTCCCCTTCCCGCTCTTGACGGCGGCAGACTTCTGTTTATTGCAGTTGAAATCATTTTCCGTCGCCCCGTGCCCAAGAAATTTGAGGCAATTGTACACGCAGCGGGTCTCATTCTTCTTTTAGGTCTTATGGCACTTATAACATTTAATGATATTGCAAATCTTATCAAAGGATGATTAAAGTATGGCAAGCAAGAAGCAGGTTAAAATAGCAGGTCTTACACTGGGCGGAGGCGCTCCCGTAAGAGTGCAGTCCATGCTCAACACCCCCTCGGGAGATATTGAGGCATCTGTAAATCAGGCAAAGGAGCTTGAAAAAGCAGGCTGTGAAATCATAAGAGCAACCGTACCCGACATGAATGCAGTGAAGACAATTGCCGCCCTTAAGGAAAATGTGGGCGTTCCCATCGTTGCAGACATTCATTTCGATTATAAAATGGCACTTGAGTCTCTTGCTGCGGGTGTTGATAAAATAAGAATCAATCCCGGAAACATCGGAAGCGACGACAGAGTAAAAATGGTTGCCGATGAATGCAGAAGAAAAGGAGTTCCCATAAGAATCGGTGTTAATTCAGGTTCTGTGGAAAAGGAAATTCTTGCAAAATACGGCTCCCCCTGTCCCGAAGCACTTGTTGAAAGTGCATTATACCATGTAGGTCTTCTTGAAAAGTTCGATTTTGAGGATATTGTAATTTCAATAAAATCCTCCGATGTAAAAACAACTGTTGATGCTTACCGCCTTATGGCACAGAAGGCAGCATATCCTCTCCACTTGGGAGTAACGGAAGCAGGCACACAGAGAATGGGGCTCATAAAATCCTCTATGGGTATAGGCTCACTTCTGCTTGACGGTATCGGTGACACCATCCGTGTTTCACTCACCGCTCCCCCCGTAAACGAGGTTTATGCGGGCTATGACATTCTCAAGGCTGCGGGCATCCGTTCAAACGGTGTCAACCTTGTTTCCTGCCCCACATGCGGCAGAACAAAAATTGACCTTATCGGTCTCGCATCCCGCGTTGAGGATGCTTTGAGAGACTGTAAAAAGGACATTACGGTTGCAGTTATGGGCTGTATTGTAAACGGTCCCGGTGAAGCAAAGGAAGCTGATATCGGCATTGCGGGCGGTAACGGTGAAGGTCTTATTTTCCGCAAGGGAGAAATAATAAAGAAGGTCAAGGAAGACATTTTATTCGATGAACTCTTAAAAGAAATTGAAAAAATGTAATTTTTTTCATTGTGTATATTAACATAAAGACGGTCTCAGACCGTCTTTTTTTATTGATAGTTAACAAACATCCCTCAAAATTGTAACTTTTTGTAATTTTTGTCTTGCTTTTTGTTACCAAATAAGGCATAATAGCGGTGTTGCGAAAATCAATGGTTTGAATTATGTTCAAATATTCGGAGGTTTTTTAATGCATAAAAATTTAATGCTCAGAGCTTTGAGTGTAGTTTTAGCGCTTGTAGTGTGCTTCACGGCAGTTCCCCTTACAGCAAGTGCAGACGAAACAGAAAAAGTTAACGGAGCCGCTGCAATCATGGCAACTGCCTCTTCACAGGTAGGCTATATTGAAGGCTCAAATGAGTATACGAAGTACGGCGCATACTTCAATTATCAGGGTCCCTGGTGCGGAGCGTTTGTATCCTGGTGTGCAAGAACAACAGGTATTCCTCAGGATGTAATCCCCACAAACATGTCAAGCACCGCAATGCGCGATTATTACAAGAATCTTGGTCTTTATCATCTTTCCACCTCATACGGCGGAAGCTATATCCCCAAAAAGGGCGATATCGTTTTCTTCACAAGCACAAACACCTACAACAGAAGTCAGAATAACATCACTCATGTAGGTCTTGTTCTTGAAGCAACTTCATCGTATGTAACCTGTATCGAAGGTAACTGTCCTGACAGAGTACGTCAGATAAACAGAACCTACTCAACTTATATCACAGGCTTCGCAACACCCCGATACGAAGGTATCGAGCTCGAAAGCACAGGTACATCATCAACCTATAAAGCAGGCACATACGAAACAAAAGAGGTAATGAATTTCCGTGAGGCTCCCGGCTCAACTGTTATCACAACCATTCCTGCAGGTACTCTTTTACAGGTAACTGCAATTGAAGGTGTGTGGGGCAAGGCGGAATATGAGGGAAAAACAGGTTGGTTCTCCCTTGAATACAGTACCTTCAAGCCCGCTTCTGACTCAACAGAAGGCAATACACAGAATCCGTCAACAGGTAATACCACTCCCTCTGCACCTGTTCCCTCTTCAAACAAGCAGTACAGAGTTACAGAGGATATGAACATAAGAGAATCATATACCCAGAGCAGCAGAACCATCGGCTCTGTTCCCGCTGGTACACTTGTTGAGGTTCTTGAAAAGACAGCCGACAATTGGGGCAAGGTTTCTTACGGCGGTGTTACAGGCTGGATCAGCCTTAACTGGAGTGTGGAATTTGAACCCGAAATCGACTGGCTCGTTGTTGATATCTCCTATTCACAATCACCCAAGGACATCGACTGGATACAGCTTAAAAATGAAGGTGTACAGGGCGTAATCATAAGAATCGGCGGCAGAGGCTCTGCAAACGGCAGAAAGATCTACTCCGATCAGTGCTTCCTTGAACACTATAAGGCTGCAAAAGCAGCTGATATGCACATCGGTGTTTATTTCTTCAGCTATGCACTTACAAAGGCAGAGGCTATTGAAGAAGCACAGTACACACTTGATGTTCTCAAGGCAAACAACTGTCAGCTTGATCTTCCCGTATATATCGATATGGAAGACTTCGGCAGTGATAAATCTCATGTAAATGCAGGTAAGGCTGTATGCTCAATGGTTCTTGATGAATTCTGCAAGACTGTTGAAAGCGCAGGCTACATTGCAGGTATTTACTGCAGCAGCTCTTTTGCTCAGACACATGTTGAGGCTTCTGTCTTTGAAGGCAGATCAGCATGGATTGCTGAATGGGGTACTGATGTATGCTGCTTCAACGGAAGAGTTGATATGTGGCAGTACACAGAAAACGGTAAGCTCAAGGGTGCAAGCAACAAGGACATTGACCTCAATCGTCTTTATGTTGACTACCCCTCACGCATAAACAATGAAAGGCTTGAAAACGGTCTTCTTGAAAAGGGCGATGTAAACTTCGACGGAAAAATTTCCGCAGCGGACTCAAGACTTGCATTAAGATTCGCTGTTCAGATTGATAAGCCCACCGCTCTTCAGCAGAAAATCGGCGACATTGACAATGACGGAAAGATTTCATCTTCAGATGCAAGAGCTATCCTCGTTGCAGCAGTTTCCTGATAAACTTAATAACAAATCACAAGGGAATCTACCGAAAAGGCAGATTCCCTGTTTCTTTTATATCTGTAATACATCAAAAATGCATAAAAACAGGGCATCAGAGCATTTATCCCTGACGCCCTATCTTTTTACAGATTTTTCTTAAAATCCATTCAAAGGCTTATTTTAAGCAATTTTTGCGATACGCGATATAATCCTCAAGAATAATCACAGCAGAAACGGCATCAACCGTGTTTTTGCGCTTCTTTCCTCTTACATCATTCATGCTCATAAACTTATGTGCACTTACGGTTGTAAGTCTCTCATCGCGAAGCACGGTTTTTATACCTGATGCCTCTTCAAGCAGGCAGGCAAATTCCTTGCAAGCCTCGGCACGGAAGCCCTCGGTGCCGTCCATATTTTTCGGAAGCCCCACGGCAATTTCCTCTGCCTTAAGCTCCTTTGCCTTGTCTACAACCTGCTTTATAAGCACTTCCCTGCTGCGCTCGGTTATAACACCGACAGGGGAAGCCAGAAATTCACTTTTATCGCAAACGGCAAGACCTGTACGGACATCGCCGTAGTCAACTGCTAAAATTATCATAAATTCACCTTAAAATTCAGGAATTTCATATCCGGGATCGGTAGTTTCACCGCCCTGTGAAGGACCGCCTGAACAGCCACTGCACACACCGGGAAGGAAATCAACCTTATACCAGCCGGTGGAAGAGGGACAGTTTGCACTTGCAAGAAGACCTGTACCTGTACAGAAAGAGCGTCTTACTACCTCATCACCCATTTCGAAGCCCTTATATTCAAGACCGTCATGGATTCTTGTCATAACTTCCTTATAAACCTTACCTGCGGGATTCTGTCCGTAATATGAGGTATTGATAGCCTTCTGAACCTTTTCAAAGCCGGTCCATGCAACACCTACATAATAGCCTGTGCCGCCTACAAACCACTTATCCTTGTTGTCGGAGGTAGTACCTGATTTTGCCCAGTTTTCCTGTCCGCTTACAGCATAAGCACCACCTGTACCGTTAGGATAGGTAACAACGCACTTAAGAAGCTGAAGCATAACATCGGCAGTACCGGAAGAAATTACCTGCTCACCCTCTCTGTCAGGCTCAAGAATTACTTCATCACCTGCAGCATTGGTAACCTTGTAGTAGCACCAGGGCTCGTAATATACACCGCCGTTGCCGAAGGTAACGTAAGCCGCTGCCATATCAATACATGTAAGGCCGTAGTTCATAGCACCGATTGCAAGAGGAGCATAGTCGGCGTCGCCCTCAACAAGAGTTGAAATCTTGAATCGGTCTCTTAAGAAACGGTAGCTTGTTGTGGGGGTAAGAGCATCAATGATTCGTGCGGGAATTGTATTAAGTGAGGGAGCAATCGCCTGAGGAAGATTCTTAAGGTCATCAACACTACCTGCTACACCGCCGTAGTTTGTAGGCCATGCCTTATCCTCACCCTTAACGGCAATACCGTAGTTGGGAATATAGCTCGACCATGTATAGTAGTTAAGCTCAATTGCGGGAGCATAAGCAGAAAGAGGCTTTATTGTAGAACCGGGCTGTCTGGGTGAGGATGCACCGATATTAAGTGTTCTGTCACCTGTTTTCTGTCCGAGACGTCCTGCTGTAGCAACGATTCTGCCCTCGTAATCGAGAATTATCATTGAAGACTGGATTGCGGGATCCTCTTCAGTATCCTCTTCCTTGGGGAAGGTGATTCTGTTTTCATAGACATATTCAATTTCATCCTGCTTATCCATATCAAGAGCGGCATAAATCTTAAGACCGCCGTAATATACCTTACGGAATGCTTCGGATTCGGTATAACCGTACTGCTCCTTGAGATCATCTATAACATGATCAATAACAAGGTCAACATAGTAGGAGTTATACTCGGTTGTCACCATTACATCCTCTTCTTCAACATAGTCCTCCTCGCGTTCAACATCATCACCGTAGAACTTGACCTCTTCAGCAAGTGCTGCGTCGTATTCCTCCTGAGTGATGTATCCCTCGGAAATCATGTAGTTAAGGCAGCCGATTGCTCTTTCACGGTTATCCTCATAGTTGATGATAGGATTGTATCCTCGGGGAGCCTTTGTGATAGATGCAAGAATAGCACTTTCCATAAGAGTAAGGTCACTTACATCCTTATTGAAATAATATTCAGCACCTGTCTTTATGCCGTAGCAGCCCATATCAAGATAAATGGTGTTAAGATATGCTTCAAGGATTTCATCCTTACTGAAATGCTGCTCAAGTGCAAGTGCATTCTTGATTTCCTTATACTTTCTTACGAAGGTACCTGCATTTTCACCTGTAAGGTTCTTGATAAGCTGCTGGGTAAGCGTTGAACCACCCTGTGAGAAGCTGTATTTTGCAACAACACCAATGGTTCTTATCCAGTCAACACCATTATGTGTGGGGAAACGCTTATCCTCAAGGGCAACAACAGCATCCTGAAGGTCCTGACACACCTCTTCAAGGTCAACCCATTCACGATTTTCCTGTCCGTGAAGTCGGGCAATTTCAACCTCTTCACCGTCAGCATCATAGCCGTAGATAATTGTTGTCTGACTCTGATTTGCGATGTAGTTGTCAAGGTCTATGTAGTCAACACCTGCAATATCATTTTCCGGATTGTGACCGATATTGATGAGACCTACATCGGAAAAGATATCAATAACAATAATTCCTGCCGTAAGCACGCCTATCATGAAAACCATAAGGAATGCGGTGAGGAAAGCAGTAAGTCCCCTGCTCATGGGCTTTTTCTTTTTTCTTCTTCTTTTCTTCTTTGCAGGAGAAGTATTTTCTTTATTCAATGCAACCATCCTTTTTTCTTAAAATTGCAGTTTATATCTATACAGAAAGCATTATAACACATCTTTTTCAAAATGTTTAGTATATTTTAAAAATTTTTACCAAATATTTTTTAAAAATATATTAAGGAGTGATTGTGTGCCCCTTAAAAAAAGCCATGTTTACATTTTTCTTTGCCTGTGCATTATTTTCATTCTTATAGTCGGCATATATTTTTCCTCCGATTCCGCTATGCAGACGGCATATATACTGAAAGCGACAGACGGCAGTCTTGCAGTATTCAGCACCGAAGGTCAGCTGCTTGAAAATATTTCACCGATAAATCTTTCTGCTCTTCCCGATGCCGACAGAAAAAAGCTGCAGGAAGGAATCCCAGCCACCTCCGAAGAGGAGCTTGTAAGCCTCATTGAGGACTTTTTGTGTTGACATTTTTCAAAAAAAGGTTGTATAATTGTGTTGAAAAATAATCTCCGGAAGGATGAGTAATATGCATTATACAATGAACATCGCAGGCTGTGAAAGAAATCTTCCCCTGTGTCCCCTTAACGAAAATCTTATGATAGGTGCATTTGTTATCTTCGGTGACCAGGAGCTGACTGTAGCCTCTGCAAAAGCTCTTCTTGAAATTGCCCCCGAGTATGACTACATTATTTCTGCTGAAGCAAAGGGTATTCCTCTTGTTCACGAAATGGCAAGACAAAGCGGTGCAAAGAAATATTTCCTTGCAAGAAAGGCTCCCAAGCTTTATATGACGGGTGTTTTCGAGGTTGATGTCCGTTCAATCACAACCGCAAAGGAGCAGAAGCTTTATCTTGATACTGCCGATGCCGAGCTTATGAAGGGCAAGAAAATTCTTATTGTTGATGATGTTATTTCAACAGGAGAATCACTTTATGCAATAGAACAGCTTGTTGAAAAGGCAGGCGGTATTGTGTGCGGCAAGCTTGCAATTCTTGCAGAGGGCGATGCAAAGGACAGAAAAGATATAAAATATCTTGAATATCTGCCCCTTTTCGATAAAAACGGTAACGCAATATAAGTATTATCCTCTTCCCGATTCAGAGGACTGCAGATATTTTTTACAAAAAAAATTCAGGGAAACTGCTATACAGCAATTTCCCTGTTTTTATTTTGTTCTGATTCTTATGCGAAAATGTCGCGGAAGAACTGTGCAATTGCCTTGAATAAAGCAACAAACCAATCAAAGGGGCTTACCTTGAAATTGGTATCAAGCTCCTTACCGCAATCATCACAATGATTATCAATGTTTGTATCAACATGAGCAAGAACTGATGTTGTCTTGATTTCGGAAGCACCGCAACGAAGACAGTCGCGCTTATCGTGGCCTTCGATTGTGCAGGTTGCTTCATCAACGGGATACCATGAGCCGTAGCTGTGACCGAGAGCAGGTGCACCGTCGGAATAATCATAGTAAGAATCACCGCAAAGATAGCACACATAGAAGGTATAGCCTGAATCTACGCAGTCAGGTGCGAAATTTGTGCCTTCATATTCATGCTGACATTCAGCGGAGGCCGCAAAAGCAGACACTGAAAGAAGCATCATTACAGCAAGAATTATACTGAGAGTTTTTCTGATAGTTTTCATCCTGTTAACCCCTTTATAAAAAAACATTCTGTAAGATAATGTTATCACAAATAAGATTTATTGTCAAACACTTTCAATAAATCTCATAAATGCCTTTTTGCCCGCCTCATCGCGCTTATAAACACCTGCGTGCTCAAGTACGGTAGCAAACACCTTGCCTACCTCATTTTCGAGAATGCCCATGCAGTTTTCCTTTGTAAATTCGTAGTTGCCAATAAAGGATTCTGCCCAGTCAGCATGGTCTTTTGTAAGAGCATCTGCTCTTAAATCCTTCTTTTCAAGAATTGCACTTTCAAGTGCTTCAAGCTCATCCTTAAGACGGGGAGGAAGAACTGCAAGTCCCATAACCTCAATAAGACCGATATTTTCTTTCTTGATATGGTGAAGCTCTGCATGGGGATGATATACACCGAGAGGATGCTCATCCGTTGTGATATTGTTACGAAGAACGAGATCCATTTCAAAAAGGTCTCCCCTTCTTCTTGCAATAGGTGTGATTGTGTTATGAGGAGTACCCTCAGTTTCTGCAAAAATAAATGCATCTTCGTCGGTGTAGCCTCTCCACTTACGAAGAATTCTGTCGGAAAGCTCAACAAGACTTTCCTTGTTTTCTGACTGAAGACGGATTGTTGACATAGGCCACTTTACGAGACCTGCCTTTACATCGCAGAAGCCCTCAAAGGAAACCTCTGTTTCAATGGGAGCGCGCTCCATGGCAAATTCATAGCTTCCGCCCTGGAAATGCTCATGAGAAAGAATTGAACCGCCGACAATGGGAAGGTCCGCATTTGAGCCGAGGAAATAATGGGGAAAAACGGTAACAAATTCAAGAAGCTTGGAGAATGCACTTCTGTCAATTGTCATGGGAGTGTGCTTACCGTTGAAAACAATACAATGCTCATTGTAGTAAACATAGGGTGAATACTGCATGAACCATTCGCTGTTGTTTATGGTAATGGGAATAATTCTGTGATTCTGACGTGCGGGGAAATCAATTCTTCCCGCATAGCCCTCACACTCACGGCAGAGCATGCACTTGGGGAAGCCTACCTGGGGCATGTTCTTTGCCGCTGCAATAGCCTTGGGATCCTTTTCAGGCTTTGAAAGGTTAACGGTAATATCAATTGTGCCGTAGTCACCTGTCTGCTGCCACTTAAGAATTTTAGCAATTCTGTCACGGCGTATGTAGTTTGTATCTCCGCTTAATTTATAGTACCAGTCGGTTGCTTTTTCAGGGGCTTCATTATAAAGAGCTCTGAATTCCTTTATAACCTGTGAGGGTCTGGGGGTAAGAACACCCATGATTTTAGTGTCAAAAAGGTCTCTTGAAACAGAACCTGAATCAATAAGTCCCATTTCAACCGCATCATCACAAAGAGAATCAAGAAGCTGTGCAAGTGAGCCGTCCGCCGCAACTGCTTCCGCATCATAATCATTTTTACCGAAAATATCAATTATACCGTTTATACAGTAGGTTCTGTCGGACTCCTCAATAAGTCCCTGTGCAACAGCATAATTCACAAGTGCTTTTATCTTGCTGTCAATCATAATTTAACCTCGCAAACAAAAATATAGTATATTATAAACATAAAAGTACGATTTCCGCAATAGTTAAGAAAAAAATATTTGCATATTTTTTGTGCTGACAGTATAATAGACGCAGAATATTTTTCCAAGGAGACAAAAAATGAAATACGAAAATAACTGGGAGTCACTTAATTCCCGCCCCGTTCCCGAATGGTTTGAGGATGCAAAGTTCGGCATTTTCATTCACTGGGGACTTTACTCCGTGCCTGCTTACACCGCAAAGGGACAGTATGCAGAATGGTATCAGTGGCAGCTTGAAAAGCAGCCCGAGCTTTCCACAAAGGACTGGCACGAGAGTGTTTACGGCGGAAATTATAAATATACAGATTTTGTTGATGGCTTCAAGGCAGAGCTTTTCGACGCAAAGCAGTGGGCTGACCTTTTTAAGCGTTCAGGTGCAAAATATATAAATATCACCTCAAAGCATCACGATGGCTTCTGTCTTTTCAAGTCTGACTATGCATGGAACTGGAATTCAATGGATGTAGGTCCTCACAGGGACTTCTGCATGGAGCTTAAGGAAGCAATGAAGGACACCGGTGTGCGCTTCGGTGTTTATCATTCGGTTTACGAATGGTTCCACCCTCTTTATCTTAAGGATCCCGAGGAATATGCACTCAAGCACCTTCATCCTATGCTTAAGGAAATAATCACAAAATATGAGCCCTCTACCCTCTTCACCGACGGTGAATGGGATCATCCCAGTGAAACATGGCACTCAACAGAGTTCCTGACATGGCTTTACAATGAATCCCCCGTTAAGGATTATATCGTTCCCAATGACCGTTGGGGCAAGGAAACAAGAGGACATCTCGGCGGCAATTTCACAACAGAATACGGCTTTATTGAGGCTGACAAGAGAATTGAGGATGTTGAGCTTGACCGTCCCTTCGAGGAATGCCGCGGTATCGGTAAATCCTTCGGTCTGAACAGAATTGAAACAACAGAAGACTATCTTTCCGCGAAAGAGCTTATTGAAATGCTGGTTGAGCTTGTTGCCAAGGGCGGAAATTTCCTTCTTAACATAGGTCCTGCAGCAGACGGCACAATCCCCGTTATCATGGAGGAAAGACTCCTTCAGATAGGTCAGTGGCTTGAAGTCAACGGCGATGCTATCTACGGCACCCGCTGCTACACAAAAAAGCCCCAGCAGGATATCTATTACACAAAAAAGGGCGACAAGGTTTATGCTATCATCAACCGCTTCCCCTTCGGCAGTGTAACTCTTTCCGAGATTCCCTATAATGAAAATTTCAAGGCAAGACTTCTTTCCCACGATGCAGTGCTTACCACCGAAAATGACAGCGGCGCACTTAAAATCAACTTCCCCGCTATCAATCCTGATGAAGTGAAGTGTCAGCACTTGTATGCTATTGAATTAACTGAATAAAAAAAATTACGGCATAAGTCTAAAAAAGACCTATGCCGTTTTTTCTGTAAAAACAAATTATTGACCGATGCGTGAAATATAGTTGAATTCTACCCTCTCAACACAATCAATTTCCTCGTAATATTTCTTCAGACTGTAAAGATTGTTTTTGCACGGAAGCTTAAGATACACGGTAAAATACACTCCGCCGTCGGAGTCCTTAAACAGAAATTCATACTTCTTTACCTTTTTATTATAAAGAAGAGCAATCTCAAAGACATCATCAACAACATATTCACTCTTTACTTTTATGATAAGAGAATCAAGAGCATAATTTCCCTTTGTATCTTCTTCGGATAAGCCTACCGCATATCTCAGCACAGTACGGGCATCTGCGGCAGTAAGCTTACCGTCCGAATCCGTATCAGCAATGCTCATCAGCTCCGGTTTGCCTGAGTCAAGTCCCACTGCACAACGAAGAACTGCTCTTGCATCATCCGCACCTGTCCTTCCGTCATGGTTTACATCATAAAGAGCATCAGCGGATGCCGTACATAAAGCACCACAGGAAAATATCATAAAAACAATCATAAGCAACGCAATCGGCTTTTTCATATAAATTTCCTCCGTTAATTTATTGTCTTCCATCCTATAAGACGCAAATCAAGGAGAAATATTTAAAGCTTTCAGAATACTGCTTATAAAAATTTATAATCGGAGGCGGATATCCCGCCATCACTTCTTCTCTATTACGAGCTTGCGAGTAACAAGGTTCTCCGAAACAAAGAAATCTTTGATTTCGTTTTGTTTCGTGAGGTTCTTATTACCTCTTACCTTTTACCTTGCAAAAAATCGACACCTTATATCAGTGAAGAGTGAAGAATGAAGAAGTAATAAGTAAAAATCGACAAAACTCTGACGAGCTTTGTCGATTTTTGAAAACCACATATACTTTTGATACAAAGATTTAGCACGGTACATCCTTAATTAAAATATACAGTTGTACCTTTTATTATCTGCAATCGCATAAAATCAAAAGCTTCTTACTTTCAAGGGCTTGAAAAATATCGGTTTTTTCTCACCGGCTTTAACCATTTCTCTTGCAAGCAACCCTCTCATTTTTCGCAGAGTATCAAGGTATTTTTTATTATTTACAAGGTTATGTCTTTCGTCAGGATCATTTTTCAGGTCATATAAAAAATCATCATAATAAACCAGTGCGCTGTGTTTAGTATTTCCCGATCCGAGTGCTCTGGCAGAATACTTCCAATCCTTTGTGCG
>JAZUCC010000005.1:0-145354 GCA_045638965.1 Acutalibacteraceae bacterium | reverse complement strand
TCATAAGATAGGTGAAGTAGGTTGATTTACAGTGGCTTTTGATGTGGTTGAGGTGAAGTTTTCCCCACTTACCGATAGGGCGGTTGTCTTTGGAGGCGGGGAGCATTAAATCCGGTAAATAGTAGTCGCCGTGAAGGGTATAGCTGATACCGTTTTGTTCGTTGGTGATGTGTTTGGGTAATGACATAGTAAAGCCTCCTTTAATTTTGTAGCTTTATTCTACCGCATAGCAGGAGGTTAGTCGAATGTGTGGAGTTTTATTGTGATTATTAACAAGTATCTAAGCGTCTTTTTGAGCGTTTCGACAAAGTTTCATCTTCCGTCGAAAAATCTTGTTACTTTTCGACAAATTTATAACTAATATAACAAGAAAAGGAATTAGCATAATTAGGAGGTTATATTATGTATATTTTTTGGGATAATTCTAACATTCATTTTTCAGGTGTTCACTATGCCTGTCCAAAGTTTGAGCCTGAAGTAGATACGGTATTATACCGTACTTATTTTAAAAATCTTTTTGCTCTTGTAAAAAACAACAGAACTGTCGACAAAGCTTTTGTTGCAGGAAGTGTCCCTCCAGAAGAAGATGACCTATGGGAATATCTTAAAAACTTAGGTGTAAACCTAACTTTACTTGATAGGACAGCAGAAGGCAAAGAACAAGAAAGTGTTGATATTTTATTACAGAATGAGATGTTACGATTAATGATTGACAGAGAAAAAAATCCAGATACAATCGCTATAATTACAGGGGATGGCGCTGGATATTTAAGTGGTAAAGGTTTTTTGGCTGACATAGAACGCGCCCAGGAGCGCGGCTGGAACATTGAAGTTTATTCGTGGGATGGTAGTTGTAATAGGAATTTAAAATCTTTTGCGCAAGAAAAAGGTAAATATATATCTTTAGATAATTACTATTATTCTATTTCTTTTATTAAAAAAGACTTTCATGGAACATTTGGTGGTAGAAAAGTATCTCCTTTAATACTTTAACTTATTTTTTTGCTTGTCAAAATGCGATAATTTTAAATTTAATGAAAATTTGTAGTTTTATTTTTTATTATATAAGCCAATTTTTGAAAGGATTACTAAAATTATGCCAGACAACAACATATTTTATGTTATCCTATTTTTTATTTTTATTGTTTTGGTTTTTTTGCTATATTATAAAGAAAAAATAGGTAAAAGTTCACTTATTGCAGCAGTATCATTATCAGTGTTTATAATGGTTTTATCATCCATACTATCACCTGCAATTTGGGAAGTGTTTGTTGGAGTATTTGACCAAAACAGACAAAATACCGAGGAAATTACCACCCAACCAACTACAAGTTCTAATGAAACAGGTTCAACAACTGAAGAAGCCTATCCTCCCACTGATGAAACAGAACCCACAAAAATAGTCACTTTATATAGGTATAGAACAATTGAAATGGTAGAAAAATACACCGAATGGTCAGATTGGAGCGAATGGACAAGCGAGGTCCAATATGAAAGCGACTTAAAAGAAGTAGAATCGCAAACCGTCTATGGATACTATTACTATCAATGCCCCAATTGCAATAATAGAATGCATGGCTGGGACATTATAGATTTTGCTTGGGCAGGTGGTTGTGGAGTTGAAAAAATATCTTATGGTGATTACAGACAAATTTGGAGTCCTCTGTCGTATGTAGATGCAAATTTACAGGATTTTCACGGTACTGGAAAATTGGTTACTTATTCTATCGATGGGCAACGTTGGTTTAAATGGGAAGATCCTAATGGTGCGCCAAACATAATAACCGGATATAGATATAGAACTAGAACAAGTAATTTAGAACCTAATTATTCAAAATGGTCGGAGTGGAGTGAACATCCGATAGAATATGATGAAAATATAGAAGTAGAAACTACTACGATAATTCAATAACACTAATACAAATCTACTGGAAAGAAGGAAAAAGAAAATGACAGACTATCCTTATATGATTAGCAATAATAAAATATCACAAATTATAACAAAAATTCAACAAGCCGCGAGACCGCAAAAATTCACACTAGAATTTTTACGCTCAATTGGTTTTACTAGCACAAACGATCGAGCTTTTATTCCTCTGGCAAAAAAACTAGGCTTTTTAATGGAAGATGGAACTCCTACTTCGTTGTATGATCAATTAAAAGATTCTACTTGTACTGCTACAATTTTAGCTCTACAGATTAAAAATTTATACTCTGAATTATTTGCAATAAACACTGAAATTCAAAAATCATCAGAAGCAGATATAAAGGGCGCTATAAGTAGAGTAACCGGAAAAGACGCTGATGGAGTAACTAGAATATACAATACTTTTAAAGCCTTGTGTGGCATTGCAGATTTTACCACTGCCACAACAAACCAAGACGTATATAATGCAGAAGTAATCGAAAATGAAACTATATCAACCTCCACATTTAAAGATACTGCTTTAACATCACAATTTCACTATAATATACAAATACACTTACCCGCAACGAACGATATTTCGGTTTACAATGCAATTTTTAAAAGCCTCAAGGAAAATTTAATGATGTAATAACAGGTGGTAACATTATGGAGAAAAAATTACGCCAATTTGTTTTCAATGGATTATTACTACAAGATTCATTCAAAACACTAAATAAAGAAAAGGGGATTTCTGTTACAAAAGCTGGAGATTTACAGCCGGTCAGCAGAGTAGTTGAAATCGATTTTAGCCCTATAGTTTGGCATAATGCTTGTGATATGTCTTCAGTATATCAATCAATTTTCTGCATTGAAAATACAATAAGAAATTTTATTGTTGAAAGAATGTCTGAACGATATGGTCTTAATTGGTGGAATGATAAAGTACCCTCTAAAATAAAAAATGACGTTTTAAAACTCAAAGCCAAAGAACAAAAAAACAAATTTTTTTCTAGTAGGTCTGATTCCGAGATAGGATATACTATGCTTGGTAATTTAGGTCAAATAATAATTAATAATTGGGAAGATTTTTCAGATATTGTTCCAAGTCAAGCATGGCTAACTTCACGCATGGATGATTTAGAAATGGCTAGAAACATTATTATGCATACAGGTGTTTTACCACAAATTGAAATTGATCGTATAACTAGCATAGTTAGAGATTTACTTAGACAAATCTGCTAAAAACCAAAGATTCTTTAACATTATGTTTTGATAAAAAAAGTTTAAACAATATCAGCAATTAGAACGCTAACCTTTATATGTAAAGCGTTCTAATTTTTAGGACGATAAAAAGCTACAACTAATTAAAAAGCTAAAAACACAAAAAAGAGGACAGCCTAAGCCATCCTCTTCGCTATATCACATATTCATTTGTCGTAAATCTGTCGTAAAACCGACTATTTACATTTTTACCATCTCTCGGAGCCCTTGATTTTACTGGGTTTTCGGGAGCTTTATTTATCCAATGACTTCATTGTGGGGAAGAGGAGGACGTCGCGGATTGCCTGGGAGTCGGTAAGGAGCATTACAAGACGGTCGATGCCGTAGCCGATACCGCCTGTGGGAGGCATACCGTATTCAAGAGCAGTAAGGAAGTCCTCGTCGGTGTGGTTTGCTTCCTCGTCGCCCTTTGCGAAAAGCTCTTCCTGTGCTGCGAAGCGCTCTCTCTGGTCGATGGGGTCGTTAAGCTCGGAGTATGCGTTGCACATTTCTCTGCCGTAAACGTAAAGCTCGAAGCGTTCAACAAGACCGGGCGCACCGGGCTTTTTCTTTGTAAGGGGAGAAACCTCGATGGGGTGGTCGCATACGAAGGTAGGCTGAATCATCTTGTCCTCGCAGAATTCCTCAAAGAAGAGGTTCATGATGTCGCCCTTCTTGTGGTGCTTTTCAAATTCAACATGATGCTCCTTGGCAATAGCCTGTGCTTCTTCATCTGTGGCAACAGTTGTGAAGTCAACACCTGCATATTCCTTGATAGCATCTGTCATTGTAATTCTCTTGAAGGGCTTTTCCATATCGATTACAGTGCCGTTGTAGCTGATGACTGCACTGCCTACAACCTTGTTTGCAAGGTAACGGAACATGCTTTCGGTAAGCTCCATCATACCCTCGTAATCGGTGTATGCCTGATAAAGCTCCATGAGAGTGAATTCGGGATTGTGACGGGTGTCAACACCCTCGTTACGGAAAACTCTGCCGATTTCGTAAACTCTTTCCATACCGCCGACAATAAGTCTCTTGAGGTAGAGCTCGAGAGAAATACGAAGCTTAACATCCTCGTCAAGTGCGTTATAGTGAGTTTCAAAGGGACGGGCAGCCGCACCGCCTGCATTGGAAACAAGCATGGGAGTTTCAACCTCAATGAAGTCTCTGCCGTCAAGGAAGTTTCTGATTTCCTTGATAATCTGTGAACGCTTCTTGAAGGTATCCATTACATCGGGATTAACAATAAGGTCAAGGTAACGCTGACGGTAACGGGTGTCAACGTTTGTAAGACCGTGATACTTTTCGGGGAGGGGAAGAAGTGACTTTGTAAGAAGTCTGATTTCCTTACAGTGAACAGAAATTTCGCCTCTTCTTGTTCTGAAAACAAAGCCCTTTACTTCAACGATATCGCCGATGTCCCACTTCTTGAATTCAGCGAAAGCCTCTTCACCGATATCGTCCTTTCTTACATAAACCTGCATTCTGCCGTCACGGTCGTAAACATCGATAAAGTTAGCCTTACCCATGTCGCGCCATGTCTTGATTCTGCCGCAGATGCAGACATTCTGATTTTCGAGCTCTTCAAAGCGCTCGTTGATTTCAGCAGAGCGGATGTTCTGGTCAGCCTTTGTGATTTCAAAGGGATCGCAGCCCTTTTCCTGTAATGCTGCAAGCTTTTCGAGTCTTATCTTTTTTAACTCGTTTATATCCTGTTCGGGAGCAGTTTCCGCCTCGGGAGCGGTAACAATCTTTTCTTCTGCCATATCAGTTCATCCTTTCGGAAATATTTACAAAAAATTATTAATCAATTTATTATATATAAACAAACGGGAAAATGCAAGGGATTTTTACCTATATTTTGGTTGAATGTTGTCGTTTAAGGGACAATCAGAAGAAATTTTCGGGAGAAACGGTAAGAGCATTCTCGCAGGGGACTTCTGAAAGTGTAAGGCTGAAGGTGCCGCCTGCAGTTATTTCATCATAAGTAAGATATGCATTTTCAATTTTTCTGCCGTTAAGGTGAGCTTCCTTTATATAGGGGTGAGTAAGCGGATCCTTGTCGCATATCACTGTAAAGGTGTCGGCAGTGCTGCAGCTGTGATATTCCTTGCTGAGCCTTATTGAAGCCCTTCTGAAAAGGGGCGTATTTATGAAATACATGGGGCTTGCAGGACAAAGCTGGGCAAAGCCAATTGCAGACAGTACATACCATGCAGAAAGCTGACCTACATCCTCATTTCCGCAGAAGCCGTATGCACCGAGGCTGTAGGATTCCTTCTGAACACGTCTTGTCCAGTACTGTGTACGGTGAGGAAGTCCCAGCATGCTGAAATAATGGGTGATATTGTGGCAGGGCTCGTTTGAGTGGTTGTAGTCATTACTCCATAAGGCACTCAATTTTGCTTTTTTGAAGAATACCTCAAGAAGACGGATTGTTCTTTTTTCACCGAAAAGACGGGCAAGTCCCTTTACATCAAAGGGAACGAACCATGACTGCTGGAAAATGTTGCTTTCCACACAGTAATTGTCGTCATACCGTCCCCACATCCAGCGGAATTTTCCGTTTTCCTTTCTCGGAGCCATAAAGCCTAAAAGGGGATTGTAGTTTTCCTTGTAGCGCCTTGCTCTTGCTTCAAAAAGCTCTGCATCGGCAGCTTTTCCCATGGCCTTGGCAAAGCGGGAAAGAGCATAGTCTGCAAGGAGATATTCAAGGGTATCGCTTATTTTATCGGGTACATAACAGTTTTCCTTATACTGACGGCAGGTGGGGTGATTTACATCAAATGCCTTGCCGAAAAGCTCTGTCTGTGATAAAGCGGAGGCTCTTCCTATTTCGTAAGCCGTTTCGCAGTCATAATTTCTGATGCCCTTGACGTAGGCATCGGCAATTGTAATAAGACCGGGGTCACCTACCATACAGCCCGCATTGATTGCCATAAGCTCCCAACGGGGGAATGAGGAATTTTTCTTTACCGCAATTTTAAGCAGAGAATTTACGGTATCGTTTACAATGTCGGGGCGGATAAGTGTAAGAAGAGGGAATTCGCTTCTGTAAACATCCCAACCGCTGAAAACGGTACGGTGGAAATAATCCTTCTCCTGTAAGATTTCGCCGTCAATGGTAAATCTGCCGTCAACATCCCTTGATGTTCTCGGGTCTAAAAGGGTGTGATAAAGGCAGGTATAAAAAAGTGTAAGATCGGTTTCATCATAGCCCTCAACATCAACACAGCTGAAAATTTCATCCCACTGTGCGCCTGCATCTTCTCTTGCGCGGTCAAAATCAAAGCCGATTTTTTCTGTTTCGCAGAAGTTCTTTCTTGCACCGTCTGCATCTGTATATGAAATCGCACATTTTACGGTAAGGGGCTCTGAAAGTGCACCGAAGCGGGCAAGAATTCCGAGGTCCTCTCTTTCGCATTTTCTGTCGGAAACGCAAAGAATTTCCTCATTGCTGAAAAATTCTGCTTTTTCCATGGGAGAGGAAAGCTCAATTACAAAAAAGAGCTTGTAATCAATTTTACCGTGACCTCTTCCGAAGCCGCCGCCCTTTGGTGTGCATATAATTTCACCCTCAATACGGGTATCGCTTATAATTTCAGCCCTTACAAAATCAGCCTTACCGCCGATTCTTCTTGAAAGATTGAAAATCAGTCTGCAGTCGGAATTTTCGGGATATGTGACACGAAGAAAGCCTGTGTGGGGTGCTACCGTGGTTTCCGCATGTATATTATATCTGTCAAGCATTACGGAGTAATAGCCTGCCTGTGCAGTTTCCTTATCGTGGGAAAACTCCGATTTCCAGCCCCTTGTTCCCTTGGTGAAGGGAATTTCCTCATTTGAGCCTGAACGCAGGTCGGTGTCTCCCGTTACGGGCATTATCTGCAGATTTCCCAGGTCTCCGTACCAGCCGATACCGCTCATGTGATTTACACTGAAGCCTTCAATTGTGCTGTCGCAGAAATTATAGCCTGTGCCGTTATCGCCGCCTGTTACGGTGTCGGGGGAAAACTGCACCATACCGCCGGGAACACAAGCACCGGGATGTACCTTTCCGCCGCCGTGAAAGCTTTCGCTCTGTCCGTCACCGACAGTGCCTATTGTGGGGTCAACATATTTTCTTTTTTCCATAATGTGTCACCTGAAAATTCTTATTTTCTGTATTTATCCTGTAAGTCGGCAATTGCATTCTGAAGCTCGGCAGTCAGCTCCTCGGTGGTTTTGCCTTCAGAGCTTATGGGAGTGCCGAATATAACATCAACATCAAATTTCTTCTTATTTTTTGTGTCGTAGAAATTGATCATCTTTGCGGATTTGGGGAAAATTTCATAAGCCCCGCTGATGTAAACGGGAACAATGGGAACACCTGTTTCAATTGCAATAACCGATGCACCGCTTTTTATTTTTCTGAAAATTCCGTCCTCGCTTCTTGTTCCCTCTGGATGTATAAGAACACACCAGCCCTCACGGATTTTTGCCTTTATGCTGTTCATTGTGTTCATGTTCATGCCGCCGCGGTCAACGGGCACCATGCCTGTTGATTTTATGAGCTGCTTACTGAAGGGATCCTTTCTGAAAAGCTCAATCTTTGCCATTGCGCAAAGCTTCATGAAGCGTTCCTTTGAAAGGGCGGTGGAAACAAAAAGATAGTCAATTTTTGTAACATGGTTGGGGCAGAGGATAAATCCGCTGTCCGTTGGGATGTTTTCGGAATTTACGGCATTTATATTGAAGCAGAACTTTGCAAAGCTTCTGAATTTTGAGAAGATTGCATAGTCTCTTTCGGTCTTTTCCTGGGGGTAAATGCCCATGGGTGCCGCCTTTTCCTCCTCGGTGTTGCCCTGCTTTATAGCAGCCATAAGGTCTGCTACGGTCATTTCTGCGAAGTAAGAGCGCTCAACATTCACTTTATATGTGCTTTCAATTTCCATTGCAAGGTCAACCGCGCTCAGGGAATCAATTGAAAGCTCTGCGAAAATTCTTGTGCCTTCGCTTATATTGCCTGCGGGTGTGTTTGAAATTTTAGCAATAATTTCAATAAGACGGGCAGTATCACCGTCTGCTGCGACAGGTGCTGTCACCTCGGGCTTTATTCCGCTTCTTTCGTCAAGCACCTGCTTTTTGAGGATATATCTTTTTGCCTTCTGAAGAGAGGTTCTCGGAATTTCATTTACAAAATGTGTTCTGTAAATTTTCATGCTGTTGGGAACGCCTGCATTTATGCTTATGATTTCCTCTTCTATCGCGGCCGCTGATGCGGAAGGCTCTTTTACGATAAATGCATGTATTTCGTCAAAATCGCCGTTTTCGGCAGGCACACCGCAGATTGCAAAGTCCTTTATATTTTTAAGGTCACGGTATTTTGCCTCAAGGTCATCGGGGGATACCTTCTTGCCTGTTGAAAGAACAATGTTTTCCTTTGCCCTGCCTGTAATTTTAATATTACCCTTTTCGTCGATTACTGCAAGGTCACCCGAGCGGAACCATCCGTCTTCTGTAAAGGCTTCTTTAGTTTCCTGCTCGTCACGGAAATAGCCCTTCATCATAAAGGGTGTTTTTATAAGAAGCTCGTTTTCGTCGGAAAGCTTTATTTCAACCACGGGGTAGGGCTTTCCGCAGGAGTCTGTACTGATATCGGATAATACATTGCCAAGTGTGGGTACATTGGTTTCACTTGCACCGTAGGTGCTTAAGATGTTGAAGCCGAGACCGTAGTAAAACTCTGCAGTTTCCTGTGAAAGGGGAGCGCCGCCCGAGAAAAGGCGCACAAGACATCCGCCGAAGGTTTCGTGGATGCTTTTAAAAATCTTCTTTCCGAGAAGTGAGCCGTTTTTTCTTCTCATTTTAAGGCACACTGGGAAGAATTTTTCAAAGGCGAGTCTTGTGATTTTATTGTCATTTATTTTGCGGAGAGCCGCTGTGCGGAAAAGGTCGTAAACCTTGGGTACTGCGGGGAATGCAGTGGGCTTATATTCCCTGAAGGCTGTAAGCAGTGCATCTGCAGAAACGGATTCTACGAAATGCACATCCGAGCCTGTAACAAGCGGACCCATAACAAGGCTGAAAAGACCGTAGATGTGGCTTAAGGGGAGCATGCCGAGGAAACGGGATTTTTCGGTGATGTCCAGCACGATTTCTGTCATTTTTGTTGTGTCGATAAGGCTGTCGTGGTAGTGCATGATGCCTGCCGCGGTGCGTGTTGTACCCGATGAAAAAATAATACAGGCAATATCCTCGTCGGTGTCTGTTGACAAGGGAAGTGAGGGCGATACACTGTCGGGTGAGCCCTCAAGCACACTGCAATCCCTTACGTTGAAGCAGGGGAAGGGGAATGCATGCTTATCTCTTACTTTTTTATAGGTTTTATCTGTGAAGAAAGCACCTCTTACATCGGAGCGGTCAATGAACTTTATAATATCATCACCGTTCATTGATGCATCAATAAGGGCTGCGGTGCAACGCAGCTTACAGATTGCAAAAAATGAAATTATCCACCAAGGGCTGCTTTCGGCTGTAATTGCAACACGGTCGCCCCTGCGGATACCCGCCTTTTCGAGAATGCCGGCATATTTTTCTGCCTCCCTGAAAAGCTCACCGTAGGTGAAAATAACCCTGTCACCGTTATCAAAAGCCATTGACATCGCACGCTTTTCAAGGCGATTGGAATTCAATCTGTAAATTTCATCAAAAATGTTCATAAGTACCCACTTTATAAATTAATATTTAACTTTAAAATTTTATCATATTAAGGCTTTTGTGTCAATTAACAGCCTTGATATTATTTTACTTTAAGTTAACTTTTTATTACAAAAGAAAAGAGTGACTGAAAAAACAGTCACTCACGTAATATGTATTTTTATCTTGTTATGCCCTTGTATTCAGCCTTTACCCTTTCGTAGCTTTCAAGGTTTCCGATGTCGTAGCGTGAGCCGGGCATTTCCATAGCGTGTACATCGGTTTTTGTGCAAAGCCATGCAATGAAGCTGCCGGGAGCATCCGTGCCGCAGCCCTCATTTATACCTTCTGCCACAAGACCTGCGTCCTTTTTTGTGTAATAATAGAAGGGAGGACAACACCAGTTTGTTTCGGGCTCGGGTGATTTTTCTGTCATTTTTATGACCTTATCATTTTCATCAATTGTCACAACACCGCACTTCAGAAGCTTCTTGTGCTCGGGCTCGAAATATCTCATTATGCATGAGGTATTCTTCTTTTTTGCGTAAGAAATGAATTTTGTAAGGCTGAAATCAAGCACATTGTCGCCTGCAATAACAAGCATGTCGCTGTCAAGCTTCAGAGTGTCAATTGCAAACTGAATATCCTTAACCGCACCGAGGCGGGTTTCGTTTGATTCCGTGCCGTCGTCAACCACGGTTATTTTCTGTGATTTTTCCTTTGCCCACTTTTCAAAATGGGGAGCATATTTATGGTTTGAAATTACAACATATTCGTCGATTTCGCCTGATAAGTCCATGTCATCAATAAGGTGGTCGAGAATTGTTTTTTCTCCTACCTTAAGAAGAGGCTTGGGAAAATTTTCTGTAAGGGGATAAAGTCTCGTGGCATAGCCTGCCGCTAAAATAAGACACTTCATATTTTATACCTCAAATTTCACACCGTCTGCGCTTTCGCAGATGTGTACGGAATATTTACCCTCAAGATGGGGGAAGGCTTTAAGATATTCTGCTGATACCTTTTCAATGATGCTATCTTCAAATGCGGGATCAATAAGAGCCATGCTGCAGCCCTTGAAGCCTGCACCCGAAAATCTGCCGCCGTAAATACCCTCGGTTTCAGCCATTATTTCATATAATTTCTTAAGCTCGGGAGAGCCTGTTTCCCAGTTGTAAATTGAGGAGCGACCGCTTTCAAAGGAAAGCCTGCCGAATTCCTCAATGTCACCTCTTGCCCATGCCTCTGCTCCCTTTTCAACGCGGAAAAATTCCGAATACCAATGCTCGGCACGGCGTCTCCATGTATCGGGCAGCCGGTCCTTATACTGAAGATATACTTCATAGGGCACATCTCTTAAGTTTGTCTCCTCAAATTTGCCGTATTCCATGCCCGCATAAGCCTTGAGAGCATAAGCCGCACTTCTGCACTCGTCAACACGCATGTTGAATGCAGAGCCTGCAAGGCTTCTTTCAAGACCCGAGAAGAAAACCGCAATCTTATAGGGCTTCATGTCGGGGTGCTGCGGGATAAGCTTATAGGTATTGTCTTTTAAATCCATATAAAGCAGATGGTTTTTTTTGCAGTAAACCTCACAGGACTGGTCAAGCTTTCCGCAGGCAATGCCCACATAAGAATTTTCCGCCTCCTGTGAAATTGTGATAAGCTCTTCGGGGGTGAGAGTTATTTCATTTATGGTGCAAAGTGCCGATAAGAAGGTGATTATAACCGCCGCGGAGGAAGAAAGTCCGCCGATGGGAAGCTCACCGTCAATTGTGGCACAAAGACCGCGTTTTAATGCATATCGTCTGTTAAGAGCAATGGTAGCACCTCTTAAATGGTCAGCCCAGTCGTGCTGGGGGCTTTCGGGAGTTGCAGACACATGCCACTGTGCTCTTTTGTCAAACTGCATTGACTGAATTTCAACAACACCGTTTTCCTTGGGACCGTAAGCTATGTGAATACCCTTATTTATTGCAAAGCCCGTGATTTTTCCCAGCTGATGGTCACTGTGTGCACCGATGGGACAGATTCTGTAGGGGGTGAATGCAGAATATGGCGAAGGCTTTTTGTAAATATTTTCAAACATTTCGGATGCAGTCATTGTACTACCTCTTTATCGTAATAAAAAATATTCATTCTCCGTTCTATTATACAGTAAAAATCAGGAAATGCAATCCCGTTGTGTTAATAACTTGTTCATTTATCTGTCGGAGGCTGAAAAAATAAAAGGGCTGTAAAAAATTACAGCCCCTGAAAATACCGTTATTCCGCTTCTGTGTACTGATATGTCACATCCTCAAACTGCATTGTTACCTCTTCACGGGTAAAGCCCTCAAGGGCATATCTGTCGGAATAGTAGTTATACTTATCAATTGTAATCTCGGAATCGGGCCTACATGTAATCATTGTGCAGCCTCTTTGTGAGCCTACCTTATCAATGCCCGAATATGCAAAATAATCAATGCTGTAGCCGTAGCTGAAAAGAATACCCTTATATTCAACGGTAGTGTTGTTTATGTGGTCATGACCGTTGAACATAGCCTTTGTAGAGCCGAGCTCAAGCATCTTTTCAAACATTGTGTCCTCACCCGAGCCGCAGTAAACAAGCTTGCCCTGCTCTGCAATTATGCCTTCAATATACTTTACATCTTCAGTATCCTTGTAGCTGTTTTCCATAAACTGTGTCCATGCATCCTTCATTTCGGTAAGGGGAATATGGAAGAAAGCGAGTGAGCTTACTGTCTGTGCGTTTTCATCAAGAGCCTTGTTGTATGCATCCATTCTCCTGATTTCGTTTTCGTACCACTGCACCTGATTTTCGTGGATGTTATCGTATGTTCCCTGTATGCTTGTTATAATACCGTTGTCAACATAAGCCTGTGAGTCAATCATTATTACAGCCTGTGTAATGAGACCTGCGGAATTTCTTATTTCAATAACATGGTTTCCGTAGCCGTCAATGTCCTCGGGACCTGCCTCAAAAAGACAATGGGCAAATTCCTCATCGGAATAAAATTCTGCTACCTTTTCACGGTCAAAATAAGAATATGCTTCAGCATCGTGGTTGCCGAAGGTTACAGTCCAATAAACACCGAGGCTTTCCATGAGATTGCCGAAAGCCTTTACGGCACTGTAGTTGTTGAAGGTACCCGCACCGTAGGGGACAGGAAAGGCTATGTCGCCTGTTGCAACAACAAGATCGGGCTTTTCCTTTGTAATCATTGCAGCTACTGCATTCATTGCCTTTTCGTCAACTCCCTTTGAAAGGAAGCCGCCGCCGATGTGAATGTCGGTAAGGTGCATTATCCTGAATTCTCTGTCTGTTGTGAAATACCAGCTGCCGTTATCATCCTTTTCGGGGATAAGCTGATTTCCAATTTCAACAGCATTGTAAGCGTTGCCCTTGTTTACAAGATTCTGAACTGCCAGCACATTTGCACCCGCAATCAATGCCGCTAAAACTAAAATTACGGAAACTGCTGTAAGCAATTTTTTCTGTATGCTTTTCTTATTTTCTCTTGCCAAAATATACCTCTCCTTCAAGCTGATATATGATGCTACAAAAGTGCATCATATATCAAATACTGTTGTCTGTTTCTTTTTGTTTTAAGTTTACCTTTCTCTTAACGGGTCTTTCGGCGTTGCACTTGTTGAAGATTTCTTCTGTTGCAAGTGCTATTTTTGTAACTCTTACATCCTTATCCTCGGGGAATACATACCATGTGTCCTCCGTTGTATTAAGGTTTATACAGTCACGCTTCCAGCCGTAGCGGTATTTATATTCAATATGGCATGCATACTGATGAAGAGCGGGAATGTCCATGCTGAATTCCTCGCCGTCATAATCGCGTACACCCTTGAGCTTAAAGCCCTCATTGTCATGCACAAGGTGTCCCTTGCCCATATAAATAAATCCCTTTGCGTTGGGAAGGTCGTTTACAATAACATCACATTCCGTGCGGTATGTGCCGCTTAAAACTTCCTTTCTTACCTCTTCACGCTCCCATTTATACCAATCGGAGGGGAACTTGAATTCGGTGTCACCCGTGTCTGCCTCTAACTCACCGTAGAAATTGAGAGTCCAGCTCTTGGAGCATTCTCCGCAGAAAAGCTGTGCGCCCTTTGTTGTCATTTTTGTCTCGCTTAAGCAGGCGGGACATTTATAAAGAACATTATGAAGACCCTCAGCACGGTTTTTGTATTTGATTTCAACCCGGTTTTCGCTCTGCCATCTCCAGTCATCATGCTCCAAAGCCTTGCGGAGCTTTTCGTTGATTTCCTCAACTGTAGCAGCCTTTACCTCTTCGGTAGTCATAAGAAGACCGTGTTCAACCTCTGTTTTTAAAAACCAACGGAGCGATTTCTGATTCCAGAAGGGATTGAAAACATGATGTCCCTTCATTTTCATTGTGACAACAGGTACTCTGCAAAGCTTGATAAGCTGTCCTGCAGAATCGGGAATCGTTTCGGTGATTCCGCAAAGGGAATACTTTGCTTCGGGATAAAGTCCGTAGATTTCACCGTTTTTCAGTATCTTGCGTGCCACAAACACAAGGTTCATATCAGTAGTAAATTTTCTTGTGGGGAAAATGCCGATTCTTCTTGCCATCCATTCTCTGCCGATGAAATCATCGACCGCACCGGGAAAATGTCCCCTGTGACCGATAAGAAGTGAGGTCATTATGTAAAAATCGTAAAAGCAGTTATGATTGCAGAAAAGGATATACGGAGGCTTGATGCCTAATGCGCCGACGGTTTTTGCCTTGACTCTGTGTAAATCCTTTCTCAGCTTCGTGCCTGCCCAGATAGGACCTATGAATATGGGCCACTGACCGTGGGGCTCTTCTTCCATATTGAATTTCTTGGTTGCAGGAGGGCCCTTCCATATACGGTTGCCGATTTTCTTATATTTCATAAACTGTTCTCTTTCTTAAAATTTAAGTATATATGGTCATTATAACAAAGAATCTGCAATTTTTCAACAAAAAATTCTGAAGAGGTTATTAGTATACTTCTTCACCGTTCTCTGTTACTTATTACCTTTCAAAAAAATCCGTACACGACGAATCAGTTAAAAGTGAAGAGTTAAGAGTGAAAAAGTAAAAAATCCGCACACTTGTGTGTACGGATTTTTTTGGCACCCCCTGCGGGAATCGAACCCACAACTAGCCCTTAGGAGGGGCTTATTATATCCATTTAACTAAGGAGGCAATTTTAACTTTATGAATTTTGAAATCGGTAATCATATTGCGAGGGTTATTTTACCAAATTACGGCGGAGTTGTCAACGATTTACGTGACTTTTTCATGCAATGTTCTTGATTGTTATTTTTATATATGTTAAAATAACGTGTAATATTATTCTATGGAAAGGAAGATCGTATATGCACAGCTTCAGACAGCTTTTATGCTTATATCTTTCGGTGGCTGTTTTTCTTGCCGCCGCAGTGTGTATCGGTAACGACAGGCTCAATGTGACGGATGTGATAATCGAATCGGCACCGTCGGAAGAAGCCGTTGACAGTGAAGTCTTCCTTTCACAGGAAGGCCGCGAAGAAAGTGAGACTTCATCGGAGAATGAAAATGCTTCAGAGGAGTATTCCGGAATAACAGAAGCGGTTACTGAAAATATAACAGAAACGGAAGTTACAGAGACTGAAAAGGTTTCAGGAAATACCGTGGATGCCGGAACAGAAGCTGTAACAGAGGCTGAAAGCACAACCGCTGATGATGCTGAAGCTGAAGCGACAGGCGATGAGGAAGAAATCACCGCGGATGCTTTTGCAGAAGAGGATGAAATCGTGTCCTTTGCTCAGCTGCTTGAGGTTGATATGCAGTACCACGAGGCATATACCCCCTCGGCATCGGCTGAAAAGGTAAGTCCTTTGTATTTTCTTTCTGAAACCACAGATTCTCTTGCAACTGAAAGCAGTGTCAATGTATATACCTTCTCCCTCGAAAGAAGAGCGGTTTTTTCATATACAGTAGCTCATGATGCACCTGTAGCGAATGAGGGCTGGGTGTTTGCACTTTATGAGGAATATGACATAAACGGAGACGGCAGTAAGACGGGCTACAGGCTTATTGATACCCTGAAAACCACCGTATCCACCTCCGATTCCTCGCCCGAAACAGGTCTTTCAAAGGGAAATTACCGTCTTGTTGTAACAAAGGGCAGCGGATTTTCCGCAGGGCAGTACACAATAAATGCAAAGCTTACCGAAAACTCGGACTATGAAATTGAATGCAATGATAATATATACCGCTATACGGAAATTTACAGCGGTGTACCCATAAAGGGCAGTGCTTCATATCATGATGATAAGCAGGATGATGACTATTATCTTTTCCGCATGTATGAGGACGGCTTTGTTGACCTTAAGTTTGAGCATGCAACGGTAAAGGACAAGGTAAGTGTCTGCTGGCAGGTGCTTTTGTTTTCCGAGGACGGCAGCTGTTTGTTCTCCGTAAACTCTCTTTTTACCGACAATGTGAATAAGAGCGGAAAAATCGGACTCAAGGCAGGCAACTACTATATTCTTATCCGCAACAGGGTATATACCGATATTACATATACTCTCACGGTGTCAAGAACAGACAATTCCGACTATGAAAACGAGAAGAATGATACACCGGAAACTGCCGACAGCATAAGCGCAGGTGTTACCGTTACAGGCAATACCGCTTCACAGATAAACGGCATTGACAGGGACTATTTCCGCTTTGAGCTTTCCGAGCCTGGCTTCTGTACTGTTGATTTTTCTCATGAGCCCTCCGAGGAAAATTCGGAGCGTAACGGCTGGAATATTGTTTTACTTGATGCAAACGGCAGAGTGCTTTCAAGAAGCATTTCCGCATGGGGTGACGATGTTACCGTATCCCCCACAATCGGTCTTGCAAAGGGTGTTTACTATATCCGCATAGACAGTGAAAATCTTTATTTTAATTCTGACAGATATTATCTTACCCTGAATTTTACCGCGGCGGCAGACTGGGAAACAGAGCTGAACGATTCCTTTGAAACGGCAGACATGCTGTTTGAGGGTACTGCGGTTACAGGTCTTATTGCAGACAGAGGCACTGATTACGATTTTGATTACTATGTAATTGATATTACGGAAGGCACTGATATAAAGCTTGAATTTTCTCACGAAAAGCTTTCTTACAGCAAGGAAATTTTTAATTTCACTTTGTATGATGCGGGTAAGAAAACAGTGAATTCTTCAGACGGACTAAGCACAATCAAGGTAAAATCTGACGAGGAGAGCGTGAGTGCGGTTTATAAGTCACTTGCCCCCGGCAGATATTATATCAAGGTATCCTCGGGCATATTTTTTGACAGTATAGTATATTCGGTGGAATACAGCAAAGGAGAATAAATTATGAAATTTTCAGTAACATCCTACAGCTTTCACAGACTTGTTTCTTCAGGTGAATACAAGGAAATTGAGCTGATTGCCCTTGCAAAGGAAATGGGCTTTGACGGTATTGAATTTGCGGAAATCCATGCTCCCGAGGGAACGGATAAGCTTACTTATGCCGCAATGCTTAAGGAAGAGGCTCTTAAGCACGAGATTGACATCGTGGCTTACGCAATCGGCGCAAACCTTATTTATGATACCGATGCTGAAATTGAGCGTCTTAAGGGCGAGGTTGATGTGTGTGCTGCCATGGGCTGTCCCGTTATGCGTCACGATGCTTCAGGCGGCTATGATACAGAGGATAAGAAAAAGGGTATGGGCTTCAACAATGCTCTTCCCGTAATTATAAAGGGCTACAAGGCAGTTACGGAATATGCAAAGACAAAGGGTGTGAAGACCTGTATTGAAAACCACGGCTTCTTTGCACAGGATTCTGCACGTGTTGAAGCGATTATAAACGGAGTAAATGATGAAAATTTCGGTGCTCTTGTTGATATCGGCAATTTTATGTGTGCCGATGAAAACCCTGCTGTGGCAGTAGGTAATGTTGCTCCTTATGCCGTTCATGTTCACGCAAAGGACTTTGTTAAAAAGTGCGGAAATGCTTTCGTTCCCCCCGACGGCTTCTTTATGACAAGAGGCGGCAATTTCCTTAAGGGCTCAATCATCGGTCACGGTGATGTGCCTGTTGTTCAGTGTTTGCGTATTATCAAGAATGCAGGCTATAACGGCTATGTAACAGTTGAGTTTGAAGGTATGGAAGATCAGAAAACAGGTGTAAAATGCGGTCTTAATACCCTTAAAAAAGTCGATGAGCTCATATAACGAAGAATTCATGCGTCAGGCTCTGGAGCTTGCCCGTGAAGCAGGGCAGGCGGGTGAGGTGCCTGTCGGTGCGGTAATTGTCCGTGACGGTGAAGTGATAGCCACAGGCAAAAACGGCAGGGAAGCGGTAAAAAATGCCCTGTCCCACGCAGAGATAGAGGCGATTGATTGTGCATGTAAAAAACTCGGCGGATGGCGGCTTCCCGGGTGTGAGCTTTATGTTACCCTTGAGCCCTGTCCGATGTGTGCAGGGGCTATAATAAATTCCCGCATTGAAAAGGTCTATTTCGGGGCATATGATAAAAAGGCAGGAAGTGTAAGAAGTCTTGTAAGTCTTTTTGAATTACCCTATAATCATAAGCCTTATGCGGAAGGCGGAATCCTTGAAGAGGAATGTTCGGCGGTGCTTTCCGATTTTTTCAGGACATTGCGGGAAAAAAAGAAAAAATAAAAAATGAGGATGTAAATTTTACTTTTACATCCTCTTATATTATATATACATTATATAGTAAGGTCCGTGTGAAATCACACGGACCTTTTAGGTTTATTCAGGCTTCCTCGGATGCCATGTTGAAGATTGAGATTATAACGGTTTCTGTGTCTTCTATATCTTCGGGAAGAACGAAGGAGTAGAGACCTGGAGCAATTTCTTCAACGGGCTCGGGAGTGTTCATTCTGAAGGACATGAGGATAACAAGATCTTCAGTGTTGCCTTCAATTGAGAAGAATATTGTATCACCGGGGTTAAGCTCTGATTCATCGAAAATAACCTTGATGCTTTCATCGGAGCTGTAAACGGCAATCTTCTTGAGTGTGCCTTCTTCACTGATAACCTCGTCGCATACTGAACATACAACAACACATCTTACAACATAGTTGCCGTTTTCAATGAATGCGGAGTCAGCTATAATTCTGTTTTCGGGAGTATGCTCTGCACGGGCGATTTCAGCAGTTTCAGCAGCTTCACCGCAAACGGTACATCTGCGTATCTGTGTGCCTGCCTTTGAACAGGTTGCTTCTTCTGTAACCTCCCATTCGCCGGGAGTATGACCGAGTGCTGCTGTGGTTGCTGTTTCAATTTCGTCACAGCGTGAGCACTGACGATGCTGGATTCCCTCTGTAGTACATGTTGCAGCCTGATCTTCAAGCCATTCGCCTGATGCAAAATCATGACCGAGCTTCTTGCCTGTGGTTGTGATTGTTCCTTCAATGTCTTCCTTGCAGAAGTCACAAACCTTGATTTCTGTTGCAGCGGTTTCACATGTTGCAATAGTTACAATTCTTGTGTTTTTGAAGTTTTCATTTGTACAGGGGCGCTGAAGAAGAGTAAGTGCTTGTCTTGCATCACAGTTCTTGCACTTGTAGTAGCCTTCACCGTTTTCCTTACAAAGAACACCTGATGTCCAGAAAATTTCCTTTGTATTGAAGCTGTGAGCAGTCTTTTCAATGGGCTTTGTTGCTGATTTGTCACCGCATGCGGAGCAGGAGCCCTGCATGATGCCTTCTTCGTAGCATGTAGCATTCTTTATCTTCTTCCACTTATCAACGGTATGACCGTTTGCGGGAATTGCTTCGGTAACATCACCGCAGAACTGACAGTTGCCTGCCTTTGTGCCTTCATTCACACAATCTGGCTCAAGTGTTACTGTCCATTCACCTGTAAGTGTGTGAGCTATCTTATCAAGAACAAGCTCTTCGGCATCGCCGCAGCGGGAGCAGATAACATCTGCTGTACCTTCTTCGGAGCAGGTAGCTTCCTTTGTAACGGTGTAGTGCTTGTTGTTGAAGTTATGTCCGAGAGCCTCTGTTGCATATTCTTCCTTGACTGAATCACAGTTTACGCATTTCTTTGCGTTAAGACCTGTTTCAGTACATGTGGGTTCAGTTATAACAACGTCAAACTCATAAATATGGCCTGTTGCGGGAAGAGGAGCTTCCTTGTTGACAAGCTCGCAGTTTGTACATTTGTAAACCTGAACACCGTCTTCGGTACAGGTCTTATCTGTCACTGTGAACCACTTGTAGGAATGACCGCCCTGGGGATTTTCAACTGCTGACTCGAATGTGCCGCACACGGTACAGGTTCTTGTTTTCTTTACGGGATTGTAGCAGTCCTTACCGTCGGGATATGTCCACTCACCGCTGTGCTTTCCTGTTGCGGAAAGCTCTTCCTCTCTTATTACAGTTTCACAGTAAATGCACTTCTTCTGAGCAAGACCCTTGTTCTGACAATCGGGGGCAGTTATTGTTATCCAACCGCCTGTGATATGCTTGTCCGTTGTTGCCGGAAGAGTGATTTTAGCAAACAGCTTCACACAGCTTGTACAGAACTTTACTGTAAGACCCTCTGTTGAGCAGGTTGCGGGAACAATTACAATTTCCTGAACATTATGCTCGGGGATATCATCAAGGCCTGTTGCGAGACGGAGCGCAAGACGTGCATCTGCTGCAGTAATCTTTCCGTCGCCGTCAACATCGGCTTTCATAAATGCGGATGTGTCAATAGCATCGAGCTTTACGGCTACACGGAGAATGAATCTTGCGTCATCGGACTTAATTGCTCCGTTGCTGTCAACGTCGCCCACTGCATAGCACTCGAAATCGTTTTCAACAACATCAAGCTCAAGAATCTCATCAGTGCTGAGATCAAAGCCTGCAGATGCAGAGAAAACGAAACAGAAAAGAAGTGTTATTACAGTGAAAAACACATACAGAATCTTGTTTTTCATTTTCTTACCTCCAAAGAGACATATATACATGGTTATTGTACCACAGGATTTTTGTAAATTCAAGTATTATTATATTAATACTTATTATAATTCTTTATAAAGCTCAATCCATTTTCTGACTTTTTCCTCATTATATTCCTTCGGCATGCCCGAAATTGCCGCAGGAAGAAGAGGAAGTGTCTTCACAGTTTTCACAAGCTTCGGCAGAAGCCTTATCAGCGGTGCCGCTGCAATCATCTTATCAATTATGTAAGGTACATTTATTGCAGAGAAATTTCCGCCTGCCATACCGATTTCCGTTGCGGTGAGAAGCCCCTTTTCAAGGAAGAAATCAATATGCTCCGCCGAAAGCACGCTCATGAATCTGCGAAGAATGCTTATTGGCACAAGAGCATTGCCGAAAAGAGTGAAATATCTGTACTGATACTGCCACAGAGCCTCTTTTTTATAGCCGCCTTTCTCTGCTGACATTATTGCGGTTGCAAGAAGCTTGCCCGCCTGCAGGGAAAGGTCAATGCCCGAGCCGTTAAGGGGGACTGTCATGCCCGCACTGTCACCGATAATTGCAAAATTATCAGCCACAAGCAAGGGAAGGGTTTTTGAGAGAGGAATTTTCGCAACAATTCCGCCGCGTATGGGCTTGGTGCCGATGCCGGGATAATTTTCCCTGATATCCTCAAGTGATGCGTCAATTTCTTCTTTTGTGAGTGAGCCGAATTTTCCTATAAGCACATCAATGTAATTTTCCTCGGTAATAACCCAGTCAAGACCGGGTTTTTTGCAGTTGAAGAAATATACACTGTAGTGAGGAGAGGTGAAAAACTGTTGTGTGTTTTCATAATAGGCTCTGTAAATTTCAAAGGTATCCTCAAGGGGAAAATCCTTCTGAATGCCGAATTCCTCGGGAAGGGACAGCCTTACGGGAGAATTCATGCCCGCCGAGTCAATTATCATGTCGGCATAATAGTCTGTTTCCTTGCCGTCTTTTGCGGTGCTTATACCTGTTGCCTTTGTTCCGTCAGTCAGAACCTTGTTTATTTCGGTGTCAAAAATAAAGCTGACACCCTGTGCCTCACAAAGCTCAATGAGATAGCTTATAAGGAATTTTCGGTCAATGGTAATGCAGTCGGAGGCGGAAAGCCCGGGGCCTGCATCGGTGTTGATTGTTGCGGTTTTTTTCGGGTTATAGTAGCACATGTTAAGACCGCGGGTGAAGCGCTCCTCGGGCGGTACGGGGATATCCGCAAAGCGGAAGGCGGGAATGTCCATGACATCGTGCCAGTCGTGACCGATATTCTCGCGGGAGCTTTTTTCTATAACGGTTACACTGTAGCCGTTTTTTGCAAGAGTAAGTGCCGCACTGAGTCCGCCGTGTCCTGCGCCTGCAACAAGAATATTTTTCATAAAAATACTCCTTTAATCAATTTTTACCTTTATTCCGTCATATATTTTCTCTTCACTGCAGGAGAAGCTTGTTGCAACCTTGTCTGATTTTTCAAGCCCCGCCGTAATCTGTGTTATGCCGTCAACCGTAAGACCTGTCTTCACATCCTGTCTTGTAAGTGTTTTTTTCAAGGGGGAATAAAGCCATACGTAGCTCTGATTGCCGTCAATAAACACTGCGGCAGCATTTATTGTAAGTGCATCCGTGGCGGTTTTGGTAAGTGTTTTTGTCTTGAGAACAATTCCCTCCTTTGAAAAATCGGAAGGATTTTCAGGAGTTACAAATACCGTATAGACGGAGGTTGAGGGAGCTACTCCCGTGAGAAGCTCGGCATAATTTTTAATGTATCCTGATTCGGGTGAGGATTCACGGATTTCCGTGATTGTTCCCTTGTACATTGTGCCCGCTTCATCGTAAAGCTCGACGGTCTGCCCGTTTTCTATGTAATGAACATCGTAATCGTTGTCAATGAAGAATACTCTCATGGTATTGCCCGCCGCAATTGTCACGGCAGTGTTTTCCGTGTATCGGGAAATTGTCTGCACAACGGGCTTTTCCGGTGTTATAACAGGCTTTCTGCTTTCATTTACAATAAAGCTGATTACTGTTGCACCGATGAAAAGAAGTACGGCAGCAAGAAGAATTATAATTGTACGGTTTTTTGCCTTATCTGCCTTTTTAGCTTTTTCGGCACGGCTTTTTTCCTTTTCCCTTTCTTCCTTTTCCTTTGCGGAAATTCCGTCCTCATCATTCCCCGAAAGAAAGCCGAGGTTTCTTGTGGATGCGTCGGGATCCTTTTCTATGAGCTCCTTGGGAAGAGAATCGTTATCTATATCAAAAACCGCTGAAAAATCGGTAACGGGAGTGCTTTCGGTTTTTTTGCTCATGCATTTCAGTCCTTTCAGTGTTCTAAAATATATTATAATACATAAAAATAAATTATGGAATAGTCAATAAGCAAAATTTACCTCGGGAGTGATAATATGTTGAATGTGACAAAAAAGACGGTATCTGTTTTGTTGATATTTTTTCTGTGTACTTCGCTCTGCTGCTGCTCCTATGAGCAGCGGGTTGATTTTTCGGAATGTGTAAGAAGAATGAATAAGCTTTCGGATACATATGAAATTGTTGTTGAGGATGCATTTTTCTCGGAGGGGGAGTGGTTTGTTTTTGTCGGTACCCTTTGCGAAAATGATATTCTGATAACAGGCACGGAGGATGAAAATAAGCTTCTTACAAGAGTAAGTGTCAGTGTTATAAACAGCCTTGTCGAGGGGCAGGCGGAAATATTTACGGCTTTCTGCATTGCGGCGGTAACTGCCTTTACCGAAAATGCCGACACAGATAAAATTCTTGCTGACAGTCATATATATGATGAAGGTATTATTTTCTCCGACGGTGCATTTTTCGGTGAAAACGGGCGTTACAAAACCTCATTTTACACCGCACAGACAGGCAGCACCTTCGTGATTGAGCTTATAAGATAATCTGTTATGTAAATTTCTGTATAAAAAAACGGCTTCCTGCGGGAAGCCGTTTCGTTGTGTTTATTATGTGTTTTTTATGCTCTGTGCCATTTTACGCCCTGGGGTGTATCCTCAAGAACAATGCCCATTTCTGTAAGCTTGTTTCTGATTTCGTCAGCCTTTGCCCAGTTCTTTTCTTTTCTTGCATTTGTTCTTTCTTCGATAAGAGCCTCGATTTCTGCTGCGTCACCGTCAGCCTCCTCGGTCTTTTCGTTATAGACAATACCGAGAATACCTGTAAGCTCATCGAAAATCTTCATAGCGGCAGTAATGTCCTCTGCTGAAGCATCTGCAGCAAGAACCTCTTTGTTGATGTATCTTGTAAGGTCAAAAAGAGTACCGATTGCATCTGCTGTGTTGAGGTCATCATCAAGTGCTGCACAGAACTTTTCCTTGAAGCTGTCAAATTCCTTTGCGATAGCTTCTGTCACACAGCCCTTTGAGTCTGCTGACTTAAGGTTGAAGTCAAGTGAATCACGGCAGGTGTGAAGACGGGTAAGTGAGGTCTTGCACTGCATAAGGGAATCGTAGGAATAGTTGATGGGGCTTCTGTAGTGGCAGGAAATCATGAGAAGACGGATAGGCTCATAGCCGAACTGCTTTGCCACATCGCGGACTGTGAAGAAGTTACCCTTTGACTTTGACATCTTTTCATTGTCAACGGTAATAAAGCCGTTGTGCATCCAGTAGTTTGCAAACTGAACACCGTTGCAGCATTCACTCTGTGCAATTTCGTTTTCGTGGTGGGGGAAAACAAGGTCCTGACCGCCGCAGTGAATGTCAATAGTCTTGCCGAGGTATCTTCTGCTCATTGCAGAGCATTCAATATGCCAGCCGGGACGACCCTGACCCCAGGGAGAATCCCAATAGGGCTCGCCGGGCTTTGATGCCTTCCACAGAGCAAAGTCCATGCTTTCCTTTTTCTTTTCGCCTACATTGATTCTTGCACCTGCCATAAGGTCATCAAGGGGCTGATGTGAAAGCTTGCCGTATTCCTTGAACTTGAGTGGGCTGAAATAAACGTCGCCGCCTGCTTCATAGGCAAAGCCCTTTTCAACAAGTGTTTCGATAATGGAAATGATTTCGTCAATATTTTCTGTTGCCTTGGGGTGAATTGTTGCCTCTTTTACATTGAGACCTGATGCATCGGTCTTATATTCGGCAATATATTTTTCTGAAATTTCGGAAAAGCTTACGCCCTCGTCGTTTGCACGGTTGATGATTTTATCGTCAATATCCGTGAAATTCTGAACGAATGTGACCTTGTTGCCTGTGTATTCAAGGTATCGTCTCAATACGTCGAATACGCAGATGGGACGGGCATTACCGATATGTATATAGTTATATACGGTGGGTCCGCATGCGTAGATTCTGAACTCGCCCTCGTTTATGGGCTTCAGGTCTTCCTTCTGTCTTGTAAGGGTGTTATAAACCTTCATTCTTTTATGTCTCCTTTTAATGCAGACAGCTCCTCTTCAAGCTGTGCTATGCGTTTGTAAAGTTTGTCAAATTCCTGTGCAACGGGGTCTGGCATGTGAATCTGGTCAAGCAGATCAACCCTCACACCGTCACGCTTGACAACGCGGGCCGGTGCGCCCACTGCTGTGCAGTTGTCGGGGATTTCATGAAGCACAAGGCTTCCTGCGGCAATTTTTGAATTGTTGCCCACTCTGAAGGGACCGAGCACCTTTGCGCCTGCTCCTATCATAACTCCCGAGCCTACTGTGGGGTGACGCTTACCGATATCCTTACCCGTACCGCCGAGAGTTACTCCCTGATATATGGTAACATCGTCGCCGATTACTGCGGTTTCACCGATAACAACACCTGTGCCGTGGTCAATGAAAAAGCGTCTGCCGATTGTTGCACCGGGATGAATTTCAATGTTTGTTTTTCTTGCACTTTTCTGTGATACATATCTTGCGAGAAAGTGCATTTTATGAGTATAGAACCAATGAGCCTTTCTGTGAGCCCTTATGGCCTTGAGTCCCGGGTAAAGAAGAAGAATTTCAAGTGCCGAGGTTGCGGCGGGGTCTCTTTCCTTTACGCAGGCTATATCTTCCTTTAACTGTGAAAAATAATTCACCGTTCTGTCACGCCTTTATATTTATTACTGCCGGGGATTCTGTGAAAGAAGTCCGTTGAGGAATTCTTCAACGGCATTTCCGCCTGTGTTCTGCTCCTCTGCAGAGGTTTCCTCTTCAAGGGAGGTGTAAACCACAATAGTAATGGGCTTGCCCTCTGTAACAGCCTCACCCTTTGCAGGGATTGTTTCCGCTACGGTGTTTCCGGGCATTGTACCGTCATTGTGAATAAGTGATTTTACGCAGGTAAAGCCCTGCTCAAGAAGAATCCTCTCAGCCTGCTCATAGGTATATCCCGTAACATCGGGAACGGCAAGGGTTCTCGGACCTGCACTTATTGTAAGAATAATGGTGTCGCCCTTTGATGCCGTGGAGTTTGCGGGAATGTTCTGGTTTGTTACAATACCTGCCATAACGGTAGCGTTATGCTCCTGCACGGTATTGAAAATGAAATATTCGGTGTATTCGGGATTTGTGATAATATCCTGAATATATCCGCCTATGAAGTTGGGAACGGAAATCATTGTTGAGGAATTTGTTGTTTCCTCGGGCTGACCGAAGCCCTGCATATCTGCAAGCCTGAAGGACAGGAAGCCGATAACTCCTATAAGAATTGCAAGGATTACGCAAAGAAAAGCAATCTGTGCATTTTTCTTCTTTGCTGCTTTCTGCTTTGCTTCAAGCTCAAGCTGTGCCTTTATCTGCTCTCTTGAGGGAGCGGATTTCTTCGGGGGATTGAGCGGCTCTGTCATAACAGGCTTTGGGGGTGCCTTTGTTACAGGTGCTTCCTTCGCGGGTGTATATGCGGGTGCGGATGCGCCTATTGCACGCTGTGAAGCCGACAGGTCATTTCTCAGCTGCTCAATGTTGTCTGTTCTGTCATCAGGATGTATAGCCATACCGCCGATAAGCGCGTTAATAACATAAGCGGGGAGCTGCTCCGCAAACTTCGCGGGAATCATCATTCTGTCATTTTCTGCTCTTTCCCTTGCATCAATGGGCATTGCACCGATAAGTGAACGGTAAAGTACGCAGCAGAATGAATAGATGTCGGTTCTGGCATCCGGGCGGGCGGGAACGGAATACTGCTCAAGCGGTGCGAAGCCATCGAAAATTTCGGGCTTTGCAAAGCCGCCCCCTGTTCTTACATGCTCAGTACAGAAATCGGTAAGCTTCAGTCTGCCGTCCTTTGTAAAAATGAATGCGGTGGGATTTATTCCCTTGTGGATAACTCCCGAGGTGTGAAGAGTTCCCAGTGTTGAAAGAACGGGCATGAAAAGAATTCTTGCCTGATCCCATGTGATATAGCCCTCTTTTGTATCAAGAAGGTAATCTCTTAATGTAACTCTTTCCGATTCCTCATATACCGCATAAGCAGTGCCGTTGCACTCGAATACATCGGTAACGGTGATAAGAGCGGTAACGCCCTTGAGTCTCATCATCTTTCTCCATAAGGAAAGAAACGCATTGAGATGCTGTGAATGTGCATTCCCGAAGCCTTCCTTTACAGTCACGGATATAAGATCCGCATCTCTTGCAGCGGTTCTGTCGGGGAAAAATTCCCTTACGGAAACTGCCTTGCCCAGCTTCATATCGTACGCACCGTAGGTTATGCCCTCACTGTTGGACTTGTGTGCCTTTGCAATAAGGTATCTCTGTGCGATAACACTTTTTATGGGAAGATAAGGGGACGGTTGAACAATTTCTTCTTCTTTGCCGCAGCGGGGACAGATGCCTGCTTCGTTCTTGACTCCCAGACATTCCATGCAAAGATTTGAAATATCAGTCATATATTTTCAACTCCGTATTTATCAGATATTAAATCACACTACAGTTTACCATAATGCCATAAATATTACAAGTATTAATTTAACATTATTGTATGCGGCAGGAATAAAAATAAGCATAAGCTGGCACACTGATAGTGGGAATGCTATAAAAATCAGGAATTTTTGAAAAAATATTGCAAATTCTATTGACAAATACGCTGTCGGAGGCTATATTATAGATGTGGTTAGCACTCAAAGAGCAAGAGTGCTAAAACTTAAAAAGGAGGGCTTGCGGTGGAACTTTCCGAAAGAAAGGAAAAAATACTTTCTGCAATTATCGAAAGATTTATCACCACAGGTGAGCCTGTAGGGTCAAAATTCCTTGTTGAGGTTCTGTCCTTTCCCGTTTCATCGGCAACGGTAAGAAACGAAATGGCATATCTGTCAGATATGGGATATTTAAGTCAGCCGCATACATCGGCAGGCAGAATCCCCTCCGATAAGGGCTACAGATATTACATTGACAGACTTCTCATGAATTTCTCCCCGTCAGATGCGGATATGTTCAGAATCCTTTCGAGCATTGACCGTACCGACGGTGACACGGTGGGAATTCTCTCACAGATTTGCCAGACTCTTTCAGCGGTAACAGGTCTTTGTGCGGTGGCAATAACACCTCACAGTGAAAGCTCCGTTATAACAGGCACACAGGTAATTCCCCTCAGCAAGAAAACCGCTATGGTGGTTGTGAAAACCTCGGCGGGTGTCACGAAAAGCAGAATCGCAAAGCTTGAATGTGATATTGATTATGAGCTTATTGAGCTGTTTCATAATGTTACTGCGGCAAACTTTATAGGAATTGAGGCAGGAGAATTCACAACTGCAAAGCTGCAGAGCACTGCGGCGGCTCTCGGTGAAAAATCCCTTGATATAATGCCTCTTATAGTGTCCTTCTTTGAATCGGCACTTGAAGCCTCTGGCGCAGATGTAATTGTTGCAGGCTATGAAGCACTGCTTGCAAGTGAGGAGCTTGCACAGTCGGGGCTTGAAATAATGCAGCTTCTGCAGAATAAAACCGCGGCGGCGGCTCTTATGGAGACCGATAAGGAAACAGCGGTAAAGCTTCAGATAGGAACGGAAAACGAATTTTCCTGCTTAAGACGTGCGGCGGTTATCAAAGCTCCCTACAGTGCAGGTGAATTTTCAATGGGCTCAATCGGAGTTATCGCTCCCACAAAAACAGATTATTCAAGAGTTTTACCCCTGGTAAAATACATCAGCGAAATAACGGGAGTTATTCTTGCGGAAACAATAGTTTAAGAAAGGACAGTGTAAAGTGGCAAAGGATAAGAAAAAGACTTCAGAAGAGCCTGAAGTAATTGAAAAGGAAGAAACAGTCACTGAAGAAGCTGCCGGTGCTGCCGACGAAAGAGATGCGGTAATTGAAGAGCTCAACAAAAAGCTTCTTGAAGCAAACGACAAGTATCTTCGTACTGTTGCGGAATATGATAATTTCCGTAAGCGTTCACAAAAAGAGAAGGAGGCAATCTTCTCCGATTCAAAGACAGATATCGTTTCAAAATTCCTGCCCGTAATAGATAACTTTGAAAGAGCTTCTGCGGCTGAAACAGACCTCGAAAGCTATAAGAAGGGTATCGAAATGACCGTAAATCAGCTGCTTGAGGTTTTTACCTCTCTCGGTGTTGAGGCATACGGCGCAAAAGGTGATGAATTTGACCCCAACATCCACAACGGTGTTATGCATATAGACGATGAAAGCTTAGGCGAAAACGTAATTTCCGAAGTGTATATGAAGGGCTATAAAATGGGTGACAAGGTTATCCGTCACGCTACAGTAATAGTTGCTAACTGATATAAATTCTAATTTTTGGAGGAAACAATAATGGCAAAAATCATCGGTATCGACTTAGGTACAACAAACTCATGTGTAGCAGTTATCGAGGGCGGTGAGCCCGTAGTTATTGCAAATGCAGAAGGCGCAAGAACAACTCCCTCTGTAGTTGCATTCGGTAAGACAGGCGAAAGAATGGTAGGTCAGGTTGCAAAGCGTCAGGCTATCACAAACCCTGACAAGACAATCGCATCAATCAAGAGACAGATGGGTACAGAGTACCGTGTAAAGATTGACGAAAAGGCTTACACACCTCAGGAAATTTCAGCAATGATTCTTCAGAAGCTCAAGAGCGATGCTGAAAGCTACCTCGGCACAGCCGTTACAGAGGCAGTTATCACTGTTCCCGCATACTTCACCGACGCACAGCGTCAGGCAACAAAGGATGCAGGTAAAATTGCAGGTCTTGAAGTAAAGAGAATTATCAACGAGCCCACAGCTGCGGCTCTCGCATACGGTATTGACAAGGAAAATGACCAGAAGGTTATGGTTTATGACCTTGGCGGCGGTACCTTCGACGTTTCTATCATCCAAATGGGCGACGGTGTTCAGGAGGTTCTTGCAACTGCAGGTAATAACCGTCTCGGCGGTGACGACTTCGACCAGAGAGTTATCGACTGGATCGTTTCCGAATTCATGAAGGCTGAAGGCATAGATCTTCGCGGTGACAAGATGGCTATGCAGAGACTCAAGGAAGCTGCAGAAAAGGCAAAGATTGAGCTTTCAGGTGTTACAACATCTGCTATCTCTCTTCCCTTCATCACTGCAGATGCTACAGGCCCCAAGCACCTCGAGCTTACTCTTTCAAGAGCAAAGTTCAATGAGCTTACCTCTGACCTTGTAGAAGCAACAATGGGTCCCGTTCGTCAGGCTATCAGCGATTCAGGTCTCAAGATTTCCGAAATTGACAAGGTTCTCATGGTCGGCGGTTCTTCAAGAATTCCCGCAGTTCAGGAGGCTATCAAGGCATTCACAGGCAAGGAGCCCTTCAAGGGCATCAACCCCGATGAATGTGTAGCTGTAGGTGCTGCTCTTCAGGCAGGTGTTCTCGGAGGCGACGTGCAGGGTCTTCTTCTTCTCGACGTTACCCCCCTGTCCCTCGGTATTGAAACACTCGGCGGTGTTTGTACAAAGATTATTGAAAGAAATACAACTATCCCCACAAGAAAGAGCCAGATTTTCTCAACAGCTGCTGACAATCAGTCCTCAGTTCAGGTTCATGTTCTTCAGGGTGAAAGAGAATTTGCAAAGGACAACAAGACTCTCGGTATGTTCATGCTTGACGGTATTCTTCCCGCAAGACGTGGCGTTCCCCAGATTGAAGTTACCTTTGATATTGACGCAAACGGTATCGTTCATGTATCCGCAAAGGACCTCGGCACAGGCAAGGAGCAGGCTATCTCCATCACAGCTTCCTCAAACATGAGCAAGGATGATATCGAAAAGGCTGTAAGAGAAGCAGAGCAGTTTGCTGAAGAGGATAAGAAGCGTAAGGAAGAGCTTGACATCAAGAACAATGCTGACCAGATGGTATATCAGTGTGAAAAGATGCTCTCCGAAAGCGGTGACAAGCTTGAGGACGGCGACAAGGCTGACATCAACGCAGCTGTAGATGCTCTCAAGGAGGCTCTCAAGGGTGAGGACTATAACCTTATCAAGTCCCGTCAGGAGGAGCTTACAAAGGTATTCTATGCAATCTCCGAAAAGCTTTATAAGGCTGCTGCTCCCGAGCAGGGTGCTCCCGACTTCGGTGCAGGTGCAGGCAACGGCTACGCTGCTGATGCAGGTGCTTCAGGTGAAGACGGCTACTATGATGCATCTTACACAGATGTTTAATCTTTGATTTCACAGGCTGCGGATACTGACGTTTTCCGCGGCCGTATGTACTTAATCCGATATTTCAAAAAGGATAAATGTTATGGCAGATAAAAGAGATTACTATGAGGTCCTCGGTGTCAGCAAGGGCGCTTCGGACGATGAAATAAAAAAAGCCTACAGAAAAATGGCAAAGCAGTATCACCCCGACCTTAATCCCGGAAATGCTGAAGCAGAGGCAAAGTTCAAGGAATGCAACGAAGCCTATGAAGTGCTTTCCGATGCAGATAAGAAGGCAAAGTATGACCGCTTCGGCCACGCAGGCGTTGACCCCAACTACGGTGCAGGGGGCGGCGGCTTCGGTGGCGGCTTCGGCGGTATGGACTTTGATATGGGTGACATTTTCTCATCCATTTTCGGCGGCGGCTTCGGTGGCGGCTTCGGCGGCGGTCAGCGACACAATCCCAATGCTCCCCAGCGTGGCGGTGATATTCAGACCAATATCACAATTTCCTTTGAGGAGGCTGCAAAGGGCTGCAGAAAGACTGTTGAGGTAAACCGCATTGAGGTCTGCGACGGCTGCTCGGGCTCGGGCGCGGCAGCAGGCTCTACTGCTCAGACCTGCTCTGCTTGTAACGGCACAGGCTCTGTTACCACACAGCAGAGAACAATTTTAGGTGTAATGCAGACACAGAAGCCCTGTCCCACATGCGGCGGTAAGGGTACAATTATTCCTAATCCCTGTCAGAAGTGCCGCGGTCAGGGCAGAGTAAGAAGAGCTGCCAAGGTTGAAGTGAATATCCCCGCAGGTATTGACGACAGACAGGCAGTTTCCGTGCGTTCACAGGGCAACAAGGGTGTTAACGGCGGTCCCGCAGGTGACCTTCGTGTCGGTGTCAACGTAAGAAATCATCCCTACTTTGAGCGTGACGGCTACAATGTGTGGTATCAGGCAAATATAAGCTTTGTTCAGGCGGCTCTCGGCTGTGAGCTTATTGTTCCCACTCTTGACGGTGATGTAAAATATACCGTTCCTGCAGGCACACAGCCCGGTGACGTGTTCAAGCTCAAGGACAGAGGTATTCAGAATCTCAACGGCAGAAGCAAGGGCGATCAGCTGGTTCGTGTTGAGGTTGTTGTTCCCAAAAAGCTCTCCGAAAAACAGAAGGAGCTTTTAAGAGAATTTGAAGCTGATCTCAATCCCTCAAATGTCGGCTCCCTCGGCGGCGACAAGGGCAAGGGCGGTCTCTTCGGCAAAAAGAAAAAATAAATGAAAATCAGACCTTAAGGAGTATAAAACCTTAAGGTCCTTTTGTTATTCAAATCTGAAAGAGTTTTCTTTAAAAAAATTTTTATATACCCTTACACTTTCAAGCTCTGTCCATTTTGTCACCTTTACGGGATTTGAATCTATGTCATAAATTCTTGCTCCTTTAAGAGACAGCAGGAAAGGGGAGTGGGTGGAAATTATGAACTGACATCCGTGGTGCCGTACACAGTCCTCCAAAAAATATTTAAGCTCAAGCTGATTCATAGGCGACAGACTGTTTTCGGGCTCATCGAGAATATAAAGTGCATTGTCATGTATCGCATCAACAAAAAGGGAAAGGGCACTTTCTCCGTTTGAACGCTCCGCAACGTTTCGCATAAGTCGGGAGCGGATATACTGAGACTGACTTATATTTTTGTTTCTGGCATCGCTTACCTTTTTCCAACGGTCGTAATCGTCAATCCCGTGAAGCTGTGTGTCCGTGCCGCCGCTTCTGAGCTCTACCCATTCGTTTATGATTGAATCCCTTTTTGTGTCAATTCCGCTGTTTATTCTTCTGATATCAAGCACCCGTTCAAATACGTCATCACTTGTTATAACACGGCTGTCGGGGGATATTCTTTCTTCAAGTGTAAATTTACAAAGAGATGCATAGTCATCAAAAAAATCGGTTCGGTTATAGGGGGAATCCCTCTTTATTTTAAGCCTTTCGGCAATTACATTAAGTATCGTGCTTTTTCCGCTGCCGTTATTACCACAGAAAATTGTGATATCACCGAATTCAATTTCATCGGGTAAGCCTCTTCCTGAATACAGCCCGAAAGGATATTTTGATGTATAGCAGGTCAGCACATTTTTCCCCGTCTTCGGAAATAAATAAGCAAATTCCTCATCCTCTGTGGGAAAACTGAAAGTGTCAAGATAAATCATAAAAATATGCTCCCTTAAATTTTTTCAGATACAGTATATCATAATTAAAGTACCGTAAAAGGGACATTGTATATCATATTTTTATTTTTTTCTGCAACGAAAAAAGGGAATCCGTTACGGATTCCCTTAATGTTTTGCTTTGATTATTCTTCGTCGTCGAGCTCTGTGTAAGCTTCAAGAATTGTGCCGCAAGCGGGGCATTCAAAGGTCTTGCCTTCTTCAAAAGCAGATTCGTCAATGAAGATTGTTTCGTGGCAGTTTGAGCATTCGATTTCATATTCATATTCATCAACATCGAAATCGTCGCAGCCTTCGCAATCGCCGCAATCGCCGAAGCAGTAGTCGTCATCGTCCCACTCTTCGTCGTCTTCGTCAAAGAAATCGCCTTCGTAAACGAATTCTTCAAGATTGTCGAGGTCTTCGTCGATAGCATCGATCTGGTCGCAGTTGTCTGCTACTGTAAGAGCGATGTCTTCAAGAATGTCAGCCATAGCTGAAAGGATTTTGCCTTCCTTTGTAGCCTTGTCGATTTCAAGACCGTCCATAAGACCCTTGAGATATGCAACCTTTTCTGTAATATTCATAGTAAAAACTCCTTTGTTGTGTTATAGCAAAAAAGCGGCCGCAGAAGTGCAGCCGCAGATTTTGTCAATTATGCACGGCCGAGGTATTCACCTGTACGTGTATCAATCTGAATCATTTCGCCTTCTTCAATGAAGAGGGGAACCTTAACCATAGCACCTGTTTCAACAGTTGCGGGCTTAAGTGTGTTTGTAGCTGTGTCGCCCTTGAAACCGGGTTCTGTTTCAGTAACCTGAAGGTCAACAAAGTTGGGAGGCTCAACACCGAAAACCTTGCCCTTGTAGGAAAGAACACGGCAAACCATGTTTTCCTTAACGAACTTGAAGTTGTCATCAAGCTCGGAAGCGCCTACGGGAATCATATCGTAGGTTTCGGGATCCATGAAGTAGTAAAGATCGCCGTCATTGTAGGAATATTCACATTCCTTTCTTTCAACGAAAGCTGTGGGGAACTTGTCTGTGGGTGAGAATGTCTTTTCAACAACGCTGCCCTGAATTACGTTTCTGATCTTTGTACGAACGAAAGCAGCACCCTTACCGGGCTTAACGTGCTGGAATTCAACAATCTGCCAAACTCCACCATCCATTTCAAATGTAACGCCGTTTCTGAAATCGCCGGCTGATACCATAAATATCAATCCTTTCTCGGTAATGTGTATAATTACCTGTCTATAATATATTATTTTTTCCCTTTTTGCAAGTACCTTGACAAATATTTTCTGTATATATGCCAAAAATTACTCTTTTTTTACAGAATTATAAGCTCCTTGGGGCAGGTGGTGAGGTTGATTGAACCGTTTTCTGTGATAACTGCCATATCCTCAATTCTTACACCGAATTCACCGGGGAGGTAAATTCCGGGCTCAACAGTCACAACATGACCTGCCTTGAGGGTGTGTGAAGCCTTGGGGGAAAGACGGGGAGACTCGTGGATTTCTACTCCTACACCGTGACCGAGACCGTGACCGAAATTCTTGCCGTAGCCCTTCTCGTCAATAATTTCCCTTGCTGCCTTGTCTGCATCAAGACCCGTAATGCCGTCGCGGAGAACCTCGAGACCCTTGAGCTGTGCTTCAAGCACGGTGTTATAAACCTCACGCATTTTGTCGGAAGGCTCACCGAGACATACTGTTCTTGTCATGTCGGAATGATAGCCGTCAACCACTGCACCGTAGTCAAGAGTGATGAAATCGCCCTTTTTAACCTTATAGTCACCGGGAACACCGTGGGGCATTGAGGAATTAGCGCCTGCAACTGCAATTGTCTCAAAGGAAAGTGCCTCTGCACCGTGGGAGAGCATGTAAAAATCAAGCTCAAGTGAAATCTGCTTTTCGGTCATGCCTTCCTTTATGAACTTTATGATGTGGTCAAATGCATCCTCCGCAATTTTCTGTGCGGCTCTTATCTTTTCGATTTCGCATTCTTCCTTGACGATTCTGATTTCCTCAATTGCGTCTGCAAGAAGGGAGGTGGTTACAAATTCAACACAGGGGAGCTTTATCTTTATATCCTCAAACTCAGCAAGTGTCATTCTGTGGTTTTCAATTGCTACCTTTTTTACACCGTGGCGGTTGAATATTTCGGTGAATTTTTCATATAAATTAGTAGAATCAACTACAAATTCCTCGCCGATGCATTTTGACGCAGCCTCTGTGTAGCGGCTGTCTGTGTAGAAAAGTGCCTTACCGCCCCACACTAAAAGTGCACCGTCGGAGGACGGAAAGCCTGTGAAATATCTTCTGTTTTCCTCTGAAAAAATAATTGCAGCATCAGCCTCGGCTGAAATTCTGTTCCAGAGCTTTTCTGTACCGAACATCATACTTTATCACCCAAACCTTTACTTTCAAGATATATTTTTTCTTTTTTTCTGATTGATACGAAATACGGAAAGAGAACTACCTCTCTTGCCTTATATTTTACTCTTACGGATATTGCTCCCGCATTGTTGGCTCCCTGAACATCGGTGAAAAGCTGATCGCCAATCATAACCAATTCGCTCATTTTTACACCGCCTGCCATTTCACATGCCTTTGTAAAGCACTCGGTTTCGGGCTTGTCAGCATCGTAGATATAGGGGAGATTTCCCATTTTCTTTGCAATAAGCTTTGCTCTTATGTCGTAGGTGTTTGTGACAATAACAATGGGAAGCCCCGCCTTCTGTATGTCCTCAAGCCATTTTCTGACACCCTTGAAAAGCTGAAGGGTGCTGTCATACACAGTTGTGTTATCAAGATCTATTCCTACAGCCTTACCGCCCATTCGGATTATGTCCTCGGGGGTAATATCTGTAATACTGTCATAAAAATATTTCGGGGTTGAGTTTGAATTTATACTCGTGTCCTTCATGATTCTCCTTAAAAACAATGACGGACCTTTAGCAAGGCCCGCCTGTCTGATACGATTATTTGAATTTGCGCTTACGAGCAGCTTCTGACTTTTTCTTTCTCTTTACAGAGGGTTTCTCGTAATGCTCTCTCTTACGTACTTCCTGGATAACGCCGTCACGAGATGTCTGACGCTTAAATCTTCTGAGTGCGCTGTCAAGAGATTCATTTTCTTTAACTTTTACCTGACTCATTCTATTCCCTCCCTCCGCATACTGCGTGGGTAATTCTGCATTAATTCTTTGACATTATACAACAGTACTCTCATACTGTCAATATGTTTTTTTGACCTTTTTTTGTAAATTTTTGTTCTTTTATGAATTTTTTCGACGGGGGTGTTTTTATGGGGGTTATGTCGGTGATTTCACTGTCCTCGGGTGTTGCTCTTTTCATGTTCGGAATGCTTCTTATAAAAAAGACTCTCGGAGATACCTTTGCTGAAAAAAGTGAGAAAATGCTTCATCGGTTTACATCGGGGAGATTCTCCTCATTGCTTACCGGTACGGCAATCACCGCAGTTCTGCAGTCCTCTTCAGCTGTAAGCGTGCTTACTGCCGCTTTTGCGGATAAGGGGATAATTTCACTGTATAACGCAATGTGGATAATTGTGGGGGCGAATCTGGGCACCACCTTTACGGGGATGCTTACCGCCATGTCATTTTCTGATGCCGCACCCGTAATGTGTGTTATCGGAACCTCACTTGTTGCTTTTTCAAAAAACAGAAGGCTCAACGGAGCAGGCTATTTTCTGGTGGGCTTCGGGCTTCTTTTTGTGGGAATGAATACAATGGAGACTGCGGCGGCGGATATCAGAAGCAGCAGACTTATATATGATATTTTAAGAAACAGTGATTCGCCTGTTACGGGACTGCTTACGGGCAGTATTTTTACCGCTCTGATACAATCATCCTCGGCTGTGACCGCACTTCTGCAGACAATGGCACAGGACGGAATAATCGGAATAAATCAGGCCTTTTACATAATTTTAGGAGCAAATATAGGCACCTGCGCAACCTGCCTTATTGCATCGGCAGGGCTTGGCGGAGCAGCGAAAAAGGTTTCGCTTATACACATTTTATACAATTTCGCAGGCTCGGTGTTTTTTGTTCTTCTTGCGGAAATTTTTCCTGTGGTAATGCTTGCGGAAAGGCTTTTTGCGGGTGACATAAAAATGCAGATAGGCTTCCTGAATGTGTTTTTCAACGGCTTCTGCGCCCTTGTAATGCTGATGCTTCCCGTGACAGAAAATACCTTTTCAGGAAAATCCCTGAAAAATCGGCATTTACATTTGAAATTCAATGTGGTAAAATAACAGAGAATAATTTTTTCCGGGGGAATAATAATGAAAAAAATCCTTTCTGTTATTTTAAGCATGCTTATCGTAATATCAGCACTTTTCACCGTAAATGCGGCAGAGGTGCAGACTGCTGAAGAGACTGCACAGCCTGTTATTGAGCAGGTTGAGGGTGATTATCCCGTAATCGTTGTCCGCGGCATGAATTTTGCAGGCGGTCTTCAGTATGACAGAGGCACTGAAAATGCAAGTCCCGTAAACGTAAAGTTTGATGCAGGCGTGCTTTTCAAGTATCTCACAAAGACATTCGCAACACTTATCACAACCTTCAGCATGGATGCTGCTGTTTCGGTTATCTGTGAATATGTGGTAACACTTTTTGCAGACTATCCCTGCGATGAAAACGGCAATTCAGTTCATACAAACATTTCCGCAGAGTGGTATCCCGAGGCAGTTGCAAGCTATCCCGAGCTTGCTGATACAGGTGCATCCGATGAAATCAGCCTTGTTGCTTCTCTTGCAGCACGCTACGGCGGAGAAAATGTGTATTATTTCGTATATGACTGGCGTCTTGACCCCATGGATAATGCTGACCTTCTCAACACAACTGTTGAAAAGGCACTTGCTGACCACGGCACAGATAAGGTTGATATTATCTGCTGCAGCATGGGCGGCAGCATCACAATGGCTTATCTTGCAGAATACGGCAGTGAAAAGATTGATACAGTTATCTCCAACACATCCGTAATGTTCGGTACAGACATCATCACAGACCTTTTCAGAGGCAATGTTTGCTTCGATGCAGATACTCTTGATACATTTGTTGCCGCTAATGTGCCCGCTCTTTCAGGACTTATCCATTTCGGCAATATCACAGGCGGTCTTGATGTTCTTTGCAAAATCGTGAATAATTTCGCAAAGAAATATGAGGAAAAGATTTATAACGAAACCCTTATCCCCACATTTGCAACACTTCCCGGCTTCTGGTCAATGATGCAGGAGGAATATTACGAGGAAGCAAGAGCATTTATCTTCGAGGGTAAGGAGGAGCAGTATGCAGGTCTTCTTGAAAGACTTGATGCATACTATGAAACAGTAGGCTCACAGAGAGAGGAAATTCTCGCTTCCGCTCTCGACGGCGGCATGAAGCTTGCTATCGTTGCTGCTTATGACACTCCCATTGCTCCCGTATATGAGCATGCAAAGTATCAGTCTGACGGTGTTATTGAAACTGCTCCCATGTCAGGCGGTGCTCTTACATCTGTAATCGGCAAGGAGCTTCCCGCAGAACAGCTTACAGGCGATGCAAAGTATATTTCCGCTGACAAGTGCATCAATGCAAACACCTGTCTTTATAAGGACTATACATGGTTTGTAAAGGGTGCGGGTCATGTTTTCGGTCTTTACGGCTCAGACTGTGTGCTTTTCCTCTGCGCTCTTCTTGAGGCAGACGAGCAGACCGATATAAACACCTTCTCACAGTATCCCCAGTTCATGCTCAGCGGTGCTGATGAGTCACTTGCTCCTCTTGTATAAGATATGGACAGAACAGTTTTACTCAACGATAAAATGTACATAGTAAACGGCGGAGGGCTTTTCAGAAAGAAAAGCTTTCTTCCCTTTGAAAGCGAATCTCCGTTTACTGTTGAAAGAAAATTTATCTGCCCCAAGCAGGTAAATGATACCGTAAAAATCTTTTTCAAGGGTACCTGCGCTCCCTACAGGGTTTATGCTGACAAGGCTCTGCTTACACCCGAAAAGGACAGTGAGGGGAATACCGTTTTTGATGTCACAGCCGCACTGAAAACAGGAAAAATCAGGCTCAGGGCATATTTTCAGGCAGGCAGGGTTGACGGCTTTTATTTCGATGTGAAAAGAAATTACGGAAAAACTGAATAATTTTGCTGAATCTGTCAAGACTTTCCCTGAAAACAAAAAGTGTCCGCAGGGGGATTTTTATGACTCTTATGTCAGTTCTCGGAAAGTATGACAGAAAATTGAGAGGGTACCTGAAAAGGCAGCTTGCATTGAATGAAAACAGTGAGGCGGCCCTTCTGATTATGGAAAATTTTTCCGTGCTTTCTTCGGCAATCTGCTCGGCAAAGGGCTTTTTATCCCGTTACGGTGATGAAGGTCTTTTGCCGCTATTTTTTATGTGCAGAAAATTTTTGTCCCGTGATATTACGGTGAATGAAGAAAGCATAACTGCGTATTTTTCTTCGGAAATGCTGACGGTGCTTCAGAGCGAGGCTTTGTTTCCGTTGCTGTTTTCTGCCGCCGTATCAGTCCTGTGCGACAGGCTTTACGATGACAGCAAAAATACGGTTCTTCATTGCCTTGAAAGCCTTACCATGCTTCGCGATACGGATTCTGAAGAGGTTATAAGGGGACTTTGCAGAGTTGATAAATATCTGCGGGAGGACCCTTCCTCAGTGTATGAAAAAATGAATAATCAAAGCCGCAGAATGTACCGTTTTGCAGTTAAAGCAGGTGCGGAAAAGGCACAGTGCAGTGAAACGGATTTTGTGAAAAATGCCCTTGCATCAGCTATAAATGAGAGCCGTCACATAGGTTTTTTTCTGCCTGTTTTCCCTGAAAAGAAAGCGGTATGCTTTATTGCTCTTTCATGGGTAATCTGCGGGCTTATAAGCCTTGCTGTTTCTTATCTCGCAGGAAAAATTCTGTTTGCTCCCTTTCTCATTGTGCCTCTTTATTTCGCACTAAAGCCCTTTACGGACAGGCTCATCCCGATGTTTTCCGAGACATTTTCTCTGCCGTGCTTCGGTGAGGATGTACCCTATAACAAGCCTTTTGCGGTTTCTGTATGCACTCTTCTGCCCGAAGAAAAGGACTGCGGTGAGCTTTATTTTCATCTTAAGAGGTTGAAATTCAGCACAAAAAACAAAAATGTAAGGGTAATTCTTCTGTGCGACAGAAAAAATTCCGTCACTCCCGTTTCAGACGGTGATGACGGTGCAATTGCTGCCGTAAAAGCCCTTGTTGACAGGCTTAACAGAGATTTTTCAGGAGGCTTTTCTCTTTTTGTCCGTGACCGTGTTTTCAGTGTCAGTGAAAATGAATATACAGGCTTTGAGCGTAAGCGCGGAGCAATATGTGAGCTTTGCAGATATATAAAAAACGGTGATACGGGCAGCTTCGGTGTTATTCACGGAGATGTAAGCGGCTTTCCCGATTGTGAATATCTTATGACGCTTGACAGTGATACGACGCTTTCCTTTGATTCAGCCGATAAGCTTATTGCAACCGCCTCGCATCCGCTTAACAGACCCGTTTATTCCCGTGAAAAAAGGCGTATAACAAAGGGCTACGGCATAATTGCTCCCCGCATTGAGGTATCCGCCGAAGCCTCGTGTAAAAGTCTTTTTTCAAAAATTCATACCTTCGGAGGAAGTGAGGCATATTCTGCGGGAGCGGGGGAGAGGTGCTTTTCTCTTTTCGGTGAAAGTGTTTTCTGCGGAAAAGGGCTTATTGATATTGATGCTTTTTATAATGTTGTCTGCGACCGCTTTGATGAGGGGAGAATTTTAAGCCATGATATTCCCGAGGGCGCGGTGCTGCGCACGGGCTTTTCGGGGGAAAGTGAGGTCTGCGAAGCATTTCCGTCAACACTTCAGGGATATTATTCCCGGCTTCACAGGTGGATAAGAGGGGATGTGCAGAATCTGAAATATCTGTTTTTCCCTTTAGGCGGGAAAAGTCTTTCTCCCTGTCTTTCTCTCTTCGGAAAATATGTGATTCTTGAAAATGCACTGTCAGCATCGGCACCTGTAATTGCCTTTGTATTACTGATTGCAGCGGCATATATCAATATGAAATGTGCGCAGGCTATGCTTTTTATCCTGCTTTTCTGCTTTATCTCCCGGGGACTGTACGATATTGTCCGTGCAGTCTGTGAAAGGGGCTTCGGAGCCTTTTATGAAAGATATTCGTGCCATAGCCTTACCGATGTCACAAAAGGCTTTTATAAGGCATTTTCGGCAGTATGCCTTGCGGGTGTTGAGCTTTTTGTAAGAGTCGATGCACTTTTACGCGGGGCATACAGAAGCCTTATTTCAAAGCGGCATCTTCTGCAGTGGAAAACCGCTGCCGCTTCCGATAAGAATAACAGAAAAACACAGTCGCTTTATGCCGCAGTAACAATGCTTTACGGTCTGATTTTAATTCTTTCGGGGAATATTCCGTTTTGCATTACGGGTGCCGCTGTTGTGCTTTCCGTACCGTTTTTTATAAAAAACAGACTTGAAAAAACAGGTAAGAGCAATACGGAAATTACAGAAAAAGACAGGGTAAGATTAAAAAAATATATTGCCGATATGTGGCAGTTTTTCAGTGAAAATGTAACCGCCGGGGAGCATTTTCTCCCGCCCGATAATGTGTGGGAGGTGCCGGCAGGGAAGAAGACCTCAAGAACCTCACCCACAAATTTCGGACTGTATCTTGTAAGCATTCTTGCCGTTTACGACGCGGGGATAATTGACCGTCTGCAGCTGCTTGAGAAGGTAGGCAGAACCCTTGATACCATTGAGCTTCTGCCGAAATACAGAGGGCATTTTTATAACTGGTACGATACAAGGACGGCAAAGCCCGTGACACCTCTTTATGTGTCTGCTGTTGATTGCGGAAATTTCATTGTATGCCTTGTTGCACTCAAAGAGGGACTGCGGGAAATTGAGGGCACGCATAAGCTGACAGAGCGCATAGAAAAAATTATTTCTTCAACCGACCTTTCATTCTTTTCCGATGAAAGAAGAGGGCTTTTCCGTATAGGCTTTGATGCCGAAAAGGATATTCTTACTCCCTCCTGCTATGACCTTTATATGAGCGAGGCCCGCATGACATCTTACTTTGCAGTGGCTAAAAGGCAGGTGCCCTCCCGCTTCTGGGCTGACCTCGGGCGGACTTCCGTGAAAAATTCCCCTTATGTAACAGCAGGCTCATGGTCGGGTACAATGTTTGAGCATTTCATGCCCTCGCTGTTTCTTGCGCATCCCTTCTGCTCCTTTGAGGGGGAAAGCCTGCGGGGCTGTCTTTATGCACAGAAAAGGGCGGCAGAAAAATACGGCATTCCCTACGGCTTTTCGGAGAGCTGCTTCTATGATGAGGCTTCTGACGAAAAATACGGCTACAAGGCAATCGGTACGGACAAAACGGGACTTAAGCCCGATATGAAGGAGGAGGCAGTTGTGTCGCCCTATTCAACATTTCTTACCCTCGGTACAGATGCTGCGGGAGCCTTGAAAAATCTCCGCCGTCTTGAAAAGGCAGGTGCTTACGGAAAATACGGCTTTTATGAGGCGGTCGATTACAGGGAGGACAGCAAAAATCCCCGCATTATAAGGTGCTTTATGGCACATCACACGGGTATGAGCATTGTTGCGGCTGTGAATTTCCTTTACGACGGAATTTTTATAAGACGCTTCATGCGTGACAGTGACATGGACAATGCAAGAGGGCTTCTTTATGAAAAGCTGCCCCGTTTCCCCGCAAAAGCCGACAGAATCGCAAAAAAATGCCGAAAAAAATTATAATATAATATATTGCATATTGCATTTTACTTTTCTGTATGATAATATAAAGTGATTAATTGTGAATCGAGGAATAATTATGTCCTGTTGTAAGCACACACCTTGCGTTATTCTTCCCGGTATCGGTCAGTCAAAGGTCGAGCTTGTGAACGGCGCAGGTGAAAAAATAAAAATGGCATGGCCTCTTGATGTTGAAGGGGAAGAGGTTCTCGGTGAGCTTAAAATGCCCCTTGCAAAAATGATGCTTTTAAGAAGAGATGCAGGCTTCTCCGATAAGGTTTATTCAGTGGTGAAGGACATTGCAGAGCCTATAGCCACTCTTCCCGACGGCAGCATGAAAAACTCTCTTAAGGTCGTGTCCTATCCGCAGTCTCTTGCAGAATGCACTCCCGACGAGAGAAGATATATCTACAAAATGGTTCCCCTGCAGCTGTTAAGCGAGAGAATAGGTGAGGAAAATCTCTTTTTCTTCTCCTACAACTCCTTCGGGGATACATACGAAATAGCAAAGGAGCTCAGCAATTTCATTGACATGGTCAAGGAAAAAACGGGCAGCGACAAGGTAAATCTTGTTCCCGTAAGCCTCGGCGGTGCTCTTTCCACTGTATATTTCAGACTTTTCCGTCACAAGAAGGATGTAAAGCGCGTTATGTACTTTGTTGCGGCGCTGGGCGGCAGCCACCTTATAGCTGACGTAATGGAAAAGAACATAAAACCCGAAAACGGCCTTGCGATGATTGAAATGCTCTGTGATAAGGCTACTGCAGAAAAGGCAGGCGGCTTCCTGACGCTTCTTCCCAAGGGTGTTTTTGAAGCAACAATAAACAAAGCACTTGATGCAATAAATGAAACCGTGCTTGCAAATTCAATGTCAATGTGGGGTATCATTCCCACCGAAAGATATGAAGCATTGAGAGATGTGTATCTTTCCGATGAAAAGCACAGGGCATTAAGAGAAAAGGCAGACGATTTCTATAATTTCCGTCTTCAGTTCCCCTTAGTTGTAAGGGAGCTTGAAAAGGAAGGCGTTGAATTCTTCGCAATCTGCGGCTACGGACTTCAGTTTTTAGCCCTTTCGGGAAGCGATAGAATGAGCACCGACTCAATTATTCACATCGCCTCAACCGCTTACGGTGCAAGAAGCGCACCTCTCGGAGAAATTCTCACCGATTTCCCCGAGGAAGGAAGAGAATGTAATAATCCCGACCACAACCACCTGTCACCCGACAAGACAGTTGATGCGGCTTACGGACTCTGGCCCGAAACCACATGGTACTACTATCAGCAAAGACATGACGACACAGCATACAATGACAACGCATTGGGTGTTGCGGCACGTGTTCTTTCCGATGATAATTTCAAGGATATTTATTCCGATGCTGAATTCCCGCAGTTCGGATATGCACAGGATAACAGAAAGTAAGGAGAACAGAATATGGCTTTTATGAACCGTAAAAAGAAGTATTCACCCGAGCCCTTTGAACAGGAAACGGGTGCTGTGGCTGAAGGCTACGAAGAAACTTATGAAGAGACCTACGATGAAGCATACGAAGAGGGCTATGAAGAAAACTACGAAGAAGAGTATGTTGCTCCCGTAAGAAAAAATGACTATGCCTTCAAGGTAAGAAATCTCACAAAGGATTACGACGGAAACATAGTGCTTGATAATATTTCCTTTGACATTCCCTCAGGAAAAATTGTCGGTCTTTTAGGTCCTAACGGCTGCGGTAAGACCACACTCATGAAAATTCTGTCAGGTCTTATTCACGATTACACAGGTATGGTAAAGGTTGACGGCAGACCTATAGGCATCGGCTCAAAGGCTCATGTTGCATACCTTCCTGACTGCACCTTCTTCCCCGGAAGATTCCGTACAATTGACTGCATCAATTACTACGGTGATTTCTTCGAGGATTTCGATAAGGTAAAGGCAATTGAGTTTGCCGCACGCTTCGGGCTTGACCTCAATCAGAAGGTTAAGACAATGTCAAAGGGTATGAAGGAAAAGCTTCAGCTTCTTGTTGTTATGTCAAGAAGTGCAGATATTTACCTTCTCGACGAGCCTTTAGGCGGTGTTGACCCTGCTGCAAGAAGCGTTATTCTTGACATCATTATGAGCAACTACAAGGAAAATGCTACTGTTGTTCTTTCAACTCACCTTGTGAATGACCTTGAACACAGCTTTGACCATATTCTTATGCTCGGACACGGCTCAATTCTTGTAAATACAGGAATTGAAACTCTTCGCTCAACAGGTAAGAGCGTTGAAGAAATATTCAAGGAGGTTATCGGTGATGCTTGGGAAGTTGACTAAAAATTCATTCAAGGCAAATATGAGCTCCGTTTCCAATGTATATCTTGCAATGGGAATCATCGCAGTCATAATGCTCGGACTTCTGTTCATAGACTGGACAAAATGGGGAGACACAGGCATAGGCCTCGGTCTCGTTATCAAAATCCTTTCATCTGTTGCTCTTTGTCTTACTGCCGCAATCGGTATCATTATGACAATTGCAGGTGTTGTAGGTGAATATCAGAGAAATATGTTCGGTGATGAAGGTCACCTTACAATGACTCTTCCCGTAAGAAGCAGCACACTTCTTCTTTCAAAGTGGATTTCAGGCTCCTTCTGGGTAGTCGTAAGCTATCTTATGCTTTGTGTCTGCGGCTTCGGCTCATTCATTTACATAGTGAAGCATTCGGTTGATATAGTTCAGGGCAATGACATGTACTACTCTGTTTATGAGCTTGTTGTTGAAATGGTTGAGCAGCTCTGCTACTCCGCAGGTATTGCAACACCCTCAATCGCAGTGCTTTTAAGCCTTGCTTCTATCTATGCTTTTGACGGCGCAGTAAGAATTATTGTGTTCGTTCTTCTTGTTTTCTTTGCAATCACTCTTTCACATTGCCGTCCCTTCCACAAGGCAGGCAAGGCAGGCAAGATTTTATTCTTCTTCGGAAGCTTCCTTGCAGTGAATGTTTTCTCAAGCATGATTACAAAGTTCATCAAGATTTATATCATCATTTCCGAGACTGCATATACCTTCACCCTTTCTGAGGCAGAGGTTGCTGCAGCATGGGATCTCGGCTTCGGTGCTTATGCAGTGACAAACCTTTACTGCACTGCAATCGCAGCGGTGTTCATTTTCCTTGTGACAACTGTCCTTATTGACAGACATGTGAATGTGTCATAATTTTTCTTCGGAAAAATCCGGCAGTGATATTTCCGTCACGGCGGAGGCGGTATATTGCTTCACGGCAATTCCGCGTAAGGGCTTTTGCCCTGAATCATATCAGTGTTGTCTCTGACTACAGACAAAGTGTGGTGTTTTTGTGGACCTTAAAATAATAGACATTACAAAAGATCTTATAACAACCGAGCCTTATCCGGGTGATCCTGCTCCGGAGCTTAGCATCTTTTCCTCATTTGCGGGCGGAGACGGCTGTAATATGGCAAGGCTTAACACTACTCTTCATTGCGGTACCCATGCCGATGCCCCTCTTCATTTTATCGAAAACGGTAAGACCATAAATTCCGTGCCGCTGGGAAAATTCCTCGGTGAGTGCCGTGTAATTGAGGTTGATACCGAAATGATTACGGGGGACTATGTTGACAAGCATTTCCCCAAGGGTACAAAAAGGGTGCTTATCAAAAGCGGCGGTAAGGCGTATTTTGAGAAAACAGGTGCTGAAGAGGCGGCTTATCTCGGATATGAGCTTATCGGTACGGACAGCATGTCCGTAGGCTCTGCCGCAGACCAGGTAAATCCCCACAGAGCAATTCTTTCCGAGGATATTGCGGTGCTTGAAAATCTTGATCTTTCCGCAGTGAATCCCGGTCAGTATTTCCTTGTTGCCTTCCCCGTTAAGATAAACGGAGTTGAAGCGGCCCCCGTAAGAGCAGTGCTGCTTGACGGCTATGTTTTCTGGAGCAACTGATAAACATCGGCCGTTTCTTGCAAGGTTTTACAAAATGTTTTTAAAAGTGTTAATATGCTTTGTGTATTTTAATGATTGCTAAATTTTTAACAATGTTGTAAAATATACAAGGTAAAATAAATAAGGCAAAAACTATAAAAGATATAAAGGAGTATTTCAAATGAGTGCACTCAACAAAAAGACAGTTGAAGATATCGCTGTCAAAGGCAAAAGAGTTCTTGTTCGTTGCGATTTCAACGTAAAGATGGAGAACGGTGTTATCACAAGTGACAAGAGAATCGTAGCTTCTCTTCCCACAATCAAGTATCTTCTTGAAAACGGCGCAAAGGTTATCCTTTGCTCACATCTCGGTCGTCCCAAGGGCGAATTCAACCCCGAATTTTCAATGGCTCCCGTTGCAGCTCGTCTTTCCGAGCTTCTCGGCTTTGAAGTAAAGCTTGCTTCCGACGTTGTAGGCGAAAGTGCACAGGCACTTGCAGCTGAAGTTAAGGAAGGCGAAGCAGTTCTTCTTGAAAACGTACGTTTCGAGAAGGGTGAAACAAAGAATGACGAAGAGCTTTCAAAGAAGTTTGCTGCTCTTGCAGACATTTTCGTAAACGATGCTTTCGGTTCAGCTCACAGAGCTCACTCCTCAACAGCAGGTGTTGCTGATTATCTTCCCTCTGCAGTAGGCTACCTCATCCAGAAGGAAATTCAGTTCATCGGCGGCGCACTTGAAAATCCCCAGAGACCTCTCGTTGCTATCCTCGGCGGTGCAAAGGTTTCTGATAAGATCGGTGTTATCGAAAACCTCATCGACAAGTGCGATACTCTTATCATCGGCGGCGGTATGGCTTACACCTTCATGCGTGCTCTCGGCTACAATGTAGGCACATCCATCTGCGAAGAGGATAAGGTTGAGCTTGCAAAGAACCTTATGGCTAAGGCAGAAGAAAAGGGCGTTAAGTTCCTTATTCCCGTTGACAACCGTGTAGGTAAGGAATATGCTCCTGATACAGAAAATATGCTTGTTAAGTCCAATGCAATTCCCGACGGCTGGATGGGTCTTGACATCGGTCCCGAAACAGAAGCTATCTTCTCTGAAGCTGTTAAGGGCGCAGGCACAGTTATCTGGAACGGACCTATGGGTGTTTCCGAATGGGAAGCATTCGCATCAGGTACAATTGCAGTTGCAAAGGCAGTTGCTGAATCAGGTTCAATTTCAATCATCGGCGGCGGTGACTCTGCTGCAGCAGTTAAGAAGCTCGGCTTCTCTGAAAAGATGAGCCACATCTCAACAGGCGGCGGTGCATCTCTTGAATACCTTGAAGGCAAGGTTCTTCCCGGTATTGCTTGCATTGACGAAAAGTAATTAAAATAATAATAAGCGGTTTACCTTCATATTTTTGTCGGTAAACCGATTTTTCGGAGGAAAATAAAATGAACAAGGCAACAAGAAAAGCAGTTATCGCAGGTAACTGGAAAATGAATAAGACTCCCGCACAGGCAAAGGCTCTCATCGAAGAAATGAAGCCCCTCGTTGCAGGTGCTGACTGTGAAGTTGTACTTTGCGTACCCTTCGTAGATATTCCCGCTGCTATTGAGGCTGCAGCAGGCTCAAACATTAAAATCGGTGCAGAAAACATCCACTTCAAGGCTTCAGGCGCATACACAGGCGAAATCGCAGGCGATATGCTTAAGGAGCTCGGTGTTGAATATGTAGTTGTAGGTCACAGTGAAAGAAGACAGTATTTCGGTGAAACAGACCAGACTGTTAACCTTCGTTCACTTGCTGCGCTTGCAAACGGTCTCAAGCCCATCATCTGCGTTGGTGAAACACTTGAGCAGAGAGAGCTCGGCTACACAGAAACTCTTCTTAAGTTCCAGACAAAGATGGCTCTTACAAACATAACTGCTGATCAGCTCAAGGATGTTATCATTGCTTACGAACCCGTATGGGCTATCGGCACAGGCGTTACTGCTACTGCTGAACAGGCTGATGAAGGCAACGGCTACTGCAGAGAGGCTATTGCTGAAGTATATGGCAAGGAAGTTGCTGAAACTGTTACAATTCAGTACGGCGGCTCAATGAATGCAAAGAATGCTGACGAGCTTGTTGCAAAGGTAAATGTTGACGGCGGTCTTATCGGCGGTGCTTCACTCAAGGCTGAAGATTTTGCAGTTATCGTAAAGGCTGCTTCAAAATAAGTCTTTTGCGGTAAATACTTAAAATTTTTGCGGGACGGTAACCCCGTCCCCTCATTTTATAAGAGGTATATATAATGAAAAAACCTGTTGTTTTATGTATTATGGACGGCTTCGGTATCAGAGAAACCGAAAGCGGTAATGCAATAAAGTATGCAAAAACTCCCAATCTTGATAAGTTTTTTGCAGAAAACCCCTTCACAACCATCGGTGCATCAGGACTTGATGTAGGTCTTCCCGACGGTCAGATGGGTAACTCTGAGGTAGGTCACACCAACATCGGTGCAGGCAGAGTTGTTTATCAGATGCTTGTTAAGATTTCAAAGTCCATCAAAGACGGCGATTTCTTCAATATTCCCGCTCTTATTTCCGCAATGGAAAGCTGTAAGGAAAAGGGTACAGCACTTCACCTTATGGGTCTTCTTTCCGACGGTGGTGTTCACAGCCATATCGAGCATCTCTTCGGTCTTCTTGAAATGGCAAAGAGCTACGGTCTTGAGAAGGTTTATGTTCACTGCATTATGGACGGCAGAGATGTTTCCGTTACATCAGGTAAGGGCTTCATTGCTGATGTTGAAAACAAGTGCAAGGAGCTTGGTGTAGGTGAAATTGCTACCATCACAGGCAGATATTTTGCTATGGACCGTGACTTTGCATGGGACAGAGTAGAAAAGGCTTATGCTGCATTTGTTTACGGCGAAGGTCTTGAAGACAGTGATGCAGTAGGCTCAATGCAGAAGTCCTATGACAAGGAAATCACCGATGAATTCATTGTTCCCACTGTTGTAAACAAGGAAGGCACAATCAAGGCTGATGACAGTGTTGTATTCTTTAACTTCCGTCCTGACCGTGCCCGTCAGATTGTCCGCACCTTCGTTGATGAAGCATTCGACGGCTTCCAGAGAAAGAACGGCTTCTTCCCCCTTAACTTCGTATGCATGACACAGTATGATGAAACAATGCCCAATGTTTCTGTAGCATTCCCTCCCGAAGAGCTTACAAAGACCTTCGGTGAATATCTTCAGGATTGCGGCAAGACACAGCTTCGTATTGCTGAAACACAGAAGTATGCACATGTTACATTCTTCTTTAACGGCGGTGAAGAAAAGACATTTACAGGTGAAGACAGAATCCTTATTCAGTCTCCCGATGTTCCCACCTTTGACCTTCAGCCCGAAATGAGCGCTTACCCTGTAAGAGATGCTGTTTGCGAGAAGATCAGAAGCGGTGAATATGATGCAATTGTTCTCAACTTTGCTAACTGCGACATGGTAGGTCATACAGGTGTATGGGAAGCTGCAGTTAAGGCAGTTGAAGCAGTTGATGAATGTGTCGGCGATGTAGTAAAGGCTACTCTTGAAATGGGTGGTGTATGCTTCATCACAGCTGACCACGGTAACGCTGACAGAATGGTGGGCGATGACGGAAATCCCTTCACTCCTCACACAACAAATCCCGTTCCCTTCTGTGTAGTAGGTTATCCCTGCGAGCTGAAGGAAGGCGGCAGACTTGCTGATATCTGTCCCACAATGCTTAAATGTATGGGACTCGAGCAGCCCAAGGAAATGTCAGGCGAATGCCTTATCAAATAATCTGATGATATTAAAATTGACGGACACAGCAATGTGCCCGTCTTTTTTGTTATGCAGAACAAAAGGTTTATACTTCGCGCGGGAACGCGGATTGAAGTTTTCGTTGCCTCGGAAACATTGTCGCCTCGCTTCCCTTGGGGCGGGCGCAATACTCCTTGTTTCTTCGCCAAATTTATGTGCCTTCATCAGCCACCGGCAGCGGCACACAAATTTGTCCCGCCGGGGGGGCCTTAAGTGCAAAGCACACAAGAAAGGCAAGAAATTATGCAAAGAATGTCTTTACTTTAACTTTTATTGATGTTACTATTGTGCTGTTAAGAGAGGTGTATATAATGGATATTCAAAGGGTTTATCAAGAATTAACAGGAATTGATATACAGCAGCAAAAAGTGCTATGGGATGAACGAGGAAAAGGCTACTATGGCGAATATCTTGTTTTTGAGGAGCTTTACAGATTTTTACCCGGTGCTTGTAAAATTCTTATGAATCTTGAAATTCCCGTAACAGGAAATAAAACTACCGAAATAGACTTATTGCTTATTTGCGAAACAGGTTTATATGTTTTTGAGGTTAAACATTATAAGGGCACAATTTATGGAAGTGGTAACGGTAATGTATGGACCCAATATTTCAGAACTGCAAAAAACAACTGCTTCAAAAATCCTGTTTTACAGAACTCGTATCATATAAAGAATCTGCAAAAACTTTTTCCTGAACTTCCTGTTTTCTCGTTTATTGTTTTTACTAACGATGAATGCGATTTAAGGATTGATGAAATTCCGAATGATATCACAGTCTGTAAACTTAATAATCTGCAATATGTTTTGCAGGATAGATTTGTTGGTAAGCCTCAGATATCGGGGATGTTTGATATAGATAAAATATTTCAACAACTGTCTGTTTATTCAAAAATGAGTGAAGCAGTTATATTTGATGGCGAAGAAAAAGCTTTTTCGGAATGGCTTGTACCGTTTGTTGTTGCATTGAATGAAGAAAAAGAAAATATAATAAAAGAGAAAAATATTCATCAAGCAGATTTTGAAAAGCGTAAAGAAAAATTAAAGAAAAACAAAATATTAGGAATCATACTGAATATTCTTATTGCTGTTATTTGTGTTGTCTTGTCAATGTTTGTTGTTTCTGATATTGAAAAAGGTTATCTGGACGCTCTGCAGAATAATACAGAGGAATTGGAATTGTTTAAACAAAATTTCCTTCATGTAGATCAGATTGATAATCCGTTTATTGATGAATTGCAGTCATACATTAATGTTGACAGTGTGACAATAAAGCCGTTGACAGATGATGCAATTTCTTTTGTTGCAACTCTTTCTACTCTAACGGATACATACTTAATACGATTACAGGAAAATGCAAGATATATTGTAATTACTACAGACGGGAAAGTATTTGAATATGATGTTTTTGATTCTTCGTTAAAATTTAATGTATTTACATCAACATTGGGAAAAGGATTTAATGTAACTGCCAATCTTCAAGAAAAGCAATTTTACGGAATAACTATTCCGGATGATATTGAATACATTAAAATGATAAATGTTTCAGTTCTGAAAAATGATATGCAAAGAACCGTACTTAAAAGTGATTTGCAATTTGAAATTTACCAAAAGCAAAGCAATCAGTAAAGAAATTGTATAACAGAGATATAAATTTTGAATTTGAATAAAAATTAAATTTACTTGTTTGTGTGCTTTGCACATAAGGAACCCCCGGCGAGGGTTCCTTATAATCTTCCTGCGCTATTGAATCGCAAGGATTCCGCACTCTGCGGAGTGCGGCAGGGGCTCTGCCTCTTGACACCGGGACCTTTTGAAAAAGGTCCGCGAAAACTTAAATCCGCGCTCCCGCGCGTGTTAGCATACAGGTACGTAAAAAAGACGGAATCTGAAGATTCCGTCTTTATTTTTTATCCGGCAATGAATGATGCGAGGTCACTTACAAGTGAGCTGTTTCTTGTCATTGAAACATTGTTCATAAAGATGATATCGTTGACAGGATGCGAAGCAAGGAAGGATGAAAGTGAGCCTGTATAGTGGCGGTAGTCGATAACATAAATAGTCTTGTAGTGATATACAAGGAATGGTACGAATGCGTTACCGAAGCTTTCCTTTATAACAAGACAGGTTTCTCCTGTTGTGAGAGTTTCGTTTGTGATAGTTGAAAGGGGATTGTCACCGCAGATGAATGTACCGTATTTAAGGGAAGCCGGTGCACTTGATTCATCATAAAGAAGAGGCATTGAGGAGGTACTGCCGTTTTTGTCGGTAATTGTCATTGAATACTGACAGGGGGGCTTGTATGCATCAACACGGTCGGGGGTAGCTCCGAGTGCGGGATCCTTGCCCGAATCGTTGTAGAAGGTGCCGAGGAAGCCGTCGAAGCTCCATATCTCATAAGCACTCAAGGGAAGAGGACTGATGCCCTTTGACTGACAGAAAATTTCATAAGCATAGTAAGCAGCAAGTGCAGTCCAGTGGTGGTCGGTACGGAAATAAACATATTCATTTCTGTGACTCTTGATGTTGTCATAGCAATTGAATGCTCTGACTGAAGAAGAAATTCCGCCGAGCATATATTCAATAGCCTTTTTCTGGTCGGAAACACTGAGCTTTGCACGGACCTTTTCATTGAGTGTGATGTCTGTGCTTGTGGGAACAACCGTCGCGTAAACATTGGCAGTTGAGGCAAATTTCACACCTGCAGTGTTGATAGCCTTGATGTAATTATCAGCAGTGGACTGAACAAAGTTGTAATATTCAAAGCCCGCATTATCGCAGATTACAATACTGCCCATCTGTTCAACTCTTTGTGCCTCGCCCTGATCGGCAGGATAGGTGATATCCTCGGGCGCAAGGGTTTCAACTTCGGTGGGATTCTCTGTTGCTGCTTCACCGCCCGGAAGCGTTTCAATAACACCATCGTTTACTTCGGGAGCATCGGGGATGTCATCACCCTGCGCGCCCTCGTTGAAGCCGACAAGGGTTCCCGAGGTGCCGAGAAAATTCTGAATTTTTGAGTTGATTGCCATGAGAGAATCACGGAATGGTACTGTATCGGAAAACCATGTGGAAATGTCGGAAAAATATTCACCGCTTGCAAGAGCAGAAAAGCTGAATTCAGGGAATTTTGCAAGCTCTCGCTTTTCAGATTCGGATACCGTGGGTCTCAAGGGGATTATAAAGCATATTGCAGTAATCAATGTGACAGGCACAAAGGTTGTTGCCAGCTTTATGATTCTGTGTGTTTTTGCTGACGGAAGCTTTTTCATTATGTGTACTCCTTATCAGAACTGGAAGTAAAGGAAGGGATTGTAGGAATCACCTACAAGGGTTACGGAGGCAATAAGAATGAGAACAAGGGGAAGCGCAATATCAAGCGAACGATAAACTATGTTTACGGGCATGCTTGTTCTTCCGTGCTTTATAAGCAGCTTCTTTGCTGTTTTTACAACAGGTGTGCATGCAAGCGCACAGATGATAAAGAAGAAAATATAGCCTGAAACAAAGCTTGTGGCTTCATAGGTCGCCGCGGGATTTCCGTTAAGCCCGAACATACCCTTGATAACAGCGGAAAGTATTGAAAAATCGGTGAACTTGAAAAGCACCCAACCGAAATAAACTGTGGTGAGAAGATATATTCTGCCCACAAGTCTGCGTTTTTCAAGAAGCTTGCCGAAAATGAATTTTTCAAGAATGAGAAGCACGAAGAAATAAAGTCCCCATAAAACGAAGTTCCATGAAGCACCGTGCCATAAGCCTGTGAGTGCCCATACTGCAAAAAGGTTGAAAATCTGTCTGATTTTGCCCTTCCTGTTGCCGCCCAGGGGAATGTAAACATAGTCTCTGAAGAAGGTTGAAAGAGACATGTGCCATCTTCTCCAGAAATCGGTTACGGAGTAAGCCACATAGGGATAGTTGAAGTTTTCCTTATAGTGGAAGCCGCTCATAAGTCCCATGCCGATTGCCATATCGGAATATGCCGAGAAATCAAGATAAATCTGAAGCATGTAGAATGCCATGCCCACCCAGAGGGAAAGAGCGGAACGGCTCATTATGGTTTCAAGGTTTTCTGCAAGAAGTGCGGAATTTCCTATAGCCGCATCGGAAAGAAGAAGTGTGTCTGCAACCGAACCGCAGCCGTTTGCAAGAACTGCTTTTTTTGCAAGACCGCAGGCAAAGCGGGTAAGTCCCTGTGACATCTCCGCAAGGTTTACGTTTCTTTCGGTAAGCTCGTTTTCAACATCACCGTAGCGGACAATGGGACCTGCTATGCACTGATGGAAGAGTGAAGCATATAAAAGCACCTTCCAGAAGCTTTTCTGGGCGGGAACCTCACCGCGATATACATCAATTACATAAGTAAGAAGCTGGAATGTATAGAAGGAGATACCTATGGGAAGGGCTATCTGCGGGATTGCAAATACATCGGAGCCGATAATCGAATTTACGGTTTCAGTGAAAAAGCCTATGTACTTGAAATATCCGATTGAGCCGATGCACACTGCCACCGCACCTGCAAGCCACAGCTTTTTCTCAATGCTGCTGTGCGAGGTATCAATAAGCCTTGAGAACAGCCAGCACAGAAGTGACATCATGACGAGAATCAGGATATATACCGGCTCGCCGAATGCATAGAAAACAAGTGAAAACAGAAGAAGTATTATATTTCTTGTTTTTACTGTTTTACACAAAAAATAGCACAGAAGGCTTATCGGGAGAAATGCAAAGCAGAAAATGAGACTTGAAAAAACCATTTTGTACGTCCTTTATAATTTATTAAAAAGAAAAAATAACATATAAACGAGTTATATTATTAACTAAAATCAGGGAAAAAACAAGGGAAAAACTTAAAATAAATCAAAATTGTAGGAATCAACAAAATAAAGTTAATTATTTTATATCAAATTAATGTCCATAATTTCATGTGTAAGTGAAGTGAGATATTGTGTTTTTTATATTTTTGTGGTATCATTAATAGAATTAAAGTTTTACGGAGGCGGAAAATGAAGAAGGTTCTTTCTATGCTGAGACCCCACAAGGTCCCCCTTGTGCTTTCAATCGTGTTTGCGACCATAAATACGGTAATGCAGCTTCTCATTCCCTTTTATACAAAAAATATAACGGCGGAGGGTATTTTACAGCGTAATATGGACAGGCTTCTTGAGCTTTGCTTTGTAATGCTGGGCTTTACGCTTCTCAGTATTATTACCTCAATTGCCAATACATATTTCTCAACAAAAACCTCGGTGGGATATGCTATTACCCTGCGTAATTACATCTTTGACAAGGTTTCTCATCTTTCACAGAGCGATATTGATAAAATCGGTGTCGCCTCACTTGTAACGAGAACCACAAACGATGTACGACAGGTCCACGATATCGTACTTTCCACACTGAAGTCCCTTATTCCCATTCCCATAATGCTTATCGGCGGACTTTATCTTGCTTTTTCTATGAATCCCGAGCTTGCAAGGCTTGCGCTTCTTTCAATTCCCGTGCTTCTCGCCTTTGCGGTTGTTCTTATCTGTATAATCGTGCCTATGTTCTCAAAGGTGCAGAAGCTTGTTGACAAAATGAATCAGATAATGCGTGAGAAAATCAGCGGTATCAGAGTCATAAGAGCCTTTAACAAGACTGAATATGAGGACAGCCGTTTTCTTGATACAAATATTGAGCTTACAGGTCTTTCACTGCGTGCAAGCCGCATAATGGCAGGCTTTACCCCCATTATTTCAATGCTCATGTATTCACTTATCTGCGTGATTTTATACATCAGTGTTGAGGCATCAAATAAGCTTGATCCGCTTACACAGAGTGAGGAAATTCTTGCAACAATCCCCAATATGACGGCATTCATTGCATATTTTACTCTTATTCTCGGTGCTATCACATCTGTTGTTTCAATTGTAGTTTCAATTCCCCGTGCCGCAATATCGGGCAAGCGAATCAAGGCTATCATGGAGGCAGTGAGCGATGTTCTTCCTCCCGAAAATCCGATAACTCCTGATGAAAAGGACAAGGGGAAGCTTGAATTTTCGGATGTTTCCTTCAGGTATAAGCCCGTTGTAAAGGATGAGAAGAAAAAGAGATTCGCTCCGAAGAAAAAGAAGCCCGAAGAAAAGCCGCAGAAGCTTTTCGAGCTTAAAAATGTAAGCTTTTCATCCGAGCCCGGACAGACTACCGCAATTATAGGCATTACAGGCTCCGGTAAAACCACACTCTGCAACCTTATTTCCCGTCTTTACGATGTAACAGAGGGTGAAATTAAAATTGCAGGGGTAAATGTAAAGGACCTTGCGCCTCATGAAATCGGAAGCCGCATTGCCTTTATTCCCCAGACTGCATATCTTTTCAGCGGCACTATAAGAGATAATATCCGCTACGGCAAAAAGGATGCCACCGATGCCGAAATATGGCGCGCTCTTGAAATAGCACAGGCAAAGTCCTTTGTTGATTCTCTTCCCGACGGTCTTGATTCCTTTGTTTCACAGGCGGGTAAGAATTTCTCGGGCGGTCAGAAGCAGCGTCTTTCAATTGCCCGTGCCATTGTAAAGGGTGCTGAAATCATTGTGTTTGACGATTCATTTTCAGCCCTTGACCTTGCAACCGATGCACGTCTTCGTGCTTCCCTTCGTGAAAATCTTTCCGATGTGAATATAGTTATTGTAGCCCAGCGCGTAGGCACCGTTCTCAATGCGGACAGAATAATTGTTCTCAACGACGGTGAGGTAGTTGGACAGGGTACACACAAAGAGCTTCTTTCATCCTGTGAGCTTTACCGTGAAATTGTAGTGACACAGCTTTCCGAGGAAGCATTGGAGGAGGTGAGCGGCAATGAGTAAGAAAAAGCAGATGTCAGTTCCCGAAACCGAGTATAACAGCCGTTATGCCGCTTATCGTACCGACAGAAAAGAGGAGCAGCGCCCCGAAAATGCCAAGGGAACACTCAAAAGATTCCTGGCACTTATAAAGCCGCATTCAATCCCTATGGTTGTGGTTGTTGGCTGTGCGCTTATCAGCACACTGTGTAATGTTATTGCTCCGAAGTACATGGCGGATATAATGAATATTCTTCAGTTGCAGATTGAAGGCAGACTTGCAGGCGGCGAGGTTGATTTTTCAGAAACATATAAGCAGGTTATTATGCTTGCCGTGCTTTATGTTGCATCTGCGTTATTCGCGTTTGTGCAGGAGTTCGTTTCTGCAGGTGTTTCACAGAAGCTTGTGTGCGGACTTCGCGCCGACCTTAACGGTAAGCTTTCAAGACTGCCGCTAAGCTATTATGACAAGCAGACAAAGGGACAGGTTATTTCAAAAATCATAAACGATATTGAAAATGTAAGTGCAAGCCTTAAAAGCAGTATTCTTACCGTTATGACAAGCATTCTTCAGGTTATAGGCTCGCTTTTCATGATGCTTTATTGGGGAAATTTACCCATGACCTTTGCCGCAATCTGGCTTGTGCCCGTTGCAGCTTTTATATCATATAAGGTCTCAAAGATTTCAAAGGTATGGTTCCGTCGCTATTGGGATTCAATGGGCGACCTTAACGGACACATTGAGGAAATGTATGCGGGACACACAATTGTGCGCATGTTCGGGCATGAGGATGAATCTGTAAAGGAATTCCGTGCAATTACCGAAAGACTCGGAAAGAACTCCTTTATGGCGAATATGATTTCGGGTATCTTAAGCCCCGTGCTGACGCTTATAAAGAACATAAATTATGTTTCATTGTGTCTTTTAGGCGGTGTGTTCTATATCGGTATTTATAAGGGCACAATTTCATCCTCTGCCTTCGGCGGTATCGGTGATATCTCCGCATTCCTTACATATTCATCGAATTTCTCCACTCCCATAATAAACGTTTCAAAGATAATCAACAGCATACAGTCCTCTCTTGCATCCGCAGAAAGAGTATTCTCTATTCTTGATGAATTTGAGCAGTCCATGGATAATTATGAGGAAGAGGCTTGTGAAATAACGCATGGCGAGGTTGAATTCAGAGATGTTTCCTTCCGCTATGTTGAGGATATTCCGCTGATTGATGACCTTTCCTTTGTGGCAAAGCCCGGCAGCATCACTGCCATTGTAGGACCTACGGGTGCGGGTAAAACCACAATTGTAAATCTGCTTATGCGTTTTTATGATATAAATTCAGGCTCTATCACAATTGACGGAAATGACATTTACAAAATGTCAAGAAATAAGCTTCGTGAAAACTTCGGCATGGTGCTTCAGGATACATGGCTTTTCAAGGGTACAATAAAGGAAAATATCATGTACGGTAAGGATAATGCTACCGATGAGGAGATTATCGAGGCCGCAAAAACAGCACAGATTTACGATTATATCATGAGTCTGCCCGAGGGCTTTGACACTGCTCTCACCGAAGATGCTTCAAATATTTCACAGGGTCAGCGTCAGCTTCTTACAATTGCCCGTGCAATTCTGGTTGACCCGAAAATTCTTATTCTTGACGAGGCAACCTCTTCTGTTGACACAAAAACAGAGCAGAGGATACAGACCGCAATGAATGAGCTTATGAAGGGCAGAACAAGCTTTGTTATTGCTCACCGCCTTTCGACCATCAAAAATGCTGACAATATACTTGTTATGAAAAAGGGTGCCATTGTAGAACAGGGTACTCACAATGGGCTTCTTGAAAAGGACGGCTTCTACGCACTTTTATATAATTCACAATATACAGACGGTATTCCGCCTGAAGATTAATATTTTTTTGGAGGTAACTTACTATGCTTAAAGGTATTCCCGCTATAATTTCCCCTGAGCTTCTCAAAATCTTATGTGAAATGGGTCACGGTGACGAAATCGTTATCGGTGACGGCAATTTCCCCGCTGCATCCTGCGCACAGAGACTTATCCGCATGGACGGTCACAATGTTCCCGAAATTCTTGATGCTGTTTTACAGCTTTTCCCTCTTGATACATATGTTGATGCTCCCGTAGGTCTTATGGCTACAACAAAGAATGATCCCACACCCGAAATTTGGGCAACATATCATGAAATTGTTGACAAAAACAACGGCGAAACAAAGTTCCAGGAGGTTGAGCGCTTCGATTTCTATGACAGAACAAAGAAGGCTTATGCAGTAATTGCAACAAGTGAAAAGGCACTTTATGCAAACATCATTCTTAAAAAGGGCGTTATCTGATGGAATATATCGTTATTCTTTTCTTTGCCGTTGAAATTTTTCTCGGCTACCGCTATATGCGTTACGGAAAGCTCATAAACAAGATGGCGGCATCCGTGCCCTTTGTGGTGACAGGTGTGTATCTTACTCTTGCAGGCTCTCCCGTAAATATGACCTATGCGCTTCTCATTGTAGGCGGTCTTGTTGCATCCTTTATTGGTGACTGGGTGCTGAAATATGACCTTTTCGGCATGAAGGGGCTGCCCGGAATTGCGGCCTTTGCCATAGCTCATATTCTTTACATCAGTGCATTTGCGGCAAGAGAGCCCTTTACTGCCAATGATCTGTGGCTTATTTTCCCGTGGATAGGAATGCTTGATATGGAAATATTCCTTAAGAAAAAGCTGAAAATTGATCTTGGTGCAACCGCTCCCGCAGTGCTTATATATGCTATGATAATTGATGCAATGGTTATTCTCGGAATAAGAGCCGCACTGCTTACAATTGACGGCGGTATGTCTGTTGTGCGCTCGCTTGTACTGATTACAGGCGTTATAATGTTCATCGTATCCGATGCAGGTGTGTGCCTTATGATGTTTGACGGAAGAAAGGAAATAACCGTAAAGGGTAAAGTGATAAAGCTTGACCCCGTGAATATATTCAACTACTGCGGCGGACAGATGCTTATTGCCGCATCAGTTCTGCTTTAATAATCTGCTTTGAAAGGAAAACCTTATGAAAAGAGTTCTTGCATTTGACTTTGGTGCTTCATCGGGAAGAGCAATTCTCGGCACCTTTGACGGAAATAAAATAAGCCTTGAAGAAATTCACCGCTTTTCAAATGACCCTGTAAAGGTAGGCGGTACATTCTATTGGGATGTGCTTCGTCTTTTTCATGAAATCAAGCAGGGTATTCTCAAGGCAAAGGCTGCAGGCGGCTTTGACAGCATCGGTATTGACACATGGGGTGTTGACTTCGGTCTTATCGACAAGGACGGCAGACTTCTTGAAAATCCCGTTCATTACCGCGATGACAGAAATACGGGTATGGTCGAAAAAAGCGCGGAATTCATTGAAAAAAAGCGACTTTATGAGCTTACGGGTATTCAGTTCATGGACTTCAATACCTGCTTCCAGCTTTTAAGCCTGAAGCTCAACCGTCCCGAGCTTCTTGAAAGAGCCGATAAGCTTCTTTTTATGCCGGATCTTCTTTCATATTTCCTTACGGGAAAAATGTGCGGTGAATATTCAATTGCAACCACATCACAGCTTGTTGATATCAACAAGCGCGAGTGGAGCGAGGAAATCTGCAAGGCATTCGGTATTCCCATGGGCATTCTCCCCGAAATTGTAAAAACAGGCTCCGTGCTCGGTAATTTAAGTAACGAAATCTGCGAGGAATTAGGTGTTCCTGCCGTTCCCGTAATTTCAGTTGCAGGTCACGATACACAGTCTGCAGTTACCGCTGTTCCCAGCCTTGAGAAGGATTTTGCCTTCATCAGCTGCGGCACATGGTCACTTTTCGGCACGGAAACCGATACTCCCATTGTTAATGAGGAGTCACTTGCCATAAATATTACAAACGAGGGCGGCTACAATTTTACAACCGCATTCCTCAAAAATATCTGCGGTCTCTGGCTTATTCAGGAAAGCCGCCGTCAGTGGATAAGAGAGGGCAAGGAATATTCCTATGCCGAGCTTGAAAGGATGGCTCTTGAATGTGAGCCCTTCAAGTGCTTCATTGACCCTGATGCACCCGATTTTGTTGCAATGGGCGACCTTCCCTCAAGAATAAAGGATTTCTGCCGTCGTACAGGTCAGTATGTGCCTGAAACCGTAGGCGAAATCGTAAGATGTATATACGAAAGCCTTGCTCTCAAGTACCGCTATGTTTTAGGCGGCATTGAAAAGTGCACAGGCAAGAAATATCCCCATATCAATGTTGTGGGCGGCGGCACAAAGGACGGGCTTCTTTTACAGATGACCGCTTCCTCATGCGGAATTCCCGTTTACGGCGGACCTATTGAGGCTACCGTTTTCGGAAATATTGCAATTCAGCTTATGTCCATGGGTGAAATTGAAAATATCACAGAGGCAAGAAGAATTATTGCCGAGGGTGAAAATCTTAAGAAATACGAGCCCGTAGATTCCGACAGCTGGGCTGAAATTTCAAAGAAATACGAAAAGTATATAGTAGGATAATATGGAACTTACAGATATCAACGTAATAAAAAGAGTGTTGGGTCGTCACGGCTTTTCATTCTCAAAGGCACTGGGGCAGAACTTTCTTATTGACCCTACCGTATGCCCGAGAATGGCTGACATGGGCGGAGCAAGGGAAGGCACGGGAGCTATAGAAATAGGTCCCGGTCTCGGTGTGCTTACCGTAGAGCTTGCAAAAAGAGCCGACAAGGTTATAACTGTTGAGCTTGATACCCGTCTTATACCCGTGCTTGCCGAAACACTTTCCGATTACAGGAATGTTGAGGTAATCAATGCCGATGTTCTCAAAACGGATTTACATAAGCTGATTGCCGAAAATTTTCAGGGTAAGAGTGTGAATGTGTGTGCAAATCTTCCGTATTACATCACATCGCCCATTCTCATGTATCTTCTTGAAAGCCACCTGCCTGTTGATAATATCACGGTTATGGTGCAGAAGGAGGCGGCTGACCGCCTTTGTGCAAGGGTAGGCTCAAGAGATTCGGGTGCTATTACGGTTGCGGTGAATTATTATGCCGAAACCGAGGTGCTTTTCGATGTCGGCAGAGAGTGCTTTACTCCCTCCCCAAATGTTGATTCCTGTGTTATCCGACTTAAGGTAAGAAAAGAGCCTCCCGTAAAGGTACAGGACGAGGAATTTTTCTTCAGAATGGTAAAGGCTGCTTTTTCACAGAGAAGAAAAACCGCATCGAACGGAATTTCCTCGGGAATGGGAATTGCTAAGGACAAGGTTGCCGAGGCTCTCAATATGTCGGGACTTTCCCCCACAGTAAGAGCAGAGGCACTTACAATGGAAGAGCTTGCCGCTCTTTCTGATAATCTGATGAAGGTAAGATAAGATGAGTAAATTTATTGTTGTAGAAGGTCTTGACGGAACAGGCAAAACCACCCAGATAAAAATACTTGCGAAATATCTCGAAGACAAAGGAGAAAGGGTTGAAATTACTGCAGAGCCCACCTCTCATCCCACAGGAAAGCTTATAAGAAGAATTCTTTCGGGCGAGGTGAAAGTAACACCCTGGTCACTTGCCGCACTTTTTCTGTCAGACAGAATTGTGCATAACACAAACAGTGAGGACGGCATTGAAAAAATGATGGCAGAGGGTAAAACCGTAATTTCCGACCGCTATTATTATTCAACCTTTGCCTATCAGGGACATGAAACCGACCTCAATTGGGCTATGAAAATGCATGCGGACTGTCCCGAAATAAGGCGTCCCGATCTTGTGCTTTTCCTTACAATGTCACCTGAAAAGTGTGTTGAAAGAATAAGGGCAAACCGTCCCGATGAGGCAATTGAAATATATGAAAATGTTGAAAGCCTTACGAAAATCAGCCGTAAGTTTGACGCGGTTTTCCATGAGCTTAAGGATAGTGAAAATATAGTGTATATTGATGCCGACGGCACAATTGAAGAGGTTTCGCAGAGACTTTTTAATGCCGTTGACAAGGTATTCGGAGAATAAAATGAAAAAGCTTGTACTTTTTGATTTTGACGGCACCATAGTTGATAACAGTGAAGGAATTTATAACTGCATAGACTATGCCCTTGAAAACAAAGGGCTTCCGTCACTTCCCGCTGAAATAAAAAGGAAATTTATAGGTCCCTCTCTTTTTGACAGCTTTATGTGGCACTGCACAAAAAGCAGCGAGGAGGCAGAGGAGTTGGTCGCCTTATACCGTGAGCGTTATCGCCCCGTAGGCACTACCGAGGTCAGGGTATATGACGGTATAAGAGAGCTGCTTGCGGCTCTTAAAAAGCAGGGAATCACCTGTGCGGTCTGCTCATCAAAGCCCTATGATTTTGTAAGAAAAATTTCAAAGGAGCAGGGGCTTGAGGAGTATTTTGACGGCTTTTTCTGTCCCGGCTTCGGCTCGCATGTCTCCGATAAGGCGGGGCTTGCACTTGAAGCAATAGCAGAATTTTCTGCCGGAAAAAACGATACAATTTTTGTAGGTGATACCCGCTTTGATGTTGCTGCGGCAAGGGATGCAGGCATTGAATGCATAGGTGTGCTTTACGGCTTCAGTGAGGAAGGGGAGCTTGATTCGGCTGAATATAAGGCTGAAAATGCTTCGGAAATACTTTCTTTCGTAATTGGTGAAAAACAATGAAAAGGGCATATATCTTCGGTGGCGGAGTTTACGGAAATGAGTTTCCCGTAATTTCTGAAAACGATTTTGTCATTGCCGCTGACAAGGGCTTTGAAATACTGAAAAATAAGGGAATTTCCCCATATATAACCGTAGGGGATTTTGATTCATCCTCAATAATTCCCGAGGAAAATGTTGTTATTCTTCCCGTGGAAAAGGATGTAACGGATACCTTTGCCGCAGTGAATATTGCACTTGAAAAGGGCTGCGATGAAATATATGTTTACGGCGGAATGGGTGGCAGACCTGACCACAGCTTTGCAAACTATGCTCTGCTTGCCGACCTTGCACAAAAAGGTGTAAGAGCATATCTTGTCGGAGAGGGCTATGAGATTACCGCCGTATGCAACGGAAAGATTTCTCTTTCAGGGAAAGCCGGGGATACGGTTTCCGTTTTTTCCTTCAGTGAAAAATCAGAGGGTGTGTCTCTTTGCGGTCTTAAATATCCTCTTGAAAATGCTGTTTTGCACAATACCTTTCCGCTCGGTGTCAGTAACAGCCTTATTTCGGAAAGTGCTGAAATCTCCGTCGAGAGGGGAATCCTTCTCATAATGCAGGAAAAAAGTTGTTGACAAATAATGACAGCTGATGTAGAATACACTTGAAAATCTTAACAGGGGTGCTGTAAAAGGCTGAGATGACGAAAGTCAAACCCTTTAACCTGATATGGGTAATACCGGCGTAGGGAGTTAAAACATATACTGTTATTGTATTTCCGTATGCCACAGGGTGTACGGATTTTTTTATTATATTCTGAAGCGCGCCGGAGTATGATAAAATTTCAAAAAATTTAACTGTCGGCTGACTGAGATTTTCATAATAAAAAATGATACAAGAGGTATAAAATAATGGCAGAAAAAAATAAAAGAAGAAACAATCTCATAAAGCTTGCGGAATGCTCCGTAATGCTTGCCCTCTCTGTGGTGCTCAGCTTCATTGAGGTATGGAAAATGCCAATGGGCGGCGGAATCACACTTTTAAGTATGCTTCCCGTGTGCCTTATTGCTGTCAAATACGGCACGAAGGGGGCACTCCCCACGGCATTTCTTTACTCGGTAATTCAGTTTGCAATCGGCTTTTTCTCGGGAAATGTGTTTGTTTACTGCACCACAGCTGCTACGTGGATAATATGTATGCTTTTCGATTATATTATCCCCTTTACCGTGCTCGGCTTTTCGGGTATATTCAGAAAAAAGGCGGGAAATACGGGAATTATCATAGGAATTGCTCTTATGATTGCACTGCGCTTTGTGTGTCACTACATTACGGGTGTTGTAATCTGGGGACAGTGGGCAGAGGGAATGTCAACTTATCTTTATTCTCTCATCTATAACGGTCAGTATATGCTTCCCGAATGTATATTCACCTGTGTCGGAGCGGGTATTCTCATAAAAATCCCGCAGGTAAAAAAGCTTTTAGGCTTATAATTTTTCATGAAACTGCTTCACATTTTTTTGTGAGGCAGTTTTAAGCTTTGATTAAGAGTAATGTCTTAATATAGTAAAGCTAAAAAAAGGTATTGAATTATGTTCTGTAAAATGCTAAAATTTAATGTAATTCATATTTCGGAGGAAAAGAAATGAACGAAGAAAACAAAAACAATCTTCCCGAATGCGACGATACTGCCGCTGAAAAGGAAGAAATCGCTCTTGAAGAAGAGCTTGAAAGCTTAAGAGATACCTTCCAGGAGGTATATGATGAAACAGTTGATGAGGCAAATGCCGTACCTGTGATTCAGGAGCTCGAAGAGGGCGAAGACGAGGAAGAATCTGAAGAGGAAGAGGAGGAAGCTCCTGTTCACAATCAGGAAAAGGCTCCCCGTAAAAAGAAGAGCGTCGGCAAGATTATTGCAATTGCAGTACCCGTGCTTCTGCTTGTTGCGGTTGTCGGCTCACTTTTGGGCTTTGTTGTGGCTTCAATCTCAAATCCTAATTTCAGCTCACTTATAAGTGCCTATGCACAGGCAGGTGCCGCAGAAGACTATGAGGAAAAGGTAACAAGCCTTGAAGCTGCTCTCGGATATTGCTCCGATAAGGAGTCAATGTTCCAGATGATGATGGCTACAATGATTCAGGAGGAAATCGCAGTTGCTCTTTACGAGGGCGAGGGCTTCGAATCAGCATATTCTTATATGCAGTCGAAAATGTCCGCAGAACAGATAAATAATCCTTCAAACAAGGAATTCAAGAAAATTGTAAAGGTGATAAAGAATATCAACACCCTTGCACTTGAAGCTTTCGGAAAGGTTTATGAAAATCTCGGTGATGCGACAGAGGTTCCCCAGTACACCGTTCTTTCACAGGGACTTTCCGTGCCTGATGAGGTAAAGGAAAGTGTCAATGAAATTCTTGCATCAATTGCTGAAGGCTATATCGTTAACAGAACAAGCGAGGGAATTGAGGATTCTCTTATTGCAATGAACTACTATGCAAGTGCATATTCAGGCTTTATCTCTCTCGGTGCTGACAGCGGCGAGCTTGCAGAGAAGCTTTCAGTTGAGCTTTTCAACAAGGGTTATGTTCTTGAGGCAGTTTCCTTTGCATCTGTTGCGGTTGACCCCACAAAGGAAGAATTCAGCAAGGATTTCTCAAAGCTTAAGGAAGATGTGTCTGCTTACAAGGCAGCAGATGTCCATGTTATAGCAATTGCAGAAGAGCTTGTTGCAAACGGAAAGACAACAAAGGAAGATGCTGCAGCTGCACTTGAAAGCAATGACAAGCTCACAGAAGAGCAGGTCAATGTTATTGTTCCCATGGTTATGTATGCAATTGAGGCTATAGGTGCAGAAAATGCAAATAACCTTACAGAGGCTTCAACCGTTTATGCTACACTCACATCTGTTCTTGAAGCATTCGGTATGGATGATGTCACAGCACACATTAAGACAGCAAAGACAATTTTCAATACAGGTAATCTCAACGACGCCAACACTCTCATTTCCTCTTATATCACAGAAGAGAAAATGGCTTCCGCTACAGAAGAGGAAAAGGCAGAATATGACAGAATGATGGCTGTTATAAATGCTCTCAATGCTACAAGTGAGGTTTTCTCTCCCTACTATTCCGAATATTACTCCAACGGCACAGCAATTGATGTGGATGCTCTTAAGGCTGAAATGGAAGAATTGCTGAAGGATAATGATGATGCGTATCTTGAAGGTTTTGTGAACTATTGCCTTTACATTGCAGTAATCAGCACAGGTGATACCTCTGCAGCAAAGACCTATCTTGATGCAATGAGCACTCTCATGCCCGACCTTCCCTTCATTTACGGCTACTCATACATTGCCGATTACATTGACAGCGGCGACCTTGATGCGGCATATGCTTACGCCGGAAAGCTTCTTCAGGTGAATGTTGCCGATGAATATGCAAATTCAATTGTTTCTCTTTATGCCCGTGTACAGGGTGACCTTGAAGCAGCAGAAGAAGCAGCACTCAAGGGTGTTGAATATTCCGCATCTTCAGCAGGTGACTGCGCACAGCAGCTTGTTATTGTAAATCTTCTCAAGGGAGACCTTGAAACAGCATTCGGCTATCTTTCTTCAATTTACAGTGCGGCACAGAGCATGGAAAGCTATGAGCTTGTGCTTATCTTCAATGCTCTTTACGAGGGTGACAATGAGGATATAACAGCATCTCTTGAGGAGATGGTAGCTATGGTTGAGCAGACCTACACCTACTACGGAATTACATCCTATCCCGAAACAACAGCTATTGTTGAGGGAACAAAGACTGTTCAGGATGTATTCATGTCAGGTGACTACACAATTACAGCAGAATAATCAAAAAAGCGGGCTTCTTGCCCGCTTTTTTTGAAATGATATCGACAAGAGCTTGTCGATGATATCCGTCTGTGACGGATGATATATTTGTTGCACAAATATGATGGAAGACGCTTTGTGTCTTGCTCCGCTTCGATTTATTTAAAATGCTGAACGCAGGTTCCGAAGCATTTTCCTCAGGAAAATATATCACACCGTGTGTGCACGGCATATCACAGCGAAGCAATATCACTTTTTGCGAAGCAAAAAATATTACTCTGTAATCTGTGCCTGTCACACAGGTTACAGATCATCCGCGTCCTGGGTGGGGTATAGGTCGTTGAAATTTATTTCTCCCGACTGATTGATGGGGGTGCCCGTATAGCTGCCCTCGGGGTCTGTGATGATGGGATTTTTTGCTGCTTCAAAGTGGCGGGGCGCAGAAGGCTTTCTGAAAAGTGTGAACTTTCTGTGACTTATATTTCCTTTGTTTTCCATAATTTCACCTTTTATTTCTTTTTGAATATTATTTCAGTATGTATTTTCTCCCAATGGGAAAAAAATATGCATTTATTCCGAAATTACTATTGACAATCAAGGGGTCATTGTAGTATATTTTCAATGTATAGAAATAGCTTAAAGCTTTATTAATGGAAAGGGTGGTTCTTTTATGAAAAAGATCATTGCAATTTCTGTACCTCTTATTCTTGCATTATCCGTAACACTTACTGTTTCCGCAACTGTTGCTGATGAATCAGCTGGTCTCGATGTAGGCTCTCTTCTCAGCGGTATGGATCTCGGTTCAATGGTTGAAGGTCTCGGCAGTGTTGAACTTGGCGGCATGTTAGATTCCCTCGGCGGCAGCATGGACCTCGGCGGTATAATGGACATGGTTGGCGGTCTCGGTGATTCTCTCGGTAGCGGCGATTCACTCGGCAGCCTCGGCGATTCACTCGGTAGCGGTGAAGAAGTTACAACACTTCCTGCTGACGACGGTTGCAACTGTCCCTCTGATTGTCCCTGCGGCGGTAACTGCGGCGATGATTGCGGATGCCAGGACGGCGGCGATTGTGACTGCACATATGACTGCGGTTGCGAAAAAGATTGTCCCTGCAAGGGCAAGTGCGATGACGACTGCAAGAATTGCGGTCCTGACTGCACATGCAAGGAAGACAACAAGGCAGAAGAAAGCACAACTGTTAAGAATCCTTACACAGGCGACCTCTATTAATTAAAATAGAACGAAGCAGGCAGATGCTACGGCGTCTGCCTTTTGTGTTTTAAATTAATTTTCAAAAAATGTAAGCAAAGAAAAAAGTCGGCTTCCTGTGTTTTACAGTGAAACCGACTCTTGTTTTTGAAAAAATATTAATGACTGAAAAATCAGATATGAATGCCGAGCTCCTTGATTTTATCCTGAAGCTTAAGAAAATCCTCAAGGCAATCACTTTTTTTACGGGGATCTCTTAAAAGTGCGGCGGGATGGAAGGTTCCCATCATAAGTGTTCCGTTCTTTTCATAGAATGTTCCGTGATCCTTTGTGACCTTGAAGTCAGCACCGATAATGCGCTGTGCGGAGATTCTTCCCACGCAAACGATGATTTTCGGACGCATAATGTGAACAAGATTACGAAGCCAGCCTATGCACATGTCCATTTCCTCGGGCTTAGGGTCACGGTTCTTCGGGGGACGGCACTTGAGCATGTTTGCTATGTAAATGTTTTCATTTCTGTCAAGACCGATTCCGTTGAGGTAAAGGTCAAGAAGCTTTCCGCCTCTGCCTACAAAGGGCTCGCCCTGAAGGTCCTCATTTTCACCGGGAGCTTCACCAATGAAAAGGATTTCTGCATTTTCATTGCCGACACCGAAAACCACGTTGTTACGGCTTTCGCAAAGCTCGCATTTTCTGCATTCCCGACAGGCGTTTTTCAGTTCTTCCATTGTTTCAAGCATAAGCTACCTCCCGTGACTGATACACACATAATATTGTGTGCCTGCTTTTCTGATTATACAAATTATATAATATCTTTATCGAAAACTGATGTTTAAATTGTGTTTTTTACAATTGACTTTACAGTGCTGTTAATGTAAAATAACAAAGGTGAAAAACACTGTTTTTTTAACAATCACAATTATACAATAAGGCACAGAATATGTCAATTAAGTTAAATAAAAGTATTAATTTTATATGTTTTAGTATTGACATAAGAAAAAACCTATTGTATAATACCCGTGTACCTTTATTATAAAGGTATAGTTATGCGTATATTTTGAGTGGCAATGCTCTGAATATAGAAAATATTAAAAAAGGAAGGTCCTTAAAAATGAAAATTGCAAAAAGAGTGCTTGCAGTTGCTATGGCAATTGCTATGATCGCTTGCTGTGCAGCAATGGCTTCCGCTGCTATTGCAAAGCCCACAGCTAACTTCGAGCTCGTTCTTGCAGAAGCAAAGAAGGGCGTAGATGTTAAGCTTTATGCAAATGACTGCACAGGTCTTGCTGCTGCTGACATCGTATTCACACTTGATCCCGCTGTTGTAGCTGATTCAAGAGTAATCAAGGGCGACGACGCTAACCAGATTGACGACGTTCACTTTGAAAACAACTCCTTCACAGCTGAATACAACAAGGAAACAGGCACATACGGTTTCTACTTCAAGGAAAACCTCTGGGCTACTGAAAAGTGGGCTGAAGAAGATCTTGAAGGCGATGCAACAATCAACGGTGACAAGTTCCACGTTGCAACTCTCAAGCTTACACTTGTTGAAGGCAAGACAGTTGAAGATGTTGTAGTTGGTATCACAGCTAGCGGTAAGTTCACAGACGGCACAAATGAAGAGGCTGCTGCATCAATCAAGGCTACAGGCATTGAAAAGAAGGCAGAAGAAACAACAACTCAGAAGGTTGAAGAAACAACTGCTGAAGCTCCCTCAACACCCGCTGAAGTTACAACTGAAAAGGGTAACACAGACAAGGGTCCCGCAACAGGTGACACAGGCGTTCTTGCAGTTGCTGCAGGCGTAGTTGCTCTTGCTGGTGCTGCTTTCGTAGCAACAAAGAAGAGAAAGTAATTATAATTAATTAAAGCATTATTTGCAGTTTTAATTAGGGTTTATAGGAGTTGAACTTCGGTTCAGCTCCTTTTTCCCGTTTAAACGGGATTAAAATTAAACAGTGTATCATTTGTGATATTTATAATCACGACATTTTTACATAAAAAATAACAGAAGATCAATTATATAATTGACCTTCTGTTTTTCGTTTATTCATTTAGTTATCTGAAAGAACTGCAAAGCTCTCTGCGGGAACTATAACACCGCCGCCGAGTCGCACTCCGCCGAACACGGGCATCATATCCTGCATGTCGGGGTTCAGTCTGTAGGTAATAGGGGAGGGGTTCTTGTTTGCCACCACAAAAATTCTCTTTGTGCCTGCCTTATAGCGAAGATATGCCACACAACCGAGAGTCGCTGAAATGGGGTAAAAGCCGCCATCCTTAAGGACTTCGTGGCTTTTGCGTAAATCTGCAACCGCTTTTGTAAAATTAAGAATTTCACCGTTTTCCATGCCCCAGGGGAAGCATCCGCGGTTAAAGGGATCCTTACAGCCTGTAAGACCTGCTTCATCGCCGTAGTAAATACTGGGTACACCCGGCAGTGTAAAATTCATAACAAGCGCCATTTTAAGAAGCTTTATGCCTCTTTTCAGTGCGTCATCGGAAATTGCAATCTGTGCCTGTGCTTCTCTTGTTTTTCCTTCACAGGAAATGCCTGAAAGCAGGGTGAGTATTCTTTCCGTATCATGAGTGCCAAGGTGATTCATAAGGCAGTGAAGAGCCTCTGGAGGATAGTTGTCGGTAATACCGTAAACGTTATGCATAAACCTTTCGGCATCAGAGGTAAGCAGGAAGCTTATAATTGCCTCCCTGAAGGGGTAATTCATTACGGAGTCAAGCTGTGCACCTTGTAAAAATCTTCTTCTGCCGCCGTGGCTTATCTTATTTGTCGCATCCTCCCAGACCTCTCCGAGAAGATAATTATCGTCGCCGTTTCTTTTAACGGCTTTTCTAATTTTGTCAAGGAAGCAATCGGGAAGCTCATCTGCCACATCAAGACGCACACCCTTTGCGCCCGCCCTGAGCCAGTGGTCAATAACACCGTTTTCACCTGTGATGAATTCTGAAAAATCACAGCATTCTTCCTTTGTCTCGGGAAGTGTATCAATACCCCACCAGCTTTCATATTTCTTGCCGTCGGGGGAAAATTTGTACCAGCTGCGATAAGGTGAGTCTTCGTTGTGAAATGCGCCTGTTTTGCCGTATCTGCCGTATTTGTCAAAGTAAATACTGTCTGCCCCCGTGTGACTGTAAACACCGTCTATGATGATTTTAATGCCGTATTCGTCTGCCTTTTTGCAAAGGGATGTAAAATCATCCATTGTGCCAAGCAGTATATCGGGCTTTTTGTAGTCTGCAGTATCATAACGGTGGTTTGAGTGTGCTTCACCAATGGGATTGAGATAAATGCAACTTACTCCAAGGGATGAGATATAGGGAAGCTTGCTTTCAATGCCCTTGAAATCACCGCAGAAATAGTCATTATTTCTTATTATTCCTTCATTGTCGGGGCGGTATTCGGGAACAGCTCCCCAATCGTCTCTGATAACACGGTCAGCGGGAATGTTTTCCTTTTTTTCTCCCGAAAAACAGAAGCGGTCAGGGAAAATCTGATAAATTATTCCGCCCTTTATCCAATCGGGAGTGTGAAAATCGGGAGAGTAAACCGTAATCTGCCACATTTCACGGCTTGAAATTTCGCCGAGATGCGTGCCCTTACCGTGGCCGATATCCGTGCGACCCCATGAGTTTTCGTACTGAAAGCGGTAGAAAAGAAGCTTCGGGGAATCAAGATGAATTTCCGTCTGCCACCATTCCTCAATACCGTCGGTGTTGTCCCATGTCATGTTGATATATATGTCATCCTTACCGTCCTCACGGAGAATGAGCTTACAGGCGGTAACACCGAAATCGCGGGGCAGCACAACACGAAGCCACAGGGAATTTCCCGCAGCCACTGCGCCGCTTATTGATTTGTGCCATGATTTTGAGGGGTCAAAGGGACAACGCATAATAACCTCGCTTGAATTTGGTATATCTAAAGTTTAATGCAATTAATAAAAAAATGCAACACGGAAATTACGTATTGCATTTTTTATTGCTGAATAATATGATTTATTTCTTTTCAGTTGCAGGGATTGTGTGCCAGATGTCACGGGCGTAGTCATTGATAGAGCGGTCTGCTGCAAAAATGCCTGCACCTGCAATATTATAAAGTGACATTTTGTTGAATACATCCTTGTTCATGAACAGCTCTTCAGCCTTCTTCTGTGCAAGTGTGTAGTCTGCAAAATCAGCAAGCACCATATAGGGGTCGTGTGACTTGATGGTCTGTCCGATTTCGGGGAAGGACTTGCCGGAAATAAGGTTAGAGTTGATGAAATCAAGAGTTTTTCTGATTCTGGGATTGTTGTGATAGTAGTTTTCGGGGAAGTAGCCTGCTTTCTTAAGCTCATTTACCTCGGGTGTCTTCATACCGAAGAGAATGATGTTGTCATCGCCTACAGCCTCGTGAATTTCAACATTTGCACCGTCAAGTGTACCGAGAGTTATTGCGCCGTTGATCATGAACTTCATGTTACCTGTACCGGAAGCTTCTGTACCTGCAAGGGAAATCTGCTCGCTGATATCAGCCGAGGGAATGAGAAGCTCTGCCTTTGTAACATTGTAGTCTTCAACGAAAACAACCTTAAGATATTTGTTTACTGCAGGATCGGAATTTATCATGTCAGCAAGTGCTGTGATAAAGCTTATGATCTTCTTTGCCATGTAATATCCGGGAGCAGCCTTTGCGCCGAAAATGTAGGTGTGAGGAACATAATTTCCGTTGGGATTTTCCTTGATTTCAAGATATTTGCTTAAAATGTGAAGTGCGTTCATTTCCTGACGCTTGTATTCATGAAGACGCTTTACCTGAATATCGAATACGGAATCGGTATCAAGCTTTACACCTGTTGTCTTATAGATGTAATCTGCAAAACGCTTCTTGTTACCCTGCTTGATTTTTCCGAGCTTTTCAAGCACTGCCTTGTCGTCTGCAAATGCCTTGAACTTTGAAAGTTCACTGCCGTCAACAATGAACCCGTTGCCGATAGTATCACAAAGAAGCTTGGTAAGCTCGGGGTTTGCCTGACAAAGCCAACGTCTGTGAGCAATGCCGTTTGTAACATTTGTGAACTTTTCGGGTGTGAGTCTGTAGTAATCGTTGAATACGGTGTCCTTAAGAATCTGTGAGTGAAGCGCGGAAACACCGTTTACGCTGTGACATGCGGCAACGCAGAGGTTTGCCATCTTGACAGCACCGCCTGAAATAACTGCGGTTCTTTCAACATAATCTGCATCGTGAGTGCATTCCCATACATAAGAGCGGAAGCGGTTATCAATTTCCTTGATAATCTGATAGATACGGGGGAGAAGACGGATAACAAGCTCCTCGCTCCAGCATTCAAGTGCTTCAGCCATAACAGTGTGATTTGTGTATGCAACTGTAGATGTTACAATTCTCCATGCATCGTCCCAGCCGTAGCCGCATTCGTCAAGAAGAATACGCATGATTTCGGGGATAACAAGAGTGGGATGTGTATCGTTGATGTGAATAGCCATCTTTTCGGGCATATTGTCAATGCTGCCGTATTCTCTTAAGTGTCTTCTCATGATATCCTGAATTGAAGCAGATACAAGGAAATACTGCTGCTTGAGACGAAGGCTCTTACCCTCGGGATGATTGTCGGAGGGATAAAGCACCTTGCTTATTGTGCTTGCCATTGCGTTTCTTTCAATAGCCTTAAGATGCTGCCCTGCATTGAAAAGGGACATGTCAAAGCCTGTGCCTTCACTTGACCACAGTCTTAACACGCTGACACCTCTGCCGTCCTTGCCTGCAACAAACATATCGTAGGGAACAGCCTTGATGGTATAGGGGTCAATAATTTCAACCTGATGTCTGCCCTCGTTCCAGCTGTCCTGAACATGACCTTCAAAATTGATGTAAACGGAGCTTTCCTCTCTCTTCTGAAGCCATACATCACCGCCGGGAAGCCATTCATCGGGAAGCTCTGTCTGCCAGCCCTCAATAAGCTTCTGACGGAAAATACCGAACTCATAAAGAATAGAATAGCCTCTTGCGGGATAGCCTGATGTTGCAAGGCCGTCAAGGTAGCATGCAGCAAGACGACCGAGACCGCCGTTGCCCAGACCCGCATCGGGCTCACAATCGTAAAGGGTGTCAAGCTTCACATCATAGCCTTTAAGGACTTTTTCAAAAGTCTTTGTTAAATTAAGATTGAAAAGATTGTTCTTAAGAGAACGGCCCATTAAGAATTCCATTGAAAGATAGTAAATTCTCTTTGAACCTGCTTCGTCACTTCTCTTATTGAAGTCGGCTCTTTCCTTTGCCATAATATCCACAAGAATAAGTGCTACTGCTCTATAAAACTGTTCGTAGGTCGCTTCCTTGGGAGATACACCGAAAAAATGAAGCAGCTTATTTTCTAAAAGAGTCTTTGCTTGTGCTTCTGTAAGTGTATTTTTCATACAAAACCTCCAAAAAAAATTAAAAATATGTGAAAAATTCATTACTTTTTAGTTATTTTACACTATTTTTGCGAGAATTTCAATACCTAATGAAGAATACATTGATATATTTTAATAATAATTTGACTTATTGTTTTTAATATAGTATTATATTATATGTGAAAAGTTATGCCAAGGAGGATAAGATGCGGGATTTTTTAAGAAGAACCTGGGCACAGATAAATCTTGATGCCATTGAAAATAATATATTTCAGATAAAAAGTCTTCTGAAGCCGTCCTGTCTTCTTTGTGCAACGGTCAAGGCTGACTGCTACGGTCACGGCTATGCCTTTACTGCAGCGGAAATGAGAGAAGCGGGGGCAGACTGGTTTTCTGTTTCCAATCTTGCCGAGGCCTTGCAGCTTCGCAGAGCGGGTATTACAGAGCCTGTGCTTATTTTAGGCTATACACCGCCCGAAAATGTAAAGGAGCTTGTGTATAACGATATTTCACAGGCAGTTTTTTCAGCGGACTATGCAAAATCGCTTTCGTATTATGCAAAAAAAGAAAATGTCAGGGTAAATGCCCACATAAAAATTGACACGGGTATGTCAAGAATCGGCTTCCGTTATCAGGACAGCGTGGAGGATGCAGGTGTGATTGATGAAATCGCAGAGGTCTGTACCCTTGACGGAATTAATCCCGAGGGAATATTCACGCATTTTGCCTGTGCAGATGCAGCTGACGGTGAGCTTTTCACAAGGCTTCAGTATGAGCTTTTCTGTACCTGTGTTGATTCACTGAAGCAGCTGGGAATTGAATTCAGCATTCGTCATTGCAGTAACTCGGCGGCAATTCTCAATTACCCCGAAATGCATTTTGATATGGTAAGAGCAGGTCTTATCCTGTACGGACATTATCCGTCAGAGGCGGTAAGAAAGCCCATAAAGCTTCTTCCCGTTATGGAGCTCAAGGCGGTAATATCCATGGTGAAGACCGTTCCTGCGGGGACTCCCTTCAGCTACGGCGGCACTGCGGTAAGTGATACAGACCGTGTGGTTGCAACAGTGCCTATAGGCTATGCTGATGGCTACCCGAGGCAGGCATCGAATAAAATGTATATGCTTGTAAACGGAAAAAAAGCACCCGTGCTGGGTAACGTCTGTATGGACCAGACCATTATAGACGTTACGGGAATTGAGAATGTGAAAGAGGGTACACAGATTACCGTTTTCGGTGCAGACGGCGGGGCATATCTTGATGTTTCGGAAATTGCCCGTTGTGCGGGTACTATAAATTATGAAATTCTCTGCTCGCTCAGCAGACGTGTTCCCCGTGTGTATATCAAGGATAACGAATTTTTTGATACAACCGACTACATGCTTTAAGGAGAATAATAATGGTAAAAAGGTATAAAATGGCATTATCTGCACTTCTTGCAGTGCTTCTTGTGTTTGCGGTAATTACCGTAACAGGTGTTGTTGATATCAACAAAATGATAAGGGAAAAGGAGGAGAATGAAATCTCTGCAGAGGGAATAAAGCATTCCTATGAGGATGTTTTTACAACATATTCCGAGGCGGGACTTCCTCTTCTTGAAACAGACCTTGAAAATGTTTTCTACACAATGAGCAAAACAGGTGATGTAGGCTTTTATAAGGCAGTAAACAGTAAAATTGAAAAAATCTCCGATGTCGGTGTTTTTGATGTAACCGTTACCTGCAGCGGGCAGCAGCTTCCCGCTACAATTCATTATGTTGAAATTGACGGTCATACATTAGGCTACGGACTTTTCACAAATGAAGAGCATCCCGAGGTTTTCCTTTATGACTATGCCTTCTTCAAGGTAACTGACCAGTTTGCCGGCTATGATTCAAAGAGCAAGCTTCTGCTTCTCATAGATATTGAAAAGGACCGCTTCTACGACGAAAACAAGGTTTACAGCGAAAGCTTCTACCTTTATGAGTCAAAGGAAACAAAGAAATTCCTCAACGAGGATCAGAGAATAGTTGACCTCAATGCAAGACTTCGTGCAGACTATAAGATGTTCACCGATGACATTCTTCATCAGACCGAAGACAAGATTCTTTTCTTCTCATCCCGTTTTTATAATGACTACGGTTATTCAGAGCAGGTTGATATCTTCATAAGCGGCGGCTACGGTGAAAATGTTGATAACAACAGATATATTCTTGATGTTGCATCACTTAATTTCTGGGAGACAGAAGACGGTATCATCTATTTTGCGGATACTGAGATTTCCGAGGATACAGACGCAGCGGCTATCACCGCATTTTCCGTAATGTGCTATAAGGACGGAGAATCAGAGGAGCTTATTTCCTTTGAAGGCTCTCTTGAAGAGGACTTCATTCTTTCAGGCACAAAGCTCCTCAATATAAAATCAGGCGAAATTTATGATGTTATTTCAGGTGAAACAGTAAAGTTTGATTACAAAAAGTTTGAAACAAGCTTTGTTCCCGATCTTTTTAAGACAAGCGACGACGGCAGATATTGTGTAGTAAGAGGTAAGAATAATCTCGGTAAGCCTTCCCTTGGTATCATGGATACAAAAACAGGCAATATCTACACATATACTGATAATGTATTCGGTCATATCGCTTCAATTCAGGCTCTTCCCGACGGTACTGTAATTTTAAGCCTTGCAGCAAGTGAAACTGCAGAAACCTATTATCAGCTTGTAGCGGATATTGATTCCGCAACACCCGCAGAGGGTGCTGAAGAGGAAACAACCGAATCAGAAGGCACATCAGCAGAATAAAAAATTAACGGCACATCCTCGGATGTGCCGTTCTTACGTTCATCAGTCTTTTATAAAATGCTCCATAAGCTTTGTTCCGCTTTCATAGTAAATGCCTGTAGTCTTTGCGGTGTTTTCCGTTACGGATGAAACACCCTCAATTTCCTTGCTCTTATGATAAATCATGAAGGGTACGGGATCTCTTGCATGGGTGTTTGTTTTAATGGGAGTGGGATGGTCAGGAAGAATCATAACCTTGTAATCATCATATTTTTCAAGGGCTTCAAGAATTACGGTAAGCACCTGCTCGTCGATGATTTCAATTGATTTTACTTTGTTTTCAGGCTCATTTCTGTGTCCGCATTCATCGGGTGCTTCAATGTGGATATAAACGAAATCCTGACCGTCAGCCCATTCATTTACGGCACATTCTGCCTTGCCCCTGAAGTTTGTGTCAATGTAGCCTGTTGCGCCCTCAACCTCGGGAGTTTTCATGCCTGCGCAGATGCCGATACCTTTAAGAAGGTCAACAGCGGAAATAATGCTGCCCTTAAGAGAGTATTTTTCGTAGAAATTGTCGAGCATGGGCTTTGTGCCTTCTCCCCAGAGCCAGATTGAGTTTGCGGGACGAAGACCCTTTGCAACTCTTTCCTTGTTAAGGGGATGATTATCAAGAAGCTCGTAGCTTTCCTTCATCATTCTGATAAGCTCTTTTGCGTTTTCACTGTCTGAAAGGTAAGAGCCTATTACTCTGCCCGAAATATCGTGGGGAGGAGTCATATTTCCGAGGTCGGTTGTGCCGTCGTGCCATGTAAGACAATGACGGTATGCAACACCGGGATAGAATGTGAATATGTCATTGCCGAAATGTTCCTCCACAGCCTTTATAAGCACTGCTGCATCTGCAGTTGAAATGTCACCTGCGGAGTAGTCAATCATTGTTTTGTCCTCGTAATTATCCTCATCGGAAAGGGTAACGAGATTGCAGCGAAGGGTAACGTCGGTATCAAGAAGCTTAACACCGATGCTTACTGCCTCAAGAGGGCTTCTGCCCGTGTAGCTCTTTGTGGGGTCATAGCCTAAAACACTTAAGTTTGCAACATCAGAGCCCGGCTTCAGTGAATCGTCAACAGTCTTTACAAGACCTACCTCACCCTTTAAGCCCATTTTGTCGAAAAGAGGCTTATAAGCAACCTCCATGGGTGTTTTTCCGTCGAGGGCATCAACGGGATAGTCCGCCATGCCGTCATATAAAACTACTGCATATTTCATAAATATTACCTCATTTTTTCCCAACCGCTGATATTTGCTTTTTCCATTCCGCTGATAATTTTTTCTTTCACAGCGGGGTAGTCCTTTTCAAGACTCTTCAGAAGCTCTTTCATATCGTTACGGTTGCTTGTTTTATCCATAGGACATGGACTTTCCACGGTAGGCAGATTCATTTTCCGTGATGCCGATAAAACCTCTTTTTCCGTGGCATATATCATTGGTCTTATCATTGTAAGATCTTTTCTTGATAAATATGTTACGGGGCGGAAGCTTTCTATTGTACCGCCCGAAAGCAGATTCATCATAAAGGTTTCTGCCGCATCGTCCATGTGATGACCGAGTGCTAATTTAGTGCAGCCCTCTTCCTTTGTCATATCGTGAAGAATTCCTCTTCTCATGCGCGAGCATAGGGAGCAGGGATTTTTTTCTTTTCTTGTTTCAAAAATAATATGGTAAAGCTCTGTTTCTCTTATTATGTATTCAACACCGAGCTTGTCGCACAGTGCCTGAATTGCGGAAAAATCAGTTTTTTTGCCGAAAAATTTCATGTCGGCGGTAATTGCCTTTACCTCATATTTTTTCGGATAGAAGCGGCGCATTTGGGCAAGTGCATATAAAAGAGCAAGAGAGTCCTTTCCGCCTGAAACACCAACGGCTATCACATCACCGTCATCTATCATATTATATTTTTCCATAGCCGCTCTCATGCGGCTCATCAGCATCTGCATAGAATCAACCGAATCTCATTTTCTTAAGGTCACGGTAGTTTATAAGCTGAATGCCCTGTGACTTTATGAAATCGAGTGTTTTGGGGTCGGAGAAGAGCTTGTATTCCCAGTTTCTTCTCTGCCATGAACCGCATATGCCCTTGATTTCTTCGGTTTCAATAACGGGGTGGATATATGTTTCAATAATGCCGTCGGGGAATGCACGGTATTTTTCAAAGATATATTCTCTGAAGTTTTCATAGCTTTCGCTCTGGGGACCGTTCCAGTCACCGGGCATGAGATAGTCAAGAATTGCAACGCCTGCCTGATTTGCCCCCTGAACCATAGGCTCAATAAGTGCTTCAACTGCTTCCTTGGGAACATTTATGTCAAGCATTTTGTTGCCGAACTGCTCGTCGGTGAACTTTGAGGGAAAGCGGAAGGGCATCTGTCCGTGCTTTGCGCATTCCTCGATTGTAACCTTAAGAAGCTCGAAGCGGCCTGTAGCAACACCGTAAAGTGAGCCCATGTGATTATCAAAATGTGAGGGGGTGAAGCCGTACTGTGCCAGTCTGTCGTACTGTGCATTGATTTCCTTTCTTACCTCTTCAAGGTCAGCATGCTCTTCAAACTGATCTGATTCATGCCACATGAAGCCCTCTTCATCCTTAAGAGAGGGAACATTTTCTGCAACGGGAGTCCAGCGGTAGTTGCCCCACTCTGCAGTTGTTGTAAGGTGAAGACCTACTGCATATTCGGGGTGAGCTGCTGCCCATACTGCTGCTTCCTTTGCCCAGGGGCAGGGAGCCATAATTGTTGCAGAGGTGATACCGCCCTTTTCAAAAAGGTCGTAAACTGCAAGGTTAGCACTCCGGCACATACCGAAGTCGTCAGCATTGATAATTAAGTATCTTGACATATTACTCTTCCTTTACTATATAGTCTAACAATTTATACATTATATTTACGTCAACTATCGCATCGAAGAATATGCCCTCAGCGCGGTATTCCTCTTTCAGGATTCTTGACGTTGTTCGCACTTCATTTGCAAGTGAGCCCTCTGAAAACGGAAGAAGCAGAAGAACTCTCTTTTTTGTTTTCGGCATATTTTCACTTATTGCCTCTAAAAGTGAATTTATGCCTACACCCTTAAGGGCGGAAATTTTTACAGTGTTTTTCGTTACGGGGAGAAGATAGCTTTCAGCTATATCGCATTTGTTATACACCGTGATAACAGGCTTTTCCTCTTCGCAGAGCTCATGAAGAATTTCCTTTGTAACCTCAAGCTGATTTTCACACTCGGGGTCTGATGCATCGCAGAGAATTATAAGAATATCCGCATTTGTTGCTTCCTCAAGTGTGGATTTGAATGCCTCAACAAGAAAGTGGGGGAGGCGTGAAATAAAGCCTACCGTATCAATGAGCATTACCTCACTGCCGTCGGGAAGACGGATTGCACGGGCTGTGGGGTCAAGGGTTGCAAAAAGCTTGTTTTCCGCAAGCACATCGGCATCCGTAAGAGTATTCAGAAGTGTGGATTTTCCGGCATTTGTATAGCCTACAATTGCCGCCGTAATCACACCATCCTTTTTTCTTCTTTCGCGGTGAAGCTTTCTTCTTTTTGAAAGCTCAATGAGATTTTCCTCAAGCGCGTGAATTCTTCTTCTTATGTGTCTCTTGTCGCTTTCAAGCTTTGATTCACCGGGACCTCTTGTTCCGATACCGCCGCCGAGCCTTGAAAGTGCAGTTCCTTGTCCCTGAAGACGGGGAAGAGAGTATTTCAGCTGTGCAAGCTCAACCTGAAGCTTACCCTCACCGCTCCGCGCATTTTTTGCAAATATATCAAGTATCAGCACCGTGCGGTCAATTACTCTTGTTTTAAGCACTCTTTCAAGCACGCGTCCCTGAGTGGGAGAAAGCTCTCCGTCACAGATTACAAGGTCTATTTCTGCATTTTCACAGATTTCTTTTGCTTCCTCAAGCTTTCCCGTTCCTATAAAGGAAACATTGTCGGGCTTCGGTCTTTTCTGTATTATTACCGCCTCGGTTTCACCGCCTGCGGTTTTTACAAGCTCCTTAAGCTCATTCACGGAAACCTCTGCGTCAAACTCACCTGTGTCAACGCTTATAAGCAGTATCTTTTCAGTGCTTCCGGTGTTTTCATAAAGTTCTATAGCTTCTCACCCCTTAAAGGTCATTTTATCACACCTTATCATAATTGTAAAGACAAGGCATATTCATATATAATAAGATGTACATAAAAAAATAAAATAATGCTTGACAATATAAGGGATATATGGTAAACTCCTTTTTGGTTAGTCAAGGCTAACTCACTTTTTTGACTCGATAGTTAGCATATGCTAATTGCTGTGGGGAGAGATAATATGACATTGCTTGAAGCCAGAGAAGGCACGGAATATATAGTAAAGGATTTATTTACGGGTGACGAGGAAATTGAGGAATTTCTTTTTTCTCTCGGTTGCTACGGTGGTGAGCCTATTACTGTTATTTCCCATATCAAGGGCGGTTGTATAGTTGCCATCAAGGACGGCAGATATACAATAGACAAGGCACTTGCAGCTGCAATTGCAATAGGCTGAAAAGGGTAGTCTTGCGATTACTTTTTTTTGTGGGTTAAGGTTAGCATTGGCTAACTGCGTAATATATAAGTTTTTTCGGAGGAAGATATAATGAGAATTGCCCTTGCAGGTAATCCTAACAGCGGTAAAACTACAATGTATAATGCCCTTACAGGTAAAAATGAAAGAGTAGGTAACTGGGCAGGTGTTACAGTTGATAAAAAGGAAGCACCCGTGAAGAAGTCCTTGTGCGAAGGGCACGAGCTTATTGCCGTTGATTTACCGGGTGCATATTCAATGTCCCCCTTTACATCGGAGGAAAGCATTACAAGTGAATATGTAAAAACTGCATCCCCCGATGTAATTATCAATATTGTAGATGCTACAAATTTAAGCAGAAGCCTTTTCTTCACAACACAGCTTCTGGAGCTTGGCATCCCCATGATTGTTGCTCTCAATAAGTCTGATATCAACAGAAAAAGAAATACTGAAATAGATATAAAGCTTCTGAGTGAAAAGCTCGGCTGTCCCGTAATTGCCACATCTTCATCATCGGGAGAGGGAATAGAGGAGCTTGTTGCCGCTGCGGTTTCCGTAATCGGAAAGCTGCAGACCGCTCCCTACAGTGAGGCAGGGGTTAATATTTCCGATAAGTCAGCAGTCAAGGAAGCGGATAAAAGAAGATTTGCCTTTGTAAATAAGACCGTAAGAATGGTTGAAAAGAGAAAAATTCTTTCAAGGGACAGAAATTCACAGGATAAGTTTGATGCCCTTATTACAAGCAGATGGCTGGGGATTCCTGTTTTTGCAGTAGTTATGTTTCTTGTTTTCTGGATTTCGCAGGCAGGTCCCGGGGTGTGGATTGCCGATGCTCTTACTGCATTTCTTGAAGGCGGACAGGCAAAAATTGCAGAATTCTTCACAGATGCAAATCCTTTTCTTTCCGCACTTCTTGTTGACGGTGTCATAGGCGGAGCAATTGCCGTAATGGGCTTTCTTCCCCTTGTTATGGTAATGTATTTCCTTATAGCGCTCCTTGAAGACTGCGGCTACATGGCCCGTGTGTCCGTTGTGCTTGATCCTATATTCAAAAAGGTTGGTCTTTCGGGAAAATCAGTCATTCCCTTTGTTGTCGGTACAGGCTGTGCAATCCCCGGTGTTATGGCATGCCGTACCATTAAAAATGAAAGGGAAAGAAGAGCAACTGCCATGCTCGCTCCCTTTATGCCCTGCGGTGCAAAGCTTCCCGTTATTGCCCTTTTCGCAGGCGCATTCTTTGAGGATGCTTCATGGGTAGGTCCTTTGATGTATTTCCTCGGAATTATAATTATATTTTTCGGTGCGCTAATAATAAATAAAATTACGGGTAACAGTAAGAAAAACTCATATTTTATTATTGAGCTGCCCGAATACAAGCTTCCCTCGCTTAAAAGAGCGGTGTTTTCAATGCTCTCCCGCGGATGGTCATACATAGTAAAGGCGGCAACAATCATTCTTGTATGTAACACAGCAGTTCAGATTATGCAGTCTTTTACATGGTCATTGCAGATTGCTGAAGCGGCAGACAGCTCAATTCTTGCTTCAATTGCAGGCCCCTTTGCTTATATTCTTGTGCCTGTTGTCGGTGTGCTTTCATGGCAGCTTGCTGCAGCGGCAATAACAGGCTTTATTGCAAAGGAAAATGTTGTAGGTACACTTGCAGTATGCTTTGTAGGACTTAATAACCTTATTGATACTGAGGAGCTTACAATGCTCGAGGGCTCGGGTGCCGAGGTTGCGGGTGTTATGGCAATTTCAAAGGCAGCAGCCCTTGCTTATCTCATGTTCAATCTCTTTACACCTCCCTGCTTTGCCGCTATAGGTGCTATGAATTCCGAAATGAAGAGCGCAAAATGGTTCTGGGGCGGAATAGGTCTTCAGCTCATGACAGGCTTTACAATAGGCTTCGTCACATATCAGCTCGGTACACTTATTACAGAAAAAAACTTCGGTGCAGGCTTTATCCCCGGGCTTATTGCGGTTGTGATTTTTGTCGCAGTCATCACTCTTCTTTGCATTAAGGGTGAAAGAAAGGCTATTGCCGAAAACGAAAATAAAAAGAAAAAGGTAAAATATAATGCTTGATGTTATCATAATTTTAATTCTGGTTTTTGTTCTCGGATGTGCGGGGCTTTACATCTACAGAGCAAAAAGAAAGGGCAGAAAATGCATCGGTTGCCCCGACAATAAAACTTGCTCGGGTAATTGCAGTGAATGCGTAACCCACAGAATTACAGAGGAATAAAAGAAGAAGCACTTTGCAGAAAATCTGCAGAGTGCTTGATTTTTTTTTGCTTGGTGCGGATGACGGGAGTCGCCGGATACGGCGGCATTGCCTTGTATCCGATGGCTCGACGACCGCACACCTTGTGTGCAGTACCCGTCTCACCGCTCTTCGCTAAAAAGAACCCACCGGGTTCTTTTTTTTACGCTCAGACCCTCACGGGTTCGACTCCGTTATATTCTGATCAAAAGCAAAAGAGGCTACCTGTAGGTAACCTCTTTTACTTGGTGCGGATGACGGGAGTCGAACCCACATGAACTTGCATTCACTAGGACCTGAACCTAGCGCGTCTGCCAATTCCGCCACATCCGCTTACTTGTGCCTTGTTATGATATCATAATGAAGCTCAAATGTCAATGCTTTTAAGGTTAACTTAATTGACAAAGCTATAATTATTGGTATAAAATATACATGATATGTTTTTAAGGAGAAAAGGAAAATGAATAAAGGACTTAAAATTTCCCTTTGTGCATTAACGGCTGCCGTGGCAGGAATTGTTGTTACCGAAAATGTTTTTCTTGCAAAAATTATAAGTGATGCAAAAAATAATTACAGTGAAGAGCTTGACTATCTTTTTGTGCTCGGCGGTCATATCGTAGGTGCCGAAACACCAAGTGAGCATCTCATGAAAAGAATTGAAAGGGCTGCAGCTTATCTGAACTCTCATAAAAATACCATAGCAGTTACATGCGGAGGTTGCTTCAGAAAGGAGCAGAAAAAAAGTGAGGCTCTTATTATAAAGGAATACCTTGTGCGTCTCGGCGTAGAGGAAGGAAGAATTCTTCTTGAGGACAAATCCACCACCACAAATGAAAACTTTAAGTTCGGCAAAAAAATTGTTGAAGCACATTCGGGTAAGGAATTTTATGAGCTGAATGTCGGTCTGCTTTCAAGCGACTACCATCTTTTCAGAGCGGGACTTATTGCAAAAATCAACGGTCTTCCCGGACTTCGCAAAATCGGAGCAAAAAGCACGGCAAAGGATTTTATAAGAGGAACAGTCCGAGAGCTTGTTGTTGCTCCCGACCTTATCAATAATTATTTTTCAAAAAAGTAAAAGACGGTATGTTGAAATGAAAATTTCAGAAATTGAAGAAATTCTTATAAGCGGTGAATATACGGCAGCTGAAGTTGAGCTTTTTAAGTCGGCTCTTGAAAGAGTGCCTGCAGGTAACAGATGTCAGCATTGCTATACTGTTGCGGCAGCAATGAAACGCAGTAATTATAAGGATGCCCTTTCTCTTATTGAATACGGGCTTCAGTTTTGTGACAGTGCCACCGACAGAATGCGGGCTTATCACAACACAGCTTTGATTTCGGAAGATATCAAGGATTTTGAAAATGCACGCGATAATTATATTAAGGCTGTGAATGCAATCTGCGAGGGTAAGGACTGTGCATATCTGTATGAGTATGCCTTTCATCTTATGCGGGTTGAAATGCACATAAGCCGATTCTGTTATACGGAAGAACTGAAAAAATATTATACCCTTGCCGTAAAGGCAGACGGCTTCAGCCGCTCATTTATAAAAAATTCCTTTTATGAGGCAGTTGCAGAGCTTATAATTTCTATGAATGAAAAAAATTATGCTGATGCAAAAAATGCTTACAACAGGGCTTGTCAGATGACATCTTTGCAGTACAAGGGACCGCTTACTGCATTGCTGAAAAAGCATCGATTTGAAGAATCAGCAGGCGCAACCGAGGAAGTATTGCAGTTTCTGAAAAATTTATCTTTATAATAAAAAAAGACCGAGTTTATGACTTGGTCTTTTTTTGTTTATTTGAATTTCTTCATTTCCTTTTTAAGTCTTCGGTTGCAGAGAATTTCCCACAAGGGCATTATAAGTCCGCCTGAAAGTCGGCATGAGGCTTCATTCAGTGCTGCGTAGAAGGCAATTCTGAAATCTGCATTTTCCGAAAGCGGGTAGTGCTTTTTGTAGGTTTCATAAAGATAAAAGCTGTTGCCCCACATATTAAGAAGCTGAAAAAGGTCGTATTCACGGTCGGCATAAATGAAGCTCGAGGGGTCAATGAAGCCTTCAAGCTTCATCGTTTTCGGGTCAGCCATAATGTTCATTATGTTTATATCCCCGTGAATAAGAACAGGGTGGTCGGGCTCTGTTGCTACAGTCTTATAAAGCTTATAGCCCTCTTCAAGCAAGCGGTAATTCTTTTCGGAATATTTTCCCTTTTCGCAAAGCTCTTTAAGCCCTGCCATTTTGGGAATTATATGCTCTTTTTCGTAATATTCCACCCAGCTGTCGTAGGTGGGATTTTCTAAAGCACCGAATTTCTCTGCCTTAACGGAGTGGATTTCAAGCAGATTTTTTACAACCTCTTCTGCAAAAGCCTTTTTGGTTTTCTTTGATTTAAGAAGGTATGAGGGGGCAAGGGTGTTTGTGCCCTTTATTAAGCTCATTGCAAGAAGAGCCACGGTATCATCGGAATATGTGAAATAAATTTCGGGCATATTAACCGAGGTGTTTTCTGTAATAGCACGAAGCTGTGCGGCTTCCTTTTCCATCATGCCCTTGATTCGGAATGCCTTGACTACAAAAGTCTTGTCAGTTATTGTGCATCGGAATACCTTGCCGTTACTGCCGCCGCCGATGAATTTTATGCTTTCGGGGACTGCGCCGAGAAAATGCTTTACCTTATCTGAAATAATTTCCTGAAGAGCCTTATTGTCGATTATAAGAGAAGACATAAATTTCCTCCTTACGGAATAATAAGATTATTTCTGCCTGCCTCAAGAAGATAGTCGCCGTCCTTAAGAAGCTTTGCGAGGTCAAATGAATCCTCGGGAAGTCGGGTGAATCTTGCAGCAGATACGCCCTCGTGACGTCTGCCGGGGTGGTGATAGTCGGAGCCTGCAGTAAGGATCTTAAGATTATTTTCCTTTGCCCATGCTGCGGCAAGACCTATCTTTGAGTTGTGATTGGGGTGAAGATTGAAAACCTCAATTCCGTCTAAAAGCCCGGGAGCTACTCTTTCCATTCCCTCTCTGAAGGGGTGCGCCTGTAAAAATACGCTGTCGGGCATAGAATATACCTTGCGGAAGTTTTCAATACCGTAGGGAAGAAGGTCATAAATTTCTTCCATTATCTTACGGTCAACACCGTAAATAAGATAGTCATTGTCATTTTCCGTGAAGCGGATTTCCGCACCGAGTATAACTTTTAAACCGATTTCGTCACCGCGCTTTTTTGCTCTTTCAAAGCCGTCAAAGAAGCGGTCAATCATTTCGTCTTTTGTAAGTCCCTGATATTCGTAAATGAAGTGGTTTGCGATAGTCACCGCATCATAGCCCAAAGCCTTATAGGTGTCTGCCATATCCTCGGGCTCAATCTGACTGCAGGAGGATGCAGGTGCAGTATGTGCATGAAGCTCCACCTGATATTTGTATTCGGAAAGTAACTGATTCTTGATTTCTGCAATGCTCATATTATCACCTTAATAAATGTTTTTGTTTTCTCTGTAGCTGCGCCATATATTTTCAAAAAAGCCTTCATCCTCGGGAATGGGGCGCACGGGTCTCCACAGTGCCTCAAAGCCGTTTCCGTCAAGGTAGATTTCCTGAATCATTCCCGAAAGGTCAATGCATTCAGCAGAGCTTCGGTTGTTTTTATATATAGCACTGCCTCTTGTGAGGCTTGTTTTTTCACTGTAATTTTTCATGGCATATAAAACTGCGGCTTGTGTATAAAGGGCATCATGATATTTATACATCGCGATTAAGCCCTCGGTATCTTTTGCTGTTATACCGCGGGGGAAATCAGCAATTTCAAGTGTTCTTTTTTTGTAAAGCGCACTTATTCTGTCACAGAAGCGCACGGCGGCCGCAGAAGCACTCATATCCTTTCTTATTCCTGAAAGAATGTCGGGTGCAGTGTTTTTATCGCCCATAACTGTCGTCGTCAGCTTTTCATGACGGGCTTTTACCTTCTTTGCCTCTTCAATGAATGTATCATCATCGGTGGGCTGTGCTTCAGTAGCCGATATATATTGTGCGGCTCGCAGTGAGCCTGCCTGCCCTGCATTGAGAGCAGAGCCTCCCGGACGGGCAATACCGTGAGTGCCGGCACATTCACCTGCTGCAAAAAGACCACGGACAGATGTCTGCCACCATAAATCAACCGCAATACCGCCGTTGTTGTGTTGTGCTGAAAGGCTGATTTCAAGGGGAGCTTTTTCAATATCCACACTCTTTGAGCGGTAAAGCTCTATTGCAGGAGAGTTCATTTTCTTAAGTCTTTCAATGGGAGTGCCGAAAAGACACTCCGCATTTTTAAGATAGATGTAAGCCTCTTCACGAAGCCTTTCATATTCTATGCTTTCAAGTCCGAAGGGATTTTTTCTGTAGTCAAGATAAACCCGTCTTCCGAGCTTTACGCATTCCTCATAAACCGCAAGGTCAATAAGGGAAGAGCCGTCAAGGGCTTTTTTTGAATCAAAGGGCCACTGATAGCCCTTTAAGAATACAAGGGAAAGTGCCTCATATTCATCCTTTATATAATCGGTGAGAAATTCATGCTCACCGCCGTTTTCGTCTATGCTTATGAATCTCGGAAGTGTCTGCATATATGAGCCTGACACATTCCATCGGGGCTTTACGCTTGCAAGACCGTATTGCCATTCGGTCATATTCTGAAGACGGGCTCCTGCTCTTATTGCAAGCCCTGTTGAGCCTGTATGACCGACGGGATATACTGAGTTTTCATAAATTCCTGAAGGTCCGCCTGTTGCAAGAATGATATTACTGCAACGGAAAACTATATATTCTCCGCTTTCCGTATCAAGGCACACAAGTCCCGCAACACGGTTTTCGCATATGATTATTTCCACTGCAAGAAGCTTATCAAAAATCGGCACACCGAGAGTAGCCGCCTGCTTTTCAAGAGCCTCGGTCATGAATTTTGAGGTAAGCGGTCCCGCCGAGGTTGCCCGCTTATAGGGATCGTGGTCGGTTTTGTAGCCTATATATTCACCGTAGCGGTTGTGGGGAAAGGGGACACCGAGAGCACACAGATTATAAAAGCAACGGGCGGAGAGTGCCGCCTCGCAAAGGGCATTGTCTCCGTCAACAGCACCGCCTGCAAAAAGGTCGCCTGCCATATTTCTTACACTGTCGGGACTGTCCCCCGAAAGAGAAAGCTTATAGTAGGTCTGCTTGTCGCTTCCTGTGTTTCTTGATGTGCCTGTGTTTATTCCTTCTGTGACAATTGCTACGGATTTTACGGCTGATTTTTTTATTTCATTTGCAGCATTGAAGCCCGCCGCACCTGTACCTATAACAATTGTGTCAAAGCTTAAAAAGTCCATAGCCCTTCCTTTACAGTCTTCTTATGTGGAAGCCGCCGTCAATGTTGAGGGACTGTCCTGTCATGTATGTAAGTGAGCCGTCGCAGAGTGTCAGCACTGCTCGTGCTATGTCCTCGGGCTCACCCCAACGCTTAATGGGAAGAAGACCGCCGTCAATAAGATTGTCGTATTTATCCTTTACCTTGCTTGTCATGTCCGTTGCTATAATGCCCGGAAGCACCTCATTTACGGTGATTCCGTATTCTGAAAGTCTGTCGGCAAAAAGCCTTGTAAGCATTGAAACGCCTGCCTTTGAAATGCAGTATTCTCCGCGGTTTACGGAGCTTACATAGGCAGAAATTGAGGATATATTAACGATTGCGCCGCGGCTTCCGCCCTCGTTTTTTATCATTTCCTTTGCCACTGCCTGAGTTAAGAACATCATTGCTTTAAGGTTGATGTCCATAACCCTGTCATAGCTTTCTTCTGTCATTTCAAGTAAATCCGCACGCACTGCAGGTGCTACACCGGCAACATTTACGAGAATGTCAATTTTACCTGAAACCGAAAGTGCGGTATCGATAAGCTTTTTTCTGTCTTCCTTTGATGCTACGTTACCCTGAACGTAGTGAAAATTTTTCTCGGGAGTATTCTCCACCCTTTCACGGGTGCCCATACCGATAACGGTAATGCCGTTTTGGGTAAAAAGCCTTGCTGTAGCAAGACCTATTCCTGCGGAAACGCCTGAAATTATTGCGGTTTTATTCATCTTAATCACCTGCGCACTGCTTGAGATATATGGGTGCATAAACATCCTTGTCACGTATCACACAGCCGGGAGTACCGCCGGGAGTACGCATGATTTCCGTGCATTTGCTGCAGCAGATGCAGATTTTATTCTTGTCAAAGCATCCGTTGCTTTTTATGTCGTTTGCAAAATCGGGGTATGCAAAAATTGTTCTTCCGAAGCCCGCCATATCAAAGCCGCCGTCGGCAATGAAGCCTGCCGCAACATGAGGTGCTGCCACACCGAGATATGAAAGGGCAGAGGATATGATTTTTATGTCGGAAACTGCATGCTTTATTTCACTGATTCCGTGAAGCATGCGGGAAACTCCCTGTAATGGATGCTCCTCGTGAGTGTAGCCGCCCTTTGCAAAGGGTCGGTTCACATGAGGATTGAAATAGGGGTTGCCCATTGTTATATTGAGAATTTTTACACCGTAGGAATAAAGCATTTCAATAAGCTTAACGGGCTCTGAAAGGTCCATGCTTATTCCGTCATTTTCCTTTACACCGAAGCCCCAGGGATAGGGGAAGCCGTCATATACATTCATTCTTGATGTTACAAGGAAGTTTTTATCAGTAACCTCCATAGCACCGAGAATGCTTTCCCTTAAAAGCCTTGTTCTGTTTTCAAAGCTTCCGCCGTAGCGACCGTCTCTTGTGAAGGCTGAAAGAAGCTCACAGTTCAGGTAGCGGTGACATGCCTTTATGTCAACACCGTCAAAGCCTGCCCTTTCGGCAAGTGCAGATGCTGAAATAAGAGCCTCCTTCACACGGTCAATATGCTCGTCTGTCACAATGCGGCTTTTATCTATGGGATTATCCTTTTCAAAAATGGGGTTATTATATGCAATAAGCGGGGCGGGAGTACCCTCGGGCTTTGAATATCTTCCCGAGTGGGTTGCCTGCATAATTACAACAGGCTCCTTGCCGTTCTTCTTAAGAGCTGCTTCCTTTATTCTTTCAACCTGACGGCTGAATGCGTCAACATTGCCGCTGTTTATGTGAAGCTGACGGGGATTTGCCTTGCCCTCCTCCATAACTGCGGTAGCCTCATACCATATAAGTCCTGCTCCGCCCTGAGCAAAACGGTCATAGCGGCGCAGTGTCAGCTCACCGGGAGTGCCGTCGGGATTGCCGTCGCAGCCCTCCATTGCCTGACAGGCAAGGCGGTTGAAAATGGTTTTATTGCCCACGGTAAGCTGCGTTTTCAGAATATCTGTGTTTTCCGAAAAGGGAAGAGCGGTATCAAGAATACTGTTCTGATGTAAAAAATCGTTTGTATCTGTATAAACCTTACGGATCATAAAACTCACCTATAGAAAATTTATGTCGGCAATCGGAGCCCTGAGAGGTTTGCGACTGCCGACAGTTTGCTGCATTTTTATCAGTCACCCTGTGCAAGTAATGCCTTTTCTCTTCTCCTTGCAAGCTCGTCCATGATTCTTGCTCTTTCCTTGCCGGAAATCTTGTAGAAGAACATGGGTATTGCGCAAAGAAGCATACTGATACCGGGAATAATGGAAACCAGTGAGAACATAGCAAAGTTCTGTGTCTTTGTAAGCTCTGTTGCAGCCATGACCACCTCGTTTGAAAGCATCTGTGAGGGGTCAATGTCAATGAAGATGTACATAAGAATAATGCCTGTTGTTGCAAGTGCATTGCCGAGCTTGTTTACGAAGCCCTGAAGAGCGGAGCCCAGTCCGTTGTCACGGAAGCCTGTTTTCAGCTCAAGATAGTCAAGGCAGTCGCCTATCATTGCATTTGATACAACATTGAGAACACCGAGAGGAATGCTTGAAATGAGAATAAAGGGAATACAGATATAAAGATTTGATGTGAACCAGCCGATAAGAGTTGTGAAAATACTTGCAACGAAGCCTGCAAGACAGGTTGTGACAAGAATCTTCTTGTAGTCAAACTTTCTTATGAGCTTGGGCATAAGAAGCATAGCACCGAACATGCCGACCAGTGCGCATACCTGGAAAATTGTCTTAACGGATGAAACACTTTCTGCAATATACTTTGTGCGCAGTTCAAGTGAAAGGTCAGGAGTAAGCTCGGGTCCTATGTAGAAGGCATAACGGGCAACATGCACTGCCGCTGCCTGTACCATGTATCTTCCGCTGGAAAGCACACCCATGATAACAACAAGCATAAGGGGCTTGCAGGTGAAAATTCTCTTGAGAGCAGTAGGCTCACCGGGCTTTCTTTCCTTTGAGGGAGGAATAATTCTTTCGTTGATGTGGAAATAGGAATTTCCGTACATAACAACGCCGATTACAACGCATACAACGGCAATAATGAGATAACGCTGCTTTTCATATTCAATACCTGTTGAGCCCAGGAGTGTGGGAAGGGTGAAGCCTGCCACAAGGAAAAGCACCTCGGGAAGCGCAGAGCCTATGCTGTTGAGGTTCTTGGTATAGGAAATAACATAGCCTCTTTCATCGGCATTGGGAGTCATAAGATTGGGAAGTCCCCAGAAGGGAACGTCTGCAAGCGTGTAACACATGCCCCAGAGAACATAGGTTACTGCGGCATAAATCATGAGCTCGGTCCTGGGAAGGTCGGGGGAGAGGTAAAGACCGATTGTGAGAATTGCAATGGGTGCAATTGCGTAGAGAATGTAGGGCTTCATCTTACCGCGCCTGGGATTTGCCTTGTCGGCAATAATACCCATAAGCGGGTCATTTATTGCGTCCCACACACGTGCAAGAAGCATAAGAATCATAACGAACATCAGGGGAAGCTGAAGCACGTTTACATAGTAGTCACTGATGTAGCTTGACATCATTGCATAAATCATACCCTGTCCCATTGCACCTACTGCGAACATGTTCAGTTCTTTTTTAGGGACTACAAATCCGGGACGCTGTGTTTTTTCCTTTGCCATTTTCTTTATATCCTTTCTTGAATCAGTTCTTTCTGAGAGCCGCGAGAAGCTCACCCGATTCGGGGAAATCACCGATAGTTTTACAATAGTGAGAATAAATTACCTTCATGCTTTTGTCAATTGCGACAAGTGCGGGAAGCTGAAGCTCGCGCTTATCGGATTTCTTCTTCTCTGTAAAGGCTTCAACCATATCGGAATCGAGAAGATTTCTTATATCGCCGCCTGTCATTTCCTCAAACATTTTATCATCTGCTACCATGCTTATCATGCTGTTTGCTTCAAAGACATTGTAGCGGTCAAAGAATTCACAGTCGGGATCGGCAATCAGCTCAAAGGGATACTGCCCCTGAATCTGTGAAAGCTCCTCTGCGGTGTTCTGCAGAATAAATTTCAGGTCAATTCCCATCATTCTGAAAACCCGCTGATATTTTCTGAAGGTATCAAGGGTTTTTATGCAGATTTCACACTCCATGTACCTTGAAAATACAAGAAGCGTTTTCTTTGAAACATTATGCTTCAGAAGCTTTCCCGTGCCGTAAGGGGAGTTATAGGTGAAGTCGGTGATAAGGTCACCCTTTTCAAGCTTCTTGTGATAAGGCCTGCCGTTTTCTTCATGAGCTTTACGGACCTTTTCCACTGCTGCCTTGAAGCGGAGAAGCATTTTCTCAATTGTGACTGAAGCACAGGCAAGGTTGATTCTCTGGAAGCCTCTGCCGAGGTCGCCGAACATTTCGCCCCAGTCAAGGAAAATATCGTTCTCTTCAAGCATATTGCGAAGCTCAATGTGGGTAAGCCCGAGCTTTCTCATGTCAAGCCACTGAAGATAGGTGCCTTCAAGGGGGAATACATATATTTCGGGGAAATGCTTCTTCATGAAGTCTTCAACAAGTCTTGCATTTGCTTCAATTACTCCGAGCAATTCCTGAAGCCATTCTTCACATTCGTTATATGCGGTTTTGCATGCCTCAAATGCAAATATGTTAAGGTGATTCTGCAGATTCATCATCATGCAGGCATTCACCTTGCTTCTCGTTTTTTTGTCAGGCACAAAAATATTTGAGCACTGAAGACCTGCAAGATTGAAGGTTTTGCTGGGTGCGGTGCATACTGCAATATTACCGAGGGTTCTTTCATCAAGAGTTGCCATAACAGTATGAGTACAGCCGCTCATTATAAGGTCGTTGTGAATTTCGTCGTCAATAATGAAAACACCGTTGTCGTTACAGATGTCAGCCACCCTCTGAAGCTCATCCCTTGTCCATACCCTGCCGATGGGGTTGTGAGGATTGCAGAAGATTATTGCTTTTGTTGTGGGAAGAGCTGCTTTTTTCTCAAGGTCGGAAAAATCTATTTCATATTTTCCGTCATTGAGTAAAAGCTCACTGTAAACAAAGCGGCGGCTTTTTGCAAGCACTGCCATGTCAAAGGGATAGTAAACGGGAGTGAGTATAATTATTCCGTCTCCGGGCTTTGTTACTGCTTCAATAAGAATGCCGAGGGCATTTACAACACCGGGGGTTGTTACAATCCACTCTTTTTTTGCTTCAAAATTATGTCTGCGGTGCATCCATGAAAGCACGGCATCGAAATATGCATCGGTAGGATCGGTATAGCCTAAAATCTGCTCGTCTATAAGCTTTTTCAGAGCAGTTTTTATTTCGGGAGCGGTGGGGAATTCCATGTCGGCAACCGAAAGGGGAACTGCATCAACGCTTGCATTCTTTGCGCTGTTCCATTTTGCCGAGCCGCACCCTGTTCTGTCGGGAACAGATGTAAAATCGTACTTCATAAGACAGCCTCTTTCAATAAACTATTGTAAGGACACTTCTTGCAGGAATGGAAATTTCCTCGTTTTCCGTAAGCTCACATTCTGTAAGATCATTGTCCTTGTCCGTAAGTGCCGTAAGCACTTTTTTTCCGAAGGTGTTATCAAGCCTTTTGTTTTCGTTTGTGTGGTTTATGAATATCTGAACTGTTCTGCCGTTACCTGTGAAAGCCACGGTTTTTATGTCCTTGTCGTCGGTAAAGGCTTCAACACGCTTAGCACCGACAGGGATATATTTTGAGAAATTTCCCGTAACATAAAGCCTTTTTGTTGAGCAGAATGTTTTGTCATCCTCATTTATGTAAATAAGTCCGTCGCAGTAATCGACCTCGGACACTGCAATCCAGTGCTGCCATGAGGATGTACCGAGGATTGTGAAGTCCTCAAACATTATTTTTGCACATTCAAGTGCGGAATCCATGCCCGCATCACGACCGCCGTTCATGTGGCACCATTCACTCATGGTGACCTTTACCGAGGGGAAGAAAATATCAAGGAATTTTCTGTATCTTTTAAGAAATCCCACACGGTTATTGAGGAAGGGAACGGGAATGGGAAGGCAGTAGGAATGAACATCTATTCCGTCACATGCCTCTCTTATTTTCTTGTTTATAAGCACCGCAAGTGTGTAAGTGCGGTTGAACCAACGGATGTCGCCGTTTTCGCAGGCACTGATTTTCACACCTTGAAGGGCTTTTCTTTCTTTTATTTTCACCGAAAGCTTTTTAAGAAGCGAATAAACCTCATGAGGGGCGTAGTGACAGCCCTCCTGTCCGTTTTTCTCTGTCCATATCCACAAGGGCTCATTTACGGGGGATATGTACTTTACGGGAATGCCCTCTTCAATGAAATGCTCTGCACAGTCGAGAAGATAGTCGCAGAAGGCATTTTCATTTTTTCTTGCAAGGTTACTTCTCATGGGCTTATCAAGACATGATTTGTGATTTTTTGTAAGTCTTTCGGGCGGGGAGTTTGAGAAGAAAACAACACTGTCTGCTCCCTCATTCACACAAAGTCGCATCATTCTTACTGCATTTTCGTCTCTTGTCCAGTCATATTTTCCGTTATCGTCAAAGCTTTCCGCCATGCGGTTTTTGTTGTAAAACACGCTTGAAAGACTGTTTTTTGAGCCGCCGCCGAGATTATAACGGTAAATTGTCATGCCGATGCCCGAGTCTTTGCTGTAAAGCAGCTGCGCAATTTTCCGGTTTACGGGCATGCCGCTTTTTTCATCGGTGTGATTCCAGCCGCCGACAACCTGTGCCCACCATGCACCCGAGGCGCCTATGCCCTCAAAGGTCTGATAGGTCCTGTCTTTGTCTATTCCTGCTTTCATAATTTTCTCTCCCAAAAAAATTATTTATCCGAAAGGTGCTTTTTTATTGCTTCAAATGATTCCTCGCTTATAACATGCTCTATCTTGCAGGCGTCCTCCGATGCAGTTTTTTCATTGACCCCCAAAGCCGTAAGACAGCGGGTAAGAATTGTATGCCTGTCAAACATTGTGCCGGCAACCTCTTTGCCCATTTCCGTAAGAAGAAGCTCACCGTTTTCTCCTACGGTTATAAAGCCGCCGTTTTTAAGAAGCCCTACGGCACGGGATACGCTGGGCTTTGAATATCCCAGCTGCTCACTTACATCAACGCTTCTTACAAACGGCAGTGTTTTTGAGAGTATATATATGGTTTCGAGATACATTTCGCCTGATTCCTGTAATCTCATAAACTACCTCCGTATTATTAATATAATAATTATAGCATAGCACTCTGCGTTTATCAATAGTGCATTGTTGTTGACTTTAAGGGCATAATATTGTAAAATATTACCGTAAAATAAAATTCAAGAGGTGACGCTTATGAAAAAGGTTAACAGAGTTTTATGGGGACTTCTGCTTGTTGCCGCAGGTGTTCTTTTCGGTCTGAAGGCTATGGATATCATTGATTTTGAAATCTTTTTTGACGGCTGGTGGACCCTTATAATCATCATTCCGAGTCTTATTTCTCTTGTGACCCAAAGAGATAAAACAGGCAGTATGATAGGTCTTGTAGTGGGTGTCTTCCTTTTCCTTGTGGTACGGGATATTATTTCCCTTGAAATGCTCGGCAAGCTTATTGTGCCTGTGCTTATGGTTGTTGTGGGTATCTGCCTTATTTTTAAGGATGCATTCAACAAAAATGCAAAGGAAGCCGTTAAAAGAATAAACGCAAGAGGGCTTTACAAAAACAAAAGCACATCACTTTTTTCCACACAGAAGGTGGCATATTCGGGTGAGGGCTTCTTCGGGGCCGACCTTTACGGAATTTTCGGAAGCCTTGAATGTGATATGTCGGGCGCACTTTTAACAGAGGATATTGTTGTGAATGCCTACGGACTCTTCGGCTCTGTTGATATTCTTGTTCCCGAAAATGTGAATGTGGAAATCTGCGCAACACCTGTTTTCGGCGGTGTGGCAAACAAGACAAGAAGACCCTTTACCCCGGGACTTCCCACAATTTTTGTAACAGGCTCCGCACTTTTCGGAAAAATTGATATAAGATAAGCACTGATAAAAAAAGAGGACTGCAGATGCAGTCCTTTTTTGTATGTGAAATCCGTGAATTCCGATTAAATATATTTTGAGACGAAGGTGTCAACAGCCTCCCAGTATTTTTCGGGGAAGTTGGCACATGCTTCATCGTGTCCGGTGTCGGGAAGAGCAAGCTTTTCCTTGTCGGCACTGCATTTTTCGTAAAGCTCCTCCATCATGCTGAAGGGGACTACGGGGTCGTCCTCTCCGTGAATGAAAATAGTGGGAGTGACTGATTCAGCAACTGCTTCAACGGGGGAGCAGTCGGAGAAGCTCCAGCCTAAAAAGAGCTTGGCGAAGGTATCAGCCATGCCGATAAAGGGAAATGCGGGAAGACCCGCTTCCTTTGAAATTGAACCCTTGAAAAGCTCCTTGCAGTCGGTAAAGCCGCAGTCTGCAACACAGCATTTTACATTGGCGGGAAGCCTTTCTCCCGTTGTAAGCATTACCGTTGCACTGCCCATTGATATGCCTAAAAGAACGATTTCAGCCTCGCTGTCCTGTGAGAGAATATAGTTTATCCATGAAATGATATCATTTTTTTCATAATAGCCCATGGAGGTGAATTTTGCCTCCTGATTGCGGTGTGCGCGCTGGCAGGGCATTATGAGATTATAGCCGCGCTCATAGAAATGAATTCCCTGTCTTGCCATGGCACGGGGACGGGAGGTATAGCCGTGGACTGCAATAAGCCATTTGTGTGAGGGCTTATCCTGCATTATTATCTTTGAAAGAAGCTTTTCGTCATTTTCGTTTATAAGCACGGTATCCGCGGGATTGATTGCACAGAACCAGTCATCAGCTCTTCTGAAATGCTCATCACGCATATATCTTCCCATGTTACCGGGTGCCTTGAGAAGCTCCTCGGGATGCTTATTGCAGGTTTTTTTTGATAAAATTCCGTAGCATAATATTCCGCCGATACCGATATACAGGGTAGCAGCCACACCTGCCGTAATAGCGGTAGCTTTGAATGCTTTTCTGATGTTTTTCATAAGTATTCACCCTTTCTGAAAATATATTAACAGGGTTTTTCGCACAAATCAACAGTTTTTTGTGTGATTGACTTAATATGAATTTGCCTGTATAATGAAAAATGTAATTCCCGTGAAAAAGGAGAGAAAATAACATGAGAAAGACCATTGACCTCAACTTCGGCTGGAAATACAGCGAAAGCTTTACAGAGGATATGATAAAGCCCTCTTATAAGGACAGCGATTTTCAGACGGTTGACATTCCCCATACCTGCAAGGAAATCCCCTATAACTATTTCGATGAAGAAATGTTCCAGTTCGTGAGCTGCTACAGAAAGATTTTCAGAATTTCTGAAAATGAGCAGGCAGGAAAGCGTATTTTTATTACCTTTGAGGGTGCAGCCAACTATTCAAGGGTATATCTCAACGGTGAATTTTTAGGTGAGCATAAGGGCGGCTATACTCCCTTTTCATTTGAAATCACGGGCAAGGTGAATAAGGGCAATAACTGTCTTGCAGTGGTGCTTGATTCCACCGAAAGACCCGAAATTCCTCCCTTCGGCAAGGTTGTTGACTACCTTGTTTACGGCGGTATTTACAGAGAAGTACATATTGATTTATACGATGACGTATATATTGAGGATGTTTTCGTAAAAACTCCTGACCCTCTTTACAGTGTAAAAACAATTGAGGCAGATGTAACCTTCTCCGAAAAGGTAAACGGCACATGCACCTTTGAGCTTTTTGACGGTGAAAAGGTAATCGGAAAGAAGACATGTGAGGCAGACGGAAAGAAAATAAGAATCCGCTGGAAGGTAAAGGATGTGAAGCTCTGGGATATTGACAGCCCCAAGCTTTACACGCTTAAGGTTTCCTTCGGTGCAGACTCTGCCGAAAAGCGCTTCGGCTTCCGTGAAGCAAAATTCACAAGAACAGGCTTCATGCTCAACGGCAGACATGTAAAGCTTATCGGTCTCAACCGTCATCAGAGCTATCCTTATGTAGGTAATGCAATGCCCGCATCCGCACAGAAGGCAGACGCGGACTTCATGAAATATACTCTCGGCTGTAACATAGTAAGAACAGCCCATTATCCCGATTCAATCCATTTTCTTGACCGTTGCGATGAAATAGGTCTTCTCGTATTCACCGAAATGCCCTCATGGCAGTTTTTAGGTGAGGGCGAGTGGAGAGAAAACTGCCTTGACAATATAAGAAGAATGGTGCTTCGCGACAGAAGCCATCCTTCTGTAATCCTCTGGGGTGTACGCGTAAACGAGGGCGGCGACTGCGACGAATTCTACACCGAAACCAATGCTCTTGCAAGAGAGCTTGACCCCACAAGACAGACAGGCGGTGTAAGAAACTTCCCCCGAAGCCACCTGCTTGAGGATGTTTATACCTATAACGATTTCATCCATTCGGGCGGTCCTGTAAACCTTCTTCCCGCAATAATCACCTGCGGAATTTCCGCCCCCTATCTTGTAACAGAGCATAACGGTCACATGTATCCCACAAAGACCTTTGACAGAGAGGCAGTCCGTACAGAGCATGCCCTGCGACATCTTCGTGTGCAGAATACCTCCTTCGGCTCAAAGCGTCACTCAGGTGCTATAGGCTGGTGTATGGCTGACTATAATACCCATAAGGACTTCGGAAGCGGAGACAGAATCTGCTATCACGGTGTTGCCGATATGTTCCGAATCCCCAAGCTTGCCGCTGCGGTTTATGCTTCACAGCAGGATAATATCCCCGTGCTTGAAACCTCTTCTGCAATGGATGTAGGTGAGCATCCCGGTGCAATTATAGGTCAGACCTATATCTTCACAAACTGTGATTATGTTGAAATTTACAAGAACGGTAAATATAAATCCACTGCATATCCCGACAAGAAGGGTTATCCCAATCTTCCGCATCCTCCTGTGCTTCCCAAGGATTTCATAGGTGACAGCCTTGAAACAGATGACGGACTTCCCGCAGATGTTGCCGCACCCCTTAAGAATGCTCTTGTAGCAGCAGCCGAATACGGCTACATCATGCCTCCTCAGCACTATCTTGAGGTTGCCTATTCCTTCCTTAAGGGCAAGATGAAGATTTCACAGATGGTTGACCTTGTTACAAAGTACTTTGCTAACTGGGGCGACGAGCAGGTTGAATACCGTTTCGACGGTTATAAGGACGGAAAGCTTGTAAAATCCGTAACACGCACTGCAGTAAAGTCACAGGCTCTTACTATGAAAGCTGACAGTCTTACTCTTACCGAGGATAAGACCTATGATGTAACAAGAATTGAGCTTATGTGCGTTGATCAGAACGGCAACCGTCTTCCCTTTGCAAACAATGCAATCAATATTTCAGTTGACGGACCCGTTAAGGTTATAGGCCCCGAGCAGTTCTCGCTTGTAGGCGGCGCCCGTGCCTTTTGGGTAAGAACAACAGGAAAGTCAGGCAAGGCTACAGTAGCTGTAAGCGGCGAGGGACTCGGTACTCATACAGTTGAGCTTGATGTCAAAAAAATAAACGCATAAAACGCATAAAAAAAAGTCGGAGAGAAATCTCCGACTTTTTTATATCAATTTTTTAAATTCCTTCCACGCAGGGTCCTTGTAAAATCTGTGGCCGCCCTCGCCCTTTACGTGAACGCAGTTTTCGGGATTATCACAGTTTTTATAGTAAATCTCCGCAAGTCTTGAAAATTCATGCTCTGCGGTGGGAAGCGGGAATATTTTATCCTCTTTTCCCGAAACGATAACAAGGGGACGGGGAGCTATAAGTCCTGCAATTTCAGCCATGTCAAAATATTTTGAGATTCCGGGCACGAAGTTACAGGCACAGTGATGCATAGCACCGATTGACCCGCTGAATGTTGCAAAGGCACAGGAGGGGATAGCTCCCTTTATTCTCTTTTCAAGAGCAGTCGCGTAGAATGTAGCCGTGCCGCCGCCTGAATTTCCCATACAGTAGATTTTATCGGAATCGAATTTATCAGAAAAATTTTCTGTGAGCACGTCAATAAGCTTCATCACGTCCCATACTCTTCCTCCGAGAATTGTTCGTCCCGATAAAAGAGCAGTCATTGAAGCAACATAGCAGTCGGGATTTGGTGTGCCGCCTCTTTCACCGAAGCAGCGCTGATCAATGCATACACAGGAAAAGCCCTCTTCAATGCACTGCAGCATAAAGTCACGGTCACCGTTTGCTGCGGTTTCCTCGTCACCCTCGAATTTCGGTCTTTTCATGGAAATGTGCATTCCCGTTGAATGTCCCTGCAGGCATATCATAAGGGGAGCCTTTTCCGCTTTTTTTGAAATCCACAGATGACAGGGGACAAATTCCCCTTTTTCACTCTGAAATGTAAAGCGATACTCCGTAAAATCTGTAAAAGCTTCCGTGTATTCAAGCTCAAAAAGTCTTTCACAGTCCTCACGGGGAAGTGCGATAAGCTCCTTCAGCGTCTTTTCAGCCTTTTCCTGCCATTTTACAAGACTCTCCTTATTCGGGGAAAATACCATTGACGGCTTTACCCCTGAAAGAAAGTCAATCTCTTTGTAAACAGAATGTTTTATATTCATATTGCCACCTTACAGAAGCTCGGGGTTATAAACTGCACGCTCTCCGCCGATGAATTTTGCTCGTGTACGTGCACCAAGCACCATAGCCTCACCGATTCTGTTGTTTTCAAGACGAAGGGGCACTGCAACCTCACGAAGGTGCATGCCTATAAGAGTAAAGCCGATGTCAATTCCAGCATCCGCTTTAATATGCTCAACTGCCACGGGATTCTTAAAATGCCTGTAAGCATTTGTTGCAAATGAGCCGCCTGCCTTGGGTTGGGGTACAACATTGCAGAAATCACGGTGACAGAGTGCTTCTCTTTCAATGATTATTGCACGGTTAAGATGCTCACAGCACTGTGCTGCAATGAAAACTCCTTTTTCATCGCATACTTCAGAGAGTCCCTCATATATTGCTGTTGCGGTCTCGTAATTTGAATCAGTACCGATTTTTGAGCCCATAACCTCACTTGTGGAGCAGCCTACAACGAGGATATCACCCCTTGTAAGGCCGGCCTTTTCTATTATCTCTTCTGCAGTTTTTACGGCAGAATTTTTAATTTCGGTAAAAATATCCATATAAACACCTCTGAAACATTATATATCTACGTTCTTTACAAGTCAACAATATTGACTTATTAAAAATAATTTGTTAAAATTGGAATTTGTAAATACAAGGAGGCTTGTTTATGATTAATACAGAAAAGACAATGGAAAAAATTGTAACCCTCTGTAAGGGCAGAGGATTTGTTTTTGCGGGCAGTGAAATCTACGGCGGACTTTCAAACACATGGGACTACGGCCCCCTCGGTGTTGAACTTAAAAATAATATCAAGAAGGCATGGCTCAAGAAATTCGTTCAGGAAAATCCCTACAACGTAGGTCTTGATTCAGCAATTCTCATGAATCCTCAGACATGGGTTGCTTCAGGACATCTGGGCGGCTTTTCCGACCCTCTTATGGACTGTAAGGAATGTAAGACAAGACATCGTGCTGACAATCTTATCGAGGATTTCGACGGTACAAACGTTGCCGGTTGGACCAATCAGCAGATGACAGACTACATCAAGGAAAAGGGCATTCCCTGTCCCGATTGCGGTAAGCACAACTTCACCGATATCAGACAGTTCAACCTTATGTTCAAGACCTTCCAGGGTGTAACTGAAGATTCCAAGAATGAAATCTACCTTCGACCCGAAACAGCACAGGGCATTTTCGTAAACTTTGCAAACATTCAGAGAACAACAAGAAGAAAGGTCCCCTTCGGTGTAGCACAGATAGGTAAGTCCTTCCGTAACGAAATCACTCCCGGTAACTTCATTTTCCGTGTTCGTGAATTTGAACAGATGGAGCTTGAATTCTTCTGCAAGCCCGGTACTGACCTTGAATGGTTCAACTACTGGAGAGCATACTGCCGTGACTGGCTCTACAGTCTCGGTATGAAGGCAGAAAACCTCCGTCTTCGTGACCACGATGCAGATGAGCTCTGCTTCTACTCAAAGGCTACAACAGACTTTGAATACCTCTTCCCCTTCGGATGGGGCGAGCTCTGGGGTGTTGCTGACAGAACAGACTATGACCTTACACAGCACATCAATACATCCGGTAAGACTCTTGACTACTTTGATCCCACAACAAACGAAAGATATATTCCTTACGTAATCGAGCCCTCACTCGGTGTTGAGCGTCTCTTCCTTGCTCTTATGACAGAAGCATACGATGAAGAGGTTGTTGTTGCCCAAAAGAACGATACAAGAGTTGTTCTTCATTTCCATCCCGCTCTTGCTCCCTATAAGTGTGCAGTGCTTCCTCTTTCAAAGAAGCTTAATGAGGGCGCAGAAAAGGTATTCCACTCACTTCAGAAGAAGTTTATGTGCGAATTCGACGATGCAGGCTCAATCGGTAAGCGCTACAGAAGACAGGACGAAATCGGTACTCCCTTCTGCATCACCTATGACTTTGATTCAGAAACCGACGGCTGCGTAACAGTCCGTGACCGTGATACAATGGAGCAGATCCGTCTTCCCATTTCTGAGCTTGATGCATATATTTCCGCAAAGCTTGAATTTTAATGAAATTTCCCCCGAAAAAACGGGGGATTTTCTTTTTTGTGTTGCAAAATGCTTTCATTGATGATATTATGAATACAATATGAACAAATTGAAAGGAAATTATTATGAAGAAGATAATTGCTTTAGTTTTAAGCCTTGTAATGACACTTTCACTTGCAGTTCCTGCATTTGCGGCTTATGAAACTCCCTTTGATGACAGCCTTTTCTTTGAATATGAGGAATATTCCATTCACTACCGTGTATGGGAAGCAGAAAATGCAAAGGGTCAGATTTTCATGATTCACGGCTTTGCGCTTTCCTCATACTGCTGGGTAGAGCTTGCTGCACGTCTTGTAGAAAACGGCTACACCTGCGTAATGGCAGACCTTCCCGACTTCGGTTACTCAACAAGAGAAACTGCAAGCACAGAAAAGCTTCCCCGTGAGGATATCATGCATGCTCTCATGATTTCTCTTTCCGATGAGCCCTGGTATGTTGCAGGTCACTCAATGGGCGGCTATGTTGCACAGGCACTTGCTGCAAAGTATCCCGAAAGTGTGAAGAATCTTCTTCTTTACGGTACAGGCGGCAATGATAACGATGCTTCTCTTACAGCAATGATGGGCAATGATATGTTTGTTGCCGTTATGGGACCCATTATGCAGCTTATGACAAAGTTTGATATTCTTGTAAAGCTCTTCTTACAGATGGGACTCAACGATAAAGAATATGCAGCAAATTATGACCTTTCCAAGATTACTGAGCCTATAAGAATTGACGGTACAGGCAGAGGTGCATGCTACAGCTTCTCAATGCTTACAAACACCGATTATGAAGCAATTAAAAACGGAAATCCTGTTCTTTTTGTTAACGGCAGTGCAGACTCCGTAATTCCCGATTCAGCAAAGAATTCAATCCGTGAGGTGCTTCCCGAGGGCAGTATTGACTATGTTGTTGACGGCGGCGGTCACATGTTCATTGAAAACAAGGCTGATGAAGCAGCACAGGTAACTCTTCAGTTTCTTGCAGCAAATCCCTGATAACAGAAAAATATAAGTTATTTTCTCCCTTGCTTTTTTGCAGGGGAGAATTTATAATTTATAGAGAAAATAAAGCAAAGGATTTATGATTATGAATGTTACCGAAAGATTTCTGAAATATGTTTCATTTCCCACCTCCTCCGATGAATTTTCCGAGACCGTGCCTTCAACGGATAAGCAGAAAATTCTCGGTCAGTTCATTGCCGATGAGCTTAAAGCAATCGGCATGGAGGATGTTGTGCTTGACGATAAGGGCTACGTATATGCAAGGCTTACAGGTACACTTGAGGGTGCTATAGGCTTTGTGGCTCACATGGATACCTCACCCGATGCTCCCGATTCCGTGATTAAAACAAAAATTATAGATTATGCAGGGGGAGATATCACCCTTGACAGCGGTGTTGTAACCTCCGTTAAGGACTATCCCTTTATTGAAAATTATATCGGTCAGAGGCTTATTGTGACAGACGGCACAACACTTTTAGGTGCAGACGATAAGGCGGGTGTTGCCGAAATCGTTTCAATGTGCGAGTATTTTATAAATAATCCCGATGCGGCGCATAAGACAATTGCAGTGTGCTTCACACCTGACGAGGAAATCGGCAGGGGAGCTGACCATTTCGATTTTTCCCGCTTTGCCGCAAAGGAGGCTTATACAGTTGACGGCGGAGCGCTGGGTGAAATTGAATATGAAAACTTCAATGCCGCAAGTGCAAGGGTAACAGTCAAGGGTGTTATAATTCATCCCGGCTCTGCAAAGAATAAAATGAAAAATGCAGTGCTTTACGTCAATGAATTTATTTCAATGATGCCGAAAAACGAAATTCCAGCAGCAACCGAGGGCTATGAGGGCTTCTATCACATCCATGATATAAAGGCTGATGAAACAAGCGGTGAAATCCGTATGATTATCCGTGACCATGACAGGGAAAAGTTTGAAAGCAAGAAAAAATTCCTTGAAAATCTTGTGGCTTACCTCAACGGTGTTCACGGCGAGGGAACATTTTCCCTTGAAATGAAGGACAGCTATTATAACATGAAGGAAAAAATCGAGCCCTTCATGTATCTTATTGATAATGCAAAGAAGGCATTTGCCGATGTTGGGGTAACACCCTGTTGTGTGCCGATCCGCGGCGGCACAGACGGTGCAAGACTTTCTTATGAAGGACTTCCTTGCCCCAACCTTTCAACAGGCGGTGAAAATTTCCACAGTGTGCGCGAATTCATTGCGGTGGAAAGTCTTGAAAAAATGGTCGATGTTTTAATAAACCTCGCAAAATAAAACAAAAAAGTCGGAGAGGATAATGAAATCCTTTCCGACTATTGTGTTTATAAATGATATTTTCTGTGAGACAGGGGAAAGAGGACAGAAATTGACGGATTTGTGTTTTTTCGGCGGTGGCAAGGCGTACACGGGTACTCCGAACCGCCGAAAAACAAGCACCTGTGGTGCTGTTTTGTGGCAAAAAAATAAAGGAAAGAATCACTGTATGCGTGGTTCTTTCCTCATATATTGACTGTGCGTCAAAGACGGTGATTTGTGCGCCTCTTTCCCGATGTATAAAAAAAGACGGCTTATATAAAGCCGCCGTCTTAATTACATATTACCTTTAAGCTATTGTTTCGGAAGAAAATTCTTCTTCACAAGAGCAGGATACATAATTTTCTTCATCTGTTGTGTTCTGCTTTTTGTTGATAAACTTAGTAACAACAACATAAATACCTGCTATTGCAGCGGCAATTGCTACAATGATAGCGATTATCTTAAGAGCCTTTTTCATTAGTATTACCGTCCTTTCAGAATTGGGATAAACGGTTTAACACGGTCCGTTTATCCGTGTTTTCGGAGCAACTCCGGGAGAATCGGAGTGCCTGCAAAAAGCTCGGCACTCTTATGCCTTGTTGAGTTTTGTAACAAGAGCAGACTTCTTGCGAGCTGCGTTGTTCTTGTGGATAAGACCCTTAGCAGCAGCCTGGTCGATCTTCTTTACAGCGAAAGCAACAGCGGCAGCCTTGTCTGCAGCATTTGTATCAACAGCAACATTAGCCTTCTTGATAGCAGTCTTAAGTGCAGAGTTAGCGGATTTGTTACGAGCAGCCTTTGTTTTGTTAACAAGGACACGCTTCTTTGCGGACTTGATATTGGGCATGGGTACACCTCCTTCTCTTCATACGCACTATATAATAACACGAAGCAAACAGAAAATCAACAGTTTTTTTGATATTTTTGATGCTTTGTATATTTAATTATTTTTATGGTAAAACTTTTAGCGGTGATTATATGATTATTCGCACGGATTTGGCGGTTGAACGCCATGAAATGAACACCGCAGAGGACATAAAGGGAGTAAAAATTGAAGAGCATGAAAATGCCGACTGCAAGGCTACGGTAATAGAAATTACCGACATTGACGGTGAAAGAGCCCTTGGAAAGCCCATGGGCAGATATATAACCCTTGAAATGCAGTCCTTTCCCGATTCCTCGGTTATATGCGACGGTCGGCTTGATATGCTGATAAGCTCCCTTGAAGAGCTTGTGCCCGAAAACGGCACGGTGCTTGTTGCGGGATTGGGGAATCCCGATATCACCCCCGATGCGGTGGGACCATGGTGTGCCGATAAGATTTTTGCCACAAGGCATATTCCGAAGACATCTGTTTCCGAAATGAAGCTTCCCCCGCTTCGCGATGTTGCGGTGATTTCCACGGGAGTTATGGGAAAAACGGGCATTGAAACAGGTGAAATTATAGCAGGGGTAAAGGAAAAAATCAAGCCCTCATGTATAATTGTGATAGATGCTCTTGCGGCAAGAAGCATAGGCAGGCTCGGTACCACAATCCAGCTTTCCGATACGGGTATTGAGCCCGGGGCGGGAGTAGGGAACAAAAGGCAGGCAATAAACGAAAAAAATCTCGGTGTTCCCGTTATTGCCGTAGGTATCCCTACAGTGGTTGATGCCGCAACACTTACACTTGACCTTACGGGCAGAGAGCCCGAGGATGAAAAATACGGTAATATGATGGTAACTCCCAAGGATACCGACATAATATCCTCTTCAGGCGCAAGGCTCATAGCTCTTGCAATAAACTGTGCTTTGCAGAAAAATCTTTCAAGAGAAGAAATAATTTCACTTACAATGCCATAAATCAGCTTTCCCGTGCATATAATTTCAGTGATAATCAGACGGGGAGGAAAAAGCATGAAAAGAGATATTCTGTGGGAGCGGTACGGTATCATGAGGCTTATCTGCGCTTTTATCCTGCTTGCTTTTACCCTTCGTTACGGCTTCTTTCTTTCCGACAGTCTGTCAGGTGCAGTGGTATATGTTTTTTCTGAAGCCTCCCATGCTCTTATTTCTTCGCAGGAAAATACCGCATTGCAGGATAAATTACCGACTGCTGACGGAGAAGATATTTTATATACGGAGAGCGTAAGCGAAGCCTCGGATAAAAAGACCCCGCAGACGGAAAGCGCTTCAACAGGTTACAGTACCCCCGAGGATGTCATTCGCTTTGAGGAGGAATATCTTGCCGCCTTTTCGTCTTCAGCTGCGGCAGGCAGCACCGAGGAGGTATTTTTCAGTACATCGGGTGCTACAGATACCGTGAGCGGTATTTCAATAAAGAACGCAACTGCCACTAAAAAGCCCGATTTTGAGGCATTGCTTGAACAGGGAATAAGCCTTGATATTTCCGATAAAAGCGAGCCTGTGGTACTGATTTTCCATACCCACACAACAGAAAGCTATCTTTTGTCCGACAACGGTGTTTTTTATTCTGACTATCAGACAAGAAGCACCGACAGCAGTAAAAATATGATTCGTGTAGGGGATGAAATCTGCCGTGTTCTTGAGGAAAACGGCATAGGCTATATACATGACACAAAAATTTACGATGAAGCCTACGAGGGTGCATACGGGCGCTCAAGGGAAAGTGTTCAGAAATACCTTGAGGAATACCCCTCAATAAAAATAGTTCTTGATGTGCATCGTGATGCCATATATTACTCCGATTCCTCACACTGCAAGCCCACCGCAGAAATAGACGGAAGAAAAGCGGCACAGATTATGATAATAACGGGTGCTGAGGAGGGCTACATAACCGATTTCCCCGACTGGGAGGAAAACCTGAAATTTGCACTTGCCTTTCAGAAAACGGCAGAGGATAGGTACACGGGTCTTATGAAGCCTTTGTATTTCTGTCAGCGAAAATACAATATGGATCTCGGTGAGGTCTCTTTGCTTTTTGAAATGGGTACAGATGCAAACACTCTTGATGAGGCAATGTATTCGGGCTATCTTGCGGGAAATGTGTTAGCTCAAATGATAAATGAAATGGCGGAAAAATAAATGAAAAAGCAAAATAAATACACGGTTCAGGCAATAATAAGGGGCTTTCTTCTTACAGTCTTTGTGATTATGTGCATAAGTGCTCTTGCCGTGTGTGCCGATTATGCGGGCGGGGTGACCCGACACAGGATAGACGGCAGCGAAGCTCCTGTGATAAGCAGTGATGATATCGCTTCATTTTTTGAAGGAGCCGTTGCAAATTTATACAATTGAGCTATTGTATTGCCGTTTCAGTTATGATAAAATAGGATAAACACAAAAGCAAAGGAGAAGATAATTATGCTTCCTATCGGTATTCAGTTATATTCTGTTAAAAATGAAATGGCACAGGACTTTGAAGGCACTATAAAGAAGGTTGCAGAAATGGGCTATGAGGGCGTTGAATTTGCAGGTCTTTTCGGAAAAGACCCCGCAGAAATCAAGGCTATGCTTGAAAAGTATTCACTTGTTCCCGTATCCGCTCATGTACCCCTTGCAGACATGATGGAGGATATGGATAAGGTTATAGCAGATTATAAGACAATCGGCTGTCAGTATATCACAATTCCTTATGTTGAGGAAAAGTACCGTCCCGGTACTCCCGACTATCCCGAAACACTCCGCATTATCGGTGAAATCGGCAAGAAGGCAAAGGAAGCAGGGCTCGAGCTTCTTTATCACAACCACGATTTTGAATTTGTAAAGGTTGACGGTGAATACGGTCTTGATATCATGTATTCAACCGTTCCCGCTGAATATCTCAACCCCGAGCTTGACACCTGCTGGGTAAACATCGGCGGTGAAAATCCCGCAGAATATATCCTTAAATACATGGGCAGAACACCCGTAATTCACCTTAAGGACTTCTTCAAGAAGAGTAAGGACAGCACAGGCAAGCTCTATGAGCTTATCGGTATTGACGATGATAGTGAAGCTGCTGATGAGGACGATTTCACATTCCGTCCCGTAGGTCACGGCATGCAGGATATTCCCGCAATCATCAAGGCAGGCGAGCAGTCAGGCGCAAAGTGGTTTATTGTTGAGCAGGATGCTCCCGATAAGGGCAATACCGAGCTTTCTGCAGTAAAAATGAGCATTGAATATTTAAGAAGCTTATAATAAACAGCTCCCCCGAGAAAATTCTTCGGGGGAGAAATTTTTTTTGTCAGATTGTGAGCCGCTTTATAACATATTCTGCAATGCGCAGTCCTGCCTGTGAGGGAATGAAGCTGATGCTTGAGGGCGGAAGTCTTTTCGGGTCCTCGGCTTCAGGCACAAATTTCGGTTTTTCGGGAGTCTCGGGGGAGTAAAGCACGGTTACCTTTTTAAGTCCCGCATCACGGTATTTTTTTCTCATAACGCGACAAAGAGGGCAGTACTCGGTTTTGTTTATGTCTGTAATCCTGAAAAATTCGCCCGAAAGCTTGGCCCCCGTACCCATTGAAGCGATAAGGGGTATTCCCGTTTCTTCGCATTTTAACGCAAGTGCAGTTTTTGCACTTGTGTCATCAATTGCATCAACGCAGAAATCATATTTTTCAGTAAAAAACATATCGATGTTTTCCGTTGTGACAAATTCCGTTATAACCTTTACCCTGCAATCGGGATTTATGTCAAGAATTCTTTCCCTTGCCACCTCGGTTTTGTATCTTCCAACCGTTGAGTGAAGAGCATAAAGCTGACGGTTTATGTTTGAAAGGGAAACAGTGTCCTTGTCAACTATAGTAAGACTTCCCACACCTGCACGGGCAAGGGCTTCAACGGTATATGAGCCCACACCGCCAAGTCCGAAAACCAGTACAGATGAATTTATTATTTTATTGACGGCATCCTCGCCTAAAAGCATTGCCGTTCTTGAATATTCTTCCTTCATAAGGCACACCCTTGCTGATTGAATGTTTATATGAGAATATATTACATCTTTTTCACAATATATACAAGTCTTACTTGCAATTTACAAATAAAAATAGTAAAATTAATATGACTATGTATATAAAGGAGAATTTTATGAAATCCATTATATTAAAAGGAACATTGGCAAGAGAAATTAAAATTTACGGAAAATATGATTCAGCCGTACCCAAGGCTTTACATTCCGCAAAAAGGGAAGCTCCCGATCTTTCAGAGGTTTTTGTTGCACTTCCTTCAAGAAAGAAGGATTACACCTGCTTTGCCGACAGCGGTAAGGCACTGTGGATGGGTGCACCCAACGGCCTTACAAGACTTCAGCTGAATGCTGAAAGTGAGGTTGATCAGGTTCAGTTCTTTTCTGCATCCCGTGACCTTCCCGATAACTGCGTAAAGGCAGTTTACTGTGAAGAGGGTGAAAATGAAAGCGTATGGGTGCTTACGGAAAAGGGCGTTACAAATATCGTTCTCAAGGAAATTTCAGCAGAGGAAAAGGCTCTTCGCCTTACCGAGGAAACAGAAAAATATGTATCCCGTCGCGGTATGTGTACACAGAGAACTCTTACTGTACCCCGCGAGCTTGAATCTGTTGTACCCTACGGTCATTCCGACAATTCGGGTACATTCACCTGCGGTCTTGCAATAGGTGAGCTTTGTAAGTACGCAGTATATAAGAAAAAATACGGCGCTGACGACGAAAGAACAATTGCCGCTAAAAAGAGCGCAATAAGAGCATCCGAGGCTTGTCAGCTTCTTATGTATATCCCCGGTCGCGGTGACGGCTTTGTTGCAAGAACATATATGGTTCCCACCGAGCCCGTACCCGATGACGGACTTTTCTATAAGAAAATGGGAGAAAAGGCTGTAGTTCTTCCCACAACAGGTGCAAAGCAGAGAGGTATTGCAGGCAAGGAAATCTATGCAGGCGCTCCCATTCCCGAAAGACTTTCACACCTTTACACGGACCTCGGTTATTCTCATGAGGGTATTGTTTACAAGGGTGACACAAGCTCCGACGAAATCACTCTTCACTACCTTTTTATGTACTTTTTCCATGAAATTATGGGTGCTGAAGACCCCGAGCTTGATGAAATCGTAAAGACAGCCGCAAAGAATACAATGAAGCACATCATTGACCACGGCTTTGAGTTCCACGAAACCTCAACAGGCAAGCCCACAACCTGGGCAAAGTGGAGCAAGACATATTTCGAGACACTTCTCGGCTGGTCTGACGGCTGCCTCAACGCAACAGAGCTTCTTATGTACCTTAAGGTCACAATGCACATTACAGGCGAAAAGGGACTCTGGGAGGAGACCTACAACAAGCTTGTAAATGAAGAGGGCTATGCAAGACTTACTTCGCTTCATAAGGAACGCTTCCATATCTCCGCACTTTTAGAGGGTGGTGAGGATGTTGAAGGACTTATGTACGGTGACAACATGCTTGCTACAAGTGCTTACTGGCTTCTTATCACACTCGAAAACGATCCCGGGCTTAAGGAGCTTTACAAGAACGGCTACAGAGGCTGGAACGGTACCTTCCGCCGTGAGCATAATCCCGCTTACGACATTCCCTTTATGCTTTCATGCCCCGAGGATGAAATTGATACAGAGGCTCTTGCTGACTGGTTCAGAAGAGTAGGCATCACAAGACTTGTTACATCTGTTAATTTCACAACACGCTTTGACGTTCCCTGCCGTACTCGTATGGGCGGTGAAAAGGAAGCATCATGGAGAGTTTCTCCCGATGAATTCCCCATTTCAAAATATGACAGAAACCCCTATGCATATAAAGACCACGAGGGCGGAAGAGACTGCTATCAGATAGAGAGCTGCTACATCTACACCTTCGCTTACTGGCTCGGCAGATACTACGGACTTATTGAGGAGGAATAAACAATGGCTGATACATCAAGAATTCATCTTATCGGAAACGCACACCTTGACCCTATATGGCTGTGGCGTTGGCAGGAGGGCTGCGGCGAGGTTCTTCAGACCTTCAGAAGCGCTCTTGACAGACTCAATGAATATAATGATTTCGTGTTTACCTGCTCATCCGCCGCTTATTACAAGTGGGTTGAGGAAATCGATCCGGATATGTTCGCAGAAATTACAGAAAGAGTAAAGCAGGGCAGATGGGTGCCTGTAAACGGCTGGTGGGTACAGCCCGACTGTAACATGCCTTCAGGTGAGTCCTTTGCCCGTCAGGCACTTTACTCACAGCTTTATTACTATGAAAAGTTCGGCAAAATCTGCACAACAGGCTATAATGTTGACTCCTTCGGTCACAATGCAATGATGCCCCAGCTTCTTTTCAAGGGCGGTATGACAAACTATGTTTTCCAGCGCCCCTGTCCTCATGAAAATCCCGATATCCCCGTAACCTTCCTCTGGGAAAGCATGGACGGCTCAAGAGTTCTTACCTATCGTCTTCCTCACGGCTACGCTGATAACGGAAAGAATGCCATTGATTCAGGTCTTGAATGTGCTGAAAAGTTCATCAATGAAACAGGTCACGGCATGATGCTCTTCTACGGTGTAGGTAACCACGGCGGCGGTCCCACAAGAGGAGACATTGAATATCTCAAGGAAAATATGACACGTGAGGGCTGGCACAAATTACAGTTCTCATCCCCCGATATGTACTTCAAGGCACTGACTCTTCAGTTCCCCGACTTACCCTTGTGGAAGGACGAGCTTCAGCACCACGCAAGCGGCTGCTACAGTGCAACAAGCCTTGTAAAGAAGCTTAACCGTCAGGCTGAAAACTCACTTTTTGCTTCCGAAGCCTTTGCAACCGTTGCAAACAAGGAATATAAAATGGAAGCAAAGACCGAGGCCTTCAAGGAGGCTTGGCGTGAGGTCTGCTTCAATCAGTTCCATGACATTCTCTGCGGCTGCTCTATCATGGAGGCTTATGACGATGTAAGAGATTCCATGGGACATGCAATGAACATCTCCGCAAAGATTTATAACGAGGCAGTGCTTCGTATCGCAAGAAAGATTGATACATGGGTTGACGGTGTTTCCGATCCCGTATGCACTGAAGTCAGAAATCAGTCCTGCGGCAATTTCCCCCGTCCTGTTGTTGTATTCAATCCCCATTCATTTGATATTGAGCTTCCTGTCCGTGCATATAACGCATCAAAGGCAGTAAAGGACAGCGACGGCAATGACGTTCCCTTCCAGAATGTTCGCTCATCCCGTTCAAATGACTCTCACATGGATACCTGCTTTGTTGCTAAGGTACCTGCTCTCGGCTATGCTACCTACTGGCTTACATGGTGGAGAGAGGATGATAAGGCTGAATCAGTTGCTTCCGATGTAGCTGTAGCCGGTCTTACAATTGAAAACAAGTTCATAAAGGCTACATTCTCTGAAAAGACAGGTGCAATCGTAAGCCTTATCAATAAGGAAACAGGCTTCGACTATGCAAGTGAAGAAAAGCCCGTTGCAGTTCCCACAGTAATTGATGACCACGAAACCGACACATGGGCACACAATGTGTTCAAGTTCCATAACATAAAGGGTGTTATGACAGCAGACAGTGTTGAGCTTGTTGAAAACGGTCCTGCCCGTGCAGTAGTACGCGTTAAGAGCAGCTTCGGTGAATCTCACCTTACACAGGATTTCATTCTCGGTTCAAACAGCCGTGTGCTTCGCGTAAAGTGTAAGTCAATATGGCAGGAGCAGTTCACAATGCTTAAAATGTCCTTCCCCGTTGACGGTGAAAACGCAGAAAACACCTATGAAATTCCTGCAGGCTACATCACAAGACCTGCAAACGGTGAAGAAGAGCCCACACTCCGCTGGGGTGCAATCTCCTTTGATAACGGTGCAAGAAGAACTCTTGCAGTGCTTAATGACAGTAAGTATTCCTACGACTGCGACGGTAACGACCTTCGCATCACTCTTATGAGAAATGTTATTTTTGCTGATCACTATTCAGACCGTCCCGCTGCAGACTTCAACTTTACAGACGAAGGCAAGCAGACCTTTGAATATGGTATTTTCCTTTGCGACGGTGCACCTGAAAAGTGCGGCATTACAAAGGAAGCAGCACTCTTCAATGTCCGTCCCGTGCTTGTTCCCGAAAGCTATCACAAGGGAGATAAGCCTCAGAAGAAGAGCTTCATCCACTGCAGTCACGATAATGTAATCATGACCGCATTCAAGCTCTGCGAGGACGGCTCAGGTGATGCAGTTATGAGATTCATGGAAACCTCAGGCAAGGAAACAAGAGCAACAATCGTATGCGACATGCTCGACTGCGGCTTCAAGGCAGACTTCCTTCCCTGTGAAATCAAGACCTTCCGTGTAAATGCCGAGGGCAGAGTATTTGAAGAAAACTTCCTCGAAGGCTGCACAAGAGCATAATTTGCACGGCAAATTATGCAGTGATATTCACGGCTATGCCGTGAGTGATATTGCTTCGCAGTGATATTGATGCCTCGCATCAGTGATATATTTTCCTTCGGAAAATGTTTCGGAAGACACCTTGTGTTTTGCTCCGCTCTATAAAAAAGTGCAGATGCAATTTGCATCTGCACTTAATTTTTTTGTGTAACTTTATGTGTTTTATCGGTGCTCCGAATTCCGACTTGCGACCTGCGTTACACCAGATCTGCGATGTCGAAAATAAGCTTTTCTGTCTTTTCCCAGCCGAGGCAGGGGTCTGTGATGGAGCAGCCCGGGATTTCGTCGGGACCGATTTTCTGTGCGCCGTCAATAAGATAGCTTTCAATTATGAAGCCCTTGACCATTCTGCCGATTTCCTCGTTGTGACGCATTGAACCCAGAACCTCTTTTGCAATACGGGGCTGTTCAAGATATTTCTTGCCTGAATTTGAGTGATTTGTGTCAACAATACAGGCAGGATTTTCAAGTTCCGATTTGTTGTAAATTTCGCAAAGAAGAGCAAGGTCCTCGTAGTGATAGTTGGGGATAGATTCACCGTGCTTATTCACATAGCCTCTTAAAATTGCGTGTGCAAGGGGATTACCCGTGGTTTCAACATCCCATCCGCGGTAAATGAATTCATGACTGTGATGAGCCGCAGTGATTGCATTCATCATAACGGAAAGGTCACCCGAGGTGGGGTTTTTCATGCCGACGGGTACTGTGATACCGCTTGCAACAAGACGGTGCTCCTGATTCTCAACACTTCTCGCACCTACTGCAACATAGCTCATAAGGTCTGAAAGATAGCGGTAGTTTGCGGGATAAAGCATTTCATCGGCAGTTGAAAGACCAAGCTCCGAAAGAATTCTTGTATGTATCTGACGGATTGCAAGAATTCCCTTGAAGGGGTCGGGCTTTTCATTGGGATCGGGCTGATGAAGCATACCCTTGTAGCCGTCACCTGTTGTGCGGGGCTTGTTTGTATATATACGAGGAACAATTATAAGCTTGTCCTGAACCTGCTCCTGTACTCTTTTAAGACGGGAGCAGTATTCAAAAACCGCATCCTCTCTGTCAGCAGAGCAGGGCCCTATGAGAAGAAGCTTTTTATCGCTTTCACCCGAAATCACTGCTGCAATTTTTTTATCAGTTTCTTTCTTTATTGCAGCTGCCTTTTCCGATACGGGATAAAGTGCCTTTGCCTCCATGGGAATCGGCAATTTTCTCTTGAAATCCATTGACATAATAACTGAACCTTTCTGCTGATTTCTCTATTTTGCATTTAATAGAGCGAAGCGGAACAAGACGCAAGGCGTCTTCCTTAACATTTTCCGAAGGAAAATATATCACTCATTCCGAAGGAATGAATATCATTGCCCATCAGGGCAATATCACTTCTGCGAAGCAGAAGTATCACTATCATAATTTATCGTGCCGATAAATTATGATTTATGCCCAGGTTCCGTTTACGAAAATCGGAACAGCCTTGCCGTCCTTATAGCCAGTGATTTCCATATCGTCGGAGCCTATCATAAAGTCAACATGAATCATGCTGTCGTTGATGCCCAGCGCTCTGCATTCTTCATTTGTCATATCAAGGTGACCGTCGATTGTATCATTATAGCCTGCTCCCAGTGCAAGATGGCAGCTTGCGTTTTCATCAAAGAGTGTTTCGTAATATAAAATTCCGCTTTCGCATATGGGGCTGTTTTTTGGGATGAGCGCCAGTTCACCGAGCATGCAGGCGGTTTCGTCCATTGTAATCATCTTTGTAAGAAGCTCCTGGCCCTTTTCGGCTTCCCATTCAACTGCCTTGCCGTCTTTAAAGGAAATCCGGAAGTTTTCAATCAGCTGACCTTCATATGAAAGGGGCATTGTGGAAACGACCGTGCCCTCTGCCTTGCCTGCAATGGGGGATGTGAAAACCTCTTCTGTGGGCATGTTCGGGTTAAATTCAACGCCCTGCTTTGTAAGCTCACTGCCGCCGCACCAATGTCCCTGGGGAATAAGCCATGCCTTGAAATCGGTGCCGTTTGCGCTCTTGTAGTGAAGATAGTCAAACTTATAGCTGTTGAGCCATTCGCACTTTTCGCGGAGTGTCTTGTTGTGCTCTTCCCATATAGCAACGGGGTCATTATCCTCTGATACGTGTACGGTCTTGAGGATTGCTTCCCAGAGTTTTTTCACTGCCTGGGATTTTGAAAGCTCGGGGAATACCTTTTTTGCCCACTTTTCAGAGGGGACTGCGGCAATTGTCCACTGATGGCGGTTTTCAATTGCATCGCGATAGGGCTTTATAATGGGATAACGGGCAATTCTTGCCTTCTGCATTTTTTCCTGATTTACTCCCTTGAGACCGTCGGGATCATCACTTAAAATATAGATGCGGCAGGGAAGCTCATCAACCATAAGCTGAAGCTTTTCTTCCTCCCACTTTTCAACCTTTGAAAGGGACTTAAGTGTTCTGTGGCGGTAGTCAAGCTTGATAAGGGGCTGATGCTCCCATTCCATCATAACCTTACTTGCACCTGCTTTATAGCATTCATCAACAAGAATTGTAATAAATTCGTGCTGCTCAACAGATGCATAAAGCTTTACGGGCTGACCTTTCTGGATGTTTGCGCCGACTCTTGCAATAAGGCGGGCATATTTTCTCATTACAGTTTTTTTCATAGTATCACTTCCGTCTGAAATCATATTAAATAAATAAAATAATACAATAAAAGTGTAACACTTTCATTATTGTTTTTCAACATCAAATGCATACAAAAATTACAAAAATCGATGCAAAAATTACATTGACAGGATATTGATTTTTAATATGATATTATGTAATTGAGAAAAATTAAGGAGGAATGCTATGAATTTCAGTATTATCTATAACCCCATTGCCACAAAGTTCTCACAGGCAGCACTCGACCATCTTATTTTCAAGTTTGTTGAAAAGGGTCTTAAGCTTAACACGGTAGCAAAAAGTGAATACTCAGGACATGTAATAAAGCTCATAAAGGAGCTTGACCCCGTATCTGATTATCTTATAACCTTTGGCGGTGACGGTACCGTTAACGAAGCCGTCCGTGCCTTTAATGATATAGAACAGCACAGTATATATGCACATATTTCCGTCGGTACTACCAACGATATGGCAAACAATCTCAATCTCATAAGAAAAGATGCAATAAAGAGCATTGATAAGCTTGCGGAAAAGGGCAAGGAAAGGCTTATGGATACTATTTTAGTAAACGGTGAGCCGGTAAGCTATGTTTCAGCCTTCGGCTACATTGCCGCAATTCCTTATCTTTGCGATACAAAGCTCAAGAAGACCTTCGGTCAGGCAGCCTATGTTTTTGCTGCTATGCCTCCTCTTCTTAAGGGACCCCAGAGAATCAAGGCTACATACACCGCAAACGGTAAGACAAAGGATACAGATATCATCCTTGCACTTATCACTACCTCAAAGGGCATGGGCGGTATCACTCTTTATGATGATGTTGACCTTAACGACGGCAAATTTGAAGTATGTCTCATCCACGATTTCACCCCCGCACTTATTGCAAAGCTTTTCGGTGAATATCTTACCGACAGCATTGACCTTTCAAAGTATCTCAAGTATGCGGATGTTTTCACCACAGATGAGCTTCACATCAAGTTCAGAGGTGTGCTTCCTTATCACGACGTTGATAATGACGGCAACAGAGCAGGCTTCAGCCTTACTCTTCATGAAAATGAGCTTCATTACACAATGGGTAAGAAGATTAAGATTCTTATGCCTGAATATTAAGCTTTACTCCGTACGGTTTTCCGTGCGGAGCTTTTCTTTTTTGTTGACAGGAAAAAAATATCTTGTTATATTATAATTATATGTTTTTGAGGAGGCATTTTTATGGCAGCAACCATTAAGGCACTTTTTGCCTTTATGCAGGTCTTTTTAATTTCAATAGGCGCTCTTCCCCTTGATTTGAGCGTAAACTACGGTGGTGACGAATATGTTGCTCCTGTAGTCAGCAATCCCGTATATATCGTAGAAGCGGGCGAGAGTGACTATTATATCGTAACCGCAGACGAATACGATGAATGCATTGCTACGGCAGTAACAGAGCTTCAGACATATATTGAAAAAATTTCAGGTGTGAAGCTTACTGCAGTTACCGAATCTGCTCTTCCCGAAGGTGCATCAGCAATTTATCTTGGTGAAACAGCAGTCTCCGATAAGGTTGATTTTGATTATTCAACAATCGGCGAAGACGGATTTTTACTTCACTGTGACGGAGAAAGCTTCATAATCCGCGGTGAGGACAGCCGCGGTACTCTTTACGGTGTTTATACCTTCCTTGAGGAATATCTCGGTGTGCGCTGGTTCACCCCCACCCTTGAAAGAGTGCCCGAAAGCGATGATATCGTAATAGATAAGGCTCTTTCCCGTGTTGTTGAGCCCTCATTTGCAGTAAGACGAAACGACACAATGGGTACAAATGAGGCTTACCGTGCAAGAACAAGAATGAATGTGTCCTTCCATCAGAATGCAACGAAGTATGGCGGAACACTTACCTATTCATTATGGGATGCAACGCTTATCACCCTTGTTCCCAAATCCCTCTTCTCTGAACACCCCGAATATTTTGCAATGGATGAAAACGGCAACCGCCATACCGACCATGTCTGTATGACAAATCCCGATGTTTTAGACCTTGTTGAAAAAAACTGTCGTGAGAAAATGACCAATGCCACCAACGGCGCAAAGTTCATTCATATCGGTCAGGACGATAATATAAACTACTGCCACTGCGAAAGCTGTGAGGCGCTTTACGAAAAGTACGGTGCAGTTTCTGCTCCCACGCTTATCTTTACAAATGAGCTTGCAGAGCGTCTTGAGGATGAATTCCCTGACTACACCTTCACCTTCTATGCCTATAACGAAACAGACCGTCCTCCCACGGACCCCACTCTTCGCTGCCGCCCCAATGTTGCACCCGTGCTTTGCGGTCTTCATAAGGCATGCCGCAGCCATTCACTTCTTGAATGCGGCGCTCAGGACGGCAACGAAACCCTTATGAATCTTTACGGTGACAATCATCCTCAGATTGCAGAGGACTTCAAGCGTTGGACAGAAATTGCAGACAGAACATATATCTATGACTATACTATAAACTTCCTTTTTTCCGCACAGTTTTTCTCAAACTTTGAGTACATGCAGGAAACTATGAAGTATATGCACGATATCGGTATTACGGGCTATATCTATAACTGCGGTGACGGTCACTCAGCCGCCTTCAACGAGCTTCGTAACTACCTTCTCTGTAAATTGCAGTGGGATGTAAATGCAGACGTAGAATACCACATAAATGACTTTATGAAGGAATATTACGGTGAGGAAGCCGCTCCCTATGTAAAGGAAATTCTTGATGTTCAGACAGCGGCAATAAGAGCAACGGCACACGCATTCGATTTTGACTGGCACTATCAGTCAGGCTATTTCCCCATTCACACAATGATGAAGCTTGATATGCTCTGGGAAAAGGCTCTGAAAGCCGAGGGTAACGAATCTCAGAAGGCAAACGTTGAAATCGCAAACCTCAGCTGGGAATTCTTCAAGGCAAATCAGATGCAGGGTGAATATTTCTTCCTGAATCCCTTAAGAATGAAGGAGCAGGAATGGCTCTACGATAAGTATAAGGAGCACGGCATCAACAGATTATCCTCCTTCTGGCTTATCCCTGAAAAGGAAGATATAAACTTTATCTTAAGACCTTATAACTGGGAGAAAAAATAACAGATGCCCTGTTATTTTTTGAAGTAAGAAGTAACAGTGAATAGTGAATAAGTAAGTAACATAAAGCTAAAAAAGGCTCGGGAACTAATCCTGAGCCTTTTTGCACGGTTATTTTTTCTTCTTTTTCACTCTTATGAATATTATTATTCCTGCAACAGCTGAAATTATCAGGACAGCACCTGCGGCTGTCAGTACTGTGCCGAGATGTATAAACGGCAGATTTTCCTCGGGAAGAAGGGAAAGAAGCCTGTCTCTGTCAGCAGTGCTGATAACATATATGCTTCTTTCAAGCGGTAAGCATACCTGAATTTTTCCGTCACTTGTTATATCAATTCTGCTGTTTTCCGTTTCTACAGTCATTGCTATGAGCCTATTGTCAATATTGACAGCCCTGTCCACAGGGAAAGCATCAATGCCTTCTAAAAGACTGTAAAATTCATCAAAGTCAGCGTCCTTAATATAATCGGATTTTATAGCTTTCGGATTATCCTTACTGATTCCGCAGACCTCGGAAAGCTTCAGCGCTGTCCCTGTTACCAGAAATTCATTAATTCTGTCAATTCTCAGGTTGTCAGTGTCCTTATATCTGCCCGAATTGATTCTTTTCTGGACCTCTTCCCAGAAGGAGCCTCTTTCAGCCAGCTTCAGAGTTTCGGTATCATAGCTGTCGGGAAAAAATATATCAAGCTGACCGGCATCTTCGAGAACTCCGGCGAAAATATACGTGTTTCCCGGAATAAGCGGTGTAAGAAGACCTATGTTTTCAATAATAAGTGAGCCGTCTATGGGAACATCTCCCTTGATGACCTTAAGAGGCTTTATTACAGCCTGATTTGAGCTATAATAGACCTTTTTTACCTGCCCGAAATAGAGTACTGCTTCGTCATATTCGGCAATATCCCAGGGGATGGAGCCTGCCGATGCGGAAAATGAAATCCCAAAAAGCATAAGCATAGAAATAAAGGCACATATAAATTTTTTCATATTCATCCCTCCGGTAAATAGTTTCACATATTTTATTTTCCTTGTAAAGGCTCTTAAACATATTTTAAGAAAAAATTAAATAATCCCTGCACAAAAGTACAGGGATTAAGCTTATTCAGCTATTTCTTCAATTTCTTCTGCAGTTGCAGTACCCGTCATACCGATTTTTTTAACGGTTACTGCCGAGGCAAGACCTGCGAGTGCTGCCGCCTTGTGAAGGGGATCGCCTGCTGTAACTGCAAGGGAGAAGGCTGAAAGGGAGGTGTCACCTGCACCGCAGATGTCAAGCTCGCCTGTAAGTGTTTTTGCACCTACTCTGATGCCGTCCTTACCGTCTGTGACATAAGAGCCCTTTGCACCCAAGGTACAGAAAACTCTTGCGTTATTTTTTACAGCAAGTGCATTTGCGGCTTCAATGAATTCTTCCTCGGTGGCTGAAATAAAGCCGTCGTTATCATAAACCGCTCTCCATGCTTCAACCTCGTTGGGCTTTAAGATGCAGTGGGTGTATTTGCCGATATTATAACGGCTGTCGCAGATAACAGTAAGACCGCTTTTTGCAAGCGAAATAATTTCTGCCCTTACCTTGTCTGTCACAATTCCGTAACGGAACTGGTCGGCAACACAAAGCACATCCACCTTTTCTGAAAGCTTATGCAGATATTCAATAACCTTGTTTTCGGTCTCCTCGTTTATGGGACAGCGATTTTCAAAGTCAAGTCTCGGATCCTCATAAACCGTAGCGGAAATTCCGTGGCGCATGGGCTTGCAGTAAGCATTTGTGAATCTGCCGTCGGTTTTTATTATATATTCATCACTTATGCCGCTTTTTCTTATAAGGTCGCAAAGAAGCATACCTCTCCAGTCGTCCCCCACAAGGGAAAGGGCATAAATTTTTTCGGGGCAGAGTGCTGCAAGGTTTGCCGCAACATTACCGCCTGCACCCATAGATGTTTTTTCCTCTGTTACGGGCAGGGGATAGTGGGGAGTTTCTCTCGAAAGCTCCGAAAGGGTCATATCTGCGTGCCAGTAAATATCAACGCAGAAGTCACCGATGATGCCTATTTTGCATCCCTTTATTTTATCTGTAATTTCTCTTACTTCATTTTTTGTAAGCATATCAGTACTGTTCCTTTAATTTATCGTAAAGCGTGGGAATTGTAATCTGGTGGTCGCCCACAAAGTGCCAGCCCCAGCCGCCGCGGCAGGTAGGACGGTTTACAATGTTTTTACGGGGCCTGTAGTAATAATTGGGATCCTCATAGCCTATCTTACAACGGAAATTTCCGAGATTTATAAGGTCGAAGTTTGCTGTTGTGATATTGAAGGTGGGGTAGCCCTGATTTCTTGCGATTGAAAGAGTTTTCAGGAATACCTCGGGACCTATAACAGATGAGCCGAAGTTAAGGAAAACGCCGCCGTCAAGCTGTGCCACGGAATATGCCATCTTCTTGAAGTCAACACCCGAGCATCTTCCGATGTTTGCCATGTCGCAGGTGGGATGCTGATGAATGATATCTGTGCCGAGAGCAATGTGATAGGTTGTGGGAATGTCAAGCTTATATGCCTGCCATAAAATGCAGTCCTCACGGTTGGGGAATTTTTCGGGGTGCTCGTCAATGTATTTTCCGAGGGCTTCACCGTAGCCGATGCCGAGAGCTGCGCCCTCATTTATAGCCTCATTCATCCATGCACCCGTTTCCTCCCACATACCGAAGGAGCCGTCCTCAATTGCCGTGGGAACATCCTCCGATGTACCGCCGAGATAGCAAAGCTCAAAGTCATGGATGCTTGTAGCTCCGTTTGCCGCAATATGGGTGATGATGCCCATTTTCATAAGCTCGATTATATATCTTGAAAGGTGATTTTTGATAACATGTGCGCCCATGCTCCATATAACGGGTCTGCCGTTTTTTCGGGCGGTGATTATTCTTTCAACAAGCTCGTCGAAGCCCTCGTGAACAAATTCCTCATGGGGTGTCACACCGGGAGTCATAAGCTTTTCTATTGTTACAAGATTTATTCTGTCCTGTGCAGAATATGTTTTGATACCGGAAAAATCAAGCTGCTGCTGTCTTCTCATTTTATTCTCTTCCTTTTACATTAAGATTATTGAGCCTGCAATTATAAACTGTGCTATGTAGTAGGTTACGTGATTCGTAATAATATCAACGGGTCTGTTTTTTCCCTCACCGAAATATGTGCCTGAAAGTATGATGTCGGAGATTATAAAGAATACACCGCCGATGAAGAATGCCATAAGGTGAAGATTTTCCCCTACACCTGCAAGCACTGAATTATTGAATGCAAATGCAGTCACAAAGAAAAGAAGTGCGCCGTAAAGTGCGGAAATAATTTTATAATTGCCGCTGTACTTAAGCTTCATAATTTTATCGCCGAAGTAAATTACAAGACCTGCAATAATACCGACTACAAGTGACATGGGAATTGAAATTGCTCTGAATTCGGTAACACCTGCAGCTATTGCTGCGATATAAAAGCAGTGTCCGAATGCAAATGAGGAGAAGCCTGCCTTTGTAAGGAAGTCATCGTCAGATTTATACATAAATTTCATATCAAGCCATATATCACCCAATATACCGCAGATAAGACCGCCCACAACAAGAGCTGCATAAAGTGAGGGCTTTCCCATTAAAAGAAAAACACCTGTAAGAATAAACATAACGCTTGTTGCGGATTTTAACATGAGGGACCTCACATCGGTCTTTTTTACTCTTAATGCGAGAAAGCCGCCAAGGCACAGCATACCGATGAGAATGGTACAAGTAATAGTAATGTATGAAGCATCCATAAAAAATCTCCTTTGTTCATATTAAGTTAATAATAACACATCTTTTTTTCTTTTTCCACACTTTTGGTAAAAAATGATTGAATAAAATAAAGCCTTATGATAAATTAGAAATATAAAAGCTTCAAGGAGTGTGTTTATATGAAAATTATGAGCTTCAATGTTCTTTGTGCAGGTCACGACGGCAGAGAGTGGGAAAAGCGTATTCCCCGTGTTGTTGCCGCTATAAAAGCAGCTGATCCCGATTCATTAGGTGTGCAGGAGGCACATATCGGTTGGATGAATGCCCTTAAAGAAAATCTTCCCGAGTACGATTTTGTCGGTGTGGGCAGAGAGGACGGCAAGGAGGACGGTGAATTTTCCGCAGTATTTTATAAAAAGGATAAATTTATCGCAGGTGAAAAGGGTAATTTCTGGCTTTCCGAAACTCCTGATGTGCCCGGCTACGGCTGGGATGCCGCTTGTATCAGAATCTGCTCTTATGTCGTTCTTGAGGAAAAGGACACAGGCAAGAAATTCTGTCATTTCAACACTCATCTTGACCACGTAGGAGAAATTGCAATGCAGAAGGGTGCAGAGCTTGTTACCCTTAAGGCAAATGAAATCTGCCCCGACTATCCCGCAGTATTCACGGGGGACTTCAATGTTACTCCCGATTCCGCTCCCTGTAAGGCAGTAAAGGATGGCGGCTTCCTTGATGCAAGAGATGTTGCGGTAATTACCGACAAAGACAACACCTTCCATGCATGGCTCGGAGAAGAAAAATACCGCTCCGTTATCGACTATGTTTTCGTTAAGGGTAATGTTGATGTAAAGGAATTTGTTGTTGACAGAAACGAATACCTCGGTGATGTACCCTCCGACCACTATCCCGTAATTGCTACAATTGATATAAAGTAAAAAAATTATCCTGACACTCAGAAATGAATGTCAGGATTTTTTATAGCGGTAAGTTATTCCCTGTATCGGAAAAAACTGCTTTTACAGCTTTTTTCGCAGGTAATCAATGGCTTCAATATAGCCGTCAAGACCTTTTCCTGCAATCTGCTTTTCGGCATAAAGGGAAATGTAAGAGAATTTTCTGAATTCCTCGCGGGTATTGATATCGGAAATATGCACCTCAACCGTGGGGATGTCTACAGCCTTTAATGCGTCAAGAATCGCCACACTTGTGTGAGTGTAAGCGGCGGGATTTATTACAATACCGTCGGTGTTTCCGTATGCGGACTGAATCTTATCAACGATGTCACCCTCGTGGTTTGACTGGAAAATTTCATAATCAATGCCGACGCATGCCTTTTCAATCATGGAGCAAAGGGTATTGTAATCCTTTTTTCCGTATATGTCGGGCTCACGAAGACCGAGCATATTGAGATTAGGACCGTTTATAATGAGAAGCTTCATTTAAATTCTCCTTAATTTTTCGATTATGGTGTTTACCGTTTCCTGCGGGCTTTCGCTGACCTCTACCGTGAAATCGGCAAATTTTTCATAAAGCGGAGCACGCTTATTGTAAAGCACTGTAAGATTGTTCTGCTGTGAAACGGGTCTGCCGTCAAGGGGAAGACGGGAAATATCCCTTTTAAGCCACACAACAAAGGAATTCTGCTTCAGCGGATAAAGGTTTTCTTCTTTTGTTACAATGCCCCCGCCTGTTGCAATTACAGCCCCCGACATTTTTCCTGCTTCCTCTGCCGCCTCATGCTCTATTTTTCTGAATTCCTCTTCACCGTAAAGTGAAAAAATTTCGGGAATGGGCATGGCAGAGGCATTTGCAATAATTTCATCGGTGTCAACAAAGCTTCTTCCGAGTCTTTCTGCAAGAAGCTTACCTGCAGTGGATTTGCCGCAGCCCGGCATTCCGACAAGAACAATATTTTTAAGACGTGCTTCAATATTTTTTACAATTGTGTCTGTGGGATTTTCCTCTATTTTTGTGTCAAGGAAAAGCTCGCAGGCTTTTTTTGCTTGTGCAGAAAGCATATAAAGACCGTTTATGCAGGGAATTTCCTTTTTCTTTGCATCATGAATTAGCTTTGTTTCCGAGGGATTATAGATTAAATCAAGCACTCCGGAAAGATTTGTAAAAATTTCAAGGTCAACGGGAGTTTCACCGTTACGCGGGTACATTCCCACGGGAGTGGTGTTTACAATAACATCTGCATCGGCATGGCGGGAGATGTTGTCATAGTTATTTTCACCTGTGCGTGAAATAATTACGATTTCCCTTGCTCCCATATCTGAAAGCACGGCTTTTACGGTAAGTGAGGCACCGCCCGAGCCTAAAATGAGAACCTTTTTGTTTTCAATTTCAATACCGCTTTTTTGGGTCATATATGAAAAGCCGTAGTAATCGGTATTGTAGCCGTAAAGCCCGTCGGGCTTTTTTACAATTGTATTCACACTGCCGATTCTTTTTGCTGTATCGGAAATGAAATCAAGAAAGGGTATTACGGTTTTTTTGTAGGGGATAGTGACATTGAATGCATCAAGGGGACAGCTTTTAAGAAATTTTCCCACATCCTGCTCTTCCATTTCATAAAGCTTATATTCATAATCGGCAAGATATGAATGGATTTCGGGTGAAAAGCTGTGGGAAAGCTTATGGCCTATAAGCCCCGAACGGAAAAATTCGCAATGTATCATTGTCAACCCACACTTTCTGTGTAGCTTCCGAGATACCTGAATTCACCCGAAAATCTTTCAAGCTCCGAAAGCACGGTTTTAAGCTTGGGGGAGTAAACCGAAACATCAATATCAAGATAGAATATATATTCAAAATCTCTGTCGGGCATTGGGCGGGATTCAAGCTTTGTTATGTTTATGCCGTGGGCGAAGAAAAGTGACAGAAGCTGATAGAGTGAGCCGGGGGTATTGTCCGTAGCCGCCATAATTGTGGTTTTATCCGCACCGGGATAAATTTCAAGATTTTTTGAAATACAGATGAATCTTGTATAGTTATTACCCTGGTCCTGCACACCTGAAATGAGGTTTTTAAGAGAATAAAGCTCCGCGCAATGTCTTGAGGAAAGTGCCGCAACATCGTTTCGCTCACTGCTTGCTACAGCCATTGAAGCAAGGGCGGTGTTAGCCACGGGGGTGAATTTTATCTGGGGGTGCTCCTTTATGAATTTTGAGCATTGATTTATTGCCTGCTCGTGTGAGAATACCTCTTTGATTTCATCAAGGTCTGTATCGGGCTTTGCGAGAAGACAATGGTCAATTTTCACCCTTACCGATTTTACGATATGAAAATTGTGATTCATCATAAGGTCATAGATTTTCACAACAGAGCCTGCCGTTGAATTTTCAAGAGGAAGCACACCGTAGTCACAGCTACCGTTTTCAATTGCATCAAAAACACTGTCAAATGAGGGGAAATAGCTGATTTCGGGGAAATCAAAAAGCTTGCATGCGGCAATTCCCGAATAAGCCCCTTCAACACCCTGACAGGCAACCCTTGCCGATTCGGGGAATATTTTTGCGGTGTCTTCAAGCGCTTTTACAATATCGGGATAAACCTCTGCATCAATGCCTGAAAGAGCGCGCTGATAGGATTTTGAAAGTGCCATGATTGTTGAATAAAGCACCTTACCGTAATCATCAAAAAGATCCTCAGTTATATCGGCAACCTTTGCAAGAAGCTCTCTTTCTCTTTTAGGGTCGTAAATGGGAAGTCCGTTTGCTCTTTTATATTCCGCAACATCACAGGTGACCTTCATTCTGTCGCAGAAAAGACGGATCATTTCTCTGTCTATTGCATCTATTTTCTGTCTTGATTCTTCTATGGGAACTATGTTATTCATTCTTTTACCTCGTCAAGCATCATATCGAGTATTGCAATTGCGGCTCCCGCTTCAATAACGGGAACGCAGCGCGGCACAATACAGGGGTCGTGACGGCCGTTTATAGTATATCTTATATTCTCTTTTTTCTCTAAATCTACCGTATCCTGCTCTTTACCTATTGAGGGAGTCGGCTTTACTGCAACTCTGAATACAACGGGCATGCTGTTTGTCATACCTCCTGATATTCCGCCGCAGTTGTTGGTTGCGGTTTTTACGGTATCGCCGTCAAAATAAAAAGCATCGTTATTTTCACTTCCGAAAAGCTCTGTACAGCCGAAGCCGTTTCCGAATTCAATGCCCTTTATTGCGGGAATTGAAAACATCATTGAGGAAATTCTGCCTTCTGCGCCTGCAAAAAGATGCTCACCAAGTCCTGCTTTAAGACCTGTAACGGCACATTCTATCACTCCGCCTGCAGAGTCAAACTGAGCCTTTGCATCGTTTATGATTTTTTTCATTTTTTCGCCCTGTGCCTCGTCAATAACAGGGAAATGAGATTCTTTTACTTTTTGAATATTGCATAAATCAAAGGGCGTGTCCTTTATATTTTTTACGGAGTATATATGGGCGGTGACATCAATGCCCTTTTTCTTCAGATACATAATTGAAAGCGCACCTGCAAGACAGATAAGAGATGTCAGTCTGCCCGAGAAATGTCCGCCGCCGCGAAGGTCAACGCTCTTGCCGTATTTCATAACAGCACCATAGTCGGCATGAGAGGGACGGGGAATAACTCCTGCAGTTGAATAGTCACCCGAATGCTGATTTGTGTTATAAATCACTGCATGAATGTCTTCCCCCGTTGTTATTCCGCCTTCAATACCCGAAAGAAAAACGGGCTTGTCTGCTTCCTTTCGTGATGTTGACCATTCATTCTGACCGGGGGCGCGTCTTGCCATGAATGAAGTGAGAAATTCTTCATCAAGCTCCACACCCTGCGGAAAGCCCCTGAAAAGCATTTCAAGCTTTTCTCCGTGGCTTTCACCCTCAACATAAAGCTTTATATTGTTTCCGTAGGGAAAATGCATTTTTGTCACCTTATTTCAGTTCATCCCGGAAAGCGGGATAAGATTATTCAGTTCATCCCAGAAAGTGGGATAAGATTTATTTACCGCCTCGGCAGTGCTTATTGTTACGGGATTTTCGGTTGCAAATGATGCAACCGCGGCACTCATTGCAATTCTGTGGTCATTAAGTGAGTCTGTTTCTCCGCCTGAAAGGGGAGTTCCCTCAATAATTATATCATTATTTTCAGCTCTTACCCTGCCGCCAAGGTCAGAAAGCATGCTTATTACGGCTTCAATTCTGTCGCTTTCTTTAAAGCGAAGTCTTTCACAGCCTGTTATTTTAGTTGTTCCCGATGCGTTTGCCGCTACAACAGACAAAACGGGAACAAGGTCGGGAATATCTTTCGCATCAAGGGTGATTCCCTGAAGCGAGGACGGGAAAGCCGTAACACTGTCTTCGTCTGTTTTTATTTCAGCTCCGAAAAGTCTTAATATATCAACAATTTTTTTGTCACCCTGCCTTGAATCAGCTTTAAGTCCCGTTACGGTAATTTTTTTCTTCCCTATAACACCTGCGCAAATGAAAAATGCCGCATTTGACCAGTCACCGAAGCCCTGTACCCTGTGCGGACTTATAAGCGGGCAGGTTTTCGGAACACTTATTACATTATCCGAAAAGCTGATATCACAGCCGAAAAGCCGTAATGCATCTGCAGTCATTTCAATATACGGTCGGCTTTGTATTTCTCCCGTTACGGTAATTGTACCGCCCGTGAAGGTGAGCATAAGCATAAGCCCCGAAATAAACTGTGAAGAAACATTTCCTGCAATTTCAAAGCTTTTTTCTGTGTTTTTACCTGAAATCACAATATTTCCGTCTGTGACTTCAATTACCGTGCCGCCCCTTTCAAGCTCCTCTTTAAGGGGAGACAGGGGACGGGCGGCAAGGCGACCCTTTGTAAGAAAGGTTGCACCCTTGCCGAGGTATGCCGTTACGGGAAGAAGAAAACGAAGAGTTGACCCCGATTCGTTACAGGGCAGAACGGGATTTTCAGGCGTGCTTTTTACGGGATAAACCGTAAATATGCCGTTATTATATGAAATTTCCGCTCCCAATGCCTTAAGACATCCGACAGTGGCAGAAATATCCTCATTTATGCTTTCGCAAAAAATTTCTGTTTTATCGTCACTGAATGCGGCACAAATAAGAAGGCGGTGTACCTCGGATTTTGAAGCAATTGCCGCAACAGTGTCCGCAGGTTTCGGGTTATGTACGGTTTTTCTCATTTGTCCCACGCTCCCGAAATGAAATTTTCAAGGTCTGCTACGGGGAATTTTTTAAGAATGCAGCTGCCTGCTCTTTCAGGGATAACAAGAGTGATTTCTCCTCCCGCTCTTTTTTTGTCATTGAGTGCATTTTCTGCAATTTCTGCGGGAGTAAATTCGGTGTCACGGGGAAGCGAGTATTTTGCAAGAAGCTCTGAAAGAATATCAAGTGCTTCCGCATCACAAAGCCCCGCCTTTATTGATGCTTTTGTCATAAGTAGCATTCCGATTGCCACGGCGCTTCCGTGTGAAATTGTAAAGTCGGACATTAGCTCAATTGCATGGGCAGGAGTATGTCCGAAATTCAGAAGCCCTCGGATACCGGTGTCTCTTTCGTCAAGAGCGACGATATCCCGCTTTGCCGTTACGCAGGTTTCTATAATATTTTCAATATCTGTACCGTTTTTTAGCTCTGAAAGGAAAGCGGGCTTATTTATCATGCCGTATTTTATAACCTCTGCCATCCCGTCGTTGAAGATATTTTCGGGCAGGGTTGAAAGGGTATCGGGATCAATAAGCACAAGTGACGGCTGATAAAATGCACCTGCAAGATTTTTTCCTGCCTTAAGGTCAACTGCGGTTTTGCCGCCGACAGAGGAATCCACCATTGAAAGCAGGGTTGTGGGAATGCCCGCATATTTTATTCCGCGAAGGAAGGTGGCTGCACAAAAGCCTGTAAGGTCGCCGGTCACACCGCCGCCGAGGGCAATAAGAATATCCTTGCGGGTTATGTGATTACGGGCTAAAAATTCCCATAATTCAACAAGGGTTGCGGTGTTTTTTGATTCCTCGCCTGCGGGGAAAACAAAGGAGATTACATTGAAGCCCTCATTTTCAAGAGAGGAAACAAGTTTTTCTCCGTAAAGGGGAAAAACATTGGTTTCCGAGACCACAACTGCAGTGGGTGCGGATGTAATTTCTCTTATAAGGCTTCCTGCATTGCCGAGTATTTCTTTTTCAATAAGAACCTCGTAAGTGAGAGATGCCGCATCAACCGTAACCCTTTTCATAGAAGTCATCCTTTCTTCTGTGCCCCGGAGCCGTCAATCAGCTCCTTGAGATCGCTTCCTTCCTTGAGAAGTGCGTATAATTTTTCGTTATCGTTGTTTTTAAGTGCCTGTCTGTATGCGTCGAGAGAATTTATTATATAATCAAGCTCATTTATAAGATAGTCGGAGTTTTCCGAAAAAAGCTCTGCCCACATTTTTGCATTAAGCCTTGCAACTCTTGTCATATCCTTATATGAGCCCGCGGAAAATCCGCCGTGGCTTTTTGCCGTTTCACTTTTTATGTAAGCATTTGACACGATGTGAGCAAGCTGTGAGGTGAAGGCTATCATTTCATCGTGCTTTTCTGCTGTAGTAATGCTTATTGAACCGAAGCCGGCAGGGGAGAGAAGAGCTTTTATTTTATCTAAAAGCACAATGTCGTCATATTGCGGAGGGACAATTACCATTGGGGCACCGCGGAAAAGGTCTTTTCTTGAATATTTTATGCCCGAAAATTGTGTACCTGCCATAGGGTGAGCACCTACATAGGTAAAGCCGTATTTTCCCGACAGCTCAAAGCCTGTTCTGCAAATTTTTCTTTTTGTACCGCAAAGGTCAAAAACGAAGCAGTCACGGCTTAAGAAGGGTGCATATTCCCTAAGAAGCTCCTTTGCGTCATCGGGATAGAGTGCTATGAAAAAAATATCACATTCACGGATATTGTCTTTATTAAGCTCAGCATCGGTAATGCCTGACAGAATTGCGTAGCCGAGAGCGGCTTTATCTGTATCAAGACCGAAAACCGTATGCCCTGCCGCCTTATATGCTCTTGCCGTTGAGCCGCCTATAAGACCGAGACCTGCAACAGCCACCTTCATTATAAAAGCCCCCTCATTGCATTTCTTACTGCAACCACGCTTTTCATCATATCGTCAAACTGAGCGGGGGTAAGTGACTGTGCACCGTCGCAGAGTGCGTGAATGGGGTCGGAGTGTACCTCGGTCATAATGCCGTCTGCTCCCGCCGCAACTGCGGCAAGTGCCATGCTCTTGACGTATCTCGAGGAGCCTGTTGCATGGGAGGGGTCAATAATTACGGGTAAATGAGTAAGCTCCTTAAGCACGGGAACTGCTGAAAGGTCCAGACAGTTTCTTGTATATTGACTGTCAAAGGTGCGTATTCCTCTTTCGCAGAGAATAACATTTTCATTGCCGCCTGCCATAATATATTCCGCAGACATAAGCCATTCTTTTATTGTACTCGAAAGTCCGCGTTTTAGCAATATGGGTTTATCGGTTTTTCCCAATTCTTTAAGAAGCTCGAAGTTCTGCATGTTGCGTGCGCCTACCTGAATTATATCAACCTCACTGAATAAGGGAAGGTGACTTGCATCCATAATTTCAGTAACTATAGGAAGCCCTGTTTCCTTTTTTGCCTTAAGAAGAAGCTCAATGCCCTGTGCCTTCAGCCCCTGAAAGTCATAGGGAGAGGTGCGGGGCTTGAAGGCTCCGCCGCGAAGTATATCACAGCCTGAAGCACGGACTGCTTTTGCTATACCTGTAAGCTGCTCTTCCGATTCAACGGAGCAGGGACCTGCCATTACTGCAAAATTGCCGCCGCCTATTTTTACGCCCGAGCAATCAATAATGCTGTCATCCGGGTGAAATTTTCTGTTTGCACTCTTGAATGGATCGGAAACCCTTTTTACCGCTTCAACCATTTCAAGGCTTGCGATAAGGTCGGCATCAAGCTTTGTTGTGTCACCGATAAGTCCTACAACGGTCTGATATTCACCCTTTGAAATGTGAACATCAAGTCCCTGACTCTTAAGCCAGCCTGTCAAACCTGTAAGCTGCTCTTTAGTTGTGTTCTGTTTAAGTATTGCTATCATTTTTATACCCTCTTTTCAAGATAAAAAATAAATGCACCCTTTTTCCGGGTGCATCAGAATAACATTGATAAGATTACTTTTTTTGCAGCCTGCGGAAACTTCTACCTTTTTATGTCAAAAAAGTAAAAGTAATAGTATTCAGCTGCAAAAAGCTTATTTCTCATAAATGCTTGCCTTTCATTTTTTATGATATTTCACAGTTTAGCACCGTAAAGCACTAAAGTCAAGACCTTTTTTCAAAAAAATAATTGTTCATTCCCGGAAAAATGTGTGCAAATTATGTTGAACTGTGGAAAAGAAATATGTATAATTTAATAAATCATTTTATTGGAGATGAAATTATGACTGTAAAAGAGGCACTTACTCCTGCAATAGAACATGAATTTGAAAAATATAAGGCACCCGGCTACCCAATTTTTGTTTCTTAAAAATTCCCGATAACATTCAGTGAAGCACCGACTTATGTCACCTGGATGCAGAAGCCTTACGGCTTCCTTGAAGCACTCGCTTAGCTTGCATGAAGTGAAGCGCACTGTAACATTTCCGTGAGCCGAAGGCTCGCTTCATAGGTGGCACTCTGCTTCATTTTTTATTGCACCGACGGTGCGCTTCATTGAAAAAAGACCAAGTCGGTTGACTTGGTCTTTTTTATGGTGCCGGTGGTGGGACTCGAACCCACACGGTATCGCTACCAACGGATTTTGAGTCCGTCACGTCTGCCAATTCCATCACACCGGCGAATATTACTGAACCATTATACATCATAAAAAATAAAAAATCAACCGCAAATTGTGTAATTGCAGTAAAAAAAGCGGGACTGTAAAAACCTATGCTTTCTACAGTCCCTGAAATATGCATTTATCTGCAAAGCTCTTCGGCAAGTGCTTCAATTTCTGCGGCATTCTTTTCGTTCATTGCGGACATAATTGAAACAGTGCTTTCGCAGAAGGTAAGATTCTTGCTCTTTTCAAACATATTCTTCATGATTTTTGCGGCAAGGGGAGCCCATGTACCGTTTTCAATGAAGCCTACTGTACGGTCCGTGAAATTGCGCTCTGTGAGATGATGCACAAATTCACGCATAAAGGGGAATATTTCCGAATTATATGTGGTTGTTGCAAGCACGATTTTACTGTAGCGGAAGGCATCCTCCACAGCCTCTGCCATATCGCAGCGGGCAAGATCATTTATAACCACCTTGCGGCAGCCCTTTTGCTCAAGCTTTTTTGCAAGCTCATATACAGCCTTTTTTGTGTTGCCGTAAATTGACGTGTAGGCTATCACAACACCCTCCTCCTCGGGACGGTATGAGGACCATGTATCATAAAGATCGATGTAATATGAGAGATTTTTATTAAGCACGGGACCGTGAAGAGGACAGATAACCGCAATATCAAGTCCTGCAGCCTTTTTGAGAAGTGCCTGCACCTGTACACCGTATTTTCCTACAATACCGATGTAATATCTTCTTGCCTCACAAGCCCATTCCTCTTCAATATCAAGTGCGCCGAATTTGCCGAAGCCGTCAGCCGAGAAAAGCACCTTGTCATGGCTGTCGTATGTTACAATAACTTCGGGCCAATGCACCATGGGAGCAGTAACAAAGGTAAGTGTATGCTCGCCGAGGGAAAGTGTGTCGCCGTCTCCTACAATAAGACGGTTATCCTCAAAATCGGTACCGAAGAAATTTTTCATCATCTTAAAAGCCTTCTGTGATGAAATGATTTTTGCTTCGGGATATTTCTTAAGAAAATTCACCACATTTGCGGAGTGGTCGGGCTCCATGTGCTGAACTATAAGATAGTCAGGTCTTCTGTCCCCAAGTGCGGCTTCAATATTATTGAGCCACTCTTCGGTAAAATTGATGTCAACGGTATCCATAACCGCAATTTTTTCATCGAAAATAATGTATGAATTATATGACATTCCGTTGGGGACAATATACTGTCCCTCAAAAAGGTCAACCTGATGGTCATTCACACCTACATATTTAATATCATTTGTAATAAACATAGCATCCGCCTCCGGGTATTATTTTTATCTGTTATATCATAAATTATGATTTTTCGCAATTGCTTTCTTCTTTTCAATTGCGGGAAGAAGACCGTAAAGAGTGATTCCGCCGATAACTATTATAAATCCGATTATTGCAAGAGGTCCCGGCATTTCACCTGTCACAAGAAGCACGGGAATGGGATTGAACACGGGCTCAACGGTAAGAATAAGTGAGGTTTCCACCTTTTCTGTAATAACGCAGCCCTTTGCATAGAAAATATTGGCAAGTCCGTACTGGAATATTCCCAGCACCAGCACCCAGAAAATTATTTCAGGGGAAAATGCCATATTTTTATCAAAAAACATAAATGGCAGACAGAAAACAAAGCTTATGATATTACTTAAATACATTCCGTCGTTACTGTCTGCACGACGGTCGCTGAAGCCTATAATCTGTGCCGAAAAGGAAACGCCCGAAAGAAGTCCGAGAATATTGCCGAGAAGCTTTGTGGGATCCAGCTCATCTATAAAGGAAAGCAGACAGCCGCCGAAAACCGCAATAACAATCAGTGTTTCCTGAAGACTTGCCTTTTTCTTTCCGAAAATAACACTGTAAAGGAATACGAAAATCGGGGCGGTATATTGAAGCACAATTGCCGTTGCAGCAGTTGTAAGCTTTATTGATGCCATATACAAAATGCCCGTAATGCTCATCATAACGGCACCGAAAAGAGTATATCTGTTGAATTTTACCCTTATGCTTTTACGCAGAAGCGCAAACATGATAATGCCGATAAAGCAGCGGGATGCCATTATTGAAAATGAATTCCACGGAATAGATTTTACGCATACACCTGCAAGACCCCACAGCAGGGCTGTCAGCAGTATATATATCCGACCCTTGGTGTGTCGGCTTGAATTAAGCTTGTTACTCATAATTTTACCTCACAATACCGCTTTATTTTATCAGAAGCACCGTAAAAAATCAATATGCACAATTAATCAGCTGATTTTTGTTTAATATTCCGTTGACATGATAAAATTGCTTTGGTAAAATATTTTCATAAAATAAAAGGAGAAAAAATTTTATGTTTGCACAGATAGTTGTAATCATCATGACTTTTGTTATATCATTCGCAACATTCTTTGAGCTTAATTTCATCGCTCCCGCGGATGAAGCCGCAGAAGCAAAGAATGTTATCATCATGATAGGTGACGGCATGGGCTTCAATCACCTTTATGCTACAGAGCATGCTCACAATGTTGACCTTGCACTTTTTGAGGGCTTTGACTATTACGGCTCACAGAAGACCCGTTCAGCAAGCTCAAGTGTTACAGACTCCGCTGCAGGCGGTACGGCACTTGCAACAGGTGGCAGAACAATCAACGGCTATATCGGTGTATATCCCACCGATCCCCTCGGTGTAATTGCAGTTCCCGCTTCAGTTACTGATGTTGCAATAAAGTACGACAAGGCTACAGGTATTGTTACCTCCGACTCAATCATGGGTGCTACTCCCGCTTCTTTCTCCGCTCATGTCCCTGACCGTGGACTTGCCGAGGATATCTTTGAGCAGCAGGTTGCTTCTGATATCGACCTTATCTGGGGTGCCCAGGATGACATTGTAACCGAGGAAGAGGTTAACGAAAACGACAAGACCTATGTCAGCTCCCTTACAGAGGTAAAGGCGCTTGAAGCAGGTCAGAAGTCAATCGGTCAGTTCAACGGCACCGCTATGTGGACAGGTGACAACAAGGGTGAGGATGATCCCACTCTTTCCGAGCTTGCAACAGAAGCTATTGAGCTTCTTGATCAGGACGAGGACGGCTTCTTCCTTATGATTGAGGGTGCGCACATCGATAAGCGCTCACACGATAAGGACGGCGACGAGGCTATGATTGCAGTTCTTGAGTTTGATAAGACCATTGAAGCAGTGCTTGACTTTGCGGAAAAGGACGGCAATACTCTTGTTATTCTTACTGCTGACCATGAAACAGGCGCAGTTACCCGTCAGGGTGACGGCTCTTATGTATGGACATCAGGCAGCCATTCAGGTGTAAATGTTCCCTGCTTCGTATATGGTTCCGATTCCTTCATTGAGAATTACGAGGTTATCAAGAATACCGATATTCCTGACAGAGCAGTTGCATTTATGACAGACAATGAACAGGATTTCCCCTGCCCCCTTGCATATCTCAACAAAAAGCCGATATAAAATAAAGACCGTGCGGAGTAAAATCTGCACGGCTTTTTTTGTTTACAGATAATTTCTTGCAAGGAAGAAGCAAACCCACAGGGCAACCACAAATGCGCTTTCAGCGGGAATTGCAAGCTTTGTATAAGGACATTTCCATCCCTTGTCAACAAACAGAAAGGTGGTTCTTGTTATAAGCACGGTTGTTGCAAAAATCATACCGCCGATAAGTGAATGATATGCAGTGCCGAGAGTAATTGTAAGATATAACAGGAAAAGACCAAGCGCAAAGGAAATTCCGCCGTAATATACTCTTATTTCAGTTTTGCCTGCATTGTCAACGGGCTTTATGGAAAAGCTTTCCGCATTTTTGAGAGGCTTCAGGACAAATACAACCGCCATTCCCCAGAAATATGCAATAAGGCAGATAACCGCAAACAGTGCGGGCGGGTTTGCAGCCCATAATTCTTTGAACATTTTTATTCTCCTTTTTGTCGTTTATTTAAGCACGGGTGTGCCGTTTTCCGAAAATTCCACTTTTCTTATTCTTGCATGGCGGCAGGGGTCATAGAGGGATTCCTCCCAATAGGTGCCGCAATTTCCGTCAAGATGCTCTGCGGGGCGTGCATGATATACTAAAAGCAGGTCACCGTTTTCATCGGTAATAAAGCAGTTATGTCCCGGACCTGCCTCATTTTCAAGGTCAGCGGTGCAAAGCACGGGGGTGGGAAGCTTTGTCCATGCTGATGCATCAAGAAGCATGGCATCGGTGTCCGCCTCAAGCCGACCTATGCAATATTCCGCACCTGTTCCCGATGCTGAAAAGAATACATAAATTTTTTTGTCGGTCTTAAGCACGGAAGCCCCCTCGTTTACATGGTAAACAACCTTTTCCCAGTCGAATTCGGGCTTTGACAGAAGCACGGGCTTTGTTTTTAATTTCCACGGAGTGTCTTCATAGGTTTCTGCAATGAAAAGTGAGGAGCAGCCCTCAATCTGCGCCCATATAAGATAGTGCCTGCCATTATGCTCAAAATATGTCATATCAAGGGAAAAGCAACGGAAGGAAAGCTCATCGCCCTCGGTTTTCTGCATTACTCCGAGCTCCTGCCACTCGTCATCATAAGGATTTTTACCCTTAAGACCAAGCACATAGGGCTTTATGTCCCATTTGTCCTCGCTTGTTGAGGCGGCAAAAAATATGTACCATCTGCCCCCGATAAAATGCATTTCGGGAGCCCATATATGCCGTGACATAATGCCGTCCTTGTGAGCTGTCCATATTGTTTTTTCTTCTGCTGAAGAAAGTCCCCGTACGGTGTCGCTTTTTCTTAAAATTATTCTGTCATAGCCGTGAAGCTCGTCCTTATATGCAGGGAATGATGCAGTGAAATAGTAGGTACCGTCAGGGGATTTTACAATATACGGGTCGGCACGCTGTTCAATAAAGGGATTTTTATATTCGCTCATATCAGTCTCCCGTGGTCTTTTTTTTCTGATTATATATTAAAAGTTACAATGTTGTCAATTTATATATTTTTGTGAAAAAGTATAGAATTATATAAAACAATGGTGTATAATACCCTAAATTACTTAAATGTTAAAGGAGTTATTCCTTATGAGAATTATTGTTGTCGGTTGCGGTAAAATCGGAACCGAGCTTGTAAAAAGCCTTTGTGCAGAGGAGCATGATATCACGGTTATTGATACCGACAGAAAGGTGCTTGAAGAAATCAATAATATTTATGATGTTATGTGCGTATGCGGAAACGGTGCTGATTCCGATGTGCTTGACGAGGCAGGTGCATGGCAGGCAGACCTTTTTATTGCCGTTACGAACTCTGATGAGCTCAATATGCTCAGCTGCTTCTTTGCAAAGCAGATGGGAGCTGAAAGCACCGTTGCAAGAATAAGAAAAACTGATTACAATGACAGCTCACTTGATTTTATAAAGAAAACACTTTCTCTTACTATTCCCATAAATCCCGAGTTCAGTGCTGCAAGAGAGCTTTATAATATTCTCAAAATGCCCTCTGCAGTTAAAATTGAAAATTTCTCCAGCGGACATTTTGAAATGATTGAGCTGAAGCTCAAGCCTGACAGCCGTCTTCACGGGCTCACCCTTAGTGAGGTAAGAAATAAATTCAAGGCAGATTTCCTTGTTTGCGCAGTTCAGCGTGACGGCAATGTTTTCATTCCTTCAGGTAATTTCAAGCTGCTCGGCGGTGACAGAATAGGTGTTACTGCAGACCAGACGGAAATTCTTAAATTTATGAAGGAGCTTGATCTTTACGGCAGACATACAAAAAATGTTATAATTCTCGGCGGCAGCCGTATTGCTTACTATCTTGCAAAGAAGCTTATAAATGCAGGAAACCGTGTTAAAATCATTGAGCAGAATATTGAGCGCTGTGAGGAAATCAGTGAGCTTCTTCCCGCTGTTTCCGTAATTCATGCCGACGGTACCCAGCAGGAGGTGCTTTTAGAGGAGGGCATAGAGCATACCGATGCCTTTGTTGCTCTTACGGGTATTGACGAGGAAAATATTCTTATCTCTTATTTCGCACAGAAAAAGGGTGTTCCCAAGGTTATTACTAAGGTAAACCGTGAGGAGCTTGCTATTATTGCCGATAACATGGGAATTGACTGCGTTATTTCTCCCAAGAAAATAATTGCGGATGCTCTTACAAGCTATGCAAGAGCTCTTGAAAATTCAATGGGCAGCAAGGTAGAAACTCTTTATCGTCTTATGGATTCAAATGTTGAGGCTCTTGAATTCACCGTAAGTCCCGATTTTGTAGGTGTGCAGACCCCGCTTAAGAATCTTTCTCTTAAGGAGCAGATTCTTATTGCAGGCATCATCCGTGGCAGAACTGCAATTATCCCTTCAGGTGACGATGCAATTCTTCCCGGTGACAAGGTAATTGTAATTACAGGTCAGAGTAAGCTTCACGACCTTTCGGATATTATGAAATAAGGTATTTCTTATGAACAAAAAAATGATTCTGAATACATTGGGCAAAATTATATGGGTCGAAGCGGCATTTCTTCTGCTTCCCCTTATTGTAAGCCTTATCTACCGCAATGATTGCTTTTCTGCATTTCTGATTACTATCGGTGTGGCTGCGGTGGTTGCCCTTCCGCTTACATTTTTGTGTAAAACGGAAAATAGGGTTATATACTCCAAAGAGGGCTTCGTGATAGTATCCCTTGCGTGGATAGTAATGTCGCTTATAGGCTGCCTGCCATTTTACATATCAAGGGAAATTCCATCGTTTATAGATGCGTTTTTTGAAACGGTCAGCGGCTTTTCCACCACGGGTGCTTCAATTCTTACGGATGTTGAAAGCATGAGTGAGGGACTTCTGTTCTGGCGAAGCTTCACACACTGGATAGGAGGTATGGGTGTCCTTGTGTTTATTATGGCACTGTCATCAAGCGTTTCTGACCGTTCAATACATATCATGCGTGCGGAAATGCCGGGTCCCATTGTGGATAAGCTTGTGCCGAAGGCAAAGGAAACTGCTAAAATTCTGTATCTTATCTATGTCGGTCTGACAGTTGCGGAAATGATTGTTCTTGTCTGCTGTAAAATGCCTTTGTTTGAAGCAATTCTTCACTCCCTCGGTACTGCGGGTACAGGCGGTCTCGGAATAAAGGCAGATTCCATTGAAAGCTATTCACCCCTTATTCAGTGGGTAATTGCCGTGTTTATGTTCCTTTTCGGTATAAACTTCAACCTTTATTATCTGTTGCTTTTAAGAAAGATAAAATCTGTGCTTAAAAGCTTTGAGCTTTGGGTGTATATCGGTGTTGCCGTTGTTACAAGCATAGTTATCACAATAAATATAAGCAGCATGTATGAAACTCTCAGTGATTCATTCCGTAATGCGGCCTTCCAGGTAGCCACGGTTATGTCAACCACGGGTTATTCTACTACGGACTTCAACCTGTGGCCGGGACTTTCAAAGACACTGCTTCTTGTTCTTATGTTCATGGGCGCGTGTGCAGGATCAACCTCGGGCGGCTTCAAGCTTTCAAGAGCTATTATTCTTGTCAAGGGCATGAGAAGAGAGCTTGGCAGACTTCTTCATCCGAGAAGTGTGAAAACACTTAAGCATGAGGGCAAGCGTCTTGATGAAATGACCCTTTCATCTGCGGCATCTTATCTTACCGTATATGCTGCTTGTATGCTTGTTATTCTGATTCTCTTAAGCTTCGATAAGTTTGATATGGAGGCTAATATCACGGCAACAATTGCCTCATTCAATAATATCGGTCCCGGCTTCGGTGCAGTAGGTCCTGCAAGCAACTATTCTGAATTTTCAGGCTTTTCAAAATTAGTTCTGTGTGCGGCAATGCTTCTGGGCAGACTTGAAATATTCCCCCTGCTTATCTGCTTCTCGCCTGCAACATGGATTAAAAAATAATTGAAAAAACAGGTAATTACCTATTGACAAATGCCACATGGTACTATATAATATCCAAGCGGTGTGAGAAACACCGTTTGTATGGTGGGTATAGCTCAGTTGGTTAGAGCGCCAGGTTGTGGCCCTGGAGGCCATCGGTTCGAATCCGATTATCCACCCCAGTTAAAATCGCAAAGTCATACGATTTTGCGATTATTTTTTTAATTTTATATCATGGGGAGTCGTCAAGCGGTAAGACACAGCACTTTGACTGCTGCATTCGTGGGTTCGAATCCCGCCTCCCCAGCCAAATAAGTCAGTCGATTTTGATACAATTGACTGACTTATTTTTTTGCCAAGTTAATTTGTAAAATTTTCCATAAATTATTTACAACCAACATTTTTTCTGCTATAATGAATTTATAAAAATTCAGCGGAAAGGGTTGATTGTTCAGATGATGTTTGCGACAATCCATCAGACAGAGGTAACTCTGTTTATTTCCGCACGATATATTTTTGGTAAATAACCGTTCAAGGTTCGTATGTTTTTTACGGGCTTGGACGGTTTTTATATTTGTAATTCTATCCCCGAAAGGAGAAAAACAATGAAAAAACTTTTATCAATCATCCTTGCAATCTTAATGATTGTAACAACTATTCCTGTTGCCTTTGCGGCTGATGAAACACCCGATTTCAGCGATGCAAAAGTGCTCACGTCTGTTAGTGGTGTTCTTTACATTGACGGTGTTGAAGCTACAAAAAACTCAAGTGGAACAGAATACCGATTTTCTGAAGGCAAGTATATACTTGGCGGTGATATTGAAACT
>JAZUCC010000004.1:0-25729 GCA_045638965.1 Acutalibacteraceae bacterium | reverse complement strand
TTCTATTGCTGCGCAGTGATATTCGGCAGTCGCCGAGTGTTATTTGCTTCGCAAGTTTTAGGCGAATAGAATATCACTGCGAGAGTAGCGAGCAATATCACTTCCCGTAAGGGAAATATCACTCTTTGCGAAGCAAAGAATATCACTTGTAAATTAACGGATTCCGTTAATTTACATTGGCCTTAAGCCACTCCATGCTTCTTGTGATATCTGAAAGACCGTCGGGTACGGGATCGTCATTTTCAAGAACAAGCCATTCAATGCCGTTATCTCTTGCAGCCTTGATAACTGTGGGAAGGTCATTGTTGCCTTCGCCTAAAGCCATAGGATGTCCGTCGATGCCGTCCTTGATGTGAAGATGAACGATTCTGTCCTTGTACTCTGAAATGAGCTTATAGTTATCCTTGCCTGCATGGAAGGACCAGTATGTGTCTATCTGCATGTGGCAGGCTACAGCGAGTCTTTCAAAAATTGTACCTGCTACGGTGTTATAAAGAGGCTCGGAAAATTCCTGTGTATGGTTGTGGAAATATACATTGATGCCCTGCTCGGAAGCAATTTTATCAGCATTTCCGAGAGTATCAATAACCTCCTGAAGTGCAGTCTCGGTTTCTGTATCAGCTCCGCCGATGCCGAGAGTCTTTGCACCTAAAATCTTACCTGCACGAATTGTCTCGTCAAGATTTTCAGCCTTGAAATCATTAAGTCCCATGTGTGCGCCAACTGCCACAAGACCGATTTCGTCAAGAGCAGCCTTAAGCTCCTCGGGAGTGTAGCCGTGGAAGCCTGCAAACTCAACACCGTCAAAGCCGAGTGCCTTGACCTTCTTTAATATATCAATAAAGTTTTCTCCGTTTTCCATGTGGTGACGGAGTGAATATAACTGAACAGCTAATTTCATTTCAGTTCTCCTCAGTCTTCAAAATATACAGCCTTGCCGGTCTTTGCGGATTCATAAATTGCTTCAAGAATCTTTGTTACGCAAAGTGCCTGCTCGGGAAGAACACAGGGCTCGGTATCTGTAAGGATAGCATTGATCCACTGATACATATCAAGCTCGGAAGGATCACCCTTCTTACCGTCATAGAAAGCAACACCGCCTGCATCAAGGTTGGGAACCTCAATTGTCTGTCTGCCGTGCTTAACCTTGTTTACACGGACATCGTCGCCCTTTGTTGTAACACCGCCGTCTGTACCGCAGAGTGTGAAGCAGGCTTCGTTTGCATCTGCAACATTGAGTGCCCATGAAGCCTCAAGCATAATAACAGCACCGTTCTTCATAACGATGTGACCGAAGGCTGAATCCTCAACTGTGAACTTTTCGGGATCCCAGTCGCCCCATGCGTTAGCTGTGTTTGTCTGGTCAGCAAGCTTTCTGAAGGTGTTACCTACAACCATCTGAGGCTCGTAGTTATCCATCATATAAAGTGTAAGGTCAAGTGCGTGTGTACCGATATCGATGAGGGGACCGCCGCCCTGCTCGTATTCGTTAAGAAAAACACCCCATGTGGGAACAGCTCTGCGGCGAATAGCATGTGCCTGAGCATAGTAAATTTCACCGAATTCATTTTCCTTACATGCATCCTTAACGTAAAGGTTCTCTGTGCACTGACGGTTCTGATAACCGATTGTAAGCTTCTTGCCTGTTCTCTTTGCAGCCTCAAGCATAGCCTTACCTTCTGCATAGGTCTTTGCCATGGGCTTTTCGCACATAACGTGCTTGCCTGCTTCAAGAGCATCTATTGTAATGAAGGAATGTGAACGGTTGGGTGTGCATACGTGAACTACATCAATTGTCTCGTCCTTGAGAAGCTCCTTGTAGTCCTCATAAACCTTTGCGTCCTCTGTACCGAACTTTGCAGCAGCCTTTTCTGCTCTTTCAAGAACGATGTCGCAGAAAGCAACAAGCTCAAGCTTGTCGTCAAGCTTCTTGAGATTGGGCATATGCTTGCCGTTTGCAATACCGCCGCAGCCGATAATACCGATTCTTAATTTTTTGTCCATAGTAATTTCCTCCGTTTCGAGAATATCAACCTGATATAACGAATTTTTAATAAAAATTGTTGCCGGTCTTAAGGTATTTTCCGGATTTGTGAATTTACACAATTCCTCTTACCCACTCTCCATTATATATAGTAAAAATTTGATATTCAAGCAAAAAAACGAGTTTGCAGAAAAATTTCCACCACCCGTTTTTGTTCACCTTGCACAACATTTATTTGCATATAATATTTTATAGTCAAAAAATATCATTTTTTTGCGATAATAAAAAATCCTCTACCGAAGCAGAGGATTTTAATATTTTTATTCAACATAATAATATTGCTTTTTGATTTTTATATTTGTAGTTTTGCATTTTTCATAAAGCGCAAAACTATATTCCTAATTTTTTAAGTATTCTGTGCGGCACTGATAGCATATGCTTATTATATTCTTTGAGATATGTTTCATGCCAACCAGCACGGTAGAAGCGCGGTCTACGATATGCTTCCTCTTTATCCTGATCAAAAATATGATAAAGATAGTCCTCAAGCTTCTTGAACATTATATTTTCATAATCAAAAATCTTATATCTGTATTCACACAACATATGAACATACAAATCATCATTTTTGTCAATTTCAATTATCTTTTTTACTGCATCGTCAATAGTTGGATAACGATAGCAATCCACAAAAGAATTCATGTTAAAATCATTATCAACCGTAGGATCCCCATAATAAATCGGAATCGTCTTAGCTCTGAACCCATCGACCAATTTTTCTGAAGTAAATCCGGGATAACAAACACTTTCTGCGGTAATAGAAAACTTACATTTTCTCATAAGTTCAGTTTTAGTTCTGATCGTATATCGCTCACCATTCGGCATATTATTGAATTGTTTTCCGGCACATTCTACTCTTTTGTACTGTGAAAGCTTTTCAAGTATTTCTTCCCGTTTTCCCAAGGCTGTATCATGTCCGAAAATATAATTACAGAAATATTGTTTACTTTGCAGCTCTTTTCTTGCTTCATCCTCTGTCAGCGATTCAGAAGATGCAAAGCTACCGTCATCAGACCAAAGGAACAACGGAAATCTAAAACTCCTATCCCCGAACTCAATATTATCATACCCAATAAAATAGTCAATAGCATTGAAATCTGCAGTTAAAAATTCTCCGGTATACATTATTCTGGGGCAATCATATTTAATATACTCATAAGGTTCTCCTAATGGTGAACATATCACAAAATCAGGATTTACCGAATCAATAACCACATTATACCTTTTTCTCAATATATAGGTAAACATGTTCTTATCCGGATTAAAAGACTTCCAAAATCCGGTAAAATGTATTTTTATGGTTTTCATAACAAAAAAACTCTCCTTATATCTTCTTTTCTATTTCAAAATTTTCTTTTTAAGGTAGTCCTGTAAAGGCTTTTCTATAAATTTTCCTACAACAAATGTAGCAATAAAAGTACCGACAAAAGCAAGTATTCCAATAATCACAGAAGAAACCTCCAAAGCCTTCAGTCTGTCAAGCAAACTACAAAAAACAACGGCATGCATCAAGTAAACCGTATAAGAATATTTGTCCAAAATATTTAAAATACTTTGCATTTTGGTAGGTAAAGTAATATTGTCAATTGTAGTAAACACTAAAATTATCATAGGAAAAATAATATCATAGACGGATATATCTATGCTCCAGATAAATTTACATATCAATACAATCAGAAAAACCAATTCAGCATATTTGGCTTTATTTTTAACAACGCATACATATAAAACAACACCTAAAAACAGATAATGCAAATTAGAAAAAATTGGAGCAGCATACACAGAACTGATCAATTGAGTAACTGCAAACACAATTCCCCAGACCAGGCAAACAGAAAAAACTGTTTTGGTTTTTCTTAATATCCACGGAGCAATCAGGTAAAAGAAGCAAAAAACAGGTATTGTCCATGTTGCGCCTAAATTATGCCAGAAATATGATCTTCCTTCAATAAATCCGTTGAGAAGAAAAACATATCTCAACCATCCTAAACTTAACTCATCAGGCGGAATAACCGAAACAAATTGATTCAAAATATTTTCAGTTATGAAGAAGTAAAGAATAACTAGGTAATACAGAGGCAGAATGGCAATTGCTCTCTTTAAGTAATATTTTTTTATATCAACATTTTCGCAGTTAAAGAAGGTTTTACCTACAAGATATCCGCTTATAAGAAAAAATATCTGAACACCCAAAGCACCGAAATTTGTAAAATTTCTTAAAAAACCACTTAACTCTACTCTCTGCCCGAAATGAACCAAAAAAACCAACATGCAAGCACTAACACGCAGAATCTGAATGAGCAAATTTCTATTATTATCAACTAAAGTTTTACTTTCATGTTCAGCTATCGATTGAAGGCAACTATCCTTATCTTGCTTGCTTGCTATATTGTAGTTTGCTTTATCCATAATTGCAACCTCTTGCATTCACTTTATTTTATTAGAATACCATATTATCACACATTTTTCAATAGACACTATTTTTGACAAAAACTGCTGCGAAGTTCATTCACTGCGATGCACAATCACTGTTACGGTGTAAGCAGGAAACTTTCATCAAAGATAAAACGACTGGAAACTCTATGACATCAGTATACTGTGCAAACAGCAGTGCACTATCTGAATCGAAAGCACACTGCTGGTTTATACTGAAACGCATTTATGCATAAAGCATGTTCAGAAGATTAATTAAGACAGAATATTTGTCAATTTCTTTTTTGAGTTCATCGATATGTGATTGATTAACAATATGGGGCATAGCAAAATCTACATTATCTTTCTGCATAAAGGTATTATTCTGATTTACATTCTTAACGAGGCCACAATTTATTAAAAATTTTTCAAAGTTATCATACTTTTCAGCAAAACCATTGTTAAATTTCGTATAGTCAGTCTCACAATACCATTCATACATGCTTTTTTTGGTTTCATTTTCGCAAGGGAGAAGCCCGGGTATATCAAAAAACTCAACCATTTCCCTTGTTCTTGCATCCATTGTATAGCATAAAGCAGGCACTCCGGCCAGAATCGGCATAATACTTCCGTGAATTCTGCGGCCAAAAGCAAAATTTATATCATTATGAACATAATAACTCAACCACTGCTGCGTATCTGCAAAAAGCTTAATTTTATTTTCTGCTACAGCTCTGACAAAATCATAGTCACCGCGCTTTACATATTTAAGGATTCTTCGCAAATCAAATTTATTCTGCTGAAAATAATCGGGATCATACAATACCTTTCCGTAAACATCCTGACAAATAAAATCAGCCTTTGCAATATCCTTATCCTTCACAGGCAACTTAAAAGTTCCGTTGATTGCCGCCTTAAAATTCTCTTCATCTACTTTTGTGTTAGTGATTTTTAAATCCCTTCCCAACTGGAAAATAGACGGACAACCGGTAACTACCGCATCCTTAAATCCGAGACGATCAAAAAACTCTTTTGTAAAATATCCTCTTAAGGCAAATTCACCACCGGTATTATAAACAGCTTTAATAAATTCTGTTGCAGGTTCTTTGACATCCTCTATAAGAGCATCCAACACATCATATGATTCAGCCTGAATTCCGCAAGCAATAACATACACAGGAATTTTAAGCTGTCTTACATAAGAAGCCCTTTTTTCAAGATACGGTATCCATGATTTATGGAAACAATTAGCAAGAGGAAGAAGAACACAATCAAAATTTGCATTGATATATTCACTATCAAGCTCTTCATACCCATATTCATAGGTATTTTCGGGAGTTGAAATTTCAGAAATGATACCTTGAAGCCACACCTTATTACCAAAATTAGGGATCTTCCCATCCAATTCTTTTCTTGCACGATCAGCAAGGTTAACATAATCGGTCGGTCTGAAATCACTCATTCCGAGTTTATTTTTCGGATAAAAAATTAAAATTCTCATACTTTCTCCTTATTGCCTGTCAAAAATGAAAACCAAAGCACACAGAACTTTTCTATTAGAATAACACACATATCATTTAATTGCAACACTAATAAAATCTGACAAAGATCATCTGTATGTAAAAAACAATCACTGTTGCGGTGGGGGGATTTTTGTGGTAGAATGGGAGTAAGATTTTATATTTTCGGAGGGTTTATTATGAGAAATCGTCAGGTACATCTTGACTTTCATACAAGCGGTGCGTTGAAGGTCGGAGAAAAATTTTCAAAAGAGCAGTTCCGCAGTCAGCTTATAAACGGGCACATTGATTCAATCACTGTATTTTCAAAGTGTCATCACGGCTGGTCATATCATCCCACAAAAGCAAACGAAATGCATCCGGGGCTGGATTTTGACCTTTTAGGTGCACAGCTTGAGGTCTGCCGTGAGCTCAGAGTGAACGCACCCGTTTACATTTCTGCAGGCTTCGACGAAAAGGATTACGACATTCATCCTGAATGGAGATGGCAGTGCTCCCTCAACAAGGATGAATGTCTTGAATATCACAATGAAACTCATTTCCACCTTCTCTGCTTCAATACAGGCTACCTTGATGTTCTCTGCAAGCAGGTTGAGGAGGTCATGGAAATGTATAATCCCTGCGGAATTTTCCTTGACATTATTTTCCCCAAGGTCTGCTTCTGCGACAGATGTATTGCGGATATGAAGGCTATGGGACTTGATGTAAACAGCGAAGAGGATTGTCAGAAATTCTCAATTATCACATTCAACAAATATGCCGATGCAATAAACGCATCCGTAAGAAAACACAGTGCTGATGCCACTATTTTTCACAATGCGGGCCACATCCCCAAGGGTGACCGCTCCTTCATAAACAAGAACACTCATCTTGAGCTTGAAAGCCTTCCCACAGGCGGCTGGGGCTATGACCATTTCCCCCTTTCCGCGGCTTATGTAAGAACACTTGGTGACAAGGAATACCTCGGTATGACAGGCAAATTCCACCAGAGCTGGGGTGAATTCGGCGGATTCAAGCATCCCAACGCGCTGATTTACGAAACAGCATTAAGCGTTATGAACGGTGCGGGCTGCTCAATAGGCGACCAGCTTCACTCATCAGGTGAAATGAATCCTTCCACCTACTCTCTTATCGGCAAGGCATACGCCCGTGTTGAAGAGCGCGAGCCCTGGCTTAAGGGGGCTGTAAACCTTGCAGATGTTGCGGTGCTCAGCATGGAGGCAGTCACAGGCAAAAGAGATTCTCTTGCTGACGTAGGTGCAAACCGCATGCTTCTTGAAAGCAATATTTTATATAATTTCGTGGATGAGGATACTGATATTTCATCCTACAAGCTTCTTGTTCTTCCCGACACCGAGGGCATTTCAGATAAGATGCTTGAAAAGGTAAATGAATTTATCGCAAATGGCGGTAAAATTATCGCAAGTGCAAAAAGCATTGTAAGAGACGGAAAATTCCTTATTGATACAGGTGCCCGATACAAGGGTGAAAACACCTTCAGCCCCACATATTTCGTACCCGACTTCCCCACCGTTAACGGTACAACCGCATACATAATGCGTTGCAATTCTCACAATATTGAAGCCGTTGACTGTGACATAAAGGCATACCTTGAAAATCCCTATTTCAACAGAGAGCGTGACCGCTTCTGCTCACACATGCATGCTCCCAACAATGAAAGCGAGCGCTTCCCCGCTGTTACAATAAAGGGAAATATCGCCTACACGGGCTGGGATATTTTCTCCGCATACGCAAGCCTCGGCCACCTTTGCTTCAAGGAAATTTTTAAGTTTATGCTGAACACACTGCTCGGTGACGAAAAGAGCATTGATGTTAAAATCCCCGACAAGGCAGTCGTAACCCTCACAAGACAGGAAAATGAAAAGAGAAGCAATCTTCATCTTCTTTTTGCACACACAACTGTAAGAGGCCGTAACACCGAGGTTATTGAGGACACCGTTCCCTTATACAATGTAAGCTGCAGTGTCAAGTGCGATAAGACACCCTCAAGGGTATATCTTGCTCCCGAAATGACAGACCTTTCCTATACATACGAAAACGGTGCGGTATCATTTATCGTACCCGAGGTAAACATTCATCAGATAATTGCAATTGAAGACTAAAGGAGATTCACCGTGGCTGAAATTTTTCCCGTAGCAAAAATCTACACACAATTTCCCGCAAAATTCGGAATTCCCCGTCAGAGCGGTCTTATTGACACTACGGCTAAAATCGTGCTTGAAAATGAATACCGAAGTATTGAAGCCGTTCGCGGTCTTGAGGGCTTTTCGCACCTGTGGCTTATATGGGAATTTTCAGAAAATACGGGAAAGAAGCCCTCTCTTACAGTCCGCCCTCCGAGGCTCGGCGGCAATAAGCGAATGGGTGTTTTTGCCACCCGCTCTCCCTTTCGTCCCAATAATTTAGGGCTTTCCTCGGTTGAGATAATAAAAATCGATCTGGACTGCCCCGATGCACCCGTGATATATGTAAAGGGTGCCGATATTCTCGACGGCACTCCCATATATGACATCAAGCCCTATCTTTCCTTCACAGATTCCCACCCCGATGCCCGTGACGGCTTTTCGGGAGAGGTCTTTTCGGATAATCTTGAGGTTGTTTTTGAAGAAAATACCCTGAACAAAGTAAAGGAAGAGGATATTCCCGTACTGCGTGAGCTTCTTTCCGAGGACCCGCGCCCTCATTACCATGACGACCCCGAAAGAATATATGCCTTTGAATTTTCATGCTACAAAATAAAATTCAGGGTGCATGAAAACACCCTGAATGTAATTGAAATATCAACCCTTTAAGCCACCGTCACGGTCTCTTTTTCCGCATTGAGCTTCTTGTTTTCCGTTCTTTTAAGCACGGCATAAAGTATAGCGGCACATATTGCACAACCGATAACCGCATAGAACATATCAACATTTGTATCCATGACTGCTGCGTTGTCGGGCAGATTTTTGGAATATCCGAAAATCTTTACAAAAATCATACTGTCATCGGGATATTTATAATAGCCCTGATTGTTTGAGTCAAGAATATAGTAATCGGAGAAGAATTCAACAAGCTCCCACATTACCATAACGATAAAGGAAAAGCCTACACCGACAAAGGTTTTTATAGCCGCAGTCACTTTTTCGTGACCGTCAAAGGATTTAAGAAGCTCGGCACCGATAAACACAACCACACCGCCTGAAAGAATGTGCATAAGCTTATCAAACTCGGCAATGTCAATAAGCAGATTGAAGCCGTGTCCGAGGAATGAGCCCATAAAGATAAAAATGTTTATGTGGCTCTGAATGTGAAACGAGGTTTTCGAGGTAAAAAGCTTTTTTGGTGATATGAAGCGCAAAAGAGGGATGACAAAGGTGAGACAGAGATTGAGAAGCACAAGATTTCTCTGATAAAGCTGCTCCTGCTTCACAGTAAAGACAATAAAAACTGTTATCATGGCAATGCGAAGTGCCCACCACAGCAGATATTCCCACAAGGGCAGATCCTTTCGCAGCTGTCTGTATTCGTCTTTGAATCTGTTTATTATTTTCATAAATATCCTCTTTCAGATGTGATATTTTTCCCTTAATCCGAGTGGAATTATACTCTTTTGCTTCGTAAAAAGAAATATTTATTTCCGAATTGTAACCATTTATTAAACACTGTAACAATAAATTAAACATATTTTATAAAAACTTAACTTTTACATTTGCGGAGGTGCAGCAATGATAAAAAACGTAAAGGATGCAGGTGCGGATAATTTAACCCCGTCCGTGCCCCAGTATTTTTCATGGATAAACAACACAAATGAGGGGTCAACCGAGGAGCATACCCTCATAAACCTTGACTTTTTCCGTTACCTTAAGGACACCTACGGCATGGAAATAAAAATCTATGCATGGGATGCGGGTAACTTTGACGGAGCAAGCGAGGGCTACGGCAATTTAAGCGGAGAAAAATTCAGAGGTCAGTACCCCGAGGAATACAAAAATGTGGTAAAAAAGGCAGAGGAAATCGGCATACGAATGGGACTGTGGGGCAGTCCCGACGGCTACGGCGACGATGAAAAAACCGAAAAGGACCGCTTTGAATTTTTCGTTCATCTGTGCCGTGACCACAATTTTGCACTGTTCAAATTAGATGGTGTATGCGGACATCTGCGCCCCGAAAAGGCAGGGCTTTTTGCCGAAATGCTCCGTGAATGCAGAAAATATTCCCCCGACCTTATCGTGCTTAACCACCGACTTAATCTTTTTGAGGCAGAAAAGCACATTACTACATATTTATGGAACGGCACCGAAACTTATGTTGATGTCAGCACATCAAACTCCAATACCTGCATGCACCACAGAGGCTTTATGTTTGAGCGCGGACATACGGATAATCTCGAGCGACTTGCCGAGGACCACGGTGTCTGCATTTCCTCATACATTGACTATTTCGAGGACGAGCTTATTTATCAGGCATTCAACCGCTCACTTATTTTAGCACCCGAAACCTACGGAAATCCGTGGCTTATGGCTGACAGTGAGCTGGCAGAATTTGCCCGTGTTTATAATCTTCACAGAAGAAACGCGGAAATTTTAGTAAACGGTAAGCTTCTTCCCGATTCCTACGGTAACAATGCCTGCTCACGAGGCACTGCCACAAAGCGATTCATTTCAACAGGCAACAACAGCTGGGAAATGAAAACAATAAAGGTCAATATCGGCGAGGAAACAGGCATTGCAACGGACAAAACGGTGGAGGTAAATCTTCATCACCCCGTAGAAATGCACCTTGGAGAATTCAATGTGGGCGACACGGTTGAAATACCCCTTATGCCCTTCCGTGCAGCACTTATTGAAATAGCCGTATCCGATGAAGCCGAGCCTGTGCTCAAAAATGCACAGTACAGAATAATAAGAGAATCAGCTGACGGCACACCCGAAAAGGTTAAAATTCTTTACTGCGGCGATGAGGATATTCTTCTTCACAAAAACGGCTGCGACAGCTTCTTTATGAAGGGCGAAAAAACCGACATAAGAGAAAAGGCTCCGCTGAAGCTCGGCACCCTCACCGAAAAAAGAAAAAATCCCGAAGACGGTGAATTCCTGTATGAAACCGCTATGTTTGAAATAGACAATGACTGCCTTGAAAAAAGAAGCATTCTCCGCTCGGGTGATACTGAAATTCCCGAGGTAAGGGCGGCAAGAGATGCATTTTTCAATCAGAAGCTTTATAAGCTGCGCGGGCTTGAAGCAAAAAATATGTTTGACGGCAGACCCGATACCTTCTATGATTCCCAGTCAAAAACCTACTGCGACGAAAACCTGCGCATTGACGGCGGATGCCTGCGTGTGGATTTCGGCAGAATTTATGACTGCGACAGAGTAGAAATTGAATTTTTCTCGACAGACACACCCACAAGAGAGGTTGAAATACAGACAGTCCCCCTTAAAGCAGAATACAGCACCGACCTTAAAAAATGGAATATCACCGACGATGTGGCAATAAGTGAAAAGGAAAAATATACAGAAGAGGTCATCCGCTTCACCGTTCACACCACCTATCCCCTTGAGGGCAGAAAAATGATATCCTCATATCCCGTAAACGGCAGTATAAGATATCTGCGTATTGCAAAGCCTGTTGACAGAATATATGCCGTAAGACTTATAAAGGACGGAAAGGAAATCATTCCCGAAAGCCCCACGGCAAACAATATGCAGGCACATTACCGCTATAAAAAAGCCCGCTGTGTAAAATCCGGTGAATTCACACTTCCCTGCTATAACGGACTTTCACGTCTTACCGTGGCAGTAAACGGCATACACGGCACCGAGGCGGTTTATTGTACGGCTGAAATTGACGGCAGCTTCATCGGCTTCCCCGACCGCGCCCCCTCATATAAGGCAAATCAGTGGGAGCACTGTGTTGTTGACAGTGACAAGAACAACACCTTCTACCTTGACCTTCCCGAGGGACTTGAAGGTAAAACAGTTAAAATCCATGCTGTTTTCTCATCATGGAAGGCGGATGAATGCACCTGCGATGTGTATCTCTCCCCCATACATCTGAAATAACACAACCTTGATAAATCTCTTTGATATTATGTGCTTCGCACTCGGGGAACCCCCGGCGAGGGTTCCCGCAAACCCTTCCTGCGCTATTAAAAGCAAAAAGAGTTCCGCACTCTGCGGAGTGCGTCAAAAGGCTCCGCCTCTTGACACCGTGAGCTTTTGAAAAAGCTCAAGCAAAACTTTCTTTGCGGCACTCCCGTGCCGATACCCACCTACAACATTTTTCCGATAAAAAAATCCCGGTTGACATTTCTGCCAATCGGGAAATTTTATTTTTCTTATCAGCCCTCTGTTTCCTTAATCCACTGAAGGCTGTCCTTAAGGCTGTCGCGGAGAGGTCTGGGATTGTAGTCAAGCTCTCTATGTGCCTTTTCGTATGAGAAGTTGCAGTTTGAAACAAGCTTTCTTACTGCGTAGCGCGTGAAGATGGGGGACTGACCCGATACCTTGTAGAATACCTCCATAATTGGAGCGGCAAAGTCAATAATGCCCTTGCCGAGCTTGATTTTGGGAGGCTTGTTGCCTGAAACCTCAGCAAGAAGTCTTATGAATTCATCAACAGAGCAGCTCTTGTTGCAAAGAAGATAAACCTCACCTGCACCGCCCTTGTCGCCTGCTGCGATAGTACCGATAGCAACGTCTCTTACGTCAACAAAGTTATATGCACCGAAGGTCATTGTAATGGGGAATTTGCCTGATGAGAACATTCTTACCATACTGCCGATGCTTGATACCTTGAAATCGTAGGGTCCCATGCATGCGCTGGGCTGACAAACAACTGTTTCAAGCACACCGGGCTCGTTGGCAGCAAGCACCTTTGCGGTAGCCTCTGCCTTTGTCTTTGCGTACGTACCCTCAAGCTCGTCGGGGTTATATTCATAAACCTCGGTCATAAGCTTATTGTCGGGAAGAGGAAGATATGTATCAACGCTTGACATGTAAACAAGCTTTCTGACACCTGTTTCCTTGCATGCTCTGATAACATTTTCTGTACCTGTAACATTTACCTTATAAACGAAATCCTCATTACCGGGCTTGATTTCAACACAGCCTGCAACATGATAAACAATGTCGCAACCCTTGAAAGCCTCAAGAAGAGAAGCGTAATCGGTGATGTCGCCCTTTACCTTTGTACAGGTAAGACCTTCAAAATAACCGGGATCCTTTCTCAAAAGAATTCTTGTTTCTCTGTCAGTGTAATTCTGCAGCTCCTTGAGAATTGCAAAACCGACATGACCTGTGGCGCCCGTAAGGCAAACTGTTTTTTTGTCCATTTTTCTTCAACCTCTTTCAGTTTTTATCAAAGTAAAAGATAAACATAGTTATAGATTCCGTAACAGTAAATACCCAGTCCCGCTACGATGAATATGTGAAAAAGAGAGTGAACATATCTCTTTTTAGCACCGAGCTTATAAAGCACACAGCCAATAAGCAGAACAATACCGCCTGAAATTATGCAGACAAGCGCACCTCCGGGAAGCTCCCTGTAGGTGGGCGCACCGATAAGAGAGCATACAGCCGATGTGATTATGTACATGAACATGCGGACATTCTTATACCTTCCGAAGAAGAAGATTGTCATAATAAGACCTGCAACCACACTTCCCCAGCAAAGCACAAGCATCATAACCGCACCGAGCGCGGAGCCGCGCTCATATACGATAGGCACACAGCCCGTAACAGTACCTGCAACCGAGAAAAATATTGCACTGTGGTCAGTAACACGCAGAATTTTTCTTACATATCCGTGCTTTGCCGCATGATAGCACGCAGAGGCGGTAAAGCACATGGCATTTCCTATGGAATAAAGCCACACGCACACAAGCGGAAAAGCCTCACCCTTACACAGGGGGATTGCCTTAATGAGCATAAAAAGGGGGATGACAAGTCCCGCAAGGTGGGTAATCACATTGAGAATTTCCTCACCCCTTGTGTAGCTTACAAGCTCAACACTTTCAAATCTTTTTTTCATAATTCTATTACCGTTTTCATGTTGTCGGGTAAAGAGGGATACATAAGCTCTGTCACAAGAGCCTCAATCTGGTTGGTGGTGCGTAAAATTCCTTCCTTTTTACCATCCTTGAGAGGGAGCCTTCTTACAATACGGGAGGGAAGTCTGCCTACACACGCCACTACTGCTTTTTCGGATTCGGTTGCGTCTTTGATTGCCGCAGAGCCGTCAAACACACTTAAAAATACCTTTGAAACAAGGTCTAAAAGAAGTACATTCTTTATGTTTTTCAGGTGTTTTCTGTCAATTGCCTTACCGAATGTAATGAAATTCACCATTCTGCCCACACCGCCGCACTTTGCCTTAAGAAGCTTTTTACAAGCAAAGCGGATAATGGGATATAAAATATCGTAAGAGGGAATTTTTATGCCGTTTGCACGCAGTCTTTCATAGAAATCCTGCTTGTCGGTCTTACCCGCCTCAAGAAGATTGAACAAAACTCCGAGAGTGTGATTTTTAAGATATTCATCGGTGCATTTTTCATTGTTATATGTAAATTCCTTAAGGAATTCAACATCAATTTCAGCATTTTCACCGTCAAAGGTGACATAGGTCACGGGTGCCGGATGTCCCGTAAGCGAGCCGAGATTAATCTGTGTTATCTTATTGCCGTTTTCGGATACAAATTCCGTTGTTCTCTGCATGTGGGAGTGGCCTACAAACATAAGACGAAGCCCGTGGTCTGCAAGGAAGGATGCAACACGGAAATTATCTCCGATTGACTGTCCCGAGTTTATAAAGCGGCAGAAGGGATGCAAAAGAAGGTGATGCTCCATGGCAATTACCTTACAGCCGTCTTCCCTTGCCTTTGTAAGCTGCTGCCCCATCCATTCAAGGTGACGGTCGGAGTAGCCCGACTTTCCGCCCGCGGCATCGCAGTCATCATGCACTGCAAGAATGCGAAGACCGTCGGTTACCTGAAAGCATCTTGACACAAGACCGAGCGGTGTTTCGTATGAAGCAATGCAGTCACCCTCGCCGAAGCACCTATACATTTCCGTAAGCCCCGCGGGAGAAACAGTTTCAACATCGTGAAAAATTTCATTTCCCTCAAAGCGGCGGGGATTGTGGTCGGAGCACCAGTCATGGGTTGAGGTTATCACATAAAGCTTCTTCTTTTCGTTGAAGCGGGAGAAAATCTCCTTTACCTCATCGTGGCTTACCTTCTCACCGTCGTTGGTGATATCGCCTGCAATACACACACAGTCGGTATTTTCTTCAGAAAATTTTCTGAATGCGGCTTCAAGTATAGCACCTGTTTCCTTAAGGCACTTCTGGTCGCTGCCCTCACGCAGCTCATAGGCTCTGCCTGAATTTCCGAGCTTTTCGCTGTAGTGGTGAATATCGGCAATAAATGCAATTCTGTAATCAGCCATAAGCACTTTCCTTTTCTGTTTTTTCTCTATCCCAATTATGAATAAATTATAAAATAACTGTGACATAATGTCAATTAATAATAATGCATAAAAAGTCGCAGATGTTTTTTACATCCTATTTACTTTTTTATCTTTATGTTATATAATGACTTTGTATATTCTTAAATAAAGGATGAAGTAAAATGACAGACAACGAAAGACTTGCCGAGCTGCTCTTCGGTAATATAACAAAAACCCCTGCAGACTATGAGGAAATGTATCCCTTAAGAAGCCTTTCCGAGGGTGCAAAGGTAACCCGTTTTGCTCCAAGCCCCACAGGCTATATGCACATAGGAAATATGTTCTCCTGCCTTATTGACCGCCTTGCAGCGGCAACCGAGGACAGTGTTTTCTATCTCCGAATTGAGGACACCGACAAGAAAAGAGAAGTGCACGACGCTATAGATAAAATCATCGAGGGCCTTACCGCCTTCGGTATTGCTCCCACAGAGGGTGCAACAGGCACAGACACCGAAAAGGGTGCCTACGGTCCCTACAAGCAGAGCCACAGAAAGGACATCTATCAGTGCTTTGCAAAGGACCTTGTACTCAAGGGCTGCGCATATCCCTGCTTCTGCACAGAGGAGGACCTTACCGCTTTACGTGAGAATCAGGAAAAGGAGGGCGCAAATCCCGGCTACTACGGAAAATATGCTACCTGCAGAAATCTCACAATTGATGAGCAGGAAGAGAAAATCAAGGCAGGCGTACCCTACACCGTGCGTCTTCGCTCCGACGGTGACGAAAACCGCAAGATTATCGTTGAGGACCAGATAAAGGGTAAAATCGAAATGCCCGAAAACATTCAGGACCTTGTTCTTCTCAAGACAGACGGTATTCCCACATATCACTTCGCACACGCAGTTGATGACCACCTTATGAGAACAACCCATGTTGTACGCGGTGACGAATGGATTTCCTCACTCCCCTTACATATCCAGCTTTTCAAGCTTTTAGGCTACAAGCCCCCCAAGTTTGCTCACATCTCCCCCATCATGAAGCTTGATGACGGCAACAAGAGAAAGCTTTCCAAGAGAAAGGACCCCGAGGCAAGTGTAAGCTTCTATGTTGAGCAGGGCTTCCCCGCAGACGGTGTTATTGAATATCTCATGACACTTGCAAACTCAAACTTCGAGGACTGGAGGAAGGCTAACCCCACAGCAGATAAGTATGCATTCCCCTTCTCCTTCAAGAAGATGAGCTCATCGGGTGCACTTTTCGACATTCTCAAGCTCAACGATATCTGTAAGAATGTTATCTCTCTTATGAGTGCAGAAGCTGTTTACGAAGCAACCACAGCATGGGCAAAGGAATACGACGAAGAGCTTTATAAGCTCTTTACTGCAGCCCCTGCCTACGCAAAGGCAATTCTCAACATTGACCGTGAAACACCCAAGCCCCGTAAGGACATTATCACATGGTCCGATGTCAAGGGCTATGTTTCATATATGTATGATGAGCTTTTCACAAATGAAGCAGCTCTTCCCGAAAACATAAGCGCAGACGATGCAAAGGCTATAATTGATGCATATAAGAAGGTATTCGATGCCGCCGACGATAAGGACACATGGTTCAGCAAGATAAAGGATCTCTGTGAGCCTCTGGGCTTTACTCCCAACGTCAAGGAATACAAGAAGAATCCCGATGCCTTCAAGGGTCATGTAGGTGATGTTTCAACCGTTATCCGTGTTGCGGTAACAGGCAGAACAAACACCCCCGACCTTCACGCAATTCTTGCACTTTTAGGCAAGGAAAGAGTATTCAACCGTCTTGATTCATTCAAGGCAGCATTATAAAAATCCGGAATCCGGAGATTGATTTAAGGAGAATTCACAATGGCTGAAATTGAAACAAATGCTCTTTCGAGCAATTTTATACATGACTTCATTGACGAGGACCTTGCTGCGGGTGTAAACACCCGTGTGCAGACCCGTTTCCCTCCCGAGCCCAACGGCTACCTTCACATCGGTCACGCAAAGGCTATCTGCATTGACTTTGCAACCGCAGAAAAATACGGCGGCATCTGTAATCTCCGTCTCGATGACACAAACCCCTCAAAGGAAGATGTTGAATATGTTGAGTCCATCATGGAGGACATCAAATGGCTGGGCTTCAACTGGGAGAATGTTTACTACGCATCGGAATATTTTGATTTCATCTACGAATGTGCAATAAAGCTCATCGAAAACGGCAAGGCTTATGTTGACGACCTTACCGCTGAAGAAATGCGTGAGTACCGCGGCACACTTACAGAGCCCGGCAAAAACAGTCCTTACCGTGACAGAAGCATTGAAGAAAACCTCCGTCTTTTCAAGGAAATGACCGACGGAAAATATGCAAACGGTGAAAAGGTGCTCCGTGCAAAAATCGACATGGCATCCCCCAACCTCAACATGCGTGACCCCGTTATCTACAGAATCATGCATGTTTCCCACCATCAGACAGGTGACAAGTGGTGCGTATATCCCATGTACGACTTCGCTCATCCCCTTTCCGATGCAAAGGAAAATGTAACATACTCACTCTGCTCTCTTGAATTTGAGAATCACAGACCTCTTTATGACTGGTTCATAAAGGAAATCGGCTTTGAAGAGCCCCCCAGACAGATTGATTTTGCCCGTCTCAACATCCACTACTGCATCACCAGTAAGAGAAGGAACATCCGCCTTGTTACAGACAAGCTCGTTTCAGGCTGGGATGACCCCCGCATGGCTACAATCTGCGGCATGAGAAGAAGAGGCTACCCCGCAAAGGCAATCCGTAATTTCATTGAAAAGGTCGGCGTTTCAAAGGCATACAGTGTTGTTGACTTCGGTCTTCTTGAAAGCTGTGTAAGAGATGAGCTCAACGCAAACGCACCCAGAGTCATGGCTGTTCTCGATCCCCTTAAGGTTATTGTTGACAACTATCCCGAGGGACAGACAGAAACCCTTCTTGTTGACCGTCACCCCGACCACCCCGAAATGGGAAAGTCCGAAGTGACCTTCGGCAGAGAAATCTACATTGAAAAGAACGACTTCATGATAGATCCCCCCAAGAAGTACTTCAGAATGTTCCCCGGTAACGAGGTACGCTTCAAGGGCGCATATTTCCTTACATGCACATCCTACGAAACCGATGAAAACGGTGAGGTTACCTGCATTCACTGTACCTATGACCCCGAAACCCGCGGCGGCGATGCTCCCGACGGCAGAAAGGTAAAGGGTACAATTCACTGGGCAGGCTCCGATTTCCTCAAGGCAGAGGTCCGTCTTTATGACAAGCTCTTTGATGTTGAGGATCCCGCCGCAATACCCGACGAGGAATTTGTTGATGCTATCAACAAGGATTCTCTCATTGTTCTCGGCGACTGCCTTGTTGAGCCTTCCGTAAAGAATGCAAAGGCAGAGGATTCCTTCCAGTTTGTAAGAAACGGCTATTTCGCTGTTGACAAGGACAGCACCGATGAAAAGCTTATTTTCAACAGAACAGTACAGCTCAACTCCTCTTACAAAAAATAATAAGGTGACATCATGAAAACAATTCACAGAATTCTTACACCCATTTTCACACTTCTCATATTCCCTGCAAGCATTTTTCTGCCCTTTTTCAGAATAGTGATAAGCTCGGGCTTTTCTTCAGGTGAAACAAAATCAAATCTGCTTGACAACTTCGGTCTCAGTGAATTCATAAGCCTCAAGGATCTTTATATGAACTTCATGGCAGATTCCGACAACGGCACAATGAACCTTTTCAAAACAATCTGGTCAGCACTCAAGGACGATAAGAAGCAGGCAATGCTTGACTCCATTCCCGACCTTCACTGGGGTGTCATTTTCCTTGTTTTATTTGCAATTGTCCTTATTGTTGCTCTGGCTCTCATCATTGTTTCCGCTCTCACAAAAAAGCCCGCAGTATCCCTTATTCTTTCAATTGTCGGTGCAGTAAGCACATTCGGAATGAATGCAGCCTTTGATACCTTTGCAAAGCCCTTTGTTAACGGCGGCTTCAATCTCAACACTCTTCTCGGTACATCAAATCAGCTTCTCAGCGCAATTTTGGGCAATGTTGCCACCATTGACTACATGAAGCTGGGAATTGCATATTCCGCTATACTTCTCATTTTTGTATGCACTGCAATTCTTGCTGTCTGTGCCGTAATGGAGCAGAAAAACGAGGATAAATAAAAATGGATATGCTTCTCAATATTTTCGGTCAGTTCTGGGAAAAGGTAACAAAGCCCGAGGATGACAAAAGAATTGCAAGGCTTTCGCTTCCCGACGGAATAAAGGAAATCAACAACATTCCCTACACCAATTCGGGCAATGAATATCATCTGCTTGATGCCTACTATCCCGAAAATGCAAAAGAGCCACTCCCCGTGATAATTGAAATTCACGGCGGCGGCTGGATGTACGGCACAAAGGATCTCAACAAGCTTCATGCACAGTATCTTGCAAAAAGAGGCTTTGTGGTATTCAACTTAAGCTATCGTCTTGTACCCGAGGTTTTTGTTCCCTCACAGCTTCAGGACATTGCGCTCGCCATCTGCAAGGCAAGGGAGCTTATGCCCGACTTGCCCTGCGACACATCAAAAATCATACTTACGGGTGACTCCGCAGGCGGACAGCTTGCCGCCTTCACCGCTGCCCTTTCCCGCTCCGAAGTCTTAAGAAATCACTTTGACACCGCAGACCACGGTCTTGATTTCTCATGTCTTGTGCTTACCTCTCCCGTTGCATATATGAACGATGAGCTGCCCATGGGACTTTACTGCAGAATGATGTGGGGCGAAAACGGCAGAAAAAAGAGCACCCGCAAATATATGAATATTGACGAGCTTATAAATGAAGCAGACAGCTTCCCGCCCACAATTCTCATAACAAGCTCGGGGGATACACTCGCCCTCAAGCAGACAAGAAGACTTTTCAGAACTCTTCTCGAGCGCTCTGTTGATGCACAGCTTCTCGACTTCCCCAAATTCAAAGGAAGGAACCTTCCTCATGTTTTCAGTGTGCTTGAGCCCTATTCCGAAGAGGGTGCTTTGTGCATAGATAAAATATGCAGATTCATAAATAAATACATATGAGGTGCAGTTATGGCAAATGAAGTTATAAAGAATCTCGGCTTTCACCATGTAGCTCTTCGTTGCAAGGACATTGAAAAGAGCATTGCTATGTACACCGCGCTCGGCATGAAGGAGAAGGTACGCTGGGGCGAGGGTGAAAATCTCATCGTCATGCTTGATATCGGCAACGGTGATATTATTGAGCTTTTCGCTGACGGCGGTGAAAAATACGCAGAAGAAGGCAAGTGGCAGCACTTTGCCATGTACTGCGATGATCCCGAAGCAGCCTTCAACAAGGCTGTTGAGGCAGGCTTTACCCCTCACATTTATCCAAAAACCGTACCCCTTGATTCAAAGCCCGAAAAAATGTCCATCACCGTAGCCTTCGTCAAAGGCAACGACAATGAACAGGTAGAATTTTTCAACGTATAAATCCGTAGCTGTGCTTCGCACACAAGCCCCCCCCGGCGAGGTTCCTTATAAGCCTTCTGCGATACAAGGACGATTAAGAATTTCGCCGTCTGAGGACGACGATTCAAGGGGCGTTGCCCCTTAAAAAACCCTATAAGCTTTTAAAAAGCTTAACCAAAACTTTTAATCCGCGCTGCCACGCGAGTGCGAAAACAGATAAGGCTTCCGAAAAAACGGAAGCCTTTCTTGTTTATTTAGCTTTACTGAAAACAAATGTTGTTATGCTTCTTGCAGGAAGAGTATAATCCGTGCCGTCAAGCCCGTTTTCTGCCTTTTCGCAGTTATGGTCCTTATCTGTCACATAAATCTCAGCTGATGCATATTTCTCAAGGAAGCTTATCTCTTCAGCCTTCTCACTGTTATTCACAACAACAAGCACTGTCTTTTCGTCATTGCTGAAGGCTACCTTTTCAAGGCTTTCATTATATCCGAGCTTGTCATACACTTTTACTCTTGTCATACCCTCTTCAATAAACGAGGTAAACTGCTTGAAAGCATAGTAACGGTTGAATTCCTTAATTTCTCCGTCTTCTCTGTAAAGCACACCATCTTCATTGACCGCAGTCCAGCTCTGCCATGATACCGCATTGAGAAGCGTAAGGTCCTCTATTATAACATTCGCCATGTGAATACCGCTGTCAATTGTCCTTGAGTCAATTTCAAGAGGCAGCTCGCACCATTCACTCATTTCAAACTTCTTGTCGGGATATGTTTCTCTGAAGGTGTTTCCGAAATTGGTCTTTTCCTCCTTGTTGCCGTCAAGCCAGTAGGAATGGCCCGCAAAGGTATCACAGATTTCATTTACGGTTTCATCCTCAAAGAATTTATACATGTAGTCGTTATACCACCATGAAAGCTGACCTGTTTCAATACCCGAAAGCTTATAGGGAGAGCCTCTTTCCACCATTTCATCGGCAAACATAGCCATGAGTGCAGCTGCCTCATCAGGCTCATAGTGACAGCCCTCCTGACCTACCCATTCACCGCCCCAGTCCCACTGCGGCTCATTTATAGGTGAAATATATGTCACGGGATAACCCTCAGCCACAAACCAATCGGCAATTGTAAGAAGATAATCAACAAATTCATCATAATTTTCTTCGGGCAGATTCGACACCTTCGGCTCAAGCCCGCCGCTTGCCTGACCCGATACGGTCATTGAATAGTGCGGACTGTTGCAGAAAAGCACAACCTCGGTAGCGCCGTATTCAATTGCCTTATCAAGCACTCTTCTTGCGTTGGCGTCACGGGTGAAATCGTAAACATATTCCCCTTTTTCCTCATCAAACACATAGAAGCTTTCTGTTCTTCTTGCTGTATCCCATATTCTTGTTTCGGGATTATCAGCCTCACCTCCGCCTACATTATAGCGGACAACATCAAGACCAAGCCCCTCCTCATCGGAAAACAGAGCCCTTGCTATTGCATCTGCCTCCTCTTCGCTTTCAATGGTCTGTGCCCACCAGCAGGTTGATGTACCGAAGGACTCGAAGGTCTGATACTCATCTTTTTCAACAATATCCAGATATTGCTTACAGTCATAATTAAAGATAACTGAGCCGGCGAAAATAATTGCAGCCATAACATATGCAAATATCGTATAAAGCATTTTTCTAACCCCGCTTATTTTTATAATATATCCTTATATTACCATATAACAAAGCAACATTGCAACACAAAAAAAGGAACCTGCCGTATGACAGATTCCGATTTCCTTTTTCAGTTGAATCAATAAGCGATTTCGTATCTCTGATTGAAGAGAAGACCGATTTCACAAACACCTACATTGATAATCTTAACAGCAGAAACACTGTCAAAGTGAAGGATACTGGGAGTCTTGAACTCAAGGTTTGTAATCTTGCCGTCCTTTGTAATCTTTGCAGTTACTGTTGCTGCCTCATAGTAGGTATGAAGACCGTTGAACTCAATAAAGCCTGCTGCTGCGCCTGAAACATCTTCAGCCTTAAGAAGAGGACCGAAGGAGCCTGCGGAGCCTGTGCCGGGCTGGGAGTCAACCTCACGGTTATCGGCTGTACCTGTTGAAGTAAGAGTTACTTCATAGTGGTCACCCTTATCTACGCATGTTGCATTAGCAATAACATTGGGATCAATATTGATTGTAGCTGCGCCTACGGGAGGAAGCTTGCTTACATCAAAAGCAACTGCCTCTGTGTTTTCAACCATGAACATACCCATAAGCTTCTCTGCGATACCTGCAAGAGTCTTGTTACCGCCGTCGATATCAAGAATGCTGTTGTAGTTTGAGGTATAGTCATAAACTCTTGTAATGGATGAGGCTGTACCGAGCTTGTTGTAAGCGTCACAGTAGAGCTTTACGATGTCGGCCTTTGCAGTAGGAGCACCGTTGCTGGGTGCGGGAGCAGTAGTAGCCTCTGCCCCGGGAGTCTGCTGTGCTGCTGTAGTAGCCTCTGCCCCGGGAGCCTGCTGTGCTGCTGTTGTATTTTCAGCTACAGGAGCGGATGTTGTGTTTTCAATAACGGGTGCTGCTGTTGTGTTTTCAACTGCGGGTGTGTTTGCACCTGTGTTGGCAACGGGAGCATTACCTACGGGAATTACAAGCTCAATTGTTGTACATGATGCACAGGAAAGAGCAATAACAGCCATGAGTACAAGTGCAATAATCTTTTTTGCTTTCATTTTTTTACCTCCATATACTCTGTATTATTACATACTGCGTATATAATAATTTTTATCATGCGTTTTGTCAATAGACAAATTTAAAATAATAAGTATTTTATCTGACAACCGTTCAATATATCCGATGATAATTGACACTTGATTTTTTGTTTTGTTTGTATTACAATAACCTTGTATATCCCTGTATGAAAGGATGATAGTTATGAAAAAATTAATCTCAGTTGTTCTTGCGGTGATTATCGCATTCTCCTGTCTTTCCGTTGCAGCACTTGCTGCTGACAATGGCTTCACAAAGGCATACATTGTAACTGTTGCTCCCGACTGTGCCGAAAAGCTTGCGATCACAAGCCTCACAGATACAAACTATGTCGTCGAGGGCGGCTCCTTCCGGTTCACGGTTGAAGCAATAAACGGATATGTTTTCGACCAGACAACAGTCATCAAGGTTGCAAACACTCACTATGAGGCAGACGTTGTCCTCGGTGTTGACAGTGAATACGGTTATGTTCTGAATCCCGACAAAAACGGGGTTTACACAATTGATACAGTCAATGAAGACCTTTACATTTATGTGGCAAATCTTGAGCAGTCCTCCTTTGCAGGCCTCAAGGATTTCCTTCTTAACATGTTCCAGTTCTTCCGTGACCTCATGAAGTGGTTCTTCGGTGTATAATCAGCAATGCGGTGTTTTCTTAAGGAAAATGCCGCAATTTTTCTGTATATCCCCCCTGCATTATCCAACTTATACAAAAAAAACTTAAGTTTTTATGTCAATTTATCAAAAAATTGTCTTGCAAAGTTGCTTTGAAGTTTGCTATAATATACAAGGTTAAACAGGTGTAATGCCGTTTACAATAAAAAAGTAAAATAGCGGACACGGTTCCCCCGTGCTGCATAAAAGATTTGGAGGAATAAAAATGAGCAAAAAATACGTTTATTTGTTCAAAGAAGGCGACGCTTCAATGCGCGAACTTCTCGGCGGTAAGGGCGCAAACCTTGCTGAAATGACAAAAATCGGTCTTCCCGTTCCCCAGGGCTTCACAATTTCAACTGAAGCTTGCACACAGTACTATGAAGACGGCCGTAAGATCAATGATGACATTCAGGCTGAAATTATGGAATACATCGTTAAGATGGAAGAAATCACCGGCAAGAAGTTCGGCGACCTTGAAAAGCCCCTTCTTGTTTCAGTTCGTTCAGGTGCTCGTGCTTCCATGCCCGGTATGATGGATACAATCCTCAACCTTGGTCTTAATGAAGAAGTTGTAGAAGTTATGTCTGCAAAATCAGGCAACCCCCGTTGGGCTTGGGACTGCTACAGAAGATTCATTCAGATGTATTCTGACGTTGTTATGGAAGTTGGTAAGAAATACTTCGAAGAACTCATCGACAAGATGAAAGAAGAAAAAGGCGTAACACAGGACGTTGATCTTACAGCTGACGACCTCAAAGAACTTGCAGGTCAGTTCAAAGCAGAATATAAATCAAAAATCGGTAAAGATTTCCCCTCAGATCCCAAAGAACAGCTTATGGGCGCTGTAGAAGCAGTTTTCCGTTCATGGGACAACCCCCGTGCAAACGTTTACCGTCGTGACAACGACATTCCCTACTCATGGGGTACAGCAGTTAACGTTCAGGCTATGGCATTCGGTAACATGGGTGACGATTGCGGTACAGGTGTTGCTTTCACACGTGACCCTGCTACAGGTGATAAAGGCCTCATGGGTGAATTCCTTGTTAACGCACAGGGTGAAGACGTTGTTGCTGGTGTTAGAACTCCCATGCCTATCGCACAGATGGCTGAAAAGTTCCCCGCAGCATACAATCAGTTCATTGAAATCTGTGGTATCCTTGAAAACCACTATCATGATATGCAGGACATGGAGTTCACAGTTGAAAACGAAAAACTCTACATGCTCCAGACAAGAAACGGTAAGAGAACAGCTCAGGCTGCTCTTCAGATCGCTTGCGACCTCGTTGAAGAAGGCCACAAGACAAAGGCAGAAGCAGTTGCTATGATCGATCCCAGAAACCTTGATACACTTCTTCATCCTCAGTTCGATGCAAAGGCACTCAAGGTTGCAACACCGAT
>JAZUCC010000003.1:0-172826 GCA_045638965.1 Acutalibacteraceae bacterium | reverse complement strand
AACCACGATGCTATCGACGCAGGTGTTTCCGCTTTCACAAAGATCGACGTTCCCGCAGATTGGGCAAATGCTGCTGACGCTTGTGCATGCGCTAACGAAGGCACACAGTCCAAGCTTGAAAAGATGGTTAACAACATCATGCTTCCCGTTGGCCGTATGGACGGTGACTCACTTCCCGTTTCCGCATTCATGGATCACGCTGACGGTACATTCGAGCAGGGCGCTTCCGCATTCGAAAAGAGAGGCGTTGCTGTTATGGTTCCCGAATGGGATCCCACAAAGTGCGTACAGTGTAACCGTTGCGCATATGTATGTCCTCACGCTACAATCCGTCCCTTCGCTATGAGTGCTGACGAAGCAGCTAATGCTCCTGCAGTTACAAAGACAAAGGAAATCAAGAAGACAGATTACACATATACTCTTGCAGTTTCTCCCATGGACTGTATGGGATGCGGCGTATGTATCGGCGTATGTCCCACAAATTCTCTTACAATGAAGTCAAGAGAGAGCCAGGACGAGCAGCAGGCATCATTCGATTACTGTGTAGCTAACGTTACAGAAAAGGCTGACATGACAGCAGGCGTATCTGTAAAGGCAAGCCAGTTCAAGACTCCTCTCCTCGAGTTCTCAGGCTCCTGCGCAGGTTGTGCAGAAACAGCTTATGCTCGTCTTATCACTCAGATGTTCGGTGACAGAATGTACATATCCAATGCTACAGGCTGTTCTTCAATCTGGGGCGGTCCCGCTGCTACATCACCCTACACCGTAAATAAGGCTGGTCACGGTCCTGCTTGGGCTAACTCACTCTTCGAAGATAACGCAGAGCACGGCTTCGGTATGTTCCTCGGACAGAACGCTATCCGTAACTCACTTATCGCTAAGGTAGAAGAAATCACAACAAATGACAAGGCTTCCGCTGAGCTCAAGGCTGCTGCAGCTGAATACCTTGCAACTGTTAACGACGGCGCAAAGAACAGCGCTGCAACTGAAGCTCTTGTTGCTGAGCTTGAAAAGGTAGCTTGCTGCTGCGACCACTGCAACTCTATCCTCAAGAACAAGGAATACCTTGCTAAGAAGTCCGTATGGATCTTCGGTGGCGACGGTTGGGCATACGACATCGGCTTCGGCGGTGTTGACCACGTTCTTGCTGCAGGTGAAGACGTAAACATCATGGTATTCGATACAGAAGTTTACTCCAACACAGGCGGACAGGCTTCCAAGGCTTCTCAGATCGGTCAGGTTGCACAGTTTGCTGCTGCAGGTAAGCAGATTGCAAAGAAGAGCCTTTCCGAAATCGCTATGAGCTACGGCTATGTATATGTAGCACAGATTGCTATGGGTGCAGATATGAACCAGACAATCAAGGCTATTGCTGAAGCTGAAGCTTACAACGGACCTTCAATCATCATCGCTTACGCTCCTTGCGAAATGCATTCAATCAAGGGCGGTATGGTTAACTGCCAGAACGAAATGATCAAGGCTGTTGAATGCGGCTACTGGAACATGTTCCGTTACAACCCCGCACTCAAGGAAAAGGGCGAAAATCCCTTCACAATCGACTCCAAGCCCGGAAAGAGCGAAGAATTCAAGTCCTTCCTTCTCAACGAAGCTCGTTATTCTTCACTTACCCGTGCATTCCCCGACAGAGCTGAAGCACTCTTTGCTGATGCAGAAAAGAAGTCAGTTGAAAGATACAACCACCTTCTTAAGCTTAAGGCTCTTTATGCTCCCGATGCTGAATAAGCATTAAATGCATAACGGATAAATAAAATTAAGGTGTCAACCTCGAAAGAGGCTGACACCTTTTGCTTTTTATAACAAAAAAATATCGGCGGATGCACTTACCCGCCGATAAAAATTTCTCCGAATTCCGAATTCATAATTCCGGATTTTCAGCGGCATACCGCTGAATTATAATCTGCCCTTGTATTTTTTAGTAATAAGACGGAAGAACAAATCGTAGCCTACGAAATATTCTCTTATAAATCTCTTATACGCATCCCCGGGAGTTATGCAGCTTACCACACCCGCATTTTTGATTCCGCATGCCTTTGCTATCACGGATGAACGGTGGATGTGATAGGTTGAGGAAAGAAATGCAATTTTCACATCATCAATATTTTTCTTTGAATGCTTTTTTATAATTTCAACGGCAAAAAGGAAATTTTCAAAGGTTGTGGTTGATTTGTCCTCAAGGATAATTCTGTCCCCATCTATCCCCTGTGTGAGAAGATAGTCTGCTATAATCTGTGCTTCTGACTTCTTCTGACCGTCTCTGAAGCAGCCGCCGCAGGGCACTATCATGCAATGAGTATTTTCTTTAAGATAAATTGCAGCCTCCTTCATTCTTTCAAGAAGCTGGGGGCTTGGTGTGTCGGCACCGATTATATCACCGCCGAGAATCATGAGATACTCGCAGTCATCACGGTATTTCTTTTTCGATTTTCTTATAACAAAGGGCATATAAAGTCCTGCAGTGACAACAAAATAAATAATCACAACCGCAAGCAATATGCCGACAATTTTCAATACAGCTTCCATATCAGCTCTCCTTTACAGCAGCTTCCTTACGGGTTCTTATAAGATAAATTGCAATTGAAATAAGAGCAAAGGTCTCATTGAGTGTTCCTGCGATTGAGCCGTTTACAATATTATATACAAACCAGCAGGCACATACGGGAATGGACATATATTTAAGGATTCTTGTGTTTCTCTGCCAGTTACCGATGGTGGCAAAAATTGCGGCAATAAAAGGAAGAATACTCCATGCGCTTTCCCATGTAAGAATTACACTTCCCGCATTAAGGACAATGAACACTGCGGGGATTATATTATTCTGCGCCCATTTCTTTTCACGGAAGGAATATGCAATGCAACGGAATATGTTCAGTGTATTCATTCCCACGGGAGTAAAAAGTCCGAGACAGGCAAAATGGAGACTCCACACAAGCGAGCAAAGGGACATAAGAAAAAGTATTGTGCGGTGCTTCTTGAACTGATACATTGTAACCGCAATTCCCATTGCAATGAAGCCTAAAATCTGCGCTATTAAATTCTGATGCTCATAAAAAAATTCGGGCATATTCATAACTCCGTAAATTTCATCACGGCACAGCCGTGCATATCATCAATTCTGAAGGAATTGCATATCATCAAGACGGAGTCTTGTATATCATCATTGCGAAGACTTTTCTGATACACGCTGACGCGTGATGATATACAGTCCTGACAGACTGATGAGATACAACAACGGGATACCGTTGTTGATGATATACCATTGCTTTCGCAATGGATAAAAAAACGACTTGTCAAGACAAGTCGTTTTTTTGGCGCGCCGGAAGGGACTCGAACCCCTGACCTACTGGTTCGTAGCCAGTCACTCTATCCAACTGAGCTACCGGCGCAGTTATTATTTGCATTGTTCTCAATGCCCTAATATATTATCACTATGTTAATGAAATGTCAACTGTTTTCTTTAAAATTTTCTCATATTTTATTAAACTTTCTGCATATACTTTCCCTGAAGGAATGAGTATATGAAATTTACAAAATATTTTATTGCAGGCAAAGACTACCTGCTTGTGCCTGACATTAACTGTCATGAAGCCATCTGCAGCAACAGGGCAATTACCCTATGTGACAGAACCGCAGGTGTAGGCGCAGACGGAATTTTCACTTTTCAACAAAACAACACCAAAAACATCGAAATCAGCGGACTTTTACAAAACGGGCAAATTATGCGAGATTTTTCTTCGGCTTCAATTTGCGCCTGTTTTGACACTTTTTCAAAGACAGATGTCACCAATCTTACATTTTCCTTTGAAAATCAGGCTTTTTCGGAGCTGAATTGCGATTTTTCGGGTGATACAGCACAGATTTTTTGCCGTATTCCGCCTACCGGTACAGGTAAAGCAACTGACTGTATTAACAGGCGCACGGAAATCGGAAACAGAATACTCACCGTTACCGCTGTAGAGCTTTCGGGCATACACGGTGTTCATTTTTCGCAGTGCAGAAATCTTCTTGACATTAATTACCTGGGACGGCATTTTTCGCGAAATTCCCTATTCAATAAACAGGCTGATTTCATCCTCGCACAGAAAACCGATGACAATACATACGAAATCGACTTTTACGAAAACTGTACGGGCAATCCCCGACCGACGGCTTGCGCATTCATGTCAGTGGCCTTGGCATCAATCAGAACAGGTCAGCAGAAATACAATGAAAAATTACACATTGTAAATGCGGGGAATTGTGTAAGCATTGTCTGCCGCAGTGACGAAAGCTTTGACATTACCTGTGACATCAGAAGGGTATTCACGGGAAGCACATAAAAAAGGGACTGTAAAAACTCTCGTTCTTACAGTCCTTGATTTTATTTATATGATGTGGGGAGAACATAAATTTTTACATCTCTCCAGCCCCATACGCAGCAGTCAGCATAAGTATTCATATAAAGGTCAACTGTTGCACCCTTGGGCCAGTAAATGAATCCGCCTGTATCCTCTGCACGGGCAAAGCCGTAAACGAATCTGCCGTCGCCTGATACAATCCACATTTCCGTACCGTAGGGAATTTCTCTGGGGTCAACCGCTACAACACCGGGACGGACCGATGAGCCTGTTGCTGTCATATAGCCTCCATAGTATGCAGTGGATTTACCTTCAATTGTATAAAGATAATTTTCAGGCACTCCGTTTTCATCAAAGGTAAGGGATGCGGGAGGCATCATCTGTGAAATTACCTGTCCGGGCACACAGCTTGTGTAAAGCCCTGTGCTGGGGATGTTTGAGGGACCGCGCTGATATCTGTAGGTATCGAGATAAAGATTTCTGTTTGAGCTTGCAACAACCTCGCCGCTTGCCTCCCAGAGCTCTCTTTCTCTGTCCTTCTTTTCTATTTCCTTAAGCTTCTGCTCTGCTTCACTTTCAGATACAGAGGAAACATAGGAAGAAAAGTCTGCGACTTCCTCAACCTTATTATATTTTTTTACATCAGTTATTCCCTGTGCCAGAAGCCTGCTGTAGCTTAAATCGTTAGAAACACTGATAACTTCCTTATCAGCAGCTTCATTTTCTTCAGCAGCATCGTTCTGAATAAAATTGCTGAAAAATCCGTTCACCTGTGTTGAAAGGTCTTCAATAAAGCTTACAGATTCCTCGATAACAACATCCTGCGATGCAAACACCTGATTGTATGCCGGGGGGACGTCACTGATTACTGTAGAGAGTGCAAGTCCTGCAACTGCCATAAGCGCCGCGGGTGCAGCGTGATATGAGCTTATGCCGTGTGCCTTGAGAGAGAATCTCTTTTTAGCACCTGAAGACACACTCTTCTTACTGTGATTATCCATAATTCTACTCCTGTCCGCAATTTTTACCGAGAGAAATTCCTCTGAATTTCCGCTCAATATACTTTGGGTTTCGAGACTTTGCACATTATATTCAAAGATATTTCAAATGTCAAATCAAAAAGTTTTTCATTTTTGTTCATTTTAAACAAACAACTCAAAGGCAAAAAAAATTAAACTTAAAAAAAACAGGTTATTTGTCTTAATAATTCTTTTTCGGAATTATTATTTCTTTGCTTTTTTGTGAAAACCTAACAAAAATCGTAAGTTTACTTTTAATGGTTACATTTTGTAATATTTATGTGTAAAATATGCCTAATTTTGCCATATATTTTTACTGCAGTTTAACCATATATAGTCCATGTATGTCCCGACAATACATATATATTCCCATAAAAGAAAAAAATTCACCGTCTCATATATTTTTGAAACGGTGATGGGATTTTATTCAAATGATTTGGCAAGAAATGCTCTTGTTTTTTCGGAGCGGGGATTATCAAACACCTCTTCGGGAGAGCCTGCCTCCTCGATAACGCCGTCTGCCATGAAGATGACCTTATCGGAAACATTCTTTGCAAATTCCATTTCATGGGTAACAACAACCATTGTTCTGCCCATGTTGCGAAGCTCCTTGATAACCTTAAGCACCTCAATGGTAAGCTCGGGATCAAGAGCGGATGTAGGCTCATCAAAGAAAAGGATTTTCGGCTCAAGTGCAAGTGCACGGGCAATAGCAACTCGCTGCTGCTGACCGCCCGAAAGCTGCCAGGGGTAGGAGCTTTTCTTTTCCGTAAGCCCCATGTCAGCAAGAATCTTTTCTGCCTTTTCGTCTATTTCCTTAAGAATCTGCTTCTTATTCTGCTTATAATCAGGTCTTTCCTTTGCTTTAAGCTTAACTGCAAGGGTCACATTATCAAAAACATTGTACTGCGGGAAAAGATTGAACTGCTGAAAAACAAGACCGATTTTAAGCTGCTTTTCTCTTGTTTCCTTTGCCTTGTGCTTTGCCTTGTCTTCTCCGTCAAAAATAATGTCATTATCAACAACAATTTTTCCGCTGTCTGCAGTTTCAAGGAAATTTATGCAACGCAGAAGTGTTGTTTTACCGCTGCCCGAGGAGCCTATTATGGACATAACCTGTCCTTCCTCAAGAGAAAGGGATATGCCCTTGAGAACCTCGGTTTTGCCGAAGCTCTTTTTAAGTGAATTCACTTCAAGAATAGCCATATTTCCCCCTCCTTAAGCCTTGAAATAGTCAAGCTTCTTCTCAATCTTATTGAATACTATTGTAAATATTCCGCAGAAGATAAGGAAGAATACACCTGTGTAGAACAAGGGCCATATAATGCCCTTTGCAGAAAACTGACCTGCAACCATAACAATATCAAGCACACCGATAACACGGGCAAGAGAGGTATCCTTTATAAGCGTCATAACCTCGTTGCTTATGGGAGGAACAATTCTCTTCACAACCTGTAAAAGAACAACCCTGAAGAAGGTCTGCACCTTGGTCATGCCAAGCACCTGACCCGCCTCATACTGACCCTTGGGAATGCTTTCAATACCGCCGCGGAAAATTTCCGAGAAATAGCAGGCATAGTTGATTACAAATGCAATAGCTGCTGCCGTCATACGGGGATTGTTTCCCGGAATCTGCCAATCAAAAACAAGACCGGGCATATACATAACTATGAAAAGCTGAAGCATAAGAGGAGTACCTCTTATAATCCACACAAAGCCCTTTGTAAGAAAACGGAGCGGTGCAAATTTAGTCATTGAACCGAAGGAAATTATAAGTCCCAGAGGCAATGAGAAAATAAGAGTTATTGCGAAAAGCTCTATGTTTTCCATGAAGCCTTTTAACAGCTCCGTGTTTACAACACCAAAATTCATATATAACCTCAATAAAAAATAAGTATAAATACCAAAAAAATGCCGCCCCGAAAGACGGCATTCAAGTCACAAGGGATTAATTATTCAGCAATAAGCTGTGCACCGAGCTTATATGTATCAGCGATTGTTGCAAGTGTGCCGTCAGCTACAAGAGCAGTGATAGCAGCATTAACAGCCTCTGTTACATCGGAGCCCTTACGGAATGCGATACCGTATTCTTCATCAGCGAATGCGAATGCATCAAGAACTACGAGATCCTCATAGTCTGTGCCTTCACCGATCATGCCGATTGAAAGAACATAGTCAACAACTGCGCAATCAGCAACACCTGACTTAACCTCCATAAGAGTCTTTGCCTGTGTGTCAACTGCTGTGTAGTTAGCATTTGCGAATGTTGCGTCTGTCTTTGCTACCTCTTCACCTGCGGATTCGATTTCAGCAACAACATTTGCACCGTCGAAATCTTCAGCCTTTGTGTACTTGTCAGCATTTTCAGCCTTAACAATAACTACCTGCTTGTTAGCCATGTAGGGAGTTGAGATAGACATAGCTGCAAGTCTTTCTTCTGTGATTGTCATGCCGTTCCAGATGCAGTCGATTGTCTTACCTGCAAGCTCTGTTTCCTTTGCGGACCAGTCGATAAGCTGGAACTTTGCTTCAACACCGAGCTCTTCGCAGATAGCCTTTGCAAACTCTGTTTCAAAGCCAACGAAATCGCCGTTGTCATCAATGTAGTTCATGGGAGCAAATTCAGTATAACCGATAACCATTTCGCCCTTTGCCTTGATGTAGTCAAGGTCGGAAGCTGCTGCTGTGGTTTCTTCAGAAGCTGCTGTTGTTTCTTCTGCTGTGTTGCCGCCGCAGGATGCGAACATAAGAACGCAGCCGAGTGCCATAAGAACGGCAAGAATAACGGATAAAGTCTTCTTCATTTTGTTTTACCTCTTTTTTTGATTTAATATGTTAGCACTTTACCTTGGTAAAGCATAGGCATATAATAACAGAGATTATCCTCATTGTCAACACTTATTTTCATTTCTTTCAATTTTGTAAAAACATGCTTTGACTTTTCGTGCTTCGCACGCTCCCGTTTGCGGGATGTCGGGGACGCAATCCCCTACAAAGTAAAATTCACCCCACAGACTCAGAGGGGTGAATTTCGGAATTCTCAGTTCCGTAAATAATTATTTTATTATTCTGCGAAGTCTTTTTACAACAAAAAGTGAGAGGACGAGTTTTATTGCGTCAGGCACAATAAACGGCACCACGGTGACAAGGGATGAGGAGATTATTCCCTCCACGGACAGTGCACCGAGATTGAAATAACAGTACCACAAAGCACCCGGTATATAATGTATTAATATATATATTATATATCCTATTATAATAAGGATTTTTTTACGGCTGAAATATCTTTCAAAGATATAAAACACGGGGACACCGAGAAGAAAGCCCCATACAAAGCCTGCCGTGGGTCCCGTAAGCGCACCGAAGCCGCTTGTGAATCCCGAAAACACGGGAAGCCCGAGAGCCCCTAAAAGCACATAAATCACAAGCATTATGAATGTATTACGGCTGCCCATAAGCCCTAAAGCTACAAAAACAACAAAGGTCTGCATTGTGGCAGGCACGGGACCGGGGAAATGAAGCCATGCACCGATGCACATAAGGGTTGCAAAAAGAGATACGAAAATCATATTCCGCACAGTGCTTCTTCTTTTGCTCATTGCATTCTCCCCTTTTTGTTTTTTATTAATATACCATAAGCGGCAGAATAAAACAAGTTGTTGACTAATATGCAATGAAATAATATAATTGTGTAGATAAATAAAAAAAGGTGACAGAAAATGATAAAATCAAATTTCCATACTCACACAACCTACTGTGACGGTAAAAATACCGCAGAGGAAATGGTGCTTGCCGCTATTGAAAACGGTATGCACGCTCTTGGCTTTTCAACTCATTCCTACACATCAAGAGACCTTACCTACTGCATAAGAAAGGAAAAGATTGCCGGATATCAGAAGGAAATCTACGCACTTAAGGAAAAATATAAGGACAAAATCAATATCTACTGCGGCAGTGAGCTTGACACAATTTCCGACATGGACCGTGAGGGCTTTGAATATTTCCTCGGGGCGGTGCATTATATTGATGTTGACGGCACACTTCTTACAGTTGACGGCAGTGCAGACGAGCAGAAAAGGGATGCAGACAAGTATTTCAGCGGCGATATGCTTTCCTACTGCGAGGCATATTATGAAATGACAAAGAAAATTGCAGAGCTTCCCGAGGTCGGCTTCATTGCTCACTTTGACCTTGTTACAAAATTCAATGAAAATTACGAGCTTTTTGATGAAAAGGATCCCCGTTATGTAAAGGCATGGCAGGATGCGGCTCTCCATCTTATCAAGATGGGCATTCCCTTTGAAATCAACACGGGGGCAATTTCAAGAAAAAAGAGAACAACCCCCTACCCCAGACGCGAGATTGCAGATTTCATTAAAGAAAACGGCGGTACCTTCATTATGACCTCCGACTGCCACGACAAGGATTATCTTCTCTGCCATTTTGAAGAGTCTGACAAAATCTACGAGGGCATTGAAGTACTTGATTTTGAAGCTTTACTCAACAAATAAAAAAGATAAAACCGCTACAGTTACCTGTAGCGGCATTTTTTATTTACCTAACTTTTTGTAAATGTTGTTTACGGACTTATTGAGCGCTCTTGTGATTGTTGTAAGCCCCTTTTCAAATACTGTGGGGGTGGTGTCTTCGATAACACCTGCTTTAACGAGTGCTACACGGAGGGCTTCAACTGCCTCATTCCACTTTTCTGTTACAACAACTGTTTCACCAAGCTGCTTATCAATTTCAGCCTTTGCTTCTTCAACTGCTGCAAGCTTGTCAGCGGGAATAGCGGACTTATCAGCCTTTTCCCAATCTTCAAGGTAAAGCTTTGCAGTATTCACAAGTCTTCCTTCATTGAACTGAGGATATTTTTCGGGATTTGAATAAACATCCTTCATATTGTTATCTGTCATAATGTCAAATGCCATTTTAAGAACAACATCATTATTGGGGAGAAGCTCGTGAGCCTGATTCTTTATATACCATGTTGTGCAGGGAAGAAGACCTGCGGTAGCATCAACAGTGTTGTCGGGAGAAATGTGGTTATGTGTGGGGTCGGAGCAATATGTGCCCTCTGCCACATAGCCTTCACCGAGAGTCTTGCCTACATCTGCAAACTTTGCATTCATTGAAGCGGAGGTTGCATGAACAATGCCGTCACCGTTGGTTACATTCCAGTCCTTGCAAAGGGGGAACATGCCGCCGCCGTAGCAAACGATATCGAATACCTCACAGCCTGTAGCCTTAAGCGCGAAGAGATTTTCCTCAAAGTCTGCACGGGCTGCCATAAAGGCATCAACCTTATTTCTTACGGTTGTATATTCGTCGGTTTCAAGCCACTTTGCTCTTGCTTCCTTGTAATAATCTGTGGGACAAAGTGCCCAGATGATTGTGGAGGAGCGCACACCTGCTTCAACAACACCCTCTGCAAGAGAAGCTAAAGCATCCTTGAGAAGCCATGAGGGAAGAATACGAAGCACCATGTTGATGATGTAGGAAAGATATGTATCACCGAGGAGTGTTACAAGAAGCTGCTCATAAAGAACATTGTCATCATACATAACACTTAAGTTACCTGTAAGGATGTCACCGATGATATCGGAGCCGTCAAGAGCGGGAACAACGAATTCAACCTTCTTGAAAAGTGAATAGTCCTCGGGATATTTTTCAAGATAATATGTGCCGATGGTACCGCCAAGGCTTATGAAGCAAGCCTTGATCTGTGTTGCACCTGTCTGGGGAAGAACTACCTCGTGGATATACTTATTGAGCTTTTCGGTTTCACCTGTGATGTCACCGAAGGAGTCATAACCGAAATAGTAAACATTATCGCCGCCGACGATATCAACAAGTCCCTGAAGAGGAAGAAGCTTATAGTAATATTCACGAAGCTCTTCTGTCATATCACCCATAGGATATTTATAGCAGGGTACCTCACATGGAATTTCATAATTGCCCTCGGCATCCTTATGAATCCAGGGAAGACCGTTATATGCACCACGCTTCATAGCATCGGTAAGTCCCATATCTCTTTTTAAGAAAGCGGAGAGAAGAAGCGGAATTGCTGCTTCCTTGACAAGCCCCATAATATCGAGCTTCAAGGGCCAGCCTGTAATGTATGCGCCATTTTCGTCAACAAGACGTTTGCCGTTTTCATCAAGCATATATGTGTCATTCTGGCTCATACCGTGAATGATAACAACGGGAGTTTCTCTGTCATAGTCTGCAACGTATTCGTTCTCGGCAGCACCTACGGGCACCAAAAGTGCGGTCATAAGCATGGTGAGCGAGAGAACGATGCTTAAAATTTTCTTCATTTTCATTTCCCCTTTCGGATTTTTAACACTATAATTTTAGCACAAAGGAAATTTTTTCTCAATGTACCGATTAACCATTTATTGATATTATTTTTGATATATTTTAACAAAAAAACATCTCCGGATTATTTCCGAAGATGTAATTTTTTATATATCGTTTCTTATGATGTCCTCGAGGGTTTCGCGTTTTACTGCGATGTAATCATCACCGTCATGCACCATAACAACGGGGGGTTTACCGAGACGGTTGTAGTTTGAGCTCATTGAGTAGTTATATGCGCCTGTGGTGAGAACTGCAATCTTCTCTCCCCTTTTAATGTCACCGGGAAGGCGGATGTTTTCCTGAATAAGGTCACCGCTTTCGCAGCAGCGGCCTGCAAGGGTGCAGAGCATATCACACTGTGCATTCATACGGGAGGCATCAACCACGGTATAAGCCGAGCCGTAAAGAGCATAGCGGGGATTATCTGCCATACCGCCGTCGATGGATACATAGTTTTTATAGCCTGTAATCTTCTTGACTGTACCTGCGGTATAAAGTGTAAGACCTGCATCTGCCACAATGCTTCTGCCGGGCTCAAGATATATGCGGGGCATTGTAATACCGAGCTGTGCCACGGTGTTTTTCATAAACTCCGAAAGCTCTTTTATATTCTTATCAATGTCGATATAGGGGTTAGCCTCGATGTATCTTACACCGTAGCCGCCGCCGAGATCGAGAATTTCCGTGGTAAAGCCAAGCTCATCCTTTACTCTGCGGATAAACTCAAGCATAATTTCGGCACTTCTCATATAAATTTCGGAATCAAAAATCTGTGAGCCTACGTGACAGTGGAAGCCGCAGAGATTTACACCCTGAAGTGCAAGTGTAAGCTTTGTGATTTCAAAAGCCTGATTTGTTTCAATTGCAGAGCCGAACTTTGAATCGACCTTACCTGTATTTACGGCTTCATAGGTATGAGGGTCAATACCGGGGGTGAGGCGAAGAAGAATGTTCTGCGTGACACCCTTTTCAGAAGCAATTTCACTTATGGCAATAACCTCTTCAATGTTATCGCACACGAAGTAGCCGATACCGTTATCAATTGCAAAAGCAATATCCTCATCGGTTTTATTATTGGAATGGAAGAATGCATTTTTAAGGTCGAAGCCTGCTTTAAGTGCGGTATAAACCTCTCCTGACGACACAACGTCCGTGCCGAAGCCCTCTTCCTTTGCTATTTCATAAAGCCTTTTGAAGGAGCAAGCCTTACTGGCATAAAGACAGCCTGCATTTTCACCGAAATATTTCTGCATTGCACCGGTGTAAACACGCATATTGTGTCTTATTCTGTTTTCATCCATTACGTAAAGAGGTGTGCCGTACTTTTCGCAAAGCTCCACGGTATCAACACCTGCGAAGGTAAGATGACCGAGGGAATTTACACCTAAATTTTCACAAATCATACCAAAACTCCTGTACCTCAAAGAAGATGTGCAAGCATTTCCTCGTAAGGAAGTGCTGACATATCACGGGGAGCAACATCAAAAACTGTCTTACAGCCTGTTTCCCCTCTTGATTTCATTCTGTAAATTGCACGGGCATAGCATAAAATAACGCTTGCTGTGAATTCGGGATTGGAATCAAGCTTTAATTTATATTCAATGATTTCCTTGTTTTCCTTGTCCTTGCCTGTAACACCTGTACGGATAACAGAGCCGCCGTGAGGAATGCCCTTGTGATTCTCCTGAAGCTCCTCCATGGAAATGAAGGTAACTGTGGTATCGTAATCTGCAAAATAGTTAGGCATTGTCTTGATTTCGTTTTCGATTCTTTCGAGGTCAGCCCCATCTTCAGCCACAACAAAGCACTCACGGGTGTGCTTTTCACGGGTTGTAAGCTCGGGATTTTCACCGTTTCTTACACGGTTCATTGCATCTTCAACAGGACATGTGTATTGTCTTGCATCAAGGACACCCTCAATTCTTCTTATTGCATCGGAATGCCCCTGACTTACTCCTCTGCCCCAGAAGGTATAGTCCTTGCCCTCGGGGAGAATTGCAGAAGCCATAAGGCGGTTTACGGAGAACATGCCGGGGTCCCAGCCTGCGGAAATAAGAGCAATATTTCCGTTTTCCTTTGCTGACTTATCAACATTTGCAAAATGAACGGGAATCTTTGCGTGAGTATCAAAGGAATCGATAACATTGAAGCTCTTTGCAAGCTCGGGAGTCATTTCGGGAAGGTCTGTTGCACTGCCTCCGCAGATTACAAGAACATCAATTTCGTTTTTATATGAAAGAATATTTTCTGTTTTTTCCACCTTTGCAGTGGGGGTAAGTATTTTAACGGTGGCGGGGTCTCTTCTTGTAAAAACTGCAACAAGCTCGGTGTCGGGATTCTGCATTATTGCACATTCCACACCCTTACCGAGATTTCCGTATCCGTATATTCCGATTTTCATTTTCATCACCCGATATAAATTAATTAACCTATAAGTGAGGTCATATCATAAAGTCCTGCTTCCTTGCCTATAAGGGAAGCGGCGGCGACAACTGCACCTTCTGCAAAAAGACTTCTTGAATGTGCCTCGTGCTTTATTGTGATAGTTTCATAATCTGTGGAAACAAGCACCTCATGAATACCTACAATATTGCCTCTTCTTACTGCGTGAATTGCAATTTCATCATTTTCTCTTTTAGCCATTCCCTGACGGCCGAAAATGAATTTTGCACTGTCTCTTACGGTCTTTATCGCATTTGCAATCATAAGAGCCGTGCCGCTGGGAGCATCAAGCTTGCGGTTGTGATGGGTTTCAACAATTTCAATATCTGCACCGGGAAGAGTTTTTGCGGCAATTGTTGCCATGTGGCACAAGAGGGCTACACCCATTGACATGTTGGCGGAGCAGAAAACGGGAATTGACTGAGCCGCCTTTGCAATGACTTCCTTTTCCTCGTCGGTATGACCTGTTGTTGCAACAACAAGGGGAAGACCTGCTGTTACAGCATAGTCACACACTGCCTTTATAGATGCATGATTTGAAAAGTCGATAATGCAGTCTGCATTTTCCTTTATTTCGGAAAAGGTTCTGTAGCAGGGAACATCGCATTTTGCATCGACAATATCAACACCTGCGACAACCTCACTGTCCATATAGCCGCCTGATGTGACATCAAGCACTGCAGTACCCATTCTGCCTGCAATTCCGCTTAATATAACTCTCATAATTTACCTCTTATACATTGATTCCTGCTTCTCTCATGAGAGAAAGAAGCTTCTTTTCGTTTGCTTCCTCCATAGGAGTAAGAGGAAGACGAAGGAAGTTTTCACCGTAGCCCATAGCAGCAGTTGCCGCCTTTACGGGAATGGGATTAACCTCGCAGAAGAGTGCGTTCACAAGCTGAAGGTAATCGAGCTGCATTTTTGTAGCCTGAGCTGTATTACCGTTGAAGTAGTGCTTGCACATCATTGATGTTTCGCGGGGAAGAATATTTGAAAGAACAGAGATAACACCCTTGCCGCCGAGAGAAAGCACGGGGAGAATCTGATCGTCGTTACCTGAATAGATATCAAGCTTGCCTCTTGTGAGAGCAGCAATTTCAGCAATCTGTGAGAGATTACCTGATGCTTCCTTTACAGCCACAATGTTGGGATGGTCAGCAAGAGCTGCCATTGTTGCGGGTAAAATGTTACAGCCTGTACGGGAGGGAACATTATATAAAATACAGGGCTTGCTTGCAGCATCTGCCACAACCTCAAAGGACTTTATAAGACCCTTCTGTGTTGCCTTATTATAATAGGGAGTTACAAGAAGCACTGCATCTGCACCTGCATCACATGCGAACCTTGTAAGCTCAATTGCATAGTCGGTATCATTTGAGCCTGTACCTGCAATAACGGGCACTCTGCCTGCTGTGCGCTCAACTGCAAACTTAATGCATTCCTTATGCTCCTCATCTGTAAGAGTTGATGCTTCACCTGTAGTACCGCAGGCAACAATAGCATCAATGCCCTCTTCAATCTGCCAGTCAATGAGTCTGCCGAAGCTTTCGTAGTCAACTCCGTTTTCGTTAAGAGGAGTAACAATAGCGGTTGCTGCACCTTCAAAAATTGTCTTTTTCATAATATTTGCCTCCGAAATAATATCTTTATATACACAAAAAAATCAGCCGCCCTACATTTTTTCACGGGGCAGCCTCTGAAAATATATATCGCAACATAAAAAACAGCCGTATAATACGGCTACCTGAAGCGAGTAATACTCAAAGTACAGATAGCTCTCCGCAAAAAGCGACAGCACAGTGAATCTTATTTCACTTTGCCGGCAAAGACCACGCTTAAGTCTCACCTCGGCGCCGATACCTTTCAGCTTTGCAACACCCCAGCGTTAAAGGCTTACACAAAGCGTACTATTTATCAAACGCACCTCTATCAATGTATGTAGAATAACACAAGAACATCATAAAGTCAATAAATTTTTAATTAATTATTATAATATAAGGAATAAATCTGATTAAGCAAAAAGGGGTATCAGCAAAAAACTGCCGATACCCTGATTATTAAAGCTTGTTTCTGATAATCTTGCCGCTTGTGGTTTTGGGAAGGGATTCGCGGAACTCAACAATTCTGGGATACTTATAGGGAGCGGTGTGCTTCTTTACATAGCTCTGGATATCCTTCTTAAGCTCCTCGGAGCCCTCGGTTCCCTTTGTAAGCACGATAACCGCCTTGACAACCTGTCCTCTTACCTCATCGGGAGCTGCAGTAACACCGCATTCAAGAACATAGGGAAGCTCCATGATAACATTTTCAATTTCAAATGGTCCGATACGGTAGCCTGATGACTTGATAACATCGTCAACACGGCCCACATACCAGTAGAAGCCGTCTTCATCCTTCCATGCAAGGTCGCCTGTGTGATACATGCCGTCGTGCCATGCTTCCTTTGTCTTTTCCTCATCAAGATAGTAGCCTGTGAACAGACCGCTGGGAGATTTATCACCTGTGCGTACAATGATTTCACCGTGCTCACCGACATCACAGGAATTGCCGTCGGCATCAACAATATCAATATCATAAATCGGAACGGGCTTACCCATTGAGCCGATTTTATGGTTAGCACCGACAAGGTTACCTATCATAAGTGTGCTTTCGGACTGACCGAAGCCCTCCATGATGCGAAGACCTGTAAGCTTTTCAAGCTGCTTGAATACCTCGGGGTTAAGTGCCTCACCCGCAATTGTTGCATGCTCAACGGAAGACATATCATACTTTGTAAGGTCCTCCTTGATAAGCATACGGTACATTGTGGGAGGTGCGCAGAAGGTTGTGATGTGATATTTTGCGAACATGGGAAGAATATCTGCAGCATTGAAGCGGTCAAAGTCATAAACGAAGGTTGCAGCCTCGCACATCCACTGACCGTAGAGCTTGCCCCAGAGAGCCTTTGCCCATCCTGTATCGGAGATTGTAAGGTGAAGACCGTCAGGGTCAACGCAGTGCCAGTACTTTGCAGTTACGAAATGACCGAGAGCATATCTGTAGTTATGTGCGGCAATTTTGGGATAGCCTGTTGTGCCTGATGTGAAGAACATAAGCATAAGGTCGTCACCGCAGGGGGAATCCTCTGTTCTTTCAAACTTTTCACTGAAAAGAACATATTCCTCATCGAAGCTGCGCCAGCCCTCTTTTTTGCCGTTGACAATAATTTTTGTTGTAAGTGTAGGTGCTTCCTTTGCTGCCTTGTCTGCCTCATCGGAGGTTTTTCCGTCAGCAGTACAGAGAATTGCGCTGATTCCCGCAGCATTGAAGCGGTATGAGAAGTCATGCTCAAGAAGCTGATTTGTTGCGGGAATTGCAATAGCACCAAGCTTATGAAGACCTAAAATTGCAAACCAGAACTGATAGTGACGCTTAAGAACAAGAAGAACTCTGTCACCCTTCTTGATACCTAATGACTTGAAGTAGTTCGCACACTGATTTGATGCTTTTGAAACATCGGAGAAGGTGAAGCGTCTTTCCGTGTGATCCTCGGAGATGTGAAGCATAGCAAGCTTTTCGGGCTTTTTTGCTGCAATTTCATCAACTATATCAAATGCAAAGTTAAACTTGTCCTCATTCATGAAGTCAACCTTGACGGGAGTGCCGTTTTCATTTTTCTGAACAGATACCCACTTGCGATATACACGGTCAGTTTTTTCTGCACCGAGACGCTTGGGAGAAACTGCTGTTTCTGCCTTCTGTGCAGAAAATTCGGGAATAGGCTCACCTGAAGGATTAAGAACAATGGCATAGAAAAGGCAGTCCTCATCGCCAACTGCCGCCATACCGTGGGGAGATGATGAGTCGTAATAGATGCTGTCACCCTCGTGAAGCACCTCGATATGCTCGCCTACCTGTACCTTGAGTGTACCCTTGATAACAATATCACATTCCTGTCCCTCGTGGGTTGTAAGCTCAATATCCTTGTTTTCGTCGCCCTCGCTCTTTACCGAATGAACATAAAGAGGCTCGGCAATTCTGTTCTTGAAGGATGAAGCAAGGTTATAGTATGTCATACCGTGTGCCTGCTCAATCTTCTGTCCCTCACCCTTTCTTGTTACGGTGTAGGATGCAAGTGTGGGAGAGGTACCCTGAATGATATCGGTGACATCAACATTGAATGCAAGTGCGCAACGATAGATGAAGGCAAAGTTAAGGTCACTTTTTCCTTCCTCGCAACGGATATATTCATCAACGGAAACACCTGTTTTCTGTGACATTTCCATGTAGGTAAAGCCCGTAACCTCGCGAAGCTCCTTTATACGGGCAGCCATTTCTCTGATTTTGAAATCAAGACCTGTAATACTGTTACTCATAAGTCCTCCTTGAATTGGGGGTGTATTGGTAATTCTTCAGAACAATAAAAAAACCGTCCCAAAGAAATTCTTTGAGACGGGAAAGATACCCGCGGTACCACTCAAATTGCACATAACGTGCCACTCAGGCTCATATATCAAGCCTTATGCTTTCACGCAGCCATACGGGAGAGTTCTACGGCGTAAGCTTTCCTCTCTCCGGCTCTGAAGCTACAAATGCCTTTCTTCACCAACGGCTCGCACCAAACGCCGTCTCTCTTGAGGTTATCCAAAGCATCCCTCTTCGTCATAGCCTTTAATGGGGTTATTCTATCATTAAATACCTTTTATGTCAATGATAAAAATTAATGAAATTTTTTAAAACGATTAATTCAGATAATAAATTAAAATGCGTTTTTAATTTTCTTGAACATTGCTCTTATTTCAATGTTCTGGGGACACATTTTTTCGCATGCACCGCAATCAGCACATTTTTCCACTCTGTATTCAATGTCGGGCATTACTTCCTTAACCCTTCTTCTGTCAGAGGAGGCACCGAGATTGAATGCGGCAAAGATATCGGGAATTGCAATTTCCTCGGGACATACACTGCAGTAGTTACACTTTGTACAGGGAATAAGTCCCAGTGCGGAATGTGCCTTCTTTGCATTGACAAAGCACTGCTTCTGCTCTTCGGAAAGTGAATTTTCTGTGTATTTTTCAGAAAGAGCCATATTTTCGGTAAGCTGCTCATCGGTACCCATACCGCTTAAAAGAAGACTTACCTCGGGATAGTCCCAGATATATGAAAGGGCTGCTTCAACAGTACCCATGCCCTCGGGCAGCTGTGCCTTCACTGTTTCGTGGGGATTCACAAGACTGCCGCCGAGAAGAGGCTCCATAACAACAAGCCCCATACCCTTTTCAGCTGCCAGGCGAAGCCCCTCAATGCCTGCCTGATAGTCTGTATCAAGATAGTTGAACTGAATCTGACAGAATTCACATTCAGGATATTCTGCTATGATTTTTTCAAAAATTTCAAGGTCATCGTGGAAGGAAAAGCCCATGTGACGGATTCTGCCGTCTGCCTTTGCCTGCTTCATTTTTTCAATAAGGCCGAAATCAATTACCTTTTTCCATGAATCACGGTTAAGTGCATGAAAAAGATAGAAATCAACATAGCTGACATCGAGCTTTTTAAGCTGCTCGTTGAGAAGTCTGTCAAAGTCCTCCGTGCCGTTGACATGTCCCATGGGGAGCTTTGTTGCAAGATAGGTCTTTTCGCGGTAGCCGTCCTTAAGAGCCTTGCCCACAAGACATTCACTCTTGCCGTCATGATAGAAGTATGCGGTATCAACATAATTCACACCGCTGTCAATTGCGCGGCGGATAAGGGCAATTGCCTTTTCCTCATCAATTTCCTTTTTGCCGTCAATTTCAATTGTGGGCATTCTCATGGCACCGAAGCCGAGCGAGGATACCTTACAACCTGTTTTTCCGAATTCTCTGTAATTCATATTATTTATTTTCTCCTTTTATTTTTCAACACCGTAGCTTTCACATACAGAATAATATTCTGCTTCTGTTATAGCAACAACCGAGCCGTGGCGGGGGCTTAAGTGGTCAATATCCATATCCCCTCTGCGGATACGTGTAAAATTCTGAAAATCCTCGGTAATCTGCGGGAAGAAGGTCTTTTCGGAATATTCATCCATTATCATTATCCACTTGTCGGTGCCTGTGATATTATACATTGAGCTTCCCTCAACACCGTGCCAGTTGAGTGAGCAGATGGTGTAGTCGGTATTATAGGGACCTGTGAGATTTTCACTGCGGACATAAGCAATCTTCTGTGTAAGGTCCTCCTTGAAATAGAGGTAATAATATCCGTCCTTTTCGTTATATACGATGTCGCCGTCTATACACTGAACATTTCTTGTTTCCCCTGTTTCGGGATCTTTTTCATTCCATCTGCCGAAAAGCACCTCGGGAGCGGTCTCAAAGCTCTTGAAGTCCTTTGTATATGCATAGTAGTGACCTGCGGTGTCATTTTCAAGGGTTGAATTTGCCCAATAGACCATGTACATTTCCTTTTCACTGTCCCATATTGCCTGGGGTGCCCATGCACGGTTGGTGGTTTCAAAGCCCTCAAAGTCTCTCATATCAATTACGGTTTCATCAGTCCAGTTGACAAGGTCATAGCTTCGCCAGGTTATAAGAGAATGGTTTGATGTCCAGCCGAGATTTGCATCCATGTCGGTGGCAATAATAAAGTAGCAGTCCTCACCGTTTTCATCGGGACCTTTTATGATATAGGGGTCACGGACACAAAGAGTACCCTTTGTCTGGGTTATTACGGCCTCGTTGTTATTGAGCGCCTTGAAGTTATAACCGTCTGTGCTGACTGCAAGGTGAATTGTCTGATTTTCAATTTCGTTTCCCGTGAAATAGCAGAAAAGATATGCGCCCTCACGGCTTATGGGGGGAATTGCATAGTCATTCACAAAATAATTGAACACAAAAACAGGGAACATGATAATTGCAGAAAGGTATCTTGTAAAAATAAGCCAGGTCATAATTTATCTCCTGTTACAAATTATATTTCTTTATTATGTATAATAACACGAAAGGCATGAATAGTAAAGACAAAAATAATGAGCCGTGCAGATGCACAGCTCAATACTCAAATAATTTATTCAATTATTTAACAGCGTCCTTGAGAGCCTGGCCTGCCTTGAAAGCGGGAACCTTAGTAGCTGCAACCTTGATTGTTTCGCCTGTTCTGGGGTTACGAGCTTCCTTTTCTGCTCTTTCACGAACTTCAAAAGTACCGAAGCCGATAAGCTGAACCTTTTCACCGTTCTTGAGAGCATCTGTAATGCTGTCGAAAACAGCCTTAACTGCTACGTCAGCGTCCTTCTTGGAAAGACCCTTTGCAGCAACTGCATTTACGAGTTCTGTCTTATTCATTTCAATTTCCTCCTGTATATATTCAAAAGCCTTTACGGCGTTTGTTCCTTTAATATGAGCTTTGCCTTGTCCCACAGCTCATCAAACTTTTCAAGGGAAGCGGTTTTCATATCCACACCCTCGTCCTGTGCCATTTTCTCGGTAAGAGTAAAACGTGCTGAAAACTTGTCCGTTGCACGGGTCAGTGCTTCCTCGGGGTCGATTCCTGTTTTTCTTGCAACATTCACAACTGCAAAGAGAAGGTCGCCGATTTCATCGAGTATTTCACTTTCCTTGCCGCCGTCAACGGCATTCTTCACTTCCGCGGTCTCTTCACCGATCTTCTCAAATGCACCGCTGACATCGGGCCAGTCAAAGCCTGCCTTTGCAGCCTTTTTCTGCACCTTGCCTGCACGCATCAGAGCGGGAAGCTCACGGGGAATTGAATCAATGGCTTCAGCTGTTGTCTTCTGCTTTTTGGTGTTCATTTTTATTGCATCCCAGTTTGTAAGCACCTCTTCGGTTGAGGAAACATTCACATCACCGAAAACATGGGGGTGGCGGACAATGAGCTTCTTGCAGATTTCGTCGGTGACATCACCGAAAACAAAGCTGCCGCTTTCTTCTTCAATCACTGTATGGAAAACAACCTGTAAAAGCACGTCGCCCAGCTCCTCGCGGAGCATTTCGGGAGACTTTTTGTTTATGGCTTCAATTACCTCATAGGTTTCCTCAATAAAGTCCTTACGGATGCTTTCGTGTGTCTGCTCGGCATCCCAGGGACATCCGCCCGGAGCACGGAGAATCCTTACTATCTCAATAAGGTCTTCCATCGAATAGAAATCTTTGAAGCAGAAATTTTCAACCATAGCCTTTACCCCTAAAAAATCACATACATTGGTATTTTACCCTAAAAGTCTATATTTTTCAAGTACTTTTGCGATTTTTTCTCCCTTGGGAAGCATAATAACATCAGTTTTCTGCAGGGTTTTTGTCACTAAAAGAGCTACGGCATATACCGCAACTGCCGCACCTACGGCAAAAACTGTTGAAATTTTATTTATCATAAGCTCGCCGCCAAGCTCTGTTGCAGTGAAAATCATGGTGAAAATTCTGTGTGCGCCCCATGCACCCGCACCTGCAAGGCAGGCACAGACAAGAGGCTTCATTACGGTATATTTCATATCATATTTCACACCCGTTGCCTTTTTGAGGACAATGAAGCCCCAGAATACCATAACGATATTTGAAAGGAAGGAGCCGACAACCGCGCCCTGGATATTAATCCACGGAATGCTTACGAGAATCATGTTCGCAATAATTTTGACTATTGCACCCACAGCCATGCTCTTGAGCGGTACATTGGGCTTATCAATTGCCTGAAGCATGCTTGTAACAGGCTGGGCAAGAGCTAAGAAGCACACGGAAATACCGTAGAGCATAAGTATGGGAGCAATATAGGGAATTGCGGGAACAATGTTGGGATTCGAGCCGTAAATGAGCATAAGAATTTCTTCTGCAAGCGCAAACATACCCATACCTGCCGGAAGCGCCATAAGAAGAATCAGACGGAGTACTCTTTTTATATTTTCCCCGACCTCTTCCTTTTTACCCGAATACCACAGCTCACTTAAAATGGGAAGAGCCGCCGAGCCGAAGGCAATTGTGAAGGTGGGGACGAGATTCTTGATTTCAAGCACGGTGTCATAAGCACCGAAAAGATATGATTTGAAGGCTTCAGCCTGTAAAACGGTATATTGCTCGGCTTCAATAATTCTGGGGTACATTGCAGCCACGGTATCAAAGCTGCGCTGAAGCACATACATAAGGCGGTTCTGAATTGTCCAGCCGTCAATAAAGGTTGTGAGATTGAAAACAAGTGAGCTTACCGCAAAGGGAAATGCCATTACAAGCAGCTCCTTGCGCAATGTCCTTTTATCCTGTGATTCGGGGGACTGCTCAATAAGCTCTGCGGAAATACTCTTTTTATCAAGGCGGTATTTCATGACCACATATATAAATCCTGCAGCAGAGCCTATTGTAACACCCGATATTGCCGCCGCTGCAGCATATGCGGAAGCGGTATCGGTTACAACAGATGAAAGAACAGGTATCTTGTCGGCAAATTCAACTCCGCCTAAAAGCACCACATTCATAAAGACATAGCCGAAAATAAGCTTGCCCGCAGCCTCAATCACCTGTGAAACCGATGTAGGATTCATATTGCGAAGTCCCTGATAGTAGCCTCTGTAGCAGCTCATTATGCAGCAGAAAAACAGTGAGGGGGCAACGGTAAGAATGGCAGGAAGAGCATCAACCGCACCTGCGGAAACAGTATAGGGGTAGGCAATCAGCACAATTATAAGAGTTCCTATAATACCGAAAAGCGTGAAAAGACCGAGGGAAACATTGAAAACATTTTTAACATCACGGTATTTTCCCTGAACTGCCTTTTCCGCAACCATTTTCGCAACGGCTGTGGGAAGACCTGCAAGGGCAATTGAATAGATAGGTGTATAAATATTATAAGCGGTTGCAAAATAGCCCTTTGCATCAAGACCTATTTTATTGGTGATATAAAGCTTGAAAAGAACACCCGTAAGCTTTACAAGGGTTATTGCAATACTCAATACAAGAGCACCGTTTATAAGAGATTGCTTTTTTCTTTCAGCCATCCGTCTTTCCTCCGTTACACAGATTTAAGTCATACATTTTCATAAAAGCGCTTTACTGCTTTTTTTCTTCCGAGCATCTCCCCGAAGCCCGAAATATATTCATAGGGGTATTTGAAATTGAAAATTCTTTCAAGATTATCGTTTTTGGGGAGAGTAAGCTTCGTTACGGCAGAAGCCCCTGCCGCTAAAACGGTGTGAATCTCCTCCATCATATATATGTTATAAAGGCAGGGATAAGCGGGCTTACACCAGCCGACATTTTCAAGATTTGCAACGGACTTGCTCTGACGGTACATATAGTAAGGCAGATAGCCGTTTTCTGTTAATTTCTTATTGGCATAGTCCACCATTTTACAGGTAACATCAGCCTCGCAAAACTGTTCACCCTGCTGATTCATATCTGATGAGCGCTTTACTGACAAAGTATGCACGGTGATGTTTTCAGGAGAAAGCTCCACCGCCTTATCAATGCTTTCCATAAAGCCCTCAAGGGTATCAGTGGGAAGACCTGCAATGAAGTCCATATTTATATTGTCAAAGCCGAGGCTTCTTGCGAGAGTAAATTTTTCTATGGTATCAGCAGCACTGTGACGGCGACCTATAGCCCGGAGCACACTATCACGGAAGGTCTGGGGATTTATGCTGATTCTTGTAACCCCCGCATTTTTAAGCACAGTAAGCTTTTCTTCATCAATGGTGTCGGGTCTGCCCGCTTCAACGGTAAACTCCTTCACCCTTTTCATATCAAACACCTCATTCAGGGTGTCGGTAATTTCCTTAAGATGTGCGGCTGAAAGTGATGTGGGTGTGCCGCCGCCGATATAAACGGTTTCAAGCTGAAGTACGGACTGCTTTGCAAGCTCTGCAGTTTCCCTTATTTCATCGCAAAGGCATTTTACATAGTCGGGAATAAGCTTTTTTGCACTTTCCACCGAATGGGAAACGAATGAGCAGTATGAGCATCGTGTGGGGCAGAAGGGAATAGAAATATAAAGGGAAAATGAGCGGATATCCGCCTCATTTATGACCTTATTTTCAAAAAGAGCCACATTTTTTGCAAGAAAGGTTTTTTCCTCGCTGGCTTCAAAGAAATCGGTAAACATTTTTACCGCTCCGTCAACACCGAGCTGATCAATATATTTTCTCATAAGCTTTGCAGGTCTAATGCCCGTGAGAATACCCCAGGGAGGAATAATTCCCGTTATGGCAGAAAGCACTCTTATCATTGCCTTTGCCATAAGTCTTTCACGAAGAGAATCGCTGTCATCGTCGCCTACAGGATAAGAAAATGAATACTCTTCCCCTTTTCCGCCTATGCGGGCTTCACAGGTATAGCAGACCTCCCCTGCCGACTCATCAAGACGGCAGAGAATATAGTCTTCATTTTCAGGTATGCTCTCACCCGTTTCAAGCTTTTCGGCGGGGTAAAATATTCTGATTATTTTTTCACATTCATATTTATATGTGTGACCTGCAAGAATAAGAATCATTTTGACCTCAATAATATGTTTGCTGTTTTTTCATAGTCAAGATTTGTGCTGTCTCCGTGACCGGGGAAAATTCTGTAATTCTCCTCAAGTGCACCGATTCGCTTAAGAGAATTGCAAAGTGTACGGAGGTGTCCGCCGGGAAGGTCGGTTCTTCCCACACCCACCTTGAAAAGGGTGTCCCCCGAGAAAATATTTCCGTCGGCAAAATAACAGACACTGCCCTTTGTGTGACCGGGGGTATGCATAACACTGAAGAGTGTTTCCCCGAGGGAAAATACACTTCCCTCCTCAAGGGTCTTGTCGGCAGTCATGGGAAGCTGTGAATATTCCTCAACGGAAGAAGCAAGACTCCACTCACTGTCCTCAAGACAGTTCGCATCCTCTTTATGAATAAGCACCTCACCGCCGAAATTTTTCTTAAGGTGATACGCACCGCAGATGTGGTCGAAATGTCCGTGGGTGAGAAGAATATACTTTAATTCTGTAATTCCTTCTTTGCGCAGAAGACCTTCAAGGTCAGATGTGTACTCACCCGGGTCAAGCACTGCAGCTGCACCCGAAGCAGTATCGGTTACAATATAACAATTTGTCTGATAGCATCCGAGAGGGAGCGTTATTATATTCAACATATTTTCACCGTAAAATATTCAGGACTTTTTCCAGATATCGGTATCAAAAATGATTGTTACGGGGCCGTCGTTGAGAAGGCTTACCTTCATATCCGCACCGAAAATACCTGTTTCAACATTTTTTACACCCTCCGAAAGAAGGAAGGCATTGAATTTTTCATATAAAGCGTTTGCCGTATCGGGCTTTGCAGAGGGTGTAAAGGAGGGACGGTTGCCCTTTTTCACATCCGCACACAAGGTAAACTGTGAAACACTCAATATCTCCCCGTCAACATCTGTGACGGAGAGATTCATTTTTTCGTCTGCATCCTCGAATACACGAAGTTTTGCAATTTTCTGTGCCATAAGGGCGGCTTCTTTTTCCGTGTCACCCTCCATTACGCCTAAAAGCACAAGGAAGCCCTTACCGATGCTGCCGACGGTTTTTCCGTCAACCTTCACATCAGCCGAGGTGACTCTCTGAATTACAGCCTTCATCAGTTATTGTAGGGAGGCTGCTGATTGTCATAGGGCTTCTGGCCGTTTACATCCTGATAGGGAGTGTAACCGGGATTTTCGGGAATTACAAAAGCAGCAATAATATAAATCCAGATACCGAAGCCTGCGAAAATTACACAGCAAGCCCAGAGAAGACGGATGATTGTAGCGTCCATTCCGAAATACTCAGCAAGACCGCCGCAAACACCTGCAAGCTTTTTGTCTGTTGTTGAACGATAAATTTTCTTTTTCATTTTATATTTCTCCTTTATATAGAATTTTGTTTACCTCTTCACTATTAACTATTACTTCTTACTTCATATGTCCATACCCGAGCGGTCAACACTCAGCACTCCCGAAAGCTTTCCGAGGCGCTGCATAACCGATTTCAGATGCTCGACACTGTTTGCGGCAATTGTGAGATTCACAAGAAGTCTGCCGTCCTTTGTGCCTCTTGTATTTATGGACTGTACGGTTACATGAATTGCATTAAGGGCTGTGAATATATCATTCATTATGGTCTTACCCGAAAGGCAGGTAAGAAGCATTGAAGCGGAGAATTCCGCCTTGACCGAGGAGTTCCAATATACACGCAGCCATCTGTGTGCCTCTGGAGCATTATAGATATCATCGGGGACATTGGGACAGTCCTTCTTATGGACTGAAACACCGTGTCCGCGGGTGATAAAGCCTATGATATCGTCACCCGGGATGGGATTACAGCAACGGGAAAGCTTGATAAGACAGTTGGAAATACCCTCAACCACAACTCCCTCACTGCTTACTGTTTTTGCCTGCTTATATTTTACCGCAGTTTCGTTTGATGCCTTTACGAGCTTGTTATATTCATCACGCAGCATGGGCATGATTTTTGAAAGCACGATACCGCCGTAGCCGAGTGCAGCAAAGAAATCGTCAACGGTTGCCATCTTCTGCTTTTCGATAACGGTAGCAAGAAGCATCTGCTCCTGCTCATCGGAAAGAGTCATATTATTTCTGCGAAGCTGTGCCTCGTACTGATTTCTGCCCTCTTCAATATTTTCCTCGCGGCGTTCCTTTTTGAACCAGTTTCTGATTTTTGTTCTGGCTTCATTGGTGGTAACGATATTGAGCCAGTCTCTCGACGGACCCTTACCCTGCTGTGAGGATGTGAGAATTTCAATAATTTCACCTGTTTTGACCACATAATTGAGCTGAACTATACGCTTGTCAACCTTAGCACCCGTCATTTTATTACCGACTGCAGAGTGAATTGCATAGGCAAAGTCAATAACAGTAGCACCTACAGGAAGAGCAATAACATCGCCCTTGGGGGTGAAGACGAATACCTCGTCACTTACGAAGTCATGCTTTATTGTGTTAAGAATATCGGTTGCATCATCCGCTTCGCTTTGTGCTTCAAGCAGATGCTTTACCCAGCCTATACCCTTCTCAAGCTTCTTGTCCGCTTCCTTGTCCTTGTAGCCCAGCTTATATTTCCAGTGAGCCGCAATACAGTATTCCGCGGTTTTGTGCATTTCCTCGGTTCTTATCTGCACCTCAAAGGGAATGCCCTCCTTGCCGATAAGAGTTGTATGAAGCGACTGATACATGTTGGGCTTGGGAGTTGAAATATAGTCCTTGAAGCGTCCCTGAATGGGCTTATACATATCATGGATAACACCGAGACAGTTATAGCAGTCACTTACGGTGTCAACAATGATTCTGACAGCATATATATCATAGATTTCCTCAAAGGATTTTCCCTGCATATACATTTTACGGTATATACCGTGAACGGACTTGATTCGTCCCTGTACCACACAATCGGAAACAACCGTCTTTACACGTGTTGCAATTTTATCCTTTATATTTTCAAGAAATTCCTTTCTCAAGGGCTCCTGATCGGCAAGAGCTTCCTCAATTTCACCGTAGGCTACGGGGTCAAGGTAGCTTATGGCAAGGTCTTCAAGCTCCTCCTTTACGGGACGGATACCGAGACGGTGAGCGATGGGAGCATAAATTTCAATGGTTTCCTTTGAAATATCTCTTCTCTTCTGATCGCCTACGAACTTAAGTGTACGCATGTTGTGAAGACGGTCCGCAAGCTTGATGATGATAACTCTTATGTCCTCACTCATTGCAAGAAGAAGCTTACGGAGATTTTCAGCCTGCTGCTCCTCTTTATTGGCAAGAGGAACCTTACCGAGCTTTGTAACACCGTCAACAAGGTGCTGAACATCGGCACCGAAAAGACGGCGCACCTCCTCGCTTGTAACTGGAGTATCCTCAACTACATCATGGAGAAGTGCCGCAACAACCGACTGACAGTCCATTCCGAAGCCAATGAGGATTTTTGCAACGGAAATGGGGTGAATTATATACGGCTCACCCGATTTTCGCAGCTGACCTCCGTGGGAGGCAAGTGAAAACTGAAAAGCTTTTTCAATAATCTCAGCTTCCTCGGGGGAAAATGCCGTACTTACGGCCTGATGCAGCTCGGAATAATATTCCTCTACTATATCCATATGACTGCCTCCTTTCGCAGATTAACCTTTATAACCCAGTTTTTTCAATATTTCACAGCTTTCCATGTCAGCCTTTCCCGAGAAATCGGAAAGTGAAAAGCCGTCGGATTTCTTAATAAGTATTCCCACATCAGTGAGTGCATCAAGGCACACAGAAACCGCACCCGCCTTGTTATAGGAAATGCCTGTACGCATGCAGAGAATTTCTGCAGAATACTGCCATCTGCGGTTTTCCTTAAGGAATCTGTAAACGGTGCCGAGAAGCATTCTGTCAGGACACAGCAGGGCTCTTTCCTCCGCAGAAAGCTCATCACCGCGTAAAAATTTTCTGTATGTGTAAAGTGAGCCGAAAAGCCCCGCATCATCCTCGCCTGCAGGTCTTATATCCTTTATCTGCACGCTGGGCTTTACCTCACCGCGGAATTCATTTTTTTCAATTTTAACGGCAATATCCACCGTATCCCCCGCCTTATAGGGGAAGGTATCGGGAGCCTGACCGAAAAATACAGTCTGAAGACCTGCCTGCTCCTTTGCAAGAGTAAGTCTTATATGCTTATCCGCACCGATAGGCTTTACGGACTGCACGGTAACACCGAAAAGTCCGAAAAAGGGAGCGGGATTTTCAGCACCGAAGGGCTCAAGATATGAAAGAGATTCAAGAATGTCAGTACATATTGCACGGGGATTGAGCCGTACATCAATATTGAGTGACGGATAGAAGGGCTTGAGAGTCAATGCATATTCATTGATTTTTTTTCTGAATGCCTCAATATTCTCTTCACTTACCGAAAAGCCTGCGGCAAGAGTGTGTCCGCCGAACTGAATAAGGGTATCCGAGCAGTAGCCAAGTGCTTCATAAAGAGAAAAGCCGTCAATGCTTCTGCCCGAGCCGCGGGAAATTCCGTCCTCACCCACAGAAATCACAATTGCGGGTCTGCCGTATTTTTCAACGAGACGGCTTGCGGCAATACCGATAACTCCGGGATGCCAGTCCTTACCCGAAGCCACAATAACACTGTCATTGCGCAGGTGGGGATTTTTATCAAAATATGCTTCTATATCCTCAGTTATTCTGCTTTCCGTATTCTGACGGGCAGTATTTTCGGCATTGAGCTTATCTACAAGCTCCTGCGCCTCATCCTCGTCATCGGTCATAAGAAGACGGAGAGCGGTTTCTGCGCTTCCCATTCTGCCTGCGGCATTTATGCGGGGAGCAATTCCGAAGGCAACGGCAGTGCCCGAGACATCACCCTTTACCCCTGCATTTTCCAGAAGCTTTATAATACCCGGACGGAAGCTGTGCTTTATAAGCTTCAGTCCCTTTGCAACAATTATTCTGTTTTCACCCGTAAGGGGAACGATATCGGCAATGGTACCGATTGTGACAAGGTCGCCGAATTCCTCAAATACCGATGAACAGTCACCGCCCTCAAGTGCGGCAATCAGCTTCAGTGCAACACCTACACCTGCAAGGTTTTCCTCGGGTGAGGTATCATCCTCTCTGTGAGGATCAACAACCGCATAGGCATCGGGAAGACGGTCGCCTACCTTATGGTGGTCGGTAACGATAAAATCAATTCCGTTATCCCTGAAAATTTCCGCTTCCTCGAATGAAGCAATACCGTTATCAACGGTTATAACAAGCCTTACATCGCTTCCGACAATTTCCCTTGCGGCTTCGGGAGAAAGACCGTAGCCCTCCTTGAGTCTTGACGGAATACGGAAGCTTACATCAGCTCCCACCGCTTCAAGATATGAGGTAAGAAGTGCAGTTGCGGTTACACCGTCGGCATCATAGTCACCATATACAAGAATTTTTTCACCGTTTTCAACGGCAAGATTTATACGCTCTGCCGCTTTCTCCATATCCTTTATGAGAAAGGGGGAGGAAAGCTCCATTTCTGCGGCGGAAACGAAGTCAAGAACTGCATCGGCAGTCTTTATTCCTCTTGACTGTAAAAGAAGCACGGCAAAATCATCCACTCCGGTCTTAAGAGCCAGAGCAGATGCCGCATTCTTATCATAAGAGCTTATATTCCAGACTTTACGCCCCAAAATGCACCCTCCAGAAAATATTTGTCCATAATAACACTATATTTATCAATAAATTATAGCATAATTATTTTATAGAATCAAGGCAAACAAACAAAAAATCGGAACATATAAGTGCAGTGCGGATATAATGTACTGCGAGGTAACTCGTAATCCTCACACAAAGGAGGTTAATATGGCTGATAACAGATTCTTTCTTGATAACGACAGCTGCGGCTGTCAGACAAATTCCTCTGCAAGATTCGGCGACAGCATGAATATTTACCGCAGTAACAGCAGCTGCTGCAGCTGCTCATGTCCTCCTCCTGCTCCTGTGTGTCCTCCGCCTCCCCCCGTTTATCCCTGGCCTATGGGCGCAACGGGACCTACGGGTCCTACAGGTCCCACAGGTCCTCAGGGTATTCAGGGCATGCAGGGTATCCCCGGTGCTATAGGACCTACAGGTCCTCAGGGTGTTCAGGGTATTCAGGGTGCACAGGGTCCGCAGGGTATAGCAGGTCCTATAGGACCTGCGGGTGCTGACGGTGCAGACGGTGCTACAGGTCCCACAGGTCCTGCGGGTGCTGACGGTGCAGTCGGTGCTACAGGTCCCACAGGTCCTGCAGGTGCTGACGGTGCAACAGGTGCTACAGGTCCCACTGGTCCTGCAGGTGCTGACGGTGTGACACCTACATTTACAATCGGCACGGTAACATCAGGCACAACTGCAGAGGTCACCATTACAGGTACACCTCCCGATTATGTACTGAACTTTGTATTACCCACACCGTAAACAAATAAAAAAATCAGTCAGGGTGAATTATGAATAATCACAGAATCTGCGTATATGCTATTGCGAAAAACGAAGAAAAATTTGCTGCAAGATGGGCACAAAGCATGAGCGAAGCCGATGAAATTGTTGTGCTTGACACAGGAAGCAGTGACTCCACAACAGAAATTCTGCGTACCTTCCCGAAGGTTACTGTATATTCCCGTGTTATTTCTCCGTGGCGGTTTGATACGGCAAGAAACATGAGCCTCGGATTGGTTTCCGAGGATGCGGATTACTGTGTATGCACGGACCTTGACGAGGTATTTGAAAAGGGCTGGAGGGAAAAGCTGGAGACAGCTCTTTCCTCCTCCCCCGACCTTGTAAGCTACAGATATATCTGGTCATTCAACGAGGATAAGACGGAAAATACCGTTTTCAACATAGAAAAAATTCACCGTCGCCACGGCTTCACTTGGATTCATCCCGTGCATGAGGTGCTGAAATACACAAAAGACGGCACTCCCGCAAGGGTATTTGCGCAGGGGCTGCAGCTTATGCACTTCCCCGATTGTGAAAAATCAAGGGGACAATATCTCCCTCTTCTTGAGCTTTCCGTAAAGGAGGCTCCCGAGGACGACAGAAACATGCACTACCTCGGGCGGGAATATATGTTTCATCAACGATACGACGAAGCTATCGGGGTGCTTAAAAGACATCTTTCGCTGAAAACTGCCCTGTGGAAGGATGAACGGTGTGCGTCAATGAGATATATTGCAAGGTGCTGTAATAAACTGAATAAACCTTCCGAGGCACTGTTGTGGTATTTTCTCGCCTGCACCGAGGCTCCTTATCTGCGGGAGCCGTTTCTTGAGGCGGCACAGCTTTTATATGAACAAAAAAACTGGCACGGTGTCATTTTCTTCTGCGAAAAAGCACTTGAAATAACGCACCGCACCGATACATATATTACGGATTCAGCCGCATGGACTCAGAAGCCTCATGACCTGCTTTCCATTGCTTATTATTACACGGGGAACATGAAACAAGCTGAAAAGCACGCAGAAGCTGCCCTTATATACTCTCCCGATAATGAAAGAATCAAGGGCAATCTTTCGCTTTTCAGAAAAGCTGAAAGCAACATTACCTGAATTGGTCAGAAGGCTTTATGCCGAATTCACGGTAAATATTCATAAGCACCGTACAGCTGATTCGTTCAGGGAAAATTCCCTTTTCAATTTTTCTTACCGTGCCGACGCCCACACCGAGAATTCGTGCCATTTTCTTTTGCGAAAGATGCTTCTCTTTCCGCAGCTTCTGAACAAAGTGTATCCAATTTAAAATATCCTTCTGAGTATCAATAATTTCACTCATTTTATCACCTCACCGTTATTTTATCATTCGTTTGAATGAAAATCAATCATTTGAATGAATTTAATGATACTATTTATCCGGAAGAGGTGATAATATGCTGAAAAGATTACGAGATTTAAGAGAGGACAACGATCTTAAGCAGAAGGATCTTGCAAATGTCCTCGGTATTACGGTACAGCAATATCAGCTGTATGAGAGCGGGAAAAGACATCTGCCCGTGTATCATCTGAAAACAATCTGCGATTATTACAATGTTTCAGCAGATTATATTCTCGGCTTTACGGACAAAATAATCCCCGTAAACAGATAAAAGTAGCTATAAAGCCAAAACCGTAAAATAACATAAACAAAGAGTCTTCCCCGCCTTTCGGTAAGGAAGACTCTTATAATTTTTATTCTGATACACTGACGGCTGCCTCTTCGGCATTTTCTGCCGTGGCGGCTCGCCTTTCTCGGAGCTTAAGCTCAATTTCCTGCTTCTTTTCCTTGTTATCCTTAACAAAGCTTATGAAGAAAAGATAAAGAACAGATCCTACGACGGGACCTAACATGAACATGGGCCACTGCCACTTGAGGAATTTTTCGGACTGCGGGAGTCCCTGCTCCTTAAGAGTGGAATCATAGCCGAGGAATTTGAGAAGGAAGCCCTCAATAAGAGTGGATGCACCACTGGTCATTTTGGTGGTGAAGTTCTGCATTGAGAAGGAAACACCTTCAGTACGAAGACCTGTTTTAAGCTCAACCTCATCTATTGAGTCTGCAGTAAGAGAGCGATGGGCAATATCCATCATCTGTCCGGGAAGATTCACAACTGCCATGAGAGCGGTCATAATGATAAACTGCGGAATGGATTTATAGCCTACAAAGAAGGCTGCAACACGAAGCACTGCGGCAAAAATCTGTGACACAACAAGAATTCTCTTCATACCGCCGATTTTCTTTGCAACGGTTGTGGCAAAGAACATAACGGGAGTACCGAGAACACCGCTTGCTGCACCGTAAACAACCTCTGCGGTCTGCCCGTTCATGGAGCCTAACTGAACACAGTTTTCAAAGAAATATGCGTTCTGTACCTTGGGAGAAAGTCCCTGTGAGAAGCGGGCAAGAGAAATAAAAATAAGAGTGGGATTGTGTCTTAAAACAAGAAGGGACTGAATAAGAGATTCGTCCTTTTTATTAGGAATAGCAACTCTTTCCCTCATTCTGTAGGCACTCATTGAAATAAACTCACCGCCAAGACAGAAAACAACTGCACAAAGGAAGAAGACCTGTGCATCGGAAAAGCCCGCGGAATTGAGTGTGCTTCTTATAATCTGGAATGCACCCACAACAACACCGCCTGCGCCCGCACCGATGGAAACCCACTGCGCTACTCTCGAGCGCTCGTCGGAATGGGGTGAGGAAAGAGGAATAAGTCCCCATAAGGCTACATCCTGGAAGGAATAGAAAAAGTCAAAGATAAAGTATGTAAGAAGAAGATATCCCACCTGCATGTTCTCGGAAAGATTGAAATTGAAGAACATTGCAAGAGCAATAACACCGAGAATAGGCGGAACAATAAGGTGATAGGACCGCAGCTTCATATAGGGCTTGTGTTTTCTTCTGTCAACAATTGCACCTATGAGCGGGTCATTTATTGCGTCCCACACATGGCTTAAGGTAAATACGGAGCCGACCTTTACGGGGTCCATGTGAAGGAGGTTTATGCAGAAATAACGCAGCCAGCCCGAAACAAAGCCATAGGTCATATTCTGACCTGCAAGACCTGCCGCATACGAGAAAAGCTCAATATTGGGAACATAGCCCTCGCCCTTGGGAGATGCAGGGGCACGGGAGGATAAATTCATAAGCTCACTCCTTGTATTAATATGCTGTTAACATTTTAGCACACAAGCCCTTGCAAGTAAATATAAATACATTACAAAAAACAGATGTAATTTTTGACAAATAAAAAATCTGCCCTGCGCCCGGAATGTACCTTTGCGCCATCGCCGAATTTCCGTATTCCGGACTCCGGATAAAAAAAGGGGTTGCCAAAGCAACCCGTTTTTTACTTATACTGATATACTCTTACATAGTCAACAATGTAGTTATATGTCTTTGACTTATCAAGGCTGTCGTCCTCGGCTACACCGTTTTCTCCGCCCATTTCATAGGAAAGGATAAGATATTCGGGGTTCTGTGAAACACCGCCGAAATCGGTTCTGTAGCTTTCAACACCGTTGATATAGAAGATATATTCGTTTTCGTTCCATTCAAGACCGTATGTGTTGTATTCCTCGTAAGGATTGCCCTTGATAAGGAATTTCTTTGCGCCCATCTTCTGATGTGCATCTCCGTAGCCGTCGAAGTGGAGGTTTGATGTAACCGCATTCTTTATTGTATCGTCAATGCAGTCGCTTTCAAAAATGTCGATTTCAGTACCGTCAACACCGTCATTGCCGACCTCATATACACCGTCATTCATAAGCCAGAAGGCTGCCCATGCAGTAGGACAATCGGGAAGAATACATCTTACCTCAAAGTAGCCGTATTTCTGTGAAAAGCCGTTGGGCTTGGTGTCATCGGTGTCAATACCGCCGCTGTACCAGCCTGCGCCTGTACCGCCCATACCCTCATCGCTCCAGAACATGGGGATAACAAGATTGCCGTCTTTAGTATAAGGAACATTATTATTCCAGAAGGCACCCTTTCTTGCCTCGCTGTTATCGCCCCATACATAGTGACCTGACCATACTGACCAGTCGATGCCGTTATCAAATTCATCCTCAAAGGTAAGCTCAAACTTATCCATATCGACCTTCTGACCGAAGGGATAGTAAGCAATACCCAGAAACTGAAGTGCGGTCATCATGAATGCAAGAAATGATGCGAAAATTTTTGTAAACATGTTTTTCTCTCCTTTTATTCAGTGAAAGACTTAATCTTCATCGTCTTCCTTTTCTGCCTTATTTTTTTCCTTGATTGTTACCACGGTTTTTTCAATTCTGTGCTCTTTTACCTCGGTAACGCTGATTTCAAGCTCATCGGTTTCTGCTGTAAGGGTTTCGCCGTCCTCGGGAACAATGCCGAGAACAGAGAAAACAAAGCCGCCGAAGGTGTCGCAGTCCTCGCAGTCGAGGGAAATGTTGAGCTCCTCCTCAACATCACCGATTTCTGCCGTGCCGTTGATTTTCCAGGTTCTTTCGTCAACCTTAAGAATATCGGGCTCTTCCTCCTGCTGGGTTATTGTATCCTCATCATAATCACCTACAATGCTTTCAAGAATATCGGTGATTGTAACGATACCCGTCATTCCGCCATACTCATCAAGCACGATTGCGAAGTAGTTTCTCTTCTGCTTCATATTTCTGAAAAGCACGTCAGCCTTAACTGTTTCGGGAACAAAAAATGCGGGACGGACACAGTGCTTCATGATGTTATCGAGGCTTTTCACCTTAAGTCGGAAATAATCCTTTGCATTGAGCACACCTACTATGTTATCAACGGTATCCTTACATACGGGGAAAAATGTATGTCTGCTTTCGTGAATGGTCTCCTCCCACTTTTCAACAGTATCGTCCATCCACAGAAGGTCAATGTCGGTTCTGTGTGTTGCAATATCGTCAGCGGAAAGGTCATCAAACTCGAAAACATTCTGAATAAGCTCCTTTTCCTCCTCGTCGATGGTGCCGTTTTCACTGCCTGCATCAACCATCATTCTGATTTCCTCTTCGGAAACGGATTCCTCCTGCTCGTTGGGGTCAATGCCTAAAAGACGGAGCATTCCGTTGGTTGAGGCTGTAAGGAACCACACAACAGGTGCAAATACCTTGGAGATGAAGCTTATAAGTCCCGAAAAACCGAGAGCAAGGCTTTCTGCCTTTTTCATTGCAACTCTCTTGGGAACAAGCTCACCGAAAACAAGGGTGAAATATGAAAGAACAAGAGTGATTATAATAACCGAAACGGAATTGAGAGCTGATTTTGCTGATTCGGGTACGCCGAGTGCAAGAAGCCCGTCAACAAGCTTTGCGGCGAAATTATCTGCAGCAAACGCAGAGCCTAAAAAGCCCGAAAGTGTGATTGCAACCTGAATTGTTGCAAGGAATTTTGCGGGTGTAGAGGTAAGCCGTGCAAGACGCATAGCCTTCTTGTTTCCCTTTGCTGCCATAGCCGCAAGCTTTGCATCGTTCATTGAGATTATTGCAATTTCAGCTGCTGCAAAAACTGCATTGAGCATAATAAGCAGGACCTGTAAGAGTATTTGCGGTAAGATTTCCATTATTGTTTTCCTCCAAAAAACACAAAAAAGCACAACCCCCTCGTATAAGTACAGGAGTTATGCCGGTAATTTATAGATATTTGTTGAAAATTACGGTATTTGCGGGGTTCGCCGCGCCGTCGTCAGAATTATCCACTTGAGCAGATATCCTTTCACATAGTTTTGAATAATTTTATCACGCATTATGCCCGATGTCAATAGGAATCGCGCTTTTATAATAAACAAAAAAAATATAAGTAATTTTATACAAGATATTTTCTTTTTTATATTGACTTAATATTTCTGTTAAAATATAATGTGCGTGAAAAACTGTGTTTTTTCAACCTTATGAATCGGGGTGAATTATTTATGAAAATTCTTGCAAACAAGCCCTTTCCCGACAAGTATAAGAGCCTTTACGATGAATGCTTCAAGGACGAAAAGCCTTTGTTCATCATAACAGGTGACCTTACCTTCAGAAGAACCTACGGTGAAAGTGCACTTTGCTTCACAAAGACTGCTTTATATGCCTTTGATGAAAGCTTTGAGGGCAATGTAAAGGTGGTTGAGTATTCAACACTTGAAAAAGCAAAGGTAAAACGAATGTATGGTAATGCTACCTTCGACCTCTATCCGAAGGACGGCAAAAGACAGGTGATGATGCGCCTTTCCTTTGCAGCGGCAAACGTTGCTGACTCGGGTGCTGACTTCATCAACGGAGTAATCGAGCACGGCTATTCCGATGAGCTTTTCTATGCAGTGGAAAACACATTCCTTAAGCAGCGCTCCTTCTGCCCCAAGTGCGGCAGACGTCTTCCCTCTCCCGATGCCGACTGCATAAACTGTAAGGGCAAGGGAAAAATGTTCTCAAAATTCGCACAATATGCTCTCCCCTATAAAAAAGGACTTGTAGTGTGCATGCTTCTGTCCGTTTTTGCAACGGCAATGTCCCTTGTACCGCCTTATATCACAGGTCACATGGTTGATAAGGTTCTTCCCTCGGGACAGCTTGGCGAGCTTTATAAAATGATTATTCTTCTTCTTGCGGTTTATATTCTTCAATATACCGTTTCGGCAATCCGCTCGTATCTTTTAAGACTTACGGGCGACAAGATTGTTATCGGCATCAAGAAGGATATCTATGCAAAGGCACAGTATCTTCCCATGTCCTTCTATGACAAGACCTCAACAGGCTCTGTTATCAACCGTGTCACATCAGATGCAGCTGCAATACAGAACTTTGTTCTCAAGATTTCACAGGAGGCTGTTGTTCAGTTCTTCACCCTTGTGGGCATTCTTGTAATTATGCTTGTGCTCAACTGGAAGCTGACACTGTTCTCTCTTGTACCCATTCCCCTTGTTGCTTTCATCGGCAGACGCTTCGGCAAGAAAATAGGTCCGAAGTACATGAGACTGTGGAGACGAGGATCTGCGATTTCAACCCTTCTTGCAGATACAATTCCCGGTATCCGTATTGTAAAGGCATTCACAAACGAGGAAAGTGCAGTAAAGAAATTTGATGCATACTGCGACGAGTGGATGAAGGAATCAAAGGAAGCTTCAAAGATTGCAAGCTTATTCCCCGCCTTCATGACTTTCCTTGTAACCTGCGGCTCACTTATAATCTGGGCTTCGGGCGGTACTTATGTAATTCAGGGCTCCGAGGGCTTCTCAATAGGTCTTCTTGTTTCCTTTATTTCTTATGCAAGCATGTTCTATAATCCCATCAACTTCTTTGCTAACTTCAGCGATACATATCAGAATACCCTTGCATCCGCTGAAAAAATTCTTGATATCCTTGATGCCGAGCCCGAGCATAACTTCGGTAAGGGCAAGGTACCCGCAAAGATTGACGGTAAGATTGAATTCAGAAACGTAAACTTCTCATTTGACCGTTCAAAGAAGGTTTTAAGCAATGTAAACCTTGTTATTGAGCCAGGTGATGTTGTAGGTATTGTTGGTACCACAGGCTCGGGTAAATCCACACTTATAAACCTTATCATGAGATACTATGACGAATATGAGGGAGAAATTCTCATTGACGGACAGAATCTCAAGGATATTGATATGGAATACTACCGTAATCAGATAGGCTTTGTTCAGCAGGAGCCCCTTATGTTCAAGGACACTGTTTTCAACAACATTGCCTACGGTGCTGGTAATGTTCATGTTGAGCAGGTGCTTCGTGCGGCTGATATTGCCAATGCACACGGCTTCATTTCCCGTATGCCCGACGCTTATGACACTCTTCTCGGTGAAAGAGGTATCGGTCTTTCAGGCGGTGAAAAGCAGAGAATTTCAATTGCCCGTGCAGTTATGAAGAATCCCTCTATTCTCATATTCGACGAGGCTACGGCTGCGGTTGACTCCGAAACAGAGCATCTTATCCAGGAAGCAATCGAAAGACTTATCCGCGGCAGAACCACACTTATGATTGCACACAGACTTTCAACTCTTCGCAATGCAAACAAGATTGTTGTTGTGGATAAGGGTGAAATAATAGAATTCGGCACTCCCGATGAGCTTATGGCAAAGCAGGGTAAGTATTACAAGCTTATCCAGATTCAGTCAATGGGCGAGCAGCTCAAGGCTCAGAAGGAAGCAGAAAACTTTGAATAAGGAGGGAAAAGCATGATTAATTATATTGACGGTCCTGAAGTGAGAATCACGGAAAATGACGGTATTTTCGTAGATGTGGAATTCTACCATTCAAAGGAAAAATTTGAAGGACTTGAGCTTCACAGACTTTTCCCCCGTTCAGGCTCAAACAAATATATTGTTCTTCTCAACGAGGAGGGTGAGCAGATTGCAATTATAAGAAACATTGACAATCTCGACCCCGATTCAAAGGCCCTTGTTGAAAGGGTGCTTGAGGAATATTACATGATTCCCAGAATCACAAGATTTATCGAAATGACCGAAAAGTTCAAGATATGGATGTGGACCGCAGAAACAGACCGCGGCACAATCACCTTTGAAATAAGAAACCATATTGCATCCATAAAGCCTCTGTATGACGGTCGTGTTCTTATCAAGGACGCAAACGACAACCGCTATGAAATCCCCGACTACAGAAAGCTTGACAAAGAAAGTCAGAAAATGCTTATCCCCAAACTTTAATAAAGGAGACTATTTATGAAACTTGTTATTGCTATAGTTAATAATGACGACAGCGCAGTTGTTGCATCTGCTCTTACAAAAGAAAACTTCATCGTTACAAAGCTTTCCACCACAGGCGGCTTCCTCATGGTAGGAAACACAACCTTCCTTATCGGTACAGATGATAAGGACATCCCCCGCCTCAAGGAAATCATTGCAAAATATTCAAGAACAAGAACACATCAGGCTGCTACAACAGAATCCTTCGGCAGAGGCTTCTCCGAGGGCGCTCTTCAGCAGGAGGTTTCCGTGGGCGGTGCTACGGTATTCGTTCTTTCCGTTGATTCAATGGATAAGTATTGATTAATTGAAGCTATATTACGCACTGAAATAAAAACACGCATAAAAAAGAGCCTTCCTTTAAGGAAGGCTCTTTTTTTAAGCTATAAGCAGCTTTATTGCGTATAAAATAAGTATGTGTGCGGGGTAGAATAAATAGAAGAAATATTTATTCATTTTTCTTCCTCTTCTGCCGTTATAAAGTGCAAGAGGAATGAAGCTGAGTGCGGCATATACCTGAGCGGGAATAAAGCCGAAGCTTAAAGGAAAACCGTAAACAATTGAGGTCATAAATCCCGCTATGGCAAAGCCCAAGTATCTTACTCCCGTCTTTACCGTTGAGAATATATACATAAGAGCTATCACAACAACGCCCATAAAGCCGTAGTCGCTTGAAAGCACGGCAGCCGCAATACCGCAGGCAAAGGTGCTTATAACACCCAGTACACCAAGCCGTCTGTCACGGAGAAAATCAAGAGCATACACGGAAATCAATCCGAGAAAAAGAGTAAAGAATACATTCTGATTTTCAAATTCGAGCCATTTTCCGTTAAATGCTATATCATAAGGCACCTCTGAAATAAAAGCAAAAATAAGAAGTCTTACGGCATATTTCAGCTTGTTTTTCGTGTGGACTGCGCCCTCTGCAATAAGAAAAGCAAAAATCGGGAAGGAAATTCTGCCTATATTACGCCACAAATTGGCCTGAGCACCTATGAAAATTACATTTGCATGGTCAATGACCATTGTAACCATTGCAATAATCTTCAGAACGTTTGAGGATAAAAATCCTGATTTCTTTTTAGCCGCCATTCTCATTCACCGCTTCAAGTCTCTTCAGACGGGACTCCTCAACCTTTCTTGTGATATCCTCCATATATTCACCGTGAAGCCTGAACTTTGCGGAGAATACGATAATTGAAAGAATGAAGAAAATGGGAGGAATTACATACATTACCGAGGAAATTGCATTTTTGACCTTTACGGGATAAACAATCTTTCCGTCGGCACCCGGCTTTACGGAATTGAAGCCTGAAATACCCAGGGCAAGGTAGAGAATAACCGTCTGTGCAGTATATGCCATTTTCTGCAGGAAGCCCTTCATTGAGAAGGTAACAGATTCTCGTCTTACTCCCATTTTTACTTCACCGTAGTCAACAACATCTGCAAGGAATACGGTCTGTGAAATGAACATTGATGCTGTACCTATCTGTGTTACCGTATAGAAGATATTGAGCATCATGAGATTTCCCGTGAACTGACCTGCCAGAAGCATGCCGATATAGCCCGCAAGAGACAGTGAAAGTGAGAACTGATAGGTTCTGCGTCTTGTTGTGAATTTCATCATAACGGGGATAACGAGCATACCCAGCACCGAGCCAACAGTACCGAAAAGTGAGAAGGTTGACTGGGCACCCGTGTCACCGATAACTGCTTCAAAGAAATAGTCAAGCACACCTGTAGTGGTATAGAAGCCTGCGTTTGAAAGCATTGCAAAAAGCATGAACACGCGCAGCTGATCGTTTTCCTTTATAACAGAGAAAATCTTCTTGAAGGAGAATTTTTCCTGCGGTGTAACATGAACATTTTCCTTTACCCTGCTCATTGAAAGCACGGAGAAGAAAACAAGGAAAACACTGCAGATTGCGGCAGTTGTGGTATAGCCGCCCTGTGTCCATACATTTGAGCTTGTGCCGTCGGCATTTGTGATTACATTACCGAGTGCATTAAGAAGCATAGGCGAGCCCATGCTTACAATACCCTGACCTATACCCGAAAAGGCACGGGCGATTGTGGCAAGAATGCTTCTTTCATTGGGGTCGGTGGTAAAAGAGGGCACCATTGACCAGTAGGGAATATCCGCAGCGGTATTTGTCATGCCCCACATAATATACATCACCGCAATATACACATAAAGCCATATTGAGGGAGAACCGCCGTTCATTCCCGTGGTAAAGCCGGGATTGAAGAACAGCATGAAAAGCACAATTGAGTTCATAACAGAGCCGATAACGACCCAGGGACGGTATCTGCCGAACTTTGTGTTTGTGCTGTCAACAATACTGCCCATCATGGGGTCGTTTATTCCGTCCCATATTCTTGCAGCAGCAGTAAGTCCGAGAAGGAAATTTGTATTAAGACCGAGAACATTGGTAAGATACTTGTTGAGTCTGCCGTTGAACATGCCGTAGCTGAGGTCAAGTCCTACCGCACCCGTACCGTACCATATTTTATCGGTAAAATCCTTTACTTTACTCATCAGTGTAAAATCCTTTCAAAATTAATCTTCTCTTGTTTCACCGTTTTTAACAATAAGATAAGTTTTTCTGAAATCGTCCTTTGCCCAGCCATTTTCAACACCCTTGCCGAGGCTGGCGCGGGCAGCCATCATTCCCGGCATATAAAAATCCTCTGCCTCGGCAATTTTATTGCAGATTGAAATATCCTTATACATGTTTTCCATTGAAAATGCCGTTGTCCAGTCCTCATTCTTAAGTTTTTCACGCTGGACTGCCATATAGGAATTATTTGCACCGCCTGCGGCTACGGCATCGGCAAAATTATCAACGGAAATTCCGAGTCTTTGTGCAAGAAGAAGAGTTTCATTCACACCGTTCTGAATTTCAGCAACAAGGGTATTATGACAGATTTTTGCACAAAGCCCCTTGCCGTTTTCACCCATGTAAATAACCTTCTGACCCATATAGGAAAGAATAGGCTCAATTACGGGGAAAAGCTCCTTGTCACAGCCTGCAAGCACACCGAGAGTACCCTTTATTGCATCTGCCTTTGAGCGTACAACGGGACAATCGGCAAACTGCGCACCTGTTTTTCTGACCTCACGGGCAACCTCAACGGATACCCACGGCTCAATTGTGGACATATCAATACAGATTTTTCCTGTCTTAAGTGCGGGGAGCATTTCATTATAAGCCTTTTTCACATGCTCACCTGTGGGAATCATTGTGATTATGATATCCGATTTTTCGGCAATTTCAAGATTTGAGTAACAACCCACACAGCCGAAGGACTCAAGCTTTTTTATCTGTGCATCCTTATGGTCATTGCAGTAAACGGTGTCATCATGCTTTTTTACGATGTTCTCGCACATGCTTTCACCCATTATGCCAAGACCGATAAAACCGATTTTCATATTATATCTCCTCCCCTGCTTCTCTTTTTTTATCAAGCTTACTGTTTCTTACATACATGATAAGGTCTGTTCCCACCATTGTTATATTGAGGAAATAGAAAAACAGAACATACCATTTTTCGGAGAATTCTGCCATGTAGGCTTCATTCATGAATTTTGAAGCGATGCCTGCAATATAACCGAAGAAAATGAGAAGAAGAAAGGGAAGACTTTTTCCCTTGGTCGTTCTTGCCTTATAGGATTTTATAACATTGAGGGGCCATGAAGCACCAAAGGAAAGTATCATTACAATTTCGAGTATTTCAGCCATAGGAATCTCCGTATGATTATTTATTTTCTGTGGGGAAGGCATTGCGAAGAAGCTCGCGGAACTGCGCAAATTCCTCGGCAGTTTCAAATGCACTGTAGGGAATCACAATTGCCTTTCCGACCGAATAGTAAAGATAAAATGCACGCTGATCCTCATACATTTTCGTCACGCTTTCAAAGCGGACCTTTACCTCTTCAAGCCTGCCGCGGGATATGATAATACCGTTTTCAAAATCAAAGGTTGACTCACCCTCATCCTTGAACAGGTCGGGATTTTTCTTTACCTTTCTGCGGATATTCCGGTTTGCGGAGGCTACAACCAGCCTGTCAGCCATAACCCCCATGACAACCGCAATCGCAGTATAGAAAACAAAGCGGATGACAAGACCTGTTATATTACCGTCATTTATGTAAAAGAATATAAGAGCGGGAATAAAAACAATGGGAGCGGTGTACCTTAAGGGGCGGATAGATTTTTTTCCGGCGGGAGTTTTCAACAGATAGTGAGTATTGAAATCAATATGCTCCTGCTCGGTAACACGATATTTAAGATTCCATACTGTCATGATGTTTACCTCCTGAAAATATATATTTATATAATACAACAAAAAAAATAGTTGTGCAAGAATATAGCTGTATTATTTTAACTCACAAACAGATCAACGGGGAGAATTTAATATCCTCTCCCCGTTTTATTATTATTTTTTGCCGAAATATATGCCTATAGGCAGCTTGCCCGAAAACATTTTATAGCCAGTTTTAAGCCTTGTACGAAGACATGAGCCGAAGTTCAGATTTCTTGCAAGAAATACATCAATCTTATTATAGGGCTGATATCTCTGCTCAAGATCAATAAAGGTGCTTTTGTTCACAATGCTTGTGTAATGGGTAAAGGTGTCAAAGCCCGCTTTACCGTGATACTGCCCCATACCGCTTTCACCGATACCGCCGAAGCCCATAGCGGTTGTTATAACATGCACATCGGTTTCGTTCACACAGCCGCCGCCGAACTGACATGAGGAATGAAGCTTTTCAATATTTTCCTTGCTTTGCGAAAAAACATAAAAAGCAAGGGGCTTGTCATGTCTTTTTATTTCTGCGATAACATCATCGAGGCTGTCGTATGAAAGCACGGGAAGTATTGGTCCGAAAATTTCTTCCTGCATAACGGCATCATCCCATGTTACATTATCCATAACCGTCATCTGCAGCTTTCGTGTAGCAGGGTCACCCTTTCCTCCGAACACGGCTTTTTCAGGGTCAATAAGAGTGCATAACCGCTCGAAATGCTTTTCATTGATAATACAGCCGTAGTCATCATTATTAAGGCAGTCTCCGAACTGACGGGAAATTTCCTCCTTAAGCAGTTCAACAAATTCATTCTTGATGTCTGAATGAACATAAACATAGTCGGGCGCAACACAGGTCTGTCCCACATTGAAGCCCTTGCCGAAAACAAGTCTTCTTGCGGCAAGACGGAGCTTTGCGGTTTCGTCAACTATTGCGGGGCTTTTTCCGCCAAGCTCAAGGGTTACGGGAGTGAGATTATCTGCCGCCTTTTTAAGAACGGTTTTACCCACATTTTTACCGCCCGTAAAGAAAATATAATCAAACTTTTCGTCAAGCAGATGCTGATTTTCTTCTCTTCCGCCGGAAATAACGGCAACATATTCGGGCGGAAAAATCTCCCCTAACATATCAGCAATAGCCTTACTTGTTGCCTTTGAATAGGCACTTGTTTTAACAACACAGGTGTTACCTGCCGCAATTGCCGATATAACAGGAGGCAGAGTCAGCATAAGCGGGTAATTCCACGGACTCATAATAAGTGTTACACCATAGGGTGTGGGTCTTATATAACTGCGTGACAGCTGCTGACCGAAGGGAGTGGCAACCCTCTTGTTTTTTGTAAGCTTTCTGATATTGGAAAGTATATAGTTTACTTCCGCAAGCACAACGGAAATTTCGCACATATATGACTCATAGGCACTCTTGCCGAGGTCAGATTTCAATGCATCGGAAAGAATGCTTTCATTCTTTACAATGTACTCTTTTATTTTTTTAAGATAAGTGATTCTTGAAGCAACAATTCTTGTTGCCCCCGAATCAAAAAATCGTCTCTGCGCTTCAACAACAGAATGAATCTGTTCTTTATCCATATAACCCTCCGACAAGCTTTTTATTAGCATTTGTTTATATTTTGTTTATGTTCTGTTCACTATTATATCACAAAGCATCCGCCACTTCAATAACGGGAAATCTTTTCCTGAAATGCAAAATACCACCCACACAAAAGTGTGAGTGGTATTTTTTTGGCCCGCTCGAAGGGATGATGTCGCATTTCCTTGCGCCATCTGTCCTCGTGCCGTTGCCACTTCGGACTTCGAGACTAAAAACAGTCCACCGGACTGTTTTCTTCACGTCTCTCACCCTCTCAGGGTTCGAATCCCTTCAAGCAAAAAAAGAGCATCGACACAAGGTCGATACTCTTTTTTCTGGCCCGCTCGAAGGGATTCGAACCCCCGATCTTCAGAATCGGAATCTGCTGCGTTATCCAGCTGCGCCACGAGCGGATAAAATTATTTTACAATAAATATATCAATCCGTCAAGCAAATCATAATGATATAAAACTTCATTTAGTGACAAAAAAAAGCATAAGTCTGTTTTTTTAACAAGCTTATGCTTTTATAAATCAGTTTATGCTTCTTTTACACCGATGCAGAGGTCGTCGGCGTATTCCTTCATAGCCTCGATGCAGATTTCGGCAACCTGCTTAACTTCCATTCCGAGCATTTCACAGCCCTTTTTAATGACATCTCTGTCGCACTTGGCGGCAAATTTCTTGTCCTTGAACTTCTTCATGAAGCTGCCGATTTCCATGTCGGTAATACCCATAGGTCTCATTCTTGCTGCCGCCTGAATAATACCCGTAAGCTCATCCACGGTATAAAGAGATTTTTCAATGTTATTGAGCGGTTCAACATCATTGCAGTGACCGAAGCCGTGTGCAAGAATTGCTCTTATTTCATAGTCGGAAAGTCCCGCATCCTTAAGGGGTGCTTCAGTGTGCTGAAGATGCTCGTCAGGGTGCTGCTCATAATCGTAATCGTGAAGATAGCCTATTGCCTGCCAGTGGGATGCATCCTCACCGAAATGCTTTGCCATACCGCCCATAGCCACGGAAACATTTTTTGCATGAAGAAAAAGATGCTCTTCTGTTGTGGTGGTCGCAAGAAGCTCTTTTGCTTTTTCAATAGTCAACATAATTTTTCTCCGATATCAAAGCTTCATATTTTCGTTGATTTTCTTCATAAAATCAACATCAACCTTTATGATTTCACGGTCGTAGGTAAGAAGACCGTTTGTCTCGTCCTCAACGTCGCTGACCTCGGTATAAACAAGAGCGGAAAGACCCTTCTTTCCAATGAGGGGCTGAAGTCTCTTTACATAAAGTGTTTCAAGAGCCTTTTCAAGTGCATCCTTGGACTTATAGATTCTGTAGCCGAAGGTCTTTTCAGTATTGAAGCGGTGACCGTCAATGGACATTGAATATCCGCCGAATTCGGTAAGAGCTATAACTCTGTCATCATTAAGACCGTATTTGGGGAAGAAGAAGGGAGTAAAATAGATGTGGAAGCTGTTAAGGTCACCTGCGCCCTGATCGTGCCAGCCTGAAGCGTGGTCAATGATTCTTGTGGGGTCCTTTTCGCGGAAGAATTCTGTAGCCTTTACGGAATCAAACTGTCCCCAGCCCTCATTGAAGGGAACCCAAAGGCAGATTGAAACTGCATTGTAAAGGGTATTTATCATTCTTTCGGCATCAACATAGTATTCTTCTCTGCCCTTCTTATCAAGACGTGAGAAAAGCTTGTAGTTCACACTTGTATCCTTTACACCGAAGGTCTTTTTAAGACCTGTTGCAAGACCGAAAGCGGGAAGAATTGTTGTAGCGGCCTGATTATATATATCACCGCCGTTTATCATATCCTGCCATACGAGCATGCCGAGTCTGTCGCAATGATAATACCAACGAAGGGGCTCAATCTTGATGTGCTTACGAAGCATGTTGAAGCCCATATCCTTCATTGTCTGAATATCGTAAATAAGTGCTTCATCGGAGGGAGCGGTGTACATACCGTCACTCCAGTAGCCCTGGTCAAGAAGTCCGTTGTGGAAATAGGGCTCGTTGTTGAGCATAAGACGGGAAACACCCTTGCTGTCCTTGCCGACAGAGAACTTTCTCATACCGAAATAGCTTCTTACCTCGTCGGTCTTTGTTTTTATAACAAGGTCATAAAGACGGGGATTCTCGGGAGTCCACTTCTCATAGGAGCTGATTTTAAGGCTTACTGTGTCTGCTGAAGAGCAAACAGAGCAGAGTACATTTTCACCGTCAAGAGCGGTTACTGTGATTTCACCGATGTCACCCTCGCCCATTACCTCAACCTTAAGTGTATCACTGTCGATATCGGGAGTAAGCTTTACTGACTTGATGTAGCTTGCGGGAACCTCTTCAAGCCATACAGTCTGCCAGATACCTGACTGGGGTGTGTACCAGATATTTCCTCTTGCGGAGGTCTGCTTACCTGAAGCCTGTGAGCCCATTTCAGAGGGGTCTGTTACCTTAAGGGTAATTTCATTTTCGCCGTCCTTTACAGCCTTTGTGATATCAACCTCAAAGGGGAAATAACCGCCTGTGTGAGTACCGAAGCATACGCCGTTTACGGTTACCTCGCATTTATAGTCAACTGCACCGAAGTGAAGAAGAACTCTGTCATTTGTCTTTGTGAAAGTGAATTTCTTTCTGTAGTATAAGGTATCCTCGGGAGTAACATTTCTTTCAACACCGCTTAAAAGACATTCGGGGCTGAAGGGAACGCAGATTTCACCCTCGTAACCGTTAAAGCTCTTAACAGAGGGATAAATAGCATAATCCCACATACCGTTAAGGCAGATAAAAGAATCTCTCACCATCTGGGGACGGGGATATTCAGAAAGGGGCATTTCCTTATTCAGCTCTCTGCCCCAGCGTGTGTACAATTTTTCCATAATTTATTCCTCCAAGCTTAATACTGCATCAATTACTTCGCCGACGGTAAATACCTCTCTGTCGGCTTTTTCTGTTTTTTCGTCCCAGAAGCCCGTGGATTTCATCCATACGGTTTTCCAGCCTGCGCCTCTTGCGCCCTCAATATCATTTATGGGGTTATCCCCTACATAAACCATTTCATCGGGAGACAAGGAAAGCATATCTGCCATAATATCAAAAATCCCGCGGTCGGGCTTGTGTATGCCGTAATCTCCCGTCACAATTATTTCATCGAAATGTAAGCGCAGCCCCAGCATGTCAACCTTTGCATACTGCAGGTAGGGATATCCGTTTGTGATAAGTCCTGTTTTATAGCCCATACTGCGAAGACGCTCAAGCATTGGTACGGTTTCGGGGAACGGCACTGCGGTTATCTTAAAATATCTGAATACAAAGTCACGGTAAGCCTCAAAGGTAGGCGGCTCATCAAAAATACCGTTTTTTATAAGATATTCATGGATGTACTCCCAGCCCGAATAAACCAGATGGTCGTCAGCATAGCACCAGTGATTTCCGATTTCCTCATCGGACATTTCCCTGTTTACCGAAAATTCCCTTCTTAATGCGGGTACAAGGCTTTTAAGCGTAGCGTGACGGTCAAAAAGAGTGTGGTCAAGGTCAAATATAACAGCTTTAATCATTTTTGAACATATCCTCAAAATCTATTCCCGCAACATTTTCAAGGGGCAGGCTTACGGGAAGCCCCGTGTAGGAGGACTTATAGATTGCAAGCACTGTTTCAAGAGCCTTCTTGCCTGCAACGGCATCAACATAGGGCTCTCTGTCCTCTCTTATTGCTTGTGCAACATCCTCGAAAAGGCTTGTGTGACCGTTACCGTAAACATTAACTGTTTTTTCATGGTAGCCATCCTTGCTGTCCTCGGGATTATCGGTAAAACGCCATACATCAATTGAATTGGCACTTGTACCGCCCAGCTTTACAACACCGCCGTTACCTATAAGGGTAAGATGCTCCTCAAGGCTTTCGCCGGGTACATTCACAGTACCCTCTACGGTTGCGATAACACCGCTTTCAAATTCAAGCACTGCACAGCCGATGTCCTCTGCCTCAATATAGGGGTGATATTGTCTTCTTGTTGCGGCATACACCTTTTTAAGCTCACCGCCGCACATCCACACAAGAAGGTCTATTCCGTGGATGCTCTGATTCATGAGAGCACCACCGTCAGAAGCAAATTTTCCGCGCCATTGGGCCTGGTCATAATATTCCTTATCTCTGCCCCAGCGCACCGTGATTGCACCGTGGGAAAGCTTTCCGAAGCGTCCCTTTTCAAGAGCGGCCCGCATTTCCTGCACCGCAACATTGAAGCGGTTCTGATGGCAGGCAGACACCTTGACATTATGCTTTCTTGCAAGACGGATAATTTCATCCGCATCCTCAATGCTCATAGCCATAGGCTTTTCTATAATTACATTAATGCCCCTTTTAATGGCTGCAATTGCCGCCTCGGCATGAAGACCGCTGGGAAGAGCAATGCTCACAAGCTCGGGCTTTTCCGCATCGAACATTTCACAGTAATCGGAATATCTCCTGATGCCTTCACTGTTGCATGAGGGTACACAGGAAAACAGCTCATCTATGTGCGAAAAATCAATATCGCACACTGCTGTTATATCAAATTTGTTCTGCACGGCAGCCTTTATATGGCTCGGAGCTACCCTGCCGCATCCGACGAGAGCATATTTCATGGCAATTCTCCACATATAGTTATATATAGTACATTTTAATATCAATAACAATATATGTCAAGAAAATCATGACTGAAATCATAGTATAAAAATCCCGTCCCGCGGCTGCGGACCTGCAAGTGACCAAAAAAACTGCGGAGTGCCCTTTCGGACACTCCGCATTAACGGGAAATTTTACTGAATTATGCTATGCCGAAAATGCTCTTGAAGAAGTTGATAATCCTTCTGAAGAGTGCAACGAGCCACTCCCAGAAATTGAACTTGGTTCTGTTGCCTTCATCATCTTCGTCATAAACTGCGCCTGCAACATTGACTCTTACATCACCGACACCTGCGGGGATTGTGTAGTAACCCTGTGCATCAGGCTCAACAGCAACACCATTCAGATAAACCATGTGAGTTTCAAATGTGAAGGAGCTGTTTGTATAAACTCTGAAGCGGATATCGTGGTCGTTTGACCAGTAAAGGTTACCTGAATTATATACTGCAAAGCTGTCTTCAATAATGTAGTGCATCTGATTCATAGCATTGAATCTGATAATTCTTACATTGCCGCCTTCAACAATGTTGATTGTCTTTGTAGCGGTAAGAAGACCTGATTTAGCGGTAAGAGTTACTGTACCTGTGCTTACGGCAAGAAGTCTGCCGTTTGCAAAGAATACTGTATTTTCTTCGGAGCAGGTCCAGTTAACATTGGTTGCTTCAATGCTGATATTTTCATTTACCTTGAATACTGAAAGGTCAATTACTGTACCTGCATAGAATGTATCTGCGCCTCTGATTACAAGTGAAAGACCTGCATCAGGATATACAGCAGTGATAACATCGTTGATCTTTTCAACCTCTGCATCAACATTAGCCTGTTCATCTGCAATAAGATTCTGTGCAATTGTGTTATTGAGAAGCTTCTGGAGCTTTATAATATCCTCTTCGGGAAGGTCTTCCTTAAGAAGAGTATTCACAGATTCAATAATTGCATCGTAAGCTGCATAATCAGCTCTCTTTACAGTTTCCTGCTTTGTATGGGACTTGTCGTTCTTACATGTGTATGAGTAATAACCGTCTGTCCATGTGCCGTTTGCCTTCTGTGTGGGTCTTGTAAGAGTAGCCTTTGACATATCAAAGTCATGACCTGTAGCGTTTACTGTTGTCTGTGCCTTAATTACAGTACCGCAGAATGAGCAATGCTTACCTTCTGTGAGACCTGTTGTTTCACATCCGGGAGCTACAGCTGCATCAATAACCTCTGCATGATCAGTCTTTGCTGTTACTGTCTGTTCAACAAGGATAGTGCTGCATACTGAACACTTGACACCTGCTGTAAGACCTGTTGCCTGACATGTTGCAGCAACTGCAGGAATTTCAACTCTTGTGTGATCTGCCTTGGAGTCTGCAATTTCTCTTGTGTCAGTTGCACCGCAGCCGTATGCACAAGCAGCTGTTTCGGTTTCGTTTCTCTGACAGGTTGCATCGCCGTTTCCTGTGTAGGTTTCAAAATTATGGCCTACCTTGGAGTTTGCAATTTCTCTTGTATGAGTCTGTCCGCAGCCGAATGCGCAGGAAGCTGTTTCGGTTTCATTTCTCTGACATGTTGCATCATTGTTTTCTGTGTAGTCAACATAGTTGTGAGGTACTGTGGAGTTTGCAATTACTCTTGTGTCAGTTGCACCGCAACCATATTCACAGGATGCTGTTTCGGTTGCATTATCCTTACAGGTTGCATTGTTGTTTGATACATAAGTCTCATACTTATGATCTACTGTGGAATCTGCGATTTCTCTTGTATGAGTCTGACCGCAACCGTAAGCACAGGATGCTGTTTCTGTATCATTGTCCTGACATGTTGCTTCACCGTTTGCTGTGTAGCTTTCAAACTTATGCTCTACCTTGGAGTCTGCAATATCTCTTGTGTCAGTTGCACCGCAGCCGTATGAACATGTGCCGGTTTCAGTTCTGTTCTTCTGACAGGTTGCATCGTTGTTAGCTACATAGTTTACATAGTTGTGAGCTACCTTGGAATCTGCAATTTCTCTTGTATGAGTCTCACCGCAGCCGAATGAGCAGGAAGCTGTTTCGGTTTCGTTTCTCTGACATGTTGCATCGTTGTTTTCTATGTAGTCAACATAATTGTGAGGTACTGTGGAGTCTGCAATTTCTCTTGAATTAGTCTGTCCGCAGCCGTAATCACAGAATGCTGTCTCTGTTTCGTTCTTGCTACATGTTGCATCGCCGTTTCCTGTGTAGCTTGTGAACTTATGACCTACTGTGGAATCTGCGATTTCTCTTGTATGAGTCTGTCCGCAACCGTAAGCACAGGATGCTGTTTCTGTATCATTGTCCTTACATGTTGCTTCACCGTTTGCTGTGTAGCTTTCAAACTTATGCTCTACCTTGGAGTTTGCAATGTCTCTTGTGTCAGTTGTGCCGCAACCGTATTCACAGGATGCAGTTTCGGTTTCATTTCTCTGACATGTTGCATCATTGTTTTCTGTGTAGTCAACATAGTTGTGAGGTACTGTGGAGTCTGCAATCTCTCTTGTATGAGTCTGTCCGCAGCCGAATGAGCAGGAAGCTGTTTCGGTTTCATTCCTCTGACATGTTGCATCATTGTTTTCTGTGTAGTCAACATAGTTGTGAGGTACTGTGGAGTTTGCAATTTCTCTTGAATTAGTCTGTCCGCAGCCGTAATCACAGGATGCTGTCTCTGTTTCGTTCTTCTGACAGGTTGCATCGCCTTTTCCTGTGTAGCTTGTGAACTTATGACCTACTGTGGAGTTTTCAATTACTCTTGTGTCTTTTGCACCGCAACCAAATGAACATGTGCCGGTTTCAGTTCCGTTCTTCTGACATGTTGCATCGCCATTTGCTACATAGCCGGTGTAGTTATGTGCTGCCTTGGAATCTGCAATTTCCTTTGTATCTGTATTGCCGCAGCCGTTGTCACAGGTTGCTGTTTCTGTGCAGTTGCTGTAGCAGGTTGCGTTGTTATCGGAAATGTAAGCTGTGAAGGAGTGAGCATCGGGCTTGATTTCAATTACTCTTGTGGATACGTCTGAGCAAGCTTCATGTGTATCTGTCTCAACATTTGTACAGATAGTGTTCATAACACCCTCTGCAGTACATGTTGCATCCTGTGCAACTGATGTATCAACGTAGTTATGTGCTCTCTTGCTGATAACAGTTACCTCGGTAACCGCTGAACAACGTGAGCAATGTCTTGACTTTGAGCCGTTTTCTTCACAGGTAGCCTTCTTGTCAACAGTGAAGCTTTCTGCGAAATCGTGGTCAAGAGCCTTGATTGTGAATGCTTCTGCGCTGTCCTTTGCAGCTGTTGACTTGTTGTCTGCATCTGCAGCGAAGAACTTGGAGCAGTTTGCGCACTGCTTGTATGCACTGTTACCTGCAGTGGTACATGTAGCTTCAGTTGCAGCTGTTACTGTGCCGAAGATGTGACCTGTTGCGGAAATAGCAGTAGTGGATTCATGTCTGCACTGTGCATATTCTTCAGTTTCATCATTTGTACAGATAAGGTTCATAACACCGTCTGCTGTACATGTAGCAGGAATTGCTACACCGTTTTCTGCATAGACATGGTCTCTCTTGTTGATAACAACTGCAGAAGCGGGCTTCTTGGTATCGCAATATTCACAATGGATTGTCTTTGTGCCGTTTGCTTCACATGTAGCCTTTGTATCTACTGTGTAATTATCTTCCCAATTGTGAGCCTCGGGATCAATATCAATAACTCTTGTTGTTGTGTATGCACAAGCCTCATATTCATCAGTAGCTGTATTTGAGCAAGCCTGATTCATGATACCTGTTTCTTTACATGTTGCAGCAATTGCTACTGTTGTATCAACAAGCTTGTGACCTCTTGCCTTGATAACTGTTTCATCAATAACAGCAGTACATTCTGTACAGTGTCTTGATTTAAGACCGTCCTTGTCACAGGTTGCGGCATCATCAATAGTGAAGGCTTCTGCAAATCTGTGAGCCGGATCAACGAAGTCTCTCTTTTCTGTTTCTTCACAACGGATACAATCATAAACGGTGTAGCCCTGTTCAGTACATGTATAGTCAACAGTTTCGACAAAGTTTGTGAAGGTATGACCGATTGCAGAGCCGGATGCAGCGCCGCAGGCTCTACATGTTGAGGGATTGTTACAGTCAGCACCCATCCAATCATGGGGAGCTAAAGGAGCATCCTCTGTGTATGTGTGAGAATTATCATTCTGACATGTGTAGGTTATTGTACCCGCTACTGTACAGCTTGATGCTTCAGTGATTACACCGTCATCCCATGCGTGACCAGTCTGGGGAACAACAGCTGTTACAGTATCGTTACATACTGTACAGGTGTGAGCCTTTTCACCGTCTTCTTCACACTTGGGAGCTACTGTCTGTGTCCAGTCACCGTAGGTACAAGCAGCAGTTTCTGTTCTGCCTGCTTCATTCTGACAAACAGTACATTCTCTTGTATGAGTACCGTTGCCTGCCACAGTCCACTTGCCCCATGTATGTCCTGTTGCGCTTACATATGTATCTGCATATGAATATCCGCATACAGTACAGATATGTGTTGTGTAGCCCTGTGCTGTACAGGAGGGAGCAGTTTCAACATCCTTATATTCACATGCAACAATCTCGAAATGACCTGTTGTGCCTTCAGCACATCTTGTACATGCTAATGTATGAGTACCGTTGTTGTTGTCTGTTGCGTTTTCTGTGCTGTAGTTATGTCCGAGTGCATCTACATATGTGTCAACATATGTATCGTTACATCTTGAACATACGTGAGTTGTGAAACCTCTGTCATTACATGTGGGATCTGTAACTGTTGCAACATGATTGTGACCGAGTTTTTCAGTTACTTCCTGCTTGACTGTTACAGTACCGCAGACTGTACACTTCTTACCTTCTGTAAGACCTGTTTCGGTACAGGTGCTATCAACTGCGTCAAGTGTGATTTCTGTGTGACCTGTTGCAGGAATTACTCTTGTTGTTGTGTATGCGCAAGCCTCATATTCATCAGTTGCTTCATTTGAGCACTTCTGATTCATTACACCGTCAACAGTACATGTTGCAGCAGTTGCTACTGTTGTGTCAACAATTGTATGAGCTCTTACGGGAATTTCTGTAGTGTCTGTTACTTCATCACATGCAGAACAATGTCTTGACTTTGAGCCCGCTGTGTCACATGTTGCCTTGAGATCAACTGTGAATTCATCAGCGAAATCGTGACCGGGAGAAGCGATTACAAATGCATCTGCACTATCCTTTGCATTTTCGGAATATTCGCCTTCTGCTGCAGCGAAGAACTTATTACAGTTTTCGCACTGCTTGTAAGCCTTGTTTCCGTCAGCAGTACATGTTGCATCATTTGCCTCAACCTCGTTTACGAAGCTGTGACCTGTTGCATCAATTGTATTCTGCTTAAGAAGAACTGTGTTACAAACGGAGCAGATCTTTCCTTCTGTAAGACCTGTTGTTGTACAGGTTTCCTCTTTAGCATCAAGAATCTTTTCCTGATGTCCGTTGATTGTGATTGTTTCGGTTGTTGTGTTGCCTGCCTTGTCAGCAGCCACTACAACATAAGTGCCGGCACCCTCAATTGTATATGCGCCGTCTGTAAGTGTAACAGCTGCATCATCAACCTTAACAGTGTCAAGGTTTGTTTCTGTTACTGTGATTATTGCTGTTGTACAGTTCTTTTCAACTGTAATTACAGGCTTGGAAAGGTCAAATGTATAACCGTCGGAGCTTACATAAGCTGCAACATTCTGTCCGTTTACAGCCTTTACATAAACTACCATCTTTGCAGCATCTGCTCTTGAGATAGCAACCTTACCTTCGTATGCAGTCCATTCGGTAACAGCCTTTACCTCTTCTTCTGTGAGAGCTGTTGCGGAAATGTAATATTCAATTGACTTGATGTCTGTTTCTGCGTCGGAGGCTTCAATTTCAAGCTGAAGCTCCTTGCTTACATAAGTACCGAATGAGATAGCAGTAAGGAACTTGTTCCATGTGCTTTCATCAATAGTAAGTGTTACTTCGGGAGCTGTTGTGTCTGTCACAACAGGAATAACCTGTGTGATTTCGTGTGAGCAAGCCTCATAGTACTTGTCTGCCTCACGGGTACATGTCTTCTTTTCAAGACCCTCTGTTGTATGTGTGGGAGGAGTTACAACTTCCCATTCGTCGCCGTATACGTGCTCACGCTTTGCAATAGTCTGTTCAGTTCTGCTGATTTCAGCCTTACATGTTGAAATTGAGCAATAAACTACTGAATCGTATGAGCCTGCTGCTGTACAGGAAGCCTTAACAATATTTTCTTCAACCGCTGCAGCGGGTGTGTGACCCTTTGCAGAGCCTGTATCAGTAACTGTTGATGTCACAGTACAACGGTCGCACTTTGCGGTCTTTGTACCGTCGGCAGTACATGTTGCATCGCCGTTTGACTTATAATCTGTGAAGCTGTGACCGAGCTCTTCACCCTCTGTTGCACCACAGACTGAACATGTCTTGGGTGTTGTGCAATCTGCATCCTGCCATGTGTGACCCTTTGCAGAGCCCTTATCTGTAACTGTTTCTTTTGCATCGCAACGGTCGCACTTTGCGGTCTTTGTGCCGTCTGCAGTACATGTTGCGTCGCCGTTTGACTTATAATCTGTGAAGCTGTGGCCGAGCTTTCCCTGATATACACTGTTACATGTATTACAGATAGCATCGTCTGTACATGTTGCATTGTCGCCTGCGCAGATGCCGCTTGTTGTAGCACCGCAGCCTGTACATGTACCTGTATGTGTCTTCTTGTCTGCATTCTGTGCGTACTCATAAACATGAGCGCCTGTTGCAGGGATAGTTACCTTTGTGGTGTGAGTACACTCTGTACAGTACTCATAAGCATTCCAGCCGTCTTCACCGCAGGTAGCGGGCTTTGCAGCTACGGTTGTAAGCGTGTGATGAGCGGCAACTATGTTCTGATTCTGTGTTGCATTACAGGTTGCACACTTATATACATCATAACCGTCTGTTGTACATGTGGATTCAACCTTATTTACAAATACAGTATAGCTATGTGCGTTTGTAGCGGGAATTATCTTGTTTTCTCTGTTGAGTTCATTATTACACTTGGAGCAATATGTTACAAGTACATATGAACCGGGAACAGCACATGTTGCTTCAACACGGTTTTCTTCTCTTGTAGCTGCAGTGTGAGGTGTAGCAGATGTTTCATTTCTCTTCTGCTTTGCATCACAGGTTGCGCACTTATATGTGTCGTAACCGCCTGCAGTACATGAGGGAGCAACAGTTTCTACAAATACTGTATAGCTGTGTGTATTTGTTGCAGGGATTTCGGCTGTTGTTTCATAACCACAGTAGGAGCAAACACCCTTCTTTGCACCTGCTGCAATACAGGTTGCGGGAGTTATTGTTGTCCATGTGAAAGTATGAGCAACTGCATCAAACTGTGCAGTATATGTTGCATTTGCTGATGCAGCCACAACTGCAGGAGACCACTTTCCATTAAATATATAATGATTTGTAGCATCAACCTGCTTTGTGGGTGTTGAACCTGAATAAGAGGGAGTTACACCTTTATTTACAAGCTCAGTCTTTAATGTAGCACCATTACCGTCAACCCATGTGATTGTATAACCAAGCTGTTTCCATCTGGAATATAAAGTTGTATCAGCTGTAATTTTTACGGTATCAGATGAATTAACCTTTGTGCCGTTTGCATCATACCAGCCAAGGAACTCATAACCATCTCTTGTGGGAGAGGGAAGAGTACCGTAGGTCGAATCATAAGTTACAGTAACAGGATCAGTATAGGAAACTCCGTTCTCTACTGAATTAACTTCGTAAACACGAATGTTACTAAAGGTAACCTTTCCGCCGGGGTTATTTGAATCAAGACGAATCTGTGCCTTCACAACCTCTGACTTATCGGGCGCTGTAAATACAGCATTATCTGCAGGAATACCCGTTGTTGCTCCGGCTGAAAATCTGTTTGTGGGACCGTCCGCAAAATCAATCCAAGTACCGTTTGCATCGCAGAAGAAGATATAAACATCCCAAGCTACACCTTCAAAATTGATGTCAATTTTATACTGTTTTCCGGGGTCTACAGGGAAGAAGGGAGATGCAAATGTAAATTCACCTTCGTCTTTTGTATTTGTAATAGCAAAACCGCCCTCAACAAGTGAAATTGCGTTTGCCTTGTCTGATGTAATCATTGACTTCCATTCATTGTAATCAATAAGGTTGTCAAACAACACATTATATTTGTTTGCTTGCCAAATCGCATAGAATGTGGGCTTAAGACCTGCTGTTACAGTTGATTTTGAACCGCTTGTTGCGGATGAAGATGTAGACCAACCCGTGAATGTATAGCCTGCGCGTTCACCTACAAAATCATGAACAGCATAAGTATATGTTGTTGCTGCACCGACCTCATACTCAATCGGAACATCAGGAGAGCTTCCTGTATAGTTAAAATTAAGTGTTGCAGTTGTTCTGAGAGCATTGATAGCATTATTAATAGCATTCTTTGCGCTATCAATTGCATTCTGATCATACGCACCGGAAAGACCATATGAGTTATAGTCATCAACAATTGCTTTACCTGTATTGTATGCCTTCTGCAAAGTTTCTATAGTTGCATCCGTATAGTTTGACTTGTTATCAAGTTTAACTTTAGCTGCGTCTACGGCAGTTCTAAGCTCTGTTGTTGTTACCTGTGTTCCGATACGATTATAGAAGAAGAAAATATCGTCACTTCCGGAAACACCTCTGTTAAAGTCAGCTATATCACCTGCTTTACGGTCACCGTTTGTATTTAACCAAACAACAGGGGTCTGAACATCGGCCTGGTCATTTGTGGTACCATCTTGCCAGTCGATCTTTGTAATAAGCTGTCCGGCATTGGGGTCTGTAGAATAGTAAAGATAAATAGTATCTGTTCCACCACCGCAACCTTTATTAAGGTCAAGAACATTTCCCGTACTCGTACCACTATCCACAAAAGATGTAGTTACAGGATAAAATGTACAAGCACGGCCGTCGATTGTATACGAAAGTGAAGAAGGTGCATCACCGGGGCTATTATAAAGGCCGAAAGCTCTTATAGCCTTACTCTCATCAGTACCCATTTTGTAACCCATAAAAGTAAAGTAGCTATTTTTACCGGCATTAAGGTCCTGATTCAAAACAGTGTACCCGGCATTAGTCAAATAACCTTTTGCTGCGTCCGCTCTACCACCAGCCAAGAATTGATACTGTCTTGCAGAAACTGCCAGATCAGTAAGGAAGGTTGTACCGGAGGAATAGTAATATTCAACTGCATATCCTGCAGCCTCAGCATGTGTATGTGTATCAGGTGCAACCCACACCCAACATGAAAGAATCATTAAAAATGAAAGGAAAACTGATAAAACCTTTTTGAAATTAGTTTTATGCATTAAAAAATCATCTCCTTTATGATATTTGCATGAGCCGCGGCTCACACAGCTGCGGAGTGTTCTCCGCCACCGTTTTCACGGCAAATTTTTTATTTTCCCTTGTAAATATGTCAATTTTATACATAAATCAGGCTGACCTCCCCCGATATAATATATATAAACACATATACGATTTTAATATAACATTATGTACCAGTATTTTCAAGCCCTACACCCCAAAACCCCCGCCAAAATATTCATGATATTTTTGTATGAAATATATAAACAGAATTAATTATGTTCAAAAACACACAAAATCACCCTTCAGTTTGTAGGGGACGGATTCCTATACGTCCCGCATCGGTAAATTAAAAAATCTCATCATTGTTTCCGTGGAACATATTACGTGCATCAACGGAACGAAACATCTGTTTTCTTATTATCTGCGGCGGGACGTCAGGGATGCCGTCCCCTACAGACGGTATATTTACAATAAACGGAAATTTCAGGTTGTATAATCAGCGAAAATAGCTTACAATTAAAATAAAGGTGATGAATAATGGACAGTTCCGAAAAGCCCGTCAGAAAACCAACAAGATTAAAAGGTTATAATTACAATTGGCAAAGCTCATACTTTTTAACATTGTGTACTAAAGATAAAGAGTGCATCTTCGGCAAAATATCAAAGAAAGTCATTACAGATACTACATTATCTGCCAATAAAGCAGTTCCTGTCGCAGCAGAAATTAGCCTCAGTGAAATCGGGGAAATTGCCCAAAAATATATAACCTCAACAAATACGCAAAATCCCGATATTGAAGTTGAACATTACGTTATCATGCCCAACCATATACACTTGTTGATATATGTAAACAATAACAATAATCAATCTATCGGTCCAAATGCCATAATCCCCAAATATGTATCATCCCTGAAAAGACTCATAAACAAAGAATGCGGCAAAAAGCTTTTTCAACGTTCTTACTATGATCATGTTGTGCGAAACGATAAAGATTTTGATAACATATGGAATTACATAGACGGTAATCCTGTAACATGGGAAAAAGATTGCTTTTTCACAAACGTAGATTTCAATTTTAAGACAAAATGAAAAACGGTGCAGGAAAACCTGCACCGCAATTTATTTGTTATTGGCTTATGTAAGCTACAACTTAATATGTGAAGTTGTAGAACTTACAGTAGTTCCACATGTGACCTGACTTGTTGTCAACATTGAATACAAGGATCTTTGCGTGACCGATAAGAATATCAACGTCAGCTGTGTGGTCGATAGAAACGAGCTTTCCGTCGGGAGTCATAACTGCTTCAATCTTGTAGCCCTTGTAGTTAACATGAATGTCAGAGAACTCTGTAAGGATCTTTGTAACTGTGGGATCCTCTGTGAGTGTCTTTTCAATATCTTCCCAGTAAAGAAGTGCGCCTGTAACCTGTCCGAGAACTGAGCCTTCCTTCTTGGGTGTGTCTTCATCCTTCATGATGATTGTGAGCTTATAGTTGGAGCCGTCCTTTGCGCATGTAGCGGAAGCAACCTTTGAAAGGTCTGTAAGAACCCAAGGATTGATTCTATTTGCAGCATCCTCTGAGCCCTTTGCGTTAACCTGTTCTGAAGCGTCAGCTTCAACTGTCATGAATGAGCCGAGAACTGATGTAACAGCGGCGTTAACTGCGGAACCACCGATGTTAACTGCGTCAACATTCTGCCATTCCTTCTTTGTGTAGCCTGCAGCGCCTGCTCTTACATCGTCAACAGCCTTCTTGTAAGCAGCAACTACGTCTGCAGAAGACATGTTTTCTGAAAGAGCGCCTGCGGGAGCGGGAGCAGCTGTTGTAGCTTCACCTGAGGGAGCAGCTGTTGTAGCTTCTGTTGAAGGAGCAGCTGTTGTAGCTTCTGTCTGTGAGGGTGTCTGCTGTACGGGAGCAGCTGTTGTGTTTTCAACAACGGGAGTATTTGTTGAGCCGCCAACGTTCTGAACGCCGCCTACAAGACCGCTGATGTCAACATCGTTACCGTCTTTGTCAACAAAACGAACGTGAATTTCCTGTGTGCAGGAAGCGAATGCGAAAAGCATTGCTGCAACAAGAGCAAGTGCAATTACTCTGAAAGCATTTTTCTTCATTAGGTTTGTACCCCTTTCAATGATACGGCATCAGCCGTTATAATGTTCTGCATACATAGTAAATCAGTATGCAATACATACATAATTTACAACATCGGACAACAATTGTCAAGTGACTTTATCAAAATTAATCTGCATAAAAAATACAATTTTGTAATTTTCGTGAATTAATATGAGAAATTTGTAAAATCGGTTGTTGATACGAGAGTAAACTCAACATCCGTGCTGATTGTTACACCCTTTTTGATAGAGGCTTCCTTGAGGGACACAACACAGGTGACATAGGTGCCGTATTCCTCAATTTTTCCGTCGGGAGAAATTTTTGCCTTTGCGGTACAGCCGGAATATGTTACCTTTACATTATTTCTGTCAACGGTAGCGCCTACCTTAGGAGCATAGGTATTCATAACATCGTCAACGGTGATGAAGTTGAAAATTTTAGCATATGCACTTTCATCCTTTGTGGGATTCACCGCATCAGGCATTGTAACGGTAACAACATAGCTTGTACCCTGTGACACAACGGAGATATCCTTTATGTCGGCTGCACCGAGCTGTGAAACATATCTTTCACCTGTGGGAGTCATTATTTCAACGCAGGACTGTCCCTTGGCTGCGGACATGGTTTCAACCTCTTCGGAAAGAAGCATTCCCTTCACAAAGCCGACAAGGGCGTTTGCAAGCTGATTTGAAAGAACGATATCAGCAACAGTGGACTGCTTTGCACGGTCAAAGGCGGGCATGCCCTCCTTGACATTGTTAAGATTAAGATTGAACCAATCAAGAAGCTCATGCTTTGACATTTCAAGAGGAGTTTTCTGTGCAGAGGAGGTGGGCTGCTCAATAACGGGTGCGGCAGTGGTCTGCTCGGTAACGGGTGCGGCAGTGGTCTGCTCAACTGCTGCGGTTGTGATTTCGGGGAGTGTCACAACAGGCTCGGGAGCTCTTGTGGTATTTTCAACGGTGCCGTTTACACCGATATTTGTCTCGGGAAGAACTATATGTACCTTCATGCAGGATGCGAGTGAAAGCACAAGCGAACAAGCAATAAGCAATGCAGTAAACTTTTTCATATTACTTTTCCTTTCAGCAGTTTTCTTATTTCCAAAATACAATAAAAGTGTTTTTTTGTCAACATAAAAGCCGTGGTATTAAGTGGATAGCAAGGAAAATATTTTTTGTTGACGAAAATGGCTTTTATATATATAATTACATTAGTATATTGCGGAGGTGAACAAATGAAAAGGCTTTTATCCTTGTTGCTGTGTCTTGTGCTTGTATTTTCATTTATCATGCCCGCATACGCGGTCCAGTCGCAGAACAAGCTTACTCCCCCGCCCGAAATACTGTCACTTACCGCTGACAGTGACATGTCCGCCTTCCTTGTTGAATTTTCCCATTCCCTTGCCGATGCAGAGCAGCTGCGGGAAATGGTATATGAGCTGGCACTTGAAAGCTATAAGTCTCAGCAGGCACTTCTTGCCTCTCCAGAGTATTATCTTGCCTGTAAAACAAAGCTCTTTCTTGAAATGAGCGGCGATTCCTTCAACTGGAGCTGCATCAGGGAGCTTGCTGAAGGCTCATTCACAATCACCCGTGACGAAATTACGGCTTTTGCACAAAAAAGCAATTCATCCCGCGTGTTCATGAGAATATGCCTTGCTTCGGAAAACAGCTACACCGAGGGTACCCAAAAGGTATATATATATGCGCCCTCCGACACTGTTACCGCTTACATATCTGCCGACGGCTCTGTTATCCCCACGGATGCAAGACTCATATTTGCCGGGCCTTTACAGAACAGTCTCCCCCTTTTCACTCCGTCTGTAAAAGGCTATACCTTTGACGGCTGGTCAGCTGAAAACGATATAAGAATAAGCGCTGTCCCCGCGGGAACAAAGGAAATGCTTCTCAAGGCTCATTTCATTCCTATGGTTTATGAGATAAACTATGTGCTTACAACCGATATCTCCTACCCCTTCGGCAGAGCGGACAACACAAAAAATCCCATCGAATATGAGGTAGGCACCGGAACAAGGCTTCTTTCAATAAAGTCTCCCGTTGTGGGCTACAGCTTCGGCGGATGGTATGCCACTCCCGATTTTTCAGGTGAAAAAATCACTGCTATAGCCCCTTGGGAAACAGGCGTGAAGCTTTTCTATGCAAGGTGGATTTCCGACGAGGAAACCGCACAGGAAAAATACCGTGAGCGTATGCAATATATAGCCGATAAGAAGCTTGGCGACCCCGACGGCGACGGAGCTACAACTGCCGCGGATGCCCGCTATGTGCTTCGTGCGGCTGTAGGCATTGAAGAGCCTGACTATGAAAGACTGCGCCGTGTGGATTTCTTCAACAACGGTAAAATTTCCTCGGACAACGCAAGAACAACCCTGCGCATTGCAGTAGGGCTTGATAATCTTTACGACATACTTCTTGAAAACGGTCTTCTTCCCTAAAAAATTAACGGATTGGTGAAAATGAAAAAATTTCTTTCCATTCTTCTGATTGCAGCAATGCTTCTTTCCTTTTCCCCCTTATGCCTTGCGCTGAAAACGGGAAAATATATTGTCACAAAGGATGTGACAGGCGTATATGCGTCTCCCAGTATTACAGGAAAAAAGCTTGCTGAAATAACAAAGGATACATTTATTGATGTAACCGAAATAAGAAATGACACCTTCGGAAAAATCTATCTTGCAAAGGACGGCATTACAGGCTGGGTGCAGATGGGTGCCCTTGAGGTGGTTTCCACTCCTGCAGAAAACAAGAATATCACGGGAATAAAAATAAAGACACTTCCGAAAAAGCTTTCTTATGTTGACGGCACCGAGGAGCTTGACCTTACGGGGCTTTCAGTTGTAAGCACAGATAAAAACGGCAGGGAAGCGACACTTACGGGCTATAATGTTTATGCACCCGAAATGAAGGTACCCGGTACAAAGGAAATCAAAATCACCTATACACCCGACAATGTAAACACATATTCAGCCGTATTTTCAGTAACGGTAACAAGGCTTCCCGTGCAGAGCATCTCAATAACAAAAATGCCCGCCGCGGCATACATGGAAAATCAGGCTCTTGATTTATCGGGGCTTACGGTTACCTTAAGCTTCAGGGATTCAACAAAAAAATCATATACCTATGAGCAGATAAAAAATGATGCCGATTTCACAATCACCTCATGCCATGACGAGGCTCACGGCACTGCTCTTTCAAAGGGTCAGCACACATTCAGGATAGCATATAAATATTCCGACATTTATGCGGATTTCACTGTGAATGTAACTCCGAGAAGGCTTGTTTCAATTTCAGTGAAAAAGCAGCCCGATAATCTCACCGTTTACAACAATACCGACATCCCCGCCATTGACGGACTTGTGCTTGAAGCAGTTTACGACAACGGCGAAAAGGAAGAGGTATATCATCAGAATTGCGAAGCGGTGTGCACCCCCTCCGACTTCATAATTGGTCCGGGAAACAAGGTCAGGGTATATTTCGGCGGACTTTATGTGACAATAGAATTCCGATATTCTATTGCATCCCCCGAAAAAATTGTGCTTGTTTACCCCGCTGACCTCCGCCTGAATTTCCTTTACGGTGAGGTGATTGACCTTTCGGGAATAAAGGTCAAGCTTGCTTATACCGACGGCACATCCGAATATGTCACCGATTTCAGAATGAGCACCCCGAATCCCGCAGTAAAGGGCACACAGCACATTACAGTTATCCACAAGGAATTCTCCGAGGTATTCACAATAAATATTTCACCCTATTTCAGCAAGGGCGACATTGACGGCAGCGGCAAGCCCGACGCGAGTGATGCAAGAACTGCGCTTCGTGCCGCAGTAGGTCTTGTTTCTCTCGCGGGAATGACATTTTTTGCCGCAGATGCCGACAGGGACAATAAAATCACCTCTGCCGATGCAAGACTTATTCTTCGTGCCGCAGTAGGTCTGCAGAATCTTTATATAACAGTAAATCAATAACCGAAAGGATTTTTTTATTATGAGCAAGAACAACAAAAACAACAATAAGAGCAACACTCCCGCACCCGAAGAGGTAGAATTTTTTGAATTCGTTGACGAAGAGGGCAACGTTGAAAAGTTTGAAATTCTCGGCTTTGTTGAATTTGAGGGCAGTGACTATGTAGCTCTTCTTCCCGAAAGCGACGATTCACAGGTACACATTCTCGAGGTTGTTGAGGAGCTTGACAGCGAATATGATACATATCTCGGAATTGACGACCAGGAGCTTGTTGACAAGGTTTATGCAAAGTTCATGGAAGAAAACAAGGACAATTTCAATTTTGTTGACTGATAATGTTAAGAAAAGCTTATCTTGAAATAACCAATGTCTGCAATCTTGACTGCAGCTTCTGCCATAAGACAAAAAGAGAGAAAAAATTTCTGTCGGACGGGGAATTTTCCGTTCTTATAAAGAAGATACGGCCGCACACGGACTATCTTTATTTTCATCTTATGGGTGAGCCGCTTTTGCATCCGCATTTCGGGGATTTTCTTAAAATGGCAACCGAAGAGGGCTTTAAGATAACCGTCGCAACCAACGGTTTCCTTATTAAAAAGCGGGCAGAAGAGCTTTATGACACACCGCCCTACAAGGTGACATTTTCACTGCACTCCTATGAAGCAAACGAAACGGACATTTCCGCCGGGGAATATATTGAGCCGATTATTGCTTTCTGCAAAAAGGCGGAAAAGCTCGGCACAATATGTGTGCTTCGTCTTTGGAACGGCGGCGGAGAAAATCTTCTCAACGATAATATTCTCACCATGCTGAAAAATCATTTCTCATTCAGCGAAAACAGAAGGGGCTACAGGCTTTCGGAGAAAATCTATCTTGAATTTGCCGACCGCTTTATATGGCCCGACAAGACTGCCGATAAGCAGGAGGTTCATTTCTGTATGGGACTGCGGGATCAGATAGGCGTGCTGTCGGACGGTACGGTTGTTCCCTGCTGTCTTGATGCAGACGGGAGCATTCCGCTGGGAAATCTCTTCAGCAGCAGTCTTGAAGAAATAATGAGCTGTGAAAGGGCAAGGGCAATTTATAACGGCTTTTCCGAGGGCAGATGCACAGAGGATTTATGCTCACGCTGTCAGTATGCTACACGGTTCAATTAAAAAAATACAGGGTATCGTCACAAAGGCGATACCCTGATTTTTTATGCACTGATGCGCTTGAGATTTCTCTTTTCGCTTCTCCAGCTGAAGATGATTTCGGGGTTTTCAAAAATATCCTCAAGCCTTTTCATAAAGGGAGTGATTTCACCGAAGTCGAGAGCACGGTGGTCAAAGGCGATGCAGATGGGAAGAATCTGTCTGATTTCAATTTTATTATCCGCTGTCACGGCAGGTTTTTTCTGCACGGCACCCACACCGAATGCACATACCTGAGGAGGCACAATTTCAAGAAGTGACATTGCACCCTTCTGACCGAGCCAGGTTGAACCGATATTTGAAACGGTAACTGTTCCCTGCTCCAGATCACGGTAGGTAAGGCGCTCGGTTTCGGGAATGGCTTCATATTCCTTTTTTGCTTTTCCCGATAAGGTCTTTACCCTGTGCTTGCCTGTCTTTGAGCCTACAAGCCGGTAAATTGTTTTCAGCAGATGTCCCCTTTTAAGAGCCTTGAGAGTATCATTGAGCGATACGGAAAAAAGTGCCTCGGTAAGATCGGTATTTTCCGCTCTTCTTGTTACATCATTAATATAAGCCGTCATTTCATCGAGATTGCGGTTTTCAAAATTTCTTAAATTGATTGTCATCATTTTTCCGTCGGGCAGAATAGTGGGCATAGAAATATTGATGTTTTCAAAAGTATTTATTTGACCTCTGACAAGTCTTCTGTTAAAATTGATATGGGAATTCATTTCAGGGGCGGCTTTAAGTCCCTCGGTTATGATTTTCAGAATAAGTGTATTGAAGGTAACCTTCGTATTATATTCCGAATTCATTTCCCTGTAGTATGAGAAAAGCTCCGTTACATCCGCCTCATAGATATATGATACATGCGGGATGCTTCTCCAGCTTTCGCTTGTCATGTTTGCTACGATTTTTCTCTGTATTCCGAAGTGTTCTGTGTTTTTAAGATTCATTTCATATTCTCCTGTTAAAGTAATTCTGTTATTATTGTGCTCACAGGCACTGCGCCTGTTACAATATCAGTTTACCCCGTGAGAAGACAAAAAAACACCAACTGCACTTTACATTTCAGCTTTTCAATATATACTTCAGTTTACATTTTATGCCGCAACCGACGGCAACCGTACAAAAATCAATTCACGGAGGAGAAATATGGACCTTTTTACCGCAAAAAAATTAACTGCTCTTCGCAAGCATAACGGACTTTCACAGGAGGCTCTTGCCGAAAAAATAGGTGTCAGCCGTCAGGCAATTTCAAAATGGGAACGCGGTGAAGCCTCACCCGATACGGAAAATCTGCTCTCACTTTCAAAGATATATTCTGTTTCACTTGATGACCTTTTAGGTGAAAAAACCGCCGATGAGCTTCTTTGCGCAATTCAGATATCTTCCGCAGAAGAGAGTGAAGCGGAAGCACAGGAATACCCCGCTGAAAGCAAAGCACAGGCAATACTTTTCAGCGAAGAAAAAAACGCACCCGTCAGCAGAAATACCGATTCCGCCACATCAGAAAAAATAGCGGAAATAATAAAAAGAGAAACCGCAGACCTGCCGGCACTCGGCAGAAAAATGCTGCGCTTCCCCTTCTTCCTTATTGCTGTAATCGGCTATCTTGCCATCGGCTTTTCAATAAAGCTGTGGCACCCCACATGGCTTATTTTTCTCACAATTCCTGCATACTATCTGTGCGCGATTTCCTTTATGCAGAAAACAGAAAAGAAAATGCTTCTGCTGCAGCCTGTTTATCTTTATGCGATAATAGTGTTCCTACTTTTCGGACTTTTACTTAACATATGGCATCCGACCTGGCTTGTATTCCTCGCCATCCCTGCCTATTACTGGTTTGTCAGCTTTCGTAAAGCTCAATAAATACATAAAAAATGGCTTCGCAACTAAAGTTTACATCGGTTGCGAAGCCTTATTTTTCAAGGGTTTATGCGTTTTTCTGCAATCTGTATTTTTCTTTGTACTGCCTGTACTCCTCGTCGAAGCTGTCATTGCCTGACTTGACTGAGCTTAAGTAATTGTGGGCATCATAGCCGTCGGTTGCAGACTCGATAACCGCAACTGCGATGTTTGAGCAATGGTCGGAAATTCTTTCACAGTCATTAAGGATATCCGAAAGAATGAAGCCCAGCTCAATTGTACATTCACCCGCCTTAAGACGGTCGATATGTCTCTTTCTGACCTTTTCGGTGATGCGGTCAATAACCTGCTCGAGAGGCTCAACACGGGATGCAAGCTCCAGGTCATTTTCAGCATAAGCCTTGTTTGTAAGAGTCATAATTTCGATAAGAGCGTCGGTAAGCACGGTAAGCTCTGAATAAGCCTGCTCGGAGAAGGTTATATTCTTTGCAGCCATTTCCTTACCTGATTCAAGAAGATTGAGTGCATGGTCGCCGAGGCGCTCGAAGTTGCCGATTGAATGAAGCATGCGGCCTGCCTTTCTTGAATCGCTTTCCGAAAGTGAAAGTGCGGTTGCCTTGACAAGGAAGGAGCCGATGTCGTCTTCGTAAGCATCAAGAATTTCCTCCTGAAGAAGAAGCCATTCCTCTGTTTCCTTATCATATTCACAAAGGGACGCGAATGATGTAAGAATCATCTGCTTTGCGGTTTCTGCCATCTTGACGGTAACATTATCACATTCGCTGATAGCAACAGAGGGTGTTGCAAGAAGTCTTTCGTCCATTGAGAAAAGATGAACATTGTTCTTTTTTTCCGCGTCCTTGTCCTTGACGCAGAGCTCTGTAAGCTTTATGAGAGGCTTTGCGAAGGGTGAAAGAACAACTGTGATGAATACATTGAAAATGGAGTGAATAAGTGCAATAGTCCATACTGTGGCAGGCTCGCTGAAAAGAGGAATATCAAAGGCTGTATCTGCGATAATGAATACGGTAAGGAAAAGCACCGTGCCGATAACATTAAGGGCTGTATGTAAGAAGGCAACTCTCCTTGCCTTTGAGCTTGTACCGATTGCGGAGATAACAGCAGAAACACAGGTACCGATATTCTGACCCATAACAATGGGGATTACCATTCCGATATCAAGAAGTCCTGTAAGAGCAAGAGCCTGAAGCATACCCACAGATGCAGAGGAGGACTGAATAACTGCAGTTATTACAGCACCTACAAGAACACCGAGGACAGGATTGCTGAACTTTATGAATATATTTTCAATACCGGGAATTTCCTTTATGGGATCCATAGCCTCACCCATAAATTCCATACCGTACATAAGCACCGCAAAGCCTACAAAAACCGTACCAAGACTCTTTCTCTTGGAATTTTTGGAGAACATTACAAACATAACGCCGATAAATGCAAGTATGGGAGAGAAATTTTCGGGCTTCAGCATCATCATACCGATGCTGTCACTTTCAATACCTGAAAGCGAAAGCAGCCACGCGGTAAATGTAGTACCGATGTTTGCACCGAAGATAATAAATATGGTCTGCGAGAACACCATAATTCCCGAGTTTACAAGACCTACAAGCATAACAGTTACTGCAGAGGATGACTGAATTGCCATCGTAATAACCGTGCCGAGACAAATTGCAAGTAAAGGATTCTTCGTAACCTTTCTGAGAAGCCCTTCAAGCTTTCCGCCTGCAAGCTTTTCAAGATCGCCTGACATTACATTCATACCGAAAAGGAAGAATGCAAGTCCTAAAAGCATCTGCACAACCGATGTAATAATCTGTGTTGTATCCATTTATTTCACACTCCGTTACTTACTTAAAGTACATATATACCTGACATTTTATCATGCCGTTGTAAAGCTTTCTGCGCTTGTCCGCTTTTCTGCCGAAGGCTTTTTCAAATTCCTCGTCGGCAGTGATAACGGTATAGCTTCTGCCCTTCATGGGTCTGAATCTGTCACCCATTGTCTTATAAAGCTTTCTTGCATTGTCGATATCAAGAAGTCTTTCACCGTAGGGGGGATTCACGATAACCGTAGCACGCTCGGTTTCGGGCTCAAAGTCCTTTACATCGCGCTGAATGAAGGTGAGGTATTTGTCAACCCCTGCCTTTCTTGCGTTTTCTTTTGCAATTTTAAGAGCCTCGGGGTCAATATCGTAGCCGTAGCCATGGAAGTCAATGTCCTTGCGCTGAAGGCTTACTGCTCTTCTTCTTTCCTCCTGCCAGATTTCCTGAGGGAACTGACTCCAGGTTTCTGCGGTAAAGCGTCTGTAAAGACCGGGAGCAATATTGAGTGCCATGAGAGCGCCCTCAATGAGAATTGTACCCGAGCCGCACATGGGATCGTAAAGAGTGTGGTAATGGCGAAGCTGGGAAATACGGCAGAGAGATGCCGCAAGGGTTTCCTTAAGAGGAGCGGCATTTGCATCGGGACGGTAGCCGCGCTTGTGAAGACCTCTGCCCGAGGTGTCAATAAATACGGAAACCTGATTTTTCATAATTGAAAACTGAATCTGATATAATGCACCCGTTTCCTCAAACCACGGAATTGTATATTTTGTTTTGAGTCTTTCAACAACCGCCTTTTTGATAATTGACTGACAGTCACTTACACTGAAAAGGTCAGAGTTGAGAGAATAGCCCTTTACGGGGAAGCGGTCCTTCTTGCCTATCCACTGCTCCCAGGGAAGACGCTTTGTACCCTGAAAAAGCTCCTCAAAGGTATGAGCCTCAAAGGTACCCACCATTATAAGAATTCTTTCGGAAAAGCGAGAGCAGATATTCGCTCTTGCAAGTATGTGCTCATCACCCGAGAAAAGCACTCTGCCGTTTTCGGCATTTACATTTTCAGCCCCCATCTCACGAAGCTCGTCGGCAATAAGACCTTCAAGCCCCAGAAGACAAGGAACACAGAAGTTGATATTCATAAAATCTTTCGCTTTCTGCAAATTATAATTCTTAATTTCACAATACAAATCCGTGCAGGATTCGTATTGTGTTTTCCACTCCCTCAATGTGACTTCTTTCGTAGCCGTGTGAGGAATACACACCGGGACCTATAAGTCCGTGGCGGAAATCGTGTCCGCCGCGAAGAGTTGCCTCGGCATCACTGCCGTAATGAGGATAGACGTCAACCGCATAGTCGGCGCCTGTCTTTTTCGCTGCTTCGATAAGCCTTGTTGTCATATCGTAGCTGTAGGGACCGCCCGAATCCTTTGCGCAGATTGAAACCTGCTTTTCAGTACAGGAAAGTCCGTCACCGATACAGCCCATATCCACCGAAAGCACCTCGGTGATGCCCTCAAAGGGGACTGCAGCAGCTCCGTGGCCTACCTCCTCATACACGGTTATGTGAAGATATATTTTTCTTTCGGGAATGAGAGCTTCATCCTTAAGAAGCCTTGCAAAGCCGAGTATTGCCGCAACACTTAACTTATCATCAAGAAAACGGCTTTTTATGTAGCCGGATTTTGTGACAACCGTTCTTGTGTCAAATGCCACGATGTCACCGTTTCCGATACCGAGCCCTTTTACATCCTCGGCAGCTTTTACATCCTCGTCAAGCACAACCTCCATGTTAGAGAAGCTTCGGTCGGTTTTGCTGAATTCACCGTTTACATGAATTGAGGGATTGTTAAGAAGGAAGGTGCCGTCAAAAATATCACCGCTTCTTGTGATGACACGGCAGTTTTCGCCCTCGGTATTGAAGCCGTTGAGACCTCCGAGAGGAGTTATGCGGAGCCTGCCGTTTCCTTTTATCTCGGCTACCATACCGCCGAGGGTATCAAGATGTGCTTCAAGAAGAAGTGCATTTTTTTCATCCTTACCGCCAAGGTCAACCGCAACACCGCCCTTTGTTGTTATGAAGGCGGGACAGCCGATTTTCTCAAATTCGCTTTTTACAAATTCGGCGGCAGCTTTCGTATATCCCGTGGGGGAATCAATTGCTAAAATTTTACAAGCCATTTCGGTTGCAAATTCTGCATATTTTCTGAACATCATACATCACCAATGTAATCTTAACACAAAACATATTCAATTAAAAGACAAAAAACTGCAAAAAATAATTTTTTTTATTTTATAAACAATTGAATTAAGCGGATTGTTATGCTATTATTAAAATAATTATAATTATAAGGAGTATTGTTATGCAACTCATAAGCAAAGCAAAAAGTCTGGTTTCAGATGTTTTCTCATTCTGGAAGACACCTCCCGAGGGAAAATACATTCCCTATAAGGGTATTTTCGGCTACTCGGTAGGCGGCATCGGTGCTTACATGATAATCACCCTCGGTAATGCCTGTCTTCTTTCGGCAAACAACACCCTTCTTACAATGACTCTCGGTGTTGACCCCACTCACACATACATAATGTATGTTATTGCAGTTCTTGCAAACATTCCGCTTACGGGCATCCGTGCAAACATCATTGACAACACCCGTAACAAAGAGGGTAAATACCGTCCTTATATCCTGACCATGGCTTTGCCCACGGCAATTATCTGTCTTACGATGGTCTGGTTCCCGTACAACATACTGAATGAAATGTCCTTCCTTCAGGGAACTCTTTTCGGACAGACAAGGGCTTATGTTGTAAAATGTGCCATTATCATGGTGCTCAACCTCCTTCTCCACTTCTTCCACTATTTCTTCTACGATGCTTATGAAAACCTCATCCATGTGCTTTCGCCCGATTCACAGGAAAGAGCGAATGTGGCATCCGTAAAGAGTGTTGTTTATTCTCTTGCACCCACACTCACAAACCTTTTCACTCCCCTTATAGCGGAAAATCTTTTCCACACAAACTCAACAGATATCCGTGTTTACAGACTTTTATATCCCATTCTTACCGTGCTCGGCTTCCTGCTTTGCATTGTGGTTTATAAGAATACAGAGGAAAAAATCGTTCAGGCAAGAACCCACGTTGTACAGATTAAGTTCTCTGACGCATTGAGAGCGGTTGCAAAGAACAAGTATTTCTGGATTATTTCCCTTGCAGGCTGGGTAGGCTTCCTTGAATCCTCCTATGCAAACATTCTTTCCTGGCTTTATAACTACGGCGGTGCCTGCGACGGCAACGAATATGCTCTTATCACCACCGTTTACGGTAATGCATCCCTGTGGGGTATGCTTCTTGCTCCCTTTGCCATCAAGAAATGGGGCAAAAAGGCAGTTCTCGTAGTAACAAATATGTTTAATATTCTTTTCATTCTTCTTCTGCTGCCCTCCTGTCAGGATATTACGAAGGCTACGATATGGCTTGTTATGGGATGCTTATGGTTCAATGCACTTATGGGCTCCTTTGCACATATCCTGAACCCTGCAATTCAGGCAGACATCCGTGACTATCAGCAGTACAAGACAGGCGAAAGAATCGACGGCATGTTCTCCGCAGTTGCAACAATCGGTACGGTTATCACCCTTGCAACCTCCAGTGTGCTTCCCTTTGTTTACAAGCAGAACGGTGTTACAAAGGAAACAGCCCTTAAGGTAACCTCTGACCCCACAATTCTTTCAAGACTTTTAGGTGACGGCAAGACCACCGTCGGCGAAATGCTTGCAAATCAGCTTGCCAACGGTCAGGATAACTACTCCAACGCATCCTCTGCTCTTTATGACCCCGAAATTCTCTTAAGTCTTCTTCATGTTCTCATTATTCTTGCCGCCTTCGGTGCTGCAATGAATGTTGTTCCTTATATCTGGTACGATTTCAATGAAATCAAGCAGAAGTCCGTTGTCCGTGTGCTTAAGGTAAGAGCTATGTTTGAGGACTACGGCAACAACATCACAAATGACGAAAGTGTTGTTGACGGTATTGAAATCATCAGAAAATCCCGTGAGCTCTGCAATGCCGAGCCCAAGGAAATCAACAAGAAGGCCTATAAGTCAGCAAATGACAAGGCTTCAAAGAAGGCTGCCAAGAAGGCCTTCAATGAGGCAAAGGCATACAACACAGAAATTGAAATCGCAAAATTCGTATGCGATGAGCTTGACCGCTTCAATTCGGAAGCAGGCATTTTCGAGGTAGCACAGGCAAATGCCGTATATTCACAGGGTATAAATGCAATCCTTTCAACAGATAAGGCTTCTGCAAAGGCAGAGCTTAAGGAAGCAAAGCTTATGTCAAGAAACAATGCCGCTGAAAAGGAAATGAGAAAAATTGCAATTGAAAATGCAAAGAAGAAAATCACTGCAACAGCTTCCGTAAAGAAATATTTCAAGGATACTCATGAGCTTATTCAGCCCGACTTCACCGCTCTTGACGGTCTTTATGAGCGCGAGGATGAAATCAATGCCGAAATGAAGCAGCTTTATGCATCAAAGGGCAAGGACTCTGTAGAAAAGGCTGAAATCAGACAGAAAATTGCTTCTCTTAAGGCTGAAAAGAAGGATATCCAGAAGTCTGTAAAGGACGAAATGAACCGTCACGCATACTTCAACCGTGCAGCAAAGCCCTTCGTTGATGCAGAAAAGCTTATAAAGCAGGCTGAAAACTACAGACACTTTGATGAAATTGCCGAAAAGTACGAGGGTGCAAAGGCAAGACATGAGGCAAAGCTTGCACAGGAAAGAGCTGAAGCAGAAAAAATCAAGGCTGAAAAGGCAGCCGCAAAGCGTAAATAATTGCAGGGGGGAGATTATCTCCCCTTAAAAAGAGGAAAAGACAATGAAATTAAAAGCCCTTTATGAAAAGCTTTACAGCAGAATATTTTCAATAAAGCCCTTCAGCCTGATTCTTAAAATCCCCATGGCAGAAAAGCTTTTGCAGTATGAGGTTATCTCCTATCTTGTTTTCGGAGTGCTTACCACTGCGGTAAACTTCGTCACCTATATGATTATGGGAATTTTTGCAGGTGAAAACTATGAGGAAAAGGTGCTTTTCAGCATAGGTGAGCTTGATATTCAGCTGATTCTTTTTATGAATGCAGTGGCATGGATTGTTTCCGTGCTTTTTGCCTTCATCACAAACAAGCTCTTTGTTTTTGAAAGCAGCTCATGGAAGGGAAATGTATTTTTCACCGAGCTTTTCTCCTTCATAGGAGCCCGTGTTATTTCCTTCCTTGTTTTTGAAGAGCTTGTATTTGCACTTCTTGTAAGTCTTCTTTCACTCAATGATATTGTCGCAAAGCTCATAATTGCGGTATTTGTTGTTATTTTCAATTATGTTGCAAGCAAGCTTGTAATTTTCCGTAAAAAAGGTTGATGAAAATGCTTAACATTGCTATCTGCGATGACGAAAAATATATATGCGATTTTCTCAGAAGCTCCGTAACCGATTGCCTTGCAAAGGCAGACCTTGAGGGCAGCATCACGGTCTTTGATGACGGTCAGCCCCTTGTTGAGCTGTATGAGCAGGGAAAAGCAGGCTTTGACCTTATTCTGCTTGACATTACAATGAAAAAATGCGACGGCATGACTGCGGCAAAGCGCATACGTGCTTACGACAGCAAGGTCATGATAGTTTTCGTTACCTCCTCTGCCGAATTTGTTTTTTCGGGCTATGAGGTAAGAGCCTTCCGCTACATTCTCAAGCCGGAGCTGCTTCACGGCTTTGCGGGAGTTTTCAAGGAATGTCTTCAGGAGCTTACCAAGTCAAACGAGGTGCGCTTCACCTTCCAGAAAGCATCGGAAACCGTAAGCATACCTCTTCGCGACATAATATATTTTGAAAGCGACAAAAGAATTATCAACATAATCACAAACACCGAGGAATATTCATTTTACGGAAAGCTTGATGACATTGAGCAGCAGCTGAAAAAACAGGATTTTGTCCGCTGCCATCAGTCCTTTCTTGTAAACGCAAGGAAAATTTCCTCCGTAAAAATGAATGAGCTGACACTCACAAATTCACAGACTCTGCCCGTAAGCAAGCGCAGGGCAAAGGAAACAAACGAAGCCTTTTTATGGGCTATGAGATAAAAAGCCATGCTTGAAATGATTTCAGAAAACTATCAGGATATAATTCTCAACACCGCAAGAATCTTCTCTTCGGTGTTTGAAATTATGCTCGCATTTCTTCTCGTAAACAATTTTTTCAAGCCGCGCCCCAAGGCAAAAAAGCTTGACTATATCGCTTATGTGATAATTGCCACCTTCGTCATATTCTTACAGGAATATACGGACATAGGCTACTATAAATACATAGTTGAGTGTGTGCTTCTTGCACTGCTTCTTATTTTCATGTATCAGGGCAAGCTGAAATATAAGGCAGAGGCAATTGCCGTATTTTCGGGTATTCTTGCCGTGTCCGTTTTTATTTCAAGCATACTGTTTTCAGTTATCACAAAGCAGATGGGACTTCTTCCCGAGACAGCAACCTCCTTTGATGCACTGCTGAAAATCACCCTTTCAAATGTCACAATGATACCCCTTGCGGTGCTTGTAAGTGTAATTCTCAAGGGCTTTTCAAAGGGCAGTGCCGCTTTCAGAATATGGATAAGCCTTCTTCTTGTCCCCGCAGTAACTCTTATAACCTTCTCTGTTTTCCAGTATATCATTGAAACCTATGAGCTGAACAATCAGATAAAAACCGCAATCTACCTTTCATGCATCGGAATTATCATAATAAATGTTGTGGTTTTCGTGCTTTTCTGGTTCAATCAGCGACAGCTTGGCATAAAAAGAGAGAATGACCTTCTTACGGCACAGATATATGCACAGGAGGTCTCCATAAAAAATCTTGAAAATGCCTATAACCGCACAAGACATTTCCGCCACGACATAAAAAATCACATGCTTACAATGAGCATACTTGCAGAAAGCGGAAATATTGAAGAGATAAAAAAATATATCCGTGAAATGAACGGAATAATTGATGAATCATCGTATATAAGAATAACAGGCATTTCCGCAGTTGATGCAATTCTCAACGAAAAGCTCTATGCGGCACAGTCAGACAGCATTACAACGAACTATGATGTTATGAACATGGAAAAAAACAGCATAAAGCCTGTTGATATGTGCATAATTCTGTCAAATGCCCTTGACAACGCAATTGAAGCAAACCGCAGGATTGAGGATCCCGAAAAGAGATTCATAAAGCTCAAAATGCACGGTAACCATAATTTCAGTGTTATTTCTGTTACAAATCCTGCCCTTTCCGCTCCCGCAAGAACACTCGGGAAATCATATCTTACCTCGAAAAAGGACATGGAAAATCACGGCTTCGGTCTTAAAAGCATTGAAAGCACCGCAAAAAAATATGACGGTGAGATGCTTACAAAATTCGAGGACGGTGTTTTCACACTTGTTATAAAACTCAATGCTTCTCAATGAAGGTGATTATTATGAATAAAGAAATTATCAATGAAATCAGAAGACTCAAGGAAGAAACAGGCACGGTAATTCTTGCCCACACCTATCAGAATCCCGAAATTATTGAGCTTGCGGACATCACGGGCGACTCCTTTGCACTTGCAAAGAAAAGCCTTGCCGCAGGTGCAAAAAGGGTTATCATGTGCGGTGTAAGATTCATGGCGGAAAGTGTGAAGATTCTTTCTCCCGACACAGAAGTAATTCTTCCCGTGCCCGAGGCTACCTGCCCCATGGCAGAAATGATAAGCCCCGAAAGAGTAAGAAAATATAAGGAAGAAAATCCCGACGCAGTGGTTGTGGCATATATAAACACCACCGCCGCACTCAAGGCTGAATGTGATGTATGCGTTACCTCATCAAGTGCGCTTAAAATCGTAGGTCAGCTTGATGCACCGGAAATTCTCTTCATTCCCGACAAGAATCTCGGCTCATTCGTAAAGGAGCATTTCCCTGAAAAGAACATTGTTCTGTGGGACGGCTACTGCCCTATTCATGCCAAACTTACCGAGGATGACATTCTTAAAGCAAAGGCAGAGCATCCCGAGGCTCTTCTTGCAGTGCATCCCGAATGTGAAAAGGATGTTGTGAAGCATGCCGACATGGCAGGCTCCACCGCAGACATAATTGATTTTGCACTCAAAAGCGACAAGCCTGTCATCATCGGCACGGAGCGCGGTGTTGCAGACTATCTTATTCCCAATAATCCCGACAAGAAATTCTATCACCTCTGTCCCGAAAAGCTCACCTGCAAGGATATGAAATATACCACGCCCGAAAGCATACTGAAGGCACTCAAGGGTGAGGGCGGAGAAAAAATTGAGCTTTCCGAAGAGCTTATAAGCAATGCAAGACACAGCATTGATGAGATGTTAAGACTCGGCTAAGGAGCTGATAATATGGAAAACAAGACAACTGTTGTTGATGTGCTTGTTGTAGGCTCGGGCATTGCCGGTATGTACGGCGCGCTTCAGTTTGATGCAGACACAAGCGTTATGATACTTTCAAAGTATTCAAAGACCACCTCAAACTCCAACCTTGCACAGGGCGGTGTTGCGGCGGTGCTCAACCTTGAGGATGACAGCTTTGAGCTTCATATAAAGGATACCTTTATTGCAGGGCGCCACGAAAACGACCCCGAAAGCGTTGAGGTGCTTGTAAGCGAGGGCCCCGACGATGTAAGAAAAATCATGGAAATGGGTGTGCGCTTCGACAGAAATGCCGAGGGCGGGCTTGACATGACTCTTGAGGGTGGTCACTGCAAGAGAAGAATTGTTCACTACAAGGACTGCACAGGTGCGGAAATGGTAAGAGGACTTCTTCAGGAGGTTGAGAAAAGGGAAAACATCATATATAAGGAAAACACCGTGCTTGTACGTCTTGTACGTGTCAGAAGCGGCTTCCGTGCCGACCTTCTGCAGGACGGTGAATATTACAGTGTTTTCTGCAGCTACTGCATGCTCTGCACAGGCGGTGTGGGTCGTGTATATAAATACACCACAAACCCGAAATCCGCAACGGGCGACGGCATCAGAATTGCTTATGAGCTTGGTGCAAAAATAAAAACCTTAAGCTACATTCAGTTCCATCCCACTGCCTTCAACTCCGAAAACGGCGAGCAGTTCCTTATAAGCGAATCCGTAAGAGGCGAGGGTGCATATCTTCTCAACTGCCACAAGCAGCGCTTCATGGACAGATATGACGACCGACTTGAATTAGCCCCCCGTGATGTTGTTTCAAAGTCAATTATTCTTGAAAGCAGACGCACGGGCAGTAATAATTTCTACCTTGATATCACACATGAGGATGCGGATTTCTTAAGAGAACGCTTCCCTGCAATCTCCGAGGGCTGTGCACAGTACGGAGTTGACATCACAAAGGACCTTATCCCCGTTTTCCCCTGTCAGCACTACCTTATGGGCGGAATTGAGGTTGACATTGACTCAAAGACCACTGTTCCCCGCCTTTATGCCTGCGGTGAATGTGCAAACACGGGTGTTCACGGAAAGAACAGACTTGCAAGTAATTCTCTTCTTGAAGCACTCGTATTTTCAAGAAGAGCTGCAGAGGATATAAAAAGATGCATGGCAAACGGCTTTGCAAAGGTAAGCGAGCTTCCCGTAAGCCTTGATTTTTCGGGTGCTCCCCTTCCCGAAGGGCTTCGCACGGAAATCAGAAGCATTATGCAAAGCGCATATTTCGTGCTTCCCGATGCAGGTGCAATCCGCTTCGGTCTCAAGCAGATTGACAACATCTTAAAAAGACTCAAGGGCGCAAAATATGCCCACACAACAAAGTACCTTGAAGCACTTTCCCTTGCAACCTGCGCATACATTATCTTAAAAGAAGCAGAAGAAAACATATAGTGCAAAGTGTCACAAACCGACGTCTTTGACGCACGGTCAGAAATGTTTGGATTGAGACACAAACAGGCATTTATTAAAATCTGTTATTATTGCCACGCAAACAGTTTTAAGGCGCTTGTTTTTCGTCAAACGGCTTCATTTTACAGCCATTACGGAAAAAAACAAAAGGAGAAAAAATATCATGCTTTTACCCCAGTTTTATATTGACGATATTATAAAAAATGCCCTTAAGGAAGACATAAACTATCTTGATACCGCAACGGCTTATGTTATTCCCGAGGATACTCTGACAACAGCAAAATTCATTTCAAAGGCAGAGGGTGTGCTTTGCGGCATTGAGGTTGCCATGCGTGTGTTCACACTGCTTGATCCCGATGTTGACTATACCCTTTACAAAAAAGACGGTGACAGAATTGAGAAGGGTGACCTCATTGCAACAATGAAGGGCAGGGCATCCATGCTTTTACAGGGTGAAAGAACTGCCCTTAACCTTTTACAGCACATGTCGGGCATTGCTTCGGCTACAAATGAATGCGTTGAGCTTGTAAAGGGTACAAATGTAAGCATTGCAGATACAAGAAAGACTCTTCCGGGACTTCGTGCAATTCAGAAATATGCAGTTACCTGCGGCGGCGGCAAGAATCACCGCTTCAATCTTTCCGACTGCGCAATGCTCAAGGATAATCACATTGATGCAGGCGGCGGCATCACCGCAACGGTAAAGGCTCTTCGTGAAAAAATCGGTCACACCGTAAAAATTGAGGTTGAAACCCGCAACATGGACGAGGTAAAAGAAGCAGTTTCTGCGGGTGCAGACATCATTATGCTTGACAATATGACCGCTTCACAGATGAAGGAAGCAGTTGATTACATCGACGGCAGAGCTCTTACAGAGGCTTCGGGCAACATCACCGCAGAAAACATAAAAGAAAAGGCACTTTCAGGTGTTGATATCATTTCCATGGGAGCTCTCACTCACTCCGTACAGGCATTTGATATCTCAATGAGAATTGACTGATGAAAACGCTTTCAAAAAACAAAAAAATCGCACTTTCCGTGCTTACCTTCGTTTTTCTTGTTCTGTTTTCCGTTTACTGTATTTATCAGAACAACATGCTGACTGTGACGGAATATGAAATCACACACGGCAAGCTTCCCGAGGAATTCGACGGGCTTACGGTTGCGCAGGTTTCCGATTTTCATAACCCCCGCTCGGAATTTCTGCGTGAAAGTGTTCTTGCTGCAATTAAGGAGCTTATGCCCGAAATAATTGTACTCACGGGAGATTTTATAGATTCAAGACGGCCAAAGCCTGAAATTTCCCTTGAATTTGCAAAAGAGCTTGTTGCCATAGCACCCGTATATTTTGCCCCCGGTAACCATGAGGCAAGAATCCCCGAGATATATGAGCCCTTTGAAGAGGAGCTTCGCGAAATCGGAGTGCATGTGCTTCGCAATTCCTGCGAGACCATCAGCAGAGGCAACAGTCAGATAAATATAATAGGTGCTGATGATGCAACCTTTTACGGCAAGGAAAATAAATATCTTGTAGCGGCACGGGTGCTTGATGAAATAGACTATAACAGAAGCCTGTTTACTATCACACTGTCGCACCGACCCGAGCTTTTCTCTGTTTACACAGAAAAGCAACAGGACATGGTATTTTCGGGACATCTTCACGGCGGACAGTTTGTGATTCCGGGGCTTGGAGGACTTTACATGCCCACCGAGGGCTTCTTCCCCAAGTACTGGCAGGGTGTTCACACCGAGGACGGCACAACCATGGTTGTGAGCCGAGGCATAGGAAACAGCTCCTTCCCCATAAGAATAAATAATCGTCCCGAGCTTATTTTCGTGACACTTAAGGCTGAATAAAAAAATTAATCCCCACGGAAAAATCCGTGGGGAAATTTTTATTGCACTGCTGCCGCTGTGGTCTCCTCGGCAACGGTTGTTTCTTCGGGTGCATTTGTTGTGAACACCTGCACAAGAGCGGTTTCGGGCAGTGCCGAGGTTCTTATTGCACCGATATATGAGGCTGAGCCCGAGCTTCTCATTGTTACCTTTATGAATTTATCGGGGTCGGGCTTTGATACTGCACCTGTTTTTGAGTCCTGCTTCCATGCATTTGCATTGATAAGTCCGACGGTAAGTGTTACTGTGTCACCCTTTACCTGTGCCTCGGTAACATCGGGCGTATAGAAGGGTTCAATGGTTGTAAGGGGGATATAGTAGCAGCCAAGCTCCGCATTATATGAAAATTCATAGCCGTAGCCTGTTACACTTGTGTGGACAATAGGCTTGTCCGTACCGAAATATTTTGTATATGCCGTTTCAACCTCACCCACGGGAATTGCAAGCTCACCCGAGGAATAGTCATATTTATCAGGCTCGAGGTCTGCACCTATAATGCTCCACACCGCAATTTCTATAAGCTCCTCCATGGCAGCACCCGTGATATCATCAAAGGGGGCGGGGTCAACCGCAGCAACAGCCACAAGCAGCTCATTATAGCTTTCAAAATCCTGTGTTTTCTTTTCAAGAGTTTTTTCCCTGAAGAAATTTATACCGAAAAGAATACAGCCGAAAAAACCGATAAGTGAAAAAATCACCGTAAGAAGACCGAAAACAAAGCTGAATCTGTTCTTTCTTTCCTGTCTCATTCTTGCTTCAAGCTGTTCTCTGTAAATACCGGCATTATCAAGAAGGGGATTGTCTTCTCTTCTCATTGAATCCATTATTATATCTCCGTTCTTATATTCCTAAATACGGTCTGGGATTTACACGGTTACCGTTTACTCTTACCTCAAAATGAAGGTGAGGACCTGTTGAATAGCCTGTTGAGCCGACACGGGCAATAGGCTCACCCGCGGCAACAATCTGCCCCGGAACTACCATAAGAGAATTTGCAAGGCAGTGTGCATAAAGAGTCTGCAGTCCGCCGCCGTGATCGATTATTACATAGTAGCCGTAGCTTGAATGTGTACCCGCAACAATTACCGTACCCTGTGCCACCGCTATAATTGTTTTACCGAGACTTGTACCCGGCTCATTTCCCATGCCAAGGTCAATGCCTGCATGAAGCTTACCCCAGCGCCAGCCGTAGTCGGAATTTATTCCGTATGCACCGATAATGGGCCACAGGAAAATGCCGCCCATTGAGTTTGAATATGCCTCGTCAAGGGGCTTTGTGCCTACCTGTATTCTTTCGGCAACAGGCTTTGACACTGTAAGGCGGCCCGCCTCGGTCACCGAGGTCTTTTCTCCGCCGATATAAGTCACAAGGCTTGTTACCTGGTCATAGCCCTTTTTACCCTCTAAAAGCACACGGGAGGTACCGCTGTAAAGAGCATTTGTTTTTATTTCTATCTTTTCGTAATCAACCTCTTGTGCGGTAATCTCCGCCTTTACCTCTTTTATCGTAAGTGAGGCTGCGGTTTCATATACATTAAGAAGCTGCCCTGCCTGAAGACTGCTTTCCTCATCAAGTGAATTCAATTCATAAAGCTGCTCAATGGTCATTGAATGTGCCGAAGCAATGCTTAGCATTGTATCATTTTCAAGGACAATATATGAAGCGACTGTCTTTTCGCCCTGAAGAAGAGCCTTTTCAAATTCATTTTTTGTAATTACACTGTCCGCAGTGTAAAGTCCCTGTCGGAATTCAATTTCTTCAGCAAAGGAAACAACAAATTTTTCTTCACTTTCGTAAGAGGACAGTATTTTATCGAGTACGCTTCTGCCCTCCTCTTCACTGCCGATAACTGCAAAAAGCTCACCGTCAATAAACACTCCGCATGCATCCGATGCGGCAGTACCGCTTTTTTCAACAAGCACATCGCAAAGACTTTCATTATCGGTAACACGGCTTTTATCCGTAATGGCAAGTGAATAGGAAACCGCGGGAAGCTCCGCCTGCTTTCCCGCAAAGGAAAGCTTCTGTCTTGCACTGTTTTTTGCTTCTATATATGCATTTTCGTCTGTAACATAGCCGAGAGTTTCTCCGTCTGCGGAAATTTCAAGGCACAGAGTTTTGTGTGACATGACTCCCGCACCTGCAGTAAGTACAAGGGCAAGCACAAGGGGAAGCACCCACAATGCCATATTTTTCAAGGAAAACTCATAGCGTCCCGCCGCCTTTTTCATATAGTAAAAAAGAACCGAGGGCAATGAGAAGGGATGAGTGAAAAGTGTTTTCAGGCACTGCTTTCCCGCTCTTGTCACATCATCGGCATAATCACGTGAAGGTACGCCTGCAGGAGAAAAGAACATTACGACAAGGCGGAAGAAAAAGCGCAGAAATCTTTTTATTCTTCTGAAAATAAAAAGCAGGGGACGGATGAAAACAGAATTGCAGAACATAATAACCGCCTCGGAATATACCTCGCCGAAAGCGGAAATCATATTAAAAAATGAAGAAAAAACGGAATTTCCGCCATACATGTCCTGTCACCTGCCTGTCTTTATAAAATGAGGGAATACCGATTTATAATACCATATATCGCACTTTGTTTCAAGTGTCAAAATTAACCTTTACGCGTCCGAAATTTATTGCTATTCTTATTATAATATGATACAATTAAATTAACTTTAACTTGTCGGAGAACAATATATGCTGAAATTTATATCTTGGAATGTAAACGGCCTCAGAGCCGTAACAAATAAAGGAATATTTCCCGAGGCTTTCAGGGAGCTTCAGGCAGATTTTTTCTGTCTTCAGGAAACAAAGCTTCAGGCAGGACAGATAGACCTTACCTTTGAGGGCTATGAAAGCTACTGGAATTATGCAGAAAAGAAGGGCTATTCGGGTACTGCAATTTTCACCCGCCACACACCCGAAAATGTATCCTACGGAATAGGTGTCCCCGAATTTGATAATGAGGGCAGAGTAATTACACTCACCTACCCCGGATTTCACCTTGTAACGGTTTACACTCCCAATGCAAAGGAGGACCTTTCAAGGCTTTCATACAGACAGGACTGGGAGGATGCCTTTCTTAAGCATCTTAAAAGACTTGAAGAGACAAGGCCTGTTATTTTCTGCGGTGACCTTAATGTGGCACACAAGGAAATTGACCTTAAAAATCCCAAGCCAAACCGCGGTAAGGCGGGCTTTACGGATGAGGAAAGAGAAAAATTCACCACCCTTCTCAATTCGGGCTTTACTGATACCTTCCGCTATTTCTACCCCGATAAAGAGGCAGAATATTCATGGTGGTCCTACCGCTATAATGCAAGAGCGAACAATGCAGGCTGGAGAATTGACTATTTTGTGACCTCAAAGGCACTTGATGAAAAGCTTTCGTCGGCATCAATCCATCAGGAAATTTTCGGCTCCGACCACTGCCCCGTAGAACTTATAATTGACTTGAAGGTGTAAGCTTATGAGAAATATAATTGAACTCAACAAAGGCTGGCTTTTCAGTGCAGACTGTGTAAACGATGAGAAGCCCGTTTCCGATTCCTCGGTGAATCTCCCCTTTTTCCACAGCATTGACACAATGCCCACGGGCAGCTTCATAACAAGCTGGACTGCCGGGGAGGAGCATGAGGGAAAGACTGTTTATCTTGAATTTTCACAGATAAGCGGCAAGGCAGAGGTTTACAGCGGCGGCAGACTTCTCTGCACCCATTCATCGGGCAGCTGCAGCTTCCGCACACAGCTTACAATTGATGCAAAAATTGACGAAACCTATGATATATGCGTAAAGGTTACTCCCGCACCCCGTAAGGACGGTCTTTTTTCCTTTGCGGGTGTGAATCTCATTGTTGTTGATTCCTCACATTTCAACATGACCGATTTCGGCAGGGGAATTGATGTGGTTGCCGAAAATAAAAAAAGCGGTGCACAGCTTAAAATAAAAACAAATATTATCCGTCCCAACAATTATGATGTTATTTCCTATACTGTTTACGGCATGAAGGGTGACACGGTGGCTTCAAAAACCTGCAAGCCCACCTCCCCCGACACCGTGATTGACATTCCCGCCCATGAGCTGTGGGACGGTCAGAGCGGTGCATTCACCTATACACTTGAAGCAAAGCTTCTCCGTGACTCACAGTGCCTTGATAAGGTGGAGACCGTATTCGGCATAAGAGAAACACAGCTTGGTGCTGACGGCTTTTTATATCTCAACGGCTTCAAGCTTCCCCTGAGCGGTGTGGTGCTTACCGACTGCTCATCGGTGAAAAGTGACATGGAAAACCTGAAAAAGCTTGACGGTAATCTTCTGATGTCCTCACTTCTTCCGTCAAAGACAAATCTTCTTTCCGTTTGTGACAATGCGGGCATGCTTTTCTGGTTCATGCTTCCCTTCTCGGGCGACACCGAAACCGACAAAGCCCACCTTAAGGAATTTATTGCACTTTATAAAAATCATCCCTCCCTTTGCGCAGTTGTATTCGACAAAAGGGGCGACCATGCATATTTCAACGAAATGTCTTCTCTGCTTGAGAAGCTTGCCCCCGACCTTATAAGCATCCTTGAAAAGGACATTGAGGACAACGACGAGTCTGTTCCCGAAAAGGCAAGGGCAGTGCTTCTGCGTATTCCCTGCACAAGTGCACCCGAATCCTTCATCACCTTCAACGGCAGATTCTCACATTTACAGGAAAGCAATCCAGACAAATGCTTTGCGGTTCTTCCCGAAAGCCCCGACAAGGCTGATAAGACTCCCGAGGAGCTGGGTGAATGGCACATAAGAATGTGGAATACCTTCTGCAGACAGAAAATTGTTGCCTTTTTCGGAGGACTGCTCAGTGACGGAAAGGCAATCAATTCAAAAAGAGGCCTTATAAGCAGTGACAGAACACGCTTTTACGATATTTTCTGGTACTATAAATCACAGTTCTCCGTTAAGGGCTTCATAAAAATCTGCGAGCTTGACACATACGAGACCTTTGATAAATTCATTGACATAAAGTGCATTACAAACTGCCAGAATCTGCGCATTTTAGTCAACGGCAAGGACAAAAAGCACAAGGCTGAAAAAATCACCGACGGTGTTTATGTATTCCGCCAGCTGAAGCTCAAAAAGGATATCAACACAATTGAGGTTTCCGCAGGCGAGGAATGTGATAGCGTAGAAATTATACGTATATAAGTATAAGTCATAATTCAGTTGTGCTGAATTATGCTCAGGAGGTATTTATGAGAGAGCATATCTGGGCGAATCATGCCCATGTTTTTCCCGAAAAATCAAAACCGGGTGCTACAGTACAGGACCTTAAAGAATTAATGGCGGAGTGCGGTATTGAAAAGGCAGTCTGCTTCACCTGCTTCAAGGATCAGTTTGCGCGCTCGGGGCTTCCCGGAGACAGAATTGACTGGCTTTACAACGAAATCAAGGATGACCCCTCACTTATAGGCTTCGGAACTATTGATTTCGAGGATGATGATGTTGATTATCAGATTGACAAAATGCTTGACTGCGGCTTTAAGGGAATAAAAATCCACCCCGCATTCCAGGGTGAAAATGTAATGTCCTTCAAGGCACAGAGAGTATATAAGAAAGCGGAAAGAGAGGGGCTTTTCCTTTCCTTCCACACAGGCTTTCACTGGCATCCCATAAAGGACTATAAGCTTCTTTTATTTGATGAGCTTGCATGGTGCTATCCCGAGCTGAAATTCAGCATGGAGCATATAGGCGGCTATCACTTCTTCCGTGAGGCGCTTGCAGTTATGTGCAATGCCGAAAGAAATTCGGATAATGACACCGTATTTGCGGGCTGGACCACAATTGCAATGAGTGAAAACGGTCTTCCGGGTAAGTGGTCGCTGACCGATGATGAGCTTCGTACCGTAATTCATCAGACAGGAAACACCCGCAGTATTTTCGGTCTTGATTTCCCCTATAACCGTGCCGACTATATAAAAAAGGCAATTGACAGAATTGAAAGGCTTGACATTCCCGAGGAAGCAAAGGACGGTATTTTAGGCCGCAATCTTCAGAATGCATTGGGCATGGACTGATAAAGGGCTTCCCCCTCTGAAGGTCTTCCCGTAAGCCTTCTTCCGCAGAAAACATCCTTAAGAAGAAGCGGATATATGCATTTCCCAAGAAGAGTGATGCACACCCTTTTTCGTATGCTCAGGAGTGTAAGAAAAGCGGAATTTCCCGAAAAAATCTGCACAGAGCTTTTTATAATACCGTAAATTCCCTGACGGGGGCTTCGTATAAAAAGCAGCTCACACATGGTGTATCTTCCCTGTACAGAAATATAATACACCGCACCTGTAATGAAAAGGGCAGAAAAAGTGGCACAAAGGGAAAGCAGTGTGACAGCTGACATCTGCCCGTGCATTTCAAAGGTACGGACAATAAGAAGCCCGATAACCGCAGCGGGTAAAAAAAACAGGCACCGCCACATAAGCCTTATGATGCGTACACATAGCATGCATGCCCCATATTTCACCACACAAGTGAATTTCATAAGCGATGCGGGATGGGAAAAATCCTTATCCGCAAGATGAAGCACAAAAGCAAGAAAATAAAGCCTTGCTGAAAAATAAAAATACAAAAAGCAGCTTCCCGCAAGCAGGACAATTGCTGACATAACGGGAAGAGGAAACGGGAAATATCGGAAAAAAAGATTTTCATTTCCCGCAATAAGCCCCGCACTCGTGAGAAAGCAGACGACAGCACCAAAAAGCATCAGCTTCGGCTCATAATATGCCTTTTTCAGCGGTATGTCTCCCCTGTGAACAATATATCTTGCATTCATTTTTATTTCAAACATAAATCCACCCCCACATATTATCAGTAAGAACACATACTTTATTCATAAAAGGAAACAATCTATGAATGATATCATGAAAACGGACATCCGTTTTCTTAAGGGTATCGGTGAAAAAAAGGCAGAGGGCTTCAGGAAGCTGGGAATTAATACGGTAGGTGACCTGCTTTATTTCTTTCCCCGCGGCTATGAGGACTGGAAGAATACCGTAACAATTACCGATGCCAGGGAAAATGAAACCGTTGCAATAAAAGCAATCATAGTTGCCCGCCCCATGCCCATAAAGACAAGGAGCGGGAAAATAATGTACCGTACCTGCGCCACCGACGGCAAGGGTATGATGAATGTGACCTTTTTCAACAATAAATATGTTGTGAATGACCTGAAAGAGGACGAGGAATTTATTTTCTTCGGCAAAATCAGAATAAACGACATGGGCGGAAAGGAAATGCTTTCGCCCCGCTATGAAAGGGCTGAAAAGGGAGAATATCTTCACCCCGTTTATAATCAGACCCTTACTCTTAATTCAAAGGCTATTGCCAAGGCTGTAAAAACCGCACTTGAGACATTTTCCGATAAAATCACGGAAACTCTGCCCGGTGAGCAGCTTCTGAAATATAAGCTTCGGGGACTGCGTGACAGTCTGTGGTCCGTTCATTTTCCCGAAACCCAAGAGGACATAAAGGCATCCCGCAGAAGGCTCATATATGAAGAGCTTCTTGTGCTTCAGCTGGGAATTTTATCCCACGGTAAGGATGACGCCGAGGTAGCACAGCACGTTATAAAAGAGGATTTCACCGACGAATTCACCGCACGGCTCCCCTTTACTCTTACAAATGCACAGCTTCGGGCAATAAAGGAATGTGCCGCTGACATGAAAATGCATTCGCCCATGAGAAGACTTCTTCAGGGCGATGTGGGCTCAGGTAAAACCGCAGTTGCCGCAGCACTTATATATTCTGCGGTAAAAAACGGCTATCAGTGTGCGCTTATGGCACCCACAGAGGTGCTTGCCCGTCAGCACGCGGAAACCTTCAACAGCTTTTTTAAGGGTACGGGCATGAAAATTTCCCTTCTCACGGGAAGCACCACGGCAAAAAACAAAAGACTTATCAAGGAAGATATTCTTTCGGGTAACACAGATATAGTAATAGGCACTCATGCAGTTATAACCGAGGACACGGTATTCAGAAATCTTGCCCTTGTCATAACCGACGAGCAGCACCGCTTCGGTGTGAATCAGCGGGCGGCACTCCGCGAAAAGGGAAAGGCTCCCCATGTGCTTGTTATGAGTGCAACACCGATTCCCCGCACACTTTCACTGATAATTTACGGGGATCTTGCAATTTCAGTGCTTGACGAAAAGCCAAAGGGAAGAAAGGACATAAATACATATAAGGTGCCGTCAACCTACCACGAAAGGCTCTACAGCTTCATTAAAAAAGAGGTAAAAAAGGGCAATCAGTGCTACATCGTCTGCCCCATGGTAGAGGAAAACGAGGATTTCACAACTGACAGGAAATCGGCAGAGGAATATTATGAGCTTCTTTCAAAAACCGTATTTTCCGACCTGCGGTGCGCACTTTTGCACGGTAAAATGAAGCAGAGCAGAAAAGACGAGGTAATGCAGGAGTTCAAAAACGGCAATACCGATGTGCTTATATGCACCGTTGTTATTGAAGTCGGCATAGATGTGCCCAACGCAAACATAATTGTAATTGAAAATGCCGAGTGCTTCGGTCTTTCACAGCTTCACCAGTTAAGAGGTCGTGTGGGCAGAGGCAGTGCAGAAGCTCACTGCGTTCTTGTAAGTGACGCAAAGGGCGAGGAGGCCGCACAGCGCTTTTCAATTCTCTGCGAGACCAATGACGGCTTCAGAATATCCGAGGAGGACCTGAAGCTTCGCGGACCCGGTGATTTCTTCGGCGCACGTCAGAGCGGTCTGCCCTCACTTAAAATTGCATCTCTCATGACCGATTCAAGAATACTTTATGCCGCACGGGATGAAGCGGAAAAAATTCTCGCCGCTGACCCGTATCTTGAAAAGTCGGAAAACAGAATTCTGAAGGAAAAGAAGTCTGCTCTTTTTGCAGACATATCATAAATAAAAAGGAGTAACATTATGGACAAGATTTTTGAAGCATTATGGATAAAGCCCTCACGTCAGAAAAAGGATGTGGGTGTGGATTTCATCAAGGAATTTACTGCAAAGCCCTTCCCCGTAAAGGCAGTTTTACAGATAAGCGCACTGGGTGTGTATGACTGTAAAATCAACGGCTGTCCCGTAACCGCATCCGTGCTGAATCCCGGATGGACCGACTACAATACCCGTATTCAATATCAGACCTACGATGTAACAGAGCTGATTTCCGCTGAAAATACCATTACCGTGGGTACAGGCATCGGCTGGCGCTTCCACAGATGGTATGACCTTTCTTCAAAAATTGTAGCTCCCCATACAACCGCAGTTATTGCCGCACTGACTCTTACATATGAAAACGGTGAAAGCGAAACCATCATCACCGATGACAGCTGGAAAACAACAGAAAACTGCGTGCGCTATAACCACATGTATAACGGTGAAACCGTGGATTATAATTTCAAGGCAGGAAAGCCCATCCCCGTAACCGTCATCCCTTATACAAAGGATACTCTTATCCCCCAGGAGGGTGAATTTATCACCGAGCAGGAAAAAATAAGAGGTAAACAGCTTCTTATCACTCCCGAGGGAGATACCGTAATTGACTTCGGTCAGGAGCTTACAGGCTATCTTTCCTTCTACATCAAGGGCAAAAAGGGTGATAAGATTACCGTAAAGCACTTTGAGAAGCTGACAAGGGACGGTAATGTATATACCGAAAATCTCCGCTCTGCAAAGCAGGAATTCACCCTGATATGCGACGGCAGCACCCATCTTGTGAAGCCCGTTTACACCTTCTACGGCTTCCGCTACATTGCAATTGAGGGTATGAAAATTGACTCCGCAGATGAAATAATGGCAATTGTTGTTCACTCCGACATGAAGAGAACAGGCTATTTCAGATGCTCAAACGAAATGATAAATCAGCTTTTCCATAACATTATCTGGGGACAGAAGGGCAATTTCCTTGATGTTCCCACCGACTGCCCCCAGAGAGACGAGCGTCTCGGCTGGACAGGTGACGCACAGGTATTCTGCAAGGTTGCAAGCTACAACTACAATGTTGAGAAATTCTTTAAGAAGTGGATGGGCGACCTTCGTGCAATGCAGAAGAAATCTGGCTCAATTCCCTCCTTCGTTCCCACAAAATATGACGACCACGGCGGCTCCTCCGCATGGGCGGATATCGCAACCGTGCTTCCCTGGCAGATGTATCTTACCTACGGAAACCGCGAGCTTTTAGCCGAAAACTATTCGCTCATGAAAAAGTGGGTTGACTTCATGAGAGCATGGGCACTTAAAAAGAAGCCCGATGAAGGCATCTCCACAAATCCCTATCTTTACGAGGGCCACTGGCACTTCGGTGACTGGCTTGCACTTGACCTTCCCAACAAGGAAGCAGTTGAGGGTGCAACGGAAAAGGACCTCATAGGCTGTGCCTTCTTCTACTACTCAACAAATCTTCTCATAAAGGCATCCGAGGTACTGGGCATTGACTGCAGATATTACAAGAACCTTGCAAAAAACACCAAAAAGGCATTCATTGCACGATTCATTGACGAAAACGGCAGAATGCACTGCAATACACAGACCGCCTGCGTGCTTGCACTTCATTTCGGTCTTTACAATGACAAGGCTCCCGTTGCAAAGCAGCTCACAGAGCTTGTAAACTCCTTCGGACACCTTACCACAGGCTTTGTAGGCACACCCTATCTTCTTCATGTTCTTTCCGATATCGGTGAAAATGACCTTGCCTATAAGCTTCTTTTAAGAGACGAATTCCCCTCATGGTGCTATCCCATAACACAGGGTGCTACCACAATGTGGGAGCGCTGGAACGGCTACAAGCCCGACGGCACCTTTGCGACTCCCGACATGAACTCCTTCAACCACTACGCATACGGTGCGGTAGGTGACTGGATTTATGAAAAAATGTGCGGTATCACACAGGCAGAGGGTACTGCAGGCTTCACCGCTGTTGTATTCAGCCCCGTTATCAGCAATCACTTCACCTTTGCAGAGGGCTCAATAGAAACCGCTAACGGCACGGTAGCTTCAAGATGGGAAAGAACCGAAAACGGTGTATCCTACACCTTCACCGTACCCGAGGGCACCAGAGCAGTGGCAAAGATAAACGGTACCACATTTGCATTAAATACAGGAATAAACAAATTGGATTTATAATTTTTGTAAAATACTGATAAAAAATATTAAAACGGAATATTTTTCGGCAAATGCTTTGATTTTCACAATTAATATGATATAATAAGGTTAAATATGGGTATTTTTCTACACAAAAAGAAAAACACCCATTTTTACCGACGGCACGAAGCATTGCCGACGGCTGAATTTATGATTGCTACATTTTATATATAACTAAAAAATTAAGGAAGTGCTTTCGTGGAAAAATATGTTATTACAGGCAAACAACGTCTTTCCGGCGAAATAGAGATAAGCGGCGCTAAAAACTCCGCTGTAGCTATACTCCCTGCTACAGTTCTTATAAAAGGCAAGTATTTTATAGATAATGTTCCCGACATTGCCGATATTTCCGTTATAATAGACATTCTCCGTTACCTTGGTGCCGAGGTCAAGACTACCTCCACAGGTAAATACAGAAGAACACTTGAGATAGATACCACAAATGTTGAATCAAAGGAAATTCCCTACGAATTTTCAAGAAAGCTCAGAGCATCCTACTACTTTTTAGGCTCAATGCTCGGCAGATTCCGCTTTGCCCGTGTTGCAATGCCCGGCGGTTGTAATTTCGGCGGCAGACGCCCCATCAACTTCCACCTTGACGGCTTTGAGACCCTCGGCGCAAAGACCTCTGTTCTCGGCAGCATCGAGGTTGAGCTTCAGCAGCCCTCACTTGCATCAACTCTCAATGCAGTTCTTACTGCAATAAACTCCAACTGTACAACGGTTATCAGAAATGCTTTTATTGACGAGCATATAAAGGATATTCTCAAAATTCTCCGCAGCAACAACAAGGCAGATATTGAATATGATGAGGATGACCGCATTATAACAATTGACGGCTGCATTCCCGACTGTGACGATTTCAATTTCTCATCGGAAATCATCTTCGACGACCAGTCAAAGCTTCTCACTGCAGACCACATTCTCACTGCTCTTCACTCAAACAGCAGAACTGTTATCAGAAACGCTCTTACAGACAACGAGGTTATAAGCCTTGCAGAGCATCTCAATTCCATGGGTGAGCAGATTACAATATGCCCCGACAACTCCGTTACAATTTCTCCCAAGAAGAGAAATGACCACTACAGTGTGGTTTCCGTTGAGGCTGAAGAGCTTATAGGCAGCAGCTTCACCTTCACCACGGTTTCAGTCGGTGCAACGGTAAATATCATGCTTGCGGCTGTTCTTGCAGAGGGTACAACAACCATAAACAATGCTGCCCGTGAGCCTCACATAGTTGACCTTGCAAACTTCCTTAACCGTATGGGTGCATCCATAAGAGGTGCGGGTACGGATACCATTAAAATTTACGGTAAGCCCGAGCTTCAGTATGTGGAAAACAAGGTTATAAACCATGAAGTAATTCCCGACCAGATAGAAGCAGGCACATACATGGTAGCCGCTGCCGCAACAGGCGGTGACATCACCATTGTAAATGTTGTTCCCCAGCATCTTGATACAATTGCAGACCGCCTGCGTGCATGCGGCTGTAAGGTTGAAGAGGGCGGTGACTCCGTAAGAGTTATTTCCGACGGCAGACTTAAGGCCTGCAATCTCCGCACAAAGCCCTATCCCGGCTTCCCCACAGACATGCAGCCCCAGTTCACCACACTTCTTACAATCTGCGACGGCAAGAGCGAGGTTACCGATGCAATATGGGGCAACCGCTTCAAATACACCCAGCAGCTTCAGAAGATGGGTGCCAACATTTCCGTTGAATCAGGCAACACCGCTGCGGTGGTTGAGGGTGTAAAAACACTCAAGGGCACAAATGTTGTAGCCGATGACTTAAGAGCGGGTGCGGCAATGATTATTGCAGGACTCTGCGCAGAGGGTGAAACCGCAATCGGTAACATCCACTACATTGACAGAGGCTATGAAAGCATTGTTGACAAGCTTACTTTGGTAGGCGCAAAAATTGAAAGACGCACATATCCTGACGAGAAAAAGGATTGCTGCTGCTAAGTAAATAATGAAGGGTATCAGCCACACGGTTGATACCCTTTTTTTAAGAAAATGTTATACTGATTGGTGCTTTACACTTAAAAAACACCTTCAGTGGTTTTTTCAAGCTTTTCCTGCATTCCCGGACAATCAAGGGATTTCGCTGCCTGCAATCAGCGCTTCGGCAGCTGCCCCTTACAAAAACTATAAGCTTTTGTTAAGCTTAACAAAAACTTTTTATCCGTGCTCCCGCACGAAGTCTCCTGATGCCTGATGCCTATTGCCTATTGCCTGATGCCTGATTCAATATGCCAGCTGCCATTTCTCTGTCTGTGCACCCTCAAGTGTGCCGTAGCCCGAAATACCCATGCCCGAAAGCTCGGCATAAGTGCTCATGTTTATTGTATATGTCACACTTTCAATATAGCCGTCATTTCTTATAACCGCATTTATAACAGAGCCGGGATAAGTAATATCAACACGGCTGATTTTTATAATCTTGAAATCCATTCCCGATGTATCAAGATAGCCTATAGCATCGGAATTATACTGCGGCACCTCTCCCATGGAAACAGTTTCGGGAACAAGAACAATTCTGATATTGGTTTTGTCACCCGTCGCACTTATTGTTGCAGAGCTGACACCCGCTGCGGGCAAAGAAAATGCAGAGCGCTGTGGCAGAAGCACGGGAATTGTCTCACCGTCGGCATTTACCGCATAACCGTTATTGAAAACAAGTGTCTGCTGACCCTCACTGCCTACAAGCTTTACAATATTATCTGCAAGAAGCTGGGTAAGCGCACCGCCCGGATGTGCCTCCTTGATGCTTGCATCAAAGCTTTCGGTATGATTTACGGTAAGCGCACCCGTATAAGCTCTTGTTTTATTGAGTGCCTGTGTATAGGTATCAATTATCTCCTGCTTTGAATATGATGAATAATCAGGTAATTCAACAGGTGCAGTGGTGACCTCGGCTGCAGTGGTAGTCTCCTGCTGAGGCTGTGTTGAAGGCACCTGTACCGCTGCGGTTGTCTGCTCGGGCAGAGTTACCGCAGGCTGTGTTGTCATTGCCGCCGTTGTGTTTTCAACTATAATCGAGGTAGTATTTTCAACAGCTATTGAGGTTGTCACATCGGCAAGTGTTTCATAAAAATATGCAGTTGTTTCCTCCGAATGCATGGTTACAAGCTCATCAAAGCTTTTATATGAAAAGCAGGATGTGCTGAAAATGAGCGCAGTCACAAGTGCCGCCGCCATAAAAATTCTGCAGGCTTTCATAATTTTCTCCTTATTTCATGCTCCCCTGAAAAGGGGGACAGACTATATATATTTATATACCGATTATAATATCCGACGAAAATTATGTCAACACCCGCACCCGTACATAAAAACGGTATTTCAGGCACATTTTCCGTCACTTTTACCTGTTTTATTTTGCCCTTAAAGAATTGCGCTGCGCGTTTTTATACACCGTGTCGGTATAAGTCAACAAATTAAGCTGATACTTTCAGACATTTTTGTTTATTTTGTTGAATAAGCCCCACAAAAAAATTTTTAGTACAAGATGTACATATTCTATTGATTTTCCGACATCTGTTTAGTAAAATACTATAATAAAGTAATATAAAAAAGGACTGAACCAAATGACTGAAAACAAATTCCGTGAAGACAATGCACAGAATATGATGATTAAAGCCGAAGAGCTCAACTGTTATGAATTCTTCGTCAACGCAACCGAGAAGTACGGCGACTATGATGCTTATCAGCACATGGACGAAAGAGGCAAGAGAAGCGATCTTTTAAGAGATATTGATGCACTCGCATACTATTTCACACATGACGTAGGTCTTAAAAGAGGCGACGCTTACACAATCTTTACTCCCACAAACGTTGAAAGCATTGCAGCATTCTATGCACTTAACAAAATCGGCGTTATCGTAAACTTTGTGCATCCCCTTCTTCCCGATGAGGTTCTCTTTGAAACAATTGAGGAATCAGACTCAAAGGGTATTATGGTTCTCGGACTTATCGGTCTTAAGCAGCACAACGTTGAGGCTGTAAACAAGACAGGCCTTCCCATTCTTCTGTGCCGCTGCTCCGACTATGCTTCTCCCGCAAAGAAGGCTGCTGCAGGTGCAGGTGAGGCTCTTCTTGAAAAGATTCTCAAATACCGTGAGCCCACTCTTTATAAGGATGTTATAAAGAAATATGCAGGCAAGAAGGTTGAGGGCATAAAGAACAACGGCTCCGACATTGCAGTTTACTTAAACGGCGGCGGTACAACAGGCAAGAGCAAGACCATCAAGCTTACAAGCAAGGCTATCAACGAAAATGTTTATGCATTAGGCTACATTGACCACATTATTGATCCCGGCGATGAAGGCGAAATCATTATTCTCCCCTTCTTCCATGCATTCGGTCTTGTTGTTGCAATGCACATGACAATGTGTAATGCCGCAAGAATCATCCCCCTTCTTCAGTTTGACAAGAAGCTTGTTGTAAAGCTTTACAAGAATAACAGAATTTCAGGTATCGTCGGTATTCCCGCAATGTTCAAGAAGCTTTACCACACAGAAGGCTTCGACGGTCCCCACCTTAAGCACACCCGTCTTATGTTCGCAGGCGGTGACGACCTTTCTCCCGCATTCTTACAGGAATTCAACGAAATGCTTGACAAGAACGGCACAAAGGCACGTCTTCGTCAGGGCTACGGTCTTACAGAGGTAGGCTCCGTTTGCTGTGCAAACACAAACACTACAAACAAGGACAATTCAATCGGTATCCCCCTTGCAGGCGTTACAATGGAAATCTGGGATGATGACTGCAAGAAGGTTCCCAACGGCACTGTAGGTGAAATCGTAATTTCAGGTCCCACAATCATGGCAGGCTACCTTACAAAGGACGGTCCCGAGGATGCAGGTCTTTACACCGATGAAAACGGCGTAAAGTGGGTGCGTTCAGGCGACCTCGGCTACATGGATGACGACGGCTTCTTCTTCTTTGCAGGCAGAAAGAAGAGACTTATCATTATCTCAGGCTACAACGTATATCCCGTTGACGTTGAAAATCTTATGGATACACTTCCCTTCATCAAGGAATCCTGTGCAGTAAGAGGCACAATTGACGGCAAGCCCCTTGTAAAGCTCTATGTTTCTCTCAAGGAAAAGGGCGACGAGGAGGAATACAAGAAGATTATCACAGAAACCTGCGAAAAGAATCTTTCCAAGTTCTCTGTTCCCAGAGTTATTGAATTTATGGACGAGCTTCCCCATACTCCCCTTGAAAAGGTTGACTTTATGGCATTACAGAAGCTTGCTGAAAAATAATTTGTTATTTATTCCGCAACTCAGTGGCATTTTTAACAATTTGTTCACATTCTTCATCTTACAGAGTGATATAATTTTATCAATAAATTAACATATCGGAGGTTTTTCCTATGATAGGCTTAGGTACATGGGTAACATCAGTCAACATGATGATTTACAAGGGCGATATTACAGTTGTAATCGCTGACAAGGACGGTCAGTACGACATTGACTTCCAGCTTCCCGACAAGCTCAAGGATGTTAAAATCAGAACTTATGACATCGTTGAAAACGGCAATACCCTTAAGGGTAAGGGCGAAATCACAATGCTTCCCGGCAAGGAGCTTGAAGCAGAGGTTACCTTCAATGGTGACACATTTGAGGGTGTTCTCCGCATTCCCTTCATGAAGAGAAACATCCCCCTCAAGAACGGTCACAAGATTTCTGACTGATATACAAAAAAAGTAGGAAGAGAAAAGATAAAATGAATAGTGAACCTTTTTCAAACATGATAGAATCCAAAAACTATAACTGTTATGAATTCTACCTCGCAGCCACTGAAAAATACGGTGACTACAAGCAGGCTCAGCACATGGACGAAATGGTTATGCGTTCAAAGTTCATCTGTGACATTGAAGCGCTTGCCACATACTTCCACAAAGAGCTCGGACTCAGAAAGGGCGACGTTTATTCCATATTCGTTCCCTCGGACATAGAAAGCTTCACCGCCTTCTATGCTCTCAATAAGCTTGGTGTTATTGTAAACTTCCTTCATCCCCTGCTTCCCGATGAAGCGCTTATTGAAACCGTGAAGGAATCAGGCTCAAAGGGCATTATGTGTCTTGGTGTTTTAGGACTCAAGCAGCACAATGTCGATGCAGTGAATTCACTCGGTCTTCCCGTGCTTCTCTGCCGTTGCTCCGACTATGCATCTCCCGCAAAGAAGGCAGCAGCAGGTGCAGGTGAAGCCCTTCTTGAAAAAATTCTCGGCTACAAGAATGCAACTCTTTACAAGGATGTTGTAAAGAAGTATGAGGGCAGAACCGTTGAGGGCTGCGTCAACAACTGTGATGACATTGCAGTTTACTTAAACGGCGGCGGAACAACAGGAAAGAGCAAGACAATCAAGCTTACAAACAAGGCTATCAACGAAAATGTTCATAAGCTGGGCTACATAGACCACATTGAATATCCCGGTGAAGAAGCTGAAATCATTATTCTTCCCTTCTTCCATGCCTTCGGTCTTGTTGTTGCAGGTCACATGGCTCTTTGCAATGCGGGTCGAATCATTCCCCTCATGCAGTTTGATGCAAAGCTTGTTATCAAGCTCTATAAGAAAAACAATATTGTAGGCATCGGCGGTATTCCCAACATGTTCAAGAAGCTCTACAACACTCCCGGCTTTGACGGACCCCACCTTAAGAACACCCGTATGATGTTTGTCGGCGGTGACGACCTTTCACCCGCATTCCTTGAAGCCTTCAACGGTATGCTTGAAAGAAACGGAACATCTGCCCGTCTTCGTCAGGGCTACGGTCTTACAGAGGTTGGCTCCGTTTGCTGCGTAAACACAAACTGGGTATATAAGGACGGCTCCATCGGTAAGCCTCTTGAGGGTCTTCGCATGGAAATATGGGACGATGATCACAAGAGAGTTCCCAACGGTGAGGTCGGCGAAATCGTAATTTCAGGCTCCACAATGATGGAGGGCTATCTTACAGATGACGGTCCCAAGGACGCAGGTATTTATTACGATGAAGAGGGTACCCCCTGGGTGCTTTCAGGTGACCTCGGTTACCAGGATGATGAGGATTTCTTCTATTTCTACGGCAGAAAAAAGAGAATCATCATTATTTCAGGCTACAATGTATATCCTGTAGATATTGAAAATCTTATGGATACACTTCCCTTTATCAAGGAATCATGTGCAGTAAGAGGCACAACTGCTGACGGCAAGGTTCTTGTAAGACTTTACGCTTCTCTTAAAACAAAGGGCGACGAGGAAGAATACAAGAAAATCATCACCGAGGCATGTGCAAAGAACCTCAATCAGTTCTCCGTTCCCAGAGAAATTATCTTCATGGATGAGCTTCCGCACACACCCCTTGAAAAGGTTGACTTCATGAAATTAGAAAAAATGTAAAATAAGGAGATTTTAATCATGGCAAAGTACTCATTTGAAGAAACAACAATCGGCGAGCTTCTTGATAATCCCAAGACTGCTGAATTCCTTTTCGAGCTCGTTCCCGAAGCAAAGGATCATCCTATGCTTGAAATCGGCAGACCCTTCACTCTTGAGCAGGCTCTTCCCTTCATTGAAACAATTGCTGATTCAATGGGAATCACAAACACTGCTGAAAGAATTGAAGATTTCAAGGAAAAGCTTGCACAGCTCGACTAAGAATTTCTACAGGCAGACGGGAAAAACCGTTTGCCTGTTTTTCTTTTTTGTGGTAGAATATCAGCATAAATAATATATTTCGGAGGCAACATGAAAATCGCAATTTTCGGCTCGGATAAACATAGATTCAACAGTGTATATACCCCCTCGGTGCTTGAAAGACTGAAGAGCTTCGGTGAGGTGTCACCGCTTATTGACAAGGGCAATGTAAAAAATCACAAGGATTTTCTCGCAGACTGCGAATATGCCTTTTCCACATGGGGAATGCCCGCCTTCACAAAAGAGGAAATAAAGGAATATATGCCCCGCCTTAAGGCAGTTTTCTATTCCGCAGGCACGGTGCAGTATTTCGCACGCCCCTTTTTAGAATCGGGGATAAAGGTTTTCAGTGCATTTGCCGCAAATGCCGTTCCCGTTACGGAATACACACTGGCACAGGTAATTCTTGCATCAAAGGGCTTTTTTCAGGCATCAAAATGCTATAAGCCCCTGCTTCTGCGCTCCTTTATGCATTCAAAGACCGCTCCCGGCAACTACGGTATAAAGGTAGGTCTTATAGGTCTCGGTGCTATCGGCAAGGAGGTTGCAAAACGGCTTCAGATGCTTGAGGTACAGGTGCTTGCCTGTGACCCCTTTGTGCCTGAAGAAACTGCAAAGGCTCTCGGTGTGACCCTCGTTGATATGGAAACTGTTTTTTCCGAATGCGATGTTATCAGTAACCACCTTGCGGACAAGAAGGAGCTTAAGAACATTTTCAACTACAGTCTTTTCAGCAGAATGAAAAAGCACTCCGTATTTATAAACACAGGCAGAGGAAATCAGATAAAGGAGGGCGACCTTGCCCGCTGGCTTATCAGAAATCCCTCAATAACCTTTGTGGGTGATGTTCTGAAAAATGAGCTGCGCCCCTTTACAAGTCCCCTTTTCTGGTGTCACAATGCAATTCTGACTCCCCATATAGCAGGAAGCATGGGAAATGAAACACAGAGAATGGCACACTACATGATGGATGAATTCGCAAAAATGCTTGAGGGAGAAGAAACGCAGTACGAAATAACACTTGAAGCCCTTGAAAGAATGGCATAAAAAATACAGGTTGTATCAGCTGATACAACCTGATTTTTATTAAAGTCCGAAAAGTCTCTGGAAAAGATTTACAATTTTAAGGAAGAAATTTCTGATGGCATCACCGATATTTGTGAAGAAATTCACATTTATATTACCGCTGCCGTCACCTGATTCACCGCCGTATGCAGAATCTATACTGTTCATCCATGAAATCATACCCTCGGGACTTACGAGTGAAAGCTCCTGTCCCAGTCCGTTTACATGGGTTACATCGGTATATGCACTGCCGTCGAGCATGTGCATATCAAAGGTAACGGTCTTTGCCATATGATGATTGCCGCTTGCCTTGCTTCCGTCAGGCTCAACAACCGTACCGAAGCTTGTAAGTCGGCACTTTTCAGGATTGTTATTATTCTTACATACATTGTTCCACAGCGGCTTTGTTGTGGCAATATAGCTGATTACGGGGTCCTTTGTGCTTGAAATCATCCATATTGCAACATCGGCGCACTTTTTTGTGTCTGCAGCACTTACGGTACCTGTTGCAGCAATGGGGAAAGCACCTGCAAAATATTCGGGAAATGCTACTATCATATCCCATGTCATTTCACCGCCTGCGGAGGAGCCGCCGATGAAAATTTTTGAGGTATCAATATTATCTCCGTATTTTTCTATCACATCGTCAATAACACTGCGAAGAGCAGGGATAAGGGTCTTGCTCCAGTAAACAAGCTTCTGCTCGGGAGCACGGGGAAGAAGAATAAATGCGCCGCCCTCGGTGAATCTTGACTGAAGCTCCTCGGAGGCCCAATAGGGAAAATCACTGTCGTCAAGCTGTGAGCCCGCATAATCTCCGTGACCTATACCGTGAAGGAATATTACAAGCGGATATTTCTGTGTATCGCCTGCCGCAGCGGGAGAATAGCAGGCATAATCAAGTGCATAGCCGTCTGCCTTGGGGGCAGTATCTATAAAAAATTCATCACGAAGGGCTTCAATGCCTGCTGAAACGGGAAGAGCATTTTTTCTGCCCGCCGCAGAAGCAATAAGCCCGAGGCTTCCTGATAACAACAAAGCTGCAAGGATAAGGGAAATAAGCTTTTTCATAGGCTGCACCATCCATTTATATAAATTCTTTATACCGATTATATCCTTTTTGTCCGATTTTTTCAAGGTTTATTACATAAAAACAGGAGATAATGCGAAAAACTTATCCGCATTACCTCTTTTTCTGTGCTTATAAAAGCTGTGCCTTAGTAGGTTGAGATTAGGGATAATCCCAACCTGCAATGATATAGATTTGCAAAGCAAATCTATGATATACATCTGATGATGTATGATATAGGCTTCGCCTATGATATATTTTCTGCGAAAATATTAAGGGAAAAAATATCTCCGCTTCCAAAAAAAGCAGAGGTATTTTTATTTTATAATATGCCCTGTGGGCATATATCATATTTATTTACGAAATATATCATATTACTGTCAGGTAATATATCATTGGGAGTTGCAATAATCCTTTATCGCAACTCCCCTTATGGGCAGTTTATCTTGCGTTTACAGTGTTGATGAAATTGGTATAGAAATCCTCAACACTTGTGGGCCAGCCTACTGTACCCATGAAGCTTGCATGCTGGAAATCCTGAAGCGAATCCATGATATACCATCTGCCCGGCTCAATTTCCTCACCGTTATTTACAGCCTCGGTGTAATACCTTGCTGTAGCCGCATCCTGTGCGGGACACTTTGAGCTTGCATAGGGCACGATGCCGTCACTTATTGCCCATTCCTTTGTCATTTCAACACCGTCAATGGTCTTGCCCTCTGAAAGAGCAAGCACAAGGGAGGAGAAAGAGAAAAGGGAGGGTGTTGTAAGCTTCTGCATGCCGACAGCATTTTCCTCGGTTGCGATTGCAGTGTAGGAATAGTAGTAAGCGGTGGGAACAAGCTTTATTTTTGCATTAAGCTCCTTTGCACCGTCAATGGTCATATCGTAGCCGCAGTTGTCGTCGGAATTGTAGAAATTCACAACATTAGCAAGGTTGAACTGTGCTCTTTCCTCATCCTGCTTTGCAGTAAGACCGAAGTGACCGAAGCGCAGATGCCACATTGACATTTCATCACCGAAAAGAACACCGAGAACATTACCGAAGAAGCCGATAATAGAAATAAGCTTGAGATCTACAAGTAAATCTGCAATGGGTGTGCCGTCATTGGGGCTTGAGAAGGTTGTTACGGAGTGGATAACATCGTGACCGCCTGTAAAAAGAGGAGATGTTTCTTCACCTGTAGCGGCAACTTCTGCCTCGTCACCGTAATACATGAGAGAAGCGAAAAGACGTACTGTGGGACCGCCGAAGGAATGTCCCATAATGTTTATGGGAGTGGTAAGATCCCAGCTTTCATCCATAAGAGCATTGCCCTCATAGCTGTAGCCGTATCTGTCGTGATTGTGAGCCTTTGAATGAGCCTCACCGTAGTCTGTGACTGTACCTGTAAGCTGCGCATAAAGCTCGCAGGCTCTGTCCCATGCACTTGAGAAGGGACCTACGGATGCTTCATAGGTTTCAATGCCGTAGGAATTGAGAATATCAACAATATTTGTATCGTCGGTGGACATTTTAAGTCCTTCAAAATTCATACCACCCCAGTAAGGCATAGGTGCGTTTGTTTCATAGGCACCCCAGCCGCCCATGCCGTGAACAAAAACAAAGGGATATTCGTTTTCCGTAAGGTCGTCCCATGCTTTGTTTTCACTTGCAAATGCGGGCACAAGTAATGAAAGCAAAAGTGAAAAAGAGAGAATTACGCAGAGAAGCTTTTTCATATTCAGTCCTCCATATATTTCTTATTTGTGAATATTTTACCATTTAATTCACAGTTTTGCAATATTTAATGTTCAATTAAGCCAATAAAAGCAGAAAAAAAACCGACGTTTCCGTCGGTTTTTTTACAAGTTTTCAAAACTTATTCTTATTCGATGGGTTCCATGCCAAGGATTGTAAGGATAGCGTTGAAGAAAGCCTTGATGATTTCGATGATTTCGTTTACTGTCATGGTTTTTCACCTCTCAAATATTTTTAGTCAACATTATATTAGCACACATATATAAAAATTACAAGAAGTTTTGCAATTTTTCTCAAAATTTTATATATATGCAACATTTACGGCAAAATTATTTAGGCTTCGGTTTAGTTACGAATGAAAGCACAAGCCCCGAAAGCACTGCCGCCATGATTCCCGCACTGCCGGCAGTAAGCGGACCCGTGAATACCCCTAAAAGCCCCTGCTCGTCCACCGCTTCCCGTGTGCCTTTTGCAAGAAGAGAGCCGAAGCCCGATATGGGAAGAGTTGCCCCCGCACCTGCAAAATCAATAAGGCTGTCATATACACCGACCGCACCAAGCACAACACCCGCACATACGAAGCCCACAAGAATCCTTGCAGGGGTAAGCTTTGTTTTGTCTATAAGAACCTGCCCCAGAGTGCATATAAGCCCTCCGACAATAAATGCCCATAAGTAATTCATAAAAACACCTCCGAGGGTAGTTTTTACATTTACATGGAAATTATTCAACGGCTGACTTATTCTTCTGATTCAGGGGATTCCATTTTCCGCTTATCCAATGGATGAAATACAAAGTGAAAAGGAACATGTTGTGAGCTATCATACAGCCCCATGCAGACACAAGACCGCCTGACAGGAAATTTACAAAAATAAAGGTTCCCACAATTCTTATGCCCCACATGCCTATTATGTTATAGACAAAGGGCTTAACGGTTCTGCCCACACCCTGCATCATGCCCTCAATTATAATTGAAACGCCGTAAAACGGCTCGGAGACGGCTACCATACGAAGCACGGTGGAGCCTAAAGAAATTACCTCAGGAGAATCGGAGAAAATGTCCATCATGGCGGGGGCGAAAATGAAAAGCAGTCCCCCTGAAATTATCATAAGAGCAACCTCGGAAAGCACGGTCATTCCCGCAAATTCCTTCATTTTTTTGTTGTCGCGCTGACCGAGTGCGTTGCCCGCAAGAGTTGCGGCGGCAGTCTGCATACCGTAGCCCGGAATATAGAAGGCAGATTCCACGGTATTTGCAATCGTGTGGGCAGCGGTCGCCACCTCACCGAGAGAGTTTATCATAGAAGCAAAGGCAACATAGCCAAGGCATGTGCCGAAGCGCTGAAGCATGTTGGGGAAAGCCACCTTAAGGCAGGGGCGGAGAATCTCCTTATCGGGCTTCAGTGAAACCTTTTTCGGAGAAAGAAGGGGATGACACCACAGTGTTACGGAAATTATGATACCGCCCACGGTAAAGCCCACGGCACTTGCAACAGCGGCTCCAGTAACGCCCATATCCGCACCCCATACGGTAATGCCGAAAATTTCCCTTGTGGGGTAAATAAGCAGGAAATTCAGCACAACATTTATGATATTCACAGCAATTCCCGCATACATGGGAGTTTTGGTATCCCCCACCGCACGCAGCACCGTACCGAAAATTATAGTGGCGGCACGGGGAAGCATGGGAAGATAGAGAATGAAGAAATACCTTGCGGCAAGCTCCTGTATGGACTCGTCAACCTGCATTAAAACAGGCACAACAGGGCTTAATCCCAAGGTCAGCGCCGTGAAGAAAATACCCGACACAAGCACCGCAAGCACACTCTGTGCCGATGCCTTTCTTACTGCATATAAGTCCCCGGAGCCGTGGTTTTTTGCAATATACGACAAAAAGCCCACACCTATGGCGGAAACTGTGCTTCCTATAAGCCAGTTTACGGTGGTGGTAGCTCCTACCGCCGCAGTGGCGGATGTACCCAGCGAGCCTACCATTGCGGTGTCAATATACTGCACCGCGGTCTGCATAAACTGCTCGAATATTGTAGGACCTGCAAGGGTGAAAATCACGCCAAGCATGCTCCATCTGATTTTTTTTGTTTTCAGCATACTTTTTATCACATCTGATTACCGGTCAGATGCCCTTTCCTCTTCCTAACAACAATGTTTTCCGACACCAATCGCATAACTGTACAACTTCTATATTTTTTGTTCAATCACTGTTGATTTTTTATTAACAAAGTATTACTATATATACAATAATACTATATCTGTGGAGAGAAATCAAATGGAAAAGACACAAATTCAGGCAATAGTTGAAAGACAGCGTAAATTTTTTGAATCTGGAGCAACACTTCCCGTTGAAAAGAGAATTATTTATCTTAAGAGGATAAAGGAATATATCATTGAAAACGAAGCGGTGATTGCCGCGGCACTCAAATCAGACCTCGGAAAAAGCCCCTATGAATCATATCTTTGTGAAATTGCGGTAGTTATTGCGGAAGTAAACTACATGCTTAAAAACATAAAGAAGCTGACAAAGAAAAGAACGGTTATGACTCCCTTCGGTCAGCAGCTTTCACACAGCTTTATCTTACCCAAGCCCTACGGGGTCACCCTTATAATGAGCCCGTGGAATTACCCCTTCATGCTCACAATTCCCCCTGTTATTGATGCGGTTGCGGCAGGCAATACCTGTGTTGTAAAAACAAGTGCATATTCCCCTGCAACAAGCGCAGTTGTAAAGGATATGCTTGAAAAAATATTCCCCCGTCAGTATGTTACGGTAATCACGGGCGGAAGAGAAGAAAATGCATGTCTTCTTGACGAAAAGTTTGATTATATTTTCTTTACAGGCAGCAAAAAAGTAGGTAAGCTTGTGCTTGAAAAGGCTGCGGAAAAGCTTACCCCCGTAACCCTTGAATTAGGCGGAAAAAGCCCCACAATTGTTGACGAAACAGCAAAGCTTGAAATTGCGGCAAGAAGACTTGTTTTCGGCAAGGGCTTCAATGTGGGACAGACCTGTGTTGCTCCCGACTATGTATATGTACACGAGTCAGTAAAGGATAAGTTTATAGACTATGTTAAGAATGAAATTGTCCGTCAGTTCGGCGACTGTATAAACAACGAGGACTACGGCACAATTATAAATGATAAGCATTTCAGACGCGTCTGCTCACTTATTGACCCCGAAAAGGTGGTTTTCGGCGGACAGTATGATGAAAAGACAAGAAAAATTCAGATGACGGTTATGGACAGGGTCACCCGTGACGATGCTGTTATGAAGGAGGAAATCTTCGGACCTGTTCTCCCCTTTATGACATACACCGACCTTGATGAGGTAATAAAGGAAATCAATGCTCACGACAAGCCTCTTGCTCTTTATATCTTCTCGGAAAACAAAAAGAATATTGAAAAAATTCATGCATCCTGCTCCTTTGGCGGCGGCTGTGTGAATGAAACAGATATACATGTTATCACAACAGCTATGGGCTTCGGAGGCGTAGGCGAAAGCGGAATGGGACAGTATCACGGTAAGGACGGCTTCGACACCTTCACCCACTACACAAGCATTGTTGATAAGGCTACATGGATTGACCTTGGTCAGAGATATCAGCCGTACAACAAGGCAAATATATGGCTTTCAAGAAATCTCAACATCGGCTCCACGATTCACAAGGGTATGAAAACAGACTACCCCGCACTGCCCCACTCTTTCTCTGACCTCATAGGCTTCTATTTCAAAAATAAATAATAAGCTTTTCAGACGGATGGTTTTACTGTAAAGCCATCCGTTTTTTCCCGCCACGACATGAAAAATTTCAATTTTTTCAACTTTTTTAAAAAAAGACTTGACTTTTATCCCCGATTAGTATATACTAACCAAGCAACAGAGATATCGCGGGATAGAGCAGTTGGTAGCTCGTCGGGCTCATAACCCGGAGGTCGTTGGTTCAAGTCCTTCTCCCGCAACCATGTAAAAGAAAAGGTATTCCGAACGGAATACCTTTTCTTTTTTTTGCATTTGTGCGGAAGGACTTGAGCCCACCGAGCCTCCGAGGGGATGAGCCCGAGTGGGCAAACTGTTTCTTCTCCTTATATGTGAATTTAAGCCTGTTTTTGAGCAAAGAGCACAAAACACAAAAGCGTGAGCTATACATATCACCTCGTACATTAGCAATATAACCAAATTATCACATTTTGTTTTGTGCAATATCGTCAGTTTGATTCTTGATTTAAATGTGAAAATAAGTATAATTATTTATCGGTAACGAAACTATATCACGCAATGTATTTCAGAGGTAATTATGCAGAATTTTGTCACATTAATCGGTCACATTTTAGGTTTTATTGCAGTAGGCTTGTTTTTCTATTCATATCAGGTAACTGAAAAAAGAAGTCTTATGACAATCCAGACGGTTGCAACAGCATTGAGCTGTGTTCAGTACCTTCTTATCGGTGCTTATTCAGGCTTTGCTCTGAATGTTGTATGCATCATCCGTAATTTCATATTCTACTTCCGTGACAAAAATCAGCGCACAGATATTCTCTCCCCCGTTGTTCTTTCCCTGTGCATAGCAGGTGCAAGTGTCCTTTCATGGGAGGGTGCACACTCACTTCTCATAACACTCGGTCTTGTTGTAAATACAATCTGCATGGGTGTATGCGATGCAAAAAGCTTCCGCAAGACAATACTTATTTCTTCCTCACTTATTCTTGCTTACAATGCTTTTGCATTCTCCTACAGCGGTATGTTAAGCGAATCAATCTCACTTCTTTCTGTTGTTATCGGTATTATCCGTTACAGAAGCACACAGCCCGCAAAGGCAAAGACAGCAATTCCCGCATAAGTCGGCAATATAAAAAACAGGCTCGTACAGATTTTCTGTATGAGCTTTTTTTCTGCAGATTTTGTTATACAAGCCGCCGCACGACCTTTTCTGCAATATACTGTTTATTGTGACGACAAAAATATCTTGCAAGTCGGCAAAACAGAGTATATACTTATACATATAGCCCCTAAAGTGTTAAAAAGGAGAAATTTTCATGAAGAATGTCGAATATACCGTAATTGAAATCCCCATGGGCTCAAAGAATAAATATGAGCTTGATAAGGAAACGGGCAGAATCGTGCTTGACCGTGTTTTATATGCGGCAATGATGTACCCCGCAGAATACGGTATTCTTGAAAACACTCTGGCTCCCGACGGAGACGCACTTGATGTGCTTGTTATCTGCTCGGACCCCACATTCCCGGGTTGTGTTGTGCCTGCAAGAATTTTAGGCTACCTTACAATGATTGACGGCGGAAAGGTTGACTATAAGATAATTACCGTGCTTGACTGCGACCCGAGATATGAAAACATCACGGAGCTTGAGCATCTCTCCCCCTTTGTGCTTAAGGAAATTGCAAACTTCTTTGCAAACTATAAGGTGCTTCAGGGCATATCCGTTGAGGTAGGCGACTATAAGGGCAGAGAGGAAGCACTTAAAATTATTGAAGAATGCCGAAGAGCTTACATAGAAGCGAACGCTTAAAGCTATTGTTTTCCAAAAAAGGCTGATGAATACACCTCGGCACGGGAGTGCCGGAATGAAAGTTTTGCTTGAGCTTTTTCAAAAGCTCACGGTGTCAAGAGGCGGAGCCTTTTGCCGCACTCCGCAGAGTGCGGAAACCTTATGCTTTTTTAAGCGCAGGAAAGATTTTAAGAAAACCCTCGCCGGGGGTTTTCTTAAGTGCGAAGCACAATAAAATCAAGGGGAAATGCGATAATTCCCGTAATATTTCGCAAAAATTTAAGGAAAGAACCACCTGAACCCGTGGCTCTTTCCTTTTTCATTTTACTGTGCGTCAAAGGCGGTGATTTGTGCGCATCTTTTCATTAGTCACCGATAAGATTGTAGTATCTTGCCATCCAGTAAGGAAGAAGATAGATATAGGGCTGCATTGCTCTTAAGCCGTTTGCGCCTGCAGTGCCCGGGAGGGTTGAGGTGCGGTTTACAGTTTTGGAGTTGATGCTGATGAATTCCTCGGCACCCGAGTCACAGACAAGCTGATTGCCGTCATAGTGAACAAGAACACGGGCAGAATATTCAACAGGATATTTAAGCTGGGGAGGACAGCCCATTTCCTCGGTGGAATAGTCCCACACAATATCCTTTCTGTGGCTGTTGTAAACGGGCCAGCGGATAAGATCGAGATTCATTTCAGAAAGGCTTCTTGCTGCATTTTCAATGTCGCAGTAATTTTCTGTGAGTGCGCCGTAAATTACATTGAACATGGGTGAGCGCTCAACTCTTTCATAGTCGAAGTGGTGAGTAAGACCCATTTTGAAAATTTCCTTATGAGCATTGTCATCGGTATATACAATAAGGGGATAGATGTTTGTAAAGTCAAGCTGGTCGTCGATGTGAGCAAGATGACAGTCCTCAACCTTGTACTGCATGCAGTTCATTGCATAGTGGTGCTTTGAAATCAGCATATTATATACATCATTGTACTTTTCTTCGCCTGTTACATGGTAGGTGGTTTTAAGGAATGAAAGAATTTCAAGAGAGTTTGTGCCTCGTTCATAATACCAGCGGTCATCGTTATTGAGAAGGTCAGGCTCCCAGTTTGCCCATGTGGTGGGCACACCGTCAACATCTGTAAGGTGGAAATTATTGTCAATGATGTGGTCGGTGATGGTCTTTACAACCTCGGCAATTTTCTTCTTTTCCTTCTTGTCTGCAACAAGGTCAAAATAGATGCCGTATGCAAAATAGTGACCTGTCATTTCGTCGGAGGAGGTTTCACCAAGCCACTCCATATCGGGATTACCCTCAACATAGTGCCATTCCTCACGGTTGCCTGTTGCAAAATTTTCCTCGTGTGAATATCTTGTAGCTCTTGCGGTGAAGCCTTTTTTACCTGTGATTTCGGTAAGCTTTATCATAGCTTCAACCGCACGACGTGCATTTTCCTTTGCCTTGGGGTCACCTGTTACCTTGTAACGGAAGCACTGTGAAGCGCAGTAAAGACCTGTGAAAAGTCCGTCATTATCGGAGTTGGGAAGCCAGCCTGAATCAAGGTCGCCGTATTTTTTAAGCTCACGGCATACCTGATAGCCCTCGTTACGGGTGAAATACTTCACTGCCATTTCGTCATAGTGATTTGCCTTTTCTTCAAGAGTCATGAGCTTATTTGTAATAAGGCTTATGCCTCTTTCGGTTACTGCCGCAATTGTGCCCTTATCGGACACTGCAATTTTTGTAACAGTGGGATGCATGAGCCATGCACCGTATGAGAAATAGGAAATTTTACCCTCTGTAAGTGTGATAACACCTGTGTTTGTAGCAAAATATTTCTTGCCGTCCTTTGTGAAGCACATATCATTGAAGGAGCCTGCAGGTACACTGTAAAAGTCGTTGCCGTTATACCAGAAGCTTCTGCCGTCATAGATATTAAGACCCTCATCGGAGCCTACCCAGAGATGTCCCATGCCGTCAAGTGCAAGGCAGTTTATCTTCTTTGCAAGCACACCTGACATATCGGGGGTCATTTCTGCAAAGTGACGGCGCTTGCCCTTCATTGAAAGAAGTCCTTCATTTGTACAGCCGATATAAACTGTTTCAAGATATTTTGCCTTATTATCCTTTGCTGCAAGACAGTTTGTGTCCTCGGGGATACCTACAATGCGGGTGAATTCACCGTCGCTTTCAAGGTAAAGAGCAGTTTCGGTGATAAGCCACAGTGAGCCGTCAAGGGCTGCGGAAATATCTGTAACTGCACTGTCAAGCACTGCAAGCTTCTTGCATTTGCCCTTTTTCATTTCACAAAGGACATTATTTTCAGCGGCAAAAAGTCTGCCGTCACAGGAAAATACCTTTGTGATTCTGTCGGAAAGCTTCTTGAGAGAGCCTTCGTTATATTCAAAAAGACCGTCAGCATTTGTGATGTAAAGAGTCTCTCCCGAAAATGCAACGGAGGTGACCGTTGTGGGGTCAATGCCCTTGTCGGGGGTGATGAAGGTCTTGTCGAACTGTCGGAACTGACCGAAATTAAGAGTATATTTTTTCATATATCTTCTCCCGTAAATTAATATTGACTTATTTTAACATATTTTCACAGGTCTGTCGAGATGGTTTTGTTAACAGAAAATATTTTTATGTAATAAAGTTTTAAAAATGTTAACATTTTATTTTCTTTTAATTTACTCCCATAGGATAATATTTACTATACGACTATTTGCACGGGGTGGAAATAATGCTTCAGCTGAAAAACATAGTAAAAACCTATACAACGGGAGAAATAACACAGAATGCCCTCAAGGGAGTCAGTATAAGCTTCCGCGACAATGAGTTTGTTTCAATTCTCGGACAAAGCGGCTCGGGAAAAACCACAATGCTCAATATTATAGGCGGTCTGGACAGATACAGCTCGGGAGACCTTATTATAAACGGAGTTTCAACAAAGGAATACAGTGATGCCGACTGGGATACATACAGAAATCATAAAATCGGCTTTATTTTCCAGAGCTATAACCTCATTCCGCATCAGAGTGTGCTTTCCAATGTTGAAATGGCACTCACTCTTGCAGGTGTTTCAAAAAAGGAGAGACGGGAAAGAGCCGTTGAGGTAATAAAAAAGGTCGGACTCGAGGAGCATATTCATAAAAAGCCCAATCAGATGTCAGGCGGTCAGATGCAGCGAGTTGCAATTGCCCGTGCCCTTATCAACAATCCTGAAATTCTTCTTGCCGATGAGCCTACGGGAGCACTTGACACTGAAACCAGTGTACAGATAATGAAGCTTCTCAAGGAGATTGCAGAGGATAAGCTTGTTATCATGGTAACACATAACCCCGAGCTTGCCGAGGAATATTCCACAAGAATAATAAGGCTTTCTGACGGAATTATTACAAATGACACGGTTCCCTGTGATGAGCATGAGACAGAAAGCAAGACAGAAAAGACAAAAAAAATCTCAATGTCCTTTCTGACGGCAATGTCGTTGAGCTTCAATAATCTTAAAACAAAAAAAGGCAGAACTCTGCTTACTGCCATGGCAGGCTCTATCGGAATTGTCGGCATCGGCCTTATCCTTGCAGTTTCGGCAGGCATGACGGAATATATCAACAGCATCCAGAAGGATACCATGTCGCAATACCCTATAACCATCAATGCCGAGGCTATTGACACAGGCGCCTTGTATGAAGACGAGGAAAGCAAGCATGAGGAAGGCTCCTCTGCGGTTCAGGAAAGCACCACAGCGGCGCCGGAGTATAACGGAATATATTCAAGTCACTCAAATCTGCACAGAGAAAATCTTATAAATACGGTCATAAAGGAAAATGACCTTGCCGCATTCAAGCTTTACCTTGACAACAAGGACAGTGAAATCAACAGATACATAGGCGAAAAGGGAATTGAATATTCCTACGATATAAGCTTCAATGTTTACACAAGTGATACCGAAGGCAGGCTTATTGATACAGATTCCGAGCCTGAAAAGCCCGAAAGCTCATCAGACACAGGAAGTATTATAAGCAGTCTTTTCTCGGGAGGTCTTTCATCCCTGCTGGGAGTGTCAGGCAATGAAACAGGCAAAAACCTGAAGGAGCTTCCTGAAGGCAGCGAGGGTGAGCTTTTCAATGCCGCAATTAAGGATAACTATGACCTTCTTTCGGGTGAATGGCCCGCAGGCATTACTGATGCCGTGCTTGTGCTTGACAAGGAAAACAGAATATCTCTTGAGGAAATGTTTTCTCTCGGTCTTATCAGCAGCGAGCAGTATAATTCCGTAGCTGAGGCAGTGTCGGCAGGCATTGAAGCACCGCCCATTACCATTGACTATTCCGCCGTCTGCGGAAAGAAGCTTTATCTTGTCACTCCGGGTAACAGATATAAGCAAAACGAAAACGGGACCTTCTCATATATTGAAGAGCCTGAAGGTAACGAAGAAATACTCAAAGAAAATTCAATCGTGCTTACAGTTACGGGAATAATCAGAAGAAAAGCCGACGCCCAGGGAATTTCCGTATCAGGACCCGTTGCCTACAGTCCGCTGATAAAGGACTATATCATTGAAATAAGCGACCAGTCATTGATTGTATATGCACAGCAGACAGCTCCTGACATCAATGTGCTTACAGGACTTAAGTTCACAATTTCCGATGAAAGCGAAAAGATTTCAGCAATAAAGGAATATCTTATGAACATGAGCGAAAAGGAAAAAGCCTCGGTTTATAAAATGATTTCCATTCTCGGAATAGGACTTTCCGATAAAAAAGAGCCCGCACCGCCTGAAGAAAGCACAACACAGGCGCCTATAGAGCCGACAACACAGGCTCCCCAGGAGCAGCCATCCCCCTCCGGGCCTGAAAGAAAGGGCTTTTTCGGATTTATTTTCGACCTGCTTGCAGATATAAGCGAATCCTTTAAGAATATATCAAAGCTGTTGGATATTATGCGCCTTATGAATTCTCTTTCCGAAAAATATCCCGATTTCAACATGGATAATATCGGCTCGGTAATTGAAGGCTTTCAGAATATTCAGTCAGGAAACATTGAGGATATTATTTCAGGTATTGATATTGAGGGCATGATAAAGGACTATATCGGCTCGGATTTATCAGAGATTGCTTCCAATGATGCTTATTTTGCACAGCAGCTGGACAGCTGGCTTGCAGCTTCACCCGACAACACAATGCTTCTCACGATTTATGATCAGTACATCAAGGAAACCTCATACGAGCAGAATCTCAGGGATTTCGGATATATAGACATAAATAAGCCCGCCGCCATAAGCTTATACGCGGACAATTTTGAAAACAAGGATATGCTGGCACAGTGTATTGCAAGCTACAATGACAAGGTCGGCAAGGAGCAGTCCATAAGCTATACAGACTATGTTGCAATGCTGACATCCTCTCTTACCTCAATCATCAACGGAATTTCCTATGTGCTTGTTGCCTTTGTTGCAATTTCTCTTTTTGTATCGGGAATAATGATAGGCATAATCACACATATTTCTGTTATGGAAAGAACAAAGGAAATAGGTATTTTAAGAGCATTGGGTGCTTCAAAACGAAATATTTCACAGGTGTTCAATGCCGAAACATTTATAATAGGCATGTTTTCAGGTATAATAGGAATTGCAATAACACTGCTGGGTATAATTCCCATAAATGCCGTTATAGAAATGAAAACAGGTATAGAAAATCTGGATGCACAGCTTTCTCCTGTTTTTGCGGCAGGTCTTATGCTGATAAGTATAACAATCACCGTTACGGGAGGTCTTATTCCCGCAATAAACGCAGCGAAAAAGGACCCCGTAATAGCATTGCGAACCGAATAAAAAAGCAAGACACAAAGCGTCTTCCGCCATTCTTAATTTCTGCATGCGGGACGTCCGGGAAGCCGTCCCCTACAGTTGAAGGAAGAAGTAACAGGTAATAGTGAAGAGGTAAACCTATTACCTATTACCTATTACCTATTGCCTATTGCCTATAAAAAAAGACGGCACATATGTGCCGTCATTTTTTTATTCTGCCCAGTTGATAGTAAGTCCGTCAATATTAAGACCGTTATTGGTGGGGTACCATTTTTCACCGAGGGTGAGTTCATTTTCGGGTGAGCCTACATTAATTTCAAGAAGGGCTGTGCAGTTATAAAATGCATAGTCACCGATAGTCTTCACCGTGGCGGGGATGTCAACCCTTGTAAGTCCCGAGCAGTAGGTAAATGCATCCTTTCCGATTGCTTCAAGGGTATCGGGGAGAGTAATTTCACTTATACTGCAACGGAAGAATGCCTTTTCTTCTATTGTCTTAAGACTTGAAGGCAGGGAGATTTCACGGATGTCGGAGCATTTATAAAATGCCTTTGTGCGGATAGTCTCCACGCCCTCGGGGATGGTGTATGCTATCCCCGTCACGGTATTTCCGTCTGCATCGGTCATTTCAGTGATGCCTCTTGCAGGGGGATAGAAAAGAAGAGTTTTCATATCCTTTGAATATAAAACACCGTCAAGGTCGCAGAAATATTCGTTTTCGTCATCCACCTCTATGGCGGTAAGGTGCTTGTTGTTTTCAAGAGACCACAAGCCTATATCCTGAACATATTTTCCGATGGTGATTTTTGTTACATTTTCAAGGTTTACTGCGGCAAAATCGGAAATACCCACTACCCTTTTCCCCTCATATTCATCGGGAATTACAATTTCGGGCATTGATGAGTGATCGGGCACCTTTGTTACGGTGACACCGCCGTCCGTGTCCTTATAGGAAATTTTTGTAGCAGAACCCATAATGTCAGCAAGGTCACAGGAGCAAAGACAGCAGACCAGCATAAGGCAAACAAGAATTGCAGATATTATTCTTTTCATACTGCCGCCTCCTTTTCTTCTGCCTTTTCAAGGCGCTTTTTCAGCTCGCTTACACACATATCGTGTTTTTCTTTTGTAAGATCATAGAAGAAATACGGTACGGTGAAGAGAATTGTGGAAATAATCGCTACCCAGATATAAATATAGAATACATTATTGAGAATTTCAGAATCGTAGAATACATCCCAGTCGGAGGTAAAGCCCGTAAGCTCGAGAATATAGGGAAGCAGATAGCCAAGTCCCATATTCACGGGATTCAAAAACCAGCTGAACACACCTGAAAGCGAGTCGGAGCGCTCACCGTATTTCCAGTGGTGATAGTTCTGAATATCTGCACCAAGGCCTGAGGTAATACCTGTTTCAACAGGCTGAATGGTGTTACGAAGGAACATTACAATAAGGAAAATTATGAGATTTTCGCTTCTTACTGCAAACAGGGCAACAAACATAACCGCAAGGGCTATAGCCTTTGACACAAGAAGAATGTCACGCTTCTGGAATTTAGCTGTAAGTATGGGACAGAGGATATTACCCGCAGTCATACCGATAACAACAAGGTTTTTTGCAACACCCATAATGGATTCGGTGCGAAGCATATATATGAACCACCAGTCAAGGATTGTAGCCATAAGCCACTGCCACTGACCGAGAATGTTAGTGATGTTCATAATCCACAGGTACTTATTTTTGAGTGCGTGCTTTGCACCCTCAAAGAATTTTACCTTTTTGCGGGTCTCTATGCTTTCTTCAATAACTCTTTCCTTGCAGAAAAGAGCGGCAAGAGAAACCACAGCACCGATGCCTGCAAAAATCGGAACGAAAATCTTATAGGTTGAAATATTGAGATATCCGCCTGTAATTGAAATAAGGAAGGGGAAGAAGAGGTTTATTATGGAGGGGAAAAGTCCCGTGATAATAGGAACGATTGAATGAAGCTTCTGACGCTCCTGTGAATTGGGAGTCATAAATGTGACAAGACCGTTTACACCTATGAAGTTATTGTAGAAGAAGTTCATAAGGGTAAAGGCTGCATGTAACACGATAAGCTTTCCCGAATATGAAAGTCCGTCAACGGGAAGATACGGAATGATTGAAGCGATTATTGCAGACGGAATTGCACAGATTACTATGAAGGGCTTTACGCGTCCGTACTTTGCACAGAAAAGGCGCCTTATAGCCCATGTGAGATAGCCCGTAACACCGCCTATGAGAAGAATGTTACCCACAATCTGGGGAAGTCCGCTCATTATTGATTCAAAGGCATTGGGCGGCAGGAAATAGCACAGCCCGCCTATAATAATCTGCCCGAGATATGTAGCATGAGCAAAAATCTTCATACCCTTTGAAAGTCTGCCGTGATTTTCGTAAATCAGCATACTTACGGGGTTTGTAAACATAAGCACGTAGCCGATAATTGTAGAAACGAGGTTAATGAGATAAAAATCCATTGCCGCAATTCCCATAACCGAGCCGCAGAAATACGATGCGGAGAAGGTCATAAGACCGCCTGCGGTGGCATAGATATACGTGCCTGCCTGTGAAACTGTGTAGGCAGTCATTTCCTTAAGGGAAAGATATTCTCCCTCGGCAGGATGATTCCAGTGTGTTTTTATGTATGAAGGAGCTCCCTTCACCATATTCAATATTTGTCCTGCATTCATTTCAGCATTCTTCCTTTTTTAGATTTATTTTACCCGCCTGCTTTTTTAACATAAGCTTCCCCTTTTCATAAAAGAAGCAAGCAAGTATTGTGACTGTTATTGTAAAGAAAAAACATGCAGTCCAGATCCACTGCACACCATTGCAAACATACCATGGATTATTCTTGAACTCAAGTGCATTTACGGCCTCAAAAGCTGTTACACCAAATTTCTTACCCAGAATAAGCAAGCCGTAAAATAAAGACTTTGCTGTGAGATGATGAGTCATAATAAAGAAAGTATTGTTTGAAATAAAGTTGACTATCTTATTGTCACCAAGTAAGGGAGAAACAAGCTTTGATATTTTTAACCAGAAGGCTGTACCCGTAAGGGTGGTTATCATAGGAAGGAAAATATTATCTGTTTTAAACCCTCCCATAAAAGCACAATTAGGAAAGCTTATGTTTGAACCGTACTTTGAAAGAAGAATAAGATTTATTATCACACAAGCAGAAAGAAGCACCAAAGCATTAGCCTTATCAAACCACTTTTCTATATACTTTCTGAAGAAGATTCCGAGCTCATAGAACTGCAGAAAAAAGAAGATTTTAGCAGTAAGCATTCTGAATTCCGTAAGACTGTATTTGCTGCTGAAATAAACAGCAACAGTACCGAGAATAAACAACACCGCCATTGCAACAGGCTCTTTCCAGATTTTTCTGAAAAGCTTACGGGCAACAATATAAACTATACTTACAACAAAAAGAACCGGAACGAACCATGACGGACTGTTAAGTCCGAAAGATGTACCAACGAAAAATATGTTTTTTATAAGCTCCCAAAGATTCCATTTCGTGAAATTAAGTATTTCCGCTTCAGTAAGAACAGTAGTAAAAATTCCGTAAAAAATAATCCAGCCGAGATATGGCAATAAAAGCTTGGTGAACTTATTTTTCACAAATCCGATTACTGCTTGCATTGATTCAATATATTTTTCCTTGAAAAAATATCCCGAAATGAATATAAACATCGGCATAAAAAATGAATCATAGGGAAACACCTGAGAAAAGAAAGACATTCTCGTCCATAAATGGGCATCCACAACAAAGATAATACCTAAAGCAGACAAAATCATAAAGGCCTTATTTGATTTTCCCTTCATTGCTGAAGCCACCACCAATTTATTATCCATAATAACTCCTTTTTGTAAATAATATATAATTATTATATAATCGGGCGAATGTTAAATAAAGTGGTTTTTTATCTTAAGTCTGTTTTTTGTAATCAATTCACAGAATATCAGACATTTTTTTATCAAACATACCAAATGACATCTGCCGATTTCAGTGCTAAAATCTAAAAAAAGGGGGAATTGACATGAAAAAGTATCTTTTACCCGAATCGGGTAATTTTTATAAGGCAAATCTTCACTGTCACAGCACATTTTCAGACGGCAAGTGGACACCCGAGGAATTAAAGGAAAAATATATGCGTCACGGCTACAGCATCATAGCCTATACCGACCACCGCACACTGCACTCACAGGCGCATCTTACCGATAAGGATTTCCTTGCTCTTGACGGTTGGGAAATTGATGTCAATGAAAAAGAAGCAAACAGAAACGGCTACAGAAAAACCTGCCATTTCTGCCTTATTGCGACAAAGGAGAATATTTCACAGCCTGATTTCGGCGACGAGGACACATATACAGGTGAAAATATTTCAAGAATTATGACCGAAGCCGCAGAAAAGGGATTTTTTGTAACCTACAATCATCCCAACTGGTCACTTGAGGATTTTTCAGATTACATCAACTACAACGGCATGCACGCAATGGAAATATGCAACTACGGCTGCGTTGTGGTAGGCTATCAGGATTATGTACCCCAGTTTTACGATGAAATGCTTCGCTACGGCAAGAAAATTTTCTGCACGGCAACCGACGATAACCACAACCGTCACCCCGAGGACAGTGTTTACTGCGATTCCTTCGGCGGATGGACCATGATAAAAGCCGCTTCCCTTGACTACGAGACAGTAACAAAGGCACTTACACAGGGCAATTTCTATTCCTCACAGGGTCCTGAAATAAAGGAATTGTGGTATGAAAGCGGCGTGCTTCACATAAAAACCTCACCCGTGAAGAAAATTGATTTTGTATTCGGCTCAAGAAGAGCGGTTACAAAAATTGCCGCAGACGGTGAATTCATAACCGAGGCAGAATGTGAAATTCCCGATAATTCTATATATGTGCGAGTATCTGCAAGGGACGAAAAGGGACTCCCCGCAGACACAAACGCATATTTCGTTGACGAGCTGAAAGGATAAATAATCTCATGCAGATGGTAATATTAACGGCTCTTGGTGTTGGCGGTGCTACGGTCATCGGCGCACTCCTGGGCTTTGTTTTCAAGAAAATTTCTCATAAATTTGAGGATATCATTCTCTCCTTTGCAGCGGGCATTATGCTTGCGGCATCGGTTATGGGACTTATACTCCCCTCCCTTGAATATGGCGGAGAATATGCACTTATAAAGACCATACCCGGAATTTTTCTCGGTGCGGTATGCCTTAACCTTATTGATAAATTAGTGCCTCACCTGCACAGAATTGTAGGACCCGAGGACAGTGAAAAGCACAGAAAAACAAATCTCAACAAGGTTATTCTTTTCGTGCTTGCCATTGGCATTCACAATCTGCCCGAGGGTATTGCGGCAGGTGTGGGCTTCGGTTCAGGTGATATATCGGGCGCTATGATGATTGCAATAGGCATCGCTCTTCAGAATGTTCCCGAGGGTATGATTATTATAGGCCCCATGCTTTCTGCAGGTGTAAAGCCCGTAAAGGCATTCATAATTGCTCTTATCACGGGACTTGTTGAGGTTGTGGGTACACTTTTAGGCTACTTTGCTGTAAGCCTTTCATCGGTTGTGCTTCCCGTGGCACTTGCCTTTGCAGGCGGAACAATGCTTTACGTTGTCAGTGACGAAATGCTTTCCGACACACACGGTCACGGCAGCCAGCGCGGCGCAACCTACGCACTTCTCATCGGATTTTGCGTAATGCTCGTAACTGATTTCCTTTTAGGATAAAAAAATTAAAGCATCTTCCCTTGGGGGAGGATGCTTTTTTGTGTAGGGGACGTCGCCCACTACAACCATATCTCCGACTTCCGACCTCCGACCGCTCTTTTGTGCTTCGCACTAAAGCCCCCCCCGGCGTGGGTTTTCTTAAAATCTTTCCTGCGCTATTGATGCAAAGGAGATTCCGCACACTGCGGTGCGCGGCAAAGGCTCCGCCTCCTGACACCGTAAGCTTTTGAAAAAGCTTAATCAAAACTTTTTCTCCGTGCTCCCGCACGAGACCGCTCCATTCAACACAAGACAAAAAAGACATTCCCCTTTCGGAGAATGTCTCATTTTTTGTATCAGCTTCTCAGTCTGAATTATTTGTTTTCATCAATGAAGCCTTTGATTGCAGCTACACCTGCATATTTTACTGCTTCACCGTTTGCATATACAACAAGCGTGGGGGCCTGCTTAAGCTCAAGCTCCTTTGCAAGGTCGGGATTTTCGGAAACCAGAAGCTTCTCGAAGCCGATGCCTGCCTTGTCGAGCCACTGTACTGCAAGCTTGCAGTTAGGGCATGTTTCTGTTGTGAAGAGAAGAATCTTTTCTGCTTCCTTTGTTTCGCATGCACATTCTGCAGCAGCTTCCTCTACGGCTGCACCGTCTCTTTTAAGAACAGAATTTTCAATGTTATATACCTTTCTGTCCTTGAATTCCTGGCTCTTACCGTCATTCCAGTTCTTAACGGGACGATAGTAGCCTGTGATTCTTGAGTAAACCTCTGTCTCCTTGCCGCAGAGAGGACACTTGTACTGCTCGCCGATAAGGTAGCCGTGCTCCTGACATACGGAATATGTGGGAGAGATTGAGTAGTAAGGAAGTCTGTAGTTGTCTGCAATCTTCTTTACAAGGTTTGCAGCTGCCTTCCAGTCGGGAAGCTTTTCACCGAGGTATGCGTGGAATACGGTACCTGATGTGTAAAGTGTGTGAAGCTCATCCTGCATATCAAGAGCAGTGAAGATATCTTCTGTGTAGCCTACGGGAAGGTGTGAGGAGTTTGTATAGTAGGGAGTTGCGCCCTCGTGTGCTGTGATGATTTCGGGATATCTTGACTTGTCGTGCTTTGCAAGTCTGTAGGATGTGGATTCAGCAGGAGTTGCTTCAAGGTTATAAAGGTCGCCATACATTTCCTGATAATCGGAAAGACGCTCTCTCATGTGGTTGAGAACCTTCTTGGAGAATTCCTGTGTTTCCACGTTTGTCATATCCTTACGAAGCCAGTTTGCATTGAGACCAACCTCGTTCATGCCGACAAGACCGATTGTGGAGAAGTGGTTGTTGAAGGTACCGAGATATCTCTTTGTGTAGGGATAAAGACCTTCATCAAGAAGCTTTGTGATGATTTCACGCTTAACCTTGAGTGAGCGTGCGGAGATATCCATCATCTTGTCAAGACGAGCGAAGAAATCTGCTTCATCCTTGGAGAGATATGCGATTCTGGGCATGTTGATTGTAACAACGCCGACTGAGCCTGTGCTTTCGCCGCTGCCGAAGAAGCCACCTGACTTCTTACGAAGCTCACGAAGGTCAAGACGGAGTCTGCAGCACATTGAACGTACATCGTTGGGCTCCATGTCGGAGTTGATGTAGTTTGAGAAATAGGGTGTGCCGTATTTTGAGGTCATTTCAAAGAGAAGCTTGTTGTTCTCTGTTTCTGACCAGTCGAAATCCTTTGTGATTGAGTAAGTGGGAATGGGATACTGGAAGCCTCTGCCGTTGGCATCGCCCTCGATCATGGTTTCAATGAATGCCTTGTTTACCATGTCCATTTCCTTCTTACAGTCGCCGTAGGTGAAGTCCTGGGGCTTGCCGCCTACGATAGCGGGCTTGCATGCAAGGTCAGCGGGGCAGGTCCAGTCAAGAGTGATGTTTGAGAAGGGAGCCTGTGTACCCCAACGGGAGGGAGTGTTCACACCGAAAATGAAGGATTCGATGCACTTTTTAACCTCCTTGTAGGAAAGGTTGTCAACCTTGATAAAGGGAGCAAGATATGTATCGAAGGAGGAGAATGCCTGTGCGCCTGCCCATTCATTCTGCATAATACCGAGGAAGTTTACCATCTGGTTGCAAAGTGTTGCAAGGTGGCTTGCGGGAGAGGAAGTAATCTTTCCGGGAACACCGCCAAGACCCTCTTCGATAAGCTGACGGAGTGACCAGCCTGCACAGTAGCCTGTAAGCATTGAAAGGTCGTGGATGTGAATGTCTGCATTCTTGTGTGCAGCAGCAATTTCCTCATCATAAACCTCGGAAAGCCAGTAGTTAGCTGTGATTGCACCTGAGTTTGAAAGAATAAGACCGCCTACCGAATATGTAACTGTGGAGTTTTCCTTGACTCTCCAGTCAGAAACCTTAACGTAGTTGTCAACAATTTCCTTGTAGTCGAGGATTGTGGACTTCATGTTACGGATTTTTTCACGGTTCTTTCTGTAAAGGATGTATGCCTTTGCGATTTCTGCATAGCCTGCCTGAACAAGCACTGATTCTACGGAGTCCTGAATATCTTCAACGGTGATGTAGCCGTCCTTCACCTTTGATTCAAAATCTGCAGTAACCTTGAGTGCAAGGAAATCGATGATGTTGGGATGAGTTTCTCTTTTCTGTGCTTCGAAAGCCTTCTGAATGGCTGCGGCGATTTTGGTAATATTAAACTCTGACTTTTCGCCGTCTCTTTTAATAACCTGATATGACATATTGTTTCCTCCCTTTGTGTTGTTTTTCTATAGAAAAGTGCAGTGCACCGCACCGCGACTTTATCGTGCTTGCCTATAATAGCACAACCCTATGCCGAAATCAATATATTGTGTTAAGATTTTTTTATTTTCGGAACAATGCACAATATCTTGTTGCAATTTTGTCACAAATGTCTCCAAAAAGCCGAAAAAATCACCATCAACACAACATATTGTGCCGACGGCGATTTTCAGATACAATATATACATTTTGTTATATACCTCTTGTTTCGCACAAAAGCACATATTTCTGTGCATTTTCCGCCATTGAGCGAAGAATTTCCCCGTTATGCGAGGAAAGCCCCGGACACAATATATAGCCCGTGTCACGGAATTGCTGAAGATAGTATTTTTCCTTATTTCCGAGCCACTGCGCAATTGAAATTATATCCTCTGCGGTATGATGCTCCTTTACGACGGTTGTGCGGAATTCATGATCGATATCCGAATTTTTCAGGATATCCACACTTTTTTCAATGTTTTCAATTCCCACATCCCGTCCTGCGGTAAGGGTATATTTTTCCTTTGTATTCTTTATATCCATGGCAACGAAATCCACAAGACTGCGGGAAATAAGCTCTTCTAAAATTCCGGGCTTCGAGCCATTGGTATCAAGCTTCACACTGTAGCCTGCATTTTTTATTTTTGTTATAAATTCAATTATATCCTTCTGCAGAAGAGGCTCTCCGCCCGTTATTGCAACACCGTCAAGAAGACCTCTGCGCTTTTCAAGGTAAGAAAAAATTTCCTCCTCGGAATAATCCTCCTCGGATGTACCCTCTACAAGAGGAGTGTTATGGCAGAAGGGACAGCGCATATTGCAGCCCGATGTGAAAAGTGTGCATGCGGTATGCCCCGGGAAGTCGAGCAGGGTAAGCTTCTGAAAGCCGCTGATTTTCATATATATCACCTGAAAATATTCTATATTATGTTGCAAAACAAGTCAATGCGAATTTATTTACAAAATTTTCATTTACTTTTGTGTAAAAAAGTATTACATTATATACATCACAACGAAAAGGAGTAAAAAAGATGAAAAAAATTCTTTCTCTTGTACTTTCTCTTGTACTTATTGCATTTGCTGCAGCACCCGCATTTGCCGCAACAATGGCAGACGGCATTGACGCACTCACCGCTGATTTTGTTTTCGGTGAAGGCCCTGAGGCTGACGGTAACAGCATCGATTACCGCGTTTTCTCCCCTGTCAAGGAAAACGACGATGCAAAATATCCCCTCGTTGTATGGCTTCACGGTCTTGGTGACGGCTCAAAGGACGGCGTTCAGATTTCAAAGAGCAATATTTCCTACTGGGCAAGCGAGGAATTCCAGGCCCGCTTCACAAACGGCGGTGCATTTATTCTTGCTGCACGCTCACGCGAGGAAAAGGGTGACACCTGGTCAAACAACATGATTGAGCCCTTAAAGGCAGCAATCGACGATTTTATTGCAAAAAACAAGGACAACATTGACCTTTCAAGAATCTATGTCGGCGGATACTCAATGGGCGGCAAAATGACACTCAAGATGGCAATTGCTTACCCTGAAATGTTTGCAGCAGCATTCCCCATCTGTCCTGCATGGTCTCCCTCCGAGGAGCTTCTTGCAAATTTAGCAGATATGCCCGTATGGCTCACATCTGCAAAGGCTGATCCCCTTGTAAACTATTTCCTTGCAGTAACTCCCACCTGGGAAAAGCTTACAGGCATTTCAAATGCACCCGAAAAGCTGAGATTTTCTTCTCTCAGCAAGGTATGCTATGAGGACGGCTCAAGAACATCAAGCTCACATCATTCCTGGTTTGCAGTAAACCACGATATGTTCTCCGCTGAAAACGGCGACTATCCCTATATGACCACAGTAAACGGTCTCGGCGAAGCAGTTACACTTACCCATCCCGAGGGTATGATTTCCTGGCTTTGCTCAAACACATCCGACTATGACGGAGCTCCCTCTGAGGGCAAGGGTAACCTTGAAGAGGCAAGCGGCACAGACAATATGATAGCCTTCACAAGCCTCATCGATTTCATCAAGGGTCTTTTCAATACACTCAAGGCATTATTTGCTCTTATCTGAGAAAGCTACAATTCACACACAGGTGTTGTGTTCCTGCGGACACAACGCCTGTTTTATTTGCCCTGCGGCAGGTGTTTTTCTTTTTACAGCCGTGTCCGTTTGCAAGCTTCCGACAAAAAAATTACAGTAATCAAACAAACGCATAAAAAAACTGTGCAACCGATATAAGGCTACACAGTATAATGAACAAGGCAGAGCGGCTTGTACAATTCAGAATTATTACCTGTCCTGGGGATAAACAATTCCGATTTTTTTGCGGATATCGTCCATTTGTCTCATAACAAAAAGGGTGCTTTCCTTTGTGTTCAAGGGGCTTTCCTTAAGTCCCTTATTCACGCAATCGCACATATGTGAAATCTGCTCCTCGAAGCCGTTGCCGCGGTAGGGGGTGCTGATTTTTTCATTCGCTCCGTCATTAAGATATATTTCAATTTCCTGCGGCGCATAAAAGCGGTTTATGTGAATATATCCCTTTGTTCCGAAAATATACCCTTCATTGGGCTTTCGCAGCAGTGTGGCACTTGAAATATAAGCAAGAGCATTATTTTTATATTTCATTATTATGTTCGTGTGGGAGTCCGTGTCGTTATATGTGTCGCACTGTGCGGAGATTTGTGTAACATCCTCGCCCAGATACCATCTCGAAAATGCCAGTCCGTAAACGCCCACATCAAGAAGCGAGCCGCCGCCGTTTTCGTTTTTCAGTGCGTGGTGATCCATTTCGTCCTCATCGAAGCTGTAGCAGAATTTACCCTCAACTCCGCGCACCTCACCTATGACACCCTCATTTATCATGTCGATAAGCTTAATTGTGCCGGGAACGAGCCTTGCCCACATTGCCTCCATAAGAAAGCAGCCGTTTTCCTCGGCGCAAGAAAACATTTCAGCAGCTTCTTTTGCATTTACTGCTATGGGCTTTTCGCAGATTACATGCTTTTTACCCTTGAGCATAAGAATTGAGCAATCCTTGTGCAGTGAATGGGGTGTAGCTATATATGCACAGTCAATTGCATCAGACTGCGCCATTTCCTCATAAGAGCCGAAGCGAACAGGGATACCGAATTCGTCTGCAAAAGCATCTGCAGTTTCAATTTTTCTTGAAGCCACCGCCACAAGCTCGGCTTCCTCAACGTTTTTTATAGCCTCGGCAAAGCGGTGAGCAATACCACCCGTACCGACAATACCGAATCTGAGTTTATTCATATATCATCTTCCTTAAATTCTAAAATCAACTCTTTGCTTTAAGTGCTTCGCACTCTCCCTTTGCGGGATGCCGTGGGCATCGTCCCCTACAGTTGAGATAAGAAGTAAGAGGTAATAGTGAAGAGGTAATGCCTGATGACTGATGCCTATTCCCTATTCCCTATTCCCTATTCCCTATTCCCTATTCCCTATTCCCTATTCCCTATTCCCTATTCCCTTCATCACGGCATATAGGGGTCGCTTGAAGCCTCGTAGTCCTCGGGCATCATGAACTGTCTTATAAATTTAATTGTGAAGTCAACGCCCCACTGACCCTTTGCACCCTTCCATTTTGCAGAGTGAGGTTCAATTGAAAGAACACCGTTGTAGTCGTTTACATAAAGCATGGTCATAATTGCGCCCCAGTTAAGGCTGTCAAGTCCTGCAGGGGGATCATCGAAGCCGTCGCCTGCTATGTGAAGCACACCCTTTACGTGGAAATGATAAACTCTGTCGCCCCAGTCGCGAAGCTCCTTAAGGTAGTCCCCTCCTCTGTTGAAGCAATGTGAGGGGTCATACTTTATGCCAAGCTCGGGGAGTGCGCCATGCACCACCGCCCAGGCTCTTTCCTCGCATACGAAGTTTGCCCAGTCGCAGTTATAGGTTGCAATTTTAACTCCCTTATCCCTTGCGTAGTCAATAAGAAGCTTAAAATACTCAATAGCAATAAGGCAGTTTTCGTAATAGGTCTTGCCCTCTGTCTCGTTGCAGCCTACATTGTACACGGGACAGCCTACGATTGATGCAAGGTCGATAAGATTCTTATCGTGCTGAAGAGCCTCGGGGATAGGTTTTCCGTTTTCATCGACTCTCTCCATTCCCCAACGACCGATTGAGCTGACGGGAATACCGTATTTTTCGGAATAGCCCTTTATTTCATAGGCTCTGTCAAGAACCTCCTTTGAATCGTTATAGTAATTGATGCAGAATTCAACTGCTTCAAGGCCCTTTTCCTTAACTGCCTTGAAGTGTCCCTCTTCCCAACCGTTTATAATACCTAATTTCATAGTAAATCACCTCACGGACAGTATAACAAAACAAAAACAGAAATGTCAACAAAATGACAAATAAACAATATTTTTCAGCAAAGATTTTATTGAAAATGCCGCCATTTTATGTTATAGTAAAGAAAAATCAATTTTCCGGAGGAGGAAATTTATTATGGCAAAATGGAAGGTCGGTCTTATCGGTAACGGCGGCATCTGCAAGGGCGCTCACCTTTCCACATACCTTAACGATGAAAGACTTGAGGTTGTTGCAGTCTGCGACATCATTGAAGAAAGAGCACAGTTTTTAAAGGATGAATATTTCCCCGATGCAAAGGTTTACACAGACTACAAGGAGCTTTTAAAGGATGAATCCATTGACTCCGTTGACATCTGTACTCCCAACTATCTTCATTCAATTATCGCTGTTGCAGCATTCGAGGCAGGCAAGCACGTTTTCTGCGAAAAGCCCGATGCTGTTGATGTAACAGAGGTTCTTAAAATGAACGATGCGGCAAAGAAGGCAGGCAAGACCCTTATGGTTATGAGAAATAACCGTTTCGTTGATGCTTCCGTATTTGCAAAGAAATACATCGAAAAGGGCAGGATGGGTGAAATCTACTGCGGCAGAGCCGGCTGGCAGAGAAGACGCGGTATTCCCGGCAAGGGCGGCTGGTTCACAACAAAGGCACAGTCAGGCGGCGGTCCCCTTATTGACCTCGGTGTTCACATGATTGACCTTGCAATATGGCTTATGGGTAACCCCACTCCCGTTGCAGTTTCAGGTAACACCTTTATGAAGTTTGCAGACAACGATTCCTCGGACTCCGTAAATTCCGATTTCGGTGACAAGAATGCAGAGGGTACCTTTGACGTTGAAGACCTTGCAATGGGTATGATCCGTTTTGACAACGGCGCAATTTTACAGATTGAATTCAGCTGGGCTTCCAACATCAAGGAGGAATGCCGCTTCGTTGAGCTTCGCGGCACAAAATCAGGCATGTGCTGGAGAAACGGTGTGCTTGAGCTTTTCACAGAAGAAGACGGCGAGCAGATCAACATCACCGCTCCCAACTGCAAGGAAAACAACGGTCACTCCAATAACCTCAAGCATTTCTATGATGTTGTTATCGAGGGCAAGGAGCCTATTTTCGTCGGTCAGCAGGGCATTGACATGATTAAGATTCTCTGCGCAATCTACGAATCTGCAAAGACAGGTAAGGAAATAGTTCTCTGATAAAACAGAAATTTTCCCGATATCTTCAAATGTCATTCTCCGTTGCTTGATGCAACGGAGAAATGTTATATAATAGAAGCATATCACACAGACAGAAAGAGGATTTTTTATGTTCAGCGAAAATCTGAAGAATCTCAGAAAATCAAAAGGTCTCTCACAGGAGGAGCTTGCAATAAGATTATCGGTTGTGCGACAGACGGTTTCAAAATGGGAAAACGGCTTGTCTGTACCCGATTCCGAGCTTCTCATAAAAATAGCAGAGGCTCTCGACACCTCGGTAAGCGTGCTTCTCGGAGAAAAGGTTGCGGTCGATGAGCAGTCTGAATTAAAAGCAATTGCCGAAAAGCTTGAAATAATAAACAGTCAGCTGGCACAACGCAACGAAAAAACCAGAAAAATGAAAAACGGATTTTTTATTGCGCTCGGCATTATTGCTGCGGGAATTATTTTATTTATACTCGGGGATTACTTTTTTGATATTCAGTTAATGAAGGATATGGATTCATCTCTTGCAATCATCGGCGGTGCAGACGGACCTACCAGCATTTTTGTTACCACCACCGACAGCAGACCGATAAAGCTTATAGCCTCTCTTCTGGCACTGATTGCTTCAGCGGCAGGCATTTATAAAACAAGAAAACACAATTGATATTTAAAAACAAAGGAAAGAATCACTTTTTCGGTGGCTCTTTCCCTTTTTTCGCTTTGTAGGGGACGGCATCCCTGACGTCCCGCTGTAGCAAATATAAAATCTGTTCAAATTCCCGTAGGAGAAACAAAATACATTTCTCCGTCTGTAGGGGACGACCCTCGGAAACATTGCCGCATTTGCGTTTTTCGGCTCCGGCAAGCTGTACGGGGGTACTGCGAAGAGCCGAAAAACAAGCACCTGCATGCTTTTTGCGAGGCTAAAAATTAAAGGAAAGAATCACTTTTTCGGTGGCTCTTTCCCCTTTTTATTTTTGTGCGTCAAAGACGGTGATTTGTGCGCGCAAGTCTGCACCAAGCTCCCCTTGCGGCACGGAAAAACCGACAGAAATTGCCGTATTTGTGTTTTTCGGCTCCGGCAAGCTGTACGGGGGTACTGCGAAGAGCCGAAAAACAAGCACCTGCATGCTTTTTGCGAGGCTAAAAATTAAAGGAAAGAATCACTTGTTCAGTGGCTCTTTCCCCTTTTTATTTTTGTGCGTCAAAGACGGTGATTTGTGCGCGGTTTTTCCCGCTTATTTCTTGCCTTTGATTTTGTCAAGCTCGCGCTTGAGCTTGTCTCTTTCAATGGTCACCTTTTCAACATCCTCGAGGTAGCCTGCCATTTCGTTTTTGTACTTTGAAACGATGTCGGCGCTCTTCTTCATGCCGTTTGCAAGGTCGAGTGACACAAGCACAAGTGCCTCTGTAAGAGAAATTCTTGAGCCTGCACCCATGATTTCGGAAAGCTTCTTGTCAACAACCTCGGAAAGAAGCTTTATATCCTCGGGAGTTTCGTCGGAAATAACGGTATATTGCTGATTTCTTATGGTAATGCTTACTTTATTTTTTTCCATTTATATGTCCTTAGCCCTTTCTGAACTGCTGCTTCATGCGAAGCTCCTTGGAAAGAATCTTCTTACGCAGACGAAGAGAAACAGGAGTTACCTCAAGAAGCTCGTCATCGCTTAAGAATTCCATGCTCTGCTCGAGAGAAAGCACTGAATGAGGAACAAGACGAAGAGCATCGTCAGAGCCCGATGCACGGGTATTTGTCATCTGCTTTTTCTTACATACGTTGCAGACAATGTCTTCTGCCTTTGCACATTCGCCGACAATCATGCCTTCATACACGGGGACACCGGGTCCTATGAAGAGACGGCCTCTTTCCTGTGTATTCCAAAGACCGTAGCCTGTGCTTTCACCTGTTTCGTGAGCGACGATTGAGCCGCGTTCTCTTGTCTGGATGTCTCCCTTGTAGGGCTCATAGCCCTGGAAGAGGTTATTCATAATACCGTAGCCGTTGGTATCTGTTAAAAATTCGGAGCGGTAGCCGATAAGACCGCGGGCGGGGATACGGAATTCAAGGTGAGTTGTACCGCCGTCACGGGTACCCATGTTTTCAAGCTCACCGCGACGGGAGCCGATTTTTTCCATAACCGCACCAACATAGTCGGTGGGCACTTCAACGATAAGAAGCTCGATGGGCTCAAGAAGCACACCGTCTTCTTCCTTATAGATAACCTTGGGACGGGAAACCTGGAATTCATAGCCCTGTCTTCTCATGGTTTCAATAAGAATTGAAAGGTGTAATTCACCTCTGCCCGAAACCTTGAAGGTATCTGTTGAATCTGTTTCCTCAACACGCATGCTTACGTTGGTTTCAACCTCCTTGAAAAGGCGGGCGCGGATGTTACGGGAGGTAACAAACTTACCCTCCTTACCTGCAAAGGGTGAATCGTTTACATGGAAGGTCATTGCAAGGGTGGGCTCGTCAATTTTAATAAAGGGAAGAGGCTCAACACATTCGGGAGCGCAGACTGTCTCACCGATGTTGAGGTCTTCAATACCTGCAATAGCAACAATGTCGCCTGCCTTTGCAGATTCTGTTTCAGTTCTGCCAAGACCTGTGAAGTGGTAAAGACGGGAAACTCTTACATTTCTTCTGCCGCCGTCTGTCTGACAAAGAACAACGGACTGACCTATCTTTACAGAGCCTCTTTCAATTCTGCCCACACCGATTCTGCCTACATAATCGTCATAGTCGAGAGCAGAGAAAAGAAGCTGAAGGGGTGCATTCTCATCACACTCGGGAGCGGGGATATTATCAATAATTGCTTCAAGAAGTGGACGCATGTCACCGCTTGTTGCAGTTTTGTCAAAGGATGCGAAGCCTTCACGGGCAGATGCGAAAATTACGGGGAATTCAATCTGCTCTTCATCTGCGCCAAGCTCAATGAAAAGGTCAAGCACCTCGTCGATAACCTCGTCGGGACGAGCACCGGGACGGTCGATTTTATTGATGACAACCATGGGAGTCTTCTTGAGTGCAAGTGCCTTTGAAAGCACGAAGCGCGTCTGGGGCATACAGCCCTCGAATGCGTCAACAAGAAGAAGCACACCGTCAACCATTGTCATAATACGCTCAACCTCACCGCCGAAGTCTGCGTGACCGGGAGTGTCAACGATATTGATTTTTACACCATTGAAGGTTACAGAGGTATTCTTTGAAAGAATTGTGATGCCTCTTTCTCTTTCAAGGTCGTTTGAGTCCATAACGCGGTCCTGAACAACCTCGTTTTCTCTGAAAGTACCGCTCTGCTTAAGAAGCTTGTCAACAAGGGTGGTCTTACCGTGGTCAACGTGAGCGATGATAGCTATATTTCTTATATCTTCTCTTTTACTCAAAAAATTCACCTTCATAAATTTAATACAACTAAATATTTTATCACTTAAAATACGCAAAATCAACAAATTTATATATTTTTACGGCTTTTACAGATTTTTTCGATTTTGGTCTATCATTTTTATTGAAAGAGTGATAAAATGATAAATCATAATTAACGTACAATTTTCCTGTGTGCTTTATAGGGGACGTCGCCCACGGCGTCCCGTATGGTAGCAGTATGATTTTATGATTAATTTACAAACAGGCAGTTTTTTGTGTTCTGAAGGGCTTTTCACAAACAATATTTTTGTGTCGGCGGGGCGCCGGGGGCGGCGCCCCCTACAACCAAAAGGTAAATAAACAGCCCGATTTTGATTTTTGGAAGGAGCTTTTATATGAATTTCCCCATGACTGACTTTTTACTTAACTACGATGTTTTTCCCCTTGTTTTCCCCGTAGGAAAAGAGGTTACCGTTCACATCCGTCCCACAGGCGGAAGACCCGAATTTGTACCCGGCAAAGAATACAAGGTGCTTATATGCGCTCTTGAGGGCGGCAAGCCCTACGATTACCCCTCATCGGGCGATTACAGAGAAAAAACTCTTATCTGCAATGAAATCGGCGGCTTCGATGTCACACATACCTATGACAGCGAGCAGCAGTATTTCATCAGAGTTTTAGGTGACGACGGCAGAAGAATCCAGCAGTTCCCCGTATATGCAGTAGAAAGCGACCTTGCGGGCAGATATCCTCTCCGCGGTGACCTTCACATGCACACAAACTGCTCCGACGGCAGACAGGATCCCGAGGTTGTATGCGGTATGTACCGCAGCCACGGCTACGACTTCTTTGCAATTACAGACCACCACAGATATTACCCCTCAATCCGAGCAATGGAATTCTTCAAGGACATTCCCACAGAGTTCAACATTGTTCCCGGTGAAGAGGTACACCTCCCCGACGTACACGGCAAGGAGGCAGATGCTCACATCGTAAACTTCGGCGGTACATATTCAATCAACGCCCTTGTTAAGGACGAGCATTTCGGTGAAACGGGGGAAGGCTGGGTAAGAGCAATGCCCGGTGTTACACCTCCCGAGGCTGACACAGTCGAGGTATGGCAGGACAAAATGGAGGCACTTGCAGAAAAAACAGAGGTACCCGAAAGGGTTGACAAGATTCCCGCTGCAGTTATGAAATGGGCATTTTCCGAAATCAAAAAGGCAGGCGGTCTTGCAATATTCCCCCATCCCTGCTGGATAAGCGACACCTATCATGTTCCCACACCCTATCTTGATTACATTATGGAAAATCAGGACTTTGATGCTTTCGAGGTGCTTGGCGGTGAAAGCTATTATGAGCATAACGGCTTCCAGACAATAAGATATTACGAGGACAAGGCAAAGGGCAGAGTTTACCCCATCGTAGGCAGCACAGACAGCCATTCCTCATACCTTTCAAACCGCAACGGTCTTATCTGCTCAACCATCGTTTTCTCCCCCGAAAATGAAAGAACCGCTCTTATTTCCTCAATAAAGGATTTCTACTCCGTTGCAGTTGACACAATAAGCACAGAATTCCGTCTTGTAGGTGACAACCGTCTTGTAAGATATTCCTGCTTCCTGCTTAATAACTACTTCCCCCGTCACGACGAGCTTTGCAAGGAAGAGGGCAGACTTATGAGAATCTGTGCTATCGGCACAGCCCAGGAAAAAGAGGATGCAATAAAGCAGCTCACCGCAATAAACGGCAGAATGAAGAAGTTCATGGACAAATACCTTCAGTTCTGAAAATAAGCAAAAAAAGAAGGAGGCTCAGATGAGTCTCCTTTTTTTATACACATAGTAAATTCCGTACTATAAAAGTTAAAATTACCTTTTAGGGGACGGCGATCGTAGGGCAGAGATTCTTCACCGCAGTCGACATTCTAATGCCTATTGCCTATTGCCTGATGCCTTCTTATTTGTAGTGTCGGAGACTTGAGTCGATGAACAGTGCGCCAAGCTGGAGGGTGTGGATATATGTGCCGTCTGCCATGGGAAGAATGGTAAGGCCCTCGCCCTCACCGCCGAAGTTATCGATAAGCTTATATTCGTACATAATTCTGTCGAAAAGCTTTGTTACCTCACCGCTTGCAAGGTCAACGGTGAACACGGCTCTTGTCATATCATTTGTGCCGGCATAAAGAATGCCGTCTGCAATTTCACAGCCCTGAATCTTCTGTACCTCTTCGGAAAGAGTGATTGTTTCAATATATGTGAAATCCCCAAGGCTGAACTTATATATTTCGGTGTAATTTCTTGAGTCGCCTGTATATGCCACACCGTTTTCACCGTCAACCGTCACCCACGGAACACCTCTTGTGTGAAGCTCGGTTGAAAGCTCGTAGCACACACCTGTATATTCAAGAGTTTCGGCATCGTAAAGGGCAATAACGGGGTGATTCCACTGCTTACTGTCCTCAAGTGCGGCATAGATAATGCCGTTATAATAACTGATACCGCCGATGTGCTGTGAATTGTACTTTTCAGCCAATTCATCGGTAATAGCCTCACTGTTGAGCGCTATAATTTCAGTGCAGTCAAGATTTACCTTTTCAAGGGCATGCTTGCCGCTGAAATAAAAATATTCCCCGTCGGTGGTAACATCCTGCGAGCGGGTGAGTGTTTCAAGCCCCACAACCGCATTTTCGCTCTCGTAGGGATATACCTCTCCCTCAAAAAATCCGTTGAGTGTACCTGTCAGTGACAGCAGCACTGCAAACATGAGTGAAAAAATTTTGTTGAAAATATTTGCAAAAGCAGCCATATTTATTCTCCCTTCCTGTAATATTTGTTATTTTATCACAAAATACTTCGCTTTTAAAGAGAATTTATTTAATTGACAAGGTTTTTTTTGCGTATATAATAGATATATCATTTTTTTAACGAGGATTTACCATGAAAAGAAAGTTTACAGCTATAATTTCACTTGTGCTTGCACTGGGCATGCTTTTTACCGCATGCGATGATGAAATTACAACAACTGACGAAACAACAACCGATACTGTCACCGAGGCTCCCGCAGACAACAACGGCGGCAATGACAGCTACGAGCAGGACACCGAGCCTGCAAGTGAAGAGGAAACAACCGAGGAGCAGACCACTGAAGAGCAGACCGAAATAATCGGCACTGTTGTGGGCTACACCTCAAAGGGCTATGTGATTTCCGAAAAGGACGGCATTACCTATATTGACGGTGTGCTTGTTGCAAACAAGACCTATTCACTTCCCGCTGACTACAATCCCGGTGACCTTCTTCCCGAATGTGCAGCAGCCTTCAGCAAAATGCAGAGTGATGCAGCAGCTGAGAATCTTGAGATATGGAATGCTTCGGGCTTCCGCTCTTATGAATTACAGCAGAGCCTTTACAACAGATACTCCGACCGTGACGGCAAGGAGGCGGCAGACAGATATTCCGCCCGCCCGGGTCACTCCGAGCATCAGACAGGTCTTGCTATTGACCTTAATGAGATTTCATCCTCATTTGCAAATACCGATGAGGGTAAGTGGATTGCAGAAAACTGCCACAAGTACGGCTTCATTCTCCGCTACATGCAGAATAAGGAAGCACAGACAGGCTACATGTATGAGCCCTGGCACATCAGATATGTAGGTGTTTCCGTTGCAACCGACATCTACAACAGCGGTCTTTGCCTTGAGGAATACTACGGTATTACCTCCTCCTATGCAGACACTGCTGAAGAGCCCGAGGAAATCACCTCCGAGGAGCCCTTATCCGAGGATGTTGTGATTGAAGAGGAAACAAGCACTGAAGCAGTGATTGAGGAAACAACCGCTGCTGCAGAGGAAGCAACTGCGGAAAGCATTGTAGGTTAACATTAAAACGGGGTTGTGATCTGTGTCATGCCCCCGTTTATTTGATTTTTACGGAGAAATTATGAAAACACACATCAAGGATTTTACAAGCGGCAATATATCAAAGCAGCTGCTTGTTTTCTCGGCTCCCCTGTTTCTTTCAAACCTCATGCAGGTTGTTTACAACATGGCAGACATGTTTATTGTGGGACAGGTACACGGCAAGGTGGGCATTTCGGCGGTTTCCGTCGGCGGCGACCTTTGTAATCTGCTGACCTTTATTGCCATCGGCTTTTCCAATGCGGGTCAGGTGCTTGTTGCAAAATATATAGGTGCGGGGCAGAAGGAAAAAATCGGCAGATTTACTGGCACTATGTGCTCATTTCTGCTTTCAAGCGCCCTTGTTATAAGTGTTATCAGCATTGTTTTTCAGGATGCTCTTCTGAAATTCATGCAGACACCCGATATTGCATATAATGATGCTGCAGAGTATTCACTCATCTGCATGATAGGTCTTGTTTTCATTTACGGCTACAACATGGTAAGTGCGGTGCTTCGCGGCATGGGCGACTCAAAGCATCCCTTTATTTTCGTAAGCCTTGCGGCGGTTATCAACATTATTCTCGATGTAATTTTCGTTGTATGGCTCGGAATCGGCGCAAAGGGTGCGGCACTTGCCACGGTTATAAGTCAGGGCGCAAGCTTTCTTCTGTGCGCCATGTTCCTTTATAAGAAAAGACGGGAATTTGAGCTTACCGCAACGCTTCGTGACTTTATTATTCCCGAAAAAAATATGCTTGTGTCCCTTGTAAAGCTTGGAATTCCCATGGCTATCAAGATGGCTTCGGTACAGATTTCAAAGCTTTTCGTAAATTCACAGATAAACGCATACGGTGTTGAGGTTTCCGCATTCTCGGGAATTGCCAATAAGATTTCTTCAATAAGCAACCTTATTTCTGCGGCTATGAACACTGCGGGCTCAACCATGGTGGGACAGAATCTTTCTGCGGGCAAGGAAAGCAGAGTAAAGGGAATACTCAAGTCCCTTTCCGTTATCACTCTTTCCGTTTCCACCCTTATGACCCTTATTTTCTTCATTTTCCAGAATGAAATCATCGGCTTCTTTGCTGACGGGGACACATCGGTTGTGGCTGTAGGTGAGCATTTCTTCTTCATTGCCATGCTTTTATTCTACGCAAGTGCAATGCGTGCGATAATGAATGCTCTTCTCAACGGCTCGGGCAACACCAGGGTAAATTTTGCAACCGCAATTTTCGACGGCATTGTAATGCGCTTCGGACTTGCAATTCTCTTCGGTATGGTGCTTAAGATGGGCTACTACGGCTTCTGGCTGGGCGATGCCCTTGCAGGCTTCACCCCCTTTGTTATAGGTGTTGTGTTCTACTGCACAGGCTCATGGAAGAAAAACCTGAAAAAAGCTGTGTAAAGGGTCACAAACCGACATCTTTGACGCACGGTCAAAAAAATAATGATTTGTGCCACAAATAAATATTATTAAAGTTCTTTTGTTTTTTCCACGCAAATGGTTTTAAGGTGCTTGTTTTTCGGCGGTTCAGAGTACCGTCGTACGCCTTGCCCCCGCCGAAAAACACAAATCCGCCGATTTCTGTCCCTTTCCACGTGCGGTAACTTCAGTATGTGCAGACTTTGTCCAGATAGTTTTATTTCCGCGCAAAAAGGGAAATTTCAAAAAGGACATCGGTCGGAACGGTGGCTAATATTCGTATTTTGTGGCAGACGCCGTTGAAAAAACGGATGCTACGATGTTCAGACAGGTGGCTTCTGTGCCTGTTACGGTGTTAAATTGAGATTTATTTTTTCTTTCTATTGATTTTATTGACCGATATGGTATATAATTTCTTAATATTGATTATTTATCGGAGGGATTACAATGGATGCTATAATTGAATTTTTCAACGGCTACTCTGCGATTATCCTTGTTATAAGAATAATTCTTGCGGGGGTTTGCGGCGGAATCATCGGTGTTGAAAGAACTCTGCGTCAGAAGGATGCGGGCTTCAGAACTCACATCGTTGTTGCTATGGGCGCTGCCCTTATGATGATTATTTCAAAATACGGCTTCTTCGACCTTATCGGTCTTGACGAAACTCTTCGTGTTGATGCTACCCGTGTTGCTTCAAATATCATAACAGGTATTTCATTCCTCGGTGCGGGTATGATTTTCGTAAAGGGTACCTCCATAAAGGGTCTTACCACCGCGGCAGGCATATGGGTAACAGCGGCTGTGGGCATGGCAATGGGTGCAGGTCTTTATGTTGTTTCCTTTGTTTCTGTTGTTCTGCTTCTTCTTGTGCAGATTATTTTCCACAAATTCCTCATAGGCTTCGACAAGGTGCTTGCCAACGACAACATTGTTCCCTGCTTCATTCAGCTTGACAACACCCCCGATGCGGTAAAAGAAATGAAGCAATTCCTCAAATCAAACGGTATCCGTGTTTTCGACTCTGTTGTAAATGCATCTTCCGACAACACCACACTTACTATACATCTTAATGTTCAGTTTGCAAAGGATGTTGATATTGACGATGTTTTCAACAGATATCTTAAGAAGGAAAGTGTTCATCAGGCATTTTCAATCTGATGCTGAATAAAAAATTACGGTCACAGGGCAATAGGCTCTGTGACCGTTTTTTTGTACAAAGTTCAGAATAAGCACCCGGCGGCTATCCTTCTGCGGCAGCTTTCTCAAGCTCTTCCCGCGTTGATTATTCCTCAAATAATATATTTATTTTGGCGGCGCATTTTTTGCAGACCTTTTTATCCTTGAAGCCGATAAGGTCCTCCATTCCTGCACAGAAAACACAGGAAGGCTCGTATTTTCTTAAAATAATCATGTCATCCTCAACAAAAATTTCAAGTGCATCGTCCTGGGAAGTAAGACGCAGCTTTTTGCGAAGCTCCATGGGAAGCACAAATCTTCCGTTTTCGTCAAATTTTCTTACAATGCCTGTTGCTTTCATATTTTTCACCTCATTTTTATTGTTGCAACCATAAATTAACATATTTTACCATAAAAGTCAATATTATTCATAAAAATTCTTTTTTTCCTTTTGAATATATTTTTCCCGTTCATCATATAAGGTAGTATGATGAACTATATTTTTGCCCTTTCCGTTATAATTTCATTTATCACCGCCCTTATAACAAGGCGCACCGAAGCATTGTCCTCCGCCTTTCTTGACGGGGCGCAGTCTGCGGTAACAATTGCACTGAAGCTTCTCGGCGCACTTTCCCTTTGGAACGGCATTTCTGAAATTATAACCCGCTCGGGGCTTCACAAAAAAATTGAAGCACTTCTCTCCCCCGTCATGCGGCTTATTTTCCCCCACTATCATGGCACCCCTGCAGGGGAAATGCTTTCAATGAACATCACCGCAAATCTTTTAGGGCTGGGGAATGCGGCAACACCCCTCGGGCTTGAAGCCATGCGACGGATAAAAAGCATAAACGGCAGTACTTATGCTGACAATGAAACGGTGCGGTTTGTTGTTATAAATTCCGCCGCACTTACGCTTATTCCCGCAACCGTTGCCGCCTTAAGGTCACAATCGGGAAGCACCTCGCCCTTTTCAATTATTATCCCCGTATGGCTTTCGGGCATTTCAGCCCTCACCGCGGGGCTAATTGCGGAAAAGCTTTTATCAGGAAGGTGGAAAAAATGAAAAAATTTCTGTTTATTGTCCTCTCCTCTGCCCTTATCTGTATATGCATACCCCTTCTTTCCATTTCGGCACTTACTGATTATTCCCTCTCCGACGGCTCACAATCGGACAACCGTCAGGGGGATGACGATACCATTTCGGTATATATTGCCGATGAGGACAAGACCGAGGACATGGATTTCAGGGAATACATAATCGGTGTAGTGGCAGCTGAAATGCCCGTTGAATTTCACGAGCAGGCTCTGAGTGCGGGGGCTTGTGCGGCGGCGACTCTTGCAAGAATACGCATGTCGGAGGAAAAGGATGCTTCACTTAAGGGTGCCGTGATTTCCACCGACCCGAAAAAGCATCAGGCATATATGACCAAGGAGGAAATGGCTGAAAAATGGAACGGCGATTTTGATTCCTACTATGAAAAGCTCTGCCGTGCGGTGGATAGGGCAATAGACTACACCATCACCTATAACGGCAAGCCCATTGTACCCGTTTATCACGCAATAAGCCCCGGGAAAACCGAGGCAGCAGAAAATGTATGGGGCGGCAGTGTGCCTTACCTTGTAAGCGTAGATAGTGCAGGTGACACCCTATGTGCAAAATATCTTTCCCTCACATCCCTTTCCTTTGATGAATTTTCCCTTGCTCTCAAAAATGAGGGCTGTGCTTTCCCCGAGGATATCACCCTTTGGATAGGCGAGGGCAGCTATACCGAAGCGGGGACACTCAAGGAAATTGAAATCGGCGGAAAAAGCTTTACGGGCGAAAGACTTCGTGACATTTTCTCCCTGCGCTCGGCGGCAATGACCTTCTCCATTACAAAAAACGGCATTGAAATTTCCGTAAAGGGCTACGGTCACGGAGTAGGCATGTCCCAATACGGAGCAGACTATCTTGCCCGTCAGGGCTACGGCTGGCAGGAGATTTTATGCCACTATTACACGGGAGTTGAAGTTGAGCTTATGTAATTCTTAATATTTTATTAAGGTGGTTGATTCTTACTTTTCTGCGGGGTACAATCAGAAAAAAAAGGACTGATGACCATGAAAATATGCAGCACCTGCGGCTTTGAATGCGAAAATGAAATCACCGTATGCCCCACCTGCGGAAAAAGCACCGACGGCAGTGAAAAGGATAAGGACAGCCGTCAGCAGAATGATCCCTTTGAGGAATACCGCCGACAGATAGAAAGCCGTATGCGGGAGCAGGAAAACCGCATAAACGCAATAAAGGAGCAGATGAACACAAAAACAGACAATGAAGCCGCTGAAGCCGCAAGGAAGGCAGACCGTGCTTCAAAGAAGGCACAGTGGGACAAGACGGATTATTTCACTGCCGATGACATTGAAAATTACCGTGTTGTATGCGCCCTTACCTATCTTGCGGGCATATTCGGAATAATTGTGGCTCTTCTCACCGACCGTGAATCACAGTATCTTGCCTTTCACATCAAGGAAAGCCTTAAAATTACGGTGTGTGCCGCCTTTCTTTCAATGGGTGCGTTACTCTTCAGCTGGACAGTTATTGTCCCCTTTGTCTGTATGGCAGGTCTTTTCGTGCTTGCAGCAGTAAGCATTATTTCCGCCGTGTGGGCACTTCAGGGCAAATCCGTTCATGCCGTAATTATCAGAAATTTAACAATTCTTAATTAATTTACCAACAATTTAAGGTCTTTTCAGGTTGATAATATTCTCCCGATATGTTATACTTTTTGTCGTAAAAAGATAATGGAGAAAAAAATGAACACTCTGAAAAAGACCTTTATTGTTTTTGCAGTATGCTTTTCAGTTATTATAAGCACCCTTATTCCCGCGGGAGCCTCAGCCGCTCTTCAGCAGCAGCTTGACGCACTCTGCACGGATATAAAGTCCTGCGTGGTTTATGATGTGGGTGCCGGTGAAATAATTTACGGCAAAAACGAAAAAACACACATCTACATAGCAAGCACCACAAAGCTTATGACATGCCTTGTTGCCCTCTCGGTTTTCGGTCCCGATGATGTTATCACCGTGGGAAATGAGATAAGCATGAGAAAGCCGGGCTCCAGTGTCAGCCTTATCCAACCGGGACATAAGCTTACGGTAAGAACACTTTTAGCAGCTCTTCTTCTTCCGTCGGGTAACGATGCGGCATACACCGTAGCGGTAAACGCCGCAAGAAAGCACTCGGGAGACTATTCCATGGACAACTCCCGTGCCGTTACATATTTCTGCAATCTTATGAATGACTCGGCAAGAGCTCTGGGCTGTTATGATACATATTTTGTGAATCCTGAGGGCTGGGACAACGGGAACCATTACTCAACCGCCGAGGATATGACAAAAATTTCACTTGCCGCACTGAATAATCAGGTTATTGCATCTATTGCGAACATTCACAGCAACCGCTTTTATTTTGCTTCGGGTGAAAATATAGTCTGGAACAACACAAACAAGCTTCTTGACCCTGAAAGCACCTACTACTATCCTTATGCACACGGTCTCAAAACAGGCTCAACTCCCCTTGCGGGCTATTGCCTTGTGGCGCATGCCGAAAAGAACGGCAGACAGCTTCTTGTGCTTGCCTTCGGCTGTCCCTACGGAAACGATACTGTCCGCTTCGGCAAGGTGCGTGATATTTTTGAAGCCGCCTTTGCAGTCCCCGTTATAGGTGACCTTGACGATGACGGCGCAGTGACCGCAGGCGATGCGAGACTTGCTCTTCGTGTTTCGGTAGGACTTGAGGAAGGCAGTACAATCAGAAAAAACCGCGGTGACACCGACGGTGACGGTGAAATAACCTCCTCCGATGCAAGAAACATATTGCGCGCCGCAGTAGGGCTTGATAATATGTCAGCATGGAAAAAATAAACAGCAGAATAAAAAAAAGAGACATTCGGGTGAATGTCTCTTTTTTGTTTATGCGGGTTGGAATTTACAATATCTATGCTGCGGGACGCCGTGGGCGAAGAAGCAAGGCGCTTCCGGGGAAGGTGAAGCCTTGAGGTAAGAAGTAATAGTGAATAGTGAAGAGGTGCAATCGCCTGCGGCGGAGGCATTTGGCATTTGGCATTAGTGGATATACTATTCCCTATTGCCTACTGCCTATTGCCTATTGCCTATTGCCTACTGCCTATTGCCTACTGCCTATTCCCTATTCCCTGCTTATCCGTAAAGCACGGTATCGAGCCATGCGTCAAAATCTGCCTGCTTATCAGAGAAATCACTTGTGAAGCAATAGCCGTTGATAAGCATTGCACCGGGGAAAATGCTGTTGATTTCCACGGTGGTGCTGTTCAGGTCCTCCTCGGTTCCGTAAACCACGGGAATTATGATTCTGTCACGAAGATCGTAGTTTTCGATAAATACGGAAACGGCACGGGGAAGAGAGCCGCCCCATGCGGGGAAGCAAAGGAAAATTATATCATAATCAAGAAGATGGGTAGGCATGTTCGTAATTACAGGGCGCACCTTGTTTGTCTTTTCATAAATTATTTCCTCGGCAAGAGCCTGCTCATCCTCGGGATATTCCTTAAGGGTTTCAATTCTGTATATATCACCCTCCGCATTCTCATTGATATACTCTGCGGCAAGCTTCACGGGATCAGTGTGAGAGAAATAAATTGTCATGAACTGTGCCTGTTCGGCCTCTTCAGAAGGAAGACTGTCGGCGGTTGTTGCCTCGGCGGGCAGGGTTTCGGGAATGCTCTGCACTGCTTCATCGGTTGTGTTTTCCGTTTCTGTCGGGTCGGTTGAATCGGATGAATTGCAGGCGCACAGAAAAACAAGCATAAGCGCCAGCACTGCGGCGGTTATTTTTTTCATATTGTCACTTTCTTTCCTCGATATATTTTTTAAGCATAAGACACCAGTCTGTCTGTATTATATCAAATTTTTTATCAATAAGCCAGCCCCAGCCCTTATCTTTTTCACCGACCACTGCGATGTTATCGGTGTGACCTGCGCTGAGCACTGCCTTGTGGTTATAGACAATTGAGTTTACCCATACGATTCTGCCCTTTTCGTGCATTGAAGAAATATATTCATCACTGCAGACCTCGTCGGACTCGGACTTGAAAATAACCTCGGCGCCTATGCAGTTGACACCCTCGGCAGCAAGGCGGTCCGTGACCTCGTCTTTTTTTGTGACTATGGGCATAAACATAAAGTCGGGCGCATGCTTTGCCACCTGCTTTAAGTATTTTTCCGTAGTGTCGGTTTTTACAATAACCTGCTTTTCCACGCCTGTTTTTCTTATAATTGCGGAAATTCCGGGGATATCAATCCAGAATTTATCGATATTTATGTAGCACTTGCCCTTCAGGAATGTGAGAATTTCTTCAAGGGTATTAATTTTACATACCGTGGGTACATTGTCCTGATTGAGGAAATGAAGCCTTTCAATAATTTTTGAGGGAAGTAAGGACAGAAGCATGGGGACACCCAAGTGTGCCTTTTCCATGCCGGGATGAAAAACATAGAATTTCCCGTCACGGCTTTTTGATACATCAAGCTCAATAACATCTGCACCCTGCTCAAGGGCTGCCTTAAAGGCTGCAAGGGTGTTACAGGGGATATCCGCAGAGGATACACCGCGGTGGGCACAGACAAGAGTTTTTTCCTGTGCATTTTCAAAAAGTGATTTCTCGAAATCTATCATAATATACTCTCCTTATTTTACGGGAATGACTGTTATACTTCCGATATCCGGAGCATAGGTAACCTTATTATTGAAGCTGTAGCTGCCGTCATTGGTAAATTCTATAGTATGCTCGCCACCCTCAAGGTAAAGCACAACGGTTTTTGTTTTATAATAATCCCAGCTGTAGGTACTGCGGAAGAAGTAATTACCGCTCTTTTCACCGTCAACAAATATGCTTATATATCTTTCAACAAGGTCAACATTATAATCGTGATAGCCGCCCTGCTCACTGTTTGCGTATTCAACAGTAAATGCATAGCAGCCGCTATGGGGTGCCTTATATAAAAGTGTAAGTCCGCTTTCGGTGTCACTTGAAATCCAGCCGAATCTCTCACCTGTTGAGGTGTTTTCGTCGGGGGAAATCTGTGCCGCACCGATTACAGCCGCTTCAGAGGGAGTATATACATCAAAGTCGGATATTTTAATACCTGCCCTTTCGGCACCCGAAAGGCTTACACCCTCGGGAAGCACTATCTTGTTATAGCCTCTGCCAAAGTAAAAAATTCCGTCACCGTCACCCTTTATTTCATTTCCGTTTATTGTAACAAGACTGTCATCGGTAAGATCTGAAAGCTTATAATATCCGTCTTCGGGGATTATAGCAAAATATGCGTTCTCCTCTTTGGTGTTACGGGAGGTAAGGCGGTCAACATATACCTTTTCCTCGGTTACGGGTGTAAGGTCAATGAAGTCGAGAGAAATAAGACAGCCCTCTGTGAGCACCTCGACCTTTATTTCCTTATCCTCCTGCATTTTCACCTCAAGGCTTACGCATTCCATACAGTCGGGCTTTATGGAGGAGGGGCATTTTACAAGATGTTCATTGGTACCGATTGTGATTTTAAGAGTAGCTGAAATTCTTTCACCGCCATCGGCTTTTACATTGCCGTATATAAGATCAAGACGGTAAATTCCGCCGCTTTTTTCATTTACCCTGAAAACAAAGGGAGCAGTTTCACTGCTGATGTTCTTTACACAAAGACCTCCGCTCAATGCGTAAGCGCCACCCTCGACGAAGGCTCCGTCATTTTTCTGTGCCTCGGCTTCATATCTTACGGTTTTTATCTCATTTTTATAAGACTGTGCCTCGCCCTTTTCTATTTCAACAAAGAATGCCTGTGTTTCTCTTTCACAGGGAAGAGTAAAGGAAATACTGCCGCCGCGGACAGTGATATTTTTAATTTCCGCTACTGTGGGTGCATTTACCGCACCGCCAAGCCCCTTGTAGTCAACATAGCTTATTTTAACGGTAAGGCGGTCACCGCTTGCGAATGCTTCACCGAGATTTTCAATGACGATTTTACTGTCGGTGCTGCTGCCGCCTGCAAGGATATAGAATTTTTCCTCCGCTTCATCGTAGGAGGAAAGGGCAATAAAGCCCTTATTCATAAGCGGGTCAATTCCCTTTAAGTATTTTCCCACATTGCTGTGAAGAATGTCTCTTTCTGATGAAGCAAGCTCATTACCCTTCATTTTTCCGTAGAAATTATACACCCAGTAGTTACTGTTGGGGGTCACATCGTCGGCAACGGTGTCAGAAAGGTTATCAGCAAGTCTCCAGTAAGCAACACAGCCGTAGGCATCCTGCTTTTCAAGGCGGCTGATCCATTTCACGCTTTCACCGGGAATGCCGTTTGTGCTCATAAGACCGTATTCGGAGATACACACGGGAAGTCTTTCAATGCCAAGCTCGTCGCACATTGAATAGTAGCCCCGGAAATTGCTTTCCATGCGGTAAATTGACTGGTCACTTAATTCGTGCCACACAACAACCTGGGGAAGACAGTCATTTTCCTTGCAGTAGGCTAAAAATTCCTTTATAAAGTCGTAATTATATCCGCAATGACCGGGACCTGCAAGCCTTGCATCGGGATTTATTTCCTTTACGATACCGTAGGTCTCCTTCCACGCATCATAGAACTTATATCTGTTTTCTTCTTCCCAGAAGTTACCCAGCCACGCGCCGTTGTCCATTTCATTATATATACAGTAAACAAGGCTGTCACGGTAGGCTGAGCCCTCCATTTCCGTGACGGTGGTTTTTACTCTTTCGTTGTATGCTTCAAGGGAATCAAGCTGATAGTACCAGGTATCGTACATATCCTGTGTATATACCATAAGCATTTCTCCGCCTGCCGACAAGAATGTGTCGGAAACATCCCTTACATCGCCTATGGGATGCTGAAGACCGCCCGCAGGTTTTGTGGCAAGGGAATTTATTCCTATGCTTTCGGCAATTTCCTTTGTGGGGATGTCATCCTCAGAGAAGCCGTATAAAAAGCCGGATGCTCTGCCCGTAAGAGCGCTTTGTGACGAAAAATCAAAGGTCACCGTGGGGGTTATAAGCTTCAATGCAAGCACTGCCGAAGCCGAAAGAATAACTGCAACACAACAAAGAATACAAAGAATTATCTTTTTAACCTTTTTCATAAGGCACCTCCGTTTATCGTAAAACGCAATTTTTCACTGCTCAGATTTATCACTGCGTTCTTGTAAAGCCCGTTTTTTTAGCATAAAGCATAATGAGTGACTCAACTTTTTATAATTTTTGTATATATTTTATAATAACAGTAAAGAAATATATTGTCAACAAAAACTCTGTGTGATAAAATATCCACATTACTCAAAAAGGACGATTTTTTATGTTAAAAAACAGAGCATCGGGTGTGCTTATGCACATCTCCACAATCCCCTCACCCTACGGCATAGGTGTTTTCGACGAAAACTGCATACACTTTGCCGACATGCTTCACGAAACGGGCTTCGGCTACTGGCAGGTTCTGCCCTTCAATCCCGTGGATAAGGCAAACTCCCCCTATTGCTCCGCATCGGCATTTGCGGGAAACATTCTTTTCATTGACCCGAAAAAGCTTTATGAGCAGGGGCTTTGCACAAAGGAACAGTATGAAGAAAATATCTATGACGGCTCACCCTATACCGCCGACTATGAATTTGCACTGAAAAAAAGAACAAGGCTTCTTAAGACCGCATTTTCAAACATCACTCCCGAAATGGCTGAACAGGTAAGGGAATTTTCCGAGGAAAATCCGTGGCTTGCCGATTTTGCCCTTTTCATGGCTCTTAAGGAGCTTCACGAGGATGCACCCTGGTGGGAATGGGACGAGAAATACAAAAGATATAAGTCTGCACGCAGACACAGAAGAGAATTTGAAAAGCAGTGTGCCTTTTACAAATTCTCGCAGTTCATTTTCTTTACCCAGTGGCAGGAAATAAAGGCTTATGCAAACAAAAAGGGTATTGCAATTATCGGCGACATGCCTATTTACGTTGCAATGGATTCCTCGGATGTGTGGGCAAATACCGCACAGTTTTTAATTGACGAGGAAACACTTAAGCCCTGCGCAGTTGCGGGCTGTCCCCCCGACTATTTCTCCGAGGACGGTCAGCTGTGGGGCAATCCCCTCTACAACTGGGAATACATGGAGCATGACGGCTACAAATGGTGGCTCAAGCGCATTGAGCAGTCATTCAAGACCTATGACTGCGTAAGAATTGACCATTTCAGAGCCTTTGCCTCATATTGGGAGATTCCCGCAGACAGTAAGACCGCCAAAAACGGCAGGTGGGTTGAGGGTCCGAGAATGAAGCTTTTCAATAAGATTAAAAAGACCTTCGGTGAGCTTCCCATTATTGCCGAGGACCTGGGCATTTTCGGTGAGGATGTACCGAAGCTTCTCAATGACACGGGCTTCCCCGGTATGAAGGTTGTGCAGTTCGGCTTCGAGCCTGACGGCGATTCACTTCACATGCCTCACAACACACCCATAAATTCCGTGAACTACTGCGGAACACATGACAACAACACGCTGCTGGGCTGGCTTTGGGAGGCAAGCGAAAAGGAACGCGCCTTTGCCCTTGAATATGTGGGCTTTACGGACGCAAACTGGGGCGACGGCGGATATAAGTCACAGTCCTGCCGTAAGATTATTGAGGCAGTGTGGAAATCATCCTCGAACACCGCAATTATTGCATTCCAGGATATGTGCGGATTTGGCAGTGACGCAAGAATGAACATTCCCGGTGTACCCGAAAAGAACTGGCGCTACCGCACCACACGGGAAACCATCGACAGTGTGGATAAGGAATATTTCAGAAAAATAAATTCACTTTACAGAAGAACGTACCCCGTTTTTTAAATTCGGAACTCGGAGATTTCGTGCGGGAGCACGGATAGAAAGTTTGGGTTAAGCTTTTTCAAAAGCTTACGGTGTCAAGAGGCGGAGCCTTTTGCCGCACACCGCAGTGTGCGGAATCCCCTTTCGTTCAGAAAACGCAGGAAGAGTTTGAGAAACCCTCGTCGGGGGTTTCTCAAGTGCAACGCACCAGCATTGTATTTTCCAAACAAAAAAAAGCAGAGTCCTACGGGCTGGCTTACTAAGGACAAAAAAGAGGTAATGCGGATATTCCGTATTACCTCTCATTTTTATGCCTACACCTTTGGTAGTGAGTAAGTGCGCTATTAAAATTTGTTTTTCTTATGTACGATTTGCTTTAACCGTTTTTAATGATGAAATCAACATTCGTCTGATTGCTCCGCAATCATTATGTAGCTTTTTATAATTCTCTTCAGATAAGCAATCAGTTTCAAAAAGAAGCTCTAACCAATACTCTGTTTCATAGCATTCTTTTTGTGCTATCTCTAATTTTGATATAAAATCTTTAGTCCCCTGTGCATATTGTGCTTCGTGAATATTTGCACCGATAGAGGTTGCTGAACGAAGAAGCTGATTTATCAGGACAGATTCTTTTTTATCATTTTTCATATCTCGGCAAGCAAAAACTATATTTTTTGCAAACTCTTTAGCCTTATCTCGCAAAATACTATCCGCCATAAATATCACCTCTGTATAAATCATATAGTAAACGGAAAGTTTTTTCAAGTGTTATTCTGCCTTGCGGCAGAGTGATATTATTGTCCTCAGACAATAGTGTTATTGAATCCTGCGGATTCAGTGTTATTTTATTCGCATTAAACTGTCCGAAGGACAATAACACTGTGCGAAGCACAATAAAACTGCGAAGCAATAAAACTCGCCTTTGGCGAATAAAACTGGCGTTGTATCCTTACGGGTACAACGCCTATGACTCTGCTTTTTTATTTAAGCTTTCGTGCGAATGAGAGGGTCTGCTTCAGGGCACTTTCCTTGTTTACTCCTGCAAGGCGCAGTTTATGGGCATAATCTAAAATTTCAGAAAAGCTTTTGTCGGGCTTCAGCCCCGCCGCGGTAAGGTCTCTGCCCTGCACATAGGGGCGGGACATAATTTCCTCAAAAACACCGAGCCTTTCAAGAAGTATTTCTTCTATATTTTCATTTCTTTCACCCTCGTCGCAAAGGGCAAGGAAAATAAGCTCACGGGGATTTATGCTTTCATCGAAAAGCTTGTTGAAGGACTTCATTGATGAGCCTGCCCTTGCCATAACTCCGGGCTTCATGTGAAGTGCGGTCATATTGAGGACATATTTTATAACACTTTTTTCATTTGTTATGCGGTGAAGGAATTTTTCGGCAATGGGAAGCCCAAGGCTTTCGTGGGCATAGGCATGAATAACCCCGTCAAGCTCCTTTGTTGCTTCAATTTTACCCAGGTCATGACAAAGGGCTGAAAGCATAAAGGCAAAGGGGTCAGAAACCTTATCACGGTATAAAGCACAACGGTCAAGCACCTCCATGGTATGCACCCACACATCGCCCTCGGGATGAAAGCGGGGATTCTGCCGAAGTCCCGTAAGGCTTTTTATTTCGGGATACCAGAAATCAAGTCCGTTCACATCTCTTAAGACCTCGAAAAATACCGAGGGTGAGTAAGCTGTGAGCAGGGCTTTTTTCATTTCTCCCTCAATTCTTTCCTTTGAAAGGGAGGAAAGGTCAATGGTACGGCACAGAGCCTTTGTTTCCTCGGCTACCGAAAAGCCGAAGCGGGCGGCAAACTGTGCAAGACGAAGAACTCTCAGAGGGTCTTCGGGGAATGAAGCATCATTCACATGGCGGAGAATTTTGTTTTCAAGATCCTTTTGTCCGCCGAAATGATCGATAATTTCACCTGTAAGAACATCCTCCATAAGGGCATTTACGGTAAAATCCCGTCGCATGGCGGCTTTTTCAGTGCCGATACAGGGGTCAACGGAAATGTCAAAATCACGGTGTCCCCTGCCCGTTGCGGACTCCTTGCGGGGCAGTGCAACATCAATATCAGTACCCCGAAGAGAAAAAATTCCGAAGCTTTCACCCATTTCAAGGGTAGTGCCCAGTGTTGACAGAATTTCACGCAGGGTGTTCACATCAATGCCATGGACCTCAATATCAATGTCCTTGCCGTTTACTCCTAAAAGCCTGTCACGGACAAAACCGCCGACAAAATAAGCCCTGCCACCTGCAAGACTTACTTTTACGGCGATTTCCTTTGCTTTCAGTAAATTCTCATTTATTTTCATATAATACCTTTAACCCTTTGAGTAAAAGGTGTTCATCATAGATTACACGGCGGCGGCACACGGGGAGAATAAATTTTGCCGCTCCGCCCGTTACAACCGCATTCACCTTTTCTCCGAGCAGCTCCTCAACGCGGGAAACAATACCCTCCACCGAGGAAGCCTGCGAATATATCACACCGTTGTTTATACAGGTAACAGTGTCCTGTCCTAAAAGGGTATTCGGCTGAAAGGGGTTTATACCGGGAAGAAGCGCAGTACCCGAGGAAAGGGAATTGAGAGAAAGACCAAGACCGGGCATAATCATGCCGCCTATAAAGGTCCCGCTTCTGTCAATTACGGAAACGGTGGTGGCTGTACCCATGTCGAAAACGACGGCGGGGGTACCGTAGAGCTTTTTCACTGCGGTCATATCCGCAACACGGTCATTACCCAGCTTTCTTCTGTCGTAGCCCGCTATTGCAAGACCGTCATTGAAGCTGGAATCTATTACAACAACCTCACCCGAAATGAATTTTTCAAGGGCTTTTTTCACCATGCCCGTAAGAGCGGGAACAACACTGCAAAGCACCGCTCCGCTGAAGTCACCGCTTATGTCTCGGCACAGGGCTTCATAAAGCTCCTCATGGGAGTGATAGCGGTTGTCGGGATAATTTTTTATAAAACAGGGCTCGTTTTCATCACCGAAGCCCGCAATGCATATATTGGTGTTTCCGATATCAGCTGCAATTATCATAGGCATCAGACTTTTTTAATTTTTATCTGACCTGCAATTTTTGAGAGTGCAAGGCAGACGGGTGTGGTAATTACTGCGGCGGCTATTGCCTCGGGTACACCGTTTGTGCCGACAATACCTAAAATTACGGTAAGCACGGTTTCAACGGGAATGGAGTTTGCCGCGGCATAGGGCTCCTTGAAGAAGAGATATATCATGCCCATTACGAGAATTGTGTTTGTGAATGCGCCCACAACGGCAGAGACGGTAACGGCAACAGTATATACTGCCTTGCCCTGCTTCTTTATGAGCTTATTTACTATGTATTCAATGCCCTTTACGGTAAAGTAAGGAGTGATGCCGACAAGGATTCGGGGAATGAAGCAGATTACAAGCGCTAAAAAACTGCCCTCACCGATACCGGGAAGCGGAATAAAGGGTGAAAATGCAAAGGAAAGAAGGCTTGGTGCAGTTGTGTTCTTTATAAGGCTTGTAAGTCCGAAAACAAAGCCTAAAAAGCCGCCCTTTTTAGGTCCTAAAACAACAGAACCGATAATAACGGGCACATGAAGAATAGTAGCCTTTATTATCGGAAGGTCAATAAGACCGATAGGTGTAAAGGCTAAAAGCAGAACTATAGCCGTGAACAGGGCAAGAATGACCTGATCCCTTACCTTATCATTTCTTTTTTTTGTGTTCATAAATAATTCCTCCTGCTGCTGTTCCCGTTGGGATACAACGCGTAAACGGATGTGGGGAAAGAAAGTCCCTTTGCCTGATATCCCGTGGGTACATCGGCAGGACTCATACCTTTTCAATTGTATTATATATACTGCATAAGAAAATTGCAAGTTTTTTAACAAAAATACATCAAACTCTTGTTTGCAAAGGACCTCTTCCCTCTTCCCTATTGCCTACTGCCTACTGCCTATTCCCTATTGCCTAATGCCTACTGCCTATTCCCTACTGCCTATTGCCTATTCCCTATTCCCTAATCCCTAATCCCTATTCCCTATTCCCTATTCCCTAATCCCTGATCCCTAATCCCTATTCCCTAATCCCTATTCCCTAATCCCTATTCCCTAATCCCTAATCCCTAATCCCTAATCCCTATTGCCTATTTACAAATTGAAAAAATTTCTGTATAATTTAATAGTAAAATCAAGGGAGGGGCGAAATTATGCTTAAAGGAAAGAACATATTGCTCGGAATAACAGGGGGCATTGCCTGCTACAAGGCGGCGGAGCTTACCTCACTTTTAGTAAAGCAGCATGCGGATGTTCATGTTATCATGACCGAGGGTGCAACTGAATTCATGACTCCCCTCACCTTTGAAGCACTTACGGGTAACCGTGTGCATACGGATATTTTTGACAAGGATTCGGGTACAGAGATTCCCCACATTTCACTGTCGGGCAAGGCAGATGCACTTATTATTGCACCTGCTACTGCAAATGTGATTGCAAAGCTCGCTCACGGAATGGCGGATGATATGCTCACCTCCACCGTGCTTGCCGCAACCTGCAAGAAAATTATCGCACCTGCAATGAATACAAGAATGTATGAAAATCAGGTGACACAGGACAATATAGAAATTCTTAAGAAATACGGCTGGAGTGTTATCACTCCCGACTGCGGCAGACTTGCCTGCGGAGATACGGGCAGCGGAAAGCTTCCCTCCCCCGAAAGACTTCTTGAGGCAGTGATTTCCGAAGCTGCATTCGAAAAGGATATGGCGGGACTTTCAGTGCTTGTTACTGCGGGCGCAACAAAGGAAGCCATTGACCCCGTGCGCTTTATCACAAATCACTCAACAGGTAAAATGGGCTATGCCCTTGCAATAAATGCGGCAAGACGAGGCGCAGATGTCACCCTTGTTACGGGAAGCAGTCTCCCCGACCCCGCGGGCATCAACACCGTTCATGTTTCAAGCGCAAGGGAAATGCTTGATGCGGTAAAGGAATATGCCGATGCGGATATAATCGTAAAGGCAGCGGCGGTTGCAGACTACAGACCGAAGGCAGTTGCCGAGGATAAGATTAAAAAGAGCGACGATGAAGCCGTGATTGAGCTTGAAAGAACCGATGATATATTGAAATTCCTCGGTGAAAACAAGAAAAACGGTCAGCTTCTTTGCGGATTTTCCATGGAAACAAAGGACCTTCTTGAAAATTCAAGAAAGAAGCTCGAGAAGAAAAATCTTGACATGATATGCGCAAATAACCTTAAGGTCGAGGGGGCAGGCTTCGGTGTGGAAACAAATGTTATCACCATGATTACCGCTGACGGCGAAACCGCTCTTCCGAAAATGACAAAGGAAGAGGCCGCAGACGAAATTTTCACAAAAATTCTTTCAATGAAAAAATAAGAAACAGGCTCTCTTTCTTCGGAAAGGGAGCATTTTTTATAGGTCGGAGATCGGAGGGCGGAGGGCGGAGCCTTATACCTCTTCACTATTACCTCTTACTTCTTACTTCGCCTGTAGGGGACGGCATCCTTGACGTCCCGCATGCACAAAATTAAAAATCACATCGCATTTATGGAGAACAAAAAAATGTGCCACCACGGGACATAACATCTGTATTTTTATTACCTACGGGCGGGACGTCTGGGAAGCCGTCCCCTACAACCCCAAAGGCACATATTCCGTCCTACATAAATGGAATATATATTTTCATTTCACCGCAGGCGGGATGCCGTGGGCGTCATCCCCTACAATGAAAAAAGGGCATCAGCCGTGTGACTGACACCCATATCTAATGCCTATTGCCAAATGCCTAATGCCTTCTTTATGCTTTTTGTACTAAATTTCACGCTGAAATTTTATACACACAACCGTAATATTTTATGAAATCCGTTGATTTTATTGTTTATGTCTGATAAAATACACTTTATAAGTCCGATATCATACAGATGTACGATATCATACAGGAGGAAGAACAAGTGGAAGAAATCAGAAAGCAGAAGACCGAGGACAGACGGGTAAAACGCACAAAAAGGGTGCTTCGCGAATGTCTTTTCGAGCTTCTTGAAGAGAATACTATCGACGAAATATCGGTAAAGGAGCTGACAGAAAGGGCAGATGTGAACCGTTCCACCTTTTATTTCTACTACAAGGACATTGCCGATATGGTAATGCAGATTCAGAATGAAATTTTCGAGGTTTTCCACGAAAAGGTCATAGAGGAAAACGGAGCATTTGTAACAATTGAGGATTTCACCGCCTATATTTTAAGATTCCTCTGCTTCTGCAAGGAATATGAGAATATCTGCAAATTCGTTATAAGCAACGACCCCAACAATTTCCTTTCAAACAAGATAAAAAACAGCCTTCTTGAGCATATCCCCGATTCCTCAAAGGTATTCCCCGATACCGATACAAGATACTACCTGACCTGCTTTGCGGTTGCGGCAATATGGCAGACAATTATAAAATGGATGTATGACGGAATGAAGATTCCGCCCGAAAAAATGGCAGATTTCCTTGCAAATGCGTATTTTTACGGCGGTCGCTCTCTTTTAGACTTTATAAACATATAAATTCCTCTTGCACTACAATCTATTTTATAGTATAATTACCCTGTTAGATTATAATCCTTTTTACGGAGGAATAAAAATGAAAAAGAACCTTGTAAAAATTTTAAGTATTGTACTTTGCCTTGTGCTTATGGGTACAATGTGCATAAGCGCGGCTGCTCTTGAAGCTACAGGCAGCGGCACAAAGAATGACCCCTATCTTATAAGCACTGCGGCAGACCTTGATGCTCTTTCTGCAGCGGTTGCTTCAGGTGAGGATTTCAGCGGTGAATTCATCCGTCTTGAAAATAACATCACTGCAAACACAGGCTTTACTGCAATCGGCTCACCCGAGACTCCCTTCAAGGGCAGCTTTGACGGTAACGGCAAAACTCTTTCAGGCTTCAGCATGAGCTGTGACTATGCAGGTGTATTCGGCTACACCGAAGGCGCAGTTATCACAAGCCTTACAGTAGCAGGCAGCTTCACAGCAGAAAGCTATGCAGGCGGTGTTGCGGCTTACGCGGTTGATACAACAATTGAAAACTGCACATCATCTGCAAGAATTTATTCCGATTACTATGCAGGCGGTATCGCAGGCTACATAGAATCAGGCAGAATTTCCGACTGTGCAACACTCAACTCTGCTTACATTACCGCATATAACGAATACTGCGGCGGTATTGCAGGCTTCAGCGGCGCCGGGATCAGATATTGCGAAAATGCATCCTACGTAAGAGGCGCACAGACAACAGGCGGTATTGCAGGTGCTTCAACAGGCTCTGTTATTTCCTGTACAAACAAGGCCACAGTTACTGCTACAAAGTCAAATGTCGGCGGTATTGTAGGTGCAAACGAGGGTGTTATAAAGTACTGCAAGAACACAGGTGCTATGAGAATCACAACCGCAGGTGTAGGTAATGCAGGCGGTATCGCAGGTGTTTCGGTAGGTGCTGAAATCGCAGAATGCCACAACGGCGGTATGGTTTCCGTAACAGGCAGCTATGTAGGCGGTATTTCAGGTAACATCACAGACACAACAATCACAAACTGTGTCGTTTCCGCTGATGTTTCCACATCATCCTCCTATGCAGGCGGTATCTTCGGCTACGCAGTAGAAAGCACTGTTTCAAAGTGCGTTGTTACATCAAAGGCTTCCGCACAGAATTCAACAGCAGCAGGCATCGGTGCTTTATCACAGGCTACTGTTTCCGACTGCTACTATAACATCGACAAGAATGCAAAGGCTGTTCTTTCAGGCTCTGCAAAGAACACAACAGGACTTTCCGCTTCCGCTCTTGTGAATGCAAGCTCTCTTTCAGCTCTTGATTTCACAAACACATGGACAATCAATACCATCCATGCTGCAGCATATCCCCTTCTTAATGCAATTCCCTTCCACAATGTTTCCTCAACAACAGTAACTCCCGCTACATGCACTGAGGACGGCAAGGAAGCAGGCACATGCTCAACCTGTCTTGAACAGATTGAGGTTATTCTTCCCGCAACAGGCCACACCTACAATGTTGTTTCCTCAAAGCTTCCCACATGTACAGCAAACGGCTACAGAGATTTACTCTGCACCACATGCAGTGACACAGCCTCCGAGGAGCTTCCCGCAACAGGTCACACCGATGCTGACGGCGACTCCATCTGCGAAGCATGTAACACAAATGTAAACGGAGAAACACAGTCCGGCAAGACATTCCTTGAAAAAATCGGCGATTTCTTCAGAAGCATTCTCAACTGGATAAAGAATCTTTTCGTAAGATAAAATTATAAGAAAAAACTGACGGAGACTACTCACAAGGAGCAGTCTCCGTTTTTTGTGGGGATGAATGATATATCTCTGACGAGATATGATATACGGCATTGCCGTATGATATATTTGCGATGCAAATATGATATAATATCCGTTTCTTCATGTGCCGAAGGCATATATCATCCGCCGAAGGTGGATATCATGTCGAAGATATATCACCCGTTCATGATAAGCAACGGATATCATTGTAAAAGCCCTCTTTGTCCATGGACAAAAAGGGCTTTTACATGGAGCTGGTGACGTGAATCGAACACGCAACCTGCTCATTACGAATGAGCTGCTCTGCCATTGAGCCACACCAGCATACTGTGAGGGATATTATAATACAACCGCGGTAAAATATCAAGAGCATTTTTTTATTGTGTTCTGCTTGATTTTTCATTAAGAATTGTTTAACGGTGTTGATTTATGGTGAAAATGGGGATATTATTGTAGCAGGTGATAAAAATGACAGGTAAAATTATAAGGATACTTAAAATAACAATCGGTGCCGCAGGCTGGGTATGGATGGTGATTCCCGTTATTTTCAACGGAATCCTCAATGCGGGAAACGGTGCGGGAATGCTCTTCTTCGGCTGTCTTTTCCTGTGGGGTATTTTTCAGAATAAGCTGAACCAAAAGACGAAAAATGCAAAATGGGCCTGGGCTTTGAGAATCGTTCTCATTACAGGCTATACGGCTTTTACGCTTCTGTTTGCCGTCGAAAGTGCGCTTATGCTTGATGCAATATATGCCGCACCGCCGACGGATGCCACGGTTGTTGTGCTTGGCTGCTCGGTAAAGGGCGAAACACCGAGCCTTATGCTGCGCTACCGCATTGATACCGCCGAGAAATTTCTCAAGGAAAATCCCGAGGCAAATGCAGTGCTTTCAGGCGGGCAGGGACCCGGTGAGGACATTTCCGAGGCGCTGTGCATGTACCGTGAGCTTACCGCAAGGGGCATTGACGGGGACAGGCTTTACATGGAGAACCGCTCAACAAGCACCATTGAAAATGTGAATTTTTCCAAGGAGATTATTGACCGCGAGGGGCTGAACACTACGGTTGCTGTTGTTTCAAACAATTTCCACCTCTACCGTGCTTCACTTGTTGTCCGTGATGCGGGGCTTACCTATTCGGGACTGCCCGCATTCTCACCCTACCCCTCACTTGCAACCTACATCATGCGTGAATACCTCGGCATATTGGCACAATGGCTTGCAGGATAAATAATTTAAGGCTTCGCAGACCCCTGCGGAGCTTTTTTGTACCCATTTACAAAAAAACACAAAAATTTATTTACACTTGCAGGGGACGGCATCCCCTACGGGTGAGGTAAGAAGTAATAGTGAATAGTGAAAAGGTATTTTTCTCCGACCTCCGACCTCCTCCCTACTCCCTATTCCCTACTCCCTATTCCCTACTGCCTGATGCCTTTTTGTGCTTCGCACGCTCCCTTTTGCGGGACGTCAGGGATGCCGTCCCCTACAATTGAGGTAAGAGGTAATAATGAAGAGGTGGAAAGCCTAATGCCTAATGCCTAATGCCTATTGCCTATTGCCTACTGCCTATTGCCTATTCCCTATTCCCTACTCCCTATTCCCTATTCCCTATTCCCTTCTCCCTATTCCCTATTCCCTACTCCCTATTCCCTATTCCCTATTCCCTATTCCCTACTCCCTATTCCCTATTCCCTACTCCCTATTCCCTATTCCCTATTCCCTATTCCCTACTCCCTATTCCCTATTCCCTACTCCCTATTCCCTATTCCCTACTCCCTATTGCCTTAAAAATAATATTATGTTATAATAGTAAATTGGTGATATATATGAAAAACATCGTTCTTATCGGTATGCCCGGGGCGGGGAAAAGCACCGTGGGTGTGCTTCTTGCAAAGACCCTGTTAATGGACTTTACCGACACGGATCTTATTATACAGAGGAAAACAAAAAAGCCCCTTTGCGATATCATAAATGAAAAGGGTACGGAATATTTCATTAAGCTTGAAGAGGAAATTATTCTCGGTGAGAATTTTTCGGGCAGTGTTATTGCCACGGGCGGCAGTGCGGTTTACGGCAAGAAAGCCATGGAAAATTTTTCCCGCGACTGCACTATTGTCTATCTCAAGGTTGAGCTTCCCGAGCTTATAAAAAGGCTCGGTGACATCACAACAAGGGGCATTGCCATGGAAGAGGGCACGGGCATTCCCGAGCTTTTCAATGAGCGCGCTCCCCTTTATGAAAAATATGCCCGCATCACAATAGACTGCACGGGAAAGACACCCGAGGAGTGCGTTGTAGAGATTCATAAGGCATTAGTCAGCAGACCCGGTCCCCTGACAAAATGTTAAATATACTTTTCACATTAACAAAAAACGAGGCTTTATGACAAAGATACTTTTTATCTGCCACGGGAACATCTGCAGAAGCCCTATGGCAGAATTTATATTCAAGGATATGGTGAAAAAGGCAGGCATGGAAAATGATTTCCATATTGAATCTGCCGCCACAAGCACCGAAGAAATTTACATGGGCAGAGGCAACCCCGTTTATCCTCCCGCCCGCGAGCAGCTGCTTTTACACGGCATTGACCCGGGGGGCAAAGCTGCCCGTCAGCTGACAAGGGCTGATTACGATAAATTCGACCTGCTTATAGGAATGGACTCCATGAACATGAGAAACATTTCCCGTATGATTGGTGAAGACAGAGAGAACAAAATAAAAAAGCTCCTTGATTACTGTGACGGAGGGGACGTTTCCGATCCCTGGTACACAAATAGATTCAAGGAGTGTTATGAGTGTATTGAAAAAGGATGCATTGCACTTTTTGAGGCATTAGGCAATAGGCATTAGGCAATAGGCAGTAGGCAGTAGATATTAGGCAATAGGCAATAGGCATTAGGCAGTAGGCAATAGTGTAGGGGGGGCGGAATCCGAAATCCGACCTTTTTGTGCTTCGCACGCTCCCTTTTGCGGGACGTCAGGGATGCCGTCCCCTACAGGTGCAAGCTCCGAACTCCGAATTTTCTTGTGCTTCGCACTTTAGAAAACCCCGGCGGGACAAATTCGTGTGCCGCTGCCGGTGGCAGAAAAAGGCACACGGAGTTGGTGAAGAAACAAGGAGTATTGCGACCGCTCCAAGGGAAGCAAGACGACTATGTTTCTGAGGGGCAACTCCCACGAACCCCTCCTGCGCTATTGAAGCATAGGGGACTCCGCACACTGCGGTGTGCGGCAAAGGCTCCGCCTCTTGACACCGTAAGCTTTTGAAAAAGCTTAACCAAAACTTTTTATCCGTGCTCCCGCACGAAAGCTCCGAACGACGACCTTCAATTACAGCTCATCATTGAAGAATGCGGTTCTGAACCACACATCATCCACCTCGAAGAATTTATCCTTAAGGTAATTAAGTATTCCTGCGTCGGTTTTGAATGTGAAGCCTGTTTTATATGAGCAGAGGCACTGCTTTTTGTAGCCGCCGTATTTCTTATTGAGGGCATTTGTGCCGTATTTGCCGTCACCGAGAAGCGGACAGCCGAGAGATGCCATGTGGGCTCTTATCTGGTGGGTTCTTCCCGTGAAAAGCTCCACCTCAACAAGGGATAAATCTCCCCTTGCGGCAATTACGGTGTAGCCTGTTTTAATGCTCTTACCACCCGGCACGGGCTTTGAAAGCACGGTAACGGTGTTCTTCTTTTCGTCCTTTGTGAGAAAGCCCTCGGCAATTCCCTTGTTTTTAGGGGGTCTGCCGATGGTGATACAAAGATATTTCTTCTCAATTTCGCGGTTCTTGATTTTTTCGTTAAGCACGCGCAGTGCCTCGGCATTTTTAGCCGCCATGACAATACCCGAGGTATTGCGGTCAATACGGTTGGCAAGGGCAGGCGCAAAGGAAGCCTCGCTCTTCGGGTCATACTCGCCCTTTTCATAAAGATAGCGCTGAACTCTTGTAATGAGGGTGTCGGTATATTCGCCCTCCTCAGGGTGAGAAAGAAGCCCCACCTTCTTATTGAGAAGCATTACATTTTCGTCTTCATATACAATATGAAGCTCCTTGCCCGCACCGAGGAAGGAATATTTCTCCTCCTTGGGGGCAAAAAACTCATCATTGATATACATCTGAACAACGTCGCCCTCTTTGAGCCTTGTGGAGATTTCCGCTTTCTTTCCGTTGAGCTTTATTCTCTTGAGACGGAGATACTTATACAAAAGGGATTGAGGCAGAAGGGGAACGGTTTTTGTGATGAATTTGTCGAAACGCTGATTTGCGTCGTTTTTAGCAATAATAAATTCTTTCATAGGCATAAGTTTACTACATAAATACTTTTTTTTCAAGGGGTACAGATTATGAAAATAATGACCTTCAACATCCTTCACTGCATGGACTATCTTTCAAAGAAAATAGACTTTAAGAAATTCTCTGATGAAATTCTCGCAAACGGTGCGGACATAGTGGGTCTTAACGAGGTGCGCGGAAAGGGGCTTCTTGCGGGCTACACCGCACAGGCTGAAAAGCTTGGTAAGCTCTCGGATATGGAGCATTATTTCGGAAAGGCTATAAATGTAATGGGTGTTGCGCCCTACGGCAACGGTCTTCTGAGTAAATACCCCATTTCTTCCGTGGAGACCGTAAAAATTCCCGACCCCGCAAAGAAAACGGGGGACAGCATGTATGAAAGCCGAGCAATTATAAAGGCAGTAATTGATGCGGGCAGAAAATACACCGTGCTTGTAACCCACATGGGACTGAATCTTGACGAAAGAGAAAATGCGGTAAAGACTCTTCTTTCAATTGCCCCCGATGAAAGCTGCATTATTATGGGTGACTTCAACTGTCCTCCCGACAGTGAGGAATTAAAGCCCCTTTTTGAGAAATATATCTGCTCGGACACCGAGACCTTTACCTTCCCCTCGGATAAGCCGAGAATAAAAATTGACTATATTTTCGTTTCCCGTGACATTGAGATTATAAACAGGGGTACAACAAAAAACATCGTATCCGACCACCTTGCACAGTGGATTGAAATAAAGGAGTAAGCTATGACAAAGGCCGAAGCAAAAAAGAGAATTGACACCCTCTGCGATGAGCTGAATCTCTATTCATATAAGTACTATGTTGAAAATGAAAGTCCCGTAAGTGACTATGAATATGACATGCTTCAAAGGGAATTAAAAAACCTTGAGGAGCTTTTTCCCGAATATCTCCGTGCGGATTCCCCCACACAGCGCGTTGGAGGAGAAAGGGAAAACACCTTTGAGCCTGTCACACATGAGGTGCGCCTTGAAAGCCTGCAGGATGCTTTTTCCTATGAGGAAATTGACGATTTTGCCCGCCGTGTAGGGGACACGGTAACGGATTTTTCCTTTGTTACCGAGCCTAAAATCGACGGACTTTCCGTGTCACTTGAATATAAAAACGGTGTTTTTGTCCGTGGCGCTACCCGCGGTGACGGAAATGTGGGTGAGGACATCACCGAAAACCTGAAAACAGTAAAATCTATCCCCCTGAAGCTCCGCCGCGAGGTTGACATCACTGTCCGCGGTGAGGTGTATATGTCAAAAAAGGTATTTGAAGAAATAACTGAAATGCAGGAAAGGGCAGGAGAAATTCCCTTTAAGAATCCCCGTAATGCGGCGGCAGGCTCGCTTCGTCAGAAGAATCCGAAAATCACCGCCCAAAGGCAGCTTGATATATTCGTTTTCAATGTTCAGAAATACGAGGGCAGTGAGTTTTCCGACCACAAGGCATCCCTTGATTTCCTTAAAGAGCTGGGCTTTGTGACAGTCCCCTTCTACACTCCCTGCAAGGATATTGAACAGGCAAAAAATGAGCTTACAAGAATCGGTGAAATGAGAAGCACTCTCCCCTTTGACATTGACGGTGCGGTCATAAAGGTCAACGATTTCACCCACAGAAAGAGACTCGGCAGTACTGCGAAATTCCCCCGTTGGGCGGTGGCTTACAAATATCCCCCCGAGGAAAAGGAAACCGTGCTTCGTGAAATTGAAATAAGTGTAGGAAGAACAGGTGTGCTTACCCCCACCGCAATTTTCGACAGCGTGCTTTTAGCAGGCTCTACAGTATCCAGGGCTACTCTTCACAATGAAGACAGAATAAATGAATTCTCTCTCGCCCTCGGTGACACCATTGTGGTACGCAAGGCGGGCGACATCATACCCGAGGTTATCGGCGTAAAAGTAAGGTCGGGCAATGAGCCCTTCCGCTTCCCCGAAATCTGCCCCTCCTGCTCAAGTCCCGTGCTTCGTGACGAGGGTGAGGCGGCTCACCGCTGTAACAACCCCGAATGTCCCGCACAGGTGCTTCGCAATATTATCCATTTCTGCTCACGCGATGCCATGGATATTGAGGGACTCGGTGAAAGAGTGCTTGAAATTTTCACCGAAAAGGGTATGATAAAGGATGTTGCCGACATATATTCTCTTAAAGCACAGGACATTGCGGTGCTTGAGGGCATGGGCGAGAAATCGGCACAGAATTTCCTTACCGCTATTGAACGGTCAAAGGAAAATGACCTTTCAAAGCTTCTTTTCGCATTGGGCATCAACCACATAGGCGAAAAGGCGGCAAAGCTCCTTGCAACGCATTTCGGGACATTAGAAAAAATCATGACCGCCACCGAGGAGGAAATTCTTGAAATTGAGGGCTTCGGTGCCGTTATGGCACAGAGCATCACGGGATATTTCTCCCTTGAGGGCACAAAAAATCTCATGGAAAAGCTTATTTCCCACGGACTCAACACAAAGAGCCTTGCCGAAATAAAGGATGAGCGCTTCAAGGGCATGACCTTTGTTCTCACAGGTGCGCTTTCACAGTTCACCCGTGATGAGGCATCGGCAATCATTGAGCAGTTCGGCGGAAAAACCGCTTCATCGGTATCAAAGAAAACAAGCGTGGTGCTTGCAGGCGAGGACGCAGGCAGTAAGCTTCGCAAGGCCACGGAGCTCGGAATCAGAGTTATAAATGAAGATGAATTTTCAGAAATGATTAAATAAGGTGTTTTTTATGAAAAATAAAATTTCTGCATTTATTGATGCGCAAAAAGACGATTTCCTTAAAGACCTGAAGAGTCTTGTTGATATAAAAAGTGTCCGTGAGGCACCGCTTCCGGGCAAGCCCTTCGGTGAGGGTCCCGCAAAAGCTCTTAATGAAGCCATTGCAATTTCTGCCCGTCACGGCTTCGATACCGTAAACTTTGAAAACTACGCAGGTGAAATCACCTATGGTGAAAATCCCGAATTAATGCTTTTAGCTCACCTTGATGTTGTTGACGAGGGTGACTTCTGGACATACGAGCCCTACAACATGAAAATTGTTGACGGAAGAGCATACGGCAGAGGCACAACCGACGACAAGGGAGCAATGCTCTGCTGTCTTTACGCAATGAAGGCAGCACGCGAGCTTTTCGGTGAGCCGAAAAAGGGTGTACGTCTGGTTATGGGCTGCGGTGAGGAAACAGGCAGTGAGGATATGGACTATTATTTTTCTAAGCGTGAAAAGCTCCCCTACACCCTCTCCCCCGATGCGGACTATCCTCTCATAAACCTTGAAAAGGGCCGCTTTGCACCGAAATTCACCAAGACCGTAAACAACGACGGTGAAAAAATTGTATCTGCATTTTTCGGCGGTACAACAGGAAACATTGTCCCCTGTAAGGCAAGTGCCGTATTAAAGGGCATAGCCTCCGATGAAATTGCTGACAGCATAAAGGCAGTCAGCGAAAAAACAGGTGTGGAATTTACAGCAAGCGAGGAAAACGGTCTTCTTACCGTCTCCGCTCTCGGTGTATCTGCCCATGCGGCACACCCCGTAAACGGAAATAACGCACAGACTGCTCTTATTTCACTTATAAACACTCTTCCCCTTTCGGAAAATGAAGCGGCTGACACCTTCCTCACCCTTGAAAAGCTCTTCCCCCACGGTGAAACCGACGGAAAAGCCATCGGTGTTAAGATGAGCGACGAGACCTCGGGGGAATTGACCCTTAATTTCGGTGTGCTTCACCTTGAAGACGGTGTTTTCACGGGCAGCCTTGACCTTCGTTGCCCCTTATGTGCAAACGAGGAGAATGTTAAAGCCGTTATCGCAAAGGCATTTTCGGAAAGCGGCATAGCCTTTGTGGGTGACCCTGAAATGATTCCCGTGCACTATGTACCCGAGGATGCTCCCGTGATTAAGACCGCACTCAAGGTCTTCGAGGAATACACGGGACTTAAGGGCGAGTGCCTTGCAATCGGCGGGGGTACTTATGTCCACGAAATCCCGGGCGGTGTTGCCTTCGGAATTGAATTTTCCGGTACAGACTACCGTATTCACGGCGCAGACGAATTTGCAGTAATTGACGAGCTTCTTCTTACTGCGAAGATGTATGCCGCAATAATATATGAACTTTGCTATTGAGGAAAAAGCTATGAATGTTGAACTTTTAGCCCCTGCAGGCTCCTTTGAAAGCCTGAAAACCGCTTTATATTTCGGTGCGGATGCCGTTTACTGCGGCGGTCCTCTTTTACAGCTTCGTGCATCGGGTGCGGGCTTTACCTTCGAGACCCTTAAGGAAGCCGTGGACTATACCCACGAAAGAGGAAAAAAGCTTTATGTTACGGTAAACAGCTTTGCGGAAAATGAGGAAATTGACAGGCTCGGCGACTATGCAAACACCCTTTACAATATGGGTGTTGATGCGGTAATCGTCTCTGACCTTGGTGCAGTGACCGAAATCAGAGAAAAATGCCCCGCTCTTCCCGTACATATCTCCACACAGGCAAACACACAGAATTACAAGACCATTGAGGTCTATCACAAAATGGGTGTGGAGCGCGTGGTGCTTGGCAGAGAAATGACCATGGCACAGATTGAAGAGCTTCAGGGCAGAATCCCCGAGGATATGGAAATTGAGGTATTCGTTCACGGTGCCATGTGCATGGCATATTCGGGCAGATGCCTTTTAAGCTCATTCCTTTCCAACCGCTCGGGCAACCGCGGTGAATGCTCACAGCCCTGCCGCTGGAATTACTACCTTGTTGAAGAAAAAAGACAGAATATGTTCATTCCCGTTATTGAGGAAGAGGGAGCAACCGCGGTGTTAAGCTCCACTGACTTAAAGGCTATTGAATTTCTTGACCGCCTTGAAAAAGCAGGTGTAAAATCCTTCAAGATTGAGGGCAGAATGAAATCTCCCTACTATGTTGCAACGGTTGTGAATGCATACCGTCACTTCATGGACGGCACTGCTACCCTGGAGGAGTGCGAAAATGAGCTTGACTGCGCCTCCCACCGCCCCTTTGCATCGGGCTTTTACTTCGGGGAGGCAAAGGCAGACCCCAACAACGACGGTCTTTATCACCAGACCTGCTCCTTCATAGGCATTGTGCTTGAGGAGCTTGGCGACGGAAGATACCTTGTGGAGCAGAGAAACCGCTTCGATGTGGGCGATACCCTCGAAATTCTCTCCCCCGCCACCATAGGAAAGTCCTTTGAGGTGACATCAATAAAGGACATCAACGGCAACGACCGTGAAAGCGCTCACCTTGTACAGGAAAAGGTCAACATCTTCTGCCCTCACGAGCTTCACGCAGGTGATATCTTAAGAAGAAGACTCGGCTGATTTTTCGTCATATTGTCGCTGTTGTTATTGACAAAATGCTTTCTTTTATATATAATTACAGTAACTGCTGACATAATTCAGCATATTATGTTGACTGAAATCGAAAAAGGAGATTTTTTGTTATGCTTTTTTACATCGTTAACTACAATGTTATATGGGGTTGCATCATTTCCGCTCTTGTAGGCGCAGGTGCAGTTCTCGCTTTCTTCCTTCTTAAGGGCGGTAAGGGAAAGAAGTCCGCTGACGATATGAAGCCCTCCGACAAGAAGACAATCATTTTAGGTATCCGTGACAATGCTGCTGATTTTGCAGACCTTTTAGAGCCTCTCTTCCTTCTTGCTTCAGGCAGAACCGCAAGAAAGGATACTGTTCTTGATGCATGGTATGCAAAGGTTGAGGAAACAGGCAACGCAGAATTCAAGACCGCTTTCACAAAGAAGTTCGGCGAAATCGCTTCCTTCAAGGGCAAGGCAAAGAAGTATGTGAAGTGTGCAGACTCCATTCTTAAGTATGCTTATAAGGCAGGCATCGAGCGTGACGATGACCTTGTTGAAACTGCTGACGAAAAGACAGCTGAAAAGTACGACATCATCGGTGCAGGCTCAATTGAAGCAGGCAACACTTATGATGTATTCGTTCCCTACTGGGTTCTCGAAACAGAAACAAAGGATGCAGACGGTAAGGAAATCGAAACCGAAACAATCCTTGTAAAAGGCGCAATAAGATAACAAAAAACAAACGGAGCAGACATCTGCTCCGTGTTTTTTTGTTATAAGGCATCAGGCATTGGAAAATCGCCTGCGGCGAAGGCATCTCCGACCTTTTTTGTGCTTCGCACATGTCCCATATCATTTCAGAGCGAAGCGGAGCAAGACACGGAGTGTCTTCCGACATTATTCATTATTCATTATTCATTAAATCTCTTTGCGGGACGTGCGAAGCACAATTGTAGGGGACGGCTTCCCAGACGTCCCGCCCGTAGATAATAAAAAACAGATGTTATGTCCCGTGGAGGCACATTTGCCGTTCTACATAAATACGATATGAATTTTCATTCCACCGCTCGCGGGACGCCAGGGATGCCGTCCCCTACAAACCAAAAGGCACATTTGCCGTTCTACATAAATACGATATAAATTTTCATTTTACCGCTCGCGGGACGTCAGGGCGAAGAAGCAAGGCGCTTCCGGGGGAAGAGTAAGCCTTGCTGATGAGATGAGGAAACACAGAGCATCGCGACCGCCCCAAGGGAAGCGAGGCGACAATGTTTCCGAGGGAAGTCCCCTACAGTTGAGGTGAGAGGTAATAGTGAATAAGTAAAGCTACTGCCTATTCCCTATTCCCTATTCCCTATTGCCTAATGCCTAAATATTAAAATATGCCTTTATTCTCTCCACGCATAAGGGCAGCTTCACTTTTTTCCCGCCCTTGTCCGGCTGACCGACAGCACCGTCTATCATATCGCAGGTGATTGAAAGTCCCTCGTCTTCGAGAATCTTCACGCAAGTCTCATACCACACCGTATCGCGGTTTGCGCTTGAAAAGCAAAGGGAAAGCACATCACCGAAGCTGATGCATGAGCAGGTAACGGCAAGACCGTAGCGTCTTGTGTCGCCGTTTACAAACTGCAGTCTTTCAATATCGGACGCTAAAGATTCGGGCAGATTACATGCACCGTAGTTTGTGAAAATTGTGGTAACACCTGCGTGGGTGCTCTTCTGCATCATGCGCATTACGGGCTGTTTTATGAAATTGGGCACAATTCTTATTACGGGGTTATTAACAAGTGCGCCGTATTTATTTATGGTTCTGCGAAGCTCACCGTCCTGAAGCTGGGATTTCAGCTGTCCTTTTGTTTCGTCAAGAATTTCCTTAAGTGTCACATCCTGTCTGCCCTCGGGGCGGAATGTAACAAAGGTCTGCACGGTGAAGTTTCTTACGGTCATTGTGGGGAAAAAGCGTCTTAAATTTACGGGAGTTGCAATGGTAATCGGCTCGAAAATGGGCTCCTTACTGCTTTTTATAACACCCAGAATCAGAACTGCTGTAAGATATTGTGTAACGGTCATTTTCTCCCTGTGGGCAAGCTCCCTGACCTGTGCGGTGCTCATTCCTGCAAACAGAAGACGGGTGACACCCTCTTCATATTCCTCGGGGAAATGGAATGCCTTGGGGGGATTGCCGTTTGCCTTTTCACCCTTGGGGTCATAGTAATCGGAAAATGCATCGTTTATATTTATTTCAGGGTTTTCCTCCGTTACATATTCCCCGCACTCACCCTTGCGAAGCTCATTGTAGCGGGTAAGAAGTGCATTGAAATATGTAATTATACCCTTACCGTCACCCAGAGAATGTGAACAGTCAATATTCACTCTGTTGCCCTTGTAGGTAAGCCTGAAATCGGGTGTGCCGTCATTTTTAAGCACTATGGGCTTCATGCCGTAGCCCTTTTCCTCACGGATTTCGGGAAGAGTGTCAGCCGCAACCAGATAATTCCAGAAAAAGCCTTTTTTAAGATAGGAATAAATTGCGGGATAATAGGGCATTAAATCTTCAGCCGCTCTTTTAAGAGCAACGGGATCAATATCCTCCTTGAAATACGCACTGAAGCGGAAGGTTCTTCCCCAATTTTTATCGGAAAGTGAAGAAAACATTATTGCCGCCGTGTCAACCCTGAACCATCTGAAATCTGCCATATTTACCTCCGAAAAAAAACATATACCATTATATTATCACAGTATAATTCCTTTTTCAACATTGTCAGAAAATTAATATATCCTCTTTTCTTGACTAAAGCCTTGTTTTTAATTATTATATAGGCAGACAAGCAACACCTACAGGGAAGGCACCCACAATTGAGGTAAGAGGTAAGAGGTAAGAGGTAATAGTGAATAAGTAAAGCTACTGCCAATTGCCTACTGCCTATTGCCTATTGCCTATTGCCTTGCCGAAGGCTTTTCCGACCTTTTTTGTGCTTCGCACATGTCCCATATCATTTCAGAGCGAAGCGGAGCAAGACACGGAGTGTCTTCCGACATTATTCATCATTCATTATTCATTATTCATTATTCATTAAATCTCTTTGCGGGACGTGCGAAGCACAATTGTAGGGGACGGCTTCCCAGACGTCCCGCCCGTAGATAATAAAAAACAGATGTTATGTCCCGTGGAGGCACATTTGCCATTCTACATACATGCGATATAAATTTTCATTTTACCGCTCGCGGGACGTCAGGGATGCCGCCCCCTACACTATTGCCTACTGCCTATTCCCTATTCCCTATTCCCTATTGCCTAATTCTTTCGAAGGAGCATAATTTATGAAATTCACAATCATTGCATTTTTCCGCTCTGCACTCGCATGGGTGCTTTCCCTTTTCACCGC
>JAZUCC010000002.1:0-56785 GCA_045638965.1 Acutalibacteraceae bacterium | reverse complement strand
TAAAAACAATTCAAAAAGCACAGCAGATAGAATAATAACTCTGTCCGCTGTGCTTCTTTTTTGTTTGGGCGAAAATATCTGTATCATCTTAGCGAGCAGACTGTTTATACTCCAGCTTTCGTAAAACAGTACTCGTTAGGGACACCCTAATACCCGTCTGCAAATTTCAAAATCGCACATTCGCAAAAACAAACCTCCTTTGGTACAATCAAAGCATCAAAGGAGGTTTTGCTATATGACAACATTATTCGAGCAACTTGGCGGCACGTACACAATGCAGGGCGACTACCGCTTGCCGAACATAACCGTAGATGAAACAGATGCTCGCCCCATCGGCGTATGGGGACAACGCCGCCTGAACTACTTAAAGCACAACCGCAAAGTCTTGTACTATAACCTACTCACTTCCGGTAAGCTCCATTCCCACCTCACCGACATCGAAGAACAAGCCCAAGAATTATTCAACCGCCTCACAACCGACCTCGCACAAAAGGAAGGCGTCACCGAACAACTCAAAGCAACCGACCAAATGAAATGGGTTCAGAAGATGAACCACATCCGAGAATGTGTAACGGAAACTGTTAACTCAGACGTGGTGTTCGTATGAGAAAACAGAAATACTACCTTCACTTGACCGATGCAGAACACCGCTTCATCATCCAATGCCTACTTGAATTTCGCAACAAGCTAATATCTCAAAGTAAATACACTGACGGCATCGATGAGCTCATAACCAAATACATGAAATGATAACAGGCACGGGAGTCAACCTCTCGTGCCTGTTATAGTAGTTTTATTGAAGTGCCTTATTAACTTTTTCAATAAGTTTTTCTGCCTGTGCTATTTCATCAGCTTGCAAATCAGCCATACTATGATCTCTTGACCAACGTATAAATGCTTTCGCCAATTTATACTTTGAAAAATCAGTTTTTGCCACACTCTTTATAACATCAACAACAGGGCGTTTAGGTTGAGCTTGAGCAACAGCAATTGCATCCCAACCACAGTCGTTTTTAGCGATATCTAAAAGTGTGTCACGGAGAATGTCTTCAATTTCCGGATTCGGTACTTGACCAGAATATGCATCTTTTGTTCTTAAAATTCTTTTTGTTCCTACAGCATTAACCAAAGTATCTTGTTTGGCTGCTGTATCGCCTTCAGCATCCGAATCCAAAAGTGCCGCAAGCTTAAGATTTTGAGCGTGTAGTATTGTTGCGAAATAAACGACTTTACTTGCGCTATTAGCTGGAATCAAAGCAATCTGATCGTTAATTCCTGTCTTTCCATCAGCCTTTAACAAATCGGATAAACCTTCTAAATACCACATATCTGTTAAGCCTTCAAGAACGAGGTTCTTTTTATGGAAAAATAAACTTTGCGCTAAATCATAGCCTAATGCTTCTTGAAGCGGTAACATTGCGCCACTATCACTAGCAGTCAACGAAACATTTACCTTTGTACCAATGGTTCTATCAGGCATTTCTACAACACGAACCTTATCTAATTCATTAGAACCAACAAGGAACGGAGAGTGTGTTGTATATAAAGTTTGATTGTTTTCACTTAATTTTGTTAAAGTTTCAATGAACTCTGCCTGTTTCAATGCATGCAAACTCTGACCAGGTTCATCAAGTAATAAAATCGCATTTTTGTGCTTGTCGGAGGCTTCTGCGAAGAATACCGCATAAAAAGAAACCATCCACTGAAAACCTTCTGAGCGTTGATCGAGTTCTACTTCAACACCTAAATCATCTTCAACAACAACTTTAAGATACTGACCATCAACTTTAATACGCAATTTATTAGCGTCACGACCATCCTTTTTAGGATTCCATATCTCACAGATTGCGTTTGTCAAACGTATGGTAGCAGCGTTAAGTTGATAATCTCTTTTATCAAGTTGAGCTCGATATTGCTCATATTGATCAGGCTTATTCAAATCAAATTTTGAAGTATCTCCAGCATCAGCAAGTTCTTTAGGTGTAAATCCTAAAAATTTAAGCAAGCAAATATTTCCGTAATCATACTGATCGTCATCCAGCATTTTTTTATCAACTCGCTCTGCAAGTTTTCTTAAATGCAGCACAGGACGAATTCTAAAATAATTACTAAACAGTATGAATGTGGGCAATCTCTTTCTACAAGTTTTAAGAACTTCATCTCTTTCAATAGGTTTTTCTAACAATTCAATAAGTTTGTCATATCTTTTCTCTTCTGCAGCATTATCATCTGCGAGATATGATACATTGTTTTTTACCCACTCTGTAAGTTGTTTTGCTTTTTCAACTGAAATAATGCTTGTTCTTTGAAGTCCGGTTATTACCGCATCGTAACCACTTTGTATGGCAGTTTGTTTTGCCTCAGGTTCTGACTTTGCTTGGCTTGTGTTTTTATAATGCTGACATAGCTTCAATAAATCCTTTTCAATATCAGAAAAAGATAGTTGTTCTGGCGCATTATCAAGTCTATACCATGCCGTATTATCCAAACGACGACCAAAAATATACACGGCATTTTGATAATTTTCGGGGAGATCTTCCTTATCTTCGTCTTCTAATGCAAAGTGACCTTCGACAACAGTAAATTTGCTTGGATCGATCTTGCCGTTTTTTATATCTTCATCATATTTAGAACGAGGATAGTCTCTCAAGGGGTCGAAGGAGACTGTACCTTCGGGGGCATTAAGCTTTTGTAATGCCTGCAAAATAGCTGTTTTGCCCGCCTCATTGGGACCAACAAGTATTGTCTTGTCGTTTTCTACATCAAAATATCCAGTATCAATTATGCTACGATAGCCTTGTACTCTTGCTTTAGTTAGTCGCATATTTTAATTCTCCTTTATTTTTTAGATTTAAATTTCTGAATTTCGGCCAAACAATCATCTAAACTGTCATTCCAAATCTTATTTGCTTCTGCAATTTTACGATTTCTAACGGTGGTTTGCTCATTTACTTTTTGTGCAATAACAATTTGATTGGGTTCATCTGGCAAAGGAATTATCGTTTTTTCTACATCACTATCAAGAATGGCTGGGTAACTTGAGCCTGTACTAAATTTACGAAACTGTTCTTTCACCAAAGCACTCCTTAATATGAAATGTAAATATTGGTTGTTAACGCCTTCCTTGGCTCTAATAACACAAAATCCCGTTGAACAAATTTGGTTATCTAATTCTTCTGGTACTATAGCTATTGCTCCTCTTGTTGGTCTGCAAGTGGATATTATAATATCGCCAGATTTAACAACCTTTCTTGCTCTAGAAGGCGCCTCTTCACCTAATAGTTCTTGTGGATTTGTTATTATCCCTGTTGTTACATCTACTGATGAAATATCGATATATATAAATTCTTTTTCTGGCTCAAAAGTTGGATTGCGTTTTTCGGTTATGACATCAGCACAAGATTTGACTTCGGTTAAAATATCTGAATTGTATTTTTTGATTTCAATTGGTGGTAAATGATAATCAATATCCCATCTTTGCTCTTTGATTAACTCGCTGTGTTTAATTTTAATTGATTTCATAACCACTGCACCTCTTTATCGAACAATTCCACTACTGAATCTATTTCAGAACCGCTTTTGCTTCTTCCGGTTGCATCATAACCTACATTTTCGATTTCAATCAAAAGAGCTTCTTTTTCTTTATTTAACGTAGTTCCTTGGGGCAATTTTTGAAAAATACATAGTGATGTTTTTACCATTGCGCCAAATGATTGAAAGGCTTCTTCTGGCAAACTGATTACAGCTTTTATCTCTGCAACATTTTCCACCCACTTACGAACATATTTGGAATTTTTGTTTTTAAGTAATCCATCTGGTAAGACAATAGCGAGTTTGCCACCTGGTTTTAAAAATTGGAAACAACGTTCTAACCCTATATATTCCATCGGGAGCGTTTTCTTGCCTTTTCCCAATTCAAAACGACCAACCATTTCCATAACTTCTTGAGTCATTAAACTTCCAAAAGGAGGATTTGTGAGAATAATATCAAAAACAGCAGGATTTGTATTTTCATCATCTTCTAATTGTAGAATATCAGGATAATTCTCAAAACTAAGAAGCGAATCGGTATTTCTTATGTTTGTATGTCCGTCATCGTGAAGCATCATATCAGTCATAGCGATGCGAACCATTCTATCCGATTTTTCTATGCCATGCAAATGAAAGAATTTAAATTGATGCAGGGTATATTCATCAACAGCTGCTGCGTAGTTTTTGATAACATAATCCAAACTCTTGCTTAGAAAGTGACCAGAACCACAGAAAGGGTCAAGTATAACGTCAGAGGGTTTAGGTTTTACAATTTTTACCGCCAAATCTACAATGGGATCGGGTGTGAAATATTGCCCCATACCAGCTCGTATTGCGGAACTTAAAACTCCTTGAAACGCTCTTCCTTTGATATCTGTTTTGCTATCTATAAACGAATACGCTTGAAGCTTCTCAACTACTTTATATAGAGCAATATCACTTAAACGTATATTTGTTTTAAAAACTCCTCTAGAACGCTCGTAATTTGGAATCCTTTTCGAGTAAATTTCTATATCCCTGTTTCTAGCTTCTTCATATAGTTCTCTGATGTTTGCTGCAACTTCAGCAGTATTACTTGCACCATAGATTTGAAATTTAAACTCAGTGTCTTCAGTTTTCTCAATAACAGTTCGTTCATCGTAGATTTTACAATAAACAGCTTTGCACAATTCATCTAATGCTTCGTCTGCGTGAAGTCCATCGGTATCTCTTATTATACTGTGGCATTCAAATAATAGCTTTTCATAATTTTCAGATAATGGCGTTAATCCTGTCTTGGAAGATGGGGTGACTTTGGGAATTTCTCTAACCAACTTAGCTTTAGATGCAATTCCTTCTTTCGAATAACTTGGAATATCAGCTATTATATCAAAATCATTTGGATCAATCTTTTTTCTTACACATCTGACCTTTGTACCATTTGTAACTAACCCAATGGTAGCGGTATGAGTTGCGGCAAGATATGTTTCAAGTTGTTTTTGTGCCTCTTCAAATTCTACATCGCTTATATTACCTTTCTTTGTTTCTACATAAAGGAAAACTCTATGATTATCATTTATGATGGCAATATCGCACTCTTTTTCGGTCGACCCCATTTTTACGAGTTTTTCTATTTGTATCTTTTCGCCTAACCATTCTTTTGGATAGTGATATATGTCAATCAATTGTTTAAGTGCCCACTGTCTTACAAATTCCTCAATGTCCTGTTCTGCTCCCTCATACGTGTTATGAGTATCAAACCAAAGTTGAGCACGTCTTTTCGCTTCGACAACATCTCCGTGAGAGGGGAACAACCAATCTTTGGGTTCAATAGTATAATAAGTCCCTATAAGTGCCATTTTTATTTCTCCTTGTTAGTTTTCGAGTTTAAAATCTTTCACTCTTTTTTTACATTCACATACTCGCTTGGGTTTCTCATGATTAATCAAACGGTGTTTGTCTTGAGGAAAGATACTTTAGGAATAATAATTTGCTATCGATTAACTTTATTCCTCCGGGTTATAGAACTCATCTAACACATAAGTCTTTACCGGAGTTATATACAGTTCGTATCTTATGACCAGTCTCACTAATTCGTTGCCGTCAATCAAGGTGATTGGTGAGCCTTCTCTTGCAGCAGTTTTAGCAGCATTTGTGAATCTGCCGTTGGTGATGAACACGCCGTAATCAGCTTGATACTTATTCATTGCACCCAAGAACTGATTGATTTCAGGCTCGGATACGGGAGCGACGTTGTATCTCTTACACTGAATAACAACTCTTGTTGTTCTAAAATCGTTGGCATCAATATGATAACCGTATCCATCGATTCCGCCATCATTACTGATTTGAACACCTTTTTCGGTAAATTCAACGCCCATACGGTTTAACAAAGCTCTTGAAAAAGCTTCAAACTTTTTAGGGGACATTTTAGCAATAGCGGTAAGCAAATTTTCCTTAAAATCATCTTTGATTTTTTCTTCTGCTTGAGTTTCTTCCTCATTGTCGCTAACATCTACGGCTTTGTTCTTTTTATTCTTTTGACTGAGTTCTTCCCAATGTTTCTTAGAGGGTTCGATAATCTCTTTTTGAACATCCAACTTGTCAACATCAAGATACAAGCCCTTCTCCGTTAGAGTAACAGGGGAAGAATCTGTAAATGTCAACAGGCCATTAAAGAACAGATCTTTAATAGCAAAGTTAAATTTGAAATTAAATTCTTTATAGGTGTTTCCGGTTTGCTTGGATTTCTTTTCGAGCACAGAATATTCGGCAATTTGGTCATCCATATCAGCGATACGTTCTTTGATTTCGGAACGCTCTAATTGACCGCCCGCTTCTTGTAAAACTTTCAAGATGGGTTTAATCAAATATGCAATTTTACCTTCTGAAGATAATGTTTTTAAGTTCATAATAATACCTCTTTTTACATTCCTAAATCTCAATTTTGCCTTAGTAGTTCGGTATGGATATATCAGCTATGAAGCAGTATCTCCATAATGTCCATCACTTTATTGTAAACCCTCAGCTTCTTTGCGTAATTGGAAAGAGCGATGAGGTTTTTGTTTGTATCGTTTGCATAGGCGTTTACTGCCTTTCTGAACATTTCGTTATCTACCTTGCCACGATGCTTGAACATATCGCAGATGGTGCGCTCACGGTCGTAAACAGCAAAAGTGACGCCGTTTTCGGTAATCGTGGTTTTGCCGAGCTCGTAGATATCGTCTTTAACGTAATAGACCTTCATCGGCACGGATGTATTAAGTCTGCGTGATGCACTTCGAGGCACAGTAACGGACCAAACTCTCGGCATAAAATCGCTGTAGCCATAGCGGAACAGAGCCGATTCCATACTGATGATCGCTTCAGGAATAGTAGAAGCGATTACCTGCTCATCCGAGAGGATCAGTTCATCTGCAAGCTGATAATAGCCTTGTCGAACACGCTGAAGGAAGCCGTCAGAGCACAGCTTATATATCTTCTCTTTTGGCACACCGGCGGATGTAAGAGCAGATAGCTTTGCAATGCCGCCATTGGCGCTTATTATATTTTTTATAATTTCTTTATGTTCCAATGTCCTACCTCCAACAAACGATAACACATTGTGTTTAATGTTTTCTTTTGTATTATACCACGACACCGCAAATAAAGCAATAAAAAATCGAAACAAAAATTAATTTGTGTTATCATTTTTTTGAAATTTAATGACTTTCTCGACGCCTATCGAAAGATAGGCATCTTTTTTTATGCCTATTTTTCAAAACAGGGTGAATGATTCGCTTTTCTCTGTGCGAATTAGAGAGAGGTATTTTTGCAAACAGACTTAAAAAATGCCATTTCCCATTGCAAATAAGTGAGAGGATTAAAAATTTTCTCTCAAAAAGGGTGTGCATTTGGGCTTTCCCAGTGGGAATTAGTAGAGGGACTATAAAAATTTTCAAGATTAGGGGGTGCAATTAGCTTCTCTCTGTGGGAACAAGTGAGAGGAAAAAATATTTTTTCAGAAATCCCGACAAATGGGTGTCCAAAACACTACCCTTTGTCCAAATAAGTGAAGGGATAAAAATTTTTCTTCGTAACGGGTGTGCAAAAGTAGTCCTTAAATTCCTAATTAGTGGGGGGTGCGAATCAGGGGTGTAATTCCAAATAAGTGAAAGGAGGTGGTTGCCAAAACCAAAAAGCAGTGGGAGGTCTTAAATATATAAATAAATATATAACTTACTCTCCGAAAAATAATGAACTTTTAATCTATAGAAAGGAGTGAGCAAATGGCAAACAACAAGGTCTACAGCCGAGCAGAAATGCAAGAAGCAGGCATTGTAACTTGTGACTATGCTTTTATGGACAAGCCCGGTGAATATATCGGAACGCTCGAAATGAAAGCAGAAGCAAGAGGCGGAATGCTTCGTCTTTTTCTTCGGTTGGTAGACGGAAGAAAGATCATAACGCCGGTGTTCTGGTGGCAGGGGTATTTAGGCTTCTACGAAATGGACAACGGCACAAGGCTGAAGCTTATCTACGGACAAAGCAGCAAAGGTAGTACCTATTTAAAACAAATCGAAAAACTTTAGGAGGAAACAAAAATGTTTGAATACAAAATCATTAAAAAAATCGGAGTTGCAGGAGAACACCACAACGACACAAAGGAAATCAATATCATCAAATGGAGCAGTAACGAGCCGTGTATCGACGTGCGGCGTTGGAGAAACGGCAAGCCGCTTAAAGGCATAGCCTTCTATCCCGATGAGATTGACGAGCTAATCAAGCTACTCAAAAAAGCGAAAAAGGAGGTCATCTAAATGGCAAGAAAATCAGATTTTACTCTGCCGCCCATACCCGTTGATGCTATCTTCTCAACGCAGGCGGAAAGAGACGATGCGCTCTTAGAGCGAGTACACAATATTCCCCTTGAGGAATTGCACCCTTTTAGGGATCATCCCTTTAAAATTCAGTCGGGTGAAGAAATGGACAAAATGATTGAAAGCATACGCAAGGTTGGGGCGATAACTCCTGCCCTTGCACGACCGCTTGAGGATGGCGGCTTTGAGCTGATCTCGGGACACCGCAGACTTGCGGCGTGTCAGGTATTAGGGCTTAAAACAATGCCCGTAATCGTTCGGGAAATGACAGATGATGAGGCGGTGATCGCAATGGTAGATGCAAATTTGCAGAGAGAAACCATACTCCCCAGCGAAAAAGCATTTGCTTATCGAATGAAGTTAGAAGCAATAAAGCATCAAGGCAGGAGTATTTCCCGACAACTTGTCGGGAAGGAAAGCGCTGACACACTTTCAAATGATGAAAGTGGTAGACAAGTTCAAAGATATATCCGCTTAACATACCTTATCCCCGAACTTCTAATAAAGGTAGACGAAGGAAAAATCGCCTTTAGTCCGGCGGTGGAAATCTCATTCTTGACAGAGGATGAACAGAAGATACTGCTCGATGCCATTGAGTTGAACGACTGCACACCATCCCACGCACAAAGCATACGGCTAAAAAAGCTATCGCAGGACTGTGTGTTAACCAAAAATCAAATATACGAACTAATGGCGGAGGAAAAGCCGAACCAACAGGAGCATTTGCGGTTTAGACGAGAGGATTTCAACGGATATTTCCCCAAATCCTACACCGAACAGCAGATCAAAAAGGATATCCTCAAGGGCTTGGAGCTTTTGCACCGGCACCGACAGCGGAATCATGATACGAGATAAAAATCGCACATTTGTAAAGGAGGAGCACTATGATTACAATTATAAAGGATAAAAATCCCAACCATATTTTTGCCGCCCTAAAGCTTTGCGAACAGCTTTATCACGACGGCAAGATTCCGTTATATATGTTTCGGAATATGGTAAATCAGCACGCTGACGTGGTGGATGCCCCGAAATTCAACTTCACCATTCAGCAGGAAGGAGAAAAAGCCGGATGATGTATCGATACAATGAATTTGACGAGCGAAGGGTGGTGATTTATGCCCGTGTTTCCACCGAGCACGAAGCACAGATATCTGCTCTCAGCAATCAGCTGGAGTGGTATCAGCAATATCTCGACCACCACCCCGAATGGAACCTGATTGACCGCTATATTGATGAGGGTATTACGGGAACCTCGGCGGAGAAGCGACCGGGATTTACCCAGATGATCGCAGATGCCAAGGCACATAAGTTTGACCTAATCATCACCCGTGAAGTGTCCCGATTCGCCCGTAACACTGAGGAAACCCTGCACTTTACAAAGATGCTCCGCCGTATCGGTGTTGAGGTGTTCTTTATCAATGATAATATCAAAACCTTTGACGGTGACGGCGAGTTGCGACTCACCATTATGGCGAGTCTTGCGCAGGATGAAAGCCGCAAGACCTCCATCCGAGTGAAAAGCGGTCAACAGATCTCAATGGAGAAAGGTGTGTTCTACGGAAACGGCAATATCCTCGGTTATGACCGAGTGGAGAAAATCGTGGAGGGCAACAAAAAGCAGGTGGATTTCCTTATTAATCCCGTGCAAGCCGAAACAGTACGACGGATCTTCGATATGTATCTTGAGGGTCACGGATTGATGGCGATAAAAAATGAAATGGAGCGAACTGGGCGAAAGACTGCTACGGGACTACCCAACTGGCATTGCACGGGAATCTCCCAAACGCTAAAGAACTCCTTTTACTGCGGCATCATTACCTACCACAAGGAATACACTCCCGACTTTTTGGTGCAGAAAAAGGTTAAAAACTACGGTGAAATGGCATTAACACAAGTGCAAGGCAGACACGAGCCGATAATAACCGTTGAAGAATACGAAAGGGTGCAAAAGATTATGAAAAGCAAAACGGGAAAACTCAAGAATCCAACCACAGGAAGAAAGCTGACGGGCGTAACGCCGCCCAAGACCGTATGGGGCAGACTGATGATGTGCTCTTGCGGCAGGCGGTTTAACCGTCGCAAATGGAGAACCAACTCTAACGGCGAAAAGTTCTTCGGTTATCAATGCTACGGCACAACGCAGACAGGCACTATCAAAAGTCGCTTAAAGCGTGGACTACCCACTGACGGCATCTGTCAGTCACCGATGATAGCCGAGTGGAAACTGCAGATGATGGCAAATTATATCTTCCGTCACTTCCTAAATAATAAGGAAAAGGTTTTGAAAATTGCAAACTCCTTGCTTGAGGAGCATATCGGCGATACCGAGGTGCAAGTACAAGATAACTCAAAGCTCCTCGAGCAAAAGCAACGAGAGCTTGACAGAGCCAACACCAAGCGAAGAAATCTTATCGATCTGCTCAGCAACTGTGATATCACCCGTGAGGAATATCAAGAAGCCCGTGCCGAGGTGGACAAGCAGATTGATAAGCTCAAGGCGGAAATCGAGGAACTAACACCGGTAGTTGAGCCTACCGAGGAGGAAGAAATCGACTACGAAAGCAAAATAACCGTTCTCCGCTATGCCTTAGAGCAGTACACCAATTTCGATACCGAGGGCGACATCCCCGAAAGCGTTATTGAAGCCTTTGTCGAAAAGATCGAGGTTTCTAAAGACTGCTTCAGGTGGTATCTTCGTGGTGACTTCGGCGGCGACTCTCCCATTCCTATGAATGTAGACGGCAACCGAAAGAAAGGGGCGACTATTTCGCCCCAATACATAATAATTCCCCCTGCAAACTTTGGCGACTCAGGCAGCTATCAAGGGCTAATTCGTAACCGAATTACTCGGATAAGTGAATAAATAAAAACAATCCCCATCGGGCAACCGGTGGGGATTTTTGTATCTGTTGCAAAGTATTTGTACGAGTGCTATAATAGGAATCACACGAGTAATGATTATTGATATATGGATTTATTTCCGGACAGATATTTAATTATTAAAATAAAAATCTATCCGGCATATTCCAATGTAATTATTGTTATGAAAAATCGTACGATACCATTTTTCATAGTGGGGAGCTTATTATGGGAAAAGCAAAAGCGACAGAGGGTTGCCAATGCGGATAATTTGAATACTTAGGAGAGTCAATATGTTATTTTTGATACTTGCCGTTCTGAGCAGCTCTATGATATCAATTATTATGCGTTTGAGTTCAGATAAAATCAGCGCAAATCTGAGTATGCTTGCAGTGAACTATTTTATCTGCTCTTTTCTGGCAGCCGGATATACGGGTTTTAACACCTTCCCTATTTCGGAGCAAGGCTTTGACATTACTTTGCTTCTCGGAATATTAAGCGGTGTGCTCTACCTTGTGAGCTTTATGCTTCTCCAATTCAACACCCGAAAAAACGGCATAGTGCTGTCCTCTATTTTTATGAAGCTGGGGTTGCTTGTCCCTATGATATTATCTGTCGTGGCTTTTAAAGAAATTCCGACAGGCATTCAGATAACAGGCTTTGTTGTTGCCGTTGCCGCAATAATAATCATCAATCTGAAAAAGGACTCAAAAGCAAAATCCTTCGGCCTCGGATTGATATTCCTTCTTATTATGGGTGGAAGTGCAGATGCTATGTCAAAAGTGTTTGAACGCTTGGGCTCCTTAGCTCTTTCCAATCAATATCTGTTTTACACCTTCGCGGTGGCGTTCATTCTTTGCGTGATGCTTGTTATTATAAAAAAAGAGCATCCGGGTAAAAAAGAAATTCTCTTTGGTACACTTATCGGCATCCCGAACTTTTTTTCTTCAAAATTTCTGCTCGGCTCACTAAACGCACTTCCTGCAGTGGTTGTATATCCAACCTTTTGCGTAGCGACAATGCTTATCGTTACACTCACAGGTGCCCTCTTTTTCAAAGAAAAGCTCACTAAACAACAGTGGTTTGCGCTTGTAATGATCATAGCCGCATTGGTTATGCTAAATATTTAATATGGCAAAAAAAACCAAACATAAAAAAAGTTAACCTCTGATTGTGTCTCCTCTCAAGATTAATAATCAATCGAATCCCCATCGGGTAAGCCGGTGGGGAGTTTTATTGCTATTGCAAGTGATTAAGTTTTATGATATAATAAGCTGATTAAATTAAAGGAAGAAAAAATATGAACGAAAAAATTAAAGCAAAGCTCCCCGTAAACAGTCCGCTTATAAAGATCCCCTTTGGCGGTCTTACATCGAATATGCTCAGAACAATTGCGGTTATTCTTATGCTCAGCGACCACGTCTGGGCAACATATATGAGCTTCGGTAACTGGATGACCTATATCGGCAGAATGGCATTCCCGATTTTTGCTTTTCAGATTGCAGAGGGCTTTGTACATACCTCAAATTTCAAAAAATACGCATTAAGGCTTTTTAGCTTCGCAATAGCCACCGAAATCCCCTTCAATCTCTTTTACAGCAGCCGATTTTTCAACCCCTTCCATCAGAATGTACTGTTCACTCTCCTGCTGGGTCTGCTTGCAATAAGCATTATTGACAAGGCAAAGAAAAACAGAACTGCAAAAAATATTGCAATTTCAGCCTTATGGCTGGCATTAATCTGCCTCGTTTCCTCCCTCGGCTTTGTGGATTACGGCTTCCTCGGTATGATTACTGTTGTAATGTTCTACCTTCTCAGAGATTTCCCCTTCGCATGGCTCGCTCAGCTTATTGCTATGGTGCTTATCAACATTGTCTTCTTCGAGGGTCAGGTTTTTCCCGTCGAAATTTTCGGTAAATACCTTGAAATTCCTTCTCAGGGCTTTGCTGTTTTCGCACTTATCCCAATATGGCTTTACGCAGGCAAAAAAGGAAAGTCAAGCAAGGTTATGCAATACGGCTTCTATGCTTTCTACCCCGTGCATATGCTGATTTTATATCTCATAAAGCTTATGGCTTAAATTTTTCCGCTCATCACAGGATGGGCGGATTTTTTATGTAAAAAAGTATAATGACTGTCTTTTTCTCGTATATAATATAATAAATATATATTATAAATAATTAAAATATATAGATTTTTGCTTTAAGTATTGCGTTTTGCATCATATAGTGTTATTATGTTATAGTCTATTATTATACAATCTTGGCGAAGTATCTTTTCTTCGCACAGCACAAAACAGCAAAATTTACGGAGGTAAAGTAAAATGAAAAAAGCTGTAAAATCATTTATCACAATGCTGCTTGTTGTTTCATTGCTTATGTCAAACTTTGCAATGATATTCTCATTCGCAGCAATTGAGAACTATCCTGTTGAGCTTGCTTTCAATAACATTTTTGTTTTTGATAAGTGGGCAAGCAACAAATTATCCACTACCATTGTTAATGGTGGAGCGCCAAAATCTGATAAACTGGATATAAATATCGAAAACGGCAGCTTCCGTTTTACTAATCCATACACGACCGAAGCATACACAGGTCACGGTATGCAGACAGGTGCAGATGCTGCGGGTAACTATCAGTATTACTATATGCCGGTTGACCCGAATTCTTCTTATACATTTGCTCTGAATGTAACACAGACAACAGCATACATTCAGCCTTATGTATTCTTCTTCAATGAAAATAATGAATATCTTACTCATGTATCCGATGCATTTGCCGGTAACGGTGACAAAAGCGCAGCTTTCACTACGCCTGCAAACTGTTACTATATTCAGATCCGTTTCACAATTCCTACACAGGGTTATGCTGACATTAAGGATATTTCAATCCGCAAAAACATAACCGGAGCATCTTCTGATATAAACTATCCTCATCGTCTTGTTTATAGCTATTCAAAGTCCAACCCCACAACCTACGGAACACTTCCCGTTCCCAATGACGTTCCTGGCGGCTATGTTTTTGCAGGTTGGTTCACAGGCAAGGACGGATCAGGTGAGCATATAACAGAAAACACTGTAGTAAAGCATTCAAGCTTCACTGTTTACCCCAAGTATGAGCCCGTTGTAGATTCAATCAGCATTAAAGAAAATGCTGCAAAGTCAGCTTATACAGTAGGTGAAAGAGTTAATCTCACAGGTCTTGTGCTTAATGCAAAGGTAGGTAGCACTACCTACGAGCTCAATTCAGGCTTCTACTGCACACCTGAATATCTTACAACAGCAGGCACACAAACAATTACCGTTCACTACGGCGGCAAAACTGCTGCATATACAGTCAACGTAAGCGCAAGTGCTCCGAAAGCTGTTGTTGTTAACGGCACTGCAATAAATGTTGATGTATCAAACAACGTTTACACATTAAACGCAGCAACCGGTTCTTATAACTATTACAGCCTCAGATATTATTCCGATGCTTACGTAAGAGGTATAATTACTTACGACAACAATGAATCAGAAGAGTTCTTCCTTGAGCCCTCTTCAAACTTCAGCAAGGCAGACGGCAACGGCGAATTTTCTTCATACATCGACGGTTACCTCAATAAGGTTCTCGCCGGTGAAAACAATATGACTCATGTTACTTCAACTGCTAAAAATGAAATCAAATCAATCAGATTCGAGCTTCTTGATAACAAAGCAGGTACATTTGAGCTTCTTTCTGTTACAACAAGTGTAAAAAATCCTATGAATCCTATATTGTCAGATACCGATAATGAGCCCCATAACGGCATCATGGCAAATACTCTGAAGCTTTTCGAAAACGAAAAATACAAGGTTGGTATTGATATTCTCAACGGCGGTGTTGTTGCTTTCCTTTCAGTAAAGGACAGTGATATTGTTGCCCGAGTTTATAATATTGAAGGAAAGAATGAAACAAAGGTTGACTACAGAGATAAGCTTAATGCAAAATACGGCACAGACTATATCGGAGAAGAAAATACTGATGTAAACCTTATCAACTACTACGATACAGGCCGTTATCTTCAGCAGTCATACTACGGTACAACAGAAAAGCCTTACGAACAGGGCTTTTATAACAACGCTGACTGGCACTATAATCCTGTACAGGGCGGTAACGTTGCAGGCGAAGCAAGTAAGGTTATTGATTACGAAATCGGCGAAGACTACATCTACGTAAAGACCCGTCCTCTTGACTGGTCAAAATGGTCTGATGACTTTGCAAACTTAAGCTCAACAGACAAATTCGATGCAAAATACGGCAACGATGAATACAAGACAGATACATACGTAGAATCAAGATATGTATTTGAAGACGGATTGATAAAGGTCTATAACCGTAAGGTTGACTATTCAGGTCTTCCCTCTGCACAGACAAATCAGGAGTTACCTGCATTCTACACAATTGAGCCTCTTAATCAGTACGTATATAATGCCAGTGAAGCCGATAAATGGAAAACAGATGCGCAGCTTACATATATTTCAGAGCCCGAGTTCTGGGGTATAACAGATCAGTCATATCTTGATGCACATTATAACGGACAGCACCCCACCGTTCATCAGAATACTCCCGAGCATTGGGCAGCATTTATGGCAAGCCAGGATACAGACAGCTTCGGTATCGGTCTTTACTCACCCGAGGTAACAGATTTCTACTACGGTATATATCCTGCAATTCATTCAGGCTTACCCACAAGACATGCAGAAACAAACAATCCTGCAAAGGAAGATAACTCTTCATATATTGCACCTCTTGAAGTCCGCACATTCGAAAGCTTTGTTCCCACAGAATATTCATACTATATCTCAACAGGTACAGCAAACCAGATCCGTAACTCCTTCGGTGTTGTTGACGATGAAGAGTTTGCAGCAGAGCTTGAAGAATTACAGACAAAAGGCATGGTTGTTGTTCCCGAAACTGTTTATATGACACCATCTACAGGTGCATCAACATCAGGTCAGTACTACGTTAACAACATTATTGATACAAGCGACAATTCTGTTTCTGCCGAAGCAAAAAACAACAACACAAACGGTTACGTTCAGCTTTATGTTCCCGGTGCAGAAAGCGTTACCTACACTGTTAATTACAGTACAGGCACAAACGTCGGTGACGTTAAAGCAACAGGCGAAGGCACAACACATAAATTCAATTCTGACGGCTATCTCGCACTGAACACAACAACAATTTCTGTTACAACCGGTCTTACCGCAACACAGACATCAACTGCAGAATGGAAATTTACCGTTACAATGAAAAACGGTACAACAAGAACCTACTATGCATATACAACACTTTATTCACCCTGGTATTATCCCGTCGGTGCAGCAACAAGAGCACAGACAGGTAAAAATGGTTCAAAGGTTTATACGCAGTCGATTGCCTGGGTGTCGGGCGTTCATGGCTATACTGCAAACAGCAGCGGAAAATATTGGGTTGCTGTTACAAATGAGACAATTAATGACGAAGGCGAATATTCAAACAAAGGTACATATTTTGCAAAAACAAGTGCAAACGCAATGGTTCCCCTTATTTACGGAGTCGGTACAGTCAACGGAACAGGCTCTGCGGTAAACGGCTGGATTTCATCAAGTGCATCAAGTTCAACCTTGGATAAAGCAACCTTCCGTTATTTTGACCTGACTGCAGACAGCGGAAAGTACGGCTGTCTTGTTGCAGATATCAGCCCCGTTGCAAATATTACAATCGATACAAGCCGTTATACAAATCTTAATCAGATTCCTAATCTTACAGTCGGCTACAATATTACAGATATAGATAATGCTACTGGTGTATATTGGTACGTGTCAGACTTTACAGATACAGCCCATAAATATACAAAAGCAAATAACGGCACGAATAATTTTTATAACTATACAAAACAAGATAGTGCAGATAATATTACCGACAAAGAAGCTTCATGGTTTAATTCAACCTCAGTAGGTGCTGTAATTTACGGTAGCGCAGCCTCGAGTTCCGGTTACAATTCTCCCAGTGGTGGTGTTGAATACAATTCAGCATGGAATCGCAGTGTTATTTCAGGTGCATCCACTTATGATTATATGTTTAAGGGTGCAGCGCATGGCTTTGCAAATAAGGGTAGAGCATATTCAATAAACTACGTTCAGCTTCGTGCTGCAAACGTTAACAAGTCCGCTCTTCGTGGGCTTGTTGTTCAGGGTGCATCATTAGTTCCCGAAAACTATACAGAAGCTTCATGGAACAACTACTATACCCAGCTTAAGGATGCCGCACAGAGACTCGGTAACCCCACAAACACAAACACAGATACAGCAAAGCTTCAGGATGCTTATAACAAACTTGTTCCGAGAGAATACACAATAACCTTTGATAACCTTATTGATTTCTCACAGTGGCACACCGCATCTGCAGGTAACGGTGTAATCAGTAACGTAAATACTGCAACAGGCAGCCTTACACTTACTTCAAATGCAGGTGTAGGTGAAGCTACAACAACATCTCCCCTTTTCCCTGTTACTGCAGGCGAATCCTACACAGTTGATATTGATTTTGAAGGCACAAACTGGGATGTATATATCTTCTTCTACGATGATTCAATGCAGTCAGGCACAGGTATTGACTTTGCAGACGGTCCCGCAAGACGATTCTCCTCTTCAGGTGTCGGAACATTTGACAGTGAAACAGATAAGCCTTACTTCACTGCCCCCGCAGGTGCTACAAGAGCGGTAATCCGTCTTGATGCAAACGGTTCAAGCAACGCTGTTACCTTCAAAAATATCAAGGTTTACCCTAAGGATAAGACTCCTCACATTATGGGTTCATCCTATGAAAATGCCGTAACAGTTAATGCAACTCAGCCTTATCAGACTCTGCTTCCCACTCCCACAAGAGAAGGATATATCTTTGAAGGCTGGTATATTGAAAAGAGCGGCTTTGTAAGTAATATGCTTGATGCCTATTACTTCGGCAAGGATATGGTATTTTACTCTTCATGGAAGGGAATCGACTATACCGTTAAACTTGACGGTAACGGATTGGCTTATTCTGACACCTATGCTGCTGAATACGCAACAAAAATCCAGCTTCCTAATTTAACAGATTATGCAGGTCACACATTTAAGGGTTGGTCAACAGACAAAAATGCAACAACGGCAACCTATGCTCCCGGACAGACAGTAAGCGGACTCTCAACAACAAACGGTGATACAGTTATTCTTTATGCCGTTTGGGCAGAAAACAGCTATACAGTTAAGTTCAACGCAAACGGCGGCTCCGGTTCAATTGCTGATAAAACACAAAAATATTCAGCAAGCATCATTCTTCCCTCTTCAGGCTTTACAAGAACCGGATATACACTTCTTGGTTGGTCAACAAATGCTTCTGCTACAACAGCCGAATATGCGCTTGGTGCTACAGTAAAAAATCTTGCAACAAGCGGTACCGTAACACTTTATGCAGTATGGTCTGAAAACAGCTACACTGTTAAGTACAATGCAAACGGCGGTTCAGGCTCAATTGCAGACAAGACCGCTAAATATTCAGAAAGCTTTGCACTTGCTGCAACCGGCTTTACAAGAACAGGCTACACCTTCCTTGGCTGGTCAACAAATGTTTCTGCTACAACACCTGACTATGCGCTTGGTGCTACAGTAAGCAAGCTTGCAACAAGCGGAACTGTTACTCTTTATGCAGTTTGGTCTGAAAACAGCTACACAGTAAAGTTTGACACAGGCGATGCAAATGTGACAGTTGCAAATAAAACACTTAAACACACACAGTCAATCACAATGCCTTCTGCAGAAAGAGAAAACTATACACTTCTCGGCTGGGCAACAACAAAAGACTCAACAGAGGTTAAATACAAGGCCGGTCAGAGTGTAAGCGGACAGGAAATAAGCAGCATTGCAACAAGCGGCACTGTTACTCTTTATGCAGTATGGAAAGAAAACATCAACATTGTTGACGATACAATCGTTATCGATTTCGGTCTTCCCGTTGACATCAATGTGCTTGACAATGACACAACCTCTGCAAACGGCAGCATTACAGGCATAAAGGCAGCAGACGGAAATGTAACAACAGGAGAGCTTGAGCTCAGCTACGGTACAGCGGTACTGAACGGTCAGAGCATTATTTACACTCCCTCATCAACCAACATGCCCGATGAAGACACATTCTTCTATGTATATACGGCAAACGGTAAGGAATACACCGCAAAGGTAACAGTAGTTCCCGCAACAACCATTTACTATGAAGAATCCTTCATGAGCTTCACAAACAAGGGCAACTATACATGGGTAGATGCAAAGGATGACGAAAACACCGATATCAAGAACATCTTCCAGGCAGACAACCGTCCCGGTGAAGACAGTGCATACGGCAATGATGCTGTTTATAATGACAGCACAAAGTATTCACTCGGCACTGCAAAGAAGACAACTGTTGACAGTAAGTCAGTAGGCTCCGAGCCCGAAGCAAAATTCACCTTCAGCGGTACAGGCTTCGACCTCTACAGTGTAACAAGCAACGAAACAGGTGCAATCAGAGTACAGATTTTCAAGGCTGGCACAACCGAAAAGGTCAAGGACTATCTTGTAAATACCTACTACGGCTATACAGGAACAGGCGACGGACTTACTCCTGATGCAGATTCAACTGCAGCACTTTATCAGGTACCCGTTATCAGCACAAGCGAGCTTACTTACGGCACCTATGATGTTGTGATAAAGCCCATTTATACATACATCTTTGACCCTGATTACAAGACAGATGACGGCTACAGCATTTATGTTGACTCCGTAAGAATCTTCAACCCCGCAGGTGTTGAGCACGCTCCCGACAGCACAATAGGAGATGTTTATCTTACCGACGGCGAATATAAGCCCACCTATCAGACAATAAGAAGTGTACTCTTATCATCACTTGATAATGTCAACGTAACAGGCACGAACGGCGCTTTTTACCTTGACGGTACAACACAGAGCATTGAAGCCTATGCAAAGCAGGGTCCCAAGAACGAGGTATATCTTGCAAAGGGTCAGGCAATAGCTTTCATGCTTTCAGCTGACGATATTGCTTCTCTTGCAACTCTTAATATCGGCGCAAAGGTTATAGACGGCGGCACAGGCTCAATCTCTGTAGCTCACGGCACAAATAGCCTTATAAACATAAGCATCAACGGTGCAACAGAGCAGTTCTACGGTCTCAATGCAGCGGTTTCATGGATTAATGCTGGAACAGGTGAAACAACCTATCCTGTTGTTATCACCAACACATCCGATACAGTAATTTCCCTTACCTCCTTCAGATGGGGTCATAAGGCATCAGAAGCTTCCGCAGTAAGCTTTATGGTATATCCCGACACTGCAATGCTTGCAATGCGTGCAATGCGCAGCATTATGGAAAGTGCAGAAATTACTGAAGAAAGCGTAACTGTTGAATGGGGCAATGACAGCTTCATTGCAGGCGAAATCGCAACACTCTATGTCACAACTCCCGAAAGCATTATGTCTGTATGGGTTGACGGTGTTGATATGGAGGAAATTGTTGCAGAAAACGGCAGCAAGCTCTGGTCTTATGAAATCGAACTCACAAACGAGGGTGAAAACACATTCACCGTTGATTTCCTTACAGACTTCTTTGATCCCGTGCTTACACTCACAGAAACAATCCTTGTAGAAGCCGCTCCTGTTGAAGAAGAAACAACAGAAGAGGAAACTACAGAAACAATTCTTCCCGACGAGGAAACAACTGAAAATGTTGAAGCCGACGAGGAAAACGATGAAGAAGATAACTCAATTACAGGCTCACTTAAGAACATGCTTGACCTTATCTTCAGATTCTTCAGAAGCATTATTGAATTATTAAGGGGGTTAGCAAAATGAAAAACTACATAAAGCCCGCTATTTCATTTCAGGCTCTTGAAATGTCAGCAACTGTTTCAGGCGGCTGTGCTCACAGAGCAGAGAATCAGGAGTTTATGTGTCCTGCAAAGCTCCCGGGGCAGGATTTCACCGTTTTCGTTGAAAACGGCGGATGTGACACCTACATGCCCGGCGCAGAAGACTTTATCTGCTACCATGTCCCCCAGGCAGACATCAATGTTTTTGAATCTTAAATGAATCAGTCGGGTTATCTCTTCGATAGCCCGACTTTCATTATGTAGCTTCTTCCGTTATATATGGAACATTCACCTGACAAAAAAAAGCCTCGGATCACTCCGGGGCTTTTCTGTTAAATATTAATACTGATAAGGCTGCTGGGGCTGACCGTACTGTGCCTGTGCATTCTGTGCGGGATTTGCAGGACCGTACTGGTTGTCTCCGTCACTGTCCTTAAGAAGGGCAACAAGAAGAAGAATAAATCCGACAAAGGGAACAAGGCAGATGAAATAGTAAGCACCTGATTTGCCGACATCATGAAGTCTTCTTAAAGCAATTGCAATACCGGGAATTATGCAGGCAAGGGAAAGAATCTGTCCGACAAAGGGAATGAAGCCGACAAGTATGTTGAACAAGAATGCCCACCAATATTCACTCTTTGAAGCTCTGCCCTTGAAATTAAAATAATTCTTGAAAAACAGCTTTATAGCAGTAAGGAAATCAACACTTCCGTTGTTGGGACCGGGAGCGCTGGGAACAGAAGCAATTGAAAAGTCTGAAAAGAAGCCTTGTGCATTGTTGTTTGCACCGTAAGGAGCCTGTCCGTTGTTATAAGGAGGCTGTGTGCCGTAGGGAGCCTGTCCGTTGTTGTAGGGAGGCTGTGTACCGTAGGGAGCCTGTCCGTTATTATAAGGAGGCTGTGTACCGTAGGGGGGCTGTGCATCATACTGGGACTGTGCAGTGTAGGGCTGCTGTGCGGTGTACTGTGCCTGACCTGTGAATTTAGGCTGCTCGTTGCTTACGGGCTGTGCTGCAGAAGCAAGATTTCCTCCGCAAGCAGGACAGAACATCGTGCCGTCTGCTATTTCTTTTCCGCAATATTTACATAACATAGAAAAATACCTCCACAAAAATAAATCTTTGAAAAAATTATAACATTATTGTCTTTATGTGTCAATATTAACAATTTGAACAGTTTTTGTATAATTTTTTTAACCTATGATTCTGGCGGTAAAACAAAATCTTTTTCTAATAGTTGTGAACGTCAGAAATATATGATATAATATATTATGAATTTATTGTGTATGGGAGATTGATTTTATGTTAAAAAAATCTGTTGCTTGTGTAATGCTTTTTGCATTTTTATTTGCTTTTGACGCATGCAACACAACAACAGTTGAAGAAACAACATATTCAGTCACACAAGCTACCGTACAGACAACTGAAATTTTTATCATTCAGGAAACTACCTCTGAAGAGGTGCAGACTACTGAAGCTATAATAACGGAAGCTTCCACACAGGCTGAAGCCACAACAACAGAAGTGCAGACATTCGAAGCACAAACCACACAGTCTGTAATTGAAACCACAACCGAGGTGTCGACCACCTCCGCAAAGGATGAGGTTACCTTGTGGGATGCAGAAAAGATAGTCAGCTTTTATAAGGATGCAGCAGCTGCAACGGGCTCTTCGGTAAAATCAGAGCAGACTGTAGGTCTTCAGGATATATCCGTAAACAACGGTCAGCTGGGCGGAATTTTCAGCTTTGTTACCCCCATTCTTTCTTCATTTCTTTCCTCAAGTGTTACCGAAACTAACGGAATCACCGGGGATTTCATGAAGCTTACCGCTGCAGATGTAAGCAGTGCAAAGGCTTATACATGCTCAAGGGGTACAGCGCTTGAAATTACACTCAATCCCCAATCTGACAATGCAGCGGCAGATGTAAAAGACGGCAGTGTAGCCCACGGAATTTCCGTTGTAGGTGACCTTCCCTCTATCATGAGCCGGCTTGAGGAAAAGGGGCTTCCCATTGATATTTACATGGAAAATACGATCCTTTCCTATACAGAGCCTGTAATAAAGGCGGTTATTGATGAAAACGGAAAAATCACAAACGGCACATGGAGCTGTACCGTAGAAATCAGCCTTTCCGACTACAAATTCGCAGGCTCCCCCGTCGACAGCACAATAGTTGTGCTTGACAATAAAATTACAACAAACGGCGGATTCAATCCGTAACGTACAATCCTCCGTAATATTGCGGGGGATTTTTTTGTAAAATTTTTCAATTTTCTGCAACAATCTGACCTGTTTTTGCGTCTAATATGGTGAAGGGAGGAAAATTTATGAAAAAGAAGGTTTTAATTGTAATAGCGGTGCTTCTTGCAATTTTTATTGCGGGTATAACTGCGGGGACACTTTTAATCAACAGCTTAAGTCTGGGAATACACACAGGGGTTGTGCTGAAAAGCGACAACGGCAGCTGCTTTCTTGTAAGCAACAACAGCCCAATACGGCTTTGCGATTATTCACAGGAGGGCAGGCAGTTTGACCACCTTTCCGACGGTGACAAAATTCTTGTTTTCCATAACGGAATCAACGAAAGCTATCCCGCATCCACATTTTCATACCTTACAATAAAGCTTAATGACGGCAATATTGAGGATGTCCCCCAAGGTGTGATTGATTCACTCACACAGCTCGGGTGGATAGAAAATACCGATTATTCCGTCAGGCTTAACTTCAACAATGAGCCAGTAAAGCTCGGGAATGAAAACGCAAATTTTTCAATTTCAATCCCCGAAAACTGGGGATATGAGACAACAAAAAGCAATATTCTTGCACCGAATCAGAATTTCGGTATAAGCATCTTTCACAACGATTCCCCCGAAAACACAATTACAGTTGAATTCACCGAAGGCTTCGGTGTATGCGGTACAGGACTTCGCACAGAGGATGTTGAAATCGGCGGCTATAAGGCATGCAAGGGAATTTATGACGGCAGTCCCGCTTTCAGCTATATTGTCTTTGAAGATACTCCCGGCTTTTATGTAATTCATAATAACACCGACGGCACATGGTGGGCACAGCACAAAAACGAAATAACACAAATTCTCGGCACATTAAAAATTGCTGACGGTATAATTTTTCACGATGATGCCCTTGAAATTGCTGCTTCACAGGCAAATGGGGAATATATCGCTGAATATAACGAATACAACGCAGAAGACGGAATCTGGAGCTTTACATTTGAAGCCGAAGAAACCACACAGATAATAAAAATAAGCAAAAACGGACATATTATAAAGCAATAAGCTTTATTTCTTTACGGCATAAGTCAAGGCACCCTCCCGAAGGAAGGTGCCTCTTAATTTTTTTGTTTTTTACGGAACTGATATTCTTATCATCTTACTGATACAGCATAGATTGTAACCTTTGCTGCGCCGTCAGGAAGATAGAAGGTCTTTTCACAGGTTTCGCCAGCGGTCATTGACTCACAGTAGAAGGTGCCGTTTCTGAGAAGAACACCGTTTGCATCATGTACTCTGTATGAGAAATATGAAGAATCGGACACGGAAGCGCCTGTATTGTTCCTGATGTTAACGGTAAGTGCGTCATACTCATCAATAGAATAAGAGTTTATTTTAAGACCGGAGAAAGTAGCAGGAGCAGAAATCTGAATTCCGTTCACATTTATATATGATGCGGAGAAGGGAATATCCTTTGCTGCTGCCTTTACACTGTTTCCGAAGAAATAAAGCTTTGATAAATCAAGGGAATCTACAGTAAAGCTCTCATAAGTGCTTTCATTTACATTAAGATAATCAGTATATATAGTGTTTGTTTTAACAACAGTATTTGTGGAATCGAGAGCCTTATAATCAAGCTCTGCATATTCAACAGGCTTACCTGTCTTATTTGTAACCTTTACCTTTACTTCTGTATAGTAGCTGTACTTTTTGATTGTAAGGTCTGATACTACAATACCCTTGAAGTTATTTGCTGCGATATTGGTTGTAATACCGTTTATAACTTATGTTGCACCGGGATTCAATGCATCACCTGTTTTTACCTTGAGATTACCGAAAACCACTTTTGCTGCAGTAGAATCAAGCGCAATTTCAGTGATATAGCTTTCACCATTGTTAAGCTGAGCTATCGTTCTTGACGCAAGAACTGTCATATATCCGTTTGCATCATAAGCCTTATAATAGAAATATGTATCGGAGCCGACAATTGCCTTGCCTGTATTGTTGGTTACCCTTATCTTAATTGTAGGTGCATTTGAATAAGAGTTTCTTGCAACTGATTCAACGCTGATTTTTATTCCTGATGCTGCTACATCAGCGGGAACTACTAAATTATCAAGAGTCTTTGTTGCAGTTGTAAGGGGTGTGAATACATCAGAATCATTCACATTAAGCTCAAAGGCAGTAATTTTTGTTGCACCTGCAAGGTAAGTATCATAATCAATCACCTTTTCACCTGCATTAAGTGAACCTGTTCTTACAGAAATGTTACCGAGTGATCTGCCTGATGCATCATAAGTGTTGAACTTCAGTGTTGCAGAGGCTGCCTTGCCTGTGTTATTTGTAAGATCAACATAGATACGTCTTTTTTCTGTATCAACAGTAATCTTATTTACTGTAATACCCTTTGATGTAAAGGGAGCCTTTGTGATTGTAAGACCGTTCATCTGAACTGTGGGAAGATTAAGAGTTGCTTCTGTAAACCTAACAGTTGCAGCACCGAAAACAATCTTTCCGGTGTTTGCCTTAAGATAGATTTTTTCTGTGCAGCTTTCGCCCTGATTCATCTGGCTCATATAAACAGCAGATGTTTCAATAACGTCGCCCTTGGTATTGTAAAGCTTATAGGGAATATAGCTTGTTTCAGCAACTGCCATATCCTTCTTGCTTGTGTTGTTTGTAATGCTGCATACGAGATATCCGTCTTCAAGTGTAATGCTGGTTATAACAAGACCGTTTGTCTTATAGGGAAGCTTTGTTATAAGAATATTTCCAAGCTTCTGTGTGTTGTCGGGGAAGGATTCAAGACCAACGGAAACACGGAGAATCTTTCTTGCGTCAGCAGCTTCAACCTTACCGTTGCCGTCTGCATCGGCAGCCTTGAACTGGTCGCTTTCGGGATCACATTTCTCAAGACCTACTGAAAGACGAAGCGCATAACGTGCGTCTGAAGAGGTAACAAGGAAATCGTTGTCTGTGTCACCTGCAATATAAGCACTTGCAGAAATTGCTGAAAAAAGCATTATTGCAACAACAGAAAGTACAATAAATATTTTCTTTTTCATATTTTCCTCCTTAAAATAAATAGGATAAATATATATTAACAGTTTTCTTTTCTGTAGTCAATAAAACTTCGGCCAAACATAAATTTTTATCAGAAAAAAGCGGCATCCGCATGGGATACCGCCTTATTGGTTCTGCTTTTATTTATAGAGAGGACCGTATGCAGCACATGCTCTGTAGTCTGCGCTTTCGAGATCCTTTGTGCCGAATGCATTCCAGCAAGCGGGACGGAAGATCTTCTCTTCGGGAACGTTGTGAAGACCAACAGGAATACGAAGCATTGAGCAGAGAGTGATAAGGTCTGCACCGATATGACCGTAGGAAATAGCACCGTGGTTAGCACCCCATGCGTTCATAAGATCATAAGCTGACTTGAAGGGACCTTCGCCTGTGCAGTTGGGAGCAAACCATGTGCAGGGCCATGTATAGTCTGTTCTCTTCCAGAGTGTGTCGGAAACCTCATCGGGAAGATTTACAGTGTAGCCTTCTGCAATCTGGATTGTGGGTCCGAGACCCTTAACAAGATTGATTCTGATCATTGTGCAGGGCATTTCAGCACGTGTAAGGAAACGGGAAGAATATCCGCCGCCTCTGAAGTAGCCGTTGTCTGCGGGTGCCCATTCTGTAGCAGCAAGCATCTTATCGATGTCTTCCTCTGTTACATCATACCAGGGCTTCATAACGGGATTGCCGTTTTCATCCTTAACCTCGCCGCAAGCGTCAAGACAGCAAGCACCTGAATTGATAAGGTGGATAAAGCCGCCTGCTTCCTTTGCCTTGCCTTCGATATCGTAGCCTGTAACACGCTTAACAGCGGAGTCACTCCAGAAGGTACGAACATCAGCAAACATCTGAGCGCGGTTTGTAAGAAGCTTCATGAAGAGCATTGAAATTGAATTGAGAACGTCATTTTCTGTTGCAAGGATATAGGGCTCTCTTGCGCCGTTCCAGTCAAAGGATGTGTTGCAGAGTGCTTCACCGAAGTCGCAGTTGGGATAGAAGTCTGTCCACTGTCTCTGACCCTGGAAGCCTGCAGCAATAGCGTTGTGACCTACTGCTTCTTCCTCACAGCCTGCGGGAAGATTGGGGTTACCGTTCATAAGATCCTTGATGATAACCATCATCTTAACAACGAATTCCCAGTCAGCATCCTTCTGCTCGCGGGACTTTCTTACGAACTCAGGGTTCTTGTCGAAGCCTTCCTTGCACTTTGCCTTTGTCCATGCGAGAGCCTTCTGATATTCAGCCTCGTCATAGATGTTTTCAGACATTCGTCTGATGATTTCTACCTCGTCAACTGATTCAACACGCATGCCGAGATATTCCTCGATGAATTCGGGGCTGATTGAGGAACCGCCGATACCCATGCAGATTGAGCCGATCTGAAGATAGCTCTTGCCTCTCATTGATGCAGCAGCAACAGCGGCACGTGCGAAACGGAGAATCTTCTCCTGAACATCAGCGGGAACTGTTGTGTCGTCAGCATCCTGAACATCGTGACCGTAGATGCCGAATGCAGGAAGACCCTTCTGTGCATGAGTAGCAAGAACAGATGCAAGGTAAACCGCACCGGGTCTTTCAGTTGCGTTGAAGCCCCATACACCCTTGATTGTCATGGGATCCATATCCATTGTTTCAGAGCCGTAGCACCAGCAGGGAGTAACGGAAAGAGTAATATCTACGCCTTCCTTCTTGAACTTGTTTGCACATGCAGCAGCCTCAGCTACACGGCCGATTGTTGTATCAGCAATAACAACCTTTACGGGTTCACCGTTTGAATATCTGAGATTTTCAGAAATGAGCTTTGCAGCAGTCTTTGCCATGTTCATTGTCTGTTCTTCAAGTGAGCCTCTAACGTCAAGAGGTCCTCTTCTTCCGTCAATACAGGGGCGGATACCGATTACGGGATAATCCCCGATAAGTCTGTTTTCAGCCATAGGTTTGTCGTCCTTTCTGTAAAAGCAGTATAAAATACTGCCGTATTTTCACAATTATAATATAGCACAAGAAAAAACTAAATTCAATGATAAACTTACATAATATTAAGATATAAAATATGTAAACTATAATAAATTTATTGACGGAAAATGCTTATTATGATAGCATTAAGGTATAAAACTTAAGGAGACACAATATGAAAAAGAAACATCTGATAATACCTGCCGCTGCAATAGGTGCAATTCTGATAATTGCTTTGGGAATTTTCCTCTCACTTTTCATTATTCCCCAGAAGATAGTGGTTCAGCCCACAGTTTTTGATGTAGGCGGAGACAACTACACAATTATTTTTCAGACAAGCTTAAAGGGCAGCGGTTATGTGAAATATACCGTTGACGGAGAAGAAAAAACCGTGTGGGATACCACCTCGGGAACCATATCCACCCACGATGATATTCACAGTATTTCCGTTCCGAAAAACGAGCTGCGGAATAATACCTATGTTGTAGGCTCACAGTTCGTTGCTTATAAGCTTGGCTACAGTGCAATAAAGGGCAGAATTGTTGAAAGCGCTCCCATAAGCTTCCGCGGCGAGGAAAAGGAAGACAACATCAATATTCTTGCAATAACCGACGTTCACAGCATGCAAAAGGAAATGGAAGAAGCAGTTTCCTTCTTCTCACAGGAATTTGACATGGTTGTAATGCTGGGTGATATTGTCAGCGATTTCGGCAACAAATCAAGATTCACCGATCATGTTCTTACTGATGCGGCTACCCTTTCAAAGGGTGAAATACCCGTAGTATATACACGAGGAAACCACGAAACCCGCGGAGAATATGCTTCACAGCTGCTTAAGTATTTCCGCACAGAAACAGGTGAGCTTTACTATACTTTCAAATTCGGCGCTCTTTCGGCAATTGTTCTTGACACGGGTGAGGACAAGGAAGACTCACACAAGGAATACAGCGGACTTGTTGATTTCGCAAGCTACAGAGAAAAGCAGTACAGCTGGATTGAAGCCCTTGAAGCTGAAGAATTTGACGGCAGATATAAAATCGTTTTCTCACACATGCCGAATATTGATGACCATTTCGGAAAAAACTGGATGACTCCCCTTAAAAATCTGGGCGCACAGCTTATCGTTGGCGGTCACCATCATCGCAGTGAAATTTTTGAAAAGGAAATTCTGGCATTCGATGCCTGCGGTAAATATCCGGAGGGCTGGGCAGCATCAAGCCTTACACTTACAAACGACCTTATCATGATGCAGACCATCAACACCGAGGGTGAGGTGCTTCTTGATAAATACCTCAATGTATGGGAAGCAAATCACCGTGACGAAGCAGCAGAGGACCGGGCAGAAGAAACCTCCGCTGAAGCACAGACCGAGGCTGCTGCCGAATAAACATTAATCTATAAAACAAAAAAATCAAGGCATAAGAAAGTGGTGTTCCACTCTCCTATGCCTTATTTTATTACATTATATTACTTGAAAAGCTTCAGCATAAAGTTCATTATAAAGCTCTTCAAAAGATCGATATATGAACGGAGCATCTTCACAAGGTTTGTGAAATTGGGCTGCTTTATGAAGCTTTCTGTTGCAGAAATATCCTCTACCTTTTCAAAGGTGCGGTCAGGGATGTTATTCTGCATAAACTGGGGATACTGCTCATAAGTGTCAATATAGAACTGCTCATCGCTTGTAAGCATTACCTCATAGAATTTGTCATGACCGTCATGGGTTGTGCAATGAAGCATATCCTTGATAAACCATGTCTGCTCGGGAAGTGCACAAGTTGAAGCATCAATCATGAAGTCGCCTGAAATGTGGTCGTGACCGTCATCAACAGCCTGTGTGTAGTCGCTTTCAAATGTGCTTCTGATATCGGCAGTAATTGCGCCTACTGAAGCATACTTTGTATCAACTGTTCCGTCAGAGGTATTCATGTAAGCGGAAACAAGAGGAGTACGCTGAATGTTATAGCCTACAACATTGTAGATTTTTGTTGTTTCGTTGGCTTCCTGAAGAAGCTGGGCAGCCCTTGTCTGAACATTGTAGTGATATGCATCAAGCTTTTCAACAAGCTCGGGCTGTGCTTGGGCATCAATCATTATAGTCTTTGCTTCCTCATAATATTCATCGGGAACAAAGCTCCAGATACCGGGAAGAGAACCGAAAATAGGAATGAGTGTCTCATCATAAACTCTGTCGAGCAGATTTTCAATAATGGGATCAATAAGTGCAAGAAGCACTGTCCATACACCTGCATCGTCAAGTGCTGTTGCAAGCCCGTAAAGGAATGCCTGCAAGAAATCCTGTTCAAGCGCGGGAATTGCATCAAGAGCATAGTTCACAAGTGCATCCTTGTTGATTTCAAACTTGCGGCAGTAAAGCTCGCCTGCAACTGCAGTACCATGAATGGGGCTGTTCTGGAAGATAATTGTTTCAATATCCTCGGTGCCGTATCTTTCAATGTAAGCCATTGTAACAACACCGCCCATGCTTGAAGCCTTAAGCTGAACCTGATCGTGACCTGTAAGCTCCTTCATAATCTGAATGCATTTATGAAGTCTGTCTGCATGAACATAGGGATCAAGACGGAAGTCATATCCGAAATAGAAGGAATATTCAATTCCGTGTGCAGAGCTTGTGGGATATTCGTCGATTGAATAAACATTTTCTGTCAAATTGCCGTCCTTATCAAGTGCAAGAGCACCGAAAGCAGAATTGACAAAGCCGATAAGAGCATCGCCGAAGGTGTCGTAATCACCTGCAAGAAGAGCAGGGATTACGGGAAGAATTACAGCAACAGCTTCCTCAACAAGAGGTCCTGCTTCGGGACGGAAAATTGTTCTCTGATCCTCGGTGCCGTAGTTTTCATAAATTGTAGCGCTGCCGAGAGGTCCTACATAAATTACGGGATTGAAGCCGCAGTTACACTTCACCTCCGCAGCAAATGCGGGAACAAGAAGTGAAAATACCATAACAAGAGATAAAATCACACTTAAAAACTTTTTCATTATATATATCTCCTTCAACTTGCAAAAGCAGAGCAAAAAGCTCTGCTTTTGTTTTTTCAGCATTTTCTGATTATTCTGTTATCAGAATGCAAACAGACGCTGGAAGAATAACTTGATCTTTTCAAAGAAAGCAATAATCTTATCAAGCAGTGACATGGCTGCCTTACCGTCGTCAATCTCACCGGGAATTTCGTCTCTGCCGTCACCCAGCAGCTTGGAAATTTTTTCCATGAACAGATCCATATCGTCAATCGAGTCGATAAGATCGGTAATTGTCATATCATTTTCCTGAAGCTTAACCGTAAGAGTATCGGCTATGGGCACAAGATTTGACACAAGCAGATAAACCGCCATAAGAATAATATCGAGCACCTCATATTCCTCAATAAGACCGATAAGGCCGTTTATAACAAGGTACAGGGTTTCCTCGTCATAAGCGTCAAGTCTGCCTTCCTCTGCAAGATTTGCAATAATCTGGCTGAGAGCAACATGGTTTTCATCCATGAACAGAACCTCAAATACGATTCTTAAGAGAGCAGTAAGAAGAGTACCGCCGCCTGCCGCATTAAGATGCACTGTGGGTCTTCCTTCCTTTGAGGTGAACGCTTCAAGTGTACCTACGCAAAGGGTGTAAAGATCAATGTAAGGAAGCTTGATTGAAACTCCTTCAATTGTAAGAGTGTCACCTAAAAGAGAGCCCAAAAGGTCACTGATAAGAGAATTGAAGTCAATATCAAGAGGAAGTGAAAGATTCAGGGACATACCTGAAATATCAATATTTGCAAGAAGACCGCCTACAAGGTCATAAGCATTGAGAATAGGCTTGAGCATGTCAAGAAGAACATAAGCAAAGTGAACAAGGTTATTTACAAGGTCATTGAAGCCGCCTATTGAAATAAAGAACAGAAGATTGGGAATAAGGCTGAGAACTGTGTTGAGGGGATCAACATATACCTTTTCAACAAGACCGAGTAAGGGAGCAAACAGGTAGTAAATTACGTTTGCATCGCCGCAGTCAGGATCAAGCGAAGCCTCATAATAGTCGTCATAAGGAAGAATATTGGGACATGAGAGAGCTTCAAGAAGACCGATGAATGCATACTGGTAGCCTGCATAACCGGGCAGGTTAACAAGACCGAGAACACTTAAGTTCTGATCCATGAACAGGAACTTGAGAACGAAGGCTGCAGGTGAAAGAAGAGCAGAAAGCGTACGAAGCATTGCATCGGCACGGGTAAGGGGAGTTTCGCCCTGCTCACAAAGAGCCAGCTCTTCATATACAATAGTTTCCTCGCCTGTTTCCTCGTCAACAATAATTTCCTTGACTGCAGGAGTGATACCCCACTTGAGGTCAACATCCTGAAGGGACATTACAACCTCGCCTGTTTCTTCATCAATTACAGGCTCGCCTGTTTCCTCATTGATTTCAACAGCCTCGAAGATTTCAGCCCAGTTATTTGCCTTTCTGATAGTAGCTGATGCTTCAGATGTATAACCGAGCATCTTATCAAGAGCATTTGCAATATCGCCGGTGTCGAAGGATACATCGAATACTGACCAGAGAAGACCTTCAATATCAAAGCTGCCGCCTGCAAGGTCAGCAATAAGCTGATAGATAAGGTTGAAGAGCATATTAACGATATCATCGTTGAATGCAAGGTCATTGAGCATATTCTCGAGGAATGCGCCGAGACCGTCTTCAACACCTTCAAGTCCAATCATAACAAGCACGTCTTCAGCAAGAGGAGTAAGGCTTGCTATAAAGTCGTCGGCATATTCCTTTGTCCAGTACTGTGAGTACTTGACCTCGGTACCGTATGTAAGAGTGGGATTGATAATGGGATTGAGAAGTGTTTCGTTGTAATATTCAATAGGCTCAACGGGATATGTGTCTGCTATATCGTGATAAAGGTCGCCGACTTCACCTGTATAGAAAAGCTCAAGAAGAGCACAGAGTGCTTCGTCGGGATGAAGCATAACGTTTGTTATGATATCACCGAGAGTAAGACCGAGGAAGAGCTCGTCGTCCATGCCCAGACCAAGACATTCAATAACAGAGGGAAGTGTTGTGAAATCATCAGCAGAATTGAACTTGTAGCCTACAGCAGAAAGCACATAACGAAGAAGGAACTTGAATACTCGACCGGGGTTATCTACAATAAGAGTATTGTGCGTGGTAGGACTATAAACCGTACCGCAGGAAACAAGCTTTGCCTCGGGAACTGCGGGAATGTAGAAGGGCTCCTCATCATATACGCGGTCTTCATGCTTTTCGGTATGAATTTCATCCTCTGTAAGGCTGAAGCTTGTATGATCCTCATTTGAGTAATAGTAAAGTGACGGGTTGGGATACTTATCGGGGTTCAGAGCATATTCCTCCGAATTTTTCGGTACAACATTCATTTTGTTGTCGTAATATGCGTTTATCTGGGGCGATCCTTCACCCACCTCATAGCCGAAGGAGATAACCTCATTCAGAAGTGCATTCAGTGATGTCAGCATACCAAGGGTACCCTCACCGATAAGGCTAAAGAGTGATGTGGTATAGATGTTAACACCGATGATACCTGTAATTGAAAGGTAAACATGGTCGATAATGTCAATAAGAGAATAGGACTGAAGCTGTGAGAAGCCCTTGTGACAGTCATCCTGGGCTGTTGCGAAGCTGGGCTTTTCCCAATCACTCTCATAAGAAAGATTGACTGTACTTTTTCTTGAAAGGAAGTGAACAAGGTTGGGAACAAGCTTCATTACGGTTTCAATGGGCTTCTTTGCAACACATTCCGTAATCCATGAAATAATGGGACGGAGCGCTTCCTTAAGAACAACATTATAGTCATTAACAACCGCTCTGTGATACTGATATGATGTAAGGAACAGACCCTGACTTGAAAGTGTCTGTGAGACCATAACACCGTCATCGTATTCTTCGGAAGCAACTACGGGCTCGGGGATACCGAGAACACGGTAAAGCGGAATAAAGAGCTTGGTATAAAGACCCTGTGAAACAAGCCATGCGGATAAGGCAGGGATAAGCTTGATGTCATAGTAACGACCGATGTTGCTGACATCCTGCATATCCGTATCATTATATTCAAAGTCACCGCAAAGGAAGGTGATAAGAAGACGGTTGAAGCCGCCGAGACCTGCACAGACCGCATCAAGGAATGCTTCTGCCTTCTGTTCTGTAGGAGCATCGTCAACACCCCAGTAGAGAGCGTCTGTTACAACATTGTCCCAGCTGTTATTCTTTGCTGCGGCAAGAACTGCAGCAGCTCTTGAATACTTACCGTCATAGTCATCTTCAATACGTTCTGCAAGCTCATGGGGATATATAGCAAGGTCGTTGTTTGTAAGAACACTGTTAAGCAGGTCGGAAATTGCGCCGTCAAGAACACCTATGCCTGTAAGGTCGCCGAGAAGGTCAGTAAGGAGGTCTGCAAGCATGGGATAAAGAAGACCGACAAGCATATTTACGATACTGTCCGTGAACACAAGCTCGTTTACAACGATGCCTATAAGCTCTTCAAGACTGTCGTACTGAACTTCACCCTCAATACCGAGAAGATCACCGATATCAAGCAATGAGGAAACGACTGAAACTACTCGGTTGGCAATATATTTATCGTTAACTGCATCTTCACCTTCACGGGGTGAAATAAGAGCATCAATATCAAAAATAATATCGTTGATAACTTCGTCGGAGGCGATGTACTTTGCAGTATAGCCGCCGTCAGTACCGATTATTGTTCTTGAGGGGTTAGCAGTATCTGCCATTGCAGCATTCTGCTTTTCGGCAAAGGTTTTGCCGGTGTATTTGTCAACTGAAGAATAGTCAGGCGCACTTCTCTTGAAAAGGTAAGCAAGAGTTACCATGCTGCCCAGCTTCTCACCGAAAACAGACTGTAAAGCCTCATTGGAAAGGTTATCGGTAAGATACTTTGCATAGCCGAGAATTTCCTCTGCACGGTTTACTGTGTCCGTAAGACCATCATAGAGGAGAATATCGGCATAAGCAGAAGGATTTCTGATTTCAGCGTCTGTAAGATTAACAAAAACCTCGTCCCACTTTTTCTGCGGAACCCAATTATCGTATTCGTCCGCATATGCATATTCCTGATAAAGGAAATAGTTGAAGGCGCTGTCAATAGCTGCAAGATAAGGTCCTGTAGTATCATCAACTGTCTGATTGATAAGATAAGCAGATGCCTGTCCGCCATCAAGAAGCATGCCGGGGCCCGCAAGATTTACGGGTGTGCGGTCAAGGTCGTATTCCTCGCCGTAGCTTTCCCATACTCTTTCAAGAGAGGGCTCTTCAAATGCGAAGTATGCCTTTGACATGCTTTCGTTGTAATACTTCTGATAGCTGATTTCATAAGCAGCGGTTCTGATAACGATTTTTTCATCGGGAAGACCTGAACCGTCCTCAAGAACGGTGCTGACAGAAGTCTGCACAACGAATGAGAACTTATGATACCAGTTACCTACGTTAACCTTGACAACATTACCCATAAAGTAACGGAGAATGCTTTCAACGTTATAGTATTCCCATTCATCCTTATGAATGAAATAGATACCGTATTCGGGAAGAGAAATCTTGTCAACCTCTCTGCCTGCTGCTTCAATTTCTGCAACTGCAGCGTTATAAGCGGCAATTTCTTCTGCGGTAGCATAGTAACGATTACCGTAGAAATCTTCGTAAAGAACATCTTCACTGAAAAGAGGTCTTAATTTTTCTGTCATGTAGCTTAAAAGTGTTGACACATCGTAGCAGCCCACGCCGTATCTGTAGCTCATAAGGCCTTCTGCGATGTAATAGAAACGGTTTGAAGCCTTGAGAATATCACCCTCGTCATTATCTCTTGCAACAACCTTATGGTCATAAGCAAAGCCCCGGGCCTCCTGATTGAAGCCCTCTGTTTCATCATCATTAAGCTTTTCGTTTGTTGATGTGTAGTTGGTAAGATCACGGACATGCTCATTTCTGAGCGCATCTGCGAGCATCTCGTATTGTGCGTCGTAGTCTATTTCTGCAGCCATACCCGTAAAGCCCAGGGACATTACACTGAAAAGCATAAGTGTTGCAAGAAATACACTGAGAACCTTCTTGAAACGCATCAATTAACAACTCCTTTGTCTTGAAATTTACGCCCTTTGCAGGACATATCGATACGGAATTATTATAATGCTTTTTAAGACTTTTTTCAATATTCTTTTATTATTTTATTTATTGTGATTTTGCAACAATATTTATTCTGCTTTATAGCGGTTTTCAACAAAAATTTTCTTCCTGTTGAAAAATTACCCGCGTTTTTCATTTACTCCGCAAAAAACGGCTCAAAAGAAATACCGCCGTCCTTCACACTGCAATGAATTTTCTGCGGCACATTTTCACCCATGAGAAATGAAGCAAGAGGATTTTCAATTTCCGCGGTTATGATACTGCGCAGATTTCTTGCACCATATACCCTGTCCGCACCCTTTCGGGCAAGGAATAAGGCTACCTCCCGCGCAAAGGTGATTTCAATATCGGGACCGCTGACACGACGTACAATTTCATCAAGAAATATCTCTGCTATTTTCTGTGTATCTTCCTGTGTAAGCCGTGAGAAAATAACGGTTTCGTCAATTCTGCCCTTGAATTCGGGCGGAAAAATGTTTTTAAGCTCACTTTCCACCGCTTTTTTTATGTCGGAAAAATCCCTCCCTGCACTGTCCTCATAAAAGCCAACCGCCTTTTTATCACTGCCGATTTTCATTGCGCCCGCATTGGTGGTCATAACGATAATAAGACTTCTGCAATCTGCGGTTTTACCGTCTGCACCCGTGAGAATTCCGTCCTCAAGCACAGGCAGAAGGAAGTTGAAAACATCGGGATGCGCCTTTTCGATTTCATCAAGCAGCAGCACGCTGTAGGGACGCTGACGGATTTTTCTGACCAGCTGACCGCCCTCCTCAAAGCCCGCATAGCCCGGAGGTGAGCCGATGAGCCTTGATGCGGAATGCTTTTCCGAAAACTCCGACATATCAAGTCTTATAAGGGCATCACGCTTACCGAAAACCGCCTCGGCAAGCTGCTTTGCAAGAGCAGTTTTTCCAACACCCGTGGGGCCGCAGAAAAGCAGTGTGCATACGGGTCTTTCGGGGGAATGAAGCCCCGCTCTGCCTCGCCTTACGGCATTGCTTACTGCCCTTATGGCATCGGGCTGCCCTATGATTTTTTCAGAAAGAATTTTTTCAAGCTCTCTTAATTTTTCCTTCTCGTTTGCATTGATATTTCCTACGGGAATTTTCGTCCATGAGCTTAAAACCTGTGCAATATGAGAGGCTTTTACACAAGGGCGAGGCAGGTCCGATTCGCATAATTCCGCCTTCATCTCGGCAAGCCTTCTGTAAAGCTCCTTCTCCTCATCCCTGTATTCTGCCGCCTTTTCAAAATCCTGCGAATTCACCGCCGCAATTTTATTCTGCCCCGCCTTTTCTGCCAGTATTTCCGTATTTTTTACCTCGGGAGAAACGCAATCCTCCTCAATATTCACACCTGCCGCCGCCTCGTCGATAAGGTCAATTGCCTTGTCGGGAAGGAATCTGTCGGGGATATATCTCACGGAAAGACGCACCGCCGCATCTATTGCCTCATCGGTAATTTCAACCTTGTGAAATGCCTCATAAGAGGGGCGCAGATTTTTAAGTATATCAACGGTTTTCAGCGCATCAGGCTCTTCAATGCTCACTGTCTGGAACCGCCGTTCAAGAGCGGAATCCTTCTCAATATTCCGCCTGTATTCCTCGTTTGTAGTAGCTCCGATAAGCTTGATTTCCCCCCGTGCAAGAACGGGCTTGAGAATGTTTGCGGCATCCACAGCCCCCTCTGCTGAGCCTGCTCCGATAAGGTTGTGAATCTCATCAATAAACAGCACTATATTTCCTGCACTTATTACCTCGGAAATAACATTTTTTATTCTCTCCTCAAAGTCTCCGCGATATTTTGCGCCCGCCACCATTGCGGTAAGCTCCAGAGAATAAACCTCACTGTTTTTCAGGATATCGGGCACATCACCCTTTGCTATACGCATGGCAAGTCCTTCAACAACTGCGGTTTTTCCCACCCCGGGCTCACCTATAAGACAGGGATTATTTTTCATTCTCCGGCAAAGAATTTTAATAACCCTGTCAATCTCCTTATCCCTGCCCGTTACGGGGTCTGTTTTGCCGAGAGCTGCCGCCGCAGTAAGGTTTCTGCCGTATTTCTGCAGATTGTAATGCTGCGGCTGAAGAGACTGTCTGTCCTTCATTCTGCCGTTTTTTATGTCCCGTGAATTTTCGGGAAAATTTTTCGTAATATCTCCGTAAATATCCGAGGGAGCCGCCCCCATTTTCACAAGAAGCCTGTTTGCAAAGCAGGTGGGCTCCTTGAGAATCGCTCCCAAAAGATGCTCCGTCCCCGTAAGAGCAGTTCCCGCCGCCTGCGACATTATCCCCGCATTTTTTATTATTTTCCTTGCCTTCGGCGTAATGTCATTTTCCGTAAGCCTTGTGGGATTTCCCACACCCACGGTCTCCTTCACCGCCTCGCAAACTGCAGGATAGGTAATTTTCCTTGAATTGAGAATTACCCCCGCCACACAGCCTGTATCCTTGAGAAGCCCCGCAAGAATATGCTCACTTCCCACATAAGTATGTCCCATATCCTCCGCGCAGTTCACCGCACAGTTAAGCGCCCCGTTTGCCTTACCCGAAAAACCCGAAAAAATAAACATATTAACCCCCGAAAAGTGTTTTCACTTAAAAATTATATGCCGTAATTTCTTTTTTAATCATATACTGCACCCTGCAGAAGAATTAAGATTGACTACAGGGCGGGAAAATATTATAATAAAATGAATCAGATTTTTTCGGGGGATATTTATGCTTTGTCAGAACTGTAAACGACAGGATGCAGGCGTGCATCTCAAAAGTATAGTCGGCGGTGAAAGTGCAGAAATTCATCTGTGCTCCGCTTGCGCTGCCGCACTGGGAGTGCGTGATGCCGTAACGGGCTTTTCACCCTTCGGCGATATGTTCGGCTCGCTCATGAGCAGCACCGCAAGAACCTCAAACAGAGCTCTGCGTTGTGAAACCTGCGGATTTTCATTTGAGGATATTGCAAGAACAGGTCTTCCCGGCTGCCCCGACTGCTACAGAACCTTTTCTCATAAGCTGCGCCCCACTCTCGGTAAGCTTCACGGCCGTGCAGTTTTCAAGGGAGCCTCCCCCCGCAGAAGCGACATAAGAGAAAACAACGAAAATGAAATAGCACAGCTTCGCGCAGAGCTTGAAAAAGCAATTGCAACGGAAGACTTTGAATCTGCCGCAGTAATCCGTGACAGAATAAGAGCTCTTGCAAAAAAGGAGGAAAACTGATGAGCACCGATATAAACAGACAACAGGATACCGTTCTTTCATCAAGAGTCCGCCTTTCAAGAAACATAGATTCCCTCCCCTTCCCCATCCGTCTCAATGCCCTGCAGAAGCAGGAGCTGAATGCGGGAATCTGCAGAATTTTAAGTGACAACGGTTGCTCCCTCAATGTAATTTCAATGAGCTCCCTTTACCCTTATGAAGCAATTTCTCTTGCCGAAAGACACCTGATAAGCCCCGAATTTGCCTCAAACTCCGAGGGCAGAGTGCTTCTTCTTGATGAAAACGAAAAGGTAAGCATAATGCTCTGTGAAAGAGACCACATAAGAATACAAGGCTTCAGCGATGCACTTGAGCCGCATGAGGCTTATGCCGAGGCTGCAAAATATGATAAAATTCTCGCCTCACATCTGCGCTATGCCTTTGACCCGAAGCTCGGCTATCTCAATCAGAGTCCCAAGGACATCGGCACGGGCATGAAGGCATCGGTGCTTATGCATCTGCCCGCACTTTCCCGCACGGGTGCAATGGAAAAGCTTTCCGCAACTGCATCAAAGCTGGGCTTTATCATCCGCGGCTCCTACGGTGACGGAGCCTCTGTAAAGGGTGACATCTTCAGAATCAGCAATTCCGTCACAATGGGAATCAGTGAAACAGAAGCTCTCGAAAACCTTAAAAGCATAACCCTTCAGATTGCAACAAAGGAGCGCGCCGCCGCAGAAAAGCTGGTCGGCGACATAAACATCCGTGACAGAATAAACCGCAGCGCAGGTCTTATAAGAAATGCAGTGCTCATGTCCTGCGAGGAAATGATGGAGCTTCTTTCATGGGTAAGACTCGGTGCGCTTTACGGCATTGTTGATGCTGATGCCGCTCTTATCAGCCGTCTGTTTGTTTCAATGCAGCCCGCAACCGTGAATGTCCTTGCCGGACAGAAGCTTCCCGAGGCGGCAAGAGACGAAATCAGAGCAAAGGCAGTAAAGCAGATACTTGCCGAAAAATAAAATTTTATAAACACGACACAAAGGGCCTGCGCAGAAACAATATCTGCAGCAGCCCTTTTATTTTCCTCGAATTTTGGTTTTTTGTTGTTAAAAAAATAACATAATATAGCAAATAAGCCTTGCATTGCCGTTTTTTTTGTGATATAGTGTATGTTGGAATAAATTGGATTTTTGATTTTACAGATAAGGAGTAAAAAAATGAAAATTAAGTTTACCGAAACAATTCTCAGAGACGCAAACCAGTCACTTATTGCAACAAGAATGCCCTTTGAGCAGTTCCGTCCTATCCTTGAAACACTTGACAAGGCAGGCTACTATTCACTTGAATGCTGGGGCGGTGCAACATTTGACTCCTGCCTTCGTTACCTTAACGAAGATCCCTGGGAGAGACTCAGAAAAATCAGAGCAGCATGTCCCAACACAAAGCTTCAGATGCTTCTCAGAGGACAGAATCTTCTCGGCTACAAGCACTATCCCGATGATGTTGTAAGAATGTTCGTAAAGAAGAGCATTGAAAACGGCATCAACGTAATCAGAATTTTCGACGCCCTCAATGACCTTCGTAACATTGAGGTTGCAGTTGATGAGGCTCTCAAGAACGGCGCAGAGGTACAGGGTACAATCTGCTACACTTTAAGCCCCATCCACGACCTTGAAAGCTATGTAAAGACTGCAAAGGACCTTAAGGCTATGGGCGTACAGTCCATCTGCATCAAGGACATGGCAGGTATCATGAGCCCCAAGGAGGCTTATGACACAGTCAAGGCTATCAAGGATGCAACCAATATGCCCGTTGTTCTTCATACACACTCAACAACAGGGCTCGGCTTCATGACACTTCTCAAGGCTGTTGAAGCAGGCTGCGATGTTATCGATACAGCAATCTCCTCATTCTCAGGCGGCACAGCACAGCCCGCTACAGAAACAATGGAATATGTTCTTCGTCAGTACGGCTACGAAACAGGACTCGATCTTGACTGCCTCAAGAAGATCAACGATTTCTTCAAGCCTTACAGAAACGACTGCCTTAAGGACGGACTTCTCAACCCCGTTGTTATGGCTACAGATACAGATGCTCTCGGCTATCAGATTCCCGGCGGCATGCTTTCAAACCTTGTAGCACAGCTTACTGCTCAGGGCAAGCTTGACAAGCTTCAGGAGGTTCTTGAGGAAACTCCCAGAGTAAGAAAGGATATGGGTTATCCTCCCCTTGTTACTCCCATGAGCCAGATGGTTGGTGTTCAGGCAACAGCAAACGTTCTTGTTGGCAGATATAAGAACATTTCAAAGGAAATCAAGGCTTATGTAAAGGGTGAATACGGCAGAGCTCCCGGTGAAATCAGCGAAGAGCTCAAGGCTCTCGTTCTCGGTGACGAAAAGCCCATGGAATGCCGCTTTGCAGATACACTTGAGCCCGCTTTTGAAAAGACAAAGGCAGAGCTTGGCGAAAAGGCAACCTGTGATGAAGATGTTCTTTCCTACATCGCATTCCCCCAGCTTGCTGAAAAGTTCTTTGAAATGAGAGAAGAACGCAGAAAGCACACCTTCACATACAGCATCGTTGCTATAAAGGAGGACTAATCAATGCAGACCTTAGGCGTTTTTGAAAATATTTACGGTGTCGGCGCTGAAATGGAAATGGGACAGACTCTTCTTATTTCCGTAATCGGCTTCGGTATTGTTTTCCTTGTTCTCGGCTTCCTTGCAATCTTCGTTTTCCTTATGGGTAAGGTTTTCGATATGCTTGCACAGAAAAAGCAGAATGCAAATACAGAGGCTGTGGCAGCTGCAGCACCCGTGGCAGCCGCTCCCGCAGAAACAGGCACTCCCCTTCCCGCAAATCAGTCAATCGGCGACCTCACTCTCATCAACACAACAGAGGAAGAAGCAGCAGTTATCATGGCTATCACCAGTGACAAGAGCGGCATTCCCCTCAATCGTCTTAAATTCAACACAATCAAGCTTATGGAGGATAATAAATAATGAAATACGTAGTTACACTTAACGGAAAGAATTATGAAGTTGATGTTACAGAATGTGAAGCAGTAATCACAGCTGTTGCTCCTGCTGCAGCACCCGTTGCTCCCGTTGCAGCTCCTGCCGCAGCACCTGCAGCTCCCGCTGCTGCTCCCGCCGCTCCCGCTGCAGCTACAGCAGAAGGCGCAAAGGTAAATGCTCCCATGCCCGGCAACATTCTTGCAGTTAATGTTACTCCCGGTCAGGCTGTTAAGGAAGGCGAAGTTATGTTTATCCTTGAAGCTATGAAAATGGAAAACGAAATCGTTGCTCCCGTTGCAGGTACAGTTAAGCAGATTCTCGTTTCAAAGGGCTCTGTTGTTGAGACAGACGCAGTTCTTGCTGTTATTTAAGGAGGCTCCAGATGGAACTTATATCTCAGGTCTTTGCAGGCATCTGGGAAACATCGGGTCTTGTCGGTCTCACCTGGCAGAACATTGTCATGCTCGGTGTTGCAGGCATTTTCCTTGTTCTTGCAATATGGAAAAAATTTGAGCCCCTTCTTCTTGTTCCCATTGCCTTCGGTATGATTCTTGCAAATCTCCCCGGAGCAAACATGATGCTTGATACAACAGGCGGCATGCTCGGTGACCTTTCGGGTGCCGCAGCTGTCGAGGGCGCACACTGGTTCGATTCAGGTGTTCTGCGTATCCTTTATGTCGGCGTAAAATCAAGTGTATTCCCCTGCCTTATTTTCATGGGCGTTGGTGCAATGACAGACTTCGGTCCTCTTCTTTCCAACCCCGTTTCACTTATTCTCGGTGCTGCAGCACAGCTGGGCATCTACTTTGCATTCGTAGTTGCAATCCTTCTCGGCTTTGAGCCTCAGGAAGCAGCTTCAATTGCTATCATCGGCGGCGCAGACGGCCCCACAGCTATCTTCACAGCATCAAAGCTTGCAGCTCACCTGCTCGCTCCCATTGCTCTTGCCGCTTATTCCTACATGGCACTTATTCCCATCATTCAGCCTCCCATTATGAAGCTCCTTACAACAAAGAAGGAAAGAGAAGTCAAAATGACTCAGCTTCGTAAGGTTTCAAAGGTTGAAAAGATTATTTTCCCCGTTGTTGTTCTTATTGTAGTAGCACTCATCCTTCCCTCAGCAGCTCCCCTTTTAGGTATGCTGATGCTCGGTAACCTCTTCAAGGAATGCGGTGTTACCGAAAGACTTTCCGACACTGCACAGAATGCACTTATGAATATGGTAACTATTCTTCTCGGTGTATGCGTAGGTGCTACAGCAAACGGTGTTGACTTCCTCAAGAAGGAAACTCTTTTCATCGTTGCTCTCGGTCTTATTGCATTTATGTTCTCCACTGTCGGCGGTGTTCTTATCGGCAAGGTTCTTTACATAGTTACAGGCGGAAAAATCAATCCCCTTATCGGTGCTGCAGGTGTTTCAGCCGTTCCTATGGCTGCCCGTGTTGCACAGAACGAAGGCAGAAAGTACAATCCCACAAACTTCCTTCTCATGCACGCTATGGGACCCAATGTTGCAGGTGTTATCGGCTCTGCAGTTGCTGCAGGCTTCATGCTCATTATGTTCCAGAGCTAAAATTCAATATGCTTTATGGGGCTTGGTCAAAGCCCCATATTCATTTGTTGTTGATATTGCACATTAAATGTGATAGCGGATTATTGTTATCCTTGCGATATAACAAATTTTTACGACAAGACATTTTTTCCTTGTAAAAAATGTCTTTTTTTGTTATACTTTTTACATTATATTATACGAATGGTTGCGCTTTATGGACACGATACTTCTTATTTTTGAGCTTATCGGAACCTGTGCTTTTGCAATTTCAGGTGCTGTTCTTGCTATAACAAAACGATTTGATATTTTCGGAGTTATTTTCTCGGGAATTCTCACTGCTCTCGGCGGCGGCACAATAAGAGACCTGCTTCTCGGCAATCTCCCGCCCGCAATGTTCAGAAACTACATATATCTTATATTTGCGGTTGCAACATGTGTGCTTACCTTTGTGATTGCAAGCATCCTGAAAAACAAATTTTCAGAAAATATCATAGCTATTGATAAAGTAAACAATGTATTTGATGCAATCGGGCTTGGTGTTTTCACCATTGTGGGAATGAATGTTGCAATCAACAACGGCTTTGCCGACAACTTCTTTTTCGTTGTAATCCTCGGCATGACCACAGGCTGCGGAGGCGGCATATTAAGAGATGCAATTATCGGTGAGGTACCCTTTGTTTTCAGAAAGCGTATTTATGCGGTTGCATCCATTGCAGGCGGTATAGTATATTACCTTATGCACATCACCTTCAGTCAGAATGTAGTTCTTTCCGCTATTGCGGGAATTGTCTTCATATTCATCCTTCGCATTCTGGCGTCAGTATTCAAATGGGATCTTCCCAAAGCTATATAATAAAAACTTTTTCCGGAGGAAGAAAATATGTTCAATGTAAACAATGTCACTGAATTCATCAAATTAAGCGACCCCGAGGTCGGTGCTGCAGTTGAGCACGAGCTCCAGCGTGAACGCAGAAATCTTGAGCTTATTGCATCAGAAAACATCGTTTCCCCCGCAGTTATGGCTGCAATGGGCAGCATTCTTACCAACAAGTATGCTGAAGGCTATCCCGGAAAGAGATATTACGGCGGCTGCGTATGCGTTGACGAATGCGAAACAATTGCTATTGAAAGAGCAAAGAAGCTTTTCGGCGCAGAGCACGCAAATGTTCAGCCCCATTCAGGCTCACAGGCTAACTTCGCTGCATATTTCGCAGTTTTACAGCCCGGTGATACCGTACTCGGAATGTCACTTGCAGAAGGCGGTCACCTTACACACGGCTCACCCGTAAACATGTCAGGTAAGCTTTACAATTTCGTTCCCTACGGTGTTGACAGTACTACAGGCAGAATCGACTATGAGGCTCTTCGTCAGCTTGCAATTGAAACAAAGCCCAAGCTTATTGTTGCCGGTGCAAGTGCATATCCCAGAGTAATTGACTTTGAAAAGATTTCCGTTATTGCAAAGGAAGTCGGCGCATATTTCATGGTTGATATGGCTCACATTGCAGGTCTTGTTGCCGCAGGTCTTCATCCCTCACCCGTTCCCTATGCAGACATTGTAACCTCCACTACTCACAAGACCTTAAGAGGTCCCAGAGGCGGTCTTATTCTCTGCAAGGAGGAGCTTGCAAAGGCAATTGACAAGGCAATTTTCCCCGGCTCACAGGGCGGTCCTCTCGAGCATGTAATCGCAGGTAAGGCAATCTGCTTCGGCGAAGCTCTTAAGGACGACTTCAGAACATATCAGCAGGGTGTTATCGACAACACTGCAGCTCTTGCAGATGCTCTTAAGGAAAAGGGCTTCAATCTCGTATCAGGCGGCACAGACAACCACCTTATCCTTCTTGATTTACAGAACATGAACATCACAGGTAAGGAGCTTGAGCACAGACTTGACGAGGTTTACATCACAGTAAACAAGAACGCTGTTCCCAACGATCCCCAGAGCCCCTTCATCACAAGCGGTGTAAGAATCGGTACTGCAGCAGTCACAACAAGAGGTCTTAATACAGAAGACATGAAGGTTATTGCAGACTGTATTTATCTTGCTGCAACTGATTTTGAAAGCAATATTGAAGAAATCAGAAGCAAGGTAGATGCACTTCTTGCAAAATATCCTCTTTATTGATAAAAACTTTTCAGAAAAAAATACACAAACTTTTAAGGGAGAGTCTTATGCACTCTCCCGCTTTTTTGTTGTAAAACGACAGAAAGACTTTTTTGCATTGTGCATATTGCACAATTTTACATGATTATTTTTGGTTGACATATCCACCTTGTTTATTTGAACTATTGTGCATCTTGCACAAGTACAACATGTGTCATTTGTGCAAAATAACTTGACTTTTCTGAATTTTTGAGTATAATAAGCATGTAAACAAAAACAACAAACAGAAAGGAGTACTTGAATATGTCAAAGTACAACAAAGAAATGCGTAGAGAAGAAGAAAGACTCATGAGCGAAATCGCAGGCATGAAATTTTCTTTCAAGAAGCTCCTTAAGGTTATGGAACTCAATGCTCTCTTAAGCTACCAGAATGCATAAGTGAGACGGTTCCGCCTTAAAGGCTACCGACAACAATGCCCGCAAGGGCTTACATATATAAAGTAACAAGGACTCCTCAACGGAGTCCTTTCTTTTTTGTATTTTCTCAACCGAGATATGTGCTGATATATTTCATCAGCAATTTATCCGATTTTGCCCTTATTTCAGGGTCATTATCAAGTCCGCGGGAAAAAATTGGGATAAATATTAAAATCGTATTTTACGCCGTTTTTCTCAAAGCTTTCAATAAGAGCTGTGGCATTACTGAAAGGAACCATATCGCATAGACGTCATGGATAGTTACATTCTCACCGTAATAACGGCGATTGATTGCAGCAGCAATTCCGCGGAAAGTGATTGTATCCCTTATAGTCACCGTCTCCGCATCCATGTGCTGCAGTGAGAAGCTTGCTTCTCTTTCAGCGGAATTTATATTATTGTACCTTGCGGAAAGAATTTCCCGTAAAGCTAAAAAGAGCTGTACACCGAAAAGGCATACAGCTCCTTGTTTATCAGGAAAGCACAATAGTTGTATCTGCAGTAATATTGTCAATATTATAAACTGCGTAATAGTAAACCTGTCCTGTGAGAGTATCAAGCTTTGCCAGCCATTCTGTCTGGTAATTACCCAGCTCATTTCCGGGATTCCACATGACATTGACTTCAGTGTCGGGCGAATCCTTTCTGATGATGATTGATATACCGTCACCGCCGGTTACTGTGAATTCAGAGGGTATGTAGTCCTCATTTGTTGAGCGGACAATTTCATAGGTTACACCGTCAGCAAGCTCTGATGCATCAAGCTTGATGTTGTAATATGCAGTAAAGGATTCAAGAATATCAAGCTTGATTCCGAGGAAGTCAAGAATAAGTCTGATAATTCTCTTGAGCATAGCCATAATGCCTACATTACCTTCCTCCTGAAGACCGTCAACTATGATCTTGCAGTCGCTTGTGATGTTTTCAATTCTGTAAAGACGGCAGCCGTCCTCGTCAACACCGTAGGAGGTAAGCACCTCATTGTCGCCGATAAGACCTGCAATAAGGTCAGAATCCTCTTCCTCAAGAAGACCGTCAAGAACCCCGGGGCCTCTCTGCACGCTTACCTTGATGCCTGCTGCGGAATAGCCGGAAAGAATCTTTACTCTGAACTCAAAATAGTCACCGTAGTAAACAACTCTGTAATTATCATTCTTAAGAGTCATTGTCTTATAGCCGTCGCCGTTTGTAAGCTTGACATTGTAGTAATTTCTTGAAAGAACCTCATCACCGTTTGCATTTCTTTCCATAAGGCTTACGGAAATATCACGGTCAACATAAACTGTGTATTCATCATAAGCATTAAGCTTTGCAGCTTCACCGTTGACAAGAACAATAGCTGTAAGCACATTATACTTTTCAGAGGTCATTACCTTGAAGGAAACGGTCTCGCCCTCTGCAACCTCTGTAACGGGATCCCATTCAACGGGAGTATATCTTTCTGCGGAAGCCTTCTCCTGGTATGCGGGAATAAGATTATCATAAATGTAGAATTCTTCCTCATAAATGCAGTATTCACCTGCGGGATCCTCACGGAATTCAATTTCACCGTTGAGTGTTTTTACGAATTTATAGCCACCCTGAAATTCTGTTGAGGGACCATAGAAGGTGATTGTGTGAAGCACTGCGGGTTCAGTAGTTTCTTCAGAGCCTTCAACCTCTGCTTCTGTTGCAAAAGCAGGAACAAGGCTCATGAGAGAAATAAGAACTGCAAGCAGAATACTTAAAGTCTTTTTCATTGATTTGTCCTCCTGATAAGAATTATTATACACAATAATTATATATTATGATTAAAAAAAAGTCAATCAACATAATTTACTTAAAAGAACTGTTTTTTATGTAAAATCTTACGAAAATTATTGAAAATGTGTAGGTTTTCGTGTAAAATATATTTGAGTTTTATTTAAGGTAAGGACAAGATATATGTATTCAGATTTCAAACAGGATATTGAGCTTGTAAAAATAGTACCTTCAGAAAGACAGCTTCGCCATCAGCAGATGGAATTTTATGCATTTGTGCATTTCACGGTAAACACCTTTACCGACAAAGAATGGGGAGACGGCACGGAAAGTCCCTCCATATTCAATCCCGAAAAGCTTGATTGTAATCAATGGGTCAGCGCATGCAAAAGCGCAGGAATGACAGGACTTATTCTTACTGCAAAGCATCATGACGGCTTCTGCCTGTGGCAGACACAGCATACAGAGCATTCCATGAAAAATTCACCCTACAAAAACGGAACGGGCGACATTGTGAAGGAATGCGCCGAGGCATGCAGAAAAGGCGGAATAAAGTTCGGTGTATATCTCTCCCCGTGGGACAGAAACTGCCCTCTTTACGGACAGGGGGAAGCGTATGACGATTATTACTGTAATCAGCTGACAGAGCTTCTTACAAATTACGGAGAGCTTTTCTCCGTATGGTTTGACGGTGCCTGCGGTGAGGGTCCCAACGGCAAAAAGCAGGTCTATGACTGGGACAGATATTATAAAACCGTGCGCCGCCTTCAGCCCGATGCATGTATTTCCGTTATGGGTCCTGATGTAAGATGGTGCGGAAATGAAGCGGGTGACACCCGCGAGTGCGAGTGGAGTGTTGTTACAAGACAGCTCATTGACGGCACGGAAATCGAAGAAACAGCAAAGGATCTGGGAAGCCGCAAGCTCCTGAGCCGTGCAGACTCTCTTATGTGGCAGGCTGCCGAGGTTGACACATCAATCCGACCCGGATGGTTTTTCCATCAAAAGGAAAACATAAAGGTCCGTTCACTGAAAACGCTTTCCGATATATATTTCAGAAGCATAGGAGGAAACTGCACTCTGCTTCTCAACATCCCACCCTCACCTGACGGTCTTTTTTATAAAACCGATGTAAAGCGCCTTGAGCAGCTGGGCTCACTTATAGAAAAAACCTTCAGTACCTGCCTTTCGGAGGATGCTGAATTTTCATCGGACAAATGTGACGGTATCAACCACATAAAAAATGTCAAAGCAGATACTTATGATACTTATTTCAAGGCAAACGACGGCGAAAACACACTTACAATTACAATAAGCTTCCCTGAAACCAGAAAAATTCATCTGGCAGTTATAAAAGAAAACATCCGCTTCAGTCAGAGAATTGAAAGCTTCTCCATCGACTGTCAGCACGGAAAGGGCTGGAAGCACCTTTATGACGGAACAACCGTTGGATATAAGAAAATTGCCCGCTTCCGTCCGACCTCTACAAACACGGTAAGAATAACCATAACAGATTCAAGAGTCACTCCTGTGATTTCTCATATTGCAATATATTAAAAAAAGACTGCTTACACCTGCCGTCATCGGCATCTGGTAAGCAGTCTTCTATTATACTAAAAACAATATTATCAGCGAATAAAAAGTCGGTTGAAGAAAATTCCTCAACCGACAGATTTTATATCATTTATGCTACTGTGCCGCCAAGACCGAGCATTGCAAGAAGCTCACCGAAGAATTCGGAGATCATTTCAAAAATGTTTCTTACAAGGTCAAGAATGTCACCAACCATAAGAAGTGTTTCATTCTTTACAACGCCGACAACATAAATTGTGTGTTCGCCCTTTATTGCATCAATGTAGTAGTAGCCGTCTGCATCGGGCTGTGCGGGCTCAATACCTGCAAGAAGTGTTGATGTATCAAGGTTTGTCCAGCCGTAGCCGTTGTAAATATATACTTCATAAGCGGACATATCATATTCAGGGTCAATTTCAACTCTGAATGCGAAGGGCTGACCGTACTTGAGAGCTACAGTTTCACCGAGAGCACTCTGCTCGCCTTCACGACCATATACTGTATAGCCTTCACCGGTGGGAAGATAGATGTTGAAGGTGTTGTAGAAGTCAGAATCCTTTGTCCATGATGAGTATGAAACGTCAATTGAGTCTGTAAGAAGTGTGTGACATGTACCCTGTGCATAGGGAACTCTGATGTTGTTGAAGAAAACACCCATAAGAGAATTGTCATACATATCATAGTTTTTGTCGGGCTCTGAAATTTCAACCTTTACATAGAGGTACTGGTTGAGGTCAGCCTTGACTGTTGTACCCTGTGCACGAACCTCCTGGAACACAAGATCACCCTTCTGGTCATCATAAGCATTACCGGTTACGGAAGAAGCATATGATACTACGATTCTGTTTGTAAGACCCTCATTGGCAAGAGCAGGGAAGCGTACATCGCAGGTTGCGGTAGCGTCGGCCTCAACAGTGATTTTTGATGCACCGTTCTGGTTAAGTGAGCCTTCAATGTCAAGAGTACCCTGAACAACAAGCTTACCGAGAACAACAAGCTTTGCTCCCTGTGCAATTCTGAGGGTTGAGTTCACAGGAACATAAGCTGTCATGTTTGAAGGAACTGTAAGAGTTACACCCTCTTTGACAACATAGGTATTACCTGATTCAAATTCGTTTGAAGAAGAAAAACTTCTGCTTTCAGTAATTTCTATCTGTGCAGCATTTGACATTACGGGAATGCAGCAAAGAAGCATGATCATACTGAGGATTACGGCTAAAGTCTTTTTCATTTTGTTTTGCCTCCTGTATTGTAGGACATAAGTCCATATATTCATGACAATTATATAATATAAGAAAAAAAATGTCAACACACATTATTTCTCTCATCCATGGAAAATTGCATGTATTTTTTGTGCATTTTACTGTTTTATGTTGAATATTTACTTTTTTGATGTTATCATAAAGGCAATAAAACGGAAAAGGAGAACCGAAAATGAGCATCAGCACCGCATTCTGTTCATCACTCAAAAAAATATACAAGGATACGCCCCTTGATTTTTCCTTCGGCGGATTTTCACTTCTTTCGGGAGAAAAGGGAAATTTCCAGCTTGTTATGAGAAGTGACGAGGATACCTCTGTCCTTGTTTCAACCGACAGCCCCTTCATAAGCCTTTTCGAGGTAAAGGAGGTATATGCAGGTCTTGCCATTGACAAGGAGGAATGCGGCGACATTCTTCTTGAAAGAAACGGCGATCCCGGCTTCTACCCCGATATTCTCGATAACACCGACGGCACAGTTGAGCTTAAGAAAAACGAAACAAAGTCACTGTGGATTCACGCGGACACAACCGATGTGAAGCCCGGTACATACACCGTTTCCTTCACACTTTCCGAAAACGGTAAGGAAACCACCGTCACAAGCAGCATAAAAATCTGTGCAACCGCTCTGCCCGCCCAGAAGCTTATACATATCAACTGGTTCCATACAGACTGCCTTGCCTCCTACTACAAGGTTCCCGTTTTCAGCGAGGAGCACTGGAAAATCATTGAAAGCTTCGTAAAAAATGCTGTGGCTCACGGTGTAAACTGCATTCTCACTCCCCTTTTCACACCGCCTCTTGACACAGAGGTAGGCGGCGAAAGACCCACAGTTCAGCTTGTGGGAGTAAAAAGATGCCGCAACTACACCTATGAATTCGACTTTTCACTTCTTGACCGCTGGGTTGATATGTGCTTCCGTTGCGGAGTGAAATATTTTGAGCTTTCTCACCTGTTTACCCAGTGGGGCGCAAAGCACGCACCCAAAATAATGGCGGAAACAGGCTCAGGCTACAAGAGAATTTTCGGTTGGGAAACCACCGGCACGGGAAGAGGCTACACCAATTTCCTTGCACAGTTCGGTGCGGCTCTCAAGGAATACACCGACAAAAAGGGAATTACGGATATATGCTTTGTTCACTGCTCCGACGAGCCGGGACTCAATGACATTAATAATTACAGAAAGGCCTCCGACCTTGTAAGAAAATATTTCAGTGCTTATGAGCATATCGACGCTATGTCGGACTACGATTTCTTCAAGGAAGGACTTATAGGCACTCCCGTTCCCGAGGAGGGCAACATTGAAGCCTTCAGAGGAAATGTGGAAAAGCTGTGGACCTACTACTGCTGCGGTCAGTTCAGAAACGAGCTTCCCAACAGATTCCTTTCCTTACCTCCCATAAAAACCCGCTTCCTCGGTATCCTTCTTTATAAATACGACTGCACAGGCTTCTTACAGTGGGGCTTCAACTTCTACTATTCACAGTATTCAAAAAGAGAAATTGACCCCTATGAGGTAACAGATGCAGGCGGAGCATTCCCCGCAGGTGATGCCTTCGTTGTATATCCCGCAAAAAACGGCGAGCCCCTTTCTTCACTGCGTCAGAAGGTATTCTACGACGGCTTCCAGGATATTTCCGCACTTATTGCTCTTGAAAATAAATTCTCAAGAGAATATGCGCTTGATTTCATAAAAAATGAGCTCGGCGACATCACCTTCACAAGCTATCCCCTTGATGCCGAAACTCTTCTTGCCTTCAGAGAAAAGCTCAATGCACTTCTCGGATAAAATAAAAAAAATTCAAGGTCACAGCATATTGATTATGCCGTGACCTTTTTCTTTTATATTCTGTTAACGAAATCCTTATCTACCGTAACAACCGTAAAGAGCTTCCTGTCATGCTCCTTGATTTTCTTATCAATTGCTTCCTTGATTTCAGTGTCGCTCATTTTTATTGCATGAGGCACAACGACATCAAAAATAAGATTTGTGTGGGTGTTACCCTCAACCATTCTGAAATCGTGAAGATTCATTCCCGGATAAACCGCCTCGCAGGCACTGATTGCAACATTCTTAAGAGCCGCAACCTTTTCATTGTCTGTCTGAATGGGGTCCATATGTATAACCGCAAGACAACCCAGCTTTTCGGAAAGCTCACGCTCGATATTATCTATTTCATCGTGAATTTCAAGAATATCGCCGTTTGCGGGAACCTCTGCGTGAAGGGAAACCATACATCTTCCGGGACCGTAGTCATGAACAATAAGGTCATGAACACCTAAAATACCCTTACCCGCAAGAACAATTTTCTCTATTTCGTCAACAAATTCAGCCTCGGGTGGCTGACCGAGAAGAGGACCGATTGTTTCATAAGCGGATTTGAGTCCCGCAAAGAGAATAAATACACTGACTGCAAGACCACAGTATGCATCAATATTTACGCTTGTAAAATGAGTTACTATCATTGAAATGAAAACAACGCTTGTTGAAACCATGTCGGAAAGACAGTCGGTTGCAGTTGCCTTCATTGCGGCGGAATTGCAGATTCTGCCGTATTTTCTGTTGTAAAGGAACATATAGAACTTCACACAGATGCTGACAGCAAGAATAGCGAAAACAAGAGCGCCTGTTTCGGGCGGCGCGGGATTTTTTATCTTGTCAAAGGAATCTGTCAGCAGCTCAAAGCCCATGAGAACTATAAGAATTGACACCGCAATTCCCGAAAGATATTCAATTCTTCCGTGGCCGAAGGGATGACCGGGATCAGGCTTTTTTGCAGCGAGGCGGAAGCCAAACATGGTAATAAGCGACGAGCCCGAGTCGGAAAGGTTGTTGAAAGCGTCGGCAGTGACGGAAATGGCTCCCGAAAGGGAGCCGGCTGCAAACTTTATTGCAAATAAGAGTATGTTCAGGGCAATGCCTGCACCCGAGCATATCATTCCGTATTTCTGACGAACAGCTTCCGCATCATTTGTATTCTTTACAAAAAATTTACTCAGAAGCTTTATCATATTTTACCTCAGTCATCAAATCCGTTGGGATTGTTCTTCTGCCAGTTCCATGAATCACGGCAGGCATCAAAAGCACTTCTCTTTGCCTTCCAGCCGAGAATTCTTTCAGCCTTACCTGCATCAGCATAGCTTGTTGCAATGTCACCGGGTCGACGGTCTGTGATAACATAGGGCACCTTTACGCCTGAAGCCTCCTCAAAAGCCTTTACAAGCTCAAGCACGCTGACACCCTTGCCTGTACCAAGATTGAAAATCTCACAGCCCTTTACGGAAAGAGCTCTGTCAAGAGCACACACGTGACCGTCTGCAAGGTCAGCAACGTGAATATAGTCTCTTACACCTGTTCCGTCGGGTGTGTCATAGTCATTGCCGTAAACGGAAAGCTTTTCACGCTTGCCTACTGCAACCTGTGCGATATAGGGCATGAGGTTATTGGGAATTCCGTTGGGAGCCTCACCGATTTTTCCGCTTTCGTGAGCACCTATGGGATTGAAATAACGAAGAAGAGTTACACTCCACTCGCTGTCGGAAGCGCAAAGGTCCTTGAGAATCTGTTCAATGAAAAGCTTTGTTGTGCCGTAGGGATTTGTTGTGCCGCCAGCTTCCATTTCTTCATTGAAGGGAGCGGTGTGCTTTTCACCGTAAACAGTAGCAGAGGAAGAAAATACCATGCACTTTACATTGTGCTTCTTCATAACGGAAAGAAGCTTTACGGTGCCGCCGATATTATTGTCATAATACTCAACGGGCATTTTACAGGATTCACCTACAGCCTTGAGACCTGCAAAGTGAATTACTGCCTCAATATCATAGGAAGAAAAAACCTCATCAAGCTTTTCTTCGTCTCTTATATCACATTCAATAAGAGGGAAATCCTTTCCCGTAATCTCTCTTACTGCCTGAGAGGACTTAGGGGAAGAGTTTGAGAAATTGTCGATAACAACTATCTCCTTACCTGCTTCAAGAAGATGAACGCAGGTCTGTGAGCCGATATAACCGGATCCGCCGGTAACAAGAACAGCCATAAAAAACTCCTTTCAGCAAATCAGCTTACAACTGCAATTTCAACCGTGCCCGAAAGCAGAGCCGAAAGCACTGTCTGTGCCGCGTTGTAATCAAATGCTGTTATATTTGTGTCAACGAGATTGATGAGAGTTGAAAAGAAGCTCTCACCCTTCCCGAAATTTTCTTTTGTAAAATGCTGTCTGAAAATTGCCGCAGTCACGCCACCCTGAAGACGGAGCCCAGCTTCACCCTCCTGTGCAAACTTCATGAACTTCAGGAGTGTATCCGAGGTCATGCTCTGCACACCGGGAGCAAAGGTATATTTCACAGCATCAATATTGAACTCGTAATTTCCCGTTATTTCAACGGAAACCGCACCGAGCTTGCTCATAAGTCTTACAAAATTATCTTCAGTTATATGAACATATTTCCTGATGTTTATGCTTCTTGTTGAAAAGGAAGCCGCAAGAACACTCAGGGATTCGTTTCTGAAAACATCACTTACGGGAGTATCCCCCGAGGAAAGCTTCAGCGTATAATCAAGCGGAAGCGGCTTGATTCTTACCTTGCTGTTTGCAATATCAACACTTATAAGCTGACAGAAGGTAAGCTGCTCATTATCGGAGCAAAGAACAAGAAAGGTAACGGATTCTCCGAAATCCCCTACATCTGCGGCACTTGCATTTTCCTCATCACTCGCAGCAGTTGTCTCCTCGGTTGAGGAAACAGCCTCTCTCGCACCGAGAGCCTTACCTATATCAAAATCATTCATCGCTAAAATTGCAACCACGGAAACTGCACACGCCGCTATGCAAAGCACCACCGCAATACTGACAATGTGCGGCACACCGCGTCGCTTTTTTTCGCCTGTGGGAGCAAAATTGACAACCCTATGCTTATCCATTATTACATTTTCACACCTTTACCGTGCTATTATAGTGGGAAAGAAGGAAAAATACAATAGCCCGAAAAAGATTTTAAAGATTTGTAATAATTTTATATATAATATACATAGTTTTATGTTTTATACAGGCGCGTTATTTGTCATAAAATACTCTATTGACATATTCCCCGCTATATGTTATTATATATAAGCCGCATATTCAGGGTTCACAAGAGGGCTTGCCCCACCTTGCGTAGCGAGACTTATAAAGGAGAAATATCAATGTACGCAATTATCGAAACAGGCGGTAAGCAGTATAAGGTAGAAGCAGGCGACGTTGTTTTTATCGAAAAGCTTGACGTTGAAGCAGACAGCGAGGTTGTTTTCGACA
>JAZUCC010000001.1:0-48833 GCA_045638965.1 Acutalibacteraceae bacterium | reverse complement strand
AAACAAGCACACTAAAACCATTTGCGTGGCAATAATAAAAGAAGTTTAATAAATGTTCATTCGTGGCACAACCCCCATTATTTCTGACCGTGCGTCAAAGACGTCGGTTTGTGTGCCTTTCCACAGATAAATTATGATTTACGGGTTGTTTACAATACCTGCAAAAAGGACTGTTTCATTGTCAAGGGTGATTACAAATGCAAAGGGGCGGTCGAGAGTGAAATACACCTCTTCATCGGGGGGGGCAGGCGCGCCTGCCATAGGAATTGCGGTATATGCCGCTGCGGATACACCCTCTTCATCAATTTTAACTCTTACACCATGGGCAATCTGATTGATAAAAATTCCCTCGGGGTTAGTTGCAATTGCCGAAAAATCTGATTTTCCGCTGTCTGCAATGTCTGTAATGCCGAGTTTTTTTATGCTTTCGAGAATGTTCTGCTCACTCCGGACATCAAATTTCGGTATGGACATGTGCACCTCAATGAATTTTGCCTTCTCATAATTATTATAAAGCCCTGCAGATGGAGTTGAAATAAGAGAGTGAAGCTCACCGTCTGCAAAAATGGTGTCGGCATCAACACCCTCATCGGGAAGAATAAACCACATCATACCGCCGATATCAAGGGGGAGATTTATTGCCGCAAAATGATCAGCCCAATAGTAATACATATCCCTTGTTGATTTCATGAAGGACACAGTTTTATCACCGTCGGGAGCATAGAAGGTGCCATTTTCGGTAGCAGAGCTTTGGAATTCATCCGTCCATTTTGTCTGATACAAAAGCGTGGTGGCAATTGCCATAACGGTATTATAATCCATCTTAATATCGGGGGACAAGAGTCCGCCTGTGTTGTCTTTGAGCCAGGAATTCAGCATTTTATTGTAGCGGTCACTGCCCATTGTACCGCTGTAAACGGATGCGTAATATTTTTCTGCAATGGTTTTCACCGCAGTCTTTTTATATAAAATACTGTCATTGAGCCACAGTGAGCTTGCCATAATGCTCTTCATAACACCGTCATCACGGTAGTTTTTCTGCCAGATTCTGTTTGCCTGCTCACGAAGAGCCGTAATACTGTCAGAACCTAAAGCATCTAAAATCTGCTGACGGGTATTACCGTCAGTGCATTCGGCAAGAATACCCAGTGCCATATAAATATTAAGCGGTGACACAATATTATTCTTATCCTGCGTTGAAGTAAGCACCTGATTCATAAGTGAGGAAGAAAAGCCTGATATATTGGCCGTTTCAACCTCCATTTTGCGAAGGTCTCTTATCTGCTGCCGCCATGAATCATAGGCGGGAGACATTTCACCCAGAATTGTGGGGTATTGTGCCATTTTCGGATATGAAGCCTTGGAGAGGGTGACGGGCCTTACATCCTTACTGCCGCTGTTTATATGTATGTTTGTTGTGTCTGTGTTACTGTCTTCGGTAGCGGGAGCTTCGGTTTCCTGCTGTGTGATGCCCTCGGGCGGGGGAAGACCTATAACGGTTGTGGGCGGCTCGGTTGAAGCTTCCTCTGCCGTTGTAGTATCTGTTATATGCTCTGTGGTATTTTCCGGAATATTATCCGTTGAATATTCCCCGTCGTTTTTTGTTGTAAGCTCTGAAAGGGTATTGCCGGGAAGACGGGAGGAAATAAACAAGCCGTTTTCTCCGAATGCCACGCCTGCAGCAGTGGCAAGCACAAGACAGGCGGCAAGGGACACTGCAACATAAATGAAGGATTTTTTTCGTTTTTTAAGCCTTTTTTGGTCGGCTTCAGTCACAAGGTCTTCGTCAATTTCCGTTATTGCGTCAAAAATATGTTCACTTTTCATACCGTTACTCCTTTCTCCGTAAGCTCTTTTTTAAGCTTTTTTCTTAAGGCAAAAAGAAGTGAAGCCAATTCCGCAGGGGAAAAATCGGACTGTGCGGCAATATCCTTCACACTTTCACCGTACCAATAGCGCTTTACAAAAATAATACGGTTTTCCTCACTCAATGTGCGAAGCCAATCGGAAATCACCGAGGACAGATATTTTGCATCAATTTCCGCTTCAACACTTTCGGTTGACGGAATACATTCCTCAAGCTCCGACAAAAGCACATACACTCCGCTGCTTCTTTTTGCGGCTTTGTTTTTTCTGTAGAGGCTTATTGATATATTTCTTACGATTTTTCCGATATAGGCCTTGAAATATTCGGGGCGGTCGGGCGGAATGGCATTCCACAGCTTAAGATATGTATCATTTTCACACTCCTCAGCATCCTCAATTATGCAAAGGATATTAAGGGCAATATGCTTTATGAAGCCGCCGTATTTCAGGCGGGTTTCGTCAACCGCTTTTTCATTACGACTCCAATAAAGCTCTATAATTTTCAGGTCATCCATATTTTTCCCTCCTCACCCTTTAAGACGCAGTTTATGATAAAATATTAATATATTTCAGAAAAAAAGTCAAAAAAAAGAAAAGCGTCCGTAAACGGACGCCATTCTTCAGTCAAAAAACTTATGCTTCTTCGCCATCGTCTTCGCTATCCTCTGTAGCTGAACCGCCTGTCATCTTTGCAAAGAAATCAGCGATAGTATTGAGAAGCTCCTTAAGGATATCGATGAACTGATAGATGAAAGAAAGATCACCGTCAAGAGTACCGATTGAACCGAACATTAGTTTCACCTCTTTGTAAAATTACATTATATTAATGCACTTTCATATTATCATATCAAAATATAATTTTCAATACTTTAACAAAAATTTCCCGATTATTAAAAAAATGGTTTATTTTTATTCAAAAACATATACAAATGTTCACAAAACGTACACATTTAAAAGAAAAAACCGACGGCAAACCGTCGGCTCTTTAGCATAAGCTATTTCTTACCCACATGGGCATAATACAGAAAATAAAATTATTCTGCGTCTTCTGTTGTATTGAACTTTGCAAGGAAGTCCTTAATCATCTGAATGAAATCAGCAAAATACTGAGCAAATGCGTTGATGTAATCTACTACTGACATTTTGTGCACCTCTTTCCGTAAGTTATTTTATAAGAATTGATTATTCTTCTTCTGCTGTAAAAAGACCTGAAATTTTTTCCCAGAATGCCTTGAAGAATGCAACCATATCAGCGATAATTGCTGACCACTCATCGAGGAAGCTGATAGCGTTCTGTGCCTTGTTAGGATCATACTGTGATGTAAACATTATGTTAGCGCTCCTTTCATGGGATAGTGACAGATAATAAATATAATATCTTGCATACTAATAATAACATTACTTGACAAGCAATGCAAGTGATTTAATAATAAAAACGGAAGATTAACATAAATGTCACAATTATATCACAATTTACAAGTAAGCAGAGTTTACAATGTTCATGCTGAAAATATTACCACACATCAAAGGAAAAAACAATGGAAATTCTATTCGATAATCCACGTTATGTTGTATGCGTGAAGCCCGCGGGAATCTCCTCACAGGATGCGGGGAAAGGCTCCCTGCCGGCACTTCTCAGAAAGACTCTCGGGCTCAATGAAATATACACCGTTCATCGCCTTGACACTGTTACCTCGGGCATTATGGTTTATGCAAAAACAAAATCTGCGGCGGCGGATTTTTCACGGCAGATAACCGACGGCACCTTCACAAAGGAATATCTTGCGGTAGTTCACGGAATTATTGACGAAAAGCAGGCGGTGCTTGAGGATTTGCTTTTCAAGGATAGCCGCAAAAACAAGTCCTTTGTTGTAAAAAGAGAGCGAAAGGGTGTAAAAAAAGCATCCCTTGAATATGAGGTTATTGAAGAGAAAAACGGACTTTCCCTTGTAAAAATCAGGCTTCACACGGGAAGAACACATCAGATAAGGGTGCAGTTTTCCTCAAGAAAGCATCCCGTTTACGGCGACGGGAAATACGGCGCATCGGACAATATTCCCTTTATTGCCTTACATTCTCACACAATTTCCTTTATTGACCACGAAAAACAGGAAAGGGTAAGCTTTTCGTCTCCCCTTCCCTGTTACGATTTTTTCAATTGATTATAATACTTCTCTTTCAAAAAGTCCTGCGGTTTTTCTGCCTGCAAGGGCTTTTTTGTTTTCATAGGAGAATATTATATTTTTAATCTCATATTTTTTCTCCCCTGTAAAGCTCATCAGCACAAAGTCTGTCTGCGGTAAAGCCTTGTCGCCGAGATACAAGGGCACTGTATTGTAAAGCACACTGTACTGTCTGCCCTTACACATAACGGGAAATTTTTCACCCATACGGTCGGTGATTTCACCCATACCCTTGCAGTCCCCGCAGCCTGACGCAGTCTGCATGGGGCAGCAGCGGAAATGCATAAGGGGAAGATGGCCGTAAATCATAAAGCCTGTGCCTGCGTGGGTCTTTATGCTCTTTATACCCTTTCCCGAAAGCTCAGGCGAAAGGGTGATTGTTTTCACACCGAGGCTGTGATACATTTCGCATGCCTCACTGTTCATTATATTAAGAAGAGTACCGCCGATAATTTCAAGGCCCGCATTTTTTGCAAGAGCCACTGCGCCTATATTATCGCAATATGCCTTTTTTATGCCGAGGGCGGAAATTTCCTTTAACTGCTGACGGATTTTCTCTTCGATAGCGGGATAAATGAGAGCAGGAAGCTCAGCACAGAATCTGTGGCTGTTTTTCTCTGCAATTTCACGGTTTTCAAGTATTTCACCTAAGGGTAAAATTATAAGCCTTGCCCTGATGTCCTCATAAAACTGCTGAACGGAAGAAAGCTTTATGTACAAGTCGGGCTGACCTGCAACATAGCGGGAAAAGAAGGGGCGCTTACAAGGAGAAAATGCATAGCCCTCTGTTTTTCCCCGTGCTTCAATAAGAGCATCACAGGCATCGCGGCGCAGAGAATTTATGTCGGATGCACGAAGCATAAGACCGTCGGCAATATCGCAGCGGATTTCACTTACCTTAAAGAAGGTGGAACCGACCTTTGAAAGTGATCTTTCTGCACTTTCGGCACTTAATGGCACCTTTTCTGCTCTTTCAGGGACTGTACCCTTTGCCGAAACGGTATTTACACCGTCGGTAATTTCAAGCACCGCCTTCTCGTTTTCACGGACGGTGAATTTCATTTTTATATCAACAAGGGGATTTTCGTTTCTGTAGGTGTTGGAGACGGAGTTAAGAAGACTGTTTCCTGCGGCGACAACATCGTCCTTTGTTCTGTAACCGAACATTGAAAGATCTCTTCTGCCCTCGAAATAGCCCTTTGTGAAGCCGCTTCTTGAGAAAATGCTCTGCAGAAGTGACACATCGGGAGTCTCGCCACGTGCTGCATTCTTATATGCGGTAACTGCCGCGGAAACATATTCGGGGCGCTTCATTCTGCCCTCAATTTTAAGAGATGTGACCCCTGCCGCTATAAGCTCATTCACATTGTCCGCAAGGCACATATCCTTAAGAGACAGGGCATATTCACGGGAATTCACCTTAAAATTGAGTCTGCAGGGCTGGGCGCACAGACCGCGGTTACCGCTTCGGGCACCAAGCACCGAGCTCATATAGCACATACCCGAGGCGGACATGCAATGTGCACCGTGTACAAAGACCTCAATTTCCGTATTCACCGCCCCGCATATTGCTTTAATCTCCTTAAAGGAAAGCTCACGGGCAAGCACGATTCTTGAAAAGCCGAGGGCTTCAAGGGCTTTTGCACCCTCAACGTTATGCACTGCCATCTGGGTTGAGGCATGAAGAGGTATGTCGGGACAGCACCGCTTTACAAGGGAAAGAGCCCCCATATCCTGTAAAATTACCGCATCCGCACCGCTTCTTGCAATAAGCGAAAGTGTGGAGAGAAATTCCTCACGCTCACTGTCCTTTATAAGAGTATTCAGAGTGATATATGCCTTTACTCCTCTTTCACGGCAGTAGCGCACCGCACCGATAAAATCATCATCGGTGAAATTGTGGGCATTCCTTCGGGCATTGAAGGAGGATGCACCGAAATATACGGCATCCGCACCGCTTCTTACGGCGGCAATAAGCTGCTCCGAGCCCCCGACGGGAGCCAGAATTTCGATATTGTTCATAAAAACCTCTTGCATAAAATATGAAAATCTTTTTGTAGGGGACGACACCCCACAGAGTATGATTACAATGCAATACTGCTGAATTATGATTATTTTAACACAAAATATTTTACTTTTCAACACGCATTCACTTGACTTATTTCTCAATTGTTGTATAATAATTTGAGAATAATTCTCAATTTGGAGTTGATATATTGGCTACGTACAATACCCAGCAGAAGGAAATGCTTATAAGCTTTCTGAAAAGCCACAGTGAAACACCTCTCGGTATTGATGAAATATGCGAGGGACTTCAGAAGCTGTCCCCCGATGCGCCCGGGAAAAGCACGGTTTACCGTCTTATGAGCACACTTGTGGAAAAGGGCACGGTAAAAAGATTCGTTAAGGGAAACTCAAGGCAGTTTCTTTATCAGATAGCAGGCGGAGAGGAATGTCACCACCATCTGCACCTTAAGTGCACGGAATGCGGAAAGCTTCTTCACATGAAGCATGAATTGAGCGAGCAGCTCCTTTCAGACATTCTCGGTGAAAATGATTTCACCGTAAAGGTTGACAGCACCACACTTTTCGGCTGCTGCAAGGACTGCAAAATTAAAGGAGACACAGTATGAAAAAGAAAATTTTAAGCCTTATTCTTGCCGCATTTGTGGCTTTATGTATGCTGACCTCATGCGGCGGAGATATGAGTGACATAAACACAGACGGTACGCTTCGCATTGTCTGCACAACCTTTCCGCAGTATGACTGGGTAAGGCAGCTGACACAGGGTGCAGAAAATGTGGAAATCGAGCTTCTTCTTGATTCGGGTACAGACCTTCATTCCTATCAGGCCGGTGCAAAGGATATTGTAAAAATAGCATCTGCCGACCTTTTCATATACACGGGCGGTGCAAGTGAAGCATGGGTTGACGAGGTATTGAAGTCTTCACAGATAGACAATATTGTAATTATACCCCTCATGAACCTTCTTCCCGAGGAAAATCGCTACTGCGTTGAGGCAATCGGTGAAGAGGAGCATCACCACAACGAGGGGGAAGAGCATAACCACGCAGCGGATGAGCATATATGGCTTTCTCTTAAGAATGCTATGACATTCGTGACAACCATAAATACGGCTCTTTGTGAAATTGATTCCGGAAACAACGGACTCTTCTATGAAAATTACATGGCTTACAAGGCTTCACTTGAAGAGCTTGACGGTGAATACACAAGAGCAATATCGCAGTGTGAAAAGGATACCCTTGTTTTTGCTGACCGCTTCCCCTTTGTTTACCTTACAAAGGATTACGGCATTTCATATCATGCGGCTTTTTCGGGCTGCTCTGCCGAAAGTGAAGCAAGCTTTGAGACAGTAACACGCCTTGCAGAAAAAATTGACGAGCTTGGTCTTTCACATATTATCATAACAGAAACCTCCGACGGCTCTATAGCAAATACGGTAAAGGACAGCACAAAAGAGAAGAATCAGGAAATTCTTACCTTAAATGCAATGCAGTCCGTAACAAAGGACAAGCTTACAATTTCTTACATTGAGGTAATGAAGGAAAATCTTGAAATTATAAAAACAGCACTTTCATAAGAAAGGATTTTATATGGCACAGCTTATTTGTAATGATGTCACACTGGGCTACGAGGGAAAAATCGTAACCGAGCATCTGAATTTTCAGGTGGAGCAGGGTGACTATCTGTGCATCGTAGGTGAAAACGGTGCAGGCAAAAGTACACTTATAAAGGCTCTTTTAGGGCTTAAATCGCCCATGAGCGGCAAAATTTCAACAGGTGACGGGCTTTCGCACACAGAAATCGGCTATCTGCCCCAGCAAACCGTGGTGCAGAAGGATTTTCCCGCTTCGGTAAAGGAAATTGTTTATTCGGGGCTTCTTAATAAATGCGGCATGCGTCCGTTTTTCACAAAGGAGCAGAAGGCATTTGCTAAAAAGCAGATGGAAAGAATGAATATCACAGAGCTTCAGAACCGTTGCTACAGAGAGCTTTCGGGCGGTCAGCAGCAGAGGGTGCTTCTTGCCCGTGCATTATGTGCAACAGGAAAAATGCTTCTTCTTGACGAGCCTGTGGCAGGTCTTGACCCAAAGGTAACAAAGGAAATGTATGAGCTTATTCACAGCCTCAACAACGATGGAATCACCGTGATTATGGTGTCCCACGATATTGCGGCGGCAGTGAAATATGCTTCTCATATTCTTCACATAAGCCACACTCCTTTGTTCTTCGGTAAAAAGGAAGACTACATAAAAACTGATATCGGCAAGGCATTTACCGATACTGCGGGAGGTGCTGAATAATGGCGGTTATCAATGAGCTTGTAAGCTATCTGCAGTTTCCCTTTGTTCAGCGCGCCCTTATTGTAGGTGTGCTTATTACCCTTTGCTCATCCCTTTTAGGGGTTACCCTTGTGCTTAAGAGATTTTCATTTATCGGTGACGGACTTTCTCATGTTGCCTTCGGAGCTATGGCGGTTGCAGGCATTACGGGGCTTACAAATGAAATGGTGCTTGTGCTTCCCGTGACCGTTATTGCGGCGGTGGCGCTTCTGGGGACGGGGCAGAACACAAAAATCAAGGGGGATGCTTCCCTTGCAATGCTTTCCGTTTCGGCACTGGGCATCGGCTATCTTCTTCTCAATGTATTTTCATCCTCGGGTAACATAAGCGGTGATGTATGCTCAACGCTTTTCGGCTCAACATCAATTCTCACACTTTCGCAGTTTGATGTGTGGCTGTGCATTGTGATGTCAATTATCGTGATTCTTGTTTTTGTTTTCTTCTATAACAGAATTTTTGCGGTAACCTTTGACGAAACCTTCACCACTGCAACAGGCACAAGGGCATCGCTTTACAATCTTCTTATTGCAATTATCACTGCAATTATAATTGTGCTTGCAATGAATCTTGTAGGCTCACTTCTTATTTCCGCACTTGTGATTTTCCCCGCTCTTTCGGCAATGAGACTTTTCAAAAGCTTCAGAAGTGTTGTTATCTGCTCGGCAGTAGTTTCGGTTGTCTGCTCGCTTACAGGTATTCTTATCTCAATTGTGTGCTCAAGCCCCGTGGGCTCAACCATTGTTGCAATTGACCTTATTGTGTTTGTGATTTTTTCATTTATTGCCGCTTTCGTCAGGAAAGGATAAAATTATGAAAAAGCTTCTTTCACTTATTCTCATTCTTGCTTTTGCAGTTTCTTTTTCAGCCTGCGGGAAGGACAGCACCGCAGACACTACCACCCCGCCCGCCGATGCACTTCTGTCCGACGGTGAAGTAAACACGGGCATGAAGGAAAAGTTTGACCAGATGGAATATGCCTCATACGTTGACCTTTTCTATAACAATAACGGCAGTGCTTATGAGGGAAAAAGCTACACAAAGGACGGCACCTTTGCGATTTTAGAGGATGCTTACAACAATGTCACCCGCTACTATGTATGGGGCTATGCAGACAACACCCGCTGCTGCGACTATCAGTGGGAAATTGTTCTTCCCGAGGGTATTGATATTCCCGAGGCAGGCTCCTATGTAAAGGTTAAGGGCACTATGGAGAAAAATGAAGCGGCTCTTGACGGCTACCGGCTTACCGATGTAACACTCGAAGTAATGGAAAGCTTCACTGATGCGGGCTTTGACATTGACATGACAACCATGAGTCCCACTCTTGTAAGAGTTGAAATTATCAATATGCTGAATTTCCCCGCGATTTTCAACGGTAAGAGCATAAGAGTTTTCGGCAGAGCGCTGACTCCCACATCAATTCAGCACCCCTACTACAACGAAAGCTGGTCGGTGGATTTCACCGCGGCGGAAACGGTGCCTGCAACAGGTGAATATATTCTTCTTGAAGGTATTTTCAGCGACTCAAGCATAAAAACACAGGCACTTACAATAATCGGCTGATTCTCATAAACACTCCCCTTCGGACATACAATGCTCCGAGGGGGATTTTTTCATGATGATTTTAACGGATTTCATTCTTCCCGCGGTGCTTTTATCCTCGGGAATTTTTCTGACCGTAAGGCTGAAGCTTGTACAGCTGCGCTTTCTCGGAGAGGGCATTAAAAATCTGTTCCGTTCATCAGGCGGCGGGGACAAGGGAATAAGCCCCTTCCGTACACTTATGACCTCCCTTGCGGCACAGCTGGGCACGGGTAACATAGTGGGGGCAGGCACTGCAATTATAACAGGCGGACCCGGTGCGGTTTTCTGGATGTGGGTGTCGGCATTTTTCGGCATGGCATGTGCTTACAGTGAGGCTTCACTTGCGGTGCATACAAGAAAAAGGGCTGTTGACGGCAGCTTTTACGGCGGTGCTGCATATTATATTTCCCGTGCATTTACGGGAAAATATGCTACGGTGACGGCGGGTGCTTTTTCGCTTTTTTCCATGGCGGCTTTAGGCTTTACGGGGGTTGCGGTGCAGTCAAACTCCATTGCAACGGCACTTGATGAGGCATTGTCTGTACCGATGTGGCTTACGGGACTTGTTATATGCATTCTTGCGGGGGTGTTTATCGCAAAAGGTGCAGAAGCAATATCCGCCTTTGCTGAAAAAACAGTACCGATTTTCACCCTTTTATACATGGGCGGGTGCATTGCCGTGATTTTATTCAACATAAAAAATCTGCCCTACGGCATAAGTCTTATTTTCCGTTGTGCCTTTACTCCGCAGGCGGTGCTTGGCTCGGCTTCGGGAATAGGCATCGGCAGAGCTTTGTCGCAGGGAATTAAAAAAGGGCTTTTTACAAATGAGGCGGGAATGGGCTCTTCACCCTCGGTGCATGCAATGAGCAACACAAAAAGCCCCCATTTTCAGGGGACCCTTTCCGTAGCGGGGGTATTCATTGACACCTTTGTGATGCTGAGTGTAACCGCACTTGCCGTGATTACGGCGCTTTATAAAAGGGACAGTCTTCCCGATATGTCACTTTCAGGCTCACAGGCGGTTTCATCTGCTCTTGCCTGTATTTTCACACACAAGGGGGCTGAGATTTTCATTGCCCTTTCAATAATGTTTTTCGCTTTCGCATCAATTCTCGGCTGGAGCATTTCGGGAAAAATGTCTGCCTTGTACCTTTTTTCAGAAAAAAGCAAGGGCTTGTATACCGCGGCTTCCCTGCTTTTTGTTTTCATGGGATGCATTATGCCCTGTGAGCTTGTGTGGACACTTACGGACATTTTCAATGCCCTTATGGTGCTGACAAACATTCCCGCTCTGCTGAAGCTTTCACCCGTTACAGCCTCACTGATTAAACCGGAAATAAGACGTCTGTGATTTTTTACAAAATCTGCCGTAAAAACGGAGTTTTCCGTATATTCTGCACAAAGCAAATGTAAACGATTTGTGAATATTATAATATAACTTAATATATATATTGACACTTTGTCATTTTTTTGGTATTCTATTAAGGCTGAAAATGACAGGGTGTCATTTTTTTACAAAAAAAAGCATTGAGAAATTTCAGATGCTTATATGTCCGCCCGACAGTCTTTTTCTGTTAAGGGACACTCTTTGCGCAGACGGTCGCCGTATGTGTACGGCAGAGCCGTTTTATTGTGCCTTTTTCAAAAAACTGACAAAATGTCATTTTTTTAAGGGTTGTTTAATGTTGAATAATTATTGTATTTTGTAAAAGGAAAATTTTATGGCATCAATTACAAAAAAGCTTGAAAAAAAGATGAAGATAATTGATACTGCATTTTCACTTTTCAGGGAGCATTCCGTAAATGCCACGGCGGTTGACGATATTGTCAAGGCGGCAGGCATTGCACGAGGCACCTTCTATCTTTACTTCAAGGATAAAAGCGACCTGCTTGAACAGATAATTCTTTACAAAAGCACCGAGTATATGAAACAGGTGCTGCGTGCCACAATCTCCGAGGGGCTTTCGGCACCCGAGGATTTTTACAAGGTTGTAAGGGATTTCCTCAACTGCTTCATTGACTTTCTTATTGACAACAAGGAAATTCTTCCCGTTATGTCAAAGAACATGTCCTCGTGCATCAAGAATCTTCCCGATTTCTACGACAGTGAAATTGCGGAAATCTACCAAGCACTCATAGACTACATGGTGAATCTGGGCTATACACCCGAAAATGCCCACATAACAACCGTTCTGGCGGTTGACATGACTGCCAATATCTGCTCTGATGCTATTATGCATCAGAAGCCCTACCCCATTGACCAGATCCGTGACCTCGCGGTTTCCTCCGCGATAGCCGTTATCAAAAACAATGCTGAATTTTCGAGAGGTGATATCTGTGAAACGACTGACTAAATTTATAGCAACTTTTCTTGTTTTCATTCTTGCTTTTTCTCCCCTCACATCGGTTTTTGCAGGTGCTGTTGAATATCCCGACGGCGTGACAAAGCAGCAGATACTTGAGGTGATTCCGAAGTTCAATTCCCTGCTTAAAACGATTCTTGAATCGGGCGGAGAGGAAACAGACCTTAAGGGAATGCTTTACGGCACTCTTTACAAGGATGAAACCATAAACACACTTTTTGCGGAAATTTATACCGCACTGGGTGAAAGTGCCGATACTCTTTCAATTGTCGGTGTGAATATCACCCCTGCCGCACTTTCCGCAGCTCTTCTCAACTATCCCGCCATCTCGAAAAAGATTGCATCCTGTCAGAATCTCAACGAGGTAATAAAGGCATCGGCTAATTTCAAGTGGGAAATCGGCTCAAAGAAGGCATTCAGCGGTGCAATTGCCGCAATTCTTTCTCCCTTCAATGCTCTTCTCAATGCTCTTTTATGCTCGGGCAAGGTTGAAATCAACCCACTTCTTGCAATTCAGGGTGACGACGGCTATTCCGCAGCAATCGTACCTCTGCTTACAGCTCTTGATTGTCCCGAAATTATGTCAAGCGCAGATTTTGCCGCTTCTGCAGCAAAGAACCGCCTGAATATCATAAAGAATATTCTTTCAATGGCATTCGCCGCTATTGATAAGCTTCTTGAAAACCCCGTAACCGGACTGTGCGAAACTCTTCCCAAGATTGCACATTATCTTGATTCAGGTAAGCTTTCCGCTTCCATCACAAGTCTTCTTGAGCCTCTTTCACTGAAGATTGCAGGTATTCTTACAATTCCCGGAATATCTGACCTTATCACAAACGTGGCAGACCTTGAAGCAAGCCTCAACCTCAACGAAATGCTTGAGGGTGCAGATTTCTCTGAAATTTTAGGCTCTGATGTGAAGCTTCAGATTCCCGAAATGGATCTCGGAGATCTCGCAGCCTGTGCAACGGAAAACGGCGGAAGCTATACCGTTGACAGTGCAGATGCATTCATGGTCATCATGTCCTTTGCAGTTGAAACACTGAAGCTCAACAAGGACAGCCTCGGCGCACTCATGGGCGGCACTGATTTATCCGCAATTCTTGACCCGCTTATGGCAAAGAGTGAGACTGAAATACTCGGCACAATAATAAAGCTTTTCACAATCACCTCTGCTCCCCAGAACAATTATCAGTGGACATACCCCGCATTCACAGGCACACAGACCTTATATACGCCTACACTTACAGCAAATGATTACCTCACATACCTCGACAAGGTTGACCCTCTTCTTACAGACTTCGTTAAGGAAACTGACCCCGAGGGAACAATTGAGGAAACAATCAGAAAAGCAATTTATTCAAATTCACTGGTTTCCACACTTGTAACAGGAATTTTCTCTGCAATAGGCAGTGAGGAAATGGCTCCCCTGTTTGCAATGCTCGGCATGGATGTAACACCTACAGGCATAGGAAACGCAATCTATCAGTACTATCCCTACACCGCAAAAACACTCTATAAATATTCATCATGGGACAAGGTAAATCCCGCTTACCTTACATGGGGCTTCTATGACGGCGACAGCGCAGGCTTCGAAAAGGCAATAACAAGAGTTCTTACTCCCTTTATTCCTCTTCTTTCCTGTATGCTTGCAGGAAGCAATGTAACTCTCATGGATGCAATTACAATTCCCGGTGCAGACGGCTACAACACCGCAATCATTCCTCTTCTTGAGGCTCTCGGCTGTGAGGCCGGCACTATAAAGACCTATGAGCAGTACAAGACGGGCGCGGGCACAACAGCAGTTATTTCCGATATCCTTGAGCCCATCACCGCACTTCTTGACAGAATATGCAGCTCTCCCGTAAAGACTGTATGCTCCATTCTTCCCAACCTTATCTACTTCATGAATTCAGGGCTTATGAACGGTGTTATTGAAAACATCATTTACCCCGTGAAATATATGCTTGACACCGCAGGACTCGGCGAGCTTCTTACCTCTGCCTTCAAGGAAATGGGTGAGCTTGACCTGAACACTCTTATCGGTGACATGACAAAGGATATGGATCTGGGCATTGCCCTTCCCCCGATTGATATAAACACCTTCGGAACCCTCGGCACTGCAACAGCCCTTACAAGTAAACGTGTTTCAAACGGTGCAAATGCTCAGTACACATATATTGTGGCAGACACTCCCGCAGTTTTCCTTTCTGTTTTAAGATTGCTCGTAAGTGCAATTGCTATGGAGGAAAACAGCAACCTTCTCACTGACCTTATGGGCAGTGCAGATATGGGCGGCTCAGGTACAGAGGGCATGCCCGATATGTTCGCAATGTATGCGGGCAATATCACGGAAAAGTTCAAGACCATGACAAACGATGAGATAATTGAGTGGCTGTGCGACCTTCTCTTCAGTGAAACTCCCGTTGTTGAGGTTCCTGACGAGAATGAGGAAATCCCCACAATTATCTACGAGGAAAAGTTTGAGCTTTCCACCACCGCAAAGCTTCTTATTGTTTTCGGAATTATTGCTCTTGCAGCCCTTGTCTTCTACATTCTTTCAGTAACAGGAAAGCTTGACAATGTAAAGCTCAGAAGAAGAAAGAAGCAAGAGCTCAAGCGCCGCAAGAAGGAGCAGAAGGCTCTTATAAAGGCAAGCGGTGTTCCCGCAAAGAAGAAAAAGGAAAAGCTTCCTGAAAAGAAGAAGACTGCTCCCGTAAAGAAAGCAGCTCCAATAAAACAGGAAATCGTTCCCGTAATCAAGGAAGAGAAAGAAACAAAGCCTGCATTTATGGCTGATGATGCTGAAATCTTTGAGGATACCTCCGAAAAGGATATCGCATTCACAAAGCCCATCAGCTTACCCGCAACCGACATTGACAAAAAGGCTGATGCAACTCCCGAGCCTGACATGAGCAGCATTTATACCGAAGCCGCTCTTAAAATTCTTGCAAAGGAAGCCGCAAAGGAAGAAAAGCACCTGAGCGAAAAGGCTATTGCAAGAAAAGAAAAGGCAAAAGCTGCCGACGAAAGAAAGTCTGAAAAGCTTTCAATGACAAAGCTTCCCGATGAAAAAGCATCCGAAAAGCTTATGCGCCGTCAGCGCACTGCCGCAAAGAAGGCTCTTAAAAACGAAAGAAAAATCCAGAAGCAATACGAAAAGGCCAAGAGACAGGCTGCTAAGAAAAAAAATAAATAATTGAGAAAGGGAACTAAAACATGCTTGTACTGAATAACATTGTAAAAGATTATGTGGCAGGCGACACCACGGTTCGCGCCCTTAAAGGTATAAACATCAACTTCAGAGAAAATGAGTTCGTTGCAATTCTCGGTCCTTCAGGCTGCGGTAAGACCACAATGCTTAACATTATAGGCGGTCTTGACAGATACACATCAGGTGACCTTGTAATCAACGGCAAATCAACAAAGGATTTCACAGACGGCGACTGGGATACCTACAGAAACCATTCAATCGGCTTCGTTTTCCAGAGCTATAACCTTATCCCCCATCAGACAGTTCTTGCAAACGTTGAGCTTGCTCTTACTCTTTCCGGTGTTTCCAAGAAGGAAAGAAAGGAAAGAGCAATAAAGGCTCTCGAGCAGGTAGGACTCGGCGAGCAGATTTACAAGAAGCCCAGCCAGATGTCAGGCGGTCAGATGCAGCGAGTTGCTATCGCCCGTGCACTTATCAACAACCCCGACATTCTTCTTGCCGACGAGCCCACAGGTGCTCTTGATACTGAAACCAGTGTTCAGATTATGGAGATTCTTAAGGAAATCTCAAAGGATAAGCTCATCATCATGGTTACACATAACCCCGACCTTGCACATGAGTATTCCACAAGAATCATCAGCTGCCTTGACGGTAACATCACAGACGACACAAATCCCTACAATCCCACCGAGGAGGACAAGAAGGCTGAAACCGCAAAGAGAATTGAAGAAGAAAAGAAGGGCAAGAAGCCTTCAATGTCAATGAGCACTGCTTTCTCACTTTCTCTTCGTAACCTTGTTACAAAGAAGGCAAGAACCTTCCTTACAGCATTTGCAGGCAGTATCGGTATCATCGGTATCTCACTTGTTCTTGCTCTTTCAACAGGTATTGAAAATTACATCGACAAGATGCAGAATGACCTTCTTCTTGCAATGCCCGTTTCCGTTGAAAAGGAAGCAATTGACATGAACAATGTTATGGGCGCTCTTATGGACATCGGCTCTTCAATCATGGAAACCGACCATGACCTTGATCAGATTTATGTCAACTCCACCTTCACTGAAATGGTAAATACCTTCATTTCACAGTCAACAGCAAACAACCTCAAGTCATACAGACAGTATATTGAAGACAACCGTGAAGCATTTGACGAGCTTTGCAATGACATTCAGTATAAGTACGAAACTCCCCTCAACATTTATAAAGAGGATACCTCTTCAGGTATTGTTCAGGTTAACCCCAATGCAATGCTTGATACACTCATGGGCTCAACACAGCAGTCAGGCACAATGGCTACCATGACAAACTCCATGACCAACATGTTCTCATCATCAATCACAAACTCATGGGTTGAGCTTATCGGTGACAACGAGCTTCTTGCACAGCAGTATGAGCTTGTTACAGGCCGTCTTCCCGAGGCCTTCAACGAGGTTGTGCTTATTGTTGACAAGAACAATGAAATCAACGAAATGGTCATGTACGCTCTCGGCCTTAAGGACCAGTCAAAGTTCATGGAGGATATGGTCAACATGATGGCTGCAGGCGGCGAAATGGATACCACAATCGTTGACCAGTACACCTACGATGACATCTTCAATATGAGCTTCAGACTTGTTCTTAATCACCAGTACTTCGTAAAGGACCAGGAAACAGGTCTCTGGAATGACCAGAGTTCAAACATCTACTATGTAAAGCAGCTTATTGAGCAGGGTCTTCAGATTAAGATTGTAGGTATTTTAAGACCCGACCCCAACAACATCATGTCAACAGGTATGGGCAGCATCGGTTTCAGAACTGATCTTATGGACTATGCACTTGAACAGACTCTCAATTCCGAAATCGTTCAGGAGCAGCTCAGTAACCCCGAAAAGGACGTTCTTACAGGCTTTGAATTCTCCGACCTTACAGTAAATGATTTCTCACTTGCTGACGTTGACCTTTCAGTTATCGACTTCCAGTATCTTGACCTTACTCCCTTTATGAGCCTTATGGAGGGCATCGACCTTTCACAGATTGACATTCTTAATCTTGATATTGCTGACCTTATCGACTTCAGCGACATGTCCGAGCTTAAGAAGAAGCTTATGGAAGGCTTCCTTTCCGACGAGCAGGTTATCGCATTCAAGCAGGCTTATATTGATACACTCAATGCACAGTGCTCACTTGAAAAGACCTACGCAGCTATAGGTTATTCAACAGTGGATGCACCCTCATCAATTTATCTCTATCCCAAGTCATTCGAGGCAAAGGACGAGATAAATGCAATGACAAACTACTACAACGAAAAGATGGTTGAGCAGGGACACCTTGGCTATACCGTTACTCTTACAGACATCATCGGTATGCTTATGTCAACTATAACAAGTGTTCTTAACATCGTTACAGTTGTTCTTGTATGCTTCGTTGCTATCTCCCTTGTTGTATCATCAATTATGATTGGTATTATCACCTATATTTCAGTTCTTGAAAGAACAAAGGAAATCGGTATCCTTCGTTCAATAGGCGCGTCAAAGGGCGATATTTCACGAGTTTTCAACGCAGAAACAGTGACCATAGGTCTTGGGGCAGGATTTTTCGGTATTATCACCACCTTGCTTCTTGAAATCCCCATAAACCTTATGCTCAAGTACCTTACACACACAGGTGCAGCAGCCGAGCTTCCTGTTGTTGCAGCAGTTGCACTTATTGCAATCAGCGTAACTCTTACCTTCGTTGCAGGTCTTATCCCCTCATCAATCGCAGCAAAGAAGGATCCCGTAGAAGCATTAAGAAGCGAATAAAAATTTTAAGGAATCTTCCTCACGGGAGATTCCTTTTTATTCGCTTCAGTGATATTTTTTGCTTCGCAAAAAGTGATATTGCTTCGCAGTGATATTTATGCTTCGCATAAGTGATATATTTTCCTGCGGAAAATGTTTCGGAAGGGCTACGCCCTTGCTCCGCTACGCTCTATTTTTTGCCGACAATAGGCTTAGACACCACAATCTTTGTTTTAACATTTTATTTTCTTCAATGCGGGACGTCAAGGATGCCGTCCCCTACAATAGAAAAGGACATTTTTGTGTCCTGTATAAATGCGATACAATACTATATTTTTGTAAACGGGACGCCGTGGGCGACGTCCCCTACAGGTGCGATTCTCCGACTTCCGACCTACTAATCCCTATCTCTACTTACTTACAAAAAAAGGGGGATCAACCACTTTTGCCGTGGCTGATACCCTTAAAATTTTACTGTGCGTCAAAGACGATGAATTGTGCGCCTACGGCAAATCTGTACACTCTTACGGCGGCGCACGGGAAACAGGACAGAATTTGTCGTATTTGTTGTTTTCGGCTCCGGCAAGCTGTACAAAGGTACTGCGAAGAGCCGAAAACAAAGCACCTGCAAAAGCTGCTGCGTGAAATAAACAAAAAGGGCATCAACCACTTTTGCCGTGGCTGATACCCTTAAATTTTACTGTGCGTCAAAGACGATGAATTGTGCGCCTACGACAAATCTGTACACTCTTACGGCGGCGCACGGGAAACAGGACAGAATTTGTCGTATTTGTTGTTTTCGGCTCTGGCAAGCTGTACAAAGGTACTGCGAAGAGCCGAAAACAAAGCACCTGCAAAAGCTGCTGCGTGAAATAAACAAAAAGGGCATCAACCACTTTTGCCGTGGCTGATACCCTTAAAATTTTACTGTGCGTCAAAGACGATGAATTGTGCGCCTGTTTCCCCTGTTATGCCTTTTTCTTGGTAACAGCCTTGATAACAAAGAGAGATGCTGCCATAAGTACAATACCGATGGGAAGAGCGATATACCACTGGGGCAGGAAGCCTGCAATGATATATGTTACAAATGACACACCTGCAACTGTGAGAGCATAAGGAAGCTGTGTTGAAACATGGTTGAGGTGGTCACACTGTCCGCCTGCGGAAGCCATGATGGTTGTGTCGGAAATGGGTGAGCAATGGTCGCCGCAAACCGCACCTGCCATACAAGCGGAGATAGAAACAATCATAAGAGGATTGCCTGCCTCGAATACACTGAGTACGATGGGGATAAGAATACCGAAGGTACCCCATGATGTACCTGTTGCGAATGAAAGACCAACAGCAATAATGAAAATGATTGCGGGAAGGAATGCCTGAAGAGCACCTGCACTGCCTTCAACGAGCTGTGAAATGAAAATCTTTGCGCCGAGGCTGTCTGTCATAGCCTTAAGAGTCCATGCACAGGTAAGGATAAGGATAGCGGGTACCATAGCCTTGAAGCCTTCGGGAAGAGATGCCATTGCATCCTTGAAGGAGATAACGCGTCTGATAAGAAGATATGCAATTGTGAATACTATTGCAATAGCGGAGCCGATAACAAGACCTACGGAAGCATCGGAATTTGAGAAAGCATCAATGAAGCTTTCACCGCTGAAGAAGCCGCCTGAATAAATCATGCCGAATACACAACAGATGATAAGAACAACAACGGGAAGAACAAGGTCGATAACCTTACCCTTGGGATTACCTTCAACATCACTTGCATCAACTCTTGTGCCGCTTGTGAAGAGGTCGCCCTTTTCGATAGCATTCTTTTCATGAAGCTTCATGGGACCGTATTCAAACTTTGCTACAACAAGAACAATCATCATGACGATTGTGAAAATAGCATAGAAATTATAGGGAATTGCCTGAATAAAGAGGCTCATACCGCTGTCTGCACCTGCACCTCTTGCGAAGCCTGCAACTGCTGCTGCCCATGAGGAAATGGGAGCAATGATACAGATGGGAGCTGCGGTAGCGTCGATAATATAGGAAAGCTTTGCACGGGAAATCTTCTGCTGGTCAGCAACGGGACGCATAACTGAGCCTACTGTGAGGCAGTTAAAATAGTCGTCAATGAAGATAAGGCAACCGAGAAGAATTGTAGCAAGCTGTGCGCCTGCGCGGGACTTGATGTGCTTTGAAGCCCAACGACCGAAGGCTGCGGAGCCGCCTGCCTTGTTCATCATGGCAACCAGTGCGCCGAGAAGAACAAGGAAAATTATAATACCCATGTTGTAGCTGTCGGAAAGGCTTGCAACAAAGCCGTCGAAAAGCACATGATTGATTGCAGTTTCAAAGTTGCCGCCTGCATAAATAAAGCCGCCCACCACGATACCGATGATAAGCGAGGAATAAACCTCCTTGGTGATAAGGGCAAGAATGATAGCAATAACGGGAGCGATGAGTGCTGCCCATGTTGCGTATGAGCCGATGCTTTCACGCACCTTTGTAAGTGCTGCTTCAATATGACTTCTGAATGCGGGGTCATTTGTAAGATTGTCAGCATAGGAATCAACATAAGCTGCTGCACTGTCGCCGTCGGAAAGGTCGTATTCAACCTCTTCACCGTCAACATCTACAACGAATACGGGAGCTTCCTCGGTACCTGTTGTAAGTATGGGGTCGGATTCAGCTGCCGTGTCATCAGCCATATCCTTTTCTTCCTCGATTGCAGCTTCAAGAGTGCTATCCTCAGCGGGAGCAGAATCAACAGCTACTGAAAGAGTGACATCCTCTGCGGGAGCAGCATCGGGAGCTTCTGAGTCAACTGCCATTGCGCCTGCTGTCGTAAGCATAAAGCAGGAGAACATAAGAGCAATCAACATGCATAAAAGTTTTTTGCTTGTCTTCACAAAAATCTTCCTTTCATAATATATTAATTACATTTTACACCATTAGCGAAAAATGTCAATAAATATTATCGCTCGGTGAGAGGAGAAATGCAGCAATAGAACATGGTATTCGGAAAATTGCACGAAGATAATTTTGTGCCGTTGATTTATAAAATATATTTTCGCGTTCTGCGGGAATCTGAGCAGACATTTTACCTGCTGCAAGCGGTATGTTAAGGATGGCTCCCCCCCTGCAACCGCCCTCTGCTCTCCGACCTCGGGCGGGGCAACCCCGCCCTTACGATGAATGTGCGCAAAAAAACTCTCCCCTTCCGAAGAAGAGGAGAGGAAATTGAGATTTAGCTGAAGAGATTTTTGAAGAAATCAGCGATCTTCTGGAAGAATCTGCGGATAAGCTCCCAGATGGAAACCTTTTCTGCATTGTCAGAATCATCGGTGATATCAGGCACTCTGCCTTCAAGTCTTACATGTGCGTCACCTGTGTTTGCGGGAATTGTGTATGTTCCGTTCTCATCGGGAACTGCGATTTCATCGTTGATATATAATACATAATCCTTAAGAACACCTGTTGCAATAACTCTGAACTGAATGGGAGCAGAGGGTGACCAGAAGATGTTTGTTGTTGTTTCAAGAACACGGCTGCCTTCTACTACATAGTTTGCACCGTAGATAAGAGAGTCGAACATGATAACTCTTGCGCCGCCGCCGATAGTAACCTCGATTTCAAGCTCTGCCTTGAGGTTGCCCTTTACAGCAGTGATTGTAACTGTACCGGGAGCTACTGCATAGAGTATGCCGTTTACAACGAATACGATGTTGGAATCGGAGGTGGTCCAGATAACGTCTGAAACCTCTGTGTCAGCGGGCATCTTGAATACCTTAAGGTCAAGAATTGTGCCTGCCTTGTATGAGCCTGTGCCTCTGATTTCAAGTGCGGAGCCTGCATCGGGACAAATTGTATTGATAAGAGCTTCTGCTCTGTCAACAACAAGGTCAACTGCTACCTGCTCGGATTCATCACGGGTGTTACGACCTTCATTGATTGAAGCGATAGCACCGAGAACGGCATTGATTTCTGCCCAGTTTTCTTCAAGAATGCCTTCCTCGACCTCATAAAAGCCTTCAAGGATTGCATCAAGAGTAACCTCAAGTCTGTCAAGCTCTGTGTAATCACAAGGCTCTGTGTAAATTGCAATGTATGTTGCACTGCCGTTTACTGTTACGATTTCCTTGTCCCAGCTCTTGAATACGTGGATGAAGCCTTCTGCGGAAACATATTCTTCAACCTCGGGAGCGGTCACGGTATCACCGTTATAAGCTGTGATTGTAATAACCTTATCCTTAAGAACAAAGTTAATTAATCTTTCAAGCTTTGTTACCTTTGTTGTTCTGCTGATTTCGTGCTTACATGCAGCAACTGAACAGTAGATAACCTCTTCGTAGCTGCCGTCTTCAGTTTCAGTGGGCTCAACAATGTTTTCTCTTACGGGTTCAGCGGGTGTATGAGCAAGCTTTACGCTTACCTTTTCTTCTCTGCTGATTTCATGCTGACATTCTGCAACTGAACAGTAAACTACAAGGTCATAAGAGCCTTCACTGTAGCAGGTTGCGGCTACCTTAATCTCGGTAACTGCCTGGGCAGGTGTATGTGCGAGCTTATCTATCGAGTTGGGAGTTCTGCTGATTTCATGCTTACATTCTTCAACCGAGCAGTAAACTACCATGTCATAGGAGCCTTCACTGTAGCAGGTGGGAGCGGTTTTATCTTCTCTTACTGCTGTAGCGGGAGTATGTGCGAGAGTGTCAATTTCGTAGGGGGTTCTGCTGATTTCATGCTGACATTCTGCAACTGAACAGTAAACTACCATATCGTAGGAGCCCTTGCTGTAGCAGGTAGGTGCTACCTTATCTTCTCTTACTGCAGTAGCGGGAGTATGCTCAAGCATTTCAATAGTCTTTTCTTCTCTGCTGATTTCGTGGCCGCATGCCTCAACCGAGCAATAAACAACCTCTTCATAGGAGCCTTCTCTGTAGCAGGTTGCGGGATTTACATTTTCGGCAACTGCTTGAGCAGGTGTATGAGGAAGCTTCTTGATTGTGTTGCCGCTTACTCTGCTGATTTCTGTTTCAAAGCCGTTTGCAGAACATACGCTACAGTAAATTACTGTGTCGTAAAGACCTGTTTCGTAGCAGGTAGCGGGCTTTGTTGTGATATCAACAGGCTCGCCCTTTGTATGCTCAACGGTGTTCTTTGAAATTACGGTACCTTCTGCAATAAGAACATTACAGCATGAGTGATATTCATCACCTGTGTAGCCGTCTGCATAACAGGTTACAATGGTCTTATTTACAAGATATTTATCAGTGGAGCTGTGATTTGCGGGGTTCTTGCCGCCGTCAACATAGCTGAAGGTTTCGTCGGACATCACATCCTTACACATGGAGCAGACCTTTTTATATACTGCATATTCAGTACATGTAGCAGCTGTTACAAGCTGACCAGTAAGACCTGCAACTACGATTTCACTCTTGTCATGAGGAAGCTTTGTAATAACCGTATCACGGTCGAGCACTTCACCGCACACTGTACAGTAAACAACAAGGTCATAACTGCCGGGCTTCGAGCATGTTGCATTTTCACTTGCATTTTCAACCACTGCTTCACCGGGAGTATGACCGGGAGCTGTAAGAATGAAGCTGTCGTTTGTATCAAAGCCGTTTTCGGAGTATGCACCCTCTGCATCGGCAAAGAACTTATTACATTCTGAACACTGCTTGTGAGCCAATGCACCGTTAACCATACAGCTGACAGGCTTTTCAGTAACATGGTTTACAAATGTGTGACCTGTTGCGGAAACCTCTTCTGTATATGTATGGGTTGTATCGTTCTTACATGTATAGGTTCTTACACCTGCGGTTGTACAGGTGGGAGCTGTTGTGATTTTTGATTCGTATTCATGCTGGAGTGCATCAAGCATAAAGAAAGTATTATCATCGAAGCTGTTTTGATCATATAAGGATGCATCTGCCGCAAAATAAAGTGAGCAGTTGTTACAGAACTTATATGCCATGTTACCTGCAACACCGCAGGTGGGCTCTTTTGCTTCAATTTCTGTGAAATCATGTCCTGATGCGGGAACCTCGGTATATTTAATTTCATTACAGATGCTACACTGATATTTACAGGTAACACCTGCATGACAGGTGGGAACGGGTGAATCTGCAGTAAGCTGCCATGCACTGTCGCCGTTTTTAAGAGTGTGGTTATATGCATTGATTTTCTCTGTTACCACATATCCGCAGAAGCAGGAGGTTGTCTTCACACCGTCATTTTCACATGTTGCGGTGTTTGTTTCTGTGCAGCTGTGAGCAGTTGCAGCTTCATAAACTGCGATAAATGTTGCAGCACCTGTGATTGTCTGTGTACGGTTTTCCCAACGGACAAATCTCTGATGCAAGGTATCGTTGAAAAGATAACTGCCGAAGCCTTCAAGATCATCGGTAAGTGTGTTGAATTCTGTTCCGTAGGGAACTGACATTTCAACAGCTGTTTCCTCTGCACCGATTGCGGTGAGATATCTGAAGGTTACTGTGTAGATGTTTCTTGCTTCTGTAAACTGTGCAGTGTAAGTTGTATCCTTTGTTATATTTGAAAGCTCGGGAGACCATGCGCTGAAGGTATATGAAAATTCTGCATTACCTTCCTTCACGGGAACTGCACCGTTGTATTCGGGCATCTCGTTGTAGGGAACCCCCTCATCGATTTCAAGAATTTCACCGTTATAGTTTACCCATGTTACGGTGTAGGTTCTTACCTCGGAGGTATATGAAGCGGTAAAGCTCATGTTACCGTTAACCTTCATGCCTTCGCCTGTGTAGCCTACCCACTTGTCAAAGTAGTAAACATTGCCTGCATCCATGTTCTTTACAGGAGTGGTTGCGGGAACGGGAACCTCTGCACCGTATTCAATTTCCTTAAACTGCTCAAAAACTGTTCCGTCTTCCTTAAGCCATGTAACAGTGTATTTATTTACGACTGAGTCAAAGGTTGCTGTGTAGATAACATCGCCTGTTACAACATCAACCGCGGGAGTCCATTCCTTAAATTTATAGGTGTACTGTGCATCAGCGGGCTTTGTGGGAGTAGCACCGTTGTAGTAAGGCATTGAGCCGTAATCTACATTTGTGTCGGTTTCAAGAACTGTTCCGTCCCAGTTCTTCCATACAACAGTGTGCTTTGTCTTTGTCCACTGTGCGGTAAGAGTAACATCGCCGTATTTTCCTGAAATTACAGTGCCTGCGGGAAGAATTTCTGTTCCCCAGTTGCCTGCACCTGAAGGCTTCCAGCCGACGAATTCATTACCTGTAAGTGTGGGAGCGGGAAGAGTGAAGCTGTCTGTGATTGTATATCCGCGGTTTGAAGCTTCGCTCATTGTACCGCCGAGAAGGCTGTAGGTAGCTGTATAGTTTGCGGGAGTCCATATTGCCTTAAGTGTCACATCACCGTAGTTCTTGTTAAGAGCTATGGTTGACGATTTGATTTCAGAGCCGACAGTCCAGTTACCTGTGGTGGAAACAACACTCCAGCCTGCAAACACATAGCCTGCCTTTGTTCCTACATAGGGAATTGTTACGGATGTGGAGTTGATATTATACTGTGAGGGAGTGGTAGTACCTGTGCCGCCATTGTAATCAAAATTGATATCGTAGGTTGCAAATTTCCAACCGGAATCGAAGGTAACCACATAACCGAGAGCATCTGAATATGTCTTTACTGCATATTCGTCTTCACCTGCAAGCACCCAGTTGCCGTTTGCATCATAGCAAAGTGAACCGTTGTAGTACCATCCTGTGAAATCGTAACCGATTCTTGTGGGCATGGGAAGAGTACCGTTATATGCCTTGAACTTATCACCGTAGGAAACTGCCTTCTTTGTTGAAGAAAGAGTTATTTCATTAAGAGGATAGCCCTGCTTTATAATGCGGAAGTTGCTTACTGTGAGAGCGCCCTCTGCGGGAGAGTCAACACGTACTGAGATATAGGGAGCCGTATCCGTAACAGTGAAATTCACTGTGGGATGTGCCTGAGTTGCATCAAAAGCGGGAACCGAAACATTTGTAAAGTCCCAACCGCTCTTTCCCTCGGCATAGTCTGCGATACCTACACGATATCTGCCTGCAGTTGAATTTACATCAAGCATAAGAGTGTAGTTGCCGGGAGCAAGCTTCTGTGTATAGTTGAACAGAGTATATGCATCGCCGAGACCGATTCCCGAATTTGATGTAAGAGTAAAGCCGTTGGCTGTTACATTGCTTACTGTAGAGGCATTAGCTGAAATTCCTGCTCTGCGCCATGCATCGTAATCAAAATAATTATCGAAAAGCATGGTTCTTGTAACCTTGGCTGTAGTGCCCGAGGTGGTAACAGTTGCATCACCGTTTGCACCTGTGTATGTAGCCTTGATATTTGCAGCATAGTCACCTGCTGCATCGTTAACGGTAACATTGACATTTGTGCCTGAAAGGGTACCTGCAGTAACAGAGCCGTTTGCAACAGATTTAGGTGTACCAACCCATGCAACACCGTACTGGTCAACTGCGGAAAGAGCAAGTGTGGCTGATGCAGAACCGTTTGCACCGACATTTACTGTCGCAGGTGTTGTTGTAACAGTCTTGACTGCAGGGAAATAGTTTGTTGCAACCGTATCGGTAGAGGTATAGGATTTACCATTACCCCAACCAACTGTATGCTCTTCCTTGTTGCCGTAGCCGCTGTCAGTTACCAAATTTCCGTTGGCATCAAAAACTTCTATTTTAACTTCCCAGTCAAGTGCATGGTTTACAAAAGCCGAACCAATATCAATCGTTGCAGTTGCTTTGTAAGGATATGCATTTGCAGGCACAACTCCTGACTTTACATTAGTGCCCAAGGATGAATCAGATGCAAAGGTTGTTGTTCCGGAAACATTCCAGATAGCACCGCTTCCTGATCCTGAATATATCTGTGATGAACTTTCAGAACCGGTACCGTTATTGGTTTTCCAATAAATAGTAACGTTACCGGAATCTGTATTTTCAGATTTCGCACTCATATTAACAGTAACACGCCACCTATATGTAGTAGCTGCTGCGTTGGCTTCAATGCCCGCTTCGGGGATAACAAAGAAGCACAGTGTTGTGAAGAGCATTACTAAAGTTAAAAGCACGCTTAAGGATTTCTTTAACTTATTCATATTCTCACTTCTCCTTTTTAAGTAAATTTTTTCGTTAAGTCCCATATTTTTAAGGACAATTATACTTATAGTCATTCTACCATTTTACTTCAATTTATTCAAGAATTTAATGCATATTTTTTGGTCACATATTAACCAAAATTTACCCCGGTTTTTTATACACAATAATTAATATATATTAATATAGAGGCAATAGGCAGTAGGCAGTAGGTTTACCTCTTCACTTTTACCTATTACTTTTTACTTCAACTGTAGGGGACGTCGCCCACGGCGTCCCGCATGCGGTAAATTAAAAATTATATTTCATTTATGCAGGACAGAATATGTGCCTCCACGGGACATGGCATCTGTAATTTTATTATCTACGGCGGGACGTCAGGGATGCCGTCCCCTACAAAATTTCCGTTTACGGAAATTTTACCTCTTACTTTTTCACTATTCACTCTTCACTTGTGTGATCTGCGGTCGGCATTATAAGTGCTTCGCACGCTCCTATGCGGGACGTCAGGGATGCCGTCGCTACAAATGTAAATATATTTTTCCGTTCTACGGAAATTTGTGCAGAATTTTTATTTACTTCAACGGAACACCATTCTCTATAACAAAAAAAACGGGCATCAGCCATGTGGCTGACACCCGAATCTATTGCCTAATGCCTATTGCCTATTGCCTAATGCCTACTTCCTATTGTCTTGCCGAAGGCATCTGTGAATTCCGAATTCGTACTATGCTTTTTTGACATCGAACCAGAACTGCACACCTCCGTCGGTGTTTTCCACGCCGTATTCCTGTCCGTGAAGCTTCTGTATCGACACTACAATTGCAAGCCCGAGACCGAATCTGCCCTGTGAACGGGAAAGAGCCTTATCGGCACGATAGAATGAGGTCCATATCTTATCGATATGCTTTTCCTCGATATGCTCGCCTGTATTATACACATAAATGCGGTATCTGTCACCGAGATTTTCAGCCCGACAGATAATTTTCTTTTCACCGTCAACATGGGATACTGCATTTGAAAGATAATTGTTAAGCACCGATGCAAGGATAATGCTGTCACCGTTGCCTGCATAATCCTCATTGACATTATTTACGGTAGCAATTCCCTTTTCCTCAAGAATTGCACTGTTTCTGTCAAACCAGTCCTGAACCATTTCACGCAGAGAGAAATTCTCACGGGTCGGCTCATAGGCACCTGATTCATATTTTGTTATTTCGAGAAGTCGCATTACCATGTTGTTCATGCGCACCGATTCCTCGTAAATTATATCGCAGTACTGTGACGCAGTCTGGGCATTTCCCGATTCATAGAACATTTTTGCACCCTCGGCATAGCCCTGAATTATGGCTATGGGGGTTTTCAGCTCATGGGAAATACCCGAAATAAAGGTCTGACGGAGATTATCGATGGTCCTTTCGTTTTCAATGTCCTGCAGAAGCTTTTCATTCTTCTCGTTAAGGTCGGAAAGTGCCTTGTCAAGGTTATCCGAAAGGCTGTTTATACTTTCGGATAGGATTGTCATTTCAACAAGCTTTGTGGGAGGACATTTCTCCGAGAAATCAAGCTTTGCCATACGGTCGGTAATCCCGCACATGTTATCAATGGGCTTGGAAAACTGACGAAGATAGATAACGAATGCGACAAATGAAATAAATAGGACAATCATAACCATGCCGAAGGCTGTGGCAAAGTCAATTTTAATGGTAGAAATAACCTGACTTACCTGCATGCATACCTCAATACGCTCCCCTTCGGGCAGATGGAAATAGTACACAAGGAAGTCAACCTCGATGTTGCCGCTGTCATATACCTTCATAAGGTAGCCGCGGTCACCCGATTCAATTGATCCCTCAGTTGTTTTATATGCAAGGCGGTATTTTTCATCCACCTCGTCTGCCACGGAAAGATTGCGGGGCAGATATCCCTTATCGGGGTCAAGAGAGGAATAGATAAAACGACCCTCACCATCGTATATTTCAACATTTGAGTCGTAGCTTTTTTCAATATCCCTTAACACATCGCCAAGCTCACTTGTGCCGTATGCGCTCACAATTTCATCCGCGGCAAAGTAAAGTCTTACTGCGGGATTCAGATAATATACCCATTCGGGTAAAGAATTGTATGCCACCGTAATTACACCCAGGGATATAAAAAAAATCAAAGCGATGCTGCTCATGAGCCTCGCCGTGATCTTTTTCTGTCTTCTTATGGGCTTGATCTTACGGGAGGCGTATTTCTTTTTACGCATCCTTATTCACCTCAAGCTTATATCCTGCACCGTAGATTGTCTTTATGTGATGTGTGCCCCAATCGCCGAGCTTTGTACGAAGACGGGCAACGTGGGAGTCAACTGTACGGACATCACCGTCAAAATCGAAGCCCCATATATCATCAAGAAGCTGTTCACGGGTGAACACCCTGCCGGGAATAGCAAGAAGCTTCTGAAGAATACTGTATTCCTTAAGTGTGAGGCTTATGCTGTGACCGTTGAGCCACACCTCATGGGCTGAAGAATCAAGCTTAAGCTCGTCAATAGCCATAACATCTGCACCCTTGGCAGTGTCACCTCTGCGAAGAAGTACCGCAACACGCTTCATTAAAATTGAGGGACTGCAGGGCTTTGTCACATAGTCATCTGCACCCGCATCAAAGGCGGTGAGCTGATCAAACTCTGTGCTTCTTGCAGTAAGCATGATAATGGGAACGGCGGAATACTCCCTCACGCGACGGCATACCTCCCAGCCGTCAATACCGGGCATCATGATATCAAGTATCATAAGTGCGATGTCAGGGTGAAGCTCAAACAGGCGCAATGCCTCTTCACCGTCATTGGCAAGAACAGGCTCATAGCCCTCCTGCACAAGGAAATCGCTGACGAGTCGTCTGATAAGCTCCTCGTCATCTGCAACAAGAATTTTTTTCATATTTTACCTTCCTTCACGGTGTTCCGTGGATATATTTACAGCGGTGTGCCGCTGAATTCAACATTGTTTAGCGGGAAATAAAATTCCTTAAACGCTCATTTTTTCTGAAAAATACTATAAGTGCCGTACCGAGAGTTGCAACAACCGCTGCTTCACCTGCACCGACGCTTAAAGCATTTGTTATGAACACAGGCAGAAAAACCTCTTCCCCCGAGAAAAATGCAATCTCCGCACCGATGAAAACGGCATTGAAGACAACGGGAAAAAGCATTGATACAACAGGGATTCCCTTTACTGTTATGTGCCTTGCTTTTCTTGTGCATATTGCGGCAAGAAGGGTCGCAAGTGAGCCGATAACGGTGTCAAGGGGTGTTACGGAGCTGAAAATATTTGATACAATACAGCCCACCGTAAGCCCGGGAATTGCCGCGGGGGTGAACAGGGGCAGAAGAGTCAGCGCCTCAGAAAAGCGGAACTGTACGCCGCCGTAAGCAAGACCCATTGAAGCACTTAAAAGTGTCAGCACCGTGTAAAGAGCGCCGATTAACGCCGCCTTTACCATAAACAGAGTTTTCTTATTCATTTTTCACACGTCCTTAGTTTTGTTTATTGTCAGGATGGTTACGAACTGACATTCTGCATCAGCAGACATAGTTATTATATCAAAAACGAAAAATATAGTCAACTGCAAAAAGCAGCAAAAATTACAAGTCCGATGCTTTGTATTACAAGGTGGCTTGTAACCGTAGAGCCCGAGCCGATAGCCTGTCGGAAGCTTTTCTCGCCCTTTTTAAGGGCTATTATATTATCGGGCTGAAGAGTATAAAGCACACAAGCACCCGTGTAGCCGAGGGTATATGAAAGCATTGTATCAAGAAGGCTTATGCTTTCAATATTCATAAAAAACCATACCGGAAGAAGCACCCACATCACCCGGAATGGGGCACGAAGAATGGTCTTAAAGCGGGAATGCTCATATTTTTCAAGGGCGCATTTTTCACAAAGAGCAAAAAACGGTGTTCCGAAGGCTGCAAAGGCAGCAGCGGAATAAGAGCCGAGGAAAATGAGAATGAGAGGCACAGCAGACCACAGGGGTCGCTCGATTATCTCAAAGATATTCACATCGGGCTCGTAGCCCTTTTTCTTATTGAAAATATAAATTACGGGATACTGAAGGGTTGTTACAAGAAGCAGAATGAAGCAGATGACTGCACCCATAAATTTATCGTCACCCATGGAGAGTGCTGATAAATCAACGGTATCGGTAAGTGTGCGTATATGCCGGGCACCGAGGGCAAAATAAAGCATAAGACCGCCGCCTGCAATGGCACCGAAGGCATGCTCCATGATTTTCCAGCCGTCAATGACACCCTTTTCCCATATTTTTCCGAAAATTTTTCTGCCGTGCCGCCTTTCGACATCAAAGAGAATGAGACCTATAAGAAATCCTGCACCGCCCACAATGAAGCCCGTAACACCTGCACCGATGCTGAAAAGGTCTCCCTTTACAATTGAGAAAATGAGAAGCTCTGCAATGATAAGCACATTGCTTCCCCACTCCTCACGGCGGTCAAGTGAAAAATATATTTTCGGAAACTGTCCCTTTTCCTTGTTGTAGGGGGAATTGAAGATTTTTGTGCCGATAAAGGACACTACGGGGAAGAGTGCAAAAAGAAGGATAATTTCCCACATTTCATATTTTCCCGCAAGAGCCGAGGGCAGTAAGGCAAGGACAAAGCCCGGAATTGCAAACCACAGTCCGCCCTTTAAGAATATGCCGATGACTCCCTTTTTCACCTGATTGAAATAGGGGCCCTCGGTGTCGCGGTGGAGTATCCATGACATTGTCTGTGCATAGGTCTCCGTGCCGCCGTAAAACATGGTAAGTGCACCTGCGGCAGCAAAAAACATCCATAAATTTCCTGCGTTTTCACCGAGGGTGAACACCGCCACGCATATACCCATAAGCGCACCCGGAAGCAAAGCACCCTTTTCACCGCCGATGATAAAGCCGCGAACACCCCAACCGTAGGATATGGCAAAAGCAGTGAAGATAACTGAAAATAATATTAACCCTGCTGACATAAAGAAACCTCCCATGAATCACAATTTAACAGCACAATGTTAAGTTATGATTTACAAACATCTATCCACCCGAGACAGCCCGAATATTTTTCAAGCTCTGCGGGAGAAAGCTCCACTGCGCTTGCGGCATTGCCTGCGGCGGGATAGACGATGTCGAATCTTTTAAGTGACACATCAAGATATACCTTACAGCCATCATTCACCGCAAAGGGACATACACCGCCTATTGAGTGACCGATAAGCTTATCAACCTGCTCGGGAGAGAGCATTTTTGCCTTTGTATGAAAAAATGCCTTGAACTTGGCATTATCTATCTTCATATCTCCTGCGGTAACGATTAAAACCGCCCCGTCATCAACTAAAAATGAGAGGGTTTTCGCAATTCTCGCACCTTCACAGCCCAAAGCCTGAGCAGCAAGCTCAACCGTTGCCGAGGACACCTCAAGCTGCTTTATTCTGTCAGCCATACCGACAGCTTCAAAATATGAAATCACCTTTTCAATTGCCATAATATCACCATTTTTCAATTTTAACAAAAATTACTACCTGTTTTTTGCGCGATCTCTGTTCCCGTTTGACGGAAAATGCTCATATTTTTCACGGGTGTGCCGCTTATCTTCAGATAAGCGGATGCAGACGGGGGAAATATGGGCATTTAGCGGAAATAGATGTTATAAAATTTCTGTGCAAAAAAACTAACTTAACTAAGTCTGCACACACTAATGGCACCGCACGTGGAAAGGGACAGAAATCGGCGGATTTGTGTTTTTCGGCGGTGGCAAGGTGTACGACGGTACTCCGAACCGCCGAAAAACAAGCATATTAAAACCGTTTGCGTGGAAATAATAAAAGATTTATCAAAAGTTCATTCGTGTCTCAATCCAATTATTTTTTACAGTGCGTCAAAGGCGTCGGTTTATGTGCCTTTACACTATCTTGTGAGTGTTTTTATCCACTTGTAGCGGTTGACCTTCACTACCGCCACAAGGCATTTTGTTATCTGGTCGGATTTTAATATAAAGAATGTGACGGGAACAGGCCACCTGAAGATAAATGCAGATAAAAATGACAGAGGAAGCACCATGCACCACATAAAAATTATGTCATTCTTAAATACGAATTTCGTGTCACCGCCGCCTGAAACAATACCGCAAAGCCCGGGAGCTTCATAGGCAGAGCCGATAACCGTCACGGAAAGAATGTTTATGAATGTGGCGGCAAGGGCTGCAGTTTCGGCAGTAACATCGTACATTGAAATTATAAAATCGCGGGTGAGAAGAAGAATAACACAGGAAACAAGACCTATACCAAGGTAAATTATCTGTAATTTTTTTGCATAGCTTTTTACTCTCGGAATATCCTTTTCACCTACGGTTTTACCTATAAGCACGCTTGATGCGTTACTTGATGAGGCATAAAGCACCGATACGACCTGAAAAATGGGAGCGGCAACCGCATTTGCACCGATACAGGCTTCACCGAGACGACCGATGATTACAGTCTGCACGGTCATTGCAATACCCCATGAGCCGCCCGAGCCCATAAGGGGAAGACCTGCACGGATATAGTCCTTAACATAGCTTTTTTCAATGTGAAGCAGGTCACGGAGCTTAAGTGAAAGCCGCTTGTCATAAACGAATACATAAAACAGAACAAAAATAAGCTCAACTATTCTTGAAATAAGAGTGGCAACTGCGGCACCGCGGACACCCATTTCGGGGAAGCCGAAGTGACCGAAAATGAGACAGTAGTTGAGACTTACATTGAAAACAAGGGCAAGAAGCGAGGTATAGAAGCCGATTTTTACAACCTCAATACTGCGCATGAGAGCAATGAGGATATTGGTTACGGCAAAAATTATGTAGGAGAATGCCATGATTTCAATATATTTTGCACCCTCTGCAACAATTTCAGCTTCATCGGACAGAATTCCCAGCACTCCCTCGGGGGAGATAAGCACGATTGCGGTAAGCAGGGCACTCATGGAAACACCTGCCCAGAAAGCAACTGCGGATACCTTTTTTACGGGTCCGAGATTTTTTCGTCCCCAGTACTGTGAGGCAATAACAACAAGACCGTTAGCAGCTCCGTTTACAAACATGTGCAGAAGAAACTGAATCTGATTTGCAAGGGAAACACCGCTCATTGCAAGCTCACTGTAGGAGCCTATCATGATGCTGTCGGCAAGATTCACCCCGAAGACAATAAGGCTCTGAAGAGATACAACCGCAAAAAGGCTGAAGAAGGTTTTATAAAAATATTTATCCTTAATCATTGTAAAGCACGCTTTCTATATATTCTCTGAAGCAAAATCCCGTAAGCACTGTGGCGGATTCATTGTAATCGGACATAAGAGCCTCAAGCTCTTCTTTTTTGTCAGCCCCTTTAAGATATTCAAGGGACAGGTCAAGAATATCGCTCATGAGAATGAACTTTTTAATCCATCGGGTAAGCTCACGGTAGATTTTTCCGTCGGCGCTTCTGAAAACATCAACGGCGGCTCTTACCTTAACGGCATATTCCTCAACCGTTTCAACCGCTCCCTTAAAGTCACCCGTCTGGAATTTTACGGATGCAAGGGACAGATATTCACCCATGATTTTAGAATTTTCATCCTTAAGGCATGAGGTTCTGAACTGGTCGCAGAGAAGAATGAAGGCTTCCCTTTCCTTTTCGGGGATAAGGAAATTCACAGCCTCAATAAAGCTTTCCTCGGGCTCGTAGCCTTCGCTGTTCCACAAATAGGCGGCAATGGTGATAAGAGGAAGCTTGTTGCAGTCGAAATATTCCATGCAGTTTGAAATAAGACCTGCGCTGCCCTTATAAAGCAGGGGGGCTCTGCCGATTACGGGACCGATGTGCATTTCCATGAACATTTCGGCATCGTTTACGGGGTAATTGTCCCAGTAAAGGGGCTTATGAAGATTGGCCTTTTCAAAAACCTCTGCCTCTTCAAGGGTGATTTCCTTTGAGCAGATGTCACTGCCCGTAAAGAAAACAAGCACATCGGAGGGTACATGGGCGGCAAAGCCTGTTACCTCGTCCTCGTTACCCTTGCCGTGGTAGGCGGTGGGACATACCGTAAGAGAGCAGTCCGCAGACAGAGCTTTTATAAAGGCATAATATTTATTTACAAGCTCAACATGGGCGGCAATTGCAGTGCCGTATTCCCTTTTATCCTCGTCATAGAAAAGGTCGGCGGGGATATCGTCAAGCAGAAGACCGAAGCTGCTGATACCCATATTATAAAGCTGACGGGTTTTTTCACAAAGGCAGGAAAAATCCTCTTCTGAGGTATATCGCATTGAAAGACCGGGAGCTATGCAATAGGTGAATTTCACATAAAGGCTTCTTGCCTTATCCACAAGCACCTTAAGGGCTGCGGCTTCCTTTTCGGGATAGCACTCTCTCCACTTGTTTCTGTGCCACGGGTCATCCTTGGGGGCATAGTAGTGGGTATTTTCCCCGAAAAGAGCCATAAGCTCAAGCATTTCAAGCCTCTCGTCACTTTTCCAGGGCTTGCCGTAAAAGCCCTCGATATAGCCGCGGACAGCAAAGGAGGGGCTGTCGCAGATTTCACCGACTGCAAATTCATTTTTAAGAAGCATTCTTTTTATTGCAAAAAATGCTCTTATGAAGCCCGCATCACATGAGGCGGCAACAGTACAGGTGACTATGCCGTCAGCTTCCTTTATTGTAATGCAATATGCCTCGGGGGAAAGGGGCTTACAGCAGGTGATTTTTTCACAGAAAATCTGCAGATTTCCTTCTGTCTGCGAAGCACCGAAAACAGTCACGGGGATATTTTTATCGTTCAGCAAATCACTGCATACCGATACCCTTATTTCTGTATCAAAGGAAAAATATCTGTCACAGGTAAGCTTTTTAGGACGGGGAAAAATCATAATAGCATCTCCTTAAAACCGTGAATCTGAAAATGTAAGGCTGTCAATTCCCTTGAAGAAGAAGCCCTCGGAGGCTGTAAGCTCACTGGTGACATCTCTTGTGTAAAGGAATCTGCCGTTTCTGTAGCAAAGGGGAATAAACGGCATATCCGCATTGAACAGGCTTATGAAATCATCAAGGGTGATTTCGCCCTTTTTATAGCGGAAATATGCTTCGTCGCAGGTAAGATTATCAAATATCATGCCGTATGAGGCAGAGCCGCCGTAGGTAAAAAATTCGGAAAGATCCATGTTGGCGGGAATTTTTATTTCAGCAATATAAAGGTCATAAGCGCCCGTTTGTACCGCGTTTTTAAGGTCATCGGCACTTAAAAGCTGAATGGTTATATTAACATTGCAGGGCCCCAGTGCTGCGGCAATTTCATTTGCGGTGTTTCTTATAAAGGCATTACCCTCGTTGCACACAAGCACAAGATCAAGTGGGTGACCGTCAACACCGAAGCTTCTTTCTCCGAGAAGCTCCCGGGTTTTCAGCACATCCGCATTAAGAGAAAGGGTTGATGCGCTGAGAGACCGTGCATAGCCGCTCCATGAGGTATTGAAGGGTACTGCCGCCGCTCTCGCATAGCCCATGAAGGCATTTTCCGAAAGGCTCTGTCGGTCAATAGCATAAGAAAGAGCCTGTCTGAAGGATGCGAGAACAAGGTTTACATTTGCGTGATTCACACCCATATACACAAGGTTATTGAGATATATGCCCGTTGCAGAGCAGTTTACTCCCGAGGTGTCCGCATCGGAAAGGTCGGAGTAATAGAAATCTATTTCCTGTGTGCCCACAAGGTTTGCGGGAGTGACATTTCCCTTAACATCGGTAAGTCGCACCGTGCCGATTTCGGGAAGTGCACCTGCATATCGGAGATTTGCCTTAAGGGTGAGACGGATGCCGTCACGGTTGAACTGATAGAAGCCGTTGCCCGTAGGCAGAGCATCGGCATCTGCTGCCGTACCGCTTTTGACAATGGGGAAGGTAAGACATGCCGCTACATTGATATCATAGCTTGAAAGCTCAAACACAACACAGCTGTCACTTTCACTGTAGCATGAGGAAATTCCCTCAAGGGTGGCTTTATATCTTTTTGAATATTTTGCACAGTCAAAGGAATATTTCACATCCTCTGCCGTAAGTGCCGAGCCGTCGGAAAACACAAGGTCGGGATTTATATACACCTTCAGCACAAGTCCCGAAAGGCTATGGGAAAGGGCAATATCATTCACGGGGGCAAATGATGTATCAAGGGTATATAAATAGCGGTATGTAAGGGAGGTGAGGGCGCAATTCAGCACGGTTTCACAGCAGAAGGGGTTAAGAGAATCCGTGGAATAGTACGGCACACTGAGGCTTCCTCCGGGAATTACCGCCTCGGTTTCCTCCTCCGCCGCCGTGGTCTGCTCCTCACCGCTGCCGTCACAGGCGGCAAGGCTTAAAAAAAGCGCCAGAGCAAGAATTACCGCTGATATTTTTTTAACGAATACTGAAGCGTTCAATTGAAACAGCCTTTCCTGTAGAATTTTCGGTTTCCACTATAACACAATCCATTTTGCAGGGTCCCTCGGGATTTCTGAAATGCACGGGAAGTCCTGTGATAACCTTTCTTGTTGCACAGCCCGTTTCAACACCAAGCACCGAGTCGATAACACCTGTCATGCCCGTGTCGGTGATATAAGCACTGCCCTTGGGAAGAATGCATTCATCGGCAGTCTGCACATGGGTATGAGTGCCAAGCACCGCACTTACCCTGCCGTCGAGATAATAGCCCATAACTCTTTTTTCAGAGGTGGCCTCGCAATGGAAATCAACAAGAATATTTTTAATTCCGCTGTCATTCATTTCCTTTATAAGACGGTCAGCCTCATCAAAGGGGCTTTCAACACTGTCCATATACACCCTGCCCATAAGATTTATGACACCGAGGCGCATACCCTTCCTTTCAAGGACAAAGCTACCCCTGCCCACTGCCGAGCGGTGGAAGTTGGCGGGACGGATAAGGGGAATGAATTCATTTTCAAAATATTTTTCTATTTCAATTCTTTTGAGTGCGTGGTTGCCTGTTGTGATAAGGTCCGCACCCGAATCGAGTATATAATCACTCGAGCCCGGAAGTATTCCGTTGCCCTGTGCCGAGTTTTCTCCGTTAACAATTGTAAAATCAATATTATTTTCCTTTTTGAATTTTGAAAGCACTTTTCTTAAGTGCTCACAGCCCTGGGGAGCAACAACGTCCCCCACAAATAAAATTCTCATAATTTACCTTTTTCTATGCATAATTTAAGACACTATGTGCCTTCCGACAGTGCCGCTGTACTCTTTTTCTTATTATTTAAGACACAAGGTGTCTTCCGACAGTGTCACTATTCACTCTTCACTGTTACTTATTACTTTAAAAAACTCCCGGAGTTTTTTCTCCGGGAGATAAGGTTTTATTTTGCGTAGTCAAACACACGGTTTTCTCTGATGATATGAACCTTTATCTGACCGGGATATTCAAGCTCTTCTTCAATCTTCTTGGAAATATCTCTTGCAAGAACAACCATCTGATCGTCGCTGACCATTTCGGGCTTGACCATTACGCGGATTTCACGGCCTGCCTGAATTGCAAAGGACTTGTCAACACCCTGGAAGGATGTGGAGATTTCCTCAAGCTGCTCAAGACGCTTGATGTAGTTCTGGATGTTTTCACGACGGGCACCGGGACGTGCAGCGGAAACTGCGTCGGCAGCCTGAACAAGAACAGCAACAAGTGTTTTTGCTTCAACGTCACCGTGGTGAGCCTCGATAGCATGGATGATTTCTTCCTTTTCCTTGTACTTTCTTGCGTATTCAACACCGAGAGAAATGTGAGTGCCTTCAATTTCATGGTCAAGAGCCTTACCGATATCGTGAAGAAGACCTGCACGCTTTGCAGCCTTCACATCAACACCAAGCTCTGAAGCCATAAGACCTGCAAGATAGGAAACCTCAAGTGAATGATTAAGCACATTCTGACCGTAGCTTGTGCGGTATTTAAGACGGCCGAGAAGCTTGATGAGTTCACCGTTGATTCCGTTGACGCCTGCTTCAAGGGCGGCTCTTTCGCCTGTTGCCTTGATTGTTGCTTCAACTTCCTTCTTGGACTTTTCATACATTTCCTCAATTCTTGAGGGATGTATTCTGCCATCGGTAATGAGCTTTTCAATAGTAAGTCTTGCGACCTCACGACGCACGGGATCAAAGCTTGACACCGTAATTGCTTCGGGAGTATCGTCAATGATAAGGTCAACACCTGTAATGCTTTCAAGTGTTCTGATGTTTCTGCCCTCACGGCCGATGATTCTTCCCTTCATTTCATCGTTGGGAAGGTCAACTACAGAAACTGTAGCCTCGGCTGCGTGGTCAGCAGCACAACGCTGGATTGCGGTTGTAATGATTTCCTTTGCAAGGTTGTCAGCCTCTTCACGGGTACGCTGCTCAATTTCCATAATCTTGAGAGCCTTTTCGTGAACAAGGTCACCTTCAAGGTTCTTAATGAGATATTCTTTAGCCTGCTCTTTTGTAAAGCCTGAAATTTTTTCAAGCATATCGAACTGACTTCTCTTGAGAGCTTCAATTTCCTCAAGCTTCAGCTCTGCGTCCTTGATTTTGTTCTGAAGAACCTCTTCCTTCTTTTCGAGAGCCTCGGTTTTCTTATCAAGGGACTCTTCCTTCTGAATCATTCTGCGTTCCTGACGCTGAACTTCATTTCTTCTTTCCTTGATTTCCTTCTCGTGCTCTGTTCTTTCGCGATGGATTTCGTCCTTTGCTTCAAGGATTGCTTCACGCTTTTTGGTTTCTGCTGTTGTAAGAGCGCTGCTTATAATTCTTTTTGCTTCTTCAGTTGCGGAGCCTATTGCCTTTTCCGCGGTCTTTTTTCTGTAAATGCCGCCGACTACAAAGCCGATCACCCCGAAAAGGACTGCCGCAACTGCTGCAATTATTATTGCAACTGTAATAGAAATCTGCATTGATGGATACACCTCCTGTTGAAAAAATTTTCGTTATAGTTAATGTGCCGTGTGGCACAGGATACAGTAATAATGCATAAATAAAATCTATATGAAAATCTATTTAAAAGCCGGATAAAATACCGCATTTTACCCCTGCCCGCATTATCCATATTATTTTATAATTAAAAATATAAAAAGTCAAGGGCTTTGCCTTTACATTTTAGATAAAATTTACAATTTTTTTTTAATGGCATAGATTAAAAAATTGTAAATTTGAGGCACTATGCATTTGGCATCAGGCATTAGTGAATCAGGCCTTATCTGTCAGCTTTTTTATCAAAGCATTCAGCATTTTCCCTATTTCATCTAATACTATCAAGGTCTCTTCTGCCTTTTCCTCTGCAAAATATCCCAACATAATACAAATTTGTATTTGCGTTTCAAGCTCATATTTTGAGCCTCGTGCAATATTTAAAAATCGAACATAATCATTTCTGGAATTTCTTCCGTATCCTTCAGCAATATTAGATGGAATTGATATTGCTGCTCTACGCATCTGGTCTGATAATGCATATAATTCTTCTTTAGGCAAAAATTTAACCAATCAATAAACCTGTTTTACCGCATCCATAGATTTCTGCAATACATTCAGTGCTTTATAGCTATCCATACATCTTAATCCTTATAGTCTACAGACTATTGCCTACTGCCTACACTTTCACGTGCGGCGAAGCAGGCGCCGTAGGCGGGCTCCTTTGTAAGCAGCTCACAGGATGAGCAATAAGCTTTTACGAGCTCCGCAAAGTGCTTACGGTACATTTCATCGTGCTGGAAAACACCGCCGTAAAGGGCAATATGAGGCATTGGGGGCATTTCGGAAAGAAGTGCTTTCACACCGCACGAAAGCAGCTCACACTGGGAGAAAAGAATTTTCCGTGCTACTGCGTCACCCTCTTTTGCCGCCCTTGAAACATAGGGAGAAAATGCGGCAATTGCCTTTCTGTCCTTTTCGGGACTGTAAAAGGCATCAACAAGCTCTTCCTTTGCTTTCACCCCTGAAAATTCAAGAAGATATTCGCCTAAAACAGTCTTTTCCCCTGTATTATCAAGGCTTCTTACCGCCTCGCGGATACCGTCAAGAGCAATTCTGTAGCCGCTGCCCTCGTCACCTAAAATATAGCCGTAGCCTCCGCGTGTGACAATTTCACCGTTTGCGCCGAAGCCTGCCACCATTGAGCCTGTGCCTGCAATAACCACCATTACATTTTTCTTTTCCGAAGCCTTGAGAGCAATAAACAGGTCGGAATCCATAATGATATTATCAGCACTGAAAACACCGTCACAGAAATCGTGAAGTGTCTTTTCGTCTGCAGTGCCGAAAAGGGCGGATGAGCCAACGCACACACCGTCAAAATGAGAAATACCCGTATCATTTTCGATGACTTCAAGCATTTTCCGCATATTTTCGCGGGCGGCTTCAAGCCCCTCGGAATAAAAATTTATGGACGAGCCTGCAGTGCGGTATATTTCATTGAGCTTTTCATCTGTTACAAGACAGGTGGTTTTTGTCCCACCACCGTCAATACCGAGAAAAAACATAAGTAAAATCCTCCGTAAATTATAATTTAACGGCGCAATTTGCCATTACGGTCTGTAGGCGACGTCCCCTACAAGGCAAAGACTTATTTATTTCTGTAAATTATGATTGAGAAAAGCTCCGAGGAAAACTATCCTTCCCCGGAGTCTTTTTAATTTATGCTTGCTTTGCAGATTTTTTGGCAAGCTTGGCTGCCTTCTTTGCGTCCTGAATTGCCACCTTTTCTTCAGCATCATTCAGTTCATCCTGTGCCTTGCGAAGCTTTTCTTCAAGAGAAGCAATCTTCTTGCTTTCTGCATCTGTAAGAAGCTCTGCTTCATTCTTTGCCTTAAGCACAGTAAGCTTTTCTGTGTATTCCTCAACGATTTCCTTCATTTCAGCCGCCTTTTTTCTGTGGCGGTAAAGGGGAATTTCGTTGTAATAGTCAACACCCTCAATGGGCTTGGGATTTTTAGTGTACTTTATTGTAAGAACAACTAAAAGTATGCCGCAGACTGCTACAAGCACAAGAGAAATAAGCTGTGAAATTCTGATATTTGTATCGCCGATATAAAGAGAGTCTGTTCTCATGCCCTCAACGATTGCGCGCTCAATGCCGTATAAAAAGCCGTAGCCTAAGAAAAGCTGACCCGAGAATTTACGGAATTTCTGGCAGACTATGTAGAGAATCACAAAGCTTAAAATACACCACAGTGACTCATAAAGGAAGGTGGGATGCACGGGTGCTGACGGGTCAACGATTATATCACTGCCCGAATTCTGTAAAGCTGTAAGGTAAGCCTCGGTTTTTACGGAATACATGCCGATAAAGGAGCTTGTATTTGTGCCGAATGCCTCCTGATTCGCAAAGTTACCCCATCTGCCGATTCCCTGTCCGATAAGAAAGCTCATACCGCACAGGTCTAAAAGATTGAGAATGTTCAGCTTTTCCACCTTGCAGACTATAAGCCCTGCTATAATGCCGCCTATAAGACCGCCGTAAATGGCAAGTCCGCCGTTCCATATCTGAAAAATTTCATCGGTATGGATGCTGTAATAGTCCCATTTACTGAAAACATAGTAAAGTCGCGCACCGATGATACCGCCCAGCGCACCGTAAATGAGAACATCCAGCATTTTGTTGATGTCCATTTTCCATACATAAGCCTTTCTGCCTCCGAAAAGCACGGCAAGAGTAAGACCGAATGCAATAATGACACCGTACCAACGGATAACAAGGGGGCTTTCCATAAAGGGGAGACTGATTTCACAGAAAATTGACGAAACATTTATGGGGTTTTCAAGAAATGAAAAGAAAACCTCGGTTTTGTCGGGACAAAAAGTCATATAATCACCTTTTATTCGTAATCGTCTTCGTTTTCCCAGTTATGCCATACTGCCTGAATATCGTCGTTGTCCTCAAACATTTCGAGCATCTTGCCCATACGGGTGATGTCGTCGCCCTGTAAAGCGGTATAGGTTGAGGGAACATATTCGGGCTGTGCGGAAACAACTGTATAGCCCATCTTTGTGAGAGCCTCGGAAACGTCAGCAACTGCGTTGATGCCTGTTCTTATATCGAACACACCCTCATCGGGGATGATGTCGTCTGCACCTGCTTCAAGTGCATCCTCCATAATCTTATCCTCGTCAACATCTTCACCGTCAACAAGAACAACACCCTGACGTGTAAACATGAACATAACGGAGCCTGACTGACCCATGTTGCCGCCGAACTTGTCGAAATAGTGACGGACATCACCTGCAGTTCTGTTTCTGTTGTCGGTAAGTGCTTCAACAACAACTGCAACACCTGAAGGACCGTAGCCCTCGTAGATGATTTCCTCATAGTTTTCACCGCCGCCTTCGCCTGCGGCCTTCTTGATGATTCTTTCAATGTTATCATTGGGAACGTTTGCTGCCTTTGCCTTTGCAATTACGTCCTTGAGCTTTGAGTTACCTGCGGGATCGGGACCGCCTTCCTTAACAGCAACTGCAATTTCTCTGCCGATTTTTGTGAATACCTTTGCACGGGCATTATCGGTCTTTTCTTTCTTTCTTTTTATGGTGCTCCATTTGGAATGGCCTGACATAATATACATCCTTTCAGAATAAATTATCGTTTTACAGCAGAATATTTTAACATATATATCGTTAATATGCAAGAAAAAACCATTGTCTTATTGAAAAAATTAACAAACTATGGTAGTATCTTTTTGGTGATTATATTGAAAAAGCTTCTTGAATTTATGAAAAACTACAAGCTTGAAACAGTTCTTGCGCCTCTTTTTAAGATGTTCGAGGCTCTTTTAGAGCTGTTTGTACCCTTGGTAGTAAAAAGAATAATTGACATAGGCATTCAGAATAATGATGTTACCTACATTCTGAAAATGAGCCTTCTGCTTGCACTTTTAGCCGTGGTGGGACTTGCATTTTCCCTTACTGCCCAGTATTTCTCGGCAAGGGCTGCAGTGGGTGTTTCCGCCTCCCTGCGCTACAGTCTTTTCAGTCACATAGGCGGGCTTTCCTACACGGAGATTGACTGTCTCGGCACATCAAAGCTTATCACAAGAATGACAAGCGACATAAATCAGGTGCAGAACGGTGTGAATCTTACACTTCGCCTTTTAATGCGCTCACCCTTTGTGGTATTCGGCGCAATGATTATGGCATTCACCGTTGACACCACTCCCGCATTTACCTTTGCGGGGACAATTCCTCTTCTTACCGTGGTTGTTTTCGCAATAATGCTGGGCACAGTACCTCTTTATAAGACCGTGCAGAAGCATCTTGACGGCATTCTTTCAAAAACAAGAAATTCCCTTATCGGTGTAAGGGTGCTTCGTGCATTCACAACGGAAAAGGACGATATAACAGAATTCAGCAAGAACAATTCACTTCTTTTCTCCGCACAGAAAAAGGCGGGAAGAATCTCTGCTCTTCTCAACCCCATGACCTATGTGATAATCAACATTGCAACGGTTATTCTTATATACACGGGGGCGGTGCGGGTTGATGCGGGTATTATCTCACAGGGCAGTGTGGTAGCACTTTATAACTACATGGCACAGATTTTAGTTGAGCTTATCAAGCTTGCAAGCCTTATTATCACAATAACAAAATCCGTGGCATGCATGAACAGAATCTCCGAGGTGTTTGATGTAAAGCCCTCAATTTCCTACCCCGAAAAGGGAGCACAGCCTGATTTTTCCGCCCCTGCGGTGGAGCTGCGCGGTGCCTCCTTTACCTATAAGGGTGCGGGTGAGGAATCACTTTCCGACATTTCATTCACCGTTAAAAAGGGGGAAAAAACAGGTATTATCGGCTCGACAGGCTCGGGTAAATCAACACTTATAAATCTTATCCCCCGCTTTTATGATGCAACAAAGGGTGAGGTTTTCGTTTTCGGAAATCCCGTAAGGGACTATGACAGAGAAACACTCAACCGACTTGTTGCTGTAGTTGAGCAGAAGGCGGTGCTTTTCTCGGGCAGTATAAGAGAAAATCTTCTGTGGGGCAATAAGGATGCCACGGAGGACGAGCTTTATGAGGCAATTTCCGCAGCACAGGCAGAAGACGTTATTTCCGCAAAGGAAAACGGACTTGATGAAATGCTTTCACAGGGAGCAAAGAATCTGTCGGGCGGTCAGCGTCAGCGGCTTACAATAGCAAGAGCCCTTGTAAAAAAGGCTCCCGTGCTTATTCTTGATGACTCCGCTTCGGCACTTGACCTTGCAACGGATGCGAGACTTCGCAAGGCTATAAACGCTCTTCCCGACTCCCCCGCAGTTTTCATTGTTTCTCAAAGAACCTCTTCAGTTATCTCCTGCGACAGAATTATTGTTATGGAGGACGGCAGAGTTGAAGCCGTGGGTACTCACAGCGAGCTTCTTGAAAGCAGTGAGGTTTACAGGGAAATTTATATGTCCCAGAACGGAGGTGCCGTAAATGAGCAGTAAAAAAGCACCCTCGGGAACAATTAAAAAGGTTCTCGGCTTTATTTCACAGTATAAGCTTCAGGTAATGCTGTCAATAGCTCTTGCGGCAGCGAATGTAGCACTTACCCTTTATATCCCTCTTTTATTCGGTGATGCAATTGACCTTATCCTCGGCAAGGGTGCCGTTGATTTTCAGGGCATAAGTGAAATTCTCATCAAAACCGCGGTTCTGACACTTATATGTGCGCTGACTGCGTGGCTTATGAATACAATAAACAATAAAATCACCTACGGTGTAGTAAGAGATATAAGGAACAGGGCATATAAAAAGATAAATTCACTGCCCCTTTCATATATCGACACACACAAAAGCGGTGAAACCGTATCGAGAATCATTTCCGATGCAGACCAGTTTTCAGAGGGTCTTTTAATGGGCTTCACCCAGTTTTTCACGGGTATTTTAACAATTATCGGCACACTTATCCTCATGCTTGTGCTTGACTGGAAGATTGCGCTTGTTGTGGCAGCCCTTACCCCCGTTTCACTGTTTGTGGCAAGATTCATTGCAAATCATACCTATAATTTCTTTCAGGAGCAGTCAAGAGTGCGCGCACAGCAGACGGCGCTCATTGACGAGGTGACGGGTAACCTTAAGACAGTCAAGGCATTCATGAAGGAAAAGGACAGTCTCCGGCACTTCGGTGAGATAAATGAAAATCTCAAAAAGATTTCTCTTAAGGCAATTTTCTACTCCTCCACAACAAATCCCTCAACACGGTTTGTAAATTCAATTGTTTATGCGGCAGTTGCCTTTGCAGGTGCTTTTGCGGTAATTTCAGGCACGGGAATCACAGTGGGTATTCTCACATGCCTGCTTTCCTATGCAAATCAGTACACCAAGCCCTTCAATGAAATTTCAGGTGTTGCTGCAGAGCTTCAGAATGCACTTGCATGTGCTTCAAGGGTTATTGAGCTTTTAGAGGAAAAGGAAGAAATTCCCGACAGTGAAAATGCACTTATAAAAAATTCCTCCGAGGGTATAATAGAAATAAAGGATGTTGCTTTCTCATACACTCCCTCACAGAAGCTCATCGAAGGCTTCAATCTCTCCGTTAAAAGCGGTGAAAAGATTGCAATTGTCGGTCCTACGGGCTGCGGTAAGACAACCTTTATAAATCTTTTAATGCGTTTTTATGATGTTAATTCAGGCTCAATCTCCGTTGACGGTGTTGACATAAGAGACATTACAAGAGAAAGCCTCAGAAATACCTTCGGCATGGTGCTTCAGGAAACATGGCTTATGCCCGGCACCATAAGAGACAATATACGCATGGGCAAAAAGGAAGCCACCGACGAGGAAATTATCGCGGCAGCAAAGCTTTCGCATTCATATTCATTCATAAAGAGACTCCCCGACGGACTTGACACAGTTATAGGTGAAGACGGCGGCAGCCTTTCACAGGGACAGAAGCAGCTTCTGTGCATCACAAGAGTTATGCTTACCGACCCGAAAATTCTTATTCTCGACGAGGCGACATCATCAATTGATACAAGAACAGAAATAAGAGTACAGAAGGCTTTCCGTACTCTTATGGAGGGTAAAACAAGCTTTGTTGTAGCCCACAGACTTTCAACTATTCTTGAATCTGATAAAATTTTATACATGGAAAAGGGCAGAATTCTCGAAACAGGCACACATGAGCAATTGCTGAAGCTTGACGGAAAATATGCAAAGCTGTTCCGAAGCCAATACGAGGCATAATATAACGCCAACCGTTATATTATGACAACCTCCGCCCCTTGCTTTTCGGCATATTTCACGGTGTCTGCGCTGCCGCCCGTGGTGCGTTCAAGGTATGCAACGCACACCGAGGATGCATCTACCATGTAACGGTTTCTTATCTGCATGCAGCCGTTGAAATAAAAGGGGGAAAGAATTTTCACCTCGTCGGAGGCTCCCTTTATGCGCTCATAGCGTTCAATTTCGGATTTTTTCCACTTCACAGTCTGATTTGCGCATGGTATAATAAGGTGAAGCCTTATGTGGGGATGAATTTTTTTCAGCTCCAGCACTGCTTCGGCGGAAAGAAGATCAAAGCCCACCGCACCGCCGTTATAGAAATCGGTAAAGCCCCGCTCAAGCAATGAAGAAAGCACCTCATGCAGTCTTTCTTTTATTGCAGGTATTTTTTCATGGGGAATATCTCTGTGCCCCGTAAAGCAGCAGGAGGTATTTTTCATAGCGCTCTCCTAAATTAAAAATTTTTTATGAAAGGAATTTTCATTATGATAATCGACTCAATCAAAAATGCAGGCAAGTATTTCAGCGTTCATCCCTCCTTCAAGACAGCCTTTGAGGCACTTGAAAAGATTGATGAAAACACACCCAATGAAAGAATCACCGTTGACGGCGAAAACATTTTCATCAATCTCGGCGAATATACCAACAAGAACATTGATGAATGTCTTTATGAATCACACAAGAAATATATTGATATTCAGTATGTGATTTCAGGTGAAGAATATATTGACCTCTGCGATCAGGATATTCTTGAATGCACCGACAACCGCCTTGATACCGATGATATTGCATTTTTCGGAAATACAGATAAGTTTTCAAGAGCAGACCTTACCGAGGGAGTTTTCGTTGTAATTTTCCCCGGTGAAGCCCACAAGCCCTGCATTGCACCCGACGGCAAGGGCGTTAAGGTTCGCAAGGCAGTTGCAAAGATTATTTATTAATCTTTTCAGGTTGCTGCCGCACTAAAATACGGTGCTGCCGCACTAAAATACGGTGCTGTCGCACTAAAATACGGTGCTGCCGCACTAAAATACGATGCTGTCGCACTTAAATACGGTTCTGTCGCACTAAAATACGGTTCTGTCGCACTAAAATACGGTTCTGTCGCACTAAA